>JAMLGU010000002.1 GCA_023957575.1 Chitinophagaceae bacterium | reverse complement strand
TTGAAAATTAATAAGTTCATCTATCTTATAGTCCAGTCTCAACAGAGCATTATTAGGATCGGAACCAAAAATAGAATATTTCACAATTCCGTTAGCATCTACCAAAATCCAATGGGGCGTACCACCTGCTCCGTAATCTAAAAAAGTTGTGTCGAAATTAAAGTCTTTAAAAAATGGAAACCTGATAACATACTGCTCCTTTGCTATTTGAAATTGCCCTATTGAAAAGTCAACTCCTTCAAAATTGGTATGAATACCAATAACTTTAATGCTATTTCCCTTTTCATAGACTACTCTATTAGCAAAGGGGATTGCTCTTCCCAAACAACCAGAGCAGCCTAAGCTAAAAAACAATATAAGTAGTGGACTACCTAAAAAGTCACTAGTCTTTGGTATAACTTCTTCAAAAATAGGTACAATTCTCCACTCGGGAAGTTTTTCTTCTAATCTTAATATTGAAATATCCATCTTTATCTCAGTTTATCTTTATAGAGTGATTTTAATTTTGCTAATTTGGGATTTATCACTGCGGTACAATATCCAGCTTCGCTATTGCGATTGTAATAATCTTGGTGATTTGCTTCTGCTTTGTAAAAATGCTCAAACATTTTCACTTCTGTTACAATCATATCATCGTAGGCAGGTTGAACTTCTTCAATGACTTTTAAAGCGAGCATTTTTTCTTCTTCTGTTCTATAAAAGATAATGCTACGATACTGTGTTCCTCTATCAGCACCTTGTTTATTTATGGTTGTTGGGTTGTGAGTAGTTAAATGAATTTTTATCAAGTCTTCAAAGCTGATTTCAGAAGGTAAGTAGGTAATTTCAATTACTTCTGCGTGACCGGTAGTTCCAGAACACACTTCTCTATAAGTAGGATTGATAATTTCGCCACCACTATAGCCGCTTTCTACTTTTACAACTCCTTTTAGTTGTTGAAACATCGCTTCTGTACACCAAAAGCAACCACCACCAAATGTAATTTTTTTCTCATCAGATTTTACTTTCTTTAGAGCGACAGCATTTATGCAAAATCGCAATCCGCTTGGCATAGGCCCATCTTGAAAAACGTGTCCCAAATGAGCATCGCAAGTGCTACAAGTTGTTTCTATTCGATACATACCAAATGTAACATCTTTGATATAATTAATTACATTCTCTTTAATGGGCTGTGTAAAACTAGGCCACCCTGTTCCACTTTGAAATTTTTCTTCGCTGTCAAAAAGTACAGTGTTACAACATATACAAGCATATTTGCCAGGTTCAAACAAATTACACATTTCGGAGCTGTGAGCTCTCTCTGTTCCTTTTTTACGAGTTACATAAAATTGTTCTTCGGTAAGAAGTGATTTCCATTCTTCTACCGATTTTTCAATTCTTTGATCTGGTTTAAGGTTGCCATTATTGGCTAATCTTATTACATCTATCCATTTTTGCATATAAAATTTATTTAATTGTTTGTAAAAATTCAATTGCTTTTTCGGTATTCAAATGAAAATCATTGAACACTACTTTTCCTTCTTGGTTTATAAAAATGAACCAAGGGGTTCCTCCTGTTCTGTAATGATACATTACACTTGAAATATTATGTGTACTTTCATTTCCCTCATCTTGTCCAAAAGGAATTTCTAATTTATACTGCTTTTGTGTTTCTTTTAATTTTTCAAAAGTGTTTTGACTTTTGCCTTCAAACACCGTTTGAATAGCGAAGAACTTGATTGCTTCATTGTTTTCTAATGCAGAGACCATTTGTTGTAGGGAAGGTAAGCCAATTTTATGGCAACCAGGGCACCAACTTTGGAAGCAATACAATACAATGAACTTTCCTCTGTAATTAGAAAGCTGTATAGATTCAGTATCTATTCCGTAGGCATCAATCCACCTAAATTTTTCAAGTTCTGGGGCATCAAATCCCTCTATACCATATTTTTTATTATTCATTTACCATTTTTATTTATAAGTAATTTAAACACAGATTTCGCAAATCTAACATATTCATTCGTTTTTAAGTCAAACCCTATCCATTTGTAGTGGTTTCCGTATGGACACAATGGGGCATTGATTTCTCTTCCATCTCGTAATTCGTATCTATTTGGATCTATATCATATTCTACTTTTCTTATCCTTTTCAATTCAGGTTTCATTGTTCCTTGTTTTGGCTTGGCATTGCCACTAACTCATAAATAGACGCAAGTTATCTCTTCTTTTTCATTTTTAATAACTTTTGTTAAATTTTTTTTATTGCCTTGAAAATCACTTATTTATTCCTTTATTGATTGCTCTAAATGATTTTTAATTTTCATTATCACGCATAATCTATTACTTTTGTGCATAATTATTATATTTAAAATGCGCAGGCCTTTGTGCGCTATATTTTTTAATTATGGCTTCTTTTCAAATAGACCGATATCAGCCTGATTCAGAAATTGTTGGGGCATAACGATATTAAAACTACCATGATTTATACCCATGTAGCCGACAAAGACCTGAAAAAAATTAAAAGCCCGTTAGACTCACTTTCTAAATCAAAATAATTTTTATAAAAGGTACAAAGTTATTTCAACCTTTCCTTAATGTCTAACCAATATTTTCTGGCCATATCTCTGGCAATGTCATAGCCCGCATCGGCATGCCGTATCACACCCATTGCAGGGTCGTTGTGCAACACACGGTTCAGTCTTTCGGCTGCCTCGGGTGTGCCATCTGCCACTATCACCATTCCCGCATGTATGGAGTAGCCCATACCTACTCCCCCACCATGATGCAGCGATACCCAACTGGCGCCGCCGGCAGTATTAATCAGTGCATTCAGCACCGGCCAGTCGGCTACCGCATCACTGCCGTCCAGCATAGCTTCTGTTTCTCTGTTGGGCGAAGCCACCGAACCGGTGTCTAAATGGTCGCGGCCTATGACAATCGGCGCCTGCACTTTCCCCCTGCGCACCAATTCATTAAATGCCAGACCGGCACGCACCCGCTCACCCATACCCAACCAGCAGATTCGTGCCGGCAGCCCCTGAAATGCTATCCGCTCCTGAGCCATGGTTATCCACCGATGCAGCGATTCATTTTCGGGAAACAGTTCCAGTATCAATTCGTCCGTAGCCCTGATATCATCGGGGTTGCCACTCAGCGCCGCCCATCTGAAAGGCCCTTTACCTTCGCAGAATAACGGACGGATATACGCCGGTACAAAACCGGGGAAATCAAAAGCATTGGTCAGGCCCTTCTCCAATGCCTGCCCGCGAATATTGTTACCATAATCAAAGGTGATGGCGCCCGATTTCTGCAATTCCAGCATCAGCCGCACATGCTCCACAATTGAGTCGCAGGCCAGCGCCACATATTTTTCAGGGTCTGTCTTGCGCATTTCCAAAGCTTCTTTCTTACTGATGGTATGTGGAAAGTAGCCTGTCAATGGATCATGTGCCGAAGTCTGATCGGTAAGTACATCAGGCACGATGTTTCTTTCTACTAATCTTTGCAACATATCCACCGCATTGCACTCCATACCTATCGAAAGCCGTTCACCCTTTTCCTTTGCTTCAAGCGCCCTGTCAATGGCTTTGTCAATATTTTTGAAACTCACGTCTAAATAACGGGTTTCTATCCGCTTCCGAATCCGCCAATCCTCTACCTCCGCTACTAAGCACACGCCATCATTCATGGTAACGGCTAAAGGTTGGGCGCCTCCCATGCCTCCCAGACCTGCAGTTACCGACAGGGTTCCTTTCAATGTATTATTAAAATGCTTTTTGGCAATAGCTGCAAAAGTTTCGTAGGTGCCCTGCACAATTCCCTGAGAGCCAATATATATCCAGGAGCCTGCCGTCATCTGACCATACATCATCAGACCTTTTTTGTCTAATTCATCAAAGTGTTTCCAGGTAGCCCAGTGCGGTACTAACTGCGAGTTGGATATCAGCACACGGGGTGCATTCTTGTGAGAGGGCAATATGCCCACAGGTTTTCCGGACTGTATTAGCAAAGTTTCATATTCCTCCAAATCTTTCAGCGCTTTTATAATCAAATCCAATGATTTGATATTACGTGCTGCCTTCCCCCTGCCGCCATACACGATCAGTTCCTCCGGTTTTTCAGCCACCTCAGGGTCAAGGTTGTTGAGTAGCATCCGCAATGCTGCTTCCTGAATCCATCCCTTACACTGAAGACGGGTGCCCGTAGGTGTCTTGTATTTTTCAAAATCAAAACGCATATCTGAAAATTTTAAAGTATTATTTTATCGGCTGAAGTACATATAGCATCTTTAGTTGCGACGCTCCGTTCAACTGTGGAATATATGGCATCAGCATATATATCAACCAAAACTAAACGATATCACTCACATCATACCGCCGCACAAATTCAAGCGCTTTCATCATATCGCCATGCAACACCTTGTCTTCTTCATTAAAAGGTACCGTTTTTCTGAATGCCGCAACTGTGGCCTCTACCCTTTCACTACTTTTCAACGGCCTCCGGTACTCAATTGCCTGACAGGCCGTAAGCAACTCAATAGCCAGAATCTTTTCTACATTCCTCAGTACCTTCAGGCATTTCACTGCTGCATTGGCCCCCATACTCACATGGTCTTCCTGTCCGTTGGAAGAAACGATAGAGTCAATACTTGCAGGAGTACACAATTGTTTATTCTCACTTACAATACCTGCCGCCGTATATTGCGGAATCATCAGGCCCGAATGTAGTCCCGGATTCTTAATCAGAAACAATGGCAATCCCCTCTGTCCCGACAATAACTGATAAGTACGCCTTTCAGAAATATTGCCGATCTCCGCCATTGCCATGCACATCAAATCGAAAGAGAGCGCCAGAGGCTGACCGTGAAAATTACCCCCTGACAATATCAGATCATCTTCGGGAAAAATATTGGGATTGTCGGTCACCGAATTGATCTCTTGCATCATCGTTTTCAGGAAGAAATTGGCTGCGTCTTTTGAAGCGCCGTGTACCTGCGGAATACATCTGAAGGAATAAGGATCCTGAACTGTTTTTTTATCTTTAGCCATCATCTCACTGCCTTCCATCAGCCCCGAAATGCGGGCTGCTGTGTCCACCTGGCCTTTGTGCGGCCTGATGGCATGAATATTTTTATGAAACGGATGAATACTGCAATCAAATGCATCCAATGAGATACAGGCAATCAGATCGGACAGAATAAATAATCCCTCTGCTTTCAATAGGCAAAAGAGCGCATAAGCCGTCATAAACTGGGTGCCGTTTATCAGTGCTATTCCTTCCTTGCTCTTTAGCGCCAATGGTTCCCAGCCAAATTTTTTCAATATTTCTTCACCTGAATAATTTTGACCCATGTATTTTACCTCACCCAATCCAATCAACGGGAGGCTCAGATGCGCCAATGGCGCCAGATCGCCCGAAGCACCTAATGAACCCTGGGTGTAAACTACCGGTGTAATATTATTATTGTAAAAATCAATCAGCCGTTGTACTGTAGCAACCTGTACACCCGAATAACCCTGTGCCAATGACTGTACTTTCAGAAAGAGCATCCATTTCACTATTTCTTCAGGCACTTCTTCACCAAACCCACAGGCATGCGATTTCAGCAGGTTGTATTGCAACTCGGCAATCTGTCCGTTGCTGATGGCCACATTTTGCAAAAACCCAAAACCGGTATTGATGCCGTAAAAAAGTTCTGTGCTGTTATCTAATTTTCTGTCAAGAAAATCCCTACAATGAGTAATTTTTTCAACCGCTTCTGCGGACAGTTCCAAAAAAACCGGCTGCGCTTCTATAGAAAGCAGCATTTTGTTGTCAATTGGGTTCCCCGAAATTTTATGTACGTTCATATAGCTTGAGCGGCAAAAATACACCTTTTTGTCTTTCATTCAAGGGGGTAAAAAAAACGAAAAAGAGTTCACTCGAGTTTACCCACTTTAGCCCATCCGGAAACAAACTGAGTTGAAAGTCATCTGACGAGATGCCGGTTTTCCCTCTAAATTTTATTTTATCTATTACCTTTTACGCTTTATTTGAAGTTCAAAAATACCATTGGTCAAGGCATTTTGGGAAAAACAGGTACTTCGGAGCAACTTATGCTCTATATAAAAATCGGCGCTATCACCTTTTGTATGGACTATGACGCTTTTTGTTGTCTTTCTTCTTTGTCCTGATGCAAAAACTTCTTACGCTCTTCTACACCGTCACTCACAGCTTCCCTGCCGTCATTGGCATTCTCTCCACGGTCATTTCGCAGCGAAGCGGAGAAATCTTACCGTTCTGGAAGCAAAAGACTTCTCACTTCGTTACACTCCATTCGAAATGAAGATGCTATTGAGGTGTCATGTGCACCCTCCCCACCGTCATTTCGCAGCGAAGCGAAGAAATCTCATCGTTTTGGAAACGAGGAGATTTCTTATTGCACTTCGCCTCATTCTATTCTTCATTTCTTTTCATTCCTCTCAACCTCAACCTCAATCTTAATCTCAACCTTGATACAAAAAAGTAACAAAAAAATCAAGGCTGTGAAAAAAATTGCTAAAAATGATTTCGGTAGTCTAAACCCTCGCGCAGTAGTTGCATTTATTTCGAAGGCCATGCGGCGCTCAGACAACGACGGCCTTTTAACGACTACCTTCAATCATTTTTTTAACGCATTTTTTTCAAGGCCATTGCCGCAATGCACAACAATGACTAACCCACACAGTCCGTTATAAAGTCATAAAACCAGGGTCATTCCCAGCCTTTTTTGATCGTCATTTCGTAGCGCAGCGGAGAAATCTTAACGTTCTGAAACCAAGAGATTTCTCACTCCGAAATGACAGAAAAAAAGAATGTCATTTCGCAGCCTTCCCCAACGTCATTTCGTAGCGTAGCGGAGAAATCTCACCATTATAAAAACAACGTCATTTCGCAGCGAAGCCGAGAAATCTTACCGTTCAGGAAGTAAAAGATTTCTCTATCCACTGAATTGCAAAAATGATTGGAAAAAAGCTTCGTTTGAAGTGAAAAGGAGAGATATTTTCTTTAACGCATTTTTTCAAGGTCATAGTCGCAATGCGCAACAATGACTAACCCACACTATCCGGCATAGAACCAAGATTATAAACAAAAGGTAGGTAATACTTTACCAATCCTTCCTTTTCGTTTTGAAAAGAAATTAATTACAAAAAAACAATTCCGGGTTATTAATTTCAGCTTCTTCTATGATTGAATAATCCGAAAGCACATCTGCCTTCCCCTTTTTCACGCACACATCATGCTCAAAATGAACAGAAGCCTTACCATCCCTGGTTTTCACCGTCCATCCGTCCTTTTCGGTAAAAACATCCTTAGTGCCCAAGTTAATCATTGGTTCAATTGCCAATACCATTCCTGTTTTCAATTTTGTTCCGCTTCCTCTTTTGCCGTAATTGGGCACCTGTGGATCTTCGTGCAGGTTTTTGCCCAGCCCGTGCCCCACTAATTCTCGTACCACGCCATACCCATGTTTTTTCTCGGTGTGCTCCTGTATGGCAAAAGCAATATCGCCGATACGATTATTCTCAACCGCTTTTTCTATACCCTTATACAAGGATTCCTTTGTTATCTTAATCAACTGCTGCACTTCTTTTGAAGGTTCTCCGATAGCAAAAGTATAAGCATGATCGCCATGCCATTTGTTTAAAATAATTCCAATGTCAATAGAAACGATATCGCCTTCTTTCAATTCTTTCTTATTTGGGAACCCGTGTACCACCACGTCATTTACTGAAATGCAGGATGCAAAGGGGTAGGGATTGCTTACAGGTCCATATCCTTTGAACGATGGAATACCCTGATGGTCTTTGATAAACTCATCAATAACATTATCAACATAAAGAGTGGTCATCCCCGGTTTCAGAATCTTTGCCACTTCTGCCAATGTCCTGCTTACCAGTAAAGCGCTCTTCCGCATCAATTCTATTTGTTCATCATTTTTTATATAAATCATAACATGCAAATTTCATAAAAAAACCCGGTTCAAAACCGGGTTTTAAAAATTATTTCAATTAATAAAGATTAAATCTGTACTGCAGAAGAGGTTTGTCTTCCCTGAATACGTCCGCTCTTCATCAAGCCATCATATTGACGCATCATCAGGTGCGTTTCAATTTGCTGTAAAGTATCTAAGATAACACCTACGTTAATCAGCAGGGAGGTACCGCCAAAGAACATTGCAAATCCTTGTGTCATACCAAACATCAACTGTATAATACCGGGAAGAATACCAATTAAGGCTAATAATATAGCACCCGGTAATGTAATTCTATCCATAATAGTACCAATATAATCTGTTGTGGGCTGGCCAGGTTTTACACCCGGAATAAAGCCGTTATTATGTTTCAGATTGTCTGATATCTGCTTAGGATTAAAGATCAAAGCGGTGTATAAATAAGTAAAACCTACCACTACCCCACCATAAATCAACATATACCAGCCATTTGTATGATCGGTAAACATTTTGCCAAGACTGGCATTATTCATTCCCATTGTAATCATTGTGGGCACAAACATAATTGCCTGGGCAAAGATGATGGGCATTACACCGGCACTGTTAACCTTCAAAGGCAAAAACTGGCGCGCCCCGCCAAACTGACGGTTCCCCACAATTTGTTTTGCATAGTTTACAGGTACTCTTCTCACCCCTTGTATCAGCATAATACAACCCATATTGATGGCAATAAATAAGGCAATTTCAATGATAAATATTAAAATATCGCCGGTTCTGGTTGACCTGAATGAAAGTTCCTGACCAATTGCCTGTGGAAAGCGGGCAAGAATACCTACCATGATGATAAGAGAGGTACCGTTACCCAATCCTTTATCTGTAATTCTTTCGCCTAACCACATGACGAACAATGTACCCGCAGTTAATATAATTACAGTTGTGATAGGGAAAAATGCCTTGTACGAATCCATAATTGCCGGACCCGAGGTTTGATACAAATAGGTAACATAAGCAAACGCCTGAACCATAGTAACCAAAACAGTAATGTATCGGGTAAGCTGATTAATTTTCTTTTGGCCGCTTTCACCCTCTTTTTGCATTTTTTGAAAGGTAGGCACCAGCACAGTAAGTAACTGCATAAAGATAGAAGCAGTAATATAAGGCATGATACCCAATGCAAAAATAGAGGCCATATTAAAAGCGCCTCCTGCAAAAGTGTTAATCAAATCGAGGATACCGGTTTGAGCGTTATTTTTACTATGTTGTTCCAGTACAATTGGATTAATACCGGGCAACACAATATAGGCTCCAATCCTGTATATTCCCACCAGCAACAGCGTATAAAGAATTTTACTTCTTAATTCTTCAATACCCCATATATTTTTTAAAGTTTGTATTAGTTTTTTCACTGAATTTCGACTTAAATGGACAATAATTCAAAATTAAATGACGCATTCCATTGCATCAAATTTTTTGAAACTAATTATTTTACAATTTCTACACTACCGCCGGCAGCCTCTACAATTGATTTGGCTTTGTCGCTGGCTGCGTCAACTTTAATGGTGTATTTCCCCTTCAGTTCACCTTTAGCCAGCAGTTTTACCTTATCGGTTTTTCCGGTAAGTCCCACTTCATATAGACTTTCAATGGTAAATTCACTAATGCTATATGTTTCAGCCCATTGATCCAATTGACCAACATTAATCACTTTATATTCAACCCTATGCGGATTTTTAAATCCTCTTTTCGGCGTTCTGCGCTGGATAGGCATCTGACCACCCTCATGGCCCAATTTTCTTTTGTAACCGGCGCGGCTTTGGCCACCTTTGTTACCTTTGGTAGAAGTGCCGCCATGTCCGCTTCCCTCTCCACGACCAATTCTTTTTTCTTTTTGTACAGCGCCTTTTGCAGGCTTTAACTGATGTAACTTCATTTGTATAATTTTTTACTTACGCCTCAAAGAATTATGAAACAATAAATGTAAAACTAAGAATGTAAAACACTTTGAGGCTCGCTATGGTTTTACATTTAAAATTTTACATTCTGCAATTTACAATTTAAATTTCTTCAACCTTCACCATGTGCTCCACCTTACGTACCATACCCAGTATTTGAGGTGTAGCTTCTACTTCTTTGCTGCTATTAGTTTTATTAAGTCCTAAAGCTTTCAAAGTAAGTTTTTGTCTTTCCGGTCTGTCAATCGGACTTTTTACTAATGTTATTCTAATTTTTTTCATGATACTTTTGTTTGATGTCTGATATTTGATATTCAATGTTCTGGTAGTTTTCAAAACTTAATTTTAACAGCCAAAACTTTAAACTTCAAACCACAAACAGTTTTATCCGTTAAATACTTTCTTCAAACCAATATGGCGGGTTTTAGCAACACTTACCGGCTCACGCAAAGTGGCTAATGCCTTGAAGGTAGCTTTTACCACGTTATGCGGATTGGCAGAACCCAAAGATTTTGAAAGAACATCGGTGTAACCCGCAGCCTCAAGTACTGCACGCATGCTACCACCGGCAATTACTCCGGTACCGGGTGTTGCAGGTTTAATCATCACCTTGGCTGCTCCTTCTTTGCTCCATTGGTCATGAGGAATAGTGCCTTTGGAAATAGGAACTTTTATCAAATTCTTCTTGGCATCTTCAATACCTTTTGTAATTGCTTCCTGAACCTCCTTAGCCTTTCCTAATCCGTGCCCTACTATCCCGTTACCATCGCCTACTACCACCAGAGCAGAGAAACTAAAAGCACGTCCGCCCTTTGTTGTTTTTACCACACGATTAATAGCAACTACCTTGTCTTTTAGCTCAAGTTCACTTGCTTTTACTCTGTTTAAAATGACTGTTGACATTATTATTATTTATAATTAAATACTGTTTTAAAACTGCAATCCTCCTTCTCTGGCTGCTTCTGCTACAGCTTTTACACGACCGTGGTACAAATATCCACCTCTGTCAAATACAACTTCCTGTACTTTTATTTCTCCTGCTTTACGTGCAATCGTTGCACCTACTAATTTGCTTTTTTCGGATTTTGTACCTTTTTGTGCAGCAATATCCTTATCTTTTGAAGAAGCGGAAGCCAGTGTTACACCGTTGTCATCATCAATCAACTGGGCATAAATATCTGTATTACTACGAAATACAGCCAAACGTGGTTTTTGTGCAGTACCACTGATTTTACGGCGTATTGTGTGGCGAATCTTAGTTCTTCTATTTGTTTTTGCGTTTGCCATTTTTATTTAAACAATTTAAATTTTTGACCGGCTGAGAAAATTTTGGATTTACTTCTCTTATCCAATCACAAATTGATTTTATTATTTACCAGCTGATTTACCTGCTTTCTTCCTTACTACCTCACCTACAAAACGAATACCTTTACCTTTATATGGTTCCGGCTTACGCAGACTGCGGATTTTAGCACAAACCGCACCTACTAATTGTTTGTCCATTCCAGAAATAGTTACAATCGGATTCTGACCCTTTACCTGCTCAGTGGTTACGGTAAGTTCTTTAGGTATATCAAACACAATGTTGTGCGAATAACCCAAAGCCAAATCTAACAGGTTACCCTGATTTGCAGCTTTGAAACCCACACCAACCAGCTCAAGTTTCTTTTCAAAACCTTCGGTTACTCCATGAACCAGGTTTGCAATTAATGCACGATATAAACCGTGCAAAGCGCGATGATTAATTTGATCGGTAGGACGTGTAATATTAACTTCACCGTCTTTCACTTCTACCTTAATATCTTTATCTATCTGCTGTTTCAGCTCTCCTTTTTTACCTTTTACGGTTACTACATTGTCGTTGCTAACCGCAACTGTTACACCTTCGGGAATTATAATTGGTTGTTTACCTATACGAGACATACTAATTTAAATTTAAAATTTTTACTTTATTATTCTTCTATTCTGCCAACCGATCAGCCTATATAGGTTCGGCTTAATGTATTGGCTGCACAAATATTAATAAATATAGCAAAGAACTTCTCCGCCAACATTTTGAGAGCGGGCATCCTTATCAGTCATCACTCCTTTGGATGTGGATACGATAGCTATGCCCAAACCATTTTTAACTCTTTTGATTTCGGATGGTTTTGCATACTGGCGCAATCCCGGACGGCTCACTCTTTCGAGGCTTTGAATAGCCGGCAGCTTAGTGTCAGTATTATATTTCAATGCTATTTTGATAACTCCTTGTTTGTTATCGTCCTCAAATTTATACTTAAGAATATAACCCTGATTGTATAAAATTTCTGTAATACGTTTTTTAAGGTTCGATGCAGGAATATCAACTACACGGTGGCCTGCCATTTGAGCATTACGTATTCTAGTTAAAAAATCTGCAATAGGATCTGTTACCATTTTTATATAAAATTATTTCTGTTCTTAATAGTGGGTGATTTTTGATATAAGCCCATACCCTGTCTTACGGCTTCATACGGTTTCCCTTTCGGTGAAAAACTACTTACCAGCTTGCTTTTTTAAGTCCGGGTATTTTTCCATAAAGTGCCATGTCGCGCAGGGCAACCCTTGAAATACCAAAATAACGAACATAGCCTTTTGGACGACCAGTCAACTGACAACGATTTTTCAAACGTACTTTTGAACCATTCTTAGGAAGTTTATCCAATGCAGCCCAATCGCCAGCGGTTTTCAATGCTTCTCTTTTAGCTGCATATTTTTCAACCATTTTTTCTCTTTTTAGTTGACGCGCTATAACTGAAGTTTTTGCCATTTGTTTCTTTTATTTCTGATTTTTAGAATTTACTTCTTAATATTTTTGAAAGGCATTCCCAGTTCTTTCAGCAAAGCATACGCTTCTTCATCTGTTTCTGCAGATGTTACGAAAGTGATATCCATGCCGGTAATTTTATTTACCTTATCAATATCAATTTCAGGGAAGATGATTTGTTCTGTAACACCCATTGTATAGTTTCCACGACCGTCAAAGGATTTTTCGTTAATTCCTTTAAAATCACGTACACGAGGCAGAGCCACAGCAATCAGCCTGTCAAGAAACTCATACATTTTTTCACCTCTTAAAGTTACTCTTGCGCCGATTGGCATGTTGCGGCGAAGTTTAAAGTTAGAGATATCTTTTTTGGAATGAGTAATCACAGCCTTTTGTCCGGTGATGGTTGATAGCTCCTCTACTGCTATATCAACTAATTTTTTATCTGCCACAGCGCCATTTACGCCACGATTTACGCAAATTTTTTGAAGTTTGGGAGCTTTCATTACGCTTTTGTAAGCAAATTTCTTTACCAGTGCCGGAACTACTTCGTCTTTATATTTTTGGGCTAACCTGGGTATATATGTTGTATTTGTACTCATATTCTCTTTTATTTACAAAGGACACTAAGGATTAAATTTTTACTCCTGATTTTTTAGAAATACGTTCTACCTTACCTTCCACCCTTTCACGTTTTACCTTAGCAGGCGCTTTGGCTTTAGCATCCCAAAGCATAACATTACTAATGTGAATGGGGGCTTCTTTTTTTACCAGTCCGCCTCTGGTGTTAGTGGCAGATGGTTTGGTATGGCGGGTAACGATGTTTACGCCTTCTACCAAAACCTTTCCTTCTTCCAAAAGTACCTGCTTCACCAGACGAGGTTTTTTGGTGTCTTTATCTTCACCGGTAATAACCACTACCTGATCGCCTTTTTTAATATTGTACTTAGGTTTAAATCTGTTACTCATATCTGTATGCTTTATGCCTTACGCCTGAATTTTACGTGTAGGCTGATTTTTTATTTTTAAATGTCTGTTGCTTTACAGTTTCAACATTCAGGGTTTTTAAAGAACTTCGGGAGCCAAAGAAACAATTTTCATATACCCCTTATCGCGTAGTTCTCTGGCCACCGGTCCAAAGATACGGGTACCTCTGGGCTCATCAGCAGCGTTAAGAATCACAACAGCGTTGTCGTCAAAACGAATATAAGAACCATCCTTACGGCGCAGTTTATCGGTAGTGCGCACAATTACTGCTTTTGCTACCGTACCTTTTTTAATACCTCCGGCAGGCATTGCATCTTTTACCGTAACAACAATTTTATCGCCAATTTTGGCATAACGCTGACCACTATTTCCTAATACTCTAATACAAAGTACTTCTTTTGCTCCGCTATTATCAGCTACATTTAACCTGCTTTCTTGCTGTATCATTTTACTAATTTTGAATTATGAATTATGAGTTATGAATTAAAAATTCACTCTTTCCAATTCAATATATAAATACTATTTTACTTTTTCCAATACTTCTACCAGTCTCCAACGCTTAGTTTTACTCAGCGGGCGGGTTTCCATTATTTTTACTGTATCACCAATACTACACTCATTTTTTTCGTCATGAGCATGAAATCTGGTAGTTTTTTTAAGGAACTTTCCATAAATAGGGTGTTTGATTTTCCTTTCTACCGCAACAGTGATTGTTTTTGTCATTTTGTTGCTGGTAACAACTCCTATTCTTGTTTTTCTTAAATTTCTTTCAGACATTTTATTTTCCTTTTGACTATTTCTAATTTATTGTTACGCTTTTTCGCTTACTGCTTTTTGTTTCAAAAGCGTTTCAATCCTGGCAATGTCTTTGCGCACGCTGCGTATAGACATTGGATTTTCTAAAGGAGTAATTGCATGAGAAAACTCCAGCTTTTTTAAACGTTGTTTGTTTTGCTCCAATTGCATCTTCAGGTCTTCGGCGCTTAAACCTACAATGCTTTTTATATAATCTTTTTTCTTAGACATCTTTTTAAAGTTTTTAGTTAGTTACTAAATCTCTACGCATGGTAAACTTGGTTTTAATCGGTAGCTTACCCGAAGCCAAAGCCAATGCTCTACGTGCAATTTCTTCACTCACACCATCTACTTCAAAAATGATGCGACCCGGTTGCACTACAGCTGCCCAATACTCCAGATTACCTTTTCCTTTACCCATCCTCACTTCAGCTGGTTTTTTTGTAATTGGCTTGTCAGGGAAAATACGAATCCACACATTACCTTCCCTCTTCATACTACGTGTAAGCGCCTGACGTGCAGCCTCTATCTGGCGGTCGGTAATCCAGTGAGAGTCTAATGCCTTTAAAGCATAGGAGCCAAAAGAAATGGTAGCGCCTCTTTTTGCATTACCCTTCATGCGGCCTTTTTGCATTTTCCTGTGCTTTGTCCTTTTCGGTTGTAACATTTTATATTGATTTTACAATTCGCTAATTTGATAATATATTAATTTCTTCTATCTCTGCCGCCGCCTCTTCTGTCGCCTCTTCTGTCGTCTCTTCTATGATCTCTTCTGTCGCCACCGGCCGATTTTTCATTGCCCGAAATGAAATTTGGATTTAAATCTCTCTTCGCCAATACCTCGCCTTTACAAATCCAAACCTTGATACCTATTTTTCCATAAACGGTTTGAGCAAATACGCTTGCATAATCAATGTCCATACGGAAAGTGTGCAACGGAACACGACCTTGTTTAAACTCTTCGCTACGTGCAATTTCGGCACCATTCAAGCGGCCACTCAACTTCACCTTTATTCCTTCGGCACCCATACGCAAAGCAGATGCAATTGCCATTTTGGTTGCGCGTTTGTAGTTGATACGGTTTTCTATTTGACGGGCAATAGTATCGCCTACGATTGTAGCATCGGTTTCAGGCCTGCGTATTTCCAGAATGTTGATTTGCACATCGTCGTTTCCGGTAAGTTTTTTCAACTCTTCCTTAATACGATCTACTTCTCCACCACCCTTACCGATGATGATACCGGGTTTGGATGTATGAATCGTAATAATCAACTTTCCTAAAGTTCTTTCGATAACTATTTTGGAAATACCTCCTTTATTGATACGTGCATTGAGGTAATTTCTGATTTTATCGTCTTCAATCAATTTGGATGCAAAGTCTTTTTTGCTTCCGTACCAGTTAGATTCCCATCCGCGGATAATACCTAATCTGTTACCAATTGGATTTGCTTTTTGACCCATATTTATTGGTTATGCGTTTTTAGTTTCTTTTGTCTTTTTTGCAGGAGCTTTCTTTACTTCGCTCTTCACATTTTCTGTGTTGCTTTTTCTTTCCTTTTTATCACTTTCCAGTCTTTCATCTACAATGATGGTAACGTGATTGCTGCGTTTGCGGATTTTGTATCCACGACCCTGAGGTGCAGGGCGCATACGCTTTAATGTTCTTCCTTCATCTACGAAAATGGTTTTGATAATCAAAGAGGTTTCATCACCGCCTTCGTTTACCTGCTTCCAGTTGTTGATTGCGTTAAGCACCAGTTTGCGCAAAGGTACAGCAGGATGTTTGGGGTTGTGCTCCAATTCTGCCAACACTAAATCCACCTTTTTGCCGCGAATTAAATCAGCCAAAAGCCTCATTTTTCGGGGTGATGTCGGATAATTTCTAAGTTTTGCTACTGCTTCCATTTTATTTATTTCGAGTTTCAGGTTTTGGCCACAGGCCTAACACCATACTTACTTTTTTTTATCAATTTTATTTATTACCCGCATGTCCTTTGAAGTGACGGGTGGGTGCAAACTCACCTAATTTATGTCCCACCATAAACTCTGTTACATACACAGGTATAAATTTATTGCCATTGTGCACGGCAAATGTGTGGCCTACAAAATCGGGAGTAATAGTAGAGCGACGGCTCCAGGTTTTTATTACTGCCTTTTTTGCTCCTCCTTCGTTTATAGCTAATACCTTTTTTTCGAGGTGTGTGGCTATATAAGGACCTTTTTTAATCGAACGAGCCATTTATAATTAAGATTTAAGATTTATAATTTTTTTCACTCATTTATTTAGCCAACTTACTACCATCTTTGCGTTGGATAATAAGTTTATCACTTGCTTTACCCTTGGTTCTTGTCTTTTCACCTTTGGCGTATTTACCGGTTCTGCTGCGAGGATGTCCTCCTGATGCACGACCTTCACCACCACCCATTGGGTGATCTACAGGGTTCATTGCCACACCACGTGTACGTGGTTTAATGCCTTTCCATCTGTTGCGTCCAGCTTTACCCATACTTTGCAGGCTGTGGTCGCTATTACTTACCACACCTACGGTTGCAAAGCAATTAATCAACACTTTTCTTAACTCACCTGATGGCATTTTCAGAATAGCATACTTTTCTTCCTTATTGGTCAGCTGTGCCGAAGAACCGGCGCTGCGCGACATCACACCACCCTGTCCGGGACGAAGTTCAATATTATGCACATTGGTACCCAAAGGCATATTTTTAAGAAGCAGCGTATTACCCACTTCAGGCGCTACACTCGGACCGCTGATAACGGTAGAACCTACTTTAATACCCTGTGGAGCAATGATATAACGCTTTTCACCATCGGTATATTCCACCAAAGCGATAAACGCAGTACGGTTCGGATCATACTCAATGGAAGCTACTTTTGCTTCTACGTTATGCTTATCTCTTTTAAAGTCAACAAGACGATATTTTTGTTTTTGTCCACCACCTCTGTACCTCATGGTAAGATGGCCGGAAGAGTTTCTGCCACCCGAACTCTTTTTGGTTTCCAATAAACTCTTTTCAGGTTTATTAGTAGTGATTTCAGCATACGCATTCCCGATTCTCCAACGGGTTCCTGCGGTAACTGGTTTAAATTTTTTTAATGCCATTTTAAAAATTTCTTTTGCTTATCAGCTTTTTCAACACTTCGCGGCGGTTGTTTGCCTTTCTGTTATTGTTAAAAGGATATTACTTATACCCTTTTTGCTTAAATATGTGAATACAAATCAATTTCCTCGCCCTCAGCCACTGTTATGTAAGCCTTCTTAAAGCCTGGCTTACGCCCCTTAATAAAACCTGCCTTAGTATAACGGGTTTTATTCTTTGCGGGAGAAACCACTGTGTTCACATTAGTTACGTTTACGCCATACATAGTTTCAATGGCCTTTTTGATCTCTAACTTATTCGACTTTTTGGCTACCTTAAAAGCATAGCGGCGAAACTTTTCCTGTTGCGCATTTGCTTTTTCTGTAATGATAGGCTTAATTAATATTTCTGATGGTTTCATTTTTTTCTATTTTTCAGTTTATCATTATGCTTCTACTGCCTGCTCTTCTTCAGTAAAAATTTTTGCTGCTCCTTCTGTAAGAACGAGTACATCAGCATTTACAATATCATAAGTATTAATGTCGTTCAAAAGAACGCTCAATACAGTATCAATATTTCTTAATGATATTTCCACATTATCATTTGGTTCGGCCAATACAAACATTGATTTTTTATCATTCACCTTCAGGTTCTTCAGTATTTCGGCTGCTGTTTTAGTTTTGGGCGTATCCAATACAATATCCTCTACTACTACAATTGCACTATCTTTTGCTTTGTGAGCCAGGGCCGACATCTTAGCCAGATCTTTAACCTTTTTGTTCAGTTTAAAATCATATTCATGAGGCTTTGGCCCAAAAATGGTACCACCACCCTTGTATAACGGGTTACGGATATTACCTTTACGGCTACCGCCGGTGCCTTTTTGTTTGTGCAATTTTCTGCTGGCGCCCTTCACTTCAGCGCGGGTTTTCACCTTGTGTGTACCCTGACGTTGCGCCGCAAGATATTGCTTAACTGCCAAATATATTACGTGATCGTTGGGTTCAATTCCAAAAATATCATCTGGTAATTCAACCGAACGGCCTGTGCCTTTTCCCTTTATATTTAAAACTTCAATCTGCATTTTCTAAATTTTTAAGTTTATCGGTTAAATTAATTTTGAATTAAAACAATAGATCCGATATGACCCGGAACAGAACCGCTTATCAAGATATAGTTCTTTTCGGGGAAAACTTTCATCACCTTTAATCCTTTCATTTTCACTCTTTCGCCTCCCATACGGCCTGCCATGCGCAAACCCTTCATTACACGGCTGGCATCAGATGAGTTACCCAATGAACCGGGCGCTCTCTGACGGTCGTGCTGCCCGTGCGACTGCTCACCTACTCCATGAAAACCATGACGTTTAACTACGCCCTGAAAACCTTTTCCTTTGGTAGTACCTACCACGTTTACCTTTTCACCTTCTTCAAAGATGTCAACGGTGATCGTATCCCCTAAATTTTTATTAATTGAAAAATCGCGAAATTCTTTTGAAACTTTTTTAGCCGAAGTATTGGCTTTTGCGTAGTGGTTTTTTTCTGGTTGCGTGGTGCGGCTTTCTTTTTTATCTCCAAATGAGATTTGCAATGCACTATAGCCATCTGTTTCTTTTGTCTTCACCTGCGTAACTACACAGGGACCTGCCTCAATCACTGTGCAGGCAGTTTGTTTGCCCGAAGGATCATAGACACTGGTCATTCCCAATTTTTTCCCAATAATACCTTTCATTTTAAAAAAATTTTATTTGCCTTCAGGATTATTGGGGGACACGTCAAGAAAGGTGGTTCCTGTTTCCGGGAATATCTGACATTCGATCCCTTCCGATAGTTCCGACTGTAGCCGGAATCGGAGCCGCCAACCTTTTCTATTTTTTAAGAAGTACCGGCGGTAAACAAACCCTGAACGGCTTGTTTTTATTTAACGCCTCCTCTGAGCTTTTCCCAGAAGAAACTTTGATTTCAGTGCTCTTTTGGCCCGCTGTAGCGGATTTGAGAGATGAATTTTTTTTTATAAGAACTATTTTGAAACGATTGTTTCGTTAATTGTTTGTTTTAAACAAAACAATTTTATGCTTTAATCTCCACTTCCACGCCGCTTGGCAGATCCAGTTTTGACAACGCATCTACTGTACGTGAAGAAGAAGTATATATATCCAATAACCTTTTGTGGGTAGCCAATTGAAACTGTTCGCGGCTTTTTTTGTTCACGTGCGGTGAACGAAGAACAGTAAAAATTTTGCGATGTGTGGGCAAAGGAATAGGGCCTGTAACCACAGCGCCTGTGCTGCGCACGGTCTTTACGATTTTTTCAGCCGATTTATCAACTAAGTTGTGATCGTAAGATTGTAATTTTATTCTGATTCTTTGTGACATATTTTCGCCAAATTTTATTTGGGAGTGCAAAGGTAAGGGTAAGATTTTAAATATCCCAATTTTTTATTGACATTTTTATTTGATTGTTCTACAATTAGTTAATAATATTGCCCTCCTCCCTGCAAAAGCAGTGAAAGCAATATCAATCATTAATAATAATCAATTGAACAGATCATTTAATATTAACTTCAACCCCTGTTTAATAGCTTAACACAGAAAAATAATGAGCATAAAACCCTGGATAGCTGCTGCAAGGCCCAAAACCTTACCCTTAGCGGTTTCAAATATTTTTATTGGCAGTGCAATTGCTTTTTCGGAAAAAAAATTCAACCTGGTTGTCTTTATTTTAGGGCTAACAACGGCTATTTTGCTCCAAATATTGTCAAATTATGCCAATGACTATGGCGATTTTATAAAAAAAGCCGATGAAAACCGTACCAGCAAATACGAAAGAGCGCTTACAAGCGGGCGGATTACTCCCTCTCAAATGAGGCTGATGCTGATAATCCTTTCCTCATTCACATTCGTTACCGGAATTATCTTAATAATTATGGGTCTGAAAGGTTCAGGCATGGCAGTTTATTTATTCTTTTTATTAGTGGGTCTTTTGAGCATTGCTGCGGCGCTTACCTATACAATGGGCAAAAAACCCTATGGATATGCCGGATTGGGCGACTTTAGTGTTTTTATTTTCTTTGGGTTGGTGGCAGTGTGTGGTATATATATATTACATACCAAACAATGGCAGTGGCCTGTATTACTGCCGGCTTCGGCTTTTGGATTATTGAGTATGGGTGTGCTCAATATTAATAATATACGAGATGAAGCCTCAGACAGGTTGGCAGGAAAAAGCACTTTAGTGGTGAAAATGGGCGTGCAAAAAGCTAAAATTTATCATAGTATAATTGTTGTAACAGCAATTATACTGGCAGTTTGTTTTACATGGATACATTATCAAACTGCGTTTCAATGGATGTTTCTGCTGGCAGTACCTCTGTTTTTTAGAAATATTTACAGAATAAATACCTCAAAATCAACCGATGTGTATGATGAGGAATTGAAAAATCTGTCGCTTACCATTCTTCTTTTTTCGATAACCTTCGGGCTGGGCTTGGCAATTTGACGAAATCCATTTATTTGAGAATCGAAAATGGTAAGATGATAACGAATTAAATCAGACACCTATTGACATGATTTTATTTGAAATCTGCAATCAGACAATCTGACAATCTTCTAATATTCAACAACTAAACAACAGTTTCTTTAATTTTTTCTTTCTGCATTTCTTTAACGGTTACCAATATTCCTTCGGCATCATAGCCACATTCTTTATGCAGTTCTTTCAATGTGCCGTGTTCCACTAACCTGTCGGGTATGCCCAAAATTTTTACCTCGTTTTTGTAGCCGTTTTCGGCCATAAATTCCAGAACAGCGCTGCCAAATCCTCCTTTTATGGCTCCATCCTCAACGGTTATTATTTTTGGATAATTGCGGCATACCTCATGAAGCAATTCTTCGTCCAAGGGTTTGGCAAACCGCATATCGAAATGTGCCGGATATACTTCATCCCTATTGAGATCACGAATAGCGCTTGCCGCAAAATTGCCCGGATGACCCAGGCTAAGAATCGCAATTCCTTTACCATCTTTTAATTTTCTGCCCTTCCCAATCTCAATTTCCTCCATTGGCATCTCCCATTCAGGCATTACGCCTTGCCCGCGCGGATACCTGATAACCATCGGGAAATCGGTCTTTTCAAGTTGAGCAGTAAACATCAGATTACGCAATTCGCGCTCATTCATCGGCGCACTGATGACCATATTGGGAATGCATCGGAAATAAGCAATGTCATAAACGCCATGGTGTGTGGGCCCATCATCGCCCACAACCCCTGCCCTGTCGAGACAGAAGATAACCGGCAGTTTCTGTATAGCCACATCATGAACTACCTGGTCATACGCCCTTTGCATAAATGAAGAATAAATATTGCAAAAGACTTTCAGCCCCTGTGTAGCCATGCCGGCGCTGAGTGTAACAGCGTGCTGCTCGCATATCCCCACATCAATTGCTCTATCCGGCATTTCGTCCATCATATTCTTGAGCGAACATCCCGAAGGCATTGCAGGAGTAATGCCAAATATTTTATCGTTTTGTTTTGCCAGCTCGATAATCGTTTTGCCAAAAACATCCTGATACTTAGGCGGTTGTGGCGTTTCGTATTGTTTTTTAAAAATTTCGCCGGTAACTTTATCAAACAGCCCCGGAGCATGCCACCTGGTTTGATCCTTTTCCGCCTTAGAATATCCTTTGCCTTTGGTAGTAATGACGTGCAATAGCTTTGGGCCCGGAATCTGCTTCAGGTCATTGAGCGTATCCACCAGTTTGCTGATATTATGACCATCAATGGGGCCAAAATACCTCAGTTTTAAAGATTCGAACAAATTGGCATGACTGCTCATCATACTCTTCAGCCCCTCAATGAGCTTATGCGCCATCGCACGCGTAAAGTTTTTCCCCACAGGTAGTTTTCCTACCAGATTCCATACATCGTCTTTAAATTTATTGTAGGTGGGTGAAATGGCAATATCTGTCAAATATTCTTTTAATGCCCCTGTATTTTCATCAATGCTGATGCCATTATCATTCAATATAATCAACACGTCCGCATTGGACACTCCGGCATGATTCAAGCCTTCAAATGCCATTCCGGCCGTCATGGAGCCATCGCCGATAACAGCCACTACTTTTCTTTCAACTTCTTTTTTGTATTTGGCAGCCAAAGCCATACCCAAAGCAGCAGAAATGGAGGTAGAAGAATGACCAACGCCAAATGTATCGTATTCGCTTTCAGCTATTTTGGGAAATCCGCTAATGCCCTTATACTTTCGGTTAGTTTCAAACCTATCTCTGCGACCTGTAATTATTTTATGGCCATAAGCCTGGTGCCCCACATCCCAAACCAATAAGTCATAAGGCGTATTATACACATAATGTAATGCAGCCGTAAGCTCTACCACACCCAGGCTGGCGGCAAAATGACCTCCATGCACACTCACCACATCTATAATATACTGTCTCAGTTCATCGCAAAATATATGCAATTTTTCCAAAGGAATTTTTTTTAAATCCTCTGGAGAATTAACAGTTTGAAGAAGCGGCCCGGGTTGAATGGTCATTAATTACGAATTAATCAATAAATAAAAGTACAAAAATAAGATAAATTAAAAAATTTTACAAGTTGGGAAAATCCCAATGTCTATACTGGTATTTGCAATATTGAAAAGAATTTCCTTTTATCAATCCTTTTTTACCATTAATAATTTTACTTATTTGTGTGCAGAAAGATTTTTTAGCTTTGTAAAATGTTACTGGGAAACAAAAGATATTGGATTTTTCAACTGGTTGGCTGGTCGGCATTTCTTACCATGCATATATTTTTTGCATGGTTTTATGGAAAATTTTCAAAACCGGCAGACCAGGAATTTCTTTTGCTTAGAGCCTTTGTGTATGTAGCAATCGGAGTTTTGCTTACCCATCTGATGCGAATGTTTATTTTGAAATTCAGGCTTTTATCAGTAAAAATACAACGGCAGATACTCTATTTTATCCTTTTGAGTATTTTCACGGCGTTTATTTGCGGATATGCAGAACAGATTGCTTTTAGAACACTTCACCTCAATTCTGCCAGAGAATTGGAGCTGATGAAAAGCAAAAGTTTTTTATCAATATTGCTAATGAATACTTTGTCGTGGATGATGTATATCCTGAGCTGGAATTCCTTTTATTTAATTTATCACTATATCACCTATGCACAGCAAGAACGTATTCAAACCCTACAGTTAAAATCATTAGTGAAAGAACTGGAACTCAACACCATCAAATCCAATATCAACCCACATTTTATTTTTAATGCGCTAAACAGTATTCGTGCCTTGGTAAACGAAAATCCCGATAGGGCCAGAGATGCTATTACCGAACTTAGCAATATTTTGCGCAGCAGCATCAATATGCATAAAACCCAAACTGTTCCCTTGAACCAGGAAATAAAAATTGTAGAAGATTATCTGGCGCTGGAGTACATTCGGTTTGAAGACCGCTTAAAGGTGGTTTTTGAAATAGATAAAGACACATTACCACTTCCTATTCCTCCCATGATGGTTCAATCAATGGTGGAAAACGCCATCAAACATGGCATCAGCCAGGAAGTAAATGGAGGTACTATCAAAATTTCAGCCCAAATAAAAAAAACTTCTCTGGAGTTACTGGTGTTGAATACAGGGCGCCTTAACGGAAATGGCAAAAATGACGGGTTCGGTGTAAAAAGTACAAACGAAAGGCTAAATTTGATATATGGTGAAAAAGGATGTTTTGCCATAAAGCAACTCGATGCCGACACTGTACAGGCAAAAGTTACTATTCGGATAAATTAAAAATGAGTTATGATAACCATTCGAACAATAATTATTGATGACGAAAGGCTGGCCAGAACCGAGCTGAAAAAATTATTACAAGATTTCCCGGAAATTGAAATTATTGACGAAGCCGGAAACGCAGCCACTGCCATTGAAAAAATAAATCACCACCAACCCGATCTGATTTTTTTGGATATTCAAATGCCCGGGAAAACGGGCTTTGATATGCTTGCCGAACTGGAAACTGTTCCTGTCGTAATTTTTACCACCGCTTATGATGAGTATGCATTCAAGGCATTTGAGGTAAACGCATTGGATTATCTGCTAAAGCCCATCGACAAAAAAAGACTGGAAGAAGCAATAAAAAAACTGAATATACCTGACTATAAAGAAGAAAAAAGCGCCGATAATATTGACAAAGATATTTTGACAGAAAATAGCTTGGTGTTTGTAAAAGACGGCGATCGTTGCTGGTTTATAAAGCTGAGTGAAATCAGACTGTTTGAAAGCGTAGGCAATTATGCCAAAGTACATTTTGGAAATAATAAGCCTTTGATTTTGAAATCATTAAATGCCTTAGAGGAAAGACTGGATCCTAAAGTATTTTTTAGAACCAACCGCAAGAATATTGTAAACCTCCGCATGGTAGAAAAAGTAGAGTCTTATTTCAACAACGGTCTTTTGTTGGAATTGAAAAATGGCGATAAAATCGAAGTCAGTCGTAGGCAAACGGTAAAGTTCAAGGAAAAGATGAGTTTGTAAAAGCAATCGGCGCTGTTTCATATTTCAATTTTTTGGCAAATGCCACTAATCTGCTGTTCCACAGAAACAATCTCAGAAAAAAAAGCGAAACACAAATTTTCAGGAACTTTTGTATTTTGTGCAAATGGATGCAAAGAACACAATTAAACAATGGGCAAAAGATGACAGACCTCGTGAGAAAATGATTTCTTTGGGCGCCGAAAATTTATCCGACTCGGAACTACTGGCAATATTAATTCATAATGGGACACCCAAAAAATCGGCTGTTGACCTGGCAAAGGAAGTTTTGCAACTCAGCGATAACGACCTGAACGAATTAGGAAAACTAAGTATTAAAGATTTGACCAAGGTGAAGGGCATTGGCGAGGCCAAAGCGATTACCATCGCTGCTGCATTGGAACTCGGTCGCAGGCGGCAGGCCGGAAATATTTTAAATAAAAAGTTCCTGACCAATTCGAAAGATATTGGGGGGTATCTGCAGGAGCGATACAGGGATATGGACAGAGAGTTGTTTGGAGTGGTGTACATGAACATAAGAAACAAAATTCTTGGCATCGAAATTCTTAGCGAAGGCGGCATTGCTTCAACTATAGTAGATACAAGAATTATATTAAAAAAAGCACTTGAAAAAACAGCTGTCAACCTTGTGCTTTTTCATAATCATCCTTCCGGAAACCCTAATCCCAGTGAGCAGGATAAAAAGATCACCGATAAATTAAGACAGGCCGCAAAAATCATGGAAATGAATGTGATAGACCATATTATCGTAAGCGAAAGCGGATACCTTAGTTTTGCAGATCAGGGTTATATGGATTAAACAAAAAATTGGTAGATTGCATCATTGAATGACCGGTGATTATCGGTAAAAGGTTGTGGAATGTCTTGATTAGTATGACACTAACTGGAATGGATTTACTTATTGGATTATAGAAACATACCATATTTGCGTCTTTTCTCTTGCCTAAAACTGATTGATTAATACGATAATAACTCGGATTTTTGACAAGTAAAAACCCCCGCTACCACATTGTAACGGAGGCTTTATTATAACTACCAAACCAAACTACTATCCCTAATATCTTGAACCTGCGTCTTAACGGTTGCTATAATACTTTTCGTCGTAAGGATTGCCCACCCTCATTTGGTTGTCCCACTTTTTGAAGATGGCATTTACAATTCTGTCCACTTCTTTGCCATTCAGCTTTCTGCCATCTACTTCGTCTGTAGCCCAAGCCTGCAAAACAGCTTCATCATTTTTAGTATCAACCATTGTGATGGTGATGGTTCCTTCTTTGGTAGGGACAGAATAGTTGTCAAACCCCATTAACCTTGAAGGATAATACACATTGTAAAACCTTCGGGCATACGGATTATAGAAGGTTCTGAAACCGCCCCATGAATAAACAGGGTCAGACTGCAAACGGGAACTCCTCTCCACTAATACATCATAGCTCAGGATGATATCAGGATTATGCCTAACCTCCCTCCATCCTTTAGTTTTAGCCAACTGATAACCGATGGCATCTTTTATTCTTTGTTCGGTAATATCAGACCGTGTGCTGCGCTCATTTTTTTGAGCCCATGCAAAAGTGCGATATTGACTAAAGTTTGCATTGCGGCTGGTTTCTATATGTGCTGCAGGACCACAACCAGTCAAAATAATCATAATGATTGCAGATAAACCCAACAGTGTAAATAACTTTTTCATAATGTTTGCTTTTATACTTTAGACGAACAAACATTAAATAAATTCCGTTGGTTTTCTAAATAAATTGTGAAGAATATTTTAAAATAAAGCAATATTTTTTAGCAATGAAAATTATTGCACAAACCATGAGAAATACTGCCTGAAGTAATTACTCAGGTTAAATAGATAAAAGCCAAAAGAAGAAAGCTAAAAATCTAATATTTTTTTCGATTTTAGGTAAGACCGATTTCAAAATGTCTCTTTGGTACCTGCACATCCAAAAATCCTTTTTTAATCAATCGTTCTCTGAAATCAAACTGCACATCGGGTTCGCCGTGCACCAGAAACAGCTGCTTCACCTCCCTTGGATTCTGGCATGCCAGCCATTGGCAAAGGTCTTCGTAATCACCATGGGCGCTCATGCTTTTTATTTGTCCAATGGTGGCATTTACCTGGTGTTCAATACCAAAAATACCAACTTCTTTGGCGCCTGCCAGCAATCGGCCACCCAATGAATAAGGTTCACAAAAACCGGTCATCAGTATTGCATTTCGTGAGTTTTCAATGCTGTTACTGATATGGTGCTTCACCCTGCCTGCATCGGCCATTCCACTTGCCGATATAATCACCAACGGACCATTCTGATAGTTTAGCATCTTTGAATCATCAACCGATTTTATATAGTTTAGTCCGGTAAAAGAAAATGGGTCTTCATCACCTTTAATCACATTCTGCACCCGTCTGTTGAAGTATTGTGGGTAGCGTTTGAGCAGTTCTGTGGCTTTTATACTTAGCGGACTATCTACATAATAAGGTATTTTTGGCAGTCGTCTTTCTAATTCCAGTTGATTTAGTGAATACAGTATTTCCTGTGTGCGGCCTACGCTAAATGCCGGCATAATGAGCTTTCCTTTATTCTCAATACATGTTTTATTAATCCAGTCTAAAAGCTGATCGGGCGAGGAACTTACATTATCATGCAATTTGTTTCCATAGGTGGATTCCATAATAATATAATCTGCCTGTGGAAATACCTCCGGCGAGCGTAGTATCACATCCCGATATCGGCCCACATCACCACTAAAGGTAATTCTGGTTTCTTTTCCATCTTCTTTCACTTTCAAATGCACACATTGGCTGCCGATAATGTGCCCTGCATCTGTAAACATACACTGCACATCTTCAACTACTTCAAACCATTCTCCATATTTTCTGGACTCAAAAAAGGAAAAACTCAATTTAGCATCGTCCAAATCATAAAGCGGTTCAGAAAGCGCTGAATTTCTATTTTTGATATTCTTTTTGCTCAGAAACCGGGCATCTTCCTCCTGAATTTCAGCGCTATCTACAAGCAATATGGATGCAAGCTCCTTAGTGGCATCGGTGCAAAATATTTTTCCGGCAAAACCTTCTTTCACTAATTTTGGTATTAAACCTGAATGGTCAATATGTGCATGCGACAATACTAAAGCATCAATTTCACTGCTTATAAAACCAAAATCGCGGTTCAATATATCCGTCTGGTCGCCAAGCCCCTGGTACATACCGCAATCCAATAATACTTTCTTACCGCTTTTTAGGGTGAGTAAATGTTTGGAACCCGTAACTGTTTGGGCAGCGCCATGAAATGCTATTTTCATATATTAATGTTTTAAGTATTAAAAAATAATCAACGTTGTTTTTTCTTGAAAGACCAGGTGATAAAGAACTCAGCTACCTTTTCTCCTCCCTTATTAAAACCTATTGAAGCAGCTTTAAGTTCAATTCCCTCTCCGGTTTGAATGGATTTATTTATGGCCTCATCAAATTTTTCTCCATCACAGCAGGTAAAAACTGTCACATTCGCTGCCTTTTTATAATAAGTGGCTTCTAACTTAGTTACCAGCATACTCACCGGTGGGTTTAAGCCAAACACTTTACTCATTGCCAGAGCGCCGGTGCTCAACTCGGCAGCCATTGCCAGACTTGCAAAATAGGTGGAACGAAAAGGGTTTTTGGTAAACCATTTGTAGGGAACCGACACTGAGCATTTCCGGGTGGTAATTTCTTTGATTCTCAGCCCCGAAAAAAATGCAGAAGGCAGTTTATTCAATAAAAAAATCCGGAACCAGAAAGGGCTTCGGATTTTTTTTATAAAACTATTTTCACTCATTTTATTGTATATCAGCAACAAGATAAGCAGAGTTTGAAATTTATCCAAAAACTAACAGTTAAATTTTCAACTATTTTTCACTTTCCATTCCAGAGGTATCATCATGCGCACTGAAAAATTTCTTCCCATATTAAAAACGCCCGGTCGTTTTGTCAACGGGTTTTCATCCAAATATTTCAACCGACTCAGATGATTTTGGTATGCCAGATTTGTAATATTGTTTACCGACAAAAACAATGAGGCTGTTTTCCTTCCTTTCACTGCCACATCTCCTCCCAAGCCCGAATTAAACAGTGTGTAGCCCGGAGTAGCAGTCTCGGTATTGTACCCTGCAAAAAAATGGTTTTGAGCCGCCACATTATCCATTTCTAATTTAATGTAAAAATTTTTAATGAATTTTAATCCATCAGAAAACTCTGCCCTTAATGCCGTCAACAATCGCAATGGTGCAATTAAAGGCATATTTCGGGAGCCTCCCACTTCCTTTGTAAATCTTCCTCTCAGATAGCTCAGGGTATTTTCAAAATGCAGCCAGTCCAGTGGATGGGGATGAAGATCGAAATTTACATCCAACCCCCACATTTCTGCTGATTGTTGAGTAAATCTGTAAACCGGTGTTTGTGCGATTAATGAATCAGCTCCTGCATTATTCAGTATCTTTTCGTAATAGATATAATTATTTATCCTGTTAAAAAAAGGAGCAATGCTCAGGCTAAGGTGTTTGGTTTCTACCTGCACACTGCCGTCAACAGAAAAGGAGGTTTCAATTTTCAGGTTTTTATTTCCTAATTCATACCTATAAGTGCCTTCATGCTTTCCGTGTGCAGAAAGCTCTGATACATTTGGCGCCCTAAAGCCGCGACTGATATTTGCCTTCACCGAAAAGATTTCGTTAATTTCATGGCTGATGCCCAAACTACCCGAAACATTTGAAAACTCCCTTTTAAGCGATTCAAATTTAATTTCATCCTCATCACCCATTTCTTTAGTTTTCAGATTTCTGATATCAAACCGCAAACCGCCACTCAGGGTGGTTTTGCTTTTAATATTTTTACTTCCATAACCAAAAACACCAAAATCAAAGACATGATAATCGGGAATAATCGCCTCCTCTGCCTTGTTGCTATTGCGCTGACTCATACCGTTAATTCCAAAACTTGTTTTCCAACCGCTGTTTGTTGCAGGATGATAAATAATATTATAATTAATGGTATTTAATTTCAAATATATCTCCGGCTCATCCGGAGTAGCTATTTCACCAAATTCCTGCCTGCCATTTTGCTGAAAACCCAGCAATGCCGTCAACCTGCTGCTGTTGCCGAAAGAAAACGAGTTATCCAACGCCAGTTTCAAATGATTTACTTTTTGATTGGGTACCAGTGGCGTTTTACTTGTCATCAATGGATTGCCGGAAGCATATCCATCCAAAACGAATTCGCCCTTTTCATTTCGCTCACCTTCTATCATTCCTAATTTCTGGTTAAAGGCCGAAAAAATAAAATGGCTGAAGCCCCAGTTTTTGTTTATACCAACATATCCGCCATAATTCATTTCATTAAAGCGGCTGTTTAACACTTTGCCGTCAAATTTGTTTTTATAATCGCCTGCCTCCTTTTGGCTTCCATAAAGATTCCAGTTGATGCCATTAAGATTTCCGGCTATGTTAGCATAAGATCCTAACAGATTGTTATTGGTATTAAATGTACCCGACAAATTAGCCCTAATCAAATTATTGGGAATGGGTACATTGGTCAAAATATTAAGAACGCCGCCAATAGCATCACTTCCAAACATCAACGAAGCCGGGCCACGCAATAATTCTATTTTCTGTGCACTGTACTCGTCCACTTCCAATCCGTGCTCATCGCCCCACTGCTGCCCCTCCTGCCTGATGCCGTCATTGATACTCACCACCCTGTTGTACCCCAAACCTCTGATAAAGGGCTTGGCAATGGCTGGCCCTGTGGTAACCGCCGAAAAACCTGCTGTTTTTGACAAAGCATCCAACAGATTGCTGCCTGCCGATTTCTCTATCTCTTGGCGCGATATAACAGATACCTGCAAGGGAGAACGCTTAATTTGTGTGGCAGAAGAAACGCCGGTAATAATAACGTTTTCTATTTCGACAACTGAACTTTGCAGGTAAAAATCCTTTAGGGTATTGCTGCCAATTTTTACCAGCTCCACATAAGATTTGTAGCCAATAAAAGACACCTCCACTGTAAAGTTGCCAGAGGGAAGATTGTCAAATTTGTATTTTCCTTCGCCATCGGTTATTGCCCAAAGTCTCAAATCGGCAATGTAAAGGTTTGCATTAATCAAAGGCTTGTGGGTTTGATAATCCAAAACCCTGCCCGATAATGAGTTGTTCAAATCGACGTTGGCAAAAGAACTTAAAGAAACAAAGACAAATACTATATAATACGAAAGGCGTAATATTTTCATACCTGATTATTTTAACTTTAAAAAGTTGAAAAAATGATTAACCAAAAAATATCAGGAAAAAACAGGTGGGCCTCTGAGTTTGTAAGAAGATAGAAAATTACAAATAAATGGGCAGGATAATACCGGTATTATTTGCTTTTGGAAATAAATATTCTTCGATTCGACTAATGCTAAATTGGATAAAAAGGGATTGAATATATAATCATTTACAAATCCGCAGTTGTAATGATAAGCGCTCACACTCTCTCCACCAATAGTATCTTTTGCTTGAAATGAGTGGTCGGTGTGGTTTGAAAATATATTGTGCAACAGAGATTTGGGAGTAGCGACAATAAGAAAAGCCACTATCAAAATCCAGCCGGAAAAAAGTCGTATATTTTTAGCTACCTCCAATATTTGAAACTATGTTGCAAATTTAACATATTTCATCCTAATTATTGGCAGAAAATTATTCAACTGTAAGGTTTAGCACTATTTCGTCTTCGATAATCCCTTCAAGCATATCGCTGATAACCAGTTCGCCTACGCCTTCGGGGGTTCCGGTAAAGATGATATCGCCAATATTGAGCGTAAAATATTTTGAAATATTGGTCAAAATCGTTTCAAAACTGTGTATCATTTTACCCGAATTGCTATGCTGCACTAATTCGCCATTTTTATACAGGCCAAAATTTATATTTTTTCGGTTTTCAAAGTTCTTTATTGGCAACCACTTTCCAATAGCTGCAGAGTTGTCCCAGGCTTTTGCTTTTTCCCAGGGAAGTCCGTTTTTGGTCAATTCTCTTTGAATGTCGCGAGCGGTAAAATCTATCCCCAGCGTTATGGCATCATAGTACTGATAGGCATATCGCTTATTAATATACCTGCCATTTTTAGAAACCCTGATTACTAATTCCGCTTCATAATGCAATTCATTGGTAAATTCGGGATAATAAAATGGAATGTGCGGCCTCTGTAATGCACTTTTAGGCTTGATAAAAACAACAGGATCTTCCTGAACCTCGTTTCCAAGTTCCTTGGCATGAGCAGCATAATTTCTACCAATACAAAAAATTTTCATCTGTAAACTATTTATTTTTGATGCGGTTTTCAAACAAACACCGCAGATATTGTATTCCTCATAATTTTATTTATAATATTATGAGCAATACCTATAATTTATTACAATGAATACTCTTTACTGTTTATTTCATTCATAGCGGCATTTATTCCCTGGAAAGCAAATATTTCAATCCCTTCCACAGCTTTTTCAATTTTCAGCTTCACGAGCGCCTCCTCCTCTTTGTTCCATTTACCCAATACATATTCCGACTGCATACCCTTGGGAAAAACATTTCCGACGCCAAACCTCAGTCTCGGATGATTTGTTGTTTGCAGCAATTCCTGAATGCTTCGCAATCCGTTATGACCACCGTCGCTTCCACCGGGATTTATGCGCAATTTACTTAAAGGTAGTGAAATTTCATCTAAAACAACCATACTTTTTTCAAGCGCAATTTTTTCTTTTTCCAACCAGTATTTGACGGCCTTACCGCTCAGGTTCATATAGGTAGTGGGGCAAATACAAACAAACAATCTGCCCCGGTATTTAACATCGGCCACATAAGCTAATCTATCCGATCTAAAAGTGCCGCCGTGTTTCTGCACAAAGGCTGCCACCACATCAAAACCAATATTATGCCTTGTGTGTGCATATTCGTTGCCAATATTACCTAAACCTGCAATTAAATACTTCATTAGGCGGTAAAAATAAATAAAACAGAATACTTCCCAATAATACCTATTACTTTTACATCCGCTTTTGCATTTATTTTATTAGTTTCGTACCTCATTATGAAGAAGATTGAATTAGAAATTGTGGCGCTATCGCACAGTATTACCCAAACCCATTCTTATGCCGTTGTATTGGGTGAGATGAATGGTCAACGCAGACTTCCTATCGTCATTGGCGGTTTTGAAGCTCAGGCGATTGCCGTAGCATTGGAAAAAATGAATCCCAGCCGCCCGCTTACGCATGATTTGATGAAGAATTTCATGGTTGCTTTTGGTATTGAGTTGCACGAAATCATAATTTCTGACCTGCAGGAAGGCATCTTTTTTAGCAAACTGATTTGTTCTTCTTCCAATGACACCATCGAAATTGACAGCCGCACTTCAGATGCATTGGCTTTAGCCGTAAGATTTGGCTGCCCGGTTTATACCTATGAAAATATATTGGAAACCGCAGGCATCATCATGGATGATAAAAAAGATAAGCAAATATCTGCCAAAGAAGAAGCTATTGGCAGCGCCCGTTCGGATGACTCAACCACCAACCTCAAAAATATGAGCATAGACGAACTAAATGCCATGCTGAATGAAGTGCTTGAGAATGAGGATTATATAAAAGCCATTGCCATACGCGATGAAATAAACAGTCGTAAAAAGTAGCATTTAAATAAGTATTTTTTAATAATGGTTATAAATCATTCATTTTACCCAATAAATAAACACATAATTCCATAAATATTTTTCTTGGTAGTTTTTTCTGACTGTAAAATAAATATCGGCCTGAAGATTGTGAGCAAGCGCAAAGATGGGTTTCACAATCTGGAAACCGTTTTTTTTCCACTCCCGCTCTTTGATGTATTGGAGCTGATAGATGCAGATGAAACGCAAATTACCGCCCTGGGTTTGCCTATTCCGGGCAACCAACAGGACAATATTGTGTTGAAAGCCTACCATCTGCTGAAAAAAGATTTCAGCAAAATAACACCGGTTCATTTTTACCTGTTAAAAAATATTCCTGTGGGCGCAGGCTTGGGCGCAGGAAGCGCCAACGGAGCATTTGCCCTAAGCTCATTGAACAAAAAATTCAACCTCGGGCTTACCGAAAACGAATTGATTCAATACGCTTTACAATTAGGCAGCGATTGTCCTTTTTTCATCATCAACGGGCCATGCTATGCGGCAGGCAGGGGCGAAATATTAGAACCTTTGAAAATTGATTTATCTGCATATAAAATTGTGGTTGTCAATCCGGGTATCCACATCTCCACACCTTGGGCATTTGCACAAATTAAGCCTGAAGCGCCTACCCTGTCGCTTAAAGAACTTATTCAGCTACCGGTATCGCTATGGAATAACAGTATTGGAAACGATTTTGAAAAAACAGTATTTAAAGCATATCCTCCAATTGAAAAAATTAAGAATGAATTGTACAAAGCAGGAGCCGAGTTTGCCCTCATGAGCGGGTCGGGCAGCACCGTTTTCGGATTGTTTCACAAAAACACGCCACCGGTGTTTGATTTCCCCAAAGATTATTTTCTTAAATGCATTGATCTTGACAATAATGACTAACATTTTTTAGTGTAAGGATTTATTGTATTTTTATCCCCTTTTGGTATTTATTTAGTTTGAACAGTAAAACGAAGCATAGAGAAAATGCGTATTTATCTTATTGGTTTTATGGGGGCGGGCAAAACGCACACAGGCAAAATATTGAGTAAAAAACTGAATATTCCTTTTTTCGACTTAGATGACCTGATTGAGTCTAATGAGCAAAAAACAATTCCTGAAATTTTTGATCTGGAAGGCGAGGAATATTTCAGAACAGTGGAAAGGGATTTACTGCATGAGGTAACAGAAGCCAAGGAGGCTATGGTTTTGTCGTGCGGTGGAGGAGCGCCCTGCTTTTTCAATAATATTGATTACATGAACCAAAATGGAATAACACTGTGGATAGATACGCCTTACGACGTTCTTCTGGGCAGACTAAGGGCAGGAAAGAACAAGCGCCCCCTGCTAAGAGATCTGACAGATGACCAATTGAAAGCATACATCCTGAAAAAATCGGCAGACCGGCGAATTTTTTATGAGCGTGCCAAATTAAAATTAGATCAAAAGGAAACAACCATTGATGAGATAATAAAAACATTAACGAATGAATAAAACATTTTTAACCACAGGAACTGTTTTGGGTGGATTGGGTGTCATTTTAGGCGCTTTTGCCGCACACAAACTCAAAGAAATTTCGCCGGATTCAGTGGCCACATTTCAAACGGGGGCACAATATCAAATGTATCATGCTTTTGCATTGATTTTTACCGGTATATTGTTCGAAAAAGCATCATCATCACTAATGAGTTGGGCCGGAAAGCTTTTTATTACCGGAATCATCCTCTTTAGCGGTTCCCTTTACGCTTTGTCTTTACTCAAAGCTACCGGACAGGTGGGTCTGGGTGGTGTAGGAATCATCACACCTATCGGAGGTTTGAGTTTTATAGGCGGGTGGCTCTTCCTTTTTTTAGCTTTTCTTAAATCAAAAATATAGTCAATTCTGAAAAATCTATAACTTTTACGGAATCAATTCCGAAAAAGTTTAAACTTTTATGGATTACATTCCTAAAAGGTTATAAAATATTAGGATTATATTCCTAAAAAGTTGTATTTTGTGAAAAATACAGGACATGATTAAACGGTTTCTGGAGGCAACTTTAAAAAATAAGTTGGGAAAAGGCAAAGCGATCATTATAATGGGCGCCAGACAAGTGGGTAAAACAACATTGATAAAGAACGCTTTAAGCGACAAAAAGGATATATTATGGCTAAATGGCGATGAAACAGATGTGGCCAAACTATTTGAAAACGCCTCCTCTTCCCGACTTAAATCCATATTTGGGAATCACCGGATTGTGGTGCTTGACGAAGCTCAAAGAATCTCAGATATCGGCATAAAATTGAAACTGATTACTGACCATATATCCGACATTCAGTTGATTGTTTCAGGTAGTTCTTCATTTGACCTGGCTAATAAAATAAATGAACCTCTTACCGGTCGTAAGTGGGAATATCATTTATACCCATTATCATACGGCGAAATGGTGGCACATCATGGTTTACTGGAAGAAAAACGGTTGCTTCCTCATCGCCTGGTATTTGGCTACTATCCTGATGTGGTAAATAATGCAGGGAATGAAAAAGAAATACTTAAACACCTGTCAGACAGCTATTTATATAAGGACATTTTAATGTGGGAGCAGATAAAAAAGCCTGATAAAATAGTAAAATTGCTTCAGGCATTGGCCTTCCAAATTGGTTCGCAGGTATCCTATAACGAGTTGGGGCAAATTTGTGGTCTGGATGGTAAAACGGTAGAAAAATATATTACGTTATTGGAGCAATGTTATATTATTTTCAGGTTAGGTTCATTTAGCCGAAACCTTCGAAATGAATTGAAAAACAGCAGGAAGATTTATTTTTACGACAATGGAATTAGAAATGCACTGATTGCTGATTTTTCGTTAGCAGAGCTAAGACAGGATATAGGCTCTCTATGGGAAAATTTCATTATTTCAGAAAGGCAAAAAAAGGCAGAATATGATGGCTTATGGCGGAATAAATGGTTTTGGCGTACAAAAGAGCAAAAAGAAATTGATTATATTGAAGAAAAAGACGGTCAAATTGATGGATTTGAGTTCAAATGGAATCCTAATGCGTCCGTAAAAAAAATGAATCGTTTTCTGGAGGCCTACCCCGGAAGCAAAATCACAGTCATCCATCCCGATAATATGGAAGAATTTTTGCTTTGACCACAGCCATTAAAACATAAATCACAATTATTAAAACTAATTATCTTTGCCCTTTATGGCTAATAAGAAAAAAAAGACGAACACAGGATCAACAGACAGGAGCAGGAATTCGGCAAGGCTGAAATCTGAAAAAGAAGAATCCGTAAAACTTAAAGAGTTGGCAAAAGACGAACGAACACTTAAAATAACCGGAACTGTTTTTGTTCTGGTTTCTCTGTTTTTACTCATTTCATTTGTATCCTATTTTTTCAACTGGAGGCAGGATTTTACGCAGGCATCCCGTGGCGCCGAAATACTTTGGGACTATGATACTCCAGTAGCTAATTTGATGGGCAAACTGGGCGCTTTGACCTCACATCTTTTTATTTATAAATTATTTGGCGTCGCTTCTATTCTTATTTGTACATTCTTTTTTGTAGTGGGCATAAATCTGCTATGGAACAAAAATATTTTTTCGGTTTGGCGCAACCTCAAATACGTAACTCTCGGAATGTTAACCGTATCCACTATACTTTCGTTCTTACTTCATAATCAAGAGTTTAGCTGGGGAGGTGGTGTCGGAAATGTAATTAACAACTGGTTGCAAAACTCGTTGGGGGCAATTGGAACAGCAGCAGTTTTGGGGCTGATTGTCATTGCTTACCTGATCTGGCAATTTAACCCTGCATTTAGTTTTCCAAAGAAATTTATACCCCAACCACTGACAGTTAAGGAGGATGAATCCGAAGAAGTACCCATTGCAACCGAGCCGACCAAAGTAGAGGAAAAACCGGCAACTCCGGAACCAAAATCAAATGACAATGAGGCTGCTAAGCTGATTATTGACACAGGGGCCGAAAAGCCGGGATACAATTTTACACTCGTAGAAAAACAGGAAGAACTGCCCCAAAAGCAAGAAGAAAAGGGATTTGAAAACATTTCTGTATTAAAACCTTCACTTCAATCTCAAAGCGAAAAAGAAAGCAGCAACGATGAAATATCGCTCAAAAACAAAGCCGAAGGACAACAACCAATGCCCGGAAAAACATCCGGCCAGTCAAAATCCGGAAGCGATTCCATAAAATTAGAAATAAACTCGGCACCCATCACCACTTACGAGCAGGAACAGGCAGCGGCAGCCCATACCGAAAAAATGAAGCCTTATGAACCTACACTCGACCTGAGAAATTATAAATATCCTGAAACCGACTTGCTTGAAAGTTATGGCAACCAAAATATTCAACAAGACCCGGCTGAATTAGAAGAAAATAAAAACCAAATAATCAACACTTTACTTAATTATGACATTCAGATTCAAAAAATAAGCGCCACCATCGGACCTACTGTTACACTTTATGAAATAGTGCCTGCTGCCGGTGTGCGCATATCGCGCATCAAGAATCTTGAAGATGATATTGCGTTGAGCCTGTCTGCATTAGGTATCAGAATCATTGCCCCTATTCCGGGCAGGGGCACGGTGGGTATAGAAGTGCCCAATGCCAAAAAGACCATCGTGAGCATGAAATCAATGCTTTCATCAGAAAAATTTAAAAATACCAGCTTTTCGCTCCCTATTGCTTTGGGCAAAAAAATTGATAACGAAAACTTTATTGTTGACCTGGCTACCATGCCGCACCTGTTAATGGCCGGAGCTACGGGGCAAGGTAAGTCGGTGGGCATTAATGCCATCTTAGTTTCGCTACTGTATAAAAAACATCCCTCACAGTTGAAATTCGTTTTGGTGGACCCCAAAAAGGTGGAACTGAGTATTTACAGTCATATTTCTAATCATTTCTTAGCAAAACTACCAAACGAGGAAGACGCCATTATTACCGATACTAAAAAGGTAATCAACACACTCAATGCACTATGTATTGAAATGGACAATCGCTACGACCTGCTTAAAGAGGCTGGTTGCCGAAATATAAAAGAATACAACAACAAATTTATTTCCCGCAAACTGAATCCCGAAAAGGGACACCAGTTCCTGCCTTTCATCGTTTTGGTAATTGATGAGTTTGCCGACCTGATTATGACCGCCGGAAAAGAAGTGGAAATGCCTATTGCAAGGCTTGCACAGTTAGCCAGGGCGGTGGGGATTCACTTAGTAATTGCCACCCAAAGGCCGTCTGTGAACATAATTACAGGTATCATCAAAGCAAACTTCCCTGTGAGGGTAGCTTTTAAAGTGAGCAGTAAAATTGATAGCCGAACCATATTGGATGCAGGCGGCGCCGAGCAACTGATTGGTAAAGGCGATATGCTCATCAGCCTGAGTGGCGAATTAGTAAGACTGCAATGCGCCTTTGTGGATACGCCGGAAATAGATAAGGTTGTGGAATTCATTGGTTTTCAGGAAGGTTATCCGCAGCCTTTCCTGCTTCCCGAGTATGTAGATGAAAAAGAATTAGAAAACGGCGACTACGATTTGGGCGACAGAGACCAACTCTTTGAAGAAGCAGCACGACTGATTGTAGCCAATCAAATTGGCTCTACTTCATTGCTTCAAAGACGTATGAAGTTAGGTTACAATCGCGCCGGCAGGTTGATGGATCAGTTAGAAGCAGCCGGCATTGTGGGGCCTAATCAGGGTAGCAAGGCAAGGGAAGTACTCATAAAAACCGAGGTCGAACTACAGCAACATCTTGATATGATAAGTTAAGAATCTTATGTTAATAATTGTTAAGTAGCGCAACAAAAACAGATTATTAGCGTCTATTAACTGAATTTTGTAAATTAAATTGATAAAAATGAAGAGATTTTACCTGAGTGGTTTATTATTAATGATGAGTTTTTTAGCATTTTCGCAACAAAAAGACCCCAAAGCCAAAGCGCTGTTGGATGCAGTGAGCAATAAGTTTAAATCCTATTCTACGGTTTTGGCCAATTTCAGCTATCAGATACAGAACAGCGCCGGTAAAACACTTTCGCAAAAAAAAGGCACAATCAACATGAAAGGCAGCAGGTACAATATTGCCTTTGGAAATAATAAAATCATCAGCGATGGCAAAACCGTTTGGAATTACGACCCATCTGCAAAGGAGGTAACCGTAAACAATGCCAATAATTCGGAAAAGACCATTACACCCCAAAAACTATTTACTAATTTTTACGACAAAGATTTTGCTTATTCACTATCGGGAGAAAAAACCGTAGGCGGCAAAAAAGTTCAGGAAGTGGTATTACTGCCAACTGATAAAAGCAAACCCTTCAGCAAAGTATTGTTATATATTGACAAAGCCGCCAATTCCATTATCAGCGCCAATGTAGTGGAAAAAAACGGTAATAAATATGTTTATACCGTAAATAGTCTAAAGCCAAATGTAGCCATGTCCGATGCGCAGTTCAGTTTCAATAAAGCCAACTATCCGGGTGTGGAAGTAGTGGATTTGAGGTAAAAGATGAAAATATTCGTATAAAATAATAAAGGAATTCTTCGTTTATCAAAAAATCATCCTTTGAGGCATTGGCCAATGCAAGTGGTATAGATTATTCACAATCAGCAAGAACGAAAATGGTTAGGTGAATTTTAAAATTTCAGCCCATTTTGGGTAATAAAAGATCCAGAAGTGGCTCTGGAGATTATTGCCTTAAATGCATTTTATTTACAATAACCTGATTGTTTTGGCTATTTTAAATTTTACCCCAAATAAAAAATCTCACATAAATGATTGAAAATCAACTATATGAGACTTTACCTTGTGACCCCGTTAGGATTCAAACCTAAAACCTTTTGATCCGTAGTCATAAATTATCCCATAAATAAGCAAATAAAAACACTGTACAAAACGCTAATTTTAGCCTGTAATACCTATAAATACTGAACATCTTGTTTATTGTTATTTGTTGTTTGTTAGTGGTATTTTTATTACTTTTGTTTGCAAGTTGTTTGCAAGTTAAAAATAACAGGTATGGCAAAGTCAGATATTTATTTGGATAAGCGTTTCAAAACCTCTAACGGGGGGTATATTGTGAAGCTACGTGTAACCCATGATCGTAGAAGCAAATACTATCCTACCAGCCACAAATCAGAGGCAAAAGAGGACAATGAGATTGGCGATGACTTGGTATTAGATCGAAGTTTTACCGAAAACGAATTTAATCGGATAACGCTGGATAAGATAAAGGGCAAAAATGTGGTTCGCACTACAATAGAAGATAATTACAGGGCTGCATTTAATTCATTCAAAGAAAAAGCTGATTCCTGTATCCGCAAGCTGCCTGTTTTTTCGTTCAATGCTTTTAATGAAATGTATTTGAAAAATAGAGTTGCCGCAGATTCTATTGATGCAGGCTTTACCGCCTATATTGATAAGTTACGGAAAGCAAAAAGAATAGGAACGGCGGTAACATTTGAAGGTGCAATAAAGAGCCTGAATGAGTACAGGAAATGCCAAAAGCTGGAGATATTACGGTTTGCTGATATAACAAATGATTTTTTAGAAGATTATACAACATGGATGACAGAAACGAATGGTAAATCCATTACAACCGTTGGCATTTATTTGCGAAGCCTTAGGGCTGTTTTCAATACTGCTAAAATTGATAAAAGCCTTTATCCCTTCGGAAAGGGTGGTTTTCAGATCGCAACCGGCAACAATAAAAAAAAGGCTTTGGCTATTGAGGAAATTGCAAAGTTTATGAACTACGATGCACCTGAAGGAACTACAAAGAAAATGGCAAGGGATTACTGGGTATTCCTTTACCTTACCAATGGAATAAATGTGAAGGATTTTTGTTTATTGAAATGGAAAGATGTTGATAAGCAGTCAGGGACTATAAAATATTTGCGCTCCAAAACCAAAAACAGTAAAAAGAAACAGGAACTTGTCGAGGCTTCAATAAAGAATGAATTTTCGGAGATGTTTATCAAAAAATACGGAGTGCTTTCATTAGACAAAGATGCTTTTGTTTTCCCGCATATAAAGAAAGGATTAACACCCGAAAGACAAAGGGAGATTTACCAGCAATTAACTAAGACTATTAACAAATACATGAAACAGATTGCAAAGGAACTTGGTATAAATAAGCCTGTAACAACCTACTATGCGCGGCATAGTTATGCGACCATATTAATGCGTAGCGGAGTATCGGCTGAATTTATTTCCAAAGGCTTAGGTCATGCTGATTTGAACACAACTAAGGCGTATTTGGCAGGTTTTGAAACAGAAGCAATCCATAAGGCAAGCGAAGTATTAATTCCTAAAAGAGCAATCAATGAATAAAGATTTTGACAGGCAATTTTCACTAACAAATTTCCCATTTAAAACGGTACTGGATGCCGATAGTATCGAAGCACTGGAGATTGAGTTTAACAATGCCCCGCTAAAGGCTGACATTCATAAATATTCTTTGCAGTACTGGCAGGAAAGCGATTTTAAGCCGGGCAGGGTTGAGGAAATGCGGACGAAAGACGGGCGAACCTTATCAGATGTTGACGATGAATATTTTAAGCTATTAAGTAAAAATAAGTTACCCAAAAAATACTATACCCGCGACCTGACTAAAACTAATATGGTGGAGAAACTAACGGCTATCGGTGGCGTATTCTCGGCATTGCAGGACTATGTATTGCAACCCATTGCCATTGACCCCGTAAGCCTGAAAACAGAGGCTGAAAACGCTGCTAAAAGCATTCTGAATATAGTTAGTCAAATAGATCACCTACCATTGCGCCAAAGTATCGTAAACTTTATTCTCGGCAATAATGAAAATATGCGTTTGACAATTGAAAATGCGATAAATGAAAAATACAACGATGCTGGAAGGACTGAAAGTTATAAGCGGTTGAAGTTGTATTTCAATAACTACATTTTAGGATTATCAGATAAACCCGAATTAGTGCTTCCCTTAGAAAATATTGTAACTGAAAATATTTCCGATATAAAAAATGCTATTCGGGAACTAAAGGAAACTACTGAAAAAAACAATTTGCCAAAACCTAAAGTTGAGCGACCAAAAAAAGAAAAAAGGAACTTATCATTCAAGGAAATTTGCCTGAATGAAGATAGCTATCAAAAAGCAATCAACATTTTCATAAAGTGGAAGTTACTTGACCCTCAAACATTAAAATATGTTGGCGGCAAACTTCAAAAAGAAGGCTTTGCCTCTGCTTTAAAAAACATGCTTTTAAAGGGATATTATAAATCTGAATTTAGAAACATAACCAATCCGGAAATAGTAAATATTTTTAAAAATAGTTTTGGTTCAATCGGTATCACACTTGTAAAAAAAGCACCACACCAAGACTATGTTTTTGCTCCTATTGATACCAACGAAATACCAAAATATACACCTGCATTAGATAGTTAGGGTTATTTATGACCTTTCGCATACTTCGCATACTTTTAGTATGTTTGGTATCCTAAATGATTGGTTTACAATATTTTATCAATGTTTCTTTGTGCTAACAAAAACAAAGAAATATGGATAATTTAATCTTAACTCCGATCCCATTACCCGAATTAAAGAACCTAATTCGGGGTGCAGTAGATGAAGCCTTAAAAGGGCATCAGCCACCAACGGAAGATACCCCCGTTTGGTTGAACCTGCAACAATTCTGCGACTACCACCCCGACAGCCCCAAGCCACCGACTGTTTACGGTTGGATCAGCCAAAACAAAAGCGATGTGCCATTCCATAAAGACGGCAAAAAACTTCGTTTCTTAAAAAGTGAGGTGGACGCGTGGCTGCTTAGAGGCAAACGAAAAAATCAATTTGAAATCAATCGCGTGGTAGATCGCGCTATTACCTCACACATTAAATAGTAAACGGCATGAGTACACCACATACACACGCCGTTAATGAGATAAACCAGCACGGCAAAGATACAAATATATTGCTGGAATTAATTAACCAATCCACGGCAATTAACGCAAGCCAATTCGCATCCGGCTTTTTAAGATTTGAGATTGATTTTAAAAGTGGACGAATAACATTAAAAGGGTTTTACCTGCCTGCATTCGTCAAACTATTAACATTAATGGGGTTTCGGAAACGATATAAAAAAGGCTCAAACGATTACGAGTTTATACACGTGGAAAAAGCCATAATGCAGCCCGTTACGGTGGAACAAATGAAAAGCCGGGTGCATGGCCTTCTACTGTCATATACTGAAACGTTAACTATTGAACATAACGGCGCAAAAGCAGAAATTGAACACGGGGCAATAATGGATCTGTTTGCCCGGCAATACACACAAATTTTTAATTCCGGATTTGCGGAACTTTTGAGATCATTTGATACTCCACTACTCCGGGACAATAAAAATGAATCTTATTTTTTGTTTGCCAACGGAGTTTTAACCGTAACAAAAGATAAAATCATTCTACAGGATTATAGCACCCTAAAAAATGTTGCGGTCTGGAAATCTCATATAAAAGAAAAGGGTTTTGATTATATTGAGCCAACAATAGATAATTGCCAATATTTGAAATTCTTAAACAACGTTTCTGGGCGCAATACAGCCCGTTTAAACGCTATTCTTAGCTCAATAGGATATTTGCTTCATTATTATAATCATAGCAGTCTGGGGCGTGGAATTATCTTGTACGATGAAACATTAACAGACTTGCAGAACCCCGAAGGTGGGACAGGGAAAGGAATTTATTTGCAAGCGATTGAGAAAATGAGAGAGACGGTAATAATTGACGGTAAATTTATTCAGGAAAACGACCGCTTCAAATATCAAAAGGTTAATGAAAGCACCCAAATTGTTGCAATAGAAGATTTGAAAGCTAACTATCCGTTTGAATCGTTTTTCTCATGCCTGACCAACGGCTGGACAATTGAAAAGAAAAACGAAAAGCAAATAAAACTTTCTCCGGAAGACAGCCCTAAAATGTTGTTCACTTGTAACAGCATTTTAGGCGGCAATGGTACAAGCGATGCCCGCAGGCAATTTGTTATTGAGTTTTCGGACTATTATTCGAGCCAACTAAAAAAAGGCGTGTTAAACCCCGTTGAAGCTGAACACGGTTTATTATTTAAAGATGATGTCTGGGATGAAAAGGACTGGAATATATTTTTCTCTCTTATGGTTTATGCAACTCAGCTCTATTTAAGGAACGGGTTAATGAGTTACGAAAGATTGAATGTCGACCAAAACAAAATAATCCAACGATGTGGCAGCGACTTCGCCGAATGGGTAAGCGATAAAGCTTTTGAAAAGGGGAGAGTTTATAAAATAGGTGAGTTTTTTAAGGAGTTTAAAGAAATATATTACGGTGAAGGAAGCGAGTTTTCACAACGAAGTTTTACCAAAAATTTGAAAACTTACGCTTCAATAAAGGGAATGAAATTAACAAATAAGCGAAGTAACGGGGAGACGGTTTTTAGTTTGGCAGTCGCTTAGCCTCTTTTTTTCTACCTTATCCCCCAGCCCCCCAAAACATACCCCCCCCCCAAATAGAAGATTTTAAAGCGACTTGTGTACTGTTAAAAAAAAAAAATGAAAATAAAAAGTGTTTTAAATGTGCTAATATCTTTAAATCCAAAGGTTTACAAGCCTGAACTAATAAAAGATGCAAATTTACTGGATTGCCTACTATCGGACGAAAACAGGCAATTATCGGAGCAATGCCGGACTATCCCAAAGAATAAACGCAACGATTGGAAGGCTGCTAATGTTCCGGTGATAACAGTAGGCGGTCGTTTTTCTTACCGAAGCGCAAACAATTTACGAGCTCATTCAGGTTTTGTTTGCATTGATCTTGACGGGGTCAAAGATTTGGAAACACTAAAAAAGCTAATATCAAAAAAAGAATATGTTGCCTATGTGGGGAAGTCAATAAGTGGTACAGGATTATTTTGTATTGTTCGTATACCAAATGATACTACAGCCGAAACGCACCCTTTATATTATGATGCAGTTCAGGGAATATTTGTTAAAGAGTTTGGCACAACATTCATTGCAGACGCAAAACCAAAAAGCGTGGCGGCTGCAAGATTTGTAAGCTATGACCCGGAGGCGTATTTTAATCATAACGCAACCATTTTTAAAGACCTGCCAAAAAAGATAGAAATTGGGCGTACGGGAACATCAAATGAATACAAAGAGCTAAATACCGAACCAACGAGGGCAAAAGTTGAAAGGCTGATAAATGAGATAAATAAAAAAAATATAGCCATAGTACCGACCTATGACGAATACCTGAACTTAGCGTTTGCGTTTGCCCGTGAGTTTGGAGAAAGTGGGTTTGATTATTTCATAAATGTTTGCAGCATATCACCAAAATATGACTATCAGATGGCGAGGGCAAAATATGACACTGCGATTAAAAGTCTAAGTGTGCCAAATTTAAAACAAGCTACATTAAATAGTTTTTTCTACTTATGCAAGTGCGCTGGTTTAGATGTCAGGGACAAAAAAGGCGAATACAAAAAACCCTTAGTAAAATTTGGAAACAGGAAACCGGAAACCGGTCAATTAATTGACACATTTCTACAACAAAAAGAAAAGGTTTGGAATTTCAAACCACTAATAACCGAAACAGAAAACGCCTATCCGCCCGAATGGGATCAGCCCTGCGAACGCAACCCGGAGAATGATTATTGGCGGTTGGTGAATTGGGCATGTGACCTGGAGGCGGCGAAGGTTAGCCGACAATTTGACAAAGGTGATAAGATACTTGCAGAGATGGCGGCAAAAGGGTTTAATGAAATGCCGGACGATATTTTGGAGCAATACGCACCAACATTATTTAATCAAATGTATGTATTAACATGAAACGGAAACCAACAAACGAACAAATTAAGCGAGCCGCCCGGCTTTATAATTACTGGCAGGCAGATAGGGTTAACCATTACCGGGCAGGCAGATTAGTTTTATTATTTATGGACTATTACCGGTGCAGCCATGAGCGAATAAAACAGAAAGCCCGTTTCCTGCAATGGCTTGACAACGGCGGGTTTTCGGGCGAATAACTTTTATTGTTTTATGTAGTATTGACGGACATAATCATAATATTTCAAATTGTTATTTTTTATAAGTTTTTAAACTTTTAGTGGTGCGGTAATTTTGAGGAAACATTTTAAAATGATAAGCAAAACATTAGTACAGGAACTAAGAAGCTCGGCGCAATGGCTCACAAAAGAAAGCATTTTGGATATTTTAGAGGAAAGAATATCACAGGCAGAAAAAGCAGAAGCCGAAGCAAAAGAAAATAAACCAACCCAACCTACACAGGCAGAAGTGGAGGAAATCGTTCGCCAAATGAATTTTTAAAAAAAAAATTATGCAACCAATTTTAATTAAGCGCAACGAGCTTTTTATAAACGAAACTATTAGCCGTGCAAAAAATGCAGTTAAACAGCTATCATATTTTTTTGATGAAGTTGCCGCGCTTTGCGAAATAGAAATAACTCCGCAAATATGTTATGAGCTTTTACACTTAAACACCTGCAACGATACCGAGCAAGCGATTAAAGAAAAAATTGAAAGTGATTTGCAAAAGACAGGCATCAGAATTAAAAGCATTCGAGAAGCGGCATTGATGCAAGCGAGGGAAGATTTTTATAAACTCTACAACGATTTTTCCTACAAACGCAGCACTTATGTAACGGTACTAAACGGGCTGGAAGTAGTGGACAATAAATTGCAAATCCGCCCGGATTATGAAAGCGAAGTAACGGAGCAATTTTCAGTTTATGTAAGGACAGAGGCAGGCGAAAAGCTAAGGCAGGCACACGCAGAATTTTACCAAGCTGCTGAAAAGTTTTTTAACCAATGCCCGGCGCGCTACAAAGATATTACAAAAGTTTTCAGTATTAATTTCATCGAAGGCAATATCCAAAAAGTTGATTGGGATTTTGATACCATAACAAAAAACCATTCATGAGCAATTACATCACACATACCAGGCCATCGGCGCAACTGGTTTACTCTACACTCCGCGCAAAGTACCCTGAAATATTCACCCGGATATTAGGCGACTACCGACCTCTAAAATACAGGCTGGAGCTAATAGACCACATTTATAAGATTTGCGACCCAGGCTGGGAACACGGCAAAGAGGGCAGGTATGAGCGATTAAAAACTTTCGCTGGGTGCGTTATTCTTTTATTCAGCAGGTTTGAGCCGCCAACAAATGAGCTGCATTTTGGCGTAAATACAAAATGTGCGGAAGTGTGCAAATACTATTTACCTAATATCACATTGCTCTTTGATACCGCAAACACGTATTTCAAAATTGACGGCTTCAAAAGAGAATGCGAGGAAATTATTTCACAGATAAATTTAAAACACTATGAGCTATCCAAAAAAAATTGAAACGCCTGAAAAAATGTACTCACTTTGGCAGGAGTTTAAGCAGTGGTGCGCAGACAACCCGTACACAAAGAACGACTTTAAAACAAGCCGTGAGGGCGTGGTAGAAGTTGTAATGAAACAACAGCGACCTGTAACGGTGGCAGGTTTTGAAGGCTGGCTATCCGAAAGGAATATCATTAGCCATATTGGCGACTACATGGCGAACACAAATAATTTTTATAATGATTTTGTGGAAGTGATGCAGCGCATAAAATCCGAAAACAAAGCTGGTTTATTATCCGGTGCGTTGGCTCACGTGTACAATCCTAACTTAACGAGTGCCTACCTTCGCATCCCTAAAGTCGTGGAAACAAAAAACACAATTGAAACACCTTCCACCGTTACTGACCTGAACCCTGAACAACTTGAAGCCCTGAAGGGAATAATTGATGACAAATTCAATCAGCAATAATCATTTTAACGCTTTACTGGCGCAAGGGTGCAAACAGGATTTTTTCACCTTTGTAAAAACCTTTTGGCACTCATTTGTAGCCGAGCCGCCAATATGGAACTGGCACATTGAGCATATTTGTAAAGAGCTGCAACAAGTAGGTGAGGCAGTTAAAGAAAGAAAGCCGTGTGAGTTTGATTATTTTATTTTGAACGTCCCCCCAGGTTCAAGCAAAAGCAGTATTATTTCAATTCTTTACCCTCTTTGGTGCTGGATCATTGACCCGTCCCAAAGGTTTATTTGTGGCAGTTATTCAGCTACTATTGCCGAAGATTTGGCAGATAAGAGCAGAAAAGTATTCATTTCAGATTTATATCGGGAGCTATTCCCTTTCGTTGGAGTGGTGAGTGAAGCTAAAACAAAACTTGAAAACGCGCATTTCGGCGAACGTTACACCGTTTCTACGGGTTCAAGTGTTACTGGAGTTCATGCCTCACAAATAATTATAGATGATCCACTTAACGCATTACAAGCGACATCAGAAGCAGAAAGGCAGACGGCTAACAAATGGATAACCGAAACATTAAGCAGCCGTAAAACGGACAAAAAAGTTACCCCGACAATAATCGTAATGCAGCGACTGCATGAGGACGACCCCACAGGATATTTACTGTCCAAAAACCTAAGAATAAAAAGAATATGCCTGCCCGCCGAGTTATCGGAAGATGTTTACCCTGAAAGCCTGAAAGATTTTTATATTGATGGATTAATGGATATTAAAAGGCTGGACAGGGACGTATTGGATAACGCAAAGGCGAATTTAGGGAGCTATGCCTATGCCGGGCAATATCAACAAACACCCGTTGACTTATCCGGTGGCTTGTTTAAACGGGATTGGTTCGAGATAATGGACAACGTGCCAAAGGAAGGCGCAACGATAAATTTTCAATTAGATACCGCTTTCACAGCCAAAACAGAAAATGACCCCACAGGCGTATTATCGTATTTCAGAAAAGGCGAATATGTTTATATTACAGGATGGGTAAGTAAACGGCTGGAATTTCCCGAACTGGTGGCATTCATAAAAACATACACGGCTGAAATGGGATACTCCCACAAGTCAAAAATAAGAATTGAGCCAAAAGCAAGCGGTTTGCCTCTTATCCAGCAATTGAAAAACGAAACTAACCTGAATATTATTGCAAGCCCTAACCCTGTAAAGGATAAGGTAACACGGGCAACCGAGATTTTAAGCAAATGCGAAGCAGGCAGGGTGCGTTTAATTCGTGGTAACTGGAATGAAACATTTTTAAATGAGGTTTGTATGTTCCCCAAAGGTAAACATGATGAAGCGGTGGACTGCCTGACAGAGGTTGTAAGAGAAGAACTGTTAACGGAACAGGTTCAAAACCTTTATAACATATTAGGACGGTTCGCATAAAAAAATTGCGGTTAATTAATAGCTCACTTTTGAGCAACTCCCTATCTTTTCAGGTAGGGTTTTTTATTGAACTTAATTTTTTAACTTTAGAACCAATATGAAACAGCCTAACGAATACAATCTACCACGGAATGAGTACGACGATCCCAATATCGTTTACCTGTACCTAAGTCTTGGCAAAAGAGAACCACAGGATGACCACGAAAGAAAAGTATTGAAACAAATAAGAGAAATGGAAGCAAAAGGCGGTACAGTAGAAATACCGTTTAATTAGATGAATTTTTAGTGTGGAAATAGGAGCAGTTACCACACAACCGACCAAGCGTTTACACAGGCGCGAAAACAGGCAGAAAAAGCATCTAAATAGGCATCGGTTTGCAATTTGTTTGCAAGTGTATAATAAAAAAAGCAGCTACTTTATTGTAACTGCTTGATTATCAGAGTGACCCCGTTAGGATTCAAACCTAAAACCTTTTGATCCGTAGTCAAATGCTCTATTCAATTGAGCTACGGGGCCATAATATTTTTTTCTTCCTTCAAAACCTTTTGATCCATAGTCAAATGCTCTATTCCCGTTCATCCGGGCGGGAAATTGAGCTACTATCTTTTAAAGGACGGCAAAATTAATTGATTTCAATAAATTAAACAAAACTAGTTTTAAATTTATTCGTTTCCGGTAGTTTTACAATAAAAAATAACATGAAGATATTGTTTATGTCGGTTGGCAAGGCACATGAAGGTTATGTAAAATCTGGAGTGGAAGATTTTTCAAAAAGGATTAATAATTATTTCAAACTGGAGTGGCAAATTATTCCCAACCTGAAAGATGCAGCAACATTGTCTGAAACTGACTTAAAAAAAAAGGAAGGTGAAATTATTTTAAGTAAAATCCAAAAAGAGGATTATCTGGTAGTACTTGAAGAGAGAGGGAAACTGATTTCCTCCGAAGAACTGGCCCAGATGCTACAAACGCGTGCCAATTCGGGTTTAAAACGATTGGTATTTTTGATTGGTGGCGCATTCGGCCTTGACGAATCTGTCTTAAAAAGAGCCGATTTTCAATGGAGTTTATCCAAATTGGTATTTCCACATCAATTGGTACGCCTTATACTGGCCGAGCAGGTGTACCGCGCCTGTACCATTCTGAGAAACGAAAAATACCACCATCAATAATTTAAAAATTTCCTTTCAAACAATCCCAACCTCAACCTCAATCTTAACCTCAACCTCAACCTTAACCTCAACCTCAACCTCAGCCTCAATCTCCTCCTTCTCCCCTATATTTGCCCAATGGAAATTACAGTAACACTTATTATAACCATTATCACAGTTATAACTTCTATTATGGGGTTTAGCAATCAGAAAATTATAGATGATTTAATTTTTTACGGACCTGCCATTTCTCGTCATAACCAGTACTACCGGTTTATTACTCACGGGTTAATTCACGCTGATGTGATGCATCTGGCCTTTAATATGATCGCATTCTATTCTTTTGGGAAATATTTAGAAACCTTTTTTTTCGCAGATCCAAATATATTTGGCGCACAGGCCAAAATTTATTTTACGGTGTTATACGTAGGAGGGCTTATCATTGCCAGCATACCCGACTATCTGAAACATAAAGATGATTATCATTTTCGTAGTCTGGGTGCTTCAGGGGCTGTGTCGGCTATTATTTTTGCAAGTATTGTTTTATACCCTACCCTACCCATTAGTATAATGTTTATTCCTTATGGAATTCCGGGCTGGATATTTGGGTTATTATATATATTTATATCAGCTTATCTGGATCGTCAGGGCGGAGGAAGAATCAACCACGGTGCTCACCTATGGGGTGCCTTTTTTGGAATTGCATTCACAATTGTATTTGTAAGCCTGAAAGGCAATATTGATCTCTGGCAGAATTTTATCTATCAAATCAAAAGATAATTTTCAGAAAAAACATTGAGAATATATAGAAGCCACTTTATACTACTCTTTTTCTAATTTAGCAGCATCCTCAGGTTTTATTTCTATAACGTCATTCATTATGAAAACACCTCTTGGGAATACCGGACTCAGCTTTTTCTGATAAGCTGCAGCCTCATTTCTGGTAAGGAAATTACCCACTTTCACCTTATAATAAGGAGATTGGTGCCACATATAGGCTTTCAGCTCAGGAAAATAATTATAAATGGCTGTTTTGGCAGTAATTGCTTCATCTCTGCTGTTGGTGCTGATTACCAATAACCTATACCCCTTTGCAGACCTTCGGGTGGTAGCGCTACGGGTGGAAAGATCATTCACTTCCGCCTGCTTTTTTATTAGAACATCAATTCGCGGGTCTTTATGAATCACCACTGCGTTTTCTGTTTGAGCAGACATTTCCAACACAAAAAATAAAGCAACCATCGAAAACAAATACTTCATTATTTCTATATTTAGTCTTCTTTTAGAATTTTTTATAAGAACGAATTACGTAAAAGAAAGTTGCATCAAAGATAAGATTTCCACCTTGTTTTAAAACGTTCTTAATAAATTGTTTCAGTTTCCTTATTTTTATTGATATTAAATATTTAGTTATGGATTCTTCTGTAGAAACTATCGGATTTATTGCCATGTTTTTATTAGTAATTTCTTTCATCCCAAAAAAATTGAGTTTGATAAGAGTAATTAATATGGTTGGATGTTTATTTTTTGTTCTCTACGGTATTTTACTTGGTTGGAAGTGGCCAATTATTATTTCGAATGGCCTTATTGCTTGCATCCAGTTTTATCATTTATTCTTAACAAATAAAAAGCTAGCGGCAAATTGAGAGAAATATCGGCAGTAAATTTTTTTTACGGTTTTAAAGGGCTTCTTATTGTATTTTTGACTCGTCAATGCAGGAACCATTAGTTGCAATAGTAATTTTAAACTGGAATGGTAAGAACTTTTTACAAAAATTTTTACCCTCGGTTTTGCAATCTTCATACCTCAACAAAAAAATAATAGTAGCCGACAATGCCTCCGGCGATGGTTCTATTGCTTTTCTGAAAGCCGATTATCCGCAGATTGAAATTATTTCGCTTACCGAAAATCATGGCTTTGCCAAAGGTTATAATCTTGCTTTGCAACAGGTAAAGGCTGATTATTACATTCTCCTGAATTCTGATGTGGAAGTATCCATAAACTGGATTGAACCATTGGTCTCTCTGGCAGTCTCAGATAATAAAATTGCAGCTTGCCAGCCTAAAATTCTATCATATAATAATAAAGACACTTTCGAATACGCCGGTGCGGCAGGCGGATGGCTCGATAATTATTGTTATCCCTTTGCAATGGGTCGCATTTTTGATTTTTGTGAAAAAGATGAGGGTCAATATGACAATGCTACACGGATTTTCTGGGCGAGTGGCGCTGCTTTGTTTTTAAAAGCAGAAGCATTTCATGCCGTCGGCGGTTTTGATCCTTATTTTTTTGCACATCAGGAAGAAATTGATTTGTGCTGGCGGCTTCAACTATCCGGATATAAAATTTATTCGTGTCCACAATCGGTGGTATATCATCTGGGAGGAGGTACATTGCCAAGAGGCCATTCACTAAAAACCTATCTTAACTTTCGCAACAATCATATTATGATGTATAAAAACCTGTCCGGCTGGAAAAGGATATATACAATTGTTGCAAGAATTATACTGGATTTGGTTTCAGTATTGAAACATTTATTAAATGGAGATTTTGGCTTTCCCGGTTCAGTCATAAAAGCACATTTTTCTTTCTTTAAGTGGATTTTTAGCAATAAAAAAGGAAATGTTTTTCCCAAAAATAAAATATCTTCCCTTTTTGGAATGTACCGGGGTAATCTGGTTTGGGAACATTTTATATTGGGCAAAAAAAAGTTCTCAGAAATTGTTAAAAAACAATAACCTTTGTATTATCTGAATCCTTATTTTTGTAACTCAATTAAAAAATTGTATGGATCAACAAGAACTTGACAACCTGAAGCAACAAGAATATCAGGAAGAATTAAAGAAAAAAGAATGTAGAGACTATAAATTTAACTGGGTTTCTTCGTCCAGATATTTATTTTATCTGTTGACAGCATGTTTTTTTCTTATGACCTGGGGCGGTTGTTACAGGCTCTATACCAAAAGATTTGAAAAGCCAAAAGTTCAAATTCAGGAAAGTACCCTGTACACACCAAAATATAAATAATTTGGTAGAAAAATTTGTTTGAAAAAAAACAAACCCCTATTTTTGCAACCCCTTAGTTCTTTAAGATATACGCGGAAGTAGCTCATTTGGTAGAGCACGACCTTGCCAAGGTCGGGGTGGCCGGTTCGAGCCCGGTCTTCCGCTCCAGGAAGAAATATCCTCTCAGCTTGAGGGGATTTTTTTTTCAAAATAGTCAAGTTATAAATTGCTTGTCTCTTATATGAAGTTCTTATTATAAAAAGGTCGCCCTGGTGGTGGAATTGGTAGACACGCAGGACTTAAAATCCTGTGACCCGCAACGGTCGTATCGGTTCAAGTCCGATCCGGGGCACAAAATACCCTCGCATTTTATTTGTGAGGGTTTTTTTATGCAATATCCTTTAATATTTAACAAAAAGGGGCAATTCAGCCCTAACATTGAGGTTAAACCATTTTATTATCATGTTTTGGGTATATATTTTATTCTCAGATAAATGTAAAAAATTCTATATCGGTTATTCTGCCGATGTGGAGGCCAGATTACTCAGACATAATGCCGGAATGGTAAATGCAACCAAAAATTGCAGACCCTATATTTTAAAAGCAAAAAAATCTTTTGCCTCTCAGACAGAAGCCATGCAGGAAGAACTGCGCATAAAAAACAAAAAAAGCAGCAAATACATCCAATGGCTCGTCGAAGGTAATTGGTAAGACACGTCCCGATTTAACATCGGGATGGGCAGCAATGCACCGAAATAGCTGAAGCAGCTATTGGATTTTAAATCCGACTATTTGAATTATTATTATTATTCCCAAAAATTATTTATTGCTTCTACCCTTTCAATAGTCTCATTATCAACAAACCACTGCTTTATTTATTGATTCTATCAAAGTTTTAATAGATTTGCCCAAATGAGTAAATATGGCAGATAAACCTATCAAGCGTAACGAAAATATAGCTCCTTTGTCGCGCGATCATTATCAGGGACTATTATTTTGTTCCCGAATCAGAAAAGGAGTAAAAGATAACCTGGATTTTGGCAGATTGGTAGCTTATATGAAATGGTTTTGGGAAAACGATATGAAAATGCATTTCAATTCCGAAGAAGTAAACCTTTTTATTCTTCCCGAAGATGAACTCACCAAACAGGCACTGTCAGAACATGTCATTATCAAAGAAAAAATCAATGATCTCTCCATAACTCAGCAACCCACTGCTGACGACTTTCTTGAACTGGCAAAAATGGTTGATAACCACATTCGCTTTGAAGAAAGAATTTTGTTTCCACATTTGGAACAAACCATACCCGAAGACGAAATCATCAGAATTGGTAAAATCCTTTTGGCAGACGAAAAGAACCATTGTGCTGCTTCATATTCGGATGAATTTTGGTTAAAAAAATAATAAGAACATCTATTTAAGGTGAAAAACAATAAACTCTTTTTCGTTCTTCTTCTCACTTTCTTACTTCTCTCAGTAGGTTTTTTAGCTTCGCAATGTTCTCAGTCAAATAAAAAACAATCGGAGGTAGAAAATGAATGCGTGGGTGATGCAGCCTGCAAAAGCTGCCACGAGACCGAGCATGACCAATGGTTAGCTTCCGACCATTTCAAGGCAATGCAGGTGGCCAACGATTCTACGGTACTGGGTGACTTTAATAATGCATCCTATTCTGCCGATGGCGTTACTTCCAGATTTTTCAAAAAAGATGGAAAATTTTTTATCAATACACAAGGCGAAGACGGTAAAAATCATGATTTCGAGATTAAATACACCTTTGGTTATTATCCTTTGCAACAATATCTGATAGAATTTGACCGTGGGAGAATGCAGGTAACACGGCAAAGCTGGAACAGCAGGGATAATAAATGGTTTCATCAATATGCCGGACAAAAAATTTTACCCAATGATTGGCTGCACTGGACGGGTAACGCTCAAAACTGGAATACCATGTGTGCCGAATGTCATAGTACGAACCTGAAGAAAAATTACAACTTTGAAACTGATAGTTATAATACCACTTACAGCCTGCTAACCGTCAGTTGCGAAAGTTGCCACGGGCCTGCCAAAGAACACATCAACTATATTGGCAGCGCCGCTTACAAGAGTGGTAACAAAGAAAAAGGCTCATATATGCTGATGCCTAAAAACAGTTCTCAGCATAGTGAGATAAACACCTGTTTTCCCTGTCATGCAAGAAAGAGTAATATAAGCTCCAAATTGTTATCCTCCGGGGAATTAATGGATGATTATATACCCGAAATTCCTTCCACCGAGTATTATTATGCTGATGGTCAGGTAAATGACGAAGATTATACTTATGCCTCCTTTTTGCAAAGCGTGATGTACAAACACGGGGTAAAATGCAGCAATTGCCATAATCCACACTCCGGCAAACTGATAATTGCCGGAAACGGCGTTTGTAATCAATGTCATTTCAAAAAAAACTATGATAGCCCCGAACATACTTTTCACACTGTGGGAACAGATGGAGCTGCCTGCAAAAACTGCCACATGCCTTCAAAATATTATATGGGCAACGATCTCAGGCATGACCACATCTTTAGAGAACCCCGACCCGACCTATCGGCAAAATATGGAACGCCCAATGCCTGCAACAATTGTCACAAAGACAAATCGGCACAATGGGCCAGTGATGCCGTTGTGAAATGGTATGGCCCCGAAAGAAAATATCATTTTGCCGATGACCTTGTACCCGGCAGCAGAATGGATTTACCACATCAGGCTCATTTATTAAAACTTATTAACGACACAGCTACTCCATCAATCATTCAGGCAACAGCCGTTCATTATATCTCTAATATCAATGACAATAGTAGCTTACAGGCGCTTTTGCAACAGTTAAATCATAAGGATGCACAGGTGCGTTATAGGGCTGTAACCGGATTGGCAGGATTCTCGCCTTCTCAGTGGTTAGGCTCCATTTCGCCGTTATTGCAAGACAAGGTGAGAGCGGTAAGAATAGCAGCAGCCAATCTGCTTATTACTGCCAACGGACCCGACAGAGTGAGTGATTTTGGAGAACCATTTACAAAAGCACAGCAGGAATTGAATGATTATATTTTGTACCAAGTTGATTTTGCAGCAGGAAATGTGATGGCAGGCGATTATTATTTCAAATTGCGCAATTATGCAAAAGCAGAAGAGTTTTACCTGCGAGGACTCAGGAAAGACAGCATAATGAACTATGCCCGCCTGAACCTGTCCACCCTGTATAATATTACAGGTAGAAATACGGATGCGCTTCACGTGTTACAGCAGGCGGCAAAAACAGACCCAAAAAATGACCGGATTTATTTCAATTTAGCATTGTTGTACAATGAAATGGATGATCAAAATAATGTAGAGCTCAATCTTAAAAAGGCTATTGAATTAAAATCTACAAATCCCAGGGTATATTATAATTATGGCGTTTTGCTACAGCAAAAAAACCGGCCAAAAGAAGCTGAAAATCAATATCAGAAAGCCCTGTCGCTGGCGCAGAACGATCTTGATATCAATTATGCAATTTGCACCCTGTATTTGCAACAAAACCAACCTGAAAAAGCAATTCCTTATGCAATGACCCTTAAAAAGCATTATTCCGGTAATGAACAGGTCGCTCAACTTCTTAGGCAAATGAGGCTTTAGTGAAGTCCTCCGCTAAGACTTATAAAAATAATAACCAACACAATAAGCGTTATTAGAACATACATTTTATCCTTTTCAATTATAAACCCAATCAATGAAAAGATAACACGAACCAACGGAGTAGCGAAAAGAAGCAATATGCCCATCATGATGTAAGACCTTGCCCTAAAAACAAATAAACCCTGCCAGGTATCTTTTAAAATATTTTTTATTGATTCGTCATTTTCTACAAAATGAGTGAAGGAAACCTTCTCATTTGCATGATGAATCAGAAAAATGACACCACCAAAGAGCGTCATTATAATGGCAGTCGTTACACCCCAGCGCAATATCTTGCTGATTATCAATGATAAACCACTATCATTTAACCGCTTTTCCACCATTATTTAAAATTTTAGTTTAAACCCATTGTAAATCATATTCACCGCCATAAACAAAATAATCACTGCAAAAAACAATCTCAACTTTTTGGTATTTGCCTTCAACAGGATTTTTGAACCGGCAATAGCCCCTACCAATACTCCAATCAGTACCGGCATGGCAATATCTGGCTTTACATAACCTCTTTGAAGATAAATAACAACACTCGCCATAGCGGTAACGCCCATCATAAAATTGCTGGTAGTAGTGGAAACTTTAAATGGCACCTTCATGATGTTATCCATTGCCACCACTTTTAATGCGCCCGAACCAATCCCCAACAGCGCCGACAATATTCCGGCCAGCGCCATCATGCCAAAACCTCCTGTTACATTCTTTACTCCATAGCTCACTTTTCCTTCTTTGGAAGGGAATGTACTATCCAATTTAAGTTTATGAGCCAGTTTGTCCGACTTGTCCAATAAATATTCTGATTTTTTATTCAATGAATTAAGTGCAGAAAATATCAAAACGAGCCCAAAGAGAACTGCGATAAAATTTGGATTCAGATAAACAGCCAAATATGCGCCAAAAACTGCACCTGCGGTGGTCGCTATCTCCAACAACATTCCCAATCGGATATTTGTAATCCCTTCGCGTACATAAGCTGCCGCCGATCCGGTAGAAGTAGCAATTACAGAAACAAGGGCAGTGCCAATGGCATAATGAATATCAATACCTAAAACAATGGTTAACAAAGGGATAATGATAACTCCTCCCCCCAAACCGGTTAGCGAACCTACCAGCCCCGCAGTAATAGCACCACCCAATAATATTAAAGTAAATAATAATACCGACATGATTTAGCGTCTATAGAAACAAAGATAACTACTTGAAGACTGACATTTTTAGAATTTTTTTTGTAGACTGTTGCGTTTTAGAACTTTTTTACGTTATATATATTGAGTATCACTAAAAGAATGAAAAAATATAGAATGAAATATGGTATGGCCGTTGCTATCCTCATGGCTTTGCTGTGTTTTATAAGCGCATGTAAAAAGGGGGATGTTCAAATAAGCTCCGACTTTGGGAAATTCACAAATGCAATTGTGGGTTCCAAAATCTCTTTTTTAAGTGTCATTCATGCAGCGCCAAAAACAGGAGCGCTTGATTTTTCTATGGATGCAAACAGAATGAATCTGAATTTTTTTAATTATACCAACAGGGTTGATTATTTTAGAGTAAACGCAGGTTCAAGGGAATTCTCACTTTTCTATTCGGGTAATAAAGATACCATCCTGCATAGAAATTTGAATTTTGCTGAAAATAAATACTATTCATTATTTATAGTGGACACTATAAAAAATACCGAATTCGTGATGATTGAAGATGTTCCGAGTCCATCGGAAACAGAATCGGTAAAAGTAAGACTGGCCAACATGAGCCCTGACATCGGCCCTTCTGACTTGTACATCGAAAATGAAATGACTCCGATAGCCCGAAACATCAATTTTAAGCAGGCATCTGAGTTTGTAAGCACCAAGCCGTTGAACAATGTAATTCTTGAAATTACACCTGCAGGTAAAAGGTTTAACGTGTGGGCAAGATCGGGAAAAATGAATTTGGTAAAAGGAAGTTATTATACAATCTGGGCAGCGGGCTTTAAGTCCATAGAGTCCGTAGATGGCAGAATAAGGGCACAAGTCATCAGACATTAACCATTAGGGATCAACCTTCTTGTATATTAGAAGGTTGATCTTTGTTTGGCATTAGATTTGAAAAAGGATAATATTGTAAAAAAATGTAAAAATTGTGCCCGATAGCGCCAGTATTGAAAAATTGATAAACGGATGCAGGAAAGACTCCTGGCAGCATAAAGAAAGGCTGTACAAGAGTTATTATGGCTATATTAAGGCCGTGATTGTCCGCTACATCAATAATTTTCATGAGGCAGAAGAGTTGATAAATGACAGTTTTTTGAAAATTTTTAATAATTTATCTCAGTTTAATTATGATGATAGCGCTAATGATGTCGAATTATCATTTCGAAGCTGGATAGGCAGGATAGCATCAAGAACGGCAATTGATTTTTTGAGAAAGAAAAATACGGAATTCAAAACAGATGAAATTAGTGAAAACCACGTGCCCGTACAGATTAGCAACAATGATTTTTTGAATAGCGCAAAAGATATTATTAAAATATTGAATACCCTCCCCGATACTTACAGGGCAGTTTTTAACATGTATGTAGTAGAAGGGTTTTCACACGAAGAAATTTCTAAAATTTTAGGTATTTCCGAAAGCGTGAGCAGGGTTTATTTATCAAGAGCTAAAAATAAATTAAAAGATTTATATATAAAACATTTTAATGAATCATGAGCGCAACATAAAAATTTTTGAAAAGTTTTTTCCCTTCACAGGAAAACATTTTGCAACAAATAGTATGTGGCGACATAATAAATAAAAAATTTACTCATGAAAGAGCCATTGGATGATTTTTTGAAACATATTAAAAAGACGCTGCTCAGTCATGAAGAACCTTATCAGGAAGGTGCCTGGGAACGCTTTGCCCAAAAACATCAACCAGAGGAAAAACCGGCAAAACCGGTTATTCCTATCTGGCGCTGGATGGCTGCCGCAGCTGCTATTCTTACCGGGTTATTCTTTATGATTCAATATCTTACCAACAGTCCAAAACCATTAATTAATCCTTCCCAAAACATTCCGATAGTTAGTAATAAAAAAACATCTGGACCTGTTGACCATAATAAATCGGCTATTAATACCGAAGAAGAAATAACCACCTCATTTCCTGACGATAAGAATACTTTAATAGCCCAACATTCAGAAAAAGACTTTCAAAAACCGGAAATATCAAATGCAACAATTTCTCCGGCTAATGTTGAAAAAGAGATGACTACAGAAACCATTGTACCCAAAACCGAACCAGAGACCATTAAACCTTCCAATGAAAATCAACGAAAACCAGAGTTTTGGGAAAACAAAATAGTAAAGGCTGATGATGCCAATCAGGAGGCAAATAGAAAAAACCAAAGCCCTGTAGTGAGAATGACGGACCCAGCGCTAACCGTTTCAACCGGGCATCAGAACAAATGGCAATCCAGCCTGTATCTGTCGCCTACCTATAGCGAACTGGGAGTATCCATGGGCTATGGATACTCAATTGGATATGCCGTAAACAACAGAATAAAAATTAATTCAGGTATTGCCTATACCCAAATATCTGCATCAAAAAACTACGATAAACCCGCAGCAAGTTCCAGTATCGTAACCTTTGGCACTGCGCAAAAAGGAGCCATAAATGCGGCTTCTGCAGGCGCATCCGCATCGGTAATTGCAGCCTCGGTAGAACCTGTAAGCCCCGGCACCGCCGACGGCCCCAAGAATCAAATTCTGGAGAAAAACTTTGGCGACATAAGCATGGCGCCTTCACTCAACTACCTTGAGGGTCGTATTTCAGGCATCGACATTCCATTTGGCATTAACTATAGTATTTCCAAAAAATTCTATACAGAGGCCGGCATATCGGGTCTGTTTATTTTAAAAAGAGGTCATACCGCCAACTATGTCGAAAACGAAAACCTTAGGATTACCGTTTTCGACAATGATAAGGTAGTAGAAAATAAAGTGGTTCCCATTACCAATAATTTCAGCACCAGCAATGTGGCTGACCCCGAAGGTACGCACCAATCTAATTTTATGGGTTTCTATAATATTTCCATGGGCTATAAACAAAAGATTTCAAGAACCAATGCGGTATCTCTGGAACCCTTTGTGAAAATACCCATGCAAAATTCAAATGCTCAAAAACTTAATTATTTAGGCATGGGCGTTCGACTGAAGTTCGATTTTTAAACCAAATTCCTATAGGTTCATGACCTTTCCTTAAAACCGGAAAGGTCTTTTTTTTGCTAAAAACCGAAAATATTTTTTTTAAATCAAATCAGGCGTTTATATTTGCGCCGGAGAGATGGCAGAGCGGTCGAATGCGGCGGTCTTGAAAACCGTTGACTGTAACAGGTCCGGGGGTTCGAATCCCTCTCTCTCCGCACTGCCTGAAACCCGCGCCAGTAAAGGGTTTCATTTGTATCAGAAAAACGCTCGTGTATCAGCAAATTTTAAAGCATGGAAACACGAGAAAAAAAATTTTTCAGCCCGGTTTTAAAGTCTTACAACTATGACCTTGCCGAAAGATGGCGGATCGAATGGTACATCCCTGTTTATAACGGATTAGCCAGCAAAAGAATAGTCAGGTATGGAAAAATCAACGAAGGAATCACCGTTGAAGAACGATTAAAGTATGCCGACAATTTGATTAAGAGTCTTAACCTGGAAAGCCCCATCAAAATCAAGAATAATGTTTTAGATAAGGTAATCGAGTTAAGTACCATCAACTGGAGGCAAAAAACAATTGAAGCCTATACCACCGTAGTGAATTCTTTTAAAATTTTCCTTGACAATAGAGATCCGGAAAAAATTAATGAGGAAATGATTCATCATTATTGTTAGCTGCCGGATGTTTCATTTTTCTTTTACTGAATAGTAAAAATTGCTATTTTTATCAGAGACTAAATAGGGCTTTAAGTATTTCGTTATTCAGTAAAGTTCTATCGGGCAAATAGACAAGTGCTATGATTCGATCGTAACGGTTCCTGTCTTTGGGCATTAGGGTTACTTTCTTGCCGAAGACATGACCGGATGTGAACGGGGTTGGCTACTTTGGAAAATGGCTGCGAATAAAAATTTCTTTTTTTAAAAAAATTTTTTTGGTTTAAATAAAAAATATATTAACTTTATTCTCAGGAAATAAAACAAGAAAGGCATACGTAACAAAGCACCAGAGGACTATCGAGATAAAAGCTACATTGACAAATCGCCGAAAATGATTATGAGAAAACGAATACACCGTGATCTGAGAATTTAGTCCTTTGTAATTGAAATGTTTTAGTCGAAAACGGGAATGGTTTATTAATTATCTGAGTAGTGCGTTTTATAGCAATACCTTCTTCCTGATATTTTACTATTAGGTTCGGTTTATGGTATGGGTATAAAACAAATGGATTTTACTAATTCGTAAAAAAAATAGTTTTGAGTTAGTAGAAATTTTTTAAGGCACCCAAGTAGTAATTATGCAGTGAATTTTCTAAGATACTATTACACATAAGTGTAATAAACAGAAAATAAACTTTTATTACATTTACCCTGCATTGCAAATAATGAATTCAGATGACCACCAAAGAAAAAATAAATTTTTTGCATAAATATGTAAAGAAGTGGCATATTAGATGGCGCAAAAAACATGGAGATAATGTAGTGGGGTTTCGAGTAGGCAAAAAAATAGAAAAAGGTAAAGAGTACAGAGAGTATTCTATTATATTTCAGGTGAAGAAAAAGAAAAACGAACGTTACTTGAAAGAAAGGGAATTATTGCCGAAATTTTTTAGCCTGAAATTTCCAGATGGGAAAATAAGAATGATTAAAACCGATGTGATAGAAGCCGGGGCGTTTAAGCTGCAAAGAGGAATAGGGAGTAAGGTAAAAAATCCATATGATGGAGCTGTTGGTAGTTTGGGGGTGTTTGTAAAGGATGATAATGAAATAGTATATGCACTTACCAATTTTCATGTTGCGAGGTGGAGTAAAATAGACAGTGATGGTCTGGGTAGCGCAGACAGAGAAGAAAATGACCCAAAAAATGATTTAGAGATTACGTTGAGCAATGGAAGCAAATTGTATGGAACATTTATTACAGGTAAAATAAACAGGAAAGTAGATGTCGCTTTTGTAGAAATTGACAATGGTGATTTGGATAAAATTAACAATGAGTTACCACATGTAAGTAGAGGCAATGTATTAGGCAAAAGTACCATCCAAAAGAATAATGCCGTAACAGTGTTTGGATTTAGAAATAGCAATAGGAATGCAACAATAAGTGACGAAAAGGCCACCTTACACACCGATGAAAAAAATATTTACTTTGAAGAAATCTTACAGCTGCATCCAAAAGTGACTCAAAAAGGTGATTCTGGCGGATTGGTGTTAAACGAGTTTGAAAATGCAGTAGGATTGATAGTCGGTGCTGATAAAATGTACTCGTACGCTATACAATTTTCAGAAATAAATCAGTATAAGGCAATTAATATATATTAACATTAACGTTGCGTTAAGTCATCCGTTAGTTCTTTGAAAGTATTGTCAATATTGAGTTACAGAATATTTTGCATCTAAGACGATTTGATTTTTTAAGAATTTAAAATTTTATATTTACCTGATAGTCAAATAATTATGAATTCAGGTAAGTATATTTTCTCTCAAATTATGGGTCTTGTATCCTCAACATCATTTCAAACCATTGTAAACAGGCACTTTGGCGATTATCGCGTGAGGGATTTCACTTGCTGGAAGCAATTTTTATGCATGTCATTTGGTCAGCTAACCCACCGGGAAAGTACCAGTGACACCATGATGTGTTTAAAAGCAAACGCAAAAAAAATGTATCATCTCGGCATTGGAAACGTGGTATTTGTGAGTACTGTTACAAGAGCCAATGAAACAAGGTCTTTTCAAATTTATCAGGGTCTTGCTATGTTGCTGATTAAAGAAGCCAAGCAACTTTACTTAAATGATGATGGACTGGAAGTGCAGCTCAAAGGCAATGTGTTTGCCAAAGACGCAACAACTATTGATCTCTGTCTGTCAACATTTTATTGGGCTAAATTTCGCAGCACAAAGGCTGGTATCAAACTGCATACGCAGATTGATTTAAAAACCAATATTCCGGAGTTTATTCTCTTCTCTAATGCTTCAGTCCACGATGTAAACGTATTGGATTTTATTCGGGTCGAAGCTAATAGCTTTTATATTATGGATAGCGGATACGTTGACTACAAGCGACTTTACAGAATGCATCTCTGCGAAGCCTTCTTTGTAACCAGGGCAAAAGATAATATGAACTACCGAAGATTGTACTCTCGCCCGGTCGAAAAAAGCAAAGGTGTCATTTACGACCAAACAATCATGCTCAACAATTACTATGCACATAAAGACTATCATGAAAAGATTAGACGTATCAAGTTCATAGATCGGGAGAGCGGGAAAACATTAATCTTCCTAACCAACAATTTTACTTTACCCGCTACTGATATCACAAAACTGTATAAACATCGTTGGCAGATAGAATTATTTTTTAAATGGATAAAGCAACACTTAAAAATAAAATCCTTTTGGGGACAAAGTGAAAATGCGGTAAAAACACAAGTATGGATTGCCGTATCTGTTTACGTTTTAGTAGCCATTGCTAAGAAGCGATTTATGCTCAAACAAAGCCTTTACGAAATTCTACAGATTTTAAGCATCTCCATCTTCGAGAAAATGCCCATAAATCAACTGTTTCAACCTACTCAATTACAATATTTCAAAGAACAAAATTATAACCAATTGAAATTGTTTACCTTATAACGCAACGCTAATGATATATTAATAACATTTAAAAAATAACACCATGAACAAAAAAATCACAACCTTTCTCTTTTTAATAAGCATGTTTTGGTATGTGGTTGCTATAACGCAACCACTCAACATTGAAATTAAATACAAGGATCCTAATAGCAACGAGATCGGACCAGAAAAAGTTAGTAACAAAAAACATACGCTGAATCTTTCTGAAAAATTTACAGATTTAAAAGAATTTGAATTGAAGTGTGATGACTTGCCCGTTGATCATACATTAGAAATTACTGCTGTAGGAGACCCTCCTAAAATTTACAAAGGGATTGCTGTCAATGAATATCAAACATTTTCATTTAGTAAAGACCTTATTACGAATATAATTACTATAGTTCATAAGGATAATAATTCGCAACCAGTTCTTAATGGCTTTGATTTTAAATTTGAAAAGAAAAAGGAGAATATTGGGGATGATCAAACTAAAATTAATGGAATTGCAATAAATATAGGACTTAAAATGAATGAAGAAATAAAAAAATATTCCAGAGGATTAAAAAGAACCCGGCATGGCTTAGTAGGGCGAAACGAAAATGAGGAGGATATAATTCATATATTTTTTGACCAATATGGAAACTCTTTGTTGGGAACCATACCACAAGGAATAGCCGATGCGCAATATATGGTACATGTTTTATATCCTATCAACACGAAAGGAAAGGAATATATAAGCTATAGTATAAATAAAACTACAGGAGAATTTACAGATGGCTTAGTGATTTATAATTCTGGAATAAAAAATTCCAACGGGGAAACTCACGCATCTTTTGAAAAGGATTATAATGCTATTCAGCACAGAACATTTGAACTTGCAACCAGCACAACTGATTTAACATTTGAATTAATACGAACGTCGGAAGATGAAAATGGAGAAATTATAAAGAAAGTTTTGGGAACATATACCATTAAAATGAGCAAGGTGTATCATGTGTCAATGGATGTAGGATTACTGAAAACGAATTTAAGCAACCCTACTTATAATTTGGTAGATATGCCCGATGCCACTTATAAGGTTGTGAAGGAAACTGATAACAGTCCTAAAGGGGTGGTTACTATAATGGCTTCATTTTATGTATCTCCTTGGGTGCTATCAAAAAAATATTTATTTGGGAAAAACGTTCCAAAATACAAATTGTGGGGTAGAAGTTTTTTAGATGACCATGAATGGTGGGAAAGAATGTACCCTGCTGTAGGTGTGGGCATTAGCGATCGTTCGTTTGAAAATTTATTTGCTGGCATAAACTGGGAAATTGCTCGCGGGTTGTGTGTATTTTATGGATGGCATTGGGGTAAGGTGCATACATTTACTATGACCAATTATATAGCTAGCGAAACTCCAGTTACAGAAAAGCAATTTGAATTTTATCAAAATAATGCTTGGAAGCGCTCCTCTGCTTTTGGTCTAAAATTGGACATTTTGGTAATAAGGAATTTGTTTGGCTCTGACAGTGGGTTTTAATTAAGAACAAAATTCATTTAGATACCAAACCCTTTTGAATTAGTAGTAATAATACCATATAATTGATTATGAATATTGATGATTCTTATTCAAATGTTATTGAAGGGAACTTGAAAGCGATGTTTATCCTAAATAAAAACTACCGCCAATATATAGGGCTTAAACACGTATAGAAAAGCGGAGCAGCGTTTTATAAGTTCCGATAGTTATCGGAATTGAACTGAAGCTTCGGCAGGCTCAGCCCACCTGCTTCAGTAGCAGAGTCATTATTTTCTTTCTGTGGGGTTTCAATCATTCGCTGTGGTTCAGGATATAGAACTTTGAGGGCTCTTTTTTGTTGCTACCACTCTGCTTCTTGGCTTCTGTTTGGTAGCAGACAAAACATTCCTACAAAACAACCATATTCCTTAATTAACGACTGCAATTTCCTGTTTCCCTACTTCCTAAAAAGTAGCTTTGTAAGATACCTTCTGACAGGGATATCATAAAAACGCAAACTTAGGTAAGCCAATAGGAAACTCCCTATCACCACCCCTGCCGCTCCGGGTAGTGACTGCTCAAAACTGAGATTACTGTTTTTTACCCAGGCATAATAGAGGTATATAAACGGATAGTGCACCATATAAAGCGGATACGAAATATCGCCCAGAAATTTGCATAAGCCTGTCATTGCCTTGCTCATTTTTTGTTCCGAAGCGCCCAGATATACCAACAAAGGAAAAGCTATAATACTACAGGCAGCATCGTACAAACCATTCTTCCACATATCCTCTGCCCCACCAATTCGTGGTAATGATAGCAACACCGTGAGAACGATGGCTCCTATCCAAAAAAAGCCTTTCACATTGCTCAACGGTTTGAAAATCCGAAAAAGCAATAAACCTGCCGTAAAGGAAAAAAGCAGCCTGGAAATACCTCCTGTAAACTCGGAGCCGGTGAGCGAGTACCCCACACAGATATCGCCTGTTGGGCCCCATATAGAAAACCGGGCAAGGCTGACCGCCGACACCAGCACTACTATTGTGAGCACCCAGGTATGCAGCCTGCGGATAAAGAAAGCATAAAGGATATTGCCAATATACTCAAAAAACAATGACCAGCTGGGCCCGTTGAGCGGAAACATTTCTCCCAGTCCCCTGATTTCGCCGCCCACCGTTGCGGGTATCAACAAAGCGCTGAGTAGTGTGGCAATCAGCAAATCAGTAACGGATACTTTGGTTACGTCCCACACATTACTTACCTGAAAGTAAAACATCACGGCGCCAATCAGAGCACCCATCACCACCATCGGATGCAAACGGATAAACCTCCTTTTCAAAAAATCTTTTATACTCATTCTGCCCCATCGGTCGTCATAGGCATAGGCCACCACAAACCCCGAAAGGATGAAGAAGAAATCAACTGCCAGATAGCCATGATTCACTTTTTGATCGAGATGGCTGGTGGCAAAAGCTTCAAAAATGTGAAATATTACCACAACGATGGCGGCTACGCCACGCAATCCGTTCAGCACTTCGTAATGAGGCTTGGTATCTGCAAAAGCAGCTTTTGAAATCTGAGTATTCAGCATAAAATTCATCAGCGCCTAAATACGCCCGTTTTAACTAAACAACTATGGATTGCAAATCCATAGGTTGAGTACATTGACTGAAAGTCATTTGAACTTGCTGTAAACAGCATTGAAAACTGTAAACTGAAAGTTCATTAAAATCACTCAAGAATGAAATTCTCATCGCTATTTGGATTATCCCTGTGATGTTCCAAATAATTCTGAATCATCTCATCAGTAATATTTCCACTACTCCAAGCTCCGTAGCCTATGCCCCACAAGTGTTGACCCCAATAACGTTTCTTCAATTCTACAAACTCATCCATCAGCAATCTCGCACTTCTACCCTTCAAACGCTTCACAATCTCGCTTATCGACAACTTCGGCGGATAACTTATATGCAGATGAATATGGTCTTTACTCACTACACCTTTTAGTATCCGTATATCCATCGTATCGCACATCTGACGTATTAAATCCCTGCATCGAATCTGCACTTCGCCTCGCATTACACCATACCGATACTTTGTACTCCATACTATATGAACATGCAATTGATGAACACTATGGCTACTTTTACGATTGGCAACATTTTCCATTTGACAAAAATACAACGATATTTGTAGAAGCTAAAGCCTTGGACTAAAGTCCATAGCTTAAACTAACGTTTTGTGACCAGTTAAAACCGTGAAAATAGAAAATAATTCAAACAGTTTGTCCATTGTCATTATTATTTGCTTCAAATAAGGCAAAAAATGGCGAGGCTTTAAAATGTTATTTCATCCATGCCACGGTCATTTCTTAACTTTCTCACTGTCATTTCGCAGCGCAGCGGAGAAATTTTACCGTTCTGGAAGCAAAAGATTTCTCACTTCGCTTCGCTCCGTTCGAGAATGACGATGCTATAGAGATGTCATTTCGCAGCCTCCTCAACCGTCATTTCGCAGCGCAGCGGAGAAATCTTACCCTTTTGGAAACGAGGAGATTTCTAATTGCACTTCGCCTCACTCTAATCTTCATATCTTTTCATTCCTCTCAACCTCAACCTTAACCTTAACCTCAACCTTGATACAAAAAAGTAACAAAAAAAATCAAGGCTGTGAAAAAAATTGCTAAAAATGATTTCGGTAGTCTAAACCCTCGCGCAGTAGTTGCTCTTGTTTCGAAGGCCATGCGGTGCTCAAACAACGACGGCTTTTTAACGACTACCTTCAACCATTTTTTTAACGCATTTTTTTCAAGGCCATTGTCGCAACGCGCAGCAGTGCCAAACCCACGCAGTCCGCCCTTGAGCCATAAAACCGTGGTCATTCCGCATCCTTTCTTGGTCGTCATTTCGCAGCGCCGCGGAGAAATCTTATCGTTCTGAAAGAAAAAGATTTCTCACTTCGCTTCGCTCCGTTGCGAAATGACGGTGAAAAAAAAGCGTCGTTCGAGAATGACGGGAAAAAAGAATGTCCGTTCGAAATGGCGTCAAAAAAGAAGTTGTGTTTGAAATAACCTTTCTTTATTATGTCATTTCCCACTTTCCTTCAACCTCATCAATCTGGATCTTGATTTATTAAAAATATTTCTCCCCAGATCAATCCCTTTCCGGTGGTTTTTCTGTTCTTCCCCGGGCAGATGAATGAACTCCCGACATTCTTCGCTACAGCAATTTTCATACTTTTCCCTACATTCATCACACTGAATAAAAAGCAGGTGGCAGGCATCATTGGCGCAGTTGACATGCGTATCTGCCGGCTTGCCGCACTGATGGCAATGGGCTATAATTTCTTCAGAAATTCGCTCACCTAACCTTTGGTCAAACACAAAATTTTTACCATGAAATTTTATCGGCAATCCCTCAGATCGAGCCTGATTCACGTAATTGATAACGCCTCCCTCTAAGTGAAAAACATTTTTAAACCCTTCGTGCAACATGTAAGCGGATGCTTTCTCGCACCGAATACCACCGGTACAATACATGATAATGTTTTTATCCTTATGCTCCTGCATCATTTCCACAGCCATGGGCAGTTGCTCACGAAAAGTATCACTGGGTATTTCAATAGCATTTTCAAAATGACCTACTTCGTATTCATAATGGTTCCGCATGTCAATCACAACCGTATCAGGGTCATCGGTAAGTTCATTAAATTTTTTGGCATTTACATATTTTCCTTTATTCGCCATATCAAAGGACGGGTCTTCAATACCATCTGCTACAATTTTATGCCTCACTTTGATGTCCAGCACATAAAACGATTTCCCATCATCATCCACTGCAATATTCATACGCAGTCCTTCCAATGGTTTTATGCCATATAAATAGGTCTTGAATGATTCAAAATTATCCGAAGGCACACTTATCTGTGCATTGATGCCTTCGTGCGCCACATAAATCCTGCCTAAAACGCCCAATCGGAACAGGTCGCGGTACAACTGATTCCTGAAAACTTCAGGTTCGTCAATTTTAAAATAACAATAAAAAGAAATGGTAGTACGTGGAGTATTGTCTTTCAGAATACGTTCTTTCAGCTCCCTGCGGGAGATACGGTTGTGTAATGCCATAATACTTAAAATTTGACCACGCCCGAAGACGGGAATTAAAAAATTTAATTGGACAGTTGCATGCTGCACCAAATTTCGACAACAAAGTTATGACATTCCGATGGGTTTAATTATCATGTTTTCGTAAAAAAGAAGCGCTCAAAGCCGCAAAACCTGCTACCAATCCTCCTACAAAGCCGGTAACCAAAATCATAATAGCAGGACTGTTGCCAACACTCAACATCGCTCCTATCCTACCGGCCAATATTCCGGCATTGGAAGAATTGATTAGGGCCGACAACAAAATCCATAAAATAAAAATACCCAGAAAACCTACCAGAAAGCCCTTTGCCGGATGCTGTGGCAACAATAATGATATTAAAAAAGCAATAATGGCAATTGACCACCAAGGCAGGTAAAGACCGGCTAAAAATGAAAATATGGCAATGGATATTATGGAAATCAGAAAACGCATTGGGATGGGAATTTAGATATTAGATATTAGATATTAGATGTTAGATGTTAGATATTAGATGTTAGATGTTATTGAACTGCATGACCCACTTTACACGGCTATCTTTTTCTTCTTCTTTCTTCATCAGCCACAGCTGATAATATTTACCGGATACCCAGGTATCCACAGCATTATCATAAAATTTACTGCCGGGGTTTTCGCTTTGTCCGCCGGGATAAACTCCATAAGCCTCCGTCTCTTTAGTCATCTGCACAATCATCCTCCAGCTCGGGCCGTGGCTTTTGGTAACCGCATTGATGACATTATTCCAGCCACCCACATTCAATCCGGGCCTTGCAAACGCCATAAGCGTTTTACCCAATAAATGATAAATGGTTACATCCTTGAATTTTGTCCATTGTAACCTGCCTTCTTTCTCGGCTTTTTCAAGCGTTTCAGAAGCTTTGTTCAATGCAAGTGTTACCTGATCATGTATTGTTTCCACTGCCGACGTATTTACATCATCCACAAAGCCCAGCAATGTAGAATCTTTTTTCATCAGCTCCATGGTTGTCTGCTCTTCAGGTATCGGCACCACAGGGCCTGCTTTGCTCAGTTCATCGTACCAGATACCTCTTTGCAGGCTATCCATCCATGTCTGATAAACCGTCTGACCTACTGACTCAGGGGCTGCATTCAAATCCCAGTTTCTAAATTCATCTAAATATTTTTTTGCAGCCGCATTTAACGCTGATTCATTTACATATTTCAACAGCATCGGCTTCATATCCTCCGCCATTACATTGAAATAATTATCCTGTAGTTTCATCATATCACGGGTAGTGATTCCGTTCATTTGAGACAAGAAATGTTCAATGGCAATTCCTCTGGGGGTGATATAGGACCCGGGGATATAATACGGGTAAGTAGCATCAACAGGCCTTTGATTGGCGCTTTCCAAAAAACCCCTGGCAGGATTAAATGCATGAGGGTTTTCAGGCTGAGGAATAAATCCGGGCCAGAAATAACTGCTGTCTGTTCCCGGCATTACATACCTGCCCTGCCCTGCCCATCTTTCAGGAAATTTACCCTGCTGCCAGATGGCAATATCACCCGACTTGGAAGCAAAGACAAAGTTCTGTCCGGGACATTCGAATGTTTTAATGGCCTCTACATAGTCTGAATAATTCTTTGACCGATTGAGTTTATAGAATGTAGATCCGTCATCGCCTGTATGGTGCGCCACCCACCTTACTGCCAGTGCATTGTAATGTGCTATTGAATCCACAAAATTGTTGTCATGCATCACAGGGCCAAATACTGTATAGGCCACAGTGTCATAAATGGTAGCTCCGTTTTTAACCTTTATTTCTTCAATTCTCTGAGCCACAGGTTTCCATTCATTATTAAACCAGTATTCCTTTTTAGTATCATCTCTGAACTTTATGGCATAATAATCCTTTACATCGCGCTGCGCATTGGTTACACCCCAGGAGATGCTGTCGTTAAAACCAATAATCACAAAAGGGCTGCCGGGCAAGGAGGCGCCATATACATTAGACTCGGGAGTGGTCAATTGAATTTCATACCAAATAGAAGGGAGTGATAGCTCAAGGTGCGGGTCATTGCACAATATTGGTGCGCCGCTCTCTGTTTTACTCCCTGCTACAACCCAGTTATTGCTGCCGTTATCCCTATTTGGCTTATACAATTCCTCAAAGGCAGTGGCAGTTGTTTTATTATCAAAATAAGCAGAATCGGCATTGGCAGGCACTTTAAGCTGTGCTACAGGTTTCGGAAATGCTGTACCTTTGGGAACAATCGGCACAAGCGAATCGGGCACCTGAGGATAAATAGCATTTATCTGTGCATTCGTTAAAACAGATTTTAAGTTGGTATAAGCCAAATCTCTCTCAGTACCCGAGGAAAGCATTTTTGCCATCATTTTCAATAATAAAGCGGTACGCAGATTGGTCCATTCCTCGGGCTGAAAATTAAGCAATTTATACTCAATCGGTAAATCCTTTTGCTTCAGCGAATGAATGTATGCATTGATCCCTGCTGTATAACCATCATACACCTTTTTGGCATTAGGGTCCTTTTCCATTACTACTAATGAGTTCTCGGCAGCAAATTTCATCCCCAGCCTTCTTTGTTCTTTGTCATAAGCTATCGCTTTAGCGCCTGCAATCTCGCTTGCCCTTCCTTCGGCAGCCTTAGTTTGTAAGTCCATCTGAAAGAGCCGGAATCGGGCGTGCATATAACCTTGCACAAAATACAAATCCTCATCATTTTCGGCAAACACGTGTGGCACCAATCTTTCATCTAAATAAACACTTACTTTCCCCTTGAGTTCGGGAAAGTGAAGGTCGCTGCTGAAATTATATGATGTATCCTCAGCATTTTGCCAAAAACCTGTTTGCGGACTCAAAAAACTGCCCAATGGCATAGGAATCTTTTCTCCGATAGGTTTGTTTAAAAACCATATCAAAACTCCTGTAATCGCTACTGTTACAATAAAAGGAATGACGCGCATAAATAAAATTAATGGTGAAAGTTAAGAATTTATTATAATCTGCATGAATCTCATCCATATAAAATTTTTAGTTCTTACCTTTATACATTCACAATCAGTCGCTAAAGCCATGTTGAATTTTGAAGAATTAAATAGTATTTTTTCAGGAGAGTTATATTACAACAACAGCACAAAACACGAGGCACAAAAAATTATTTATTCCACAGATGCATCCGTTTTTCAGGAGCGCCCCATTGCGGTAGCTATACCCAAAACCAAGGAAGACATCTTGCAATGTATTTTATTTGCCGGTAAAAACAATATTACGCTCATACCCAGAGCCGCAGGAACCTCTCTGGCCGGGCAGGTGGTAGGCAAAGGAATGGTGGTTGATATTTCAAAATACTTTACCAATATTATAGAATTAAATGTAGAAAAAAAATGGGTGCGGGTACAGCCGGGCGTTATCAGAGATGACCTGAACATCTATCTGAAACCTTTTGGCCTGATGTATGCACCCGAAACCTCTACAGCCAACAGGGCAATGATAGGCGGCATGATTGGCAATAATTCATGCGGGCTTCACTCGATTGTATGGGGCGATGCCCGAAAGCACCTATTGGAAGCAAATGTTATTCTTAGTGATGGAACAGAGGCTGTATTTAAAAATATTTCAGCTACGGAATTTGTTGAAAAAGCCAAACAAAATACGCTGGAAGGAAGTATTTATAAAAAATTAAACGATTTATTATCTGATGAAAAAAATCAGCAAAGCATCCTGAAAGGTTATCCCAAAAAATCTTTAACGCGAAGGAATACCGGCTATGCACTCGATTTTCTTTTAGACCAGAAAATAAGTGCTGAGCAGACGTTTAACCTCTGCAGTTTGCTTGCAGGCAGCGAGGGCACACTGGCTTATATTACCGAAGCCAAGTTAAATCTTATACCTATTCCCCCACCAAAAGATGCGTTGGTATGCGTTCATTTCAGTTCGCTTTCAGAAGCGCTACATGCTAACAATATCATTCTGAAACATAAACCGATGGCGTCCGAATTGGTGGATAAGTTTATTATGGACTTCACCAAAGGCCATCCTACCTATCAGTACAACCGCTTTTTTATTGAAGGAGAACCGGAGGCTATGTTGATGGTGGAATTTCTGGAGGATGACGATGATACGCTCGATAAAAAAACTTCTGCGTTAATAGAAGATCTGAAGAAAAAAAATTTGGGGTATGCTTTTCCGGTTGTGAAAGGTGAGCAAACAAAGCTTGCATGGGATATCAGAAAGGCAGGGCTCGGATTGATCAGGAATATGCCCGGCGACACACAACCCGTAAATCTTATAGAAGATTGTGCAGTATCTCCTGAAGATCTTCCCTTCTACATTGAGGACTTACAAAAAGTATTAAGAAAATACGAACTGACCGCATCTTATTATGCTCATGCAGGAGCAGGAGAATTACACGTGGAGCCGATGATTAATCTGAAAACAAAAAAAGGGAAAGAGGTTTTCAGAAATGTACTGAAAGAAACAACCGAATTAGTAAAAAAATACAATGGCTCACTAAGCGGCGAGCATGGCGATGGCAGACTGCGCGGAGAATTTATTTCATCAGTTTTAGGTGAGGATGTATATAAGCTGCTTGAACAGATAAAAAATATATTTGACCCTAAGGGCGTTTTCAATGCAGGGAAAATAGTGAATACGCCACCCATGAACCAGCAGCACAGGTATGAAGCCGATAAACCAATAAGAAAAATAAAAACGGTTTTCAATTTCGACAGAGAGGAAAATATTCTGCATCTGGCAGAAAAATGTTCGGGTTCGGGAGATTGCCGTCGCACACACCTTTCAGGCGGCACTATGTGTCCGTCCTATATGGCCACGCGTCAGGAAAAAGATACCACGCGCGCGAGAGCAAACACGCTTCGTCAGTTTCTTACCGACTCAACAAAAGAAAATCCTTTTGACCATCCTGAAATAAAAGAGGTTATGGACCTATGCCTGAGTTGCAAAGCCTGTAAGTCGGAATGTCCTACCAATGTTGATATCACCAAACTGAAAGCCGAATTTTTACAACATTATTACGATGCGTATGGCGTGCCCTTCAGGTCGTGGCTGATAGCTAATTTTACAAAATCGCAACAATTGGGCATTATGGCACCGCCGCTTTATAATGCTATCGTAAAAAATAAACTCACGGCTTCCCTTATCAAAAAGACAATCGGCTTTGCAGTGGACAGGTCTCTACCAACAGTCGGCAATATTTCTTTAAGAAGATGGCATGAGAAAAGAGTTGGCAGAAAACAATCATTAAAATCAGATAAAAAAGTACATCTGTTCTGTGATGAATTTACTAATTACAATGATGTGGAAATCGGCAAAAAAGGTATTCTGCTTTTGGAAGCGTTGGGTTATGAAGTAATGATTCCCCAACACGAAGAAAGCGGCAGAACTTATTTGTCAAAAGGATTAGTTCGTAAAGCACAGAAAATTATTATTAAAAACATTGAGCATTTAAGTAAAATCGTTTCTGAGGCAGTTCCTTTAGTGGGCATTGAACCCTCTGCCATTCTCACTTTCAGAGATGAAGCGCCCGACCTTTGTCCTGAGCACTTGAAAAATGAAACAAAGAGATTGGCCAAAAACAGTTTTACAATAGAAGAGTTTTTATTGAATGAATTTAAGAACGGAAAAATCAGCTCATCACAGTTTACTGATGAGAATAGAAAAATAAAACTGCATGGCCATTGTTATCAGAAAACCTATCACTTAGTAGGAAAGGTGAAGGAGGTGTTGAGTATTCCCAAAAACTATAAAGTTGAAACTATACCTTCGGGTTGCTGTGGTATGGCCGGCGCTTTCGGCTTCGAAAAAGAGCATTATGAAACTTCGATGAAAGTTGGCGAATTAGTACTGTTGCCGATGGTAAGAAATCAACCGGCAGATACAATCATTGCGACATCAGGAACCAGTTGCCGTCATCAGATAAAAGATGGCGCCCAAAAGGAAGCGCTACACCCTGTGGAAATACTTTGGGATGCATTTATAAAAAATCAATAAATTTGGCTGATTATTTTTATGGCCACCTACGGTAAAATATTATTGATTGCCATGCCGGCATTTCTGATATTGGTGCTTGCAGAGAAATGGTATGCCTGGCACAAAGGCTACGACAATGTGCGTACCAACGATATGATCAGCAGCCTGCTGAGCGGTGTTACCAATGTTACCAAAGATGTATTGGGTTTGAGCATTGTGATTATCAGCTACGGGTGGATGGTGAATCACTGGGCATTGATGCACATCAAGGAAACCTGGCTTACGTATATCATTGCCTTTATGGTATTAGATTTTGCGGGTTATTGTGTACACCGTATTCAGCATGAGTTTAATTTTTTCTGGAACGGACATATCATTCATCACAGCAGCGAAGAGTTTAATTTAGCCTGTGCTTTGCGCCAGAGTATTTCATCCATAGCAAATGTATTTTTCGTTTTTCTGCTGCCTGCTGCGCTGCTGGGCGTACCCGATACGGTAATTGCCATTGTAGCCCCTTTGCATTTATTTGCGCAGTTTTGGTATCATACCATACATATCAATAAAATGGGTTTTCTGGAAAAAATAATTGTAACCCCCTCTCATCACAGAGTACATCATGCCATTAATCCGGAGTACATTGACAAAAATTTTTCTCAGATTTTTATTTTTTGGGATAAAATGTTTGGCACTTTTCAGGCGGAGCTTCCTGAAAAACCGCCTGTTTATGGCATCACGCGCCCTGCCCAAACATGGAACCCGATCAAAATAAACTTTCAGCATTTGTGGCTGTTGATGAAAGATGCCTGGCGCACTAAAAACTGGAAGGACAAGTTCAGACTGTGGCTGATGCCAACAGGATGGCGACCTCCGGATGTGGCTGCCAAATATCCTATTCAGAAGATAAAGGATATTTATTGTTTTAAAAAATACGATACAGTTTTACCTTTTTCGTTAAGAGTATGGATTTGGATTCAGCTTATCGTACTATTATTATTTATCAGCTATTTGTTTGGCAACATTGCCGAAATAGGCGCGCCATCAATGTTTTATTATGGTTTCTTTGTTTTTGCTTATGTATATGCCTTGGCCGAACTCATGGATAATAACAGCTACGCATGGGCATGGGAAACCCTGAAACTGATTACCGGCGTTTTTATTATTGGTTTTTGGGGAAACTGGTTTGGAAGTGACTTGGTTTTTAACTATATCATCATCTTCTACCTCGTCATCTCTTTTATAGTTACCTATTATTTCAGCAGAAAATTCAGTATCAATCTAAGTCCGCAATCTTAGGCTTCGTTCATTCTGATTTTTCTTCCCCGATAATTTTTACCGTCTAAAGATTTTATTAGTTTTTTTGCAGCTGCAGGTTCCACTTCTACCCAACTGTTTTTATCCTTCATGTCTATTTTTCCCATAACCGGTTTACTCAGATTACTCATATCCAACATAAACTGGAGAAAACTGGCTTTGTAAAAACCGTCTTTGGTACCCAGGTTGATAAACAATCGTTGATAGTTTCCCGAAAATTGATTGGCCTTCTTTTTTTCGTTCCTCTCTTTTTTGCCCGATGGCGATTTATCGTCCCTGACATTCAGGTCGGCTGCATTTTCATAATATTTCAGAAACCTGTCAAATTCAAGGGCGGCTACTCTTTGCAGAATTTCTTCTTTGCTCACATCTGCAAATTTATCCTTAAGCATTGGCAGATAAGTTTCATATTCTCCGCTTGTGATATCGGTGTCCAGCATTTTATCTATAAAATAAAAAAACTGTTTGCGGCAAACATCGCTGCCGCTGGGGATATCCAACCGATGAAACTTGGTATTTACCAATTTTTCGATTTGTTTCAAACGGTATGATTCTTTAGGCGTAACAATTGAAAGAGAAATGCCGCTTCTGCCTGCTCTTCCTGTACGGCCGCTACGATGTGTATATACTTCAGTGTCGTCGGGCAGTTCATAATTAATAACATGGGTAATTCCCTGCACATCTATTCCGCGCGCGGCTACATCTGTGGCAATCAGAAGTTGCAAAGATTTATCTCTGAACCTTGCCATTACTTTATCACGCTGCGGCTGTGTAAGGTCGCCATGCAGTGCATCAATGTCATACCCTTCCCTGATAAGTTGTTCTGCAATATGTTGCGCATCTGCCTTGGTGCGTGTAAATATCAATCCATAAATACCAGGGTGGAAATCAATAATCCGTTTCAAAGCCTCATAACGATTGATGTGCTGAACCAGATAAAACTGATGGTCAATATTGGTATTGGCCGAATTAACCTTCCCGATGGTAATTTCAAAAGGCTTACTCATATATCGCTTGCTCACCTGTCTGATTTCGGTAGGCATTGTAGCGCTAAACAACCAAATGCTATTGCGGTTGATGGTTTCTTTAAGAATAAATTCAATATCTTCTTTAAAACCCATATTCAGCATTTCGTCTGCTTCATCCAGCACCACATAATGAATATCTTCCAAATGAATAGCACGCTTTTCAATCAAATCAATCAGTCGGCCGGGTGTAGCTACCACAATATGTGACCCTTTTTTAAGGTCTTTAATCTGTTGGCTGATGGAGGTGCCTCCGTAAACGGCAGTAACACGTACCTCAGATTTTTTTTGTTTGAACTTTTCAATATCATTGGTAATTTGCAAACACAACTCGCGTGTGGGGCAAATAACCAATGCCTGCGGATGGCGGGTGGTTTTATCAATCAGTTGCAAAAGTGGCAGCCCAAAAGCGGCTGTCTTACCGGTTCCTGTCTGCGCCAGACCAATAAAATCCTTTGTGCCTTTTAATAATACCGGAATAGCCTGTTCCTGAATGGGGGTTGGTGTTTTAAATCCTATTTGCTCAAGCGATTGAAGAAGGGCTTCTTCAATTCCCAGCGATTCGAATGTTGTCAAATTAATGCTATTTATTTAAAAAGATTGCAAAGGTAAGTGAAAATATGCAACTTATATTCATTGCACCGCTTATTTCTGTTTAAACAAAATTTGCAAAAACACACAAAATTTTTGAAAGAAAGCTCCAGATATTACGCTAACACTTATTTTTACACCAAAAAATGGCTTCAGGGATTTTTGCAGTATTAGATGACATTGCAGCTTTAATGGATGATGTGGCTGTTGCCAGTAAAGTGGCAGCACAAAAGACGGCAGGTATTTTGGGCGATGATCTGGCTGTGAATGCAGAAAAAGCTACCGGTTTTATAGCTTCCCGCGAAATCCCTGTATTATTAGCAATTACAAAAGGTTCATTGGTCAACAAGCTGATCATTGTACCCATAGCCCTTTTATTAAACGCCTTTTTCCCCACAGCCATTAAATACGTTTTGATTGCAGGCGCCTTTTATCTGGCCTATGAAGGCGTAGAGAAAATTATCCACTATTTTTTTCATTTTACTAAAAGCAAGCATGAGACTGAAAAAGAAATTAATGATACCAAAGCTTTGGAGTCTGAAAAGAATAAAGTGAAATCAGCCATCATTACAGATTTTATACTGTCTATCGAAATTGTTATTATTGCGCTGAGTACAGTACTTAACAAGCCTTTGACCTTACAAATCATTACTGTTTCAGCAATAGCCATTTTGGCAACAGTCGGCGTGTATGGCATAGTAGCGCTTATTGTTCGAATGGATGATGCGGGCTACAGGCTAATTGTGATATCAAAAAGAAAAGGCATTGTGGCCGCCATCGGGCGCACGCTTGTAAAAGCATTGCCTGTAGTAATAAAAATGCTTGCCGTGGTGGGCACTATTGCCCTGATATTGGTTGCCGGTGGTATCTTCATTCACAATATTGACTACATCCACCATTTATTACCTGATGTTCCATTCATACTCCGAGAAGCCATTTTTGGAATCATTGCCGGATTGGCTATTTTCCCGTTAGTAATTGCAGGTAAAAAAACAATTGAGTTGATTAAGAAGAAATAATAATCAACAAGAAATTTTTCCCTACATCAGAATTTATACACCAACCCTACCCCGTTTTCAGTGGTGTTTATGGAAACATTTTTATTGTATTTTTTCACTTTCGATCCTCCAATCGCCCACATGGTGATACCGCCACCAACAGATACAACTCCCAGAGCCATACCGGCTAAACCCAGAACTACCTTCCCAAAAGCTCTTGGATGAGTATCATTTTCATCAGCAAATACTTTTTTATCCTTTAATCCACTTATCCATAATAATCTGCCGCCTACAATGAATCCTGCTCCTAAAAAAGTCAATACTACACCAGTCCTTTTTAGCTTTTTATATTTTTCATACTTAGGATCAATCTCATCAGCCTAATGTATTTTAAAATCATACTTACTGATTCCTGCATTTTGAGTATTTGCCGATGTAAAAAAATAAGCTTCGGATAAGCTTTTGTCCGAGTTTTGAGCATGAAGATTGATGAACAGAAAAACTCCCATCAACCCCAAAAAGAGTTTCATTGTTTTCATTGTTGCGTTTTTAGAACATAAATATAAATTATTTTTTCAAAAACTGTTTTATAAATTTCTGATCATTATTATCACTGTCCTTATACTTTTTTCTCAATGCGGATAATTTTTTGTGCATTGTTTTTCTTACTTTCAGATAAGCCGGGTCATTGTAAACATTTTTCATTTCATGCGGATCTTTTTGCAAATCATACAATTCCCATTCATCTACATCATAATAAAAATGAATGAGTTTATAACGATCAGTTCGGATACCATAATGACGTTTCACCATGTGGATGGAAGGATATTCATAATAGGTATAATAAATAGCATCTCTGAATTTTTTTGTTTTTTCTGCCACTACATTTCTAAATGATTCTCCCTGCATTTCTTTTGGAATGGCTACGCCTGCATAATCCAAAAAGGTGGGTGCAAAATCAAGGTTTTGCACTAATGAATTGATTTTTGTGCCCGGTTTAATTTCTTTGGGATAACGGATTAGCAGCGGCGTACGCAGCGACTCTTCATACATAAACCGTTTATCAAACCAACCGTGCTCACCCAAATAAAAGCCCTGATCGGAGGTATAAACCACAATCGTATTTTCGGTTAATCCGTTTTTTTCCAGATAATCCAACATCCTGCCCACGCCATCATCTACAGCTGCTACCGTACCCAAATAGTCCTGCATATACCGCTGATAGCGCCAACGCATCAAATCTTCTTTTGACATGGAAGCATACCTTTTTTTAAAATCTTCATTTATCGGGTCATACACGGCATCCCATGCTTTTCTTTGCTCAGGGTCCATCCTGCCTAAGTTTTTAATATAGGCAGCTTTGTCCCATTTAAGGGTTTCAGGAATCCCCAATTCATCCATCAACTCGGGTTTAATTTTTGAATCACCGGCCCAATTCATATCTTTCAAAATGTTCATTTCGGCAGTTTGGGCAGCAGTGCCTCTTCCATCATAATTATCAAAAAGCGTTGCAGGTTCGGGGTATGTATTCTTTGTATATTCGGGGAAATGCCGGGTAGCAGCCAGCCATTCCCTGTGTGGCGCTTTTTGATGGTATAGCAGACAGAAAGGTTTATTCTTATCCCTACCATCCAACCAATTTAATGCAAGATCGGTAGTTACATCAGTAATGTACCCCTTTATCTGCTCTTCTACTCCATTGATGATAAAATCAGGATTATAATATTCGCCCTGATCGGGCATTACTGCCGAATAATCAAAGCCTTGTGGCAATCCATCCATGTGAATCTTTCCTATCAACGCCGTTTGATATCCGGCATTTCGGAGCAGTTTAGGAAAATTGTCCTGACTCCAGTCGAACCGGGCTTCATTATCCACTTTACCATTTACAAAACTATGCTTACCCGTTAACATCACGGCACGGCTTGGTGCACAAAGAGAATTAGTAACAGTAGCAGTAGTAAACAAAGCGCCCTCTTTGGCAAGCCTGTCGATATTAGGTGTTTTGTTCAATCCATAACCATAAGCGCTTACAGCCTGATATCCATGATCATCGCTCATTATATATACGATATTCGGGCGGGAAGGCTGGTTTGCATTATTATACTGAGCATTGCCGGCAATAAAAAGCATCGAAGCAAAAAGAATAATCAGAAGCGGCTTCATATAAAAGATTTTTCGTTAACGTTTATTCAAAAATATCATTAAAATTCTAAAAGTCGAAAATTATAATTTGCATACTTAAAAATCTTCTTAACTTTAATCTATTATCAAAATAATCATCTGTCAGTTTATATGAGATTCCCATCTTTTTCAGCATTAATCAATCAAACTAAAACTGTAATCGCACGTTTCCCGATACAGTTTATCATTACACTGGCCGCTGTTTACATTGCACTTTTATTGCCTGATGCTTCGCCGGTAAATGAAAACTTACTGATCCGCTTACTCTGTTTTTGCCTGCTGGCATTTGCATCCAGCCTTGCTGTTACCTTTTTTGATTCTTCGTTTAAAATTAAGACGACAACTAATATTCTTTTTCAGTTAGCTGCGATTGTAATAAGCGCCGGCATTATGTTTTGGTTGAAGCCCGATCTGTGGGAAAAAGATATTTATATTCTGCTCATCTTTATTTTCAGTTTTCATCTCGCAGTATCATTTGCAGGTTTTTTGAAAAATGACTCGATACAATCATTCTGGGACTTCAATATTATCTTGTTCCTAAGATTTCTCATAGCTGCTCTCTATTCGGCAGTCATTATTCTGGGACTTTTTGCCGCACTGGCCGCCATTGATAATCTTTTTGATGCCAACATCCACTCCAAAACCTACCTCAGAACTTTTTATGTAATTGCTTTTGGTTTTAATACTGTTTTTTTTCTTGCAGGCGTACCTGAACTCAACAATTTCAAATCTGTGGCAGGCTATCCCAAAGGGTTAAAAATTTTTACTCAATATGTACTTATCCCCTTAATGAGTATTTACCTTGTCATTTTGTTTTTATACGAGATGAAAATAATTGTGCAATGGGAATTACCTAAGGGTTATGTATCTTATCTGATTCTGGGTTATGCCATTTTCGGGATTCTGTCTTTATTACTTGTTTACCCCATTCGGGAATTAGAAGAAAATAAATGGATCAAATGGTTTTCAAAGTTTTTTTATGTGATGATGATACCGCTTTTAGTATTATTTATACTGGCAATTTATAAACGGCTGTCAGACTATGGCATCACCGAAAAAAGATATATCCTCATCATTTCGGCCATCTGGCTTTCGGGGATAACGCTTTATTTTTTGTGGAGCAAAAAACAAAATATTAAAATCATACCCATATCTCTTTCTATTATTTTTCTTCTAACTGCCTTTGGCCCCTTGGGGCTTAGTGCGGTTTCAAAAAATTCTCAGATCAATCGTTTAAAAAAATTAGTGAAGAATATTAATTCAGAAAATAAAAGTCAAATTACTTCCGTCATTGCCTATCTGATAAAAAATCATGGTCTCACATCGCTTCAATCCTTTACTGATGAAGACCTTGGCAAAACCCAATCCTCCATTTTAAAAAAGATGAGAGGAGAACCGTCTTATCAAATCCGTCAGCAATTATCTGATACTGCATATTCTATTTTAAAACTAAATGATTTGAAGATTGAGTTTGCTGCGCCTGCCTATAAAATCTTCAAAAAAGATAATGAAAAAGTGGTTGGTATTGAAGGATTCGATATTTTATATAAAATAGAATTTTCTAACAATAAACCCGATACAATCAAAATTGGTAATCAAGCCCTATTCATTTCTTATGATAATAACGAAATAAACATTATTTCCGAAAAAGATACAATCAGATTTGATTTGGCAGCATTTTCAAAAGGCATTGCAGGCAAATACAGTAATGAATTAAAAAATGAAATAATCGTTCCCGACTCAGTTTTATCCGAAACAAAAAGCAACGAAAAAATGGAAATAAAATTGCAGATTACCGAATTTACGCATTACCCCAAACATAATTACCAAAAAGACAAACTCGACTATGCCGGCTTTTTATTAATCAGGAAAAAGTAAAATCCAAAATAAAACTCAGAACCGTTACTAAGAGGCTTTCCACAAAATTATTTATTAAGAACTCCTCTTATTGTGAATAATTGTTTCTTTGATTTATGCCTTCATTTTGGCGGCCTCCCACTCCTTTCTGCCCACCCCCGGCTGCAAATGCCGCTCACTATGGTACGAAGAACGAATCAACGGACCGCTTTCTACATAATCAAGACCCATTTCATAACCTGCATCTTTGTAAAATGCAAATTCATCAGGATGTACAAATCGCTGCACTTCTAAATGCTTGGGCGTTGGTTGAAGGTATTGACCAATCGTTACCACATCGCAACCGTTATCTTTCAAATCCTGCAAGGTCTGCAAAACTTCTTCTTTTCTTTCGCCCAGCCCAAGCATAATGCCACTTTTGGTACGCACGCCGTTATCTTTCAAATACCTCAACACTTCCATGCTTCGCCAGTACTTGGCCTGAATACGCACTTGCTTGGTAATGCGTTCAACAGTTTCAATATTATGCGAAATCACTTCCGGAGCGGCATCAATTACTCTCTGAATATCTTCTTTCTTCCCTTTGAAATCAGGAATAAGTGTTTCCAAAGTAGTCTGCGGGCAAAGCGACTTTACCGCTTTAATTGTATTATGCCAGATGGTGGAGCCGCCATCCCAAAGCTCATCGCGATCCACAGATGTAATAACAGCGTGTTTCACTTTCATCAGATAAATGGCCTCAGCCACTCGTTGCGGCTCATCAAAATCGGGAGCCATAGGCTTCCCTGTTGCCACTGCACAAAACCCGCAACTGCGCGTGCATACATTACCCAATATCATAAAAGTAGCCGTACCTGCACCCCAGCACTCACCCATATTAGGGCAATTACCACTTTCGCAAATAGTATGCAACTTATGCTGATCCACCAACCCTCTTACATTCCTGTAGCTTTCGCCTATAGGAAGCTTCACCCTCAGCCAATCAGGCTTTTTTATTTTAACAACCTTAAGATTTTCAGACATAGTGCGAAAATAAAGAAATTGAAGAAATTTTTTGAATTCTATCTTGCATCCTCCTTTCTGTCATTATGTTTAATTATCTTTATTGATTGAATTAAAAATGAAATAAAAAAATATTTGACCATTAAATCATTAACAAACAACCACTTAAAGACTAATTACAAGGCCATGACATCAGAAATACTTTATAAAGGCGATTTACGTACTACTTGTACCCATCTTAAAAGCAGTTCTAATTTTGAAACAGATGCACCGATTGACAACAACGGCAAAGGAGAAAGATTTTCACCCACCGACCTGTTAGCCACGAGCCTGGGCGCATGTATGATTACCGTAATGGGCATCAAAGCCAGAACGATGGATTTTGATTTGAACGATATCCGAATTGAAGTTTTGAAGAAAATGGCTGCTGATCCGCGCAGGGTTAGCGGTATTGATCTGGCTTTTCACATACCTGAAAGCCTTCAAAATCTTGATGCCAAAACAATAGCCATTCTGAAAAATACAGGTCTCACCTGCCCGGTGGCAAAAAGCCTTCACCCTGATATTCTGGTAACTATTGACTGGGGTGCCTGGTCATAATATTCCATAATCTAAAGTGAAATATAAACCGAGTCGCCTGTTACCGACTTGTGTGAGTTAGGTGATTCGCCGGGAGTTCCCTGAAAATGAGCTGCATCCCATTTTAATATATTATCAATGGCACCGCCGAACTCTCTATAACTCCATTTTTCTGCCACTACTCCATTGTTTAATAGCAGCAATGCAGGATTTGTTCTTGCGGCTGTACGAATCATGGTTCTGTCGCCGTTTAATACTGTTATTTCCTTCAGCTTAGTATTGGCAAATGCTTTTTCAGCATTGGGCCTTGTGCTCGTTATAACGTAAACATCAAAACCCTTTTCTCTACCTTTTTCGTAAATTTTTTCAAAATCAGCAATCCAACTCGTACCGGCAGACTTGATATCTTCCAAGAATAAAACCAGCGCTTTTTTAGCGTCCAATACTGAATTGGTAAAATCTATGCCCTGCCCATCCGTTAAAACAAATCCGGTAATTGGCGGAATGTTATTCGTACCGGGTCTAACTACTTTATCATATCTTTTAATAAACTTATAAGCATCTTCATTAAAATCTTCGGGGAAATCATCGGCGCTAAACTCTATCTCTTTTCCATTTTTTTCATACACAAAAGTAATGGCAGTGCTGTCAGATACTGCATTTTTGGGCATCTCCATCATTTGCGGAATACTATTTCCCTTCTTAAATGGCAGACAGTCTGCAACCGGTAAATAATTGAGTGTGTACCATTGAGATGCAAAGCTGAAGATTACCGAAAGAACCAGAAGTGCAATGTTTACCTTAGTGGAAAACAATGGTTTGATATATTTAAAATTAAAAAATATGATCAGAATCAATGCCAACAATAAAATATCCTTGTAAAACGACACCGCCGACGGAATGGGGATACAGTCGCCCATGCAGCCACAGGTTTTGAACTTGCCCGACAAGGCTGCATATCCTGTGAGGAAAGTAAAAAACACAATTAATAACAATAACAACCAACTCACTAATTTTGGCTTCCAGCCAATCAGCAAGGCTGCACCGGCAATAATTTCAAAGGCGATCATCAATACCGATAGAGATAGCGCCAGACTGTTGAGCCCACTCATTCCCCAAACGGTGAAGAACTCCTCCATTTTGTAACTAAGGCCCAGCGGGTCATTTGCCTTCAGCAATCCCGAAAAAATAAAAAATACACCTACAATAATCCTCAAAATATTTACTAATAATTTCATTTTCAATTTATTTTACAGCTTCCGTTTCGCTCATTAATATCAATGCGAAAACCGCATAATTTATAATATCATTGTAATTGGCATCAATTCCTTCGCTAATGATGGTTTTACCTGCATTGCTCAATATTTGCCTGATGCGTTGCAGCTTCACCAAAATCAAATCCACAAAACTTTCCTGACTCATGCTGCGCCAGGCCTCGCCATAATCATGGTTTTTATCCTGCATCAGCGATTTGGCTGTATGAACATGCTTAGAGTACAAACCGGCCACTTCGTCGGCAGGTATATCCCATGAAGCATTTTCCGGCATCTCAAGTTGTATTAAACCTATGATTGCATAATTAATGATTCCCCTGAATTCTCCACTGATGTCATCAACAACCCTTTGTTGCCTTTTATCCTGAATAGTACGGATGCGTTGTGCTTTAATATAAATCTGATCTACCACCGAAATAGTGCGCATCACCCGCCAGGCAGTACCATAATCCTTGTTTTTCTTAAAAAAAATGGATTTACAACCCTCAATAACTTCATCATATTGCTCATTGGTTCTGCTCATAATTCATTTAAATAGTTGTTTAAATCTTTGACATTTAGTAAAAAAAAATCTGTAGGTTTGACCTTCAAAGGTAACAAAGATAATTGGATGTTTACGTTAAATTGCAAAGGAAGATTACTGGTTATCTATTCGCCCATCGTTATGGGTGTAATAAATATCAATCAGGATTCATTTTATCAGGGAAGCAGGCATACAGGGTTGAAGCAAATATTGGATACAGCCGAAAAAATGATTGGAGATGGGGCTGCTATCATAGATATTGGCGGACAAAGTACCCGGCCGGGAAGCATTCAGATAAGTGCAGATGAGGAGTTGGTCAAAGTAATTCCGGCTATTGAAATGATTCGCAAAAACTTTCCCGAAATTTTTATCTCTATTGACACCTACTACGGGCGAGTGGCAAAGGAAGCTGTAAATGCAGGCGCTTCTATGGTGAACGACATCAGCGCCGGATGTATGGACGGTTCTATGGCGGATACAGTAGCCACTCTGCAGGTTCCTTACATTTTAATGCACATGCAGGGACAGCCTGCCGATATGCAAATAAAGCCGCATTATATTGATGTAACGCAAGAAGTGCTTGACTTTTTAATACAAAAAGTTTCGATGCTGAAAGAAAAAGGCATCAAAGATATTATTATTGACCCCGGGTTTGGATTTGGAAAAACCATTACCCACAACTTTACCTTATTAAAGAACCTTTCTGTTTTCAAAATGCTTGAACTGCCAATTTTATTGGGCGTTAGCCGAAAATCAACAATTTACAAAACCTTGGAAACCAATGCTGATAACGCACTGAATGGCACCACTGTACTAAACACTATCGGTTTGCTAAATGGCGCCCATATTTTGAGAGTGCATGACGTGAAGGAAGCCGTGGAGACTGTAAAACTTTTTCAGGCATATCAGTCTTAGGTATGCGCATTGATAATCTGCTCCAATTGATGAGCTGGCACTACCCCGCTTTGCCTCCAGAGAACCTTACCATTTTTGAACAAGATGAGCGTGGGTACTCCCTGAATTTGATAGGCTCCTGCTGCCTGCGGACTTCTGTCCACATCCACCTTGATGATTTTTATTTTTTCCCCCACTTTGGATTTCACCTCTTCCAGTATGGGCTTCATCATTTTGCAGGGGCCACACCATTCTGCCGAAAAATCAACCAAAACTGGTTGTGCGCCATTTATTAAAGAATTGAAAGATGTTGACATATTATTTTCATTAAGTTAAAAAGTAACGGTTTTATCGGCCCAGACAACCATGTTTACACAATCCACCATTGTAGAGATCGGACAGGATTCTGTGCCTTCCAATTGTCTGGATTTCAAACAAGTGCCACAGGCAAGAATTTGTCCGCCAATGTTTACAAATAATTTTAATTGTTCATCCACATTATATTTTTCATGGGTCAATCCCTCACAGGCTACTGCCTCTCCCATCAAAAACACCTTCACCTCATGCTCCATCTTTTTTGCAGTTACCGCAAAACGAAAAGCATTCCAGGCTTTTTCGAATTCTTGTGTTTCTATAATAATTCCGATTTTCATTTCCCGACTTTCCTAACCATCTGATTAAAACAAATTGAATCAAACTTGTGTTCGCTGGCAAATAAGATTTGTTACTTCTTTTTACAGGTATTTATTCCAAACAATGCATAAATTGGGCAGAAGCTTACCAAACTTGTAAGCACAAAAATTAATGCCAAAGCAATTAATACGATACCTAAAACACCCGAGATAATGCCCTTATAGTACAAAAACCCAATAACTAATGCAAGAAGTACTCTGATAAACTTATCGGCCTTACCTAAATTCTTTTTCATAATTTTTAAAATTTAAGGTTAAAGTTAAACATTTTTAAAGATGCACTAAGTGATGATAGTCACAAAAAAAAACCATCCGTTTTTTTGGATGGTCTTTTGACAAATTATACTAAAAGTTTATTTTTTCTTTTTAGCCGGTTCATTTTTCTTTTGCTCCTGAGGTTGTGGCTGAGGAATCGGTTGTTGAGCAGGCATTGTATCGCTTACTGCCTTGATATTTAACTCAAAATACAATGGCTCATACGCTTTGAATGGCGACCCTGCCGGAGGGTTTTTACCATAGGCCAGATAACCGGGAATATACACTGTTCCTTTTCCGCCTTGTTTCAGTTGTTTTACACCTTCTTCAAAACCTTTTATCATACCTTGTTTTTCTACCTGATAGGTAAAGGTATTCGTTTCAAAAGTACTGTCGGTTTTCAAATATTTTCCGGTGTAAGTAACGGTTACATATTTACCGGTTGTAGCAGCAGCGCCTGTGCCCGGCTCATCAATCTTCATATAAGCGCCGGCAGGTGTTTTGATGGCTGCAATTTTTTTTGCGGCCAGATAATTTTCAATCTCTTTCACTAATTTGGCTTTTTCGCCTGATTTTTCAAGTGCGGCCTCTTCTTCCTTCATTTGTTTTTCATGCTCGGCTTTGGCTTTTTCCATCATTTCCTCCTGCTCTTTCTTTTGACGAGGAGCATCTTTTTCCATTGCCTTTTGGTATTCTATATTAGCAAGGCTGTCATTTGCAATCACATCTACCACTTTGAAGGTATAAGTAATTTTATCTCCTTTTTTCATGTAAGGAGGCAACATAGCTTCTTGAGCCAGACCTTTTTTAATAGCCGAATCAATATAAACGATTGCTATTAAGCTATCTCCTTTTTTCAAATCATTCAATACTTCTTCAGGACCATACACCGGTTGCCCCTGTGGCAAAGGTTGTTTCTTGTAGAAAATAGGAACCCTGCCATAAGTGTTTTGAACCACTGTATCTTTGTGACCGCTGATTTTTTGAATCATTTCCATTTTAAGAATCTGCCCATCAACGATTTCACCCTTACTGTTGCCTTCAATAATTTTATACTTTAATCCGCTGGCTGTTTTTTTATAACTCGTGTCCGTGCACGCGGTAAATGCAAGAGCCACAATGGCTATAAAACCCAAAATTCGTAGTTGTTTCATTTTTGATTTTTTATTTGTTTATTTTTTTATTGTAAAATTTGTTCATTTTCTTTTAACGCCTGTTTAAAGGCTGAAACTGTTTGCTCCAATGAATCTTTACTGTTTCCGCCGGCTGCGTTAAAATGACCGCCTCCATTGAAGTACTTGCGGGCAAATTCATTACAGTCAAAATCTCCTTTACTTCTGAAACTCAATTTTCTTTCTTCATCGCGGTCAATCACCAGCCCCACTAATTTTATGCCCTGTACGGCCTGCGGATAATTAACTAACCCTTCGGTGTCGCCCGTTTTTATTTCATATTTCAAAATGTCGTGCTTGGGGATAGCTATCAGCGCCGTATTATATTCATAAAAAAACTCAAGCCTTCTGGTTAAAACATGCCCGATAAACCTGATTCTGTTTTCCAAAAAATTGTCAAACAGATTGCTGTGTATTTCCGAATGATCTATACCGGTTTCCATCAATCGGGCAGCCATCCTGTGTACTGCAGGCGTTGTACAGTTGAACTTAAATGATCCTGTGTCAGAAACAAGGCCGGCATACAGGCAGGCAGCCATATTTTCATCAATCAGATTTTCATTGCCGGATGCAATTATAAAATCATACACCATTTCACAGGTCGAGCTTTTTTCCGGATTACTGATGCCATAATCGAAGGATTCGGTATCAGGCTCTCTGTGATGGTCTATTAAAACCTTAATGCCTTTAAAATCATACAGAGGCTTTTCAAAATTCTTGGTGCGATGAAAAATGTTAAAATCGAGACAGAAAACCCATTCGGCGCTATTCAAAATATCTACAGCTTTCTCTCTTTGCTTTTCAAAATCAACCACTTCTTTACAACCCGGCATCCAGTTGAGCCATCCGGCCCAGTTAGTGGGTGAAATAACGACAACCTCATGACCAAGTTTTTGTAAAAAATGGTACAAACCCAAAGCAGAACCCATAGCATCGGCATCCGGTTTCTGGTGCATGGTTATCACCACCCTGCCCGCCTGCTCCATTTTTTGGTATATTTCCTGTATGGATTTCATAAAGAGGCGCAAAAATAGGTAAATAAACTCAAATAAGTAAACCGATTATCCTAACTTTGCACACCAATTATAAAAACAGTGAATTATGAGTAACCGTACTTTTACGATGATAAAGCCCGATGCAATGGAAAAAGGATATGCCGGCGCTATTATTGACCGAATTTTGAAGGAAGGATTCAGGCTGGTAGCCATGAAACTGACCCATCTGACACCTGAAAAAGCAGGTGAATTTTATGCCATTCACAAAGAAAAACCTTTCTATGGCGAACTAATCGCTTATATGAGCCGTGGGCCAATCATCGCTGCAATTCTGGAAAAAGACAATGCTGTCAATGCTTTCCGCGAGTTGATAGGCGCAACCAACCCTGTAAATGCTGCCGAAGGTACTATCAGAAAACTGTTTGCAGTATCCATCGAGGAAAACGCTGTACATGGCAGCGACAGCGATGAAAATGCAAAAATTGAAGGCGACTTCTTTTTCAGCGGAATAGAAAGAGTATAATTTTCAAGATATTTTAATTGTTTTTAAAACCGGCTTCAATTTAGAGCCGGTTTTATTATTTTTATGAATTCTTTAACCTGAGGTTTTAATAAAAAAAGAAATTAAATATATGCAATCAGGGTTTTTAAACAACTTAAGGCCGATTCACCGGTTTATCATTTCGTTTATTGTGGCAGCCATTGCCTATTACTTTCTCCCGCCTACTTATAACCATCTTTTCAAATTACTGATTGCCTGGATTAGTTTCTCTATGACATATATTATTTTATGCTGGATTGTCATTATACTTCTCCCCGTTTCTCGAATAAAGAAAAATGCGGGCATTGAGGACGGGAGCAAATCGTTTGTATTTACGATGGTGTTGATGGCCTCATTTGCCAGCTTACTGGCAGTACTCATTCTTGCCACACAAAAACACCAAAATCCCGAAGGAATATTGTTTATCCCGATAGTAATCTCAGGAATGATATTATCCTGGATATTGGTACACACAGTCTTTATTTTTCATTACGCACACCTTTATTATCGGAATAATATCGGAGGCAAGGGCCTCAATTTTCCGGGTGATGAAGCGCCTGACTATATTGATTTTGCTTATTTTTCGTTCGTACTGGGATGCACCTTTCAGGTATCGGATGTAGAAATCAGTTCACGCGCCATCCGAAGGATAGCCTTGTTTCATGGTATTCTGGCTTTCGCCCTCAATACTTTTGTACTGGCGCTCACCATTAATATTATTGCCGGATTGATGGGGTAATGGAAATAAATGCTTTAGATGTGAAATATTGTGTAGTGATGTTGTAAGCCCCGATTTTTGGGCAGTCCGTTACAAAGTATTTACCCGACCAAATACACCATTGGGTAATCCTAATATCGTTATTAAGATTTTCATTTTTGAGTTATTTTAAGAATTCTATAGAAAAAGCGAATTTTGAATAAGAATTTACTTTCGCCAAACCGTGTGCGATTCGCCTTATCACGATTCCAAATATTTGTAAATGATTTCTTATTCCTTTGATTCAATTTTATTTATTTAGTTGTCTTGCCACCCATTTTAGTGAGAATGCTGTCAACAGGCTCCCAAAGTTCTATCTTATTGCCTTCCGTATCCATAATGTGAACAAACTTTCCATAGTCATACGCTTCAATGCTGTCAAGAATTGTCACACCATTGTTTTTAAGTTTGTTCACAAGCCCTTCAATGTTTTGAACTCGATAGTTTATCATAAATTCCTTTTTTGAAGGAGAGAAATATTCACTTCCCTGCTTAAACGGACTCCATTGCAGGTAATTTATTTCGTTTGGTCTGTTTGCATTTCTAAATTCAAAACTTGAACCCCATTGGTTAACTTCAAGTCCCAAATTTTCGGAATACCATTCTTTTGTTTTATCAGGGTTTTCGGAAAAAAAGAAAATTCCGCCAATGCCTGTCACCTTAGGAGTCGTGTCTTGTTGTGCAAGAAGTTCGTCAGAATGATTTTTTTGTTCTGCCATATTTTTTGATTTTTTAGTTGTCGAGTCGCAACTTGTCAAGGTTGCTAAAATAAAAATTGTAAATATTAGGTTTTTCATCTCGTGTATTTTTGTTGGGTTGTTTTTTAAGCTGCCTTGTTGTATTTACTTTTTTTCCAAAGAATAATTGTCAGTAAAATTGCAAATATCCAAAGCAAAACAACTAATATTATCATTGGGAAATTCGGTAGAGCCGTTGCAAATATTGAAATTGAAATATTATAAAAGGCGTGTAATATTATTGAAAGAAGAATACTTCCATTTGTTCCATTGTATAAAAACGTATATAGCACTGATAAAGGAATTACGAGCAACAGATATTGAAAAAGATAAGTTGATGCAAATGAAATTCCTTCTGAAAAATTAGCTGTAAACACTGTTTGCCAAAATAGTGTCCCTGTGTGCCAGAATGCCCATAATAAAGCAACGAACAAACTTGAAACTAAAAAATTGTATGGTTTGTCCTGAAATTTACTTAAGGCAAATCCACGCCAGCCTATCTCTTCCGAAAGTCCGCCATTGGTTAGAGCTAAAATTAAAAAGACAAGTCCTGTAGCAAAAGTCCCTGTGTGCATAAAGGAAACTAATTGAGTAATAAGCCCCATTGAAGGAGTAAAAGCTTCTGTTCGATTAATAAAGTTGGCGTCCCATTGACTCAATAGCGAAAAATCGTAGGTTGTTTTGAAAAATAAAATATCAATTCCAATTGATGCTAAAATTAGAATTGGAGTAACCAGTATAGCAAAGAAATACCATTTAATATGTGTCTTCCATATCAAAAGGCGTTTAAGCAAACTTTTAACCTCAGTCTTTCCATAAATTAATGCAGTAATAATTATTGCAGAAAGCGATGGCCCAAATTCTGCAAGCCAAATAATTTCCGAAGGAATATTTAGATTCAACAATCCTGCTTTTGAAGCAGCATAAGGAATCCAACCTGCCCAAGAGATTAGAACAGATAAAGTGAAGAATGTAATAACGGGATATTTTCGAACTACTGATTTCATAAATTTCTATAATTTATATCTAATTAAACATTACTCATTTGTTAAAAATATTTTCATGAGCAGTCTGTCTTTAAAGATTGCTGCCAACTCAAAAAAAGCCAAAATAACACATATCACAATCGAATATTAACTACTTGTCTATTAACGAGTTATCATTCTTTAATTAATTTTACTTTATTTACTTAAATATTAAAACAATTTATTCTCCGCAGTCAAAAAAAACAAACTGATTCCAGGTTAAAATCAAAAACCTCATAGCCTATTTTCTCCAGCCAATATTCACTTTCTCTTACAAATCAATTCCCTTTAAAATTACTGCCTTTTAAATTTCTCCCAAAAAAATATTCTCATTCCCCTCTCCACCCGGAGAGGGACCGGGGGTGAGGCGCTTTACTCCATGAACCGTATCCTATTTACTGCATTTCTTTTTTCTGTTCCCCAAACCAGACTAAGTCCAGAATTGTACCTACCTTGATAAAGCCTCTGCCTTGCACCGGCTGGCACATCAAGCCTGAAAAAATAAAATCAACCTCTGTTACTCTCCCCAACCACCCATCGCCCCTTTGGACTGGCGCAGGGTAAAAAGATAACAAAAACAATTTTGATTATCATTAACGTCTGACCAGCTTTCCACAGGCAGCCACGAAGGAAACTAACGCCGAAGGTAAACTGGATGTAATGCAGCCGTGTCTTTTCCTGCCATCATTTTTTTTTATTCTGCCATATCCACAAATCGTATTACTTTCCCCTCCTTCCAATCCAAAATTGTTACATAAATGCCATTATGCTTTTTTGCATTGTTGGTTTTGCAACCATCACAAGGTTTTTCTTCTATTCGGTCTTCCTCTACTTCAAATAAGGTTACCTGACCTTTGATGACCACTTTCTCTGTTTTACAACTCATCGGAATTACATATTTCAAACCGTCCATTTGGAAGATGTTCCATGCTATGATTTCCGCAATCTCTTTTTGAAGTTCAATACCCGGTTTATGCTTAAATTTATCTTCATAATAATCTACAAAAGTATAAAGCAAATTTTCCCGGGCTATTAGTAAATTATCGCCTTGCCATTCAAAACCGTAAGCGCTTTGAAAAGCAATTTTTGCCCATTGCAACCATTCTTCTTGCGTATCACAATATTTAGAAACAATACGTAATTTCTTATCTAAAAAACCAACACGTTTATTTAATGGCAATAATTCCTGCTTATCCGAAACAGGGTCGTAACGCGAAACGATAAAAGGCGCTTCACCACAAGTGATTTCCAATTTTAATAGAGAAACGTATTCTTGCCAGTTTTTTTCTGTAGTTCCCTGGGAATCACAAGCATCATTCATTTGTTTGACGATAGAAAGCGGTGTAAACACTTCGGCTTTATCTCGTGTCCTCGACAATTGTTCTTCCTTACTTTTGACCGATCTTGGTTGAATCAAATCACCATTATCTCCGGTTATCAAATCCGATGTAATGTGTGCTGAAGCGATATATTTTTCTCCTTTTTGTTCATAGGAATCCGTTGCCCAAAGGATATTCTTTTGGGTGGTTTTGTCTTGCAATAAGATTTCTAAAAGATGATCTTCTTTCAAAAGATAATCTTCACGGATGTCTATGTTTTTGATATGTTGTTCTATGTTACTCATTTTCTTTTGAATGCTTTACTATTATGTAACAAGATTCATTATTAGTGTTTATTTATTAATTACATTTTCTACTTCTTGGATTAATTTTTCTTTGTCGGGAAGTATGGTTACATATTTAGAGGCAAACAATTTGTTCTCAAATCCCCTAGAATATATTCTGCTGTAATTTCATCTCTCTCTGCACACAAAATGATTCCGATTGGGGGATTGTCCGTCTCATCATTTACTTCCGTTTTGTAATAATTCAGATAAGTATTGAGTTGCCCACCGTCTGCAATATTAAGTTTTGTTGTTTTGAGTTCAATAAGAATATAACAGCGTAAAATTTTGTTGTAGAAAACCATATCCACATAATAATGTGTATTGTTTATGGTTATTCGTTGTTGCGAGCCTACAAACATAAAACCTTTTCCCAATTCCAATAAAAAATCTTCAAGGTGGCGGATAAGTTTGGCTTCCAAATCTTTTTCCAATATCGGTTTGCTTTCTGGAATACCCAGAAATTCAAAAACGTAGGGATTTTTCAATATATCTTCTGCCTTGTTCAATTCTTGCTCTTTTTGTGCCAATTCCAAAACTTTCTCTTTGTTGGATTTTCCTTGTGAAAGCAGTAAACGCTCATAAAGTGAGCTGTCTATTTGGCGTTTAAGTTCTCGGACAGACCAAGAAGCATTTACACATTCTTTTTCGTAAAAACTACGTTTGGATTTATCTTCAATAATCAAAAGTTCACAAATATGTGTCCAAGTGAGGTGTCCAGACACTGACTGGACACTTGGGTATTCTGTGTAAAACTTCCTCATATTGAACAGATTGGAACGAGAAAATCCTTTCCCAATTTCGTTGGTCAGTTGTTTGGAAAGTTGAAGAATAATTTGTCTTGATGTTTGGTTGTCAATATTGTTTTTCTGTTCTGTTTCTACAATTTCTTTTCCAATTTGCCAATAGGTAAGGATAAGTTCCTGATTTACTTTTTGGTAAAAACTTTTCCGTGCATTAAGAATAATTTGCTTAATACTCTCTAACAAATGACTATCAATAGTATTCAAAGTCTTTCCCATATTTTAAAAAACAACAATTTGAATGATGTCTAAAAATCTGTTGCCCATCGTATTTTTTTCTATTCTCAACTGTCGACAAATTGTCGTCAGTTTAAAATTATTATTAATTACACTCTCTCCCCAATTAACAATTAACAATTAACAATTAACCATTAACCATTAACCATTAACAATTAACCATTAACAATTAACCATTAATATTCTTTTTCATCGTCCGTTTTACTTAAAATTGCTCCTAACTGATGTAATTTTTGAGTCAATATTTTCTTGTCAATCAATTTTATCTCGTACTCAGCTACTACAGTGGGACTTATATTTCGTGCCATAGCATATTCTACCACTTCATTATTCTTTTCTTTACAAAGTAAAATTCCAATACTTGGATTTTCGTGAGGGCGTTTGACATCTCTGTCTAAGGCTTCCAAATAAAAATTAAGTTTGCCGATGAATTCCGGTTTAAACTCTTCAATTTTCAGTTCAAACATCACTAAACATTGCAAGTCTCTATGATAAAAAAGCAAATCGGTATAATAATCTTTATTACCAACCTGTATGCGGTATTGTTCGCCCATATAGGTAAAACTTTTACCCACTTCTAAAATGAATTTTTGTAAATTGAGGGTAATTGCTTTTTCCAAATCCTTCTCTGAATGTAATTCGGGTAAATCTAAAAACTCAAAGATATACGGGTCTTTAAAAACGTCTTTTGAAATATGTTTTGCCGTTGGAGATACCGTTTGTTTGGAAAGTAGGGTGCGCTCATAAGTAGCGGATTGGATTAGTCTGCGTAATTCTCGCATACTCCATTTCTCTGTTATGCAAGCCAACAAATAGAAGAGTTTCTCTTCTACTGTTTTAGTTCCCGACAATATTTCCAAATGATTAGACCAGGTAATTTTTGCAAGTATATTTCCTAAGAATATTTGTTGAAATTCGGCTGGATTGCTTAAAAGTGACGGCAGTGCCGACATTTTTGAATTGTCTTTCTCCAATTGTGTCGGCAGTGCCGACACAATTCCATTGAGCTGATTTTCATTTGTTTGTAGAAAATTTATTACAGTTGAATTAAATTGAGCGTCAGAATAAACCTCAAAAAATTGTTTCATACGGTATAAACCTCTACGATTAAATCCGGAAAGACCCGGTGCTTTTGATTGAATAAAATCCGCTAATTGCTGAACCGTACTTTCGCCCCAAACACCTGCATTTACTTTATTAGAAACTTCTTTTCCTACATTAAAATACAAGAGCACTAATTCGCTGTTTACCATACTGTAAACCCGATTTCGGGCTTCGGTAATGAGCTGAAGAACAGACTCAAAATCTTGTTTAAATGTATTTTCCAAATTCATCTTCCCCTAACTTTATTCATTAATTACATTCTCTCCCCAATTAACAATTAACAATTAACAATTAACCATTAACAATTAATAATTAACCATTAACTCTTAATATTCTTTTTCGTCGATTTAATAATACTTGTAATTAATTTAATTATTTCTACTGCATCAGCATGAATACTTTCAAATTGTTGAGGGCTTATATAATCAGTTGCTCTCAATAAATCCAACCAATAAATGGTTTCATTTATTTCTTTTTGAGCGATTGATAGTTTATGTATGAAATCAGCTTTACTTTCACTGTGCTCTGCTTCTCTCACCATTGCTCCAATACTCGTACCACTGCGTAAAACTTGTTTACTTAATACGAATTCCTTCTTTTCATTACATAAAAATTGGTAAAACTTCACTATCCGAACAGCAAACTCAAAACTTTTAATCTTAATCACATTCTCCCTCATAATTAACAATTAACAATTAACAATTAACAATTAACAATTAATCCCCCATCGGCTTTATTTTCTCCTCTATAAACGCAATTTCCTCCTCGCTCAACCCGTATTTTTTATACAACTGTTGGTCTATTTCCGCAATGGATTGACTCCAATCAATGTCGGAAGCGGAGGTGAAGTCTTGGAGGGGAACTTTTGACCATGTTTCAGGATTGTTGTCTTGCGTAACTTTTAAAATACCCAACATTGTTCTGGCAAATTTTGATTTCAAGTATTTCATACAGTTTTGTGCTTCTTGCTCTTTGTCAAAAGCTCCAAACGAGATGAAACTTTGTGTGTGACCTATAAGAGGTTCTCCCACAAGAGGTTCTCCCATAAGAGGTGTGCTTAATACCTCACCTATGGCACCTGAGCCATTTGATTTTGGGATTAAAACTTTAAATTTTTCAAAATTTTCATGTTTTTCTAAAAATCTCCTTTCAATATATTTATAAACTCTTTGATTTTTAATTAGCCCTAAAATCTTTACACTATTGTCGAACTCTTTTTTATCAGTGAAAATCTCGTCATTGCTAAAAATTGAGGTAGTTAATCTTCTTTCTCTCCCATCGCTACCAATTTTTTCTTTAATTTTTGGATGCTCTTTGTAGAGTTTATTAAGATCAAACTTTTGTTGAAGATGTATTATAGGTACAATACTAGTGAAAGTGTCATTTTCCTCAACTTTCTTAGCAATACTGTTTAATTCTTCAAAAGCCGTAAATGTCCCAATTTTTCCAAATTCAGTGTATCTATTATGGTATAGAATAACTATCCCACCCATAATATCAGTATTTGGAAATAATTTTTCTGACTTCTGCTCATAATGCAAAACCTTTAAATGCTCATTCTCAAGCATCTTTTTATTCCATTCTGCAGGTGTTTTACCAGCATTAAACAAGAAACGAGCTGGTGATATTAAACAATATTGAGGTGCTACTTGCTCGGCTAAATCATAAAAGAACGGATAAATTGCAGCATCACTTGTATTTTCGGTAGTTTCCTGATAAGGCGGATTTCCTACCACTGCATCAAATTTCATATCTTTATTTAAATTAAAAAGTTCGTAAATTTTTTCTTTTGCTTTGTCTTCCTGTGCCTCGGGTGTAAGGTCGTGTTGCACAAAGTTCTTTCGGGAGATTTTATGCTCCGTATCAAAGCCAAAAATGTAAGTTTGGGTAATGCCTTGCAAAATAGGCGTTGGTGCCAAGCCAAATACCTGGTTTTCTAAAATGTGTTTTAAGCAAGCTTCATCGCTATCGTAGAATTTCCGGGTGTGGTGGAAGAGTTTTTTCACTACTTCGGTAATATACATCCCCGATTTCATATACAAGTCAATAAAGGTGCTGTCGGTTCGGGTAAACAAACTCGGGTCGTGCTCCTCTAAATTGTCAACCATCATAAGTACCACTTTTTTGGGTGTGAAAATCTGGTTGGTTTTTTGGTTGGGAATGTATTCAAAAATGTCTTCTTCTACCTCAAAATAATTGGCTAATTGGTCTTTTTTTGCTTTAAACTCGGCAATGGAAGCATTGAAACGGTATTTATTGAACACACCATGGAATGTTTTTCTTTTTCCGTCTTCTTCGTAGTCAAAACCATCACGCAATTTGTGAAATTCGGCTTTGGTAATGCTGGTAATTTCCTCAAAATCGTGGTCATCAATTTCCAAATCAAAATTATCAATGGTAATTTCATCTTTAGAATCATTCGCCATGATAAACATCGGAATGGTGCGGGTAAACGAGCGCAAACGGTCACGGATTTCTTCTTCCTTGGTTTTTTGTACTTTTTCTACCTTTTCTTCTTCTTTTTCGGTAACGAGGTTGGTCACTAAATCAAACTCTATGGCATCGTTAATTTTTTGTATGAGTTCTTTGCTGTCTTTTATTTCGGCAGCGTTATATTCCTCGGCAATGGCTTTTACTTTTTCCTGAATTTGTTGGGTTGCTTCCTTGGTTTCGGCTTGGGTAGCTTTATAAACTTCTTTTAATTTGGCAATCAAAGGTTCGGCAACTGTGGTAACTTTTTCCACCAAATCGTTGGTAACAATTTCTTCTTTGTTTTGTGCCAACAGATTTTCAACTTCTCGTTCTACATTGGTTTTAAAAATCTTTTCGCCGAGAATAATTCCGGTATTTTGAGTTATTTCTTTGGTTTTGTTGTCGTTAATTTCCTTTGCATCGTCTAAGTTGAGGGTGTGTTTGGCTTGTTGCACCCGCTTGTTTTTCTCTTCGGGCAACTTGTCCAAAATATCTTCCACCTCTTTCGGAAAATTGAATACGCCTTTCAACGTGTCGTTAAAGAGCAAATTGGTCATAAAACGAGCATTCACAATTTCGGTAGCAGCCAATGCATTTGGGAAAGTCAGCACTTTTTCGGCATCGAGTTCAATCATTTCACCGTTCACATCTTCGGAAATCACCGGGAAGAAGTTCAACAGTTCACGGATGTTTTCTTCTCTTTCCTTTTCGGTAATTTCACCTTGTACTGCTTTGGGATTGAGTCCATTAGCAAAATCATCGTAAATTTCCAGTACTCTGGTAGGTGCAAAGTCGAACAGATAGGCCGATTTTTTGTAGTACAATTCTCCGTTTCTGAGTTCATTAAATGGGTTTTGTGCTCTGAAAGCCGCTTGCATATACAAAGCAGGCGATTTAATATCGGTGAGCATCAAAACCGCTGTCCATTCTTTCACGGTAACACCGGTTGTTAGCTGTCCGCAAGAAAGGGTAATGGTTTTATCGTGTTCCTTGATTGCTTTTTTTACTTTTTGAAAAGAAGATTCGTTGCCTTTAAAATCGTGTTCTTCTTCCTCAAAACTTTTGCCATCACCGGCAGCAATTACAATTTCGTAACCTTCAAAAGCTTCTACTTCTTTCAATAATTTCGCCAATGCTTTTACGGAATCCACTCGGTTGCCAACATACCAAAACGTGTGTTTGAGTTCAGCCCGAAGTTCAGGCGTAGAGAACGGATATTTTTTATTGGTGGTCAGATTATGCAAAAATTCCCGAACATCGTTTTCATGGACGAATTTTTGATTGTGGGTTCTAAAAAACTCATTCAAATCAAAGGCATAATCCCGTGTTTCATTATCAATTTCAATTCCCTCATTGACTTGGTTGGTGGTCATTTGAGAAATACGGTAGGTAAACAATTTGAGATCGGGCAAATCCGTATGCGAACCATTTTCGCCTTCTTACAGTTCAATTTGTTTCATCCGTTGTTCGTCCAGATACGTCCAGTTGTAAATCGCTTCTTTCGGAAATTTTTCGTTTGCCAAGGCTTTAAAAGGAGTTCCGGAAAGGTGTAGGGTGTTTTTGCGTTTTACCGCATCAAAAGCGGCATCTGTTCTGGTGGTATCAATACCTTCGTGCGCTTCGTCAATAACCAATAAATCCCACTCTAAATCAGCCACCCAACGCAATTTATCGAAATTTCCTCCAAAGAATTTAGAACCTTTTAAATCTTGCAACGAAAGGAAAGTGATAAACGCTTTTTGGTCTGTTAATTTGATTTTCTCTAAATAGTCTTGCCTTGTTAGCGTTGCTCTGTTACTTAAAGAAGAAGTTTCCGAAATAAAATGATAGCCATCGACAAATAGTTCAAAATCATCGAACCACGAGTTGGCAATAGCAGGTCTGTTGGTTACAATAAGTACTTTTTGCGCACCTAAACGTTTTGCCAAATCATAGCTTGCCAACGTTTTACCGAAACGCGGTTTTGCATTCCAAAGAAATTCGCCATTTTCATTTTTTTGGAAATAATCGATAGCTTTAGTTACCGCTTCTTCCTGTTCAAAACGTAAAGTATAGTCTATTTTTCCTTTTTCGTTTTGCAAAGCAGCAAATCGTTCCTTTCGGAATTTATCAAATAGTACTTTTGATTTTTCAGGATAACCGTTGAAATAGAACCATTCCGTTCCTAAATCATCTCTTTTTTCAATACCGCTTTTTTCTAAGAATTTGTGAAAAGCCTTATCGTTAAAACTCTCTTCATTACCTTCAAAAAAAGCAGGAGCATTCCAGAGTTTGTTGTATTTTAATCTAAAAGCAGCCGTTTGTGTTTGTTCTATTATTCGGTCATCCACATTTTTTCTTTCCGTATAACCGATTTTTTGCGAACCTTCATTTTCACTCAGAGAAGGAAGGATATAGGAATAGATTTGCGGATATACGATTTGATAGGATTTGATGGATTGTGTTTTTTGGCTCATAATTTACACACTTGTTTATTTCAGCGTTTTTTGGCATGTTGTATCTTGTAAATAAACAAAACAACATATATCATAATCAAATATTAATCCCTTGCCCATTAACGAGTTATCCTTAATTATTTTCTTTTACTTATTAGTTGCCCTAAAAATACCATCTTTTACATTTTAGGAAAAATATATTTTACACACACCTTCACAACCCTTTTCCCCCAAATTTCCCCTCCCTTTTACCAATCAATTCAATTTCTCTAAGCAATAAACCCGGCACTTTTTACTGTATTTCTTTTTTTTCTGCGCCTTAAGCCGGTTTAGCCTGACATTATTCCTATTTTGATAAAATCCCTGTCTGGAAGAAACTATAGCAGAAAACCCTAAAAAATAAAATCGGCCTTTGGTCCGACCCCCAACCACCCATCGCCCCTTTGGACTGGCGCAGGGTAAAAAGAGGAGGGAAATAGTGTTGATAATCTTTAACGATTAATATATGCAAAGTCACTACCATCCGGAACTAAACAACTATGGATTGCAAATCCATAGGTTGAGTACATTGACTGAAAGTCATTTGAACTTGCTGTAAACAGCATTGAAAACTGTAAACTGAAAGTTCATTAAAATCACTCAAGAATGAAATTCTCATCGCTATTTGGATTATCCCTGTGATGTTCCAAATAATTCTGAATCATCTCATCAGTAATATTTCCACTACTCCAAGCTCCGTAGCCTATGCCCCACAAGTGTTGACCCCAATAACGTTTCTTCAATTCTACAAACTCATCCATCAGCAATCTCGCACTTCTACCCTTCAAACGCTTCACAATCTCGCTTATCGACAACTTCGGCGGATAACTTATATGCAGATGAATATGGTCTTTACTCACTACACCTTTTAGTATCCGTATATCCATCGTATCGCACATCTGACGTATTAAATCCCTGCATCGAATCTGCACTTCGCCTCGCATTACACCATACCGATACTTTGTACTCCATACTATATGAACATGCAATTGATGAACACTATGGCTACTTTTACGATTGGCAACATTTTCCATTTGACAAAAATACAACGATATTTGTAGAAGCTAAAGCCTTGGACTAAAGTCCATAGCTTAAACTAACGTTTTGTGACCAGTTAAAAAAAGAAAATAGCCCATATTATCTTTGAGGTGACAAAATTTCATAAATATATGGGACTATTTACTCGTAATAAAAGTAACAAGAAGCCAATTATAAAACAAATTTTAGAGCTTATTCCTAATTCTATTTTGCAAAGCAGTATAGCTAAACATAAAAGTGATAAATTCTGTAGTAAATATAAGACTTACGATCAACTGGTCTCTCAAATGTTCGGACAGCTGAATAAATGCCTGACTTTAAGCGATATAAGTACCGCCATTGCTGTAAACACCACCTTTATTGGAGACTTAGGATTACAACAAAGCCCCGCCAGAAGTACGATGAGTGACGGCAATGCAAACGAAGCTGGAAGGTATTTGAAACGATGTATTACAAATTGCTCTCTCATTATAGCAATCTGTTACTGAGACATGGTAAAGCAATGGATATAGAAGAGATAAAAGGTAAAGTGATTAAGATAATAGACAGCACCACTATCAGCTTATGTTTGAGCCTTATTTGAATGGGCGAAGTTCCGGACAGCTAAAGCGAGGTATTAAAAATACATACCTGTTTGGATCATCTTATGCTTGATCCAGAAAATAAAAATATAGGCGAAGCGGCTGTGCATGATAAACGCGGTCATCCGCAAACAGTATTTATGCACTCGGGAACTATTATTGTAGAAGATAAAGGCTATTTTGATTTCAGTTTAATGATGCAACGCATTAATGCTGATAACGTATTTGTAACCAGAATAAAAGACAATACAGTATATGAAAGCATTTGTGAAAAAGAATTACCGGTTGATAAAGACCAGCATATACTTAAGGATGAATTAATCCGGCTTACCGGCAAAAAGGCCATCGAAGTAGGCATTGACCAGGTAACGTTACGCCGGATAGTAGTGTATGATAGTGAAAAAGATGTTCAGTTAGGAAATTATTACCCAGGAATTGAGATGGGCAGCATCTACCATTGCAGCCTTATACAAAGTTTGTGATGGGATGTTGAAATATTTTTTAAGCAACTAAAGCAAAATTTACTGGTAAAAACATTTACAGGCACAAGCGAAAACGCTGTAAAATCTCAGATTTATATAGCGCTCATTACCTATCTTTTATTAGAATTGATAAAGCGCTGTATCGCAAAAGGCGCACAGGCATTTAGTAATCTGTGTGAAAAAATCCGTTTTTGCTTAACCTATTACCACAGCCTTGATTATGTATGCAACCAAATAAAAGAAGGCGCAGTAAAAGCAAGAGGAAAACCAAATAAGCCAAATTGTCAGAAATCATTTAATTTTTAATAACGGACTTTTATTCCGAGAAATCAGTTTACAAATACAGTAAAATCAATACTTTCGTTGGGTCAAATCATCCTTTTTTGAAAAAGTTCGGATCGCAGTGATATTTTTCAAAATAATAAACATTTACCGCCTTTTGGTAATTTCGTTGATGACAGCCATGAAATAATTACGTTAAGAAAATAGTTTTTCTTTCTGTCACTCGATGAGTGTTATTTTTCTACGTCATTTTCGAAAGTCTCATTTTTTAGCCGTCATTCGAACGGAGCGAAGCGAAGTGAGAAATCTTTTGCTTTCAGAACGATGAGATTTCTTCGCTACGCTACGAAATGACGATGCTATTGAGGTATCATTTAGACCTTCCCCAACGTCATTTCTCAGCGCAGTGGAAAAATCTCATTGGCCTGGAAACGAGGTGATTCTCCGCTTCGCTACGTTCAGAATGACACGAAAAAAGTAATTATTTTGAAATGCCACTATCCTTCAAAGATCTCTATAATTTATAAAACGGAATATCCATCACATCAAATTTTATATCACTCTGAAAAGTGTAATGCCACCACTCGGTTTCCAATGCTTTGAACCCGTGCTTTTCCATTACGGATTTCAGCAGGATTCTGTTTTTCAAAATTTCTTCAGGAAGATTTTTAAAACTATGGTGTGCCGAATCGGTGAAGTTATCAAATCCGGTACCCATGTTCAGCTCTTTCCCCGTCCTTAAATCAATAATCGTAAGGTCAACTGCGCTACCCCGATTGTGATAACTGCCTCTTGCAGGATTTGCCACATAACGGTCATCCTTTATCAGTTCCCAAAAATCCTTGGTTACCGAGTATGGGCGATAAGCATCCCAGATTTTCAAACCCAAATTTTGCGAGACCAACTCCTCCTGCACCTTCTGCAAAGCCAATAGCGCAGGTTTTCTCAGATAAGTTTCTCTAATTTCACCACGATACATTTTTCTGCCCACAAAATTATTGGTATCCGCATATCGCAAATCCAGCGCCACTCCTGCCAAATGGCTTTTAATACCCGACAGCTTATTTTCGGGATTAGCCTTTACCGACTTTTTATAATCCTTCACACGTTCAATTACCTTCAGTTCGCTTTGTGCAAAAACAGAGGCAGATAGTGAAATGAAAAGTAATAAGACTAGGTTTTTCTTCATGCTCTTTGTAAGTTATAATTCATGTTTCAAATAATCAGCAGTGTAACTTTCTTTACAGTTTATCATTTCCTCGGGAGTGCCTTCAAAAATGATTCTGCCGCCGCCATCGCCTCCTTCGGGACCCAGATCAATAATATGGTCTGCCATTTTTATAACGTCCATATTGTGTTCTATCACCAAAACAGTATTGCCCCTGTCCACTAATTTATTCAACACGTCCATCAGATGCCTGATGTCTTCAAAATGAAGGCCGGTGGTGGGTTCATCCAAAATGTAAAAAGTTTTGCCTGTTTCTTTTTTGGAGAGTTCGGTGCTGAGTTTCACCCGCTGTGCTTCCCCCCCGCTCAGGGTCACCGCACTTTGCCCAAGCGTGATATAACCTAAGCCTACATCTTCAAGTGTTTTTATTTTTCTGTAAACGGATGGCACCGCCTGAAAAAATGCTACTGCTTCTTCCACCGTCATATCCAACACATCCGAAATTGATTTTCCCTTATATCTGATTTCAAGTGTTTCGCGATTATATCTTTTGCCGTTACACTTTTCGCAGGGCACATATACATCCGGTAGGAAATTCATTTCAATAGTACGCATACCGCCGCCGCCGCATACATCGCATCTGCCGGTTTTTACATTAAAGGAAAACCTTCCTGCATTGTAACCCCTGATTTTTGCTTCAGGCACTGAAGCAAACAAAGTTCTGATATCGGTAAAAAAACCGCAGTACGTGGCGGGATTGCTACGTGGCGTTCTGCCAATGGGTGACTGGTCAATTTCAACCACTTTATCAATATTTTCCAATCCCTTCACCGACTTATAATCCATCGGCGCAGTTTTGGAATGATAAATGTTTTGCGACAGAATCGGATACAGGGTTTCATTGATGAGCGTTGACTTACCGCTACCACTAACCCCGGTTATCACAATCAATTTACCCAAAGGAAATTTCACAGAGAGATTCTGAAGGTTATTGCCATTAGCCCCTATCAGTTCAATGTATTTTCCGTTTCCTGCCCGGCGTTCTTTCGGAGTTTCGATTTTTAATTTTCTGTTGAGATATTGTGCCGTAATCGTTTTTAGTTTCAAAAATTCTGACGGTTTTCCCTGTGCCACAATTTTGCCGCCATGGTCGCCCGCCTTGGGTCCGATATCAATCAGATGGTCGGCAGCCATCATAATATCTTTGTCATGCTCCACCACCAGAACGCTGTTGCCAATATCTCTTAGGTTTTGCAGAGACGTTATCAACCTGTGGTTGTCGCGTTGGTGCAATCCGATGGAAGGCTCGTCCAGAATATAGGTTATGCCTTGCAGTTGCGAACCTATTTGGGTGGCTAATCTGATTCGTTGTGATTCGCCACCGCTTAGTGATTTTGTAGGCCGGTTCAATGTCAGATAGGTCAATCCCACATCCAATAAAAATTGCAGCCGCTCTCTGATTTCTTTTAAAATATCTTTTGCAATGGCATTTTGCTTTTTGGATAGTCGCAATTCAATTCCATCTAACCATGCTGCCAGATTATCAAGATTCATATTGCTGAGTTCTGCAATATTTCTGTTATCCACCCTGAACCAAAGACTTTCCCTCCGCAACCGCTGACCCTCACAGGAAGGGCAGGTCTTCATGGTCATATAATTTTGCACCCATTCCCGAAGCCATTCACTGCTTACTGATGAAGAAAACCATCTTTTCAGCATGGGCACAATTCCTTCATAACTACCCGTGTAAACATCAGGGACCGTTTCATCATCGGTATCTATCTGCAACGAACCATTAATATTTTTATCGCCATACAAAAGAAGATTCAGATGTTCTTCCGGCAAAGTTTCAATCGCTGCATCTAATTTTATTTTATGTTTTCTGGCAAAACTCACCACCTGATGAAACACACTGGCTTCTCTTTCTTCGCCCAAAGGTGCGATGCCACCTTTCATGATGGATTTTGATTTATCGGGCAAAACCAGATCAAGGTCAATAGTGTAAACACTTCCCAGACCTTTGCAGGTAGGACATGCACCATAGGGCGAATTAAATGAAAAGGCATTGGGTGAAGGTTCTTCATAACTGATACCCGTATCCTCGCACATCAGCATTTTGCTGTAGGCAGCCAACTGCTCTGAACTATCTTCCGTAACAATAAAAATCAGATCCTTCCCCAGCTTTAAAGCCTGCTGCACACTTTGGCTCAGCCTTACTTTCAGATCATCCGTAACCTGCAGCCTGTCCACCACTAATTCAATATCATGAATCTTGTACCGATCCACCTGCATTTTGGCAGTAATATCCTTGATTTCGCCGTCCACCCGCACCTTCAGGAAACCTTTTTTTCTTACATCTTCAAACAATTCCCTGTAATGACCTTTTCTGCCCCGTACCAGCGGTGCCAGAATATTTATTTTCTTACCCTTAAAACGACTGAATATATTTTCCACAATCTCTTCTTCGCTCCACTTCACCATTTTCTTTCCAGTGTTGTAGGAATAAGCCTCTCCTACCCGGGCAAATAATAATCTGAAAAAATCATACACCTCGGTAACGGTGCCTACAGTGGAACGCGGGTTTTTATTGGTTGTTTTCTGCTCAATGGAAATCACCGGCGAGAGGCCTGTAATTTTATCTACATCCGGTCGTTCCATATCTCCAATGAACTGGCGGGCATAGGCTCCAAAGGTTTCCATATACCGGCGCTGACCTTCAGAATAAATCGTATCAAACGCTAAGGAAGATTTTCCACTGCCACTGATGCCGGTAAAAACAACTAATTTATTCTTAGGAATAGCAATATCTATATTTTGAAGATTGTGCACTCTGGCGCCAAAAACCTGTATTTCTTCGTTGTTATTCAATTTTTTTGCTATGTTTATTTTAAAGATGGAGAACCTACAAACCTACAATAATTTTTTCAACCCTAATTTAGGGTAAGTCAAGATAATCTTATAAACAACAGACAAGGCAGCTACAAAGTTTGAAGCGTTTTCGGAGGCGGTATTCCAAAACAGAAATATTATTGTCTGATAAATATTTCTATATTACTGAAAATCAACGGTTCGCCTCACCCCGGCCCTCTCCTCGCGGAGAGGGAGTAAAAACTTTCGAAGGCAAAAGCTATGGTGATTTTGAAAAATAATTATTCGACAATAATGAAATTAAAAAGATTTTTTAAAGCAGAACCGATCTAAATAAATTTTTGGCACGATAATTTCTTAAACAGTATTGTTGATCGTTTTATTATTAATTAAAGAAAATAACGAATAATGAATAAAATTTATATATTTATTTTCACAATCGCCCTTTTTGGCTTTTCCGTTGCCGTTGCCCAAACCTCTGCAGCACCAGAGATTCCCAAAAACTATAAACCAGCCCCTAAAGCCTTATTGCCCATGCCTGTAGAATTGACCGAAAATGACGTATTTCCTATATTAGGGAATTACGAAGTTATTAACGAAAAAGGCGAATCGAGCAATATATCCATCAGTAATGATGTTGAAAATAAAGGGGTTATTTGGATCAGGGGGCTGGTTGAAGGTAAATTTTATGCCTATTTAAAAGAATCGCCCGCCACTTACAAAATCTTCCCTCAGAAATTATCTTCTGATGAAAGCCTTGATTCTATGACAGCATCAAAAAAATCGAGCGGAAAATCTATTGAGGAAGGCACCATTATTTTTGATAAAGAGTTGAATAAAATATATTTAAATATTGGGAATAAATATAATGAAAAGGATCCTTCTTTAGTTTTTAACAAATTAAAAAATGATACTACTGAGGAAGTTGCAGGCGAGGAAATTCGCAACTCAAAAACAAACAAAAACAAAAAAGGTAAAAAAGCAGAAACTAAAAGTGTGAATTATACCGGTAGTAAAATATTGGACAATAACCTGAATCAAAAACCATAGAAACCGTTAACCATTGTATGAATCATAAAGAAAAGGGGTTGTATTAAGCAACCCTTTTTCGACTTTGAAAGTCTAATCTCCGTAACAAAATATCTGTATATGAGCTTCTTTATTTAAAAGAAAAATTTAAAAATGGCATATATTTTGGTAATTTTGCAAATTATTTTTAATTCTTAAACTAAATAAACATGAAAATTCTGAGAAATTTATCTTTAAGTGTGGCAGTAGCGGCTTTGTTCTTATCTGGGTGTAGTACCATGACCAGAAGTCAGCAAGGTGCGGCGATTGGCGCCGGAGGTGGCGCTGCCGTAGGTGCCGGTGTAGGAAAAATAGCTGGGAATACTGCAGTTGGTGCAGTAATCGGGGCTACCGTAGGTGGTGTGGTGGGCGCTATTATTGGCAAGCAAATGGATAAGCAAGCTGAAGAAATCAAAAAAACCGTTCCAAGCGCCAAGGTAGAAAGAGTGGAAGAAAAAATCATTGTTGAATTTACCAGCGCCGTTCTTTTTGGTTTCGATCAGGCCACAATCACTCCTCAGGCTCAAAACACATTAAACGACCTGATATTGATTTTAAACAAGTATCCTGATACTGATCTGGAAATTGACGGGCATACAGACAATACCGGAAAGGCAGATTATAATCAAAAATTATCTGAAAGAAGAGCAGGAAACGTGGCAGGGTATCTTACCTCCAATGGAATTGCCATAGAAAGAATTTCAACCAAAGGCTATGGTTTTTCTATGCCAAAATATGATAATAATACGGCAGATGGCAGGGCAGGAAACAGAAGAGTGGAATTTATCATCACAGCCAATGATAAGATGAAGTCGGATGCTGAAAAACAGGCTAACAATTAACCATTGTGAATATATAAAAAGCCTCCTTTCCTGGAGGCTTTTTTATTGAAAATTCTCAGTTTGTCGTTTTAATCAAAATCTTTGCACCTTTTACTCCTGTGGCAGTTGCTTCAAATGTTAATGTTCCGGGTGTTTCTGATGATTGCGCCAACGCCGTTAGCTGACCACTAAATAATTTCATATAAGGCGCCTGAAATGATTCAAGGCTACTGCTATTGCCATTTGCGGCTGCTTTGTAACTGCCTGCTCCTTTTACCTTAAAATTAATTTGTCTTGTTTCCTCCGGACAGAAATTACCATCCTTATCCACTATTTTCACATTAACAAAGGCAATGTCTTTGCCATCAGCTTTTAGCTCGGTTCTGTCTGCGGTAAGAACGATTCTGTCTGGTTTACCTGCCGTCTTTACTGTTTCTTCGGCTACGGGTTTGCCGTTTTCATCATAGGCAACTACTTTTAAAGTACCCGGTTCATATTTTGTATCCATCCACATTAACCTATAGCGTTCCTGCCTTTCAAATGTGCGGGCGTTGTATTTACTGTTTGTAGCAGTAGCCGCCATATTTTTTTTCCTTATTCCCTGGCTCTTTCCATTAATAAAGAGTTCAGCAGAAGGATAATTAGTATATACAAATACCGGAGTTACTTCACCTTCCTTGCCCTTCCAGTTCCAGTGGGGGAGAATATGCAGTGTTTTTTGAGAAGGATTCCAGTGGCTCCTGTACAAATAAAAGCGATCTTTTGGAATACCTGCCAGATCAACAATTCCGAACAAAGAACTATGACTTGGCCAATCGGTATAATAAGGTGTGGGCTCTCCAAGATAGTCGAAGCCTGTCCATACAAATTCGCCCATTGCATAAAAAAGGTCATCATGCATAATGAAATTATCTTCGGGCAAATCGCTCCAACCACAATGCTCCACATCATAAGAGGATGACTGATGGTCTTCATATTTTTTCATTGACTGCTTTTCCACCGGAAATTTATATATCCCCCTCGAACTTACAGTGGAGGCTGTTTCTGTTCCCAAAACTAATTCCTGAGGCAATATATTATACGCATCCGGATAGCGGTGGGGGCGATAATTAAAGCCGGCAATCTGCATCATTGCTGCCATATTATTTTTATACACGTCATCTGGTCGGTCCATGCCGTTGGTTACAGGCCTTGTAGGGTCTTCGCGATGACAAATATCCTGTAAATATCTGGCAACACGTGAACCCGAAACATTGCTTTGTTCTTCCACTTCATTGCCAATACACCACATTACCACCGATGGGTTATTTCTGTAATGATGTATCAAATTTGTAAGGTCTTTTTCAGCCCATTCATCAAAAAGCGTATTATATCCGTTTTTCATTTTGGGTATTTTCCATTCATCAAAACTCTCGGGCATCAGCATCATACCCATTTCATCACAAGCCCTTACCAACTCCGGCGCAGGCATATTGTGAGATGTTCGAATGGCATTTACACCCATATCCTTCATAATTCTTACCTGACGGCGAATGGCAGCATCATTAACCGCAGCGCCCAGAGGACCTAAGTCATGGTGATTGCACACACCTTTGAACTTGATTAATTTTCCGTTGAGGAAAAATCCTTTTCCGGGCATCACTTCAATAGATCGAATACCAAAAACTGTAGTGTATTCATCCAATTGATTATTGCCTTTATACAGTTTTGAAACAGCCTTGTATAAATTAGGGTTTTCGGTATCCCATAGCGCCGGTTGTAACACTACCATTTCCTGGGTGAAAACATTAGCATCATATTTTGTAATTCCTGACTTCAAGGAAGCTACAACTTTACCTGACATATTCAGAATATCGGTTTGTAGCTGATAATTGGTAACATTATCTCCATCTGGAATTTCCACCTTTGTATTTATTAACACTTTGGCAAAATCTTTATTGATTACCGGCGTGGTAATCTGTGTACCCCAAACCGGAATATGTGCCGCTTCTGTTATTATCAGATGTACATTTCGATAAAGACCGGCGCCCGGATACCAACGTGAAAATTCAGTCGGATTATTCAACCTGACGGCGATAGTATTTTCTACATCAGGCTTCAGGAATTTTGTAATATCAAGATGAAAAGTATTATATCCATAGGGCCAGTATCCTGCTTTTTGACCATTGATATATACTTCTGAATGGCTCATAGCGCCATCAAACTGAATGGTAGCGTGCTTTCCGGCTGTAAATTGGGGAAATCTGATTTTAGTCCGATACCAGCCCACACCCACAAAGGGCAAGCCTCCCGTGCGACCAGCATGAGCTTCTGCTTTTGTTTGCCCATCCTGCACGATTGCCATATTTTGAAGGTCATTATTGGCATCAAATGGCCCATAAATAGCCCAGTCATGCGGCACGGTTACATTTTGCCACTTGCTGTCATCAAAAGATGGTTCCACAGCTTTGGCATCATCAGTTCTTGAAAACTTCCAGTTTTTTTCCAAGAGAATTTCAGTTCTTAACTGCGCTGTTACAAAAATGGCTGATGTACAAAATACAGCAAACAATAAAATTTTTTTAACCATAATAAATTGAATTTTGGTGGCAATCAAATTTACAATAAACATTTCCTCTCAAAAATACAGAAAGAAGACAAGAAAAGCGCTTCAAAGATTATTTTAGTTCAAAATGAATTTTAAACAAAAATGACACAAATAATTTATACTTCTTAATCATCCACATATTTCCATAAATGCAGGCAGGCATACGTTCTGAAGGGCTGCCAGGTTTTGGACAGATATTCTACCTTCATTAACAGTTCTTTTTTATTATCATATTTCAGATTATACAATTTAACAATTGCTTTTTGCAAACCAAGGTCTCCGATTGAAAAAATATCTGCCCGCTCCAAGGCAAACATCAAAATCATTTCAGTAGTCCACCTGCCCACTCCTTTTATCTGTGTCAGCAGATCGAAAACTTCTTCATTGGTCATTTTATGTAGCCTGGCATCAGTAACTTTCTGCTCTATAAAAAAATTACAAACATTTTTAATATACCTTGCTTTTGAAAAAGACAAACCAATACTCCTCAACCTATCATCTTCCATATCAAGAATTTCCTTTGGTTTAGGTGTTTTTGTATTAAAAAGATTAAGGAACCTCTGATAAATAACATCTGCCACCCTGGCGCTTAATTGCTGACTAATAATGGAAGAACACAAAATCAGATAGATATTTTTTTGTTTCCCTATTTTCAAAATACCATGCTTTCTGATGAGTTCTTTCATCACTTTATCCTTTGAAAGATGTTGACGATAAGGCAAGTTAGAGATTTTAGATTTTAGATTTTAGATTTTAGATTATAGATTTTAGATTATAGATTGAAAATTAGTAGATAGACGTTAGACATTAGATGTTAGACGTTAGATATTAGATATTAGATATTAGATATTAGATAAAAGACATCTAACCTTGAACATTGAACCTTAAACCTTGAACATTGAACTTTAAACCTTGAACCTTAAACCTTAAACCTTTAATTCCCCCAACTTCATCAACGCATACAGCATGGTAGTTACGTGCATACTCTGAATGAATTCATTGTTTCTGAATTTCTTTTTAAACTCTTCCAGATCCATCAGTTCAATATAAATTTCTTCATTAGGATCAAGTTGCTGATCGGAAGTTTTTCTACCTCCGGTTGCCAGAAACATGTGCATCCAATTACTGTTGGTAGAGGGATTGGCACAGGTGCGACCCAGATATTCAAAATGCTTGAACGTATAGCCTGTTTCCTCAAGTAATTCGCGTTGAATGGCCGCCTCCAGATTAGGATCATCATCATCCACACATCCGCCGGGTATTTCCCAACAGGTTTCGCCAATAGCATGTCGGTACTGCATCTCCATCAACACTTTGTTGTCTTCGGTAAGCGCAAAACAAGTTACCCATTCAGGAAATTCATAAACATAATACGGATTTACAATTTTCCCTTCAGGCGTTTCGCACACATCTTTACGCACTTTGAACCAAAGGTCATTAAAAAGGTACTCCGAAGATAAAGTTTTCCAGTTCATAAACTACCATTTCATTTTTTCTCTTAAATAATTGATCTGAGCCACATGATGTTTGCCATGCCAGGAATACAAATTCAGAATATCCCAAAGTGTCATTTCTTTTTGCTGCCCGGGATGGAACACAGTACGCATCCAATCTGCCTCAGTAAGATTTTTCAGCGCTTCATACATCCTTTGGTGCAGGGCATGCAGCAACGTAGCCGAAACATTTATAGGAACTGTTTTTACATCATCCAACTCCGCCCAGAGATTTTCATCAAAAGGATTAATGGTGGGATTATTTTCGGTAAGCCCCAGTTTCAATCTGATATAAGCATTCAAATGGGCATCGGCAATATGATGCACCACCTGATGAACTGTCCAACCGCCTTCCCGATATGGCGTGTGCAATTGATATTCATCCAGATTACTCAATGCAGCTTCCAGCATATCGGGCAATAATTTTATATCATTTAAGGCTTTCTCTTTGGCTTCAGGCGAATAATCCTGAACCTGCAATTTGCCTATCGGGTATTGATTTTCAATCTCCATAATGCTTAATTTACTTTTAATAATTCTACTTCAAACATCAATGTAGCGCCGCCCGGTATATCGCTTCCTGCGCCGCGATCGCCATAGGCCAGGTCAGAAGGTATCCAAAGCCTCCAGTGGCTTCCTTCTTTCATTAGAGGAATCGCTATCTGCCAGCCTTTTATCAAATGTTTTAAAGGCGCAGTAAAAGGTTGATTTCTTTTAAAGGAACTGTCAAACTCTTTTCCATCCAGCAGTGCGCCCTTGTAATGCGCCGTAACCGAATCATTAATGGTTGGCTGCTTTCCGCTACCTTCCATTATCACTTCATACTGCAAGCCTTCCGGCAAAGAAATGACACTTTCTTTATTCCTGTTTTCTTCCATAAATTTCTGGCCTGCCTGTTTATGGACATCAATTTTTCCATTCATAAAAGTTTTCAATTTATCTTGTATTGACATAGTTATAAAAATATTTAATGTTGTTCATTATACATAAAAAGATTATTTTCTCTTCTTCCTTAATTTCAAATCTACTAAGATAAAGCATTTTTAAGCCAAATTTGAAAAATCAGTCAAAGCTTGTTTTAAAATTTTATTTTCACGACGAACTAATGAAACTGTACTAAAAAATAATCGCTTTTGAAACTATCGTTTATGCAGTGCGGCTCCAATGATCCAGGTTTAGCCTCATTTTCTTGCATATAAAAAAAACTCTAATCTTCTCTCAAACTCTTCCCCGTAAGATGAATAAAGACATCTTCCAAATTAGCCTGCTTCACTTCACGAGGTCGTTCAAAGCCGGATGCCACTAATTCATCAATCAGATTATCGGGTGTATCCATTGCCACAATTTTTCCACTGTCAATAATGGCAATCCGATCGCAGAGATATTCTGCCTCATCCATATAGTGCGTAGTAATAATGATGGTCGCCCCCTGATCATTAATATTTTTTATCAACTCCCAAAGATTCCTTCGCGCCTGTGGGTCAAGACCGGTAGTTGGTTCGTCCAGGAAAATGACCTTAGGTTTATTTATAAGTGTAGTCGCTACCGAAAATCTCTGTTTCTGCCCGCCGCTCAATTCTTTGTATTGAGATTTGGCTTTTTCTTCCAGATTGACACTTCGGAGCAATGCCATGCCATCCACTTCTTCATTATACAGCCCTGCAAAAAGGTCAATCAGTTGCAATAAATTAAGTCCGGGATAATACCCGCTGGTTTGCAACTGCACACCTATCAATCCTTTAATGACTATCGGGTCTTTATCGAGGTCATAGCCTGCCACCAAAATTTCACCAGAAGTTTTTGACCGCAGGGTTTCTATAATTTCAAGGGTAGTTGATTTACCAGCGCCATTGGGCCCCAGTAAACCAAAAATCTCATTTTCATACACATCAAAGGATATCCCTTTTACCGCTTCAAAATTTCCATAATTTTTTACCAGATTCCTTACCGAAATAATTTTATCAGCCATGCGATAAAACTACAAATAAGTTTCCAATTCTTCGATCATTGCTTTGCTACCGGCAAAAAACGGAGTACGTTCATGAAGACTTTTGGGTTCTATATCCAGAATTCGCTGCCCTTTTTTGCTGATAGCCTTTCCACCTGCTACCGTTACTATAAAAGCAAAAGGATTACACTCATACATTAATCTCAGTTTACCTTCTGGTTTTTCCCTGGTTCCCGGATACATAAAAATTCCGCCTTTAATCAGGTTGCGATGCAGGTCGGCCACCATGCTGCCAATATAGCGCTGGGTGTAGGGCCCGCCATTACTTTTGTTCTTCCGCTGGCAATTTTCGATATATGCCTGCACTTTTTCGTCATACTCATAATAATTACCATGATTGACAGAATAGATTTTTCCGGTTTCAGGGAATTTCATATCTGGATGACTAAGTGTAAACTCGCCGATTGAAGGATCGAGTGTGAAGCCTTGTACGCCCCGGCGGGTGGCATAAACCAGCATGGTGCTGCTGCCATAAATAATATAACCGGCCGCCACCAAATTAGTGCCCGGCTGCAGAAAATCCTGCTCTTCGGCCAGCTGTCCCGACTTTGTCCTTCGCCAATACACCCCAAAAATGGTTCCGATGGAAACATTCACATCAATATTCGAGCTGCCATCCAATGGATCAAATGAGCACACGTATTTTGACTCCCGGCTTATCACATCGTCAAACGGAATAAAAGTATCCATTTCTTCGCTGGCGATGCCTGCGCAGCTTACGCCATGCTGCAACACGCCCATAAATTGTTCATTGGCAAAAACATCCAATTTTTTCACTTCTTCTCCCTGCACATTGGTAGTACCCAGATCGCCCAGTATGTCAACCAGACCGGCTTTATTCACTTCTACATTTACGCGTTTGGCGGCAAGACCGATATCACGCAGCAGGGCGCTTAACTCACCTGTGGCATTCGGAATATTGCGCAATTGTTGAATGGTAAATTCATCGAGGGTAAATACCTTTCGGTTTACATTACTCATATTACAAATTTTATCGTTAAATTTTTAATTGGGTTATTATTGTAAAACCGGTATCAAAAGAAAACTACAATAATTATTTTTGCCCATAAAAAATATTATTCAAAATTAGCGACATTTGTGCGATAAAAATTCATAAAATGAAGGTTTTCAAATTTGGCGGCGCTGCCGTTAACAACATCGAAAGAATTACCAATGTTAAAAACATATTGAAGCAATATAAAAACGAGAAACTATTGATTGTCATTTCTGCAATGGGTAAATCCACGAATGCATTGGAAAAAGTAACCGAAGCTTTCGTAAATAACAGAAAAGAAGATGCCTTGCAGCTTTTTGACCAACTGAAAAAGCAGCATGTAATGACTTCAAAGTACCTGCTTGTAACCCACTATCTGCCCTGTGAAACTAAGTTGGATGAAATTTTTAATAGCACAGAAACTTTATTGCAAAGCGCTCCCGAAAAAAGCTACGATTTTTATTATGATCAGATAGTGAGTGTGGGAGAACTGATTTCCACTACCATCATGAGTTATTTTCTAAACGAAATGGGCGTTGAAAACGAATGGGTAGATGTAAGAAAAATAATTAAAACCGATAATAATTTCAGAGATGCCAATATCAATTGGGAGCAGACCCAGGAAAATGTTACCTCAATTATCAAACCCATTTTGGAGAATAAAACAGTAGTAACACAAGGTTTCATTGGCGGCACAATAGATGGAGATACTACCACATTAGGGCGTGAAGGAAGCGACTATACGGCTGCCGTATTTGCCAACATGCTGGATGCTGAAAGTCAGACCATCTGGAAAGATGTGGAAAATGTGATGAATGCCGACCCACGCGAAGTACGCGATGCCATAGCGATACCCGTACTGAACTATACCGAGGTGATTGAAATGGCTTATTATGGCGCACAGGTCATTCACCCCAAAACCATCAAACCGCTTCAAAACAAAAGTATTCCACTGTATGTAAAATGTTTTCTGGATGCTTCTTTGCCGGGAACTGTTATTCACAATCAATCTGTAAAAAATCTACCCCCTATCATTGTACTGAAGAAAAATCAGGTGATGATGGAACTGAAATCAAAGGATTTTTCTTTTATTGGCGAACAAAACACGGGGGTGCTTTACCGTTTGTTTGAGCAATTGTCCATCAGACCCAATCTTACACAAAACGGAGCTATCAATATGATTTGTGTTTTTGACAACAGAGAGGACAAAATAAAACAATTAGCAGCCAAAGCATCCGAAATTTTTGACGTACAAATTACTGCCGGACTCTCGCTGCTCACCATCAGACATTATACTGAAGAAAGCATAAAAAGATTTACAGAAGGGAAGAATGCATTAGTAACACAGCAAACAAAACAAAATGCCACCTGGCTTTTTGAGGTGTAATTACTCGCCTACCACAACCGTTTGAACCATTTTCTTCGGAACCGGAGTCTTGTCAGACATGGCAGGCTGCCATTTGTCCATTTTCTGCATTCGCTTCATCAACTCTTTATTGAAGTATTCATCTCCACCCTGAATCATTTTGAAATTGACAGGTGTACCATCCGCATCAATGATAAACTCAACCTGGGCATAAAGACGGCGGGTTTCTTCGGGCAGCATCGGCACCATTTCCTGACCCAGATTCTTCAAATAGGTTTCAAATGCCTGAATACCACCGGGGAACTCCGGCCATTTGGTAACCACGTTTGCTACCGTTACATCTCTTATCACAGGTACAAAATCACTTTTGGGCCTTACTTTAACCACCGGTACAAATTTGGGCACTTTAGGCAATGAATTATTGATCACATATTCTCCGTTATCCTTAATCATCACAACCGGTATCTGATGGTATTTTTCAAAATAGTCGTAAGCCTCTTCCAATCGGTCGGTAAATGCTTTTAACTGTTCATTTTCCTTTGTGATACGGGCAAGGTACTCATAGCTTTTTTGTTCATTATATTTTACCGGAAAAATATGAACCGGAATATAATCAAGACCCGCACTTTTGGCTACCGCAGTTAAAACATACAGTTCACTGATTTTATCATCCAAAATAGGAATACAACCCACAGTGGCGCACCCACCATGAATGTAAATACCGCTTCCCGGGCGCTCCTGATCGCTCAATATTTTGTCAGAGGCATTGGGATAATTCAGTCCGAGAGATAAATAATAGCTACTGTTGGGATTAAATCTGTCTATAAAATAAAAACCTTCCGGAACCTGATAATCGCCTTCAAAACGCTTAGGACCCAGCGCACCCGATAAAGCGCAAACCTTATACACCTTTAAAAGTTTATACTCCTCCTGAATCGTATTTTTTACCCATACCTCTAATTGACTATCGTACTTAAATGACCTCAAATACATATAACGGGCAGGCCACACCAAACCCTTGAGCTCAAACAACGCTTTCAAATTAGCCTCGTTTGCTGCAAAGGCGCTATTTGCCCTTTTAAATCCCTTTTGATAGTCAACAAATGACTTTCCGTACGAAGGACCGTTTTCCTGAGACTGGGAATAAGCACCGGAATAAATAAAAACAAAAATTATAATAAGTAATAATCTGCTCATCTGACAATTTTTCTTTTCTGTTGAAACAAAACCTAACGGCAAAGATAAACTTAAAATCCCTTTGTTTTATATAAATTCGGGTATTTGAAAAAAAACGTTTGGCTGTAAAATACTATCATTTATAGTGTAGAAAATAATAGAGAAGGTTTTCTGCATAAGGACAGAATAAATGAAATAAAAGACACCATGCCGAATTACACAAAGAGAAGCGCTAAAAACTTATACACTTACAAAAAATGTTGCAATCGGCTACCCTATCTTTGCGCCATGCAAAAAATCGGAATATTAGGTGGCGGACAACTGGGCCGCATGTTGCTACAAGCTGCAGCAAATTATCCTGTTGAAACTTTTGTGATGGAAAATGACAAGGACTGCCCTGCTGCCCATCTTTGTAATCATTTTACCGAAGGAAATATAAGAGATTTTAACGATGTATATCATTTTGGTAAGCATTTAGACGCACTTACAATCGAAATTGAAAATGTGAATATTGATGCATTGGAGGCGCTGGAAAAAGAAGGAAAAAGAATTTATCCACGACCTTCGGTATTAAGAACCATTTGCAACAAGGCCATTCAGAAAAAATACTATATTGACAATCAGATACCTACGTCGGAATACATCATCACTCATAACATCACAGAATTGGAAGCCCACAAAGCTTTTCTGCCGGCAGTACACAAATTGGCAGAGGGCGGATATGACGGACGTGGTGTGCAGGTGATACGTAAAACCGATGATATTGCAAAAGGATATGACCAAACTGCCGTGCTGGAAAAAATGGTGGAGGTGCAAAAGGAGATTGCAGTGATGATTGCAGTGGGCAATTCGGGCGAAATAGCCATTTATCCGCCGGTGCAAATGATTTTTGATGAGAAACTAAACCAGCTTGATTTTCAACTTTGCCCGGCCGATCTGCCTGAAAATGTGAAATGGAAGGCAGAAGCCATAGCGCTGACAACCGTAAAAAATTTCAACTCACCGGGTATTTTTGCAGTGGAAATGTTTGCTACGCCCGAAGGCAATGTATTGGTAAACGAAACAGCTCCCAGAGTACACAATAGCGGGCATCATACCATTGAAGCACACTACAGTTCTCAGTTTGACATGCTGTGGCGAATAATTTTGAACTATCCTTTGGGCAATACCGAGGCTATTTCTTCTTCTGTAATGGTCAATATTATTGGCGCCGAGGGCCATCAGGGAAATGCCGTATATGAAGGATTGGAGGAAGTATTAAAAATAGAAAATGCTTTCTTTCATATTTATGGGAAAAAGCAAACCAAGCCCGGAAGAAAGATGGGACATGCCACCATCATCAGCAATGAAAGAGCAGATTTATTGTATCAGGCTAATAAAATAAAGAATACGCTGACTGTAAAGGGTAAATCAGAATAACGGATAATTTTTATTTTTTCATCCTCCGAATTCCAAAAAGCAAATTGAAAAAATAAAAACCAAATCCTCCTTCATTTTTCTTTAAGCTGGAGCAATTCTTTTATTGTGGTAAAGACACCCTGCAACACCATTCGGGCATTTGTGGCTACCTAATATTTTCGTAGGCATAAGTATTTCAACGTAATAGGTTACAATTTCGTTATTTTTCCTATTTTTAAGTCAGCATTTGATTATTAAAATCCTTGTTTTGCTTTACGCCATCCTTAAAATATATGTTCGTTTCATCATTCGGTTTTACTGTTATTCCATCCGAATAAACCGGCCCAAACTATTAAAACAAAAAGGGCCATTACTCATTGCCAGCAACCATCCTAATTCCTTTCTGGATGCCGTTTTTCTGGATATTCTTTTTGGCGAACCCATCTGGTCATTGGCACGTGGTGATGTTTTCCGGAAAAAATGGGCACGTCCTATCCTGCACAGCCTGCGTATTTTTCCGGTTTACCGCAATCGGGAGGGTGCCGAAAATTTGTCTGAAAATTATAAAACCTTTGATGCCTGCATCGAAATATTTAAACAGAACGGAGTGGTTACCATATTTAGTGAAGGGCTTTGCGTAAAGGAGTGGCACCTGCGACCACTGCTCAAAGGTACAGCCAGGCTGGCCTTTAAAGCCTGGGAAGAAGGTATCCCGTTAAAAATATTGCCGGTGGGGATTAATTACAGTTCATTCGAAAGATTTGGCAAACAGATAGATGTAAATGTGGGTAATGCTTTTACTGTAGATTTATTTAATCTGCAAGATTCAGATGGAATCCTGAACCGGACATTCAATAAAAGATTAGAAGAAAAGTTCAAAAAATTGGTTTATGAAATTGCTCCCGAAGACAATGAAACTTTTGATCAAAAATTTAATATCAAAGCCAATCCGGTAAAAGAAGCAGTTTTGTTTCTGCCATCTTTATTAGGTAAACTATTGCACCTGCCCGGATATTATTTGACTAACTTCATCATCAAATATCTGAAAACCGACAAGGTCCACAACGACTCGATGAAGGTAGCATTTCTGATATTTGGATACCCGCTCTACCTGCTGGTCATTTTCTTTTTACTATGGCTCCTCACCGGCAGCATCTGGAGCCTCACTGCATTTTTACTATTGCCGCTTTTATTATTGGCTTATGTAAAACGAAAGGTGAGGAAGGATTGGAGGTGAGTGAATTATTACTATATATTCACATTTCAAATACTATTATAAAAACCATTCAGAATTATAAGCAAAAAACTTCTTATTGAAATTAAAATTAACCGGTATATTTGGAGGTTACAGGCGAACCACGAAACAGACAGTTACAAACGAAATATTGAAATAGTATGACATTTTTAGAATTAGCTGAACAAGTTTTAAAGGATGAAAATCGTCCATTGACTGCAAACGAAATCTGGACGTTAGCAACAGAAAAGGGCTACGACAAACTACTGAACAGTGAAGGCAAAACGCCTTGGCAAACTTTATATGCTCAAATCTATGTTAACGCAAAAGACAATCCAAAATCACTTTTCGCTCAGACAAATAGCCGGCCCAAAAAATTTTATCTGAAATCACAAGCTACACAATTTGACTTGGCAGCCATAGAAGATGAAACAGTTGAAATTGTATTACCTACAACAAACAAGAAAAAGAAGTTTGAGTATTTAGAGAGAGATTTACATCCTTTTTTAACTTACTTCGCTTATTATCATCTACTTTGCTATACAAAGACAATTAATCATTTACATTCATCGAAAAAAGAATTTGGCGAGTGGATTCATCCTGACATTGTTGGCTGCTATTTCCCATTTGACGAGTGGAAAAGCGAGGTTTATGATCTAAGCTCATCAATAAGCAACACAACTATTAAACTATTTTCATTTGAACTTAAACGTGAACTTAATTTTAACAATTTACGTGAAAGTTTCTTTCAGACAGTTTCAAATTCTTCGTGGGCTAACGAAAGTTATTTGGTCGCTGCTGATATTTCAAAAGAACAAGAATTCAGAGATGAACTTTCAAGACTTTCAACTTCATTCGGCATTGGAGTAATTCAACTAAACTTGGAAGACCCAGACTCATCTGAAATTATTTTTTCTGCAAAAAATCGAGAAAATCTTGATTGGGAAACGATAAACAAACTTACAATGAACACTGACTTTAAAGAGTTTATTTCAACGGTTAAAATTGACATCACCAGTAAGAAAATTCACAAAAAGGAATATGATACAATTTACGACACAGACAAATTAAAAATGAAAAATAATTAACTTGGGTGACTTTAACATACAAATTGACAAGAGGGAAGAAGAACGGCCTCAACTGCTGCCAGGTATAATATTGAATCTTAGATAAAAAAATCCCTGTTACATCCTTAACAATTGTAACAGGGAAGTCTATATAAAATTGAATTACTTAAAAGAAAACTCCTAATCTGATAGCCCATCGATTTAACGCAACTTTACCATCATTCCATTGTTTGTTGGAAGTAATGTCGGTAAAACCATTCTCAAATCCGAGACCAAAAAATAAGTCAGTTCTCTCAGCAAGTCTGTATTCACCACCGGCGCCCATTATCAGGCTCAGGTTAACCTTATTGGTTTGATTCATTACATTTACATTAGTTTCGGAAACGTTTCCACCACCTGTTTTAGTATATGAATAGTCTGCTCTGGAACGAATTAATGCACCCAATCCGCCACCAAACTGTCCCCACCAGCGAAATCCTTCATTCATATTAGTTTTCAACTTCACCGTGAGGGGAATATTCAGATATTGAAGTTTCAACAGATAATTCTGCTGGCCGGTAGCTTCTCCACGCCTGAGCCCTTTTGTATTGTCGCTATAAGATAGGCCTGCAGATGCATGCGAAACTTCCAATCCGGTGGCAAAAGCGCCTCTGCCATCTATGAACATAACATCAGCCATCAGACCATAATTTACCCCAAATTTGCTATCTGTCTTTGACACACCATTTTCCAAAGTTTTAAGGCTGTTTATAAAAACCGGATCCACTTTAAACCCAAGTCTTACTGGGCGGGGAAAATAACCATACTGCGCCTGCGCTGCAATGGCAACCATTAAAATAGTTGATAACAATACATATCTTTTCATAAAATTTAGATTTTTTTTAATTTTAAAAAATTAATAGGTTCAATTAACTATTAATGCGCAAAAATAAAGATTTGCAATTAAATGATATTTACCTCAGGTACAATCTCTATACCAAACTTTTCAAACACCGCAGTTCTGACAATTTTACTGATTTCCAGAATTTCATTACCGGTAGCTTTTCCATGATTTACCAGAACCAACGCCTGCTTATCATGAACGCCTGCGTCGCCTCTCCTAAACCCTTTCAGTCCACACCGGTCAATCATCCAGCCTGCAGCTACTTTCACTAAACCCTCTGTATTTTTGTATCCCACTATTCCGGGATATTTTTCTTTTAATAAATCAAATTGCTCTTCAGGAACAGAAGGATTCTTGAAAAAGCTTCCGGCATTACCAATTACAGCCGGATCAGGCAGTTTGGAAGTACGAATAGCGATCACGGCATTGGCAATAGCCGCAATTGATAATTCCTGCACATTATCATCTTCTAATTGTTGTCGGATAGCGCCATATTCTATTTTGAAATGAGGCGTCTTACTCAACCTGTAAGTAACATCTGTGATAACAAATCTGTCTTTATACTTATGCTTAAAAACACTTTCGCGATAGCCAAATTCACATTCCGAGTTAGAAAATTTATAAGCCTGTGAAGTTTGCTTATCCATAGCAGTCAATTCATAAAAGCTATCCTTTACCTCCACCCCGTAAGCGCCAATATTCTGCATGGGCGATGCGCCCGCACATCCGGGAATCAATGCCAGATTTTCAATTCCCGACAGATTATTCTTTATGCAATACATCACAAAATCGTGCCAAACCACTCCCCCACCGGCTTTCAGGTAAACGAAGGAATCATCTTCTTTGACTTTCTCAATTCCTATCAATTCATTTTTTAAAATTAATCCATCGTAATTTTTGGTAAACAGCACATTACTTCCTCCGCCCAAAATCATGGGATTAAGTCCTTTCAACTTTGACCAGTTTAAAATTTCCTGTAATTCATCAATCGTTTTAAACCGCGAAAAATACCTTGCAGATACATCAATACTGAAGGTATTCAATGATTTTAATGAAATATTTTCTAAAATTTGCATAGCTTTAATAATGTGCAAAGTAAAATAAAAAAAAGAATGACAGAAAAAACAGCAACTATAATTGGCGCTACGGGGATGATCGGCTCTTTATTATTAAAATTATTATTGGAGGATGATTACTATGATACCGTGAGGATTTTAGTGAGAAAACCTATAACTATCACACATAAAAAATTAGACGTAAAACTAGTAAATTTTGATGACTACGAATGGCTCAGACTATCATTGGAAGGAAGTAATGCGGTATTTAGCTGTATCGGAACTACTCAAAAAAACGTGAAAGGAGATAAAGAGTTGTATTGGAAAATCGACCATAACATCCCCGTGAAAGTATGCAAAATTGCTAAAGAAACAGGTTGCAGAAAATTTGTTATGATATCTTCGGTTGGCGCTAATAGCAATAGTAAAAATTTTTACCTGAACCTGAAAGGAAAAACCGAAGAAGATATAATTGCAACTGGGATGGAGCAAATCCATATTATGCAACCTTCGATGCTATTGGGCAAACGGAATGAGAGCAGACCACTCGAATCTTTTGCTCAAAAAACCATTCGACCCATTTCAAAAATCATGACAGGCAGTATGGAAAAGTACCGGGCTATTGAAGGAGCACATCTTGCACAAGCCATGATTATGGCATCAAAGAAAACCGCCGAAGGCATCTTTCGATATACCTACAAAGAGATGATGGAATTAGCCAAAACCTCTTTCTAAATAAATTATTCTTTCATTCTTGACCACACTTCATATATAGGGTCTCCTTTGGAACTGAGTCCGGAGTGAATCCAGTTGCCGTTTTCAAGCCTGGCATCAAAGCTCAGCGATGCACCTACCCTGGAATTATCTCTTGAAAAAAATTCGATATTCTCTGTATATTTTCCGTCTTTAAAAGTGTAAGTGCCGCCACCGGTTCCCGAAAACTCACCGGTTTCAATATTGATGGCAGCCCATTGAAATCGTGTCGCACTCAATAATTTCAGTGTTCTTCTTGCACGCAAAGGAATATCCACCATTTTTCCATCTTGTCTTCTTTGAGTAATCCGCCAATTACCTGCCAGGTTTTTATTCCCTTCATCAACCTGTGTCCAAACCATTTCTTTTCCATTCAAATCCGTAATAAATTTCCCGTCTTTTTTTCTATGAAAAACGAAGGTCTTGGTTTTACCTACATTTGATTTATCGTAGGAGTCAAATTTAATATCAATGACCAATTTACTGTTATCAAAATGACAGTTTCCGCCCCAGGTATGGGCGAATAATTTGTTTACTCTATCATACTGAGTTATCATGCAAAACCCATCGGCCGCCACCATTGTATGCTCTACTGATTCATTGATGATATGCCAGGCACCCTCAGGAAAATTATTTTTTGGAAACTCATTTTCAGGCTTTGAAGCTGATGAATTTGATAGAACAATAAAACTCAGAAATACAATCGTTAAAAAAGTTTTCATTTGCTTGCTTTTTATATTTTAAAAAATCAGGGGGAATGTTCAAGTAATAATTTTTTCAGTTTTAAAAATCCTCCTAACCCTTTTTGTAAGACTACTTGAAATTGGTTAGTACCTTACAAATTTCATTCTTTTATTTCAGATTGTCCAGCACTTTAAACATCTTCTTTGTCAGCCCAAGCTGACTGCCATTATAATTATTTACCAAAAAAGAAAAAACATACTCTTTCCCCTCTTTTGACTTTTGATAACCGCAAAAGCCCTTCACTCTGTTGATAGTTCCGCTTTTCATTTTCGTATTGTTATAAACCGGAAAGGCTTCGTAATATTCTTTAAACCAGGGTTGTTTTTTTGCATACTGCAAAACTGTTACCTGAGCCTTTGTTGTCGTTCTGTTTTGTGGCGACAAACCTGAACCGTCATAGAGATGTAGCGCTTCGGGATCAATTCCTCTAGCCTTCCAAAAATCTATTAATATATCTAATCCGTCATCAGTAGAGGCTAAATTATTTCTTTGCAACGCCAGTGTTTTTACAAGCGCTTCGCCATAGAGGTTAATGCTTTTTTGCAAAAACCAATAAATCAGGGCGGACAGTCCGGGAGATTGAGTTGCATAAATCCACTCCACATTCTGAGCAGATTTTTGAACAACCTGATAATCTTCCTTTTCTATTTTAATAGAATCCTTCAGGAAATTTACTATTGTTTTTACAAACTGATTCATTGGGTTATTCATCGCTCCCGAAACCACAAACCCGCTTTGGCCTACGGGAATTGTTCCTAATAGCACCCCATCAATATTACCCATAGATGGTAAATACGCAAAACTATTATCACCCGTTCCCTTACCAGCAGCAGTGGCTTTAGAAATAATTTCGTAATCGTAAAGCGTAGGATTTGTTTTTACCACAGTTACTGAATCGCCAATATTATTGCCCGATTTCAGTATGAGATCATACTGATTTTCACGCCAGTTGATGGGCAATGCACCGGCGCCATAATAATTTCCTACATCCTGCCAAATCCAACCATCCGGAATCGTTTCAGCATCCCACCTTTCTGAATTAATTATTACAGATTTCAAATTTGTGATTCCTTTGTTGTACAAAGCAGTTTTAAGATTCGTCAAAAAAACACTTTCTTTAGTATTGTTCCATCGCCAACTGCCAAGTGATGGATCGCCGGAGGGTTCAATGTACAGGCTTTTTCCTTCGGGAGTTGCAACAATTCCAAATTTAGTTTCATAGCTAAAATCCTTCCCAAGCAACTCAAATGCAGTGGCTGCGGTAATAACCTTTTCGGTAGAAGCAGGCGCCATTCCAATATTTCCATTCTGGTCGTAGATAACTTTTCCGGTACCCGCATCTACAATGTATAAAGACGAAATAGCAAATTTTAACTGGTCGTCATTATTAAAAACATTCATTGCCGCACTAATTTTTTCGGCAACCTGTGCATTTACAAAAAAGGAAATGAGTAATAAGTTACAGAATACTATTATTTTCTTCATCAGGCTTGTTTAATATTTTTACGCTTCAATTTCTCAAAAACCCAGAAAATTCCTGCTGCCACAATAAATATGGCTGCTAAGATAAGAATTGCAAATTTTATTGATGCAAACAAACCGGTACAAAAACTGATAAGTGCACTTCTGTTGCCATTGAGCGATTGCAACATCAGTAGATTTTCAGCCACATCAAATGTTCCCGCAACCAAAGAAAGTTTTGCAAAAAACCAACCTGTTCTAAACCAATTTCTTTTTTCATAAAACTGTAGCGCCAGTCCTTTACACATCAAAAAAAACAATCCCGTGTAAAAGAAAATAAACAGAAAATCCCAGTGAGTATTATTAACAGCATCACTCAACACATTTTTCTTTTCCCAAATACCGATGACGGCGTCTGTCTTCTGCTTTGTAAAAGCAAGCTCCAGATTAACGATTTGATGAGGTGTTTCAACCGTTTTTAATGGAGCACCGGTTTTGCCCATAATATTCAGCATCCCAAAAGTACCGCCAAGGAAAAACAAAAACAGAATCCATTTCATACTGCATCATTTTACTGTACCAATTATTGATAAAGGTATGACAAAATTGTGTGGCATCCCTCATCTTTCCTCAAACAAACATCGCTATTTTTGCCTATAAATCAATTGCATGAATCAACTGAACGCCTCAATAATCACTATCGGAGATGAACTATTAATTGGCCAGACTATTGATACCAACAGCGCTTTTATTGCGCAGGAATTTAATGATGTGGGTATATGGGTAAAACGACGCGTGGCAGTAGGAGATAATTTTGAAGATATCTGGAACGCTTTAGATGAAGAATCCGGTCAATCTCAAATCATCATCATCACCGGAGGCTTGGGGCCAACAGCAGACGACATTACCAAACCTTTGCTTTGCAAATATTTTGGTGCCGAATTGGTACTGAATGAGGAGGTTTTGAAGCACGTAGAATATCTTTTTCATCAGGTTTTCCGCAGACCGGGGCCATTACTCAAAAGAAACATTATGCAAGCCGAAGTACCTGAAAATTGCACCGTTTTGCACAATGCATTAGGCACAGCGCCCGGCATGTGGTTCGAAAAAGATAATCAAAAAGGTGAAAAAACAATTTTCGTTTCATTGCCGGGAGTACCGCACGAAATGAAAGGCCTCATCACCAATGAAGTAATACCACGCCTTTTACAAGAATTTACCATGCCTGCCATTGTCCATCGTACTGCCTTCACAGCTGGTATGGGCGAATCCGGCGTAGCCGAAATCCTGCAGGACTTTGAAAACAATCTGCCTGAAAATGTCAAATTAGCCTATCTGCCTTCCTACGGAATGGTAAAACTCAGACTTACCGCCAGAGGTGAAAATAAGGCAGAAGTAGAAGCTGTGGTAAGCCGATATTTTGATGAAATGCAAAGCTACCTGAAAGACATTCTGGTAAGCAATCAGGACGAACCGATGGAGGAAATCATCGGTAAACTATTAAAGGGAAAAAACAAAACATTAGCCACTGCCGAAAGCTGTACCGGCGGTTATATTGCACACCTGATTACAACCGTTCCCGGTTCTTCGCAATACTTTAAGGGTACTGTGGTTGCTTACTCCAACGAAATCAAGATGAAAATACTTGATGTTTCGGAACAAACCCTTACAGAAAAAGGCGCTGTGAGTGAAGAAATCGTGCAGCAAATGGTAAAAGGTACACTCGATAGGTTAAATACCGATTATGCTGTGGCTACTTCGGGCATTATGGGTCCTGATGGCGGCAGTATCGAAAAACCTGTAGGCACGGTATGGATAGCAGCAGGAAATAAAAACAAAATAATCACCAAAAAATTCCACTTTCGGTTCGACCGTCAGCGCAACATCCAACTGAGCGCTATCAATGCCTTAAACCTGCTTCGAATTTTTATACTTGATAATTAAGGCTAAATTAGCGTACAATTGTTATTTTTGTTCTGAATAGTCTGTGATTTATAGGCTGTTTAATTTTTATTTATAACATTTATCACATGGCAATCGTTGACTTAATTCTGCCAAAACTTGGCGAAAGCATTATGGAGGCTACCATTCTCAAATGGATGAAGAATGTGGGCGACCCCGTTAAAATGGATGAAAGCATTTTGGAAATTGCCACAGATAAGGTGGATAGTGAGGTACCGAGCACTGCCGAAGGAACACTTTATGAAATATTATACAATGTAAATGACGTAGTGCCTGTTGACTCGGTAATTGCAAGAATTAAAACAGCCGGAGGCGATGACGCGGTTGTGCTACCAACCCAAAAGGAGGAGCCCGAAAACCTCAATGAAGAACATTTTGAAGTGGTTTCTACCGAAATAAAAAAACCTGAGCCCTCGTTAGGTAATGGCAATGCCAGATTTTATTCGCCTTTAGTATTGAATATTGCTGCAAGCGAAGGTATCGGCATGAGTGAACTGGAGCAAATTCCGGGTACCGGAAAAGAAGGACGAGTTACAAAAAATGATATTCTGGAATATGCTGCAAAACGAGGAAAAAACATTCCTGTTTCTTCTCAACTTTCTACACCACAGGTCATTGAAAAACAGGTTCCTGTTCAAACCCAGAATAACGAAATCACCACTTATACCGGCAACGTGGAAATTGTTGAAATGGATCGTATGCGAAAGTTGATTGCCGACCACATGATACGTAGCAAACAAACCAGCGCACATGTTACCAGCTTCTCCGAAGCGGATGTAACCAATATGGTTTTATGGCGTGAGAAGGTTAAAAACGAATTTGAGAAAAGAGAAGGCGCCAAACTCACATTCACTCCTTTAATCATTGAAGCAATAGTTAAGTGTATCAAAAAATTTCCATTAATAAACAGTTCTTTGGATGGCGATAAAATTATCATCAAAAAAGACATCAATATCGGTATGGCTACGGCGTTGCCATCAGGAAACCTGATAGTGCCGGTAATCAAAAATGCCGAGCAACTGAATTTGGTTGGGTTAACAAAGAAAGTAAACGGTTTGGCCGATGCTGCCAGAAACAGTAAGCTGAAAGCCGATGATACACAGGGTGGAACTTTTACCTTTACCAATGTGGGTACTTTTGGCAGTCTGATGGGCACACCCATCATCAACCAGCCACAAGTAGCCATTATGGCGGCAGGAGTAATAAAAAAACGGCCGGTAGTGGTAGAAACGCCCAATGGCGACAGCATTGCTATACGGCACATGATGTACCTGAGCATGAGCTACGACCATCGCATTATTGACGGCAGCTTAGGCGCTACCTTTGTTACCGCAGTAGCAAAAGAATTAGAAAATTTTGAGGGAAAAGATTTGTAACCGACCGATAATTTTATGGAAATATTTTTACAGGAGCTTTTTAAAACCCAACAATACGATAATAAAAATTTTTTTCTGCTTGCAGGTCCGTGCGTTGTAGAAAATGAAGAAATGGTGATGCAGACTGCCGAAAAGGTTTTTTCAATCTGCCGCAACCTGGGCATACCCTATATTTTTAAATCGTCATACAGGAAAGCGAACCGCACCAGCGCCACTTCATTTACGGGTATTGGCGATGAAGCCGCTTTGAAACTATTAAAAAAAGTGGGCGAAAACTTTCAGATTCCGGTGGTTACGGACATTCATGCTCATGAAGAAGCTGCCCTTGCCGCCCAATATGCAGATGTGCTGCAAATACCGGCGTTCCTCTGCCGACAGTCAGATTTATTGGAAGCAGCAGCAAAAACCGGCAAGATTATCAACATCAAAAAAGGTCAGTTTCTTAGTGGCCCTTCCATGAAATTTGCAGTTGAAAAAGTTAGAAATAGCGGAAACAACAAAATAATGCTTACCGACCGGGGCAATTCTTTTGGCTATACCGATCTGGTTGTAGATTTCAGAAATATTCCCTGGATGAAGGAACATGGCGTGCCTGTGGTGATGGATTGTACCCACAGCCTGCAGCAACCCAATCAGCCGGGAGGAGTTACCGGAGGAAATCCCGAACTGATAGGAACTATTGCCAAAGCGGCAATTGCTACCGGCGCACACGGACTGTTTATAGAAACCCATCCTAATCCTTCGATAGCCAAAAGCGATGGCGCCAATATGCTGAAATTGGATTTGCTTGAAGGTTTATTGGAACAGTTGGTGAAGATCAGGAAAGTAGTAGTTTAAAATCATCAATACCTGTATTAAAACATCTTTATTAACCCAAATGCAAAAAAAAGTTCTCGTAATAAAATTAGGTTCGGCCGTTATTACCAACAGTAGCGGCAATATAAATAAAGCAGTTATAAAAAAAATAGCCACAGAGGTTAGTGCGCTTTCAAAACAATACAAAATAGTTTTGGTGAGCAGCGGCGCAGTGAGCAGTGGAAAAAAATATCTGGATAATTATAAAGGAACACTTATGCAGCGAAAAGCAGCAGCAGCAATCGGCAATCCTATACTTATCCAACTTTACAGAAATTATTTTCAAAAACAGGGGCTTATTGTAGCCCAGGCGCTTTGTGAAAGAGGCCATTTCAGCAACCGAAACCAGTTTCTGCAACTGAAAGAAACCTTTACCACCTTTTGGCAAAACAATGTTATTCCGATAGTGAATGAAAATGATGTAGTCAACAGTCAGGAATTGAAGTTCTCGGACAATGACGAACTGGCAACCCTTATCGCAATTGGGTTTGATGCAGAAAGCCTTTTGCTATGCACCTCGGTAGGCGGCCTGCTCGACGGTTCGGGCAATATTATTGAAGAAGTGGAGAATATCAAGGGCGAAACCCTTTCATTGGTAAAAAAAGAAAAATCGGAATTTGGTCTTGGTGGTATGCTGTCCAAACTCACCTTCACCAGGCTGGCCACCAGCTTAGGAATTAAAGTGCTGATGTGTGGCCTGAACGGCAAAAAGCCGCTAACCGATGCCCTGAACCATAAAACAGGCACAAGGTTTATTGCAGGGAAATCCAATCTCAAAAACCGTCAAAAATGGTTGGCAAGCGGTTCCATTACGCTTGGTAATATTTATGTGGATAAAGGCGCTGCCAAAGCGGTTGCTGCCCGCAAAAGCCTGTTGACAGTGGGCATTTCACAGGTGGAAGGCAATTTTTCAGCCGGGGAAGTAGTGCAACTAATGACTGACGAAACCATTATCGGCGTTGCAAAAACCAAACATAGCGCTACAGAACTCAGAAAGAAACTGAAAGAAAAAAATATAATCGCTGCTCATGCCAATGATATTGTATTATTGTAAAAAAAGCTGAATGAAAGACATAAAATTATTTGAAAACAAAAAAATTCGTTCTAATTGGGATAGCGAACAAGAGAAATGGTTTTTTTCCATTGTTGATATTATAGAGGTTTTAACTGACAGTCCGAGACCAAGAAAATATTGGAGTGCACTAAAGACAAAGCTAAAACTGGAAGGCAGTGAGTTGTCCCAAAACTTGGGACAACTGAAAATGCAATCAGAGGACGGTAAGTTTTATCTAACTGAGGTAGCTGATACTGAGCAATTATTTCGATTAATACAATCTATTCCATCTCCTAAGGCTGAGCCATTTAAGCAGTGGTTGGCAAAAGTTGGCTACGAAAGAATAGAAGAAAGTCAAGATCCGGAAAAATCGATTAACAGAGCTATGGAAAATTACCTAAAATTGGGTTATAGTACTTCTTGGATAAACCAAAGATTAAAAAGCATTGAAGTTAGAAAAGAATTAACTGATGAATGGGAAAATAGAGGTGTTAAAAAAGGGCAAGAATTCGCAACTCTTACTGATATTATTACTCAAGCATAGAGCGGAAAAACAGTTGGGCAGTACAAAATTTTCAAAGGTTTAAAGAAAGAAAATCTACGAGATAATATGACAAACCTGGAGCTTGTGCTGAATATGTTAGCAGAAGCAACTACTACAGAAATAAGCAAAGAAAATAATCCAAAAACTTTTGAGGACAATAAAAGAATTGCAAAAAAAGGTGGTGAAATTGCCGGAGATACAAGAAAGAAAATTGAACAGCAAACGGGTAGAAGTATTGTCAGCCCACAAAACGCAAAAATTTTTAAAGAATACAAGAAGAATAGAAAATTAAAGTAGTTTTTCAATTTAGATTATAGAATAATTAATTTTAGCAGCATTGATGCTACATAGGACAATTCCCACCTTTTTCTTGATAAAAGGTGGAGCCAAAAATCAAGCCCGCCCGTGCCGGTACGGACGGGGTTGTGAAAAAATTAGCTAAAAATAATTTTTCTCATCTAAACCTGCCGAACTTCTCCACCGTCATTTCGGAGCGAAGCGGAGAAATCTTATTGTTTTGGATACGAGGAGATCTCTCACTCCGCTTTCCTTCATTCGAGATGACGCGAAAAAAGAACTCGAAATGTCGGTTTGAAAAAACTATTTTCTTTGTGCAATTTTTTCAAGACCATCCTCCCAACGAGACAATCGAAATGCAATTCTTCTATATTATTCTGAAATACTAAATAATATAAACCTATCAAAGAACTGAATTATCTTTGTGGTTATTCTTTATTATCCCTTTAGATTATTTAAAGCCAATATATATTTATCGATATACAATTGCTTTTCCTTCGATTTGTATTGCTGTATAAAACGCGGATGCTCCAGAATGGTTAGTTTGTCAAACATTTTTTCTTCACTATTCAATTTTTTGATAAAGTCAGCGTTCTTTTTTCCGAGAATAAATACTTCGGAGGTATCTAATCCCAGCGCAATATGTTTTTTAAGGGAATCAATCATAAAGTCTTTTACACATTCAAAGAGTTTTTGATCATCATAATAATTGGCATTGAGCCATTTACCATCCTTTGCGTGCCGCACAATTGCTAATGGAAAAGGAGAATTGATATAAAAACGCTTATAAAACGCTTCCACACCGCCGTAATACTCAATCATGTCGTACACAAATACCGAAGACACTTCATGGGTGTAGGCGCTTTGCATGGTGATGCCACAGGCATTTTTCAGCCGTTTGGTATCGGTAAAGGGAACACCCGTTACGCCCGCGCCATGCCTGCTGGGATTGATGCCGATGATGAATTTTCTCTGAAGATTATCGTTATAAAATTTTTCGTAAAATTGCTGCATCACCTTCATCGTTTCAGGGTTGTCAAGATAAGGATTCAGCACCCTGAATCCCACTGGCAATTCGCCTGTATAATGAAGGTTTTGATTAAAAGTGATTACTTTATGTGCAAATGTTCTTTTTGATTTCATTGTTTTTAATAAAAAAATGAATTCTTGATTTTTTGTATGGACTATTGTCTAAAAAAACGCAACAATTTCAAACCCACGCTATCCGCCATAAAACCAAAAAATTTAACACGGATTGGTTATTTCTAATTAAATATTTTCCCGGGATTTAATATATTGTTAGGATCAAAAACTTTCTTGATATCCCGCATCAGTTGTATTTGCTTTTCACTCATCACAATATCCAAAAAACTTTTTTGCACCAATCCAATCCCGTGCTCGGCGCTGATGGTGCCACCCAGATTCTTTACCAGCCGAAACAGCGCTCTTAATATATTATTAACCTCTGCATCGTTCAGGCTATTATTCTTACCTTCTTTTTTTATCCGCACATGGATATTTCCATCGCCGGCATGTCCATAACAAACCGCTTGAAAATCATGTGTTTGCGCCAACTGCTTCACTCCATTGATAAGTGGAGCGAGCGCTGCACGAGGCACCACCGTATCTTCCTCAATGGTGTAACCGGCTGCCTTCACAATTTCGGCCACTCTTCTACGCAGTTTCCACAGTTCGTCCTTTTGCTGCGTATCTTCGGCCACAAGTATATCAGCAGGTTCCAATTCCTCCAGCAATTGTGCCATACTTTCCATTTCATTCATCAACCGGTCTGCATTATTACCATCCACTTCAATAATCAGGCATGCCGCCAGATTGTCATGTATGGGCAACTGATGCGGTGTTCGGGATGCAGCCATCTTTAAGGCATCCATTTCCATCAGTTCCAAACCACAAGGATTGAATCCCTTCATCAAAATAAGGTTCACTGCCTCGCATGCCCTTTCCAAAGTTGTAAAAGTGGCAAACATGGTAAGGTCGTGTTTAGGAAACGGAATCAGTTTCAACACAATTTTGGTAACAATGCCCAATGTACCTTCACTGCCTACTATAAGCTGGGTAAGATTGTAGCCGGTGACATTCTTAAGCGTGTTGGCGCCCGTCCAAATAATTTCGCCCGTAGGCAAAACAACTTCAAGGTTTAACACATAATCTTTTACCACTCCATATTTTACTGCTTTTGGGCCGCCGCTGTTTTCGGCAATATTGCCTCCAATAAAACAACTGCCTTTGCTGGCAGGATCAGGCGGAAAAAACAGGTCTTTTTCCTTTACTGCATCCTGTAATACTTCAGTAATTACCCCCGGCTCTGTAAGTACCTGAAGGTTTTTTTCGTCAATATCAAGAATGGTATTCATTCTTTCGGTAGCAAGTACCACTCCTCCATTTACAGGCAAGGCCCCTCCGCTTAAACCGGTACCACCGCCTCGTGGGGTAACAGGGATCTGATACTGATTACAAATTTTTAGTATTTCACTGATTTCTTCGGCCGATCGGGGCTTTATTACCACCTGCGGCATAAAAAAAAGCCTTTCGGTTTGGTCTGTACCGTATTTTGACAATACTTCATCCTCTGTGAAAACATAAGCCTCGCCTACTATTTTCCTGAATTGCTCAATATGTGTTTCATTGATGAGGTGCATTAAAAACTATACCCGAATTTAAGACTTTTTAGGTGCAAAACATGTGCTGTCTTTATTATTTTTAACTTCTAATATTTTGAAGCGTTTAATTCCGTTAGGCATTTTCCAGGACACTTCATCACCCATTCTGAAACCGATTAGCGCCGCTCCCATTGGTGAAAAAATAGAAATCTTCTTATCACGAATATTCACATCTTCGGGCATTACGATAAAGAATTCTCTTTCTTTCTTTGAATCTAATTCTTCAATCTTCACCCAAGAGTTGATACGAATGGTATTGATGGGGAAAGCCTCGTTTCTAACCACTATCGCCCTGTTGATTTCATGCGCCAGTGTCATTTTATCTGCAGGGTTGAGGGCATGAACATTCAAAAAGGCAGACAATTTTTTATAATCATCCTCACAAAGTACTACCGGTGTATTATCATTATTCATAATGATTGATTTATATTTTTATTAATTTTTTAGCAATAATAACAGAGGCAATGCAGGCTCAACATCGAAAATTTTCTGTTGGCAAATAGAGAAAAGTCTTTATAAATTCCTGAAGCAACATAATAGGCAAAACTACAAAAAAGCATACAGGATTCCAATTGAAAAACCGGCAAATTCAATTTTTAACAATTAAGAAATCTTACTCCAACTGGTTTTTCCTTTTTGGGATTGCAAAAAGGATTTTATGGGTTGATTTTCGGCATCATTCAACTCAGGATCGGCTGTTAATATTTCTTCACAAAGGTTTTTGGCAGCCTCCACCATTGCTCTGTCATTGATAATATTGGCGAGTTTAAAATTCAGTGCGCCGCTTTGCCGGGTTCCTTCAATGTCGCCGGGGCCTCGCAGTTCGAGGTCCTTTTCAGCTATCAGAAAACCATTATTGGTTGACACCATAATTTTCATTCGTTCGCGTGCATCATTGCTGAGTTTGTTTCCGGTTAGCAATACACAATAACTTTTTTCGGCTCCGCGGCCCACCCGTCCTCGTAACTGGTGCAATTGTGACAGGCCAAATTTCTCAGCGCTTTCAATTACCATTACCGAGGCATTAGGCACATTTACGCCTACCTCAATAACCGTAGTAGAAACCATTATCTGTGTATCATGTTCCACAAAACGCTGCATATTGGTATCTTTTTGAACTGCCGGTTGCCGCCCATGCACCATGCTGATCCAATAGTTCGGTTCGGGGAAATAAGAAATCACATTTTCGTACCCCTGCATCAGGTTTTCATAATCCAACTTTTCACTTTCCTCAATCAACGGAAAAATGATGTAAGCCTGCCTGCCTTTGGCAATTTCAGCTTTGATGAATTCCATCACTAAGCCTCGGTCTTTATCAAATCGGTGAACTGTCTGGATAGGTTTACGACCCGGAGGCAATTCGTCAATCACACTGTAATCCAAATCTCCATAAGCCGTCATCGCCAGGGTTCTGGGTATCGGCGTTGCGGTCATTACCAGAATATGAGGCGGAACTTCCGATTTTTCCCAGAGTTTAGCCCGCTGTGCCACGCCAAACCGGTGCTGCTCGTCGATAACCGCCATTCCCAGATTATTGAATTGTACAGTATCTTCAATTACTGCATGAGTTCCCAACAATATGGATATCGTTCCATCAGCAACACCCTCCAGAATTCTTTTACGCTCTTTTCCTTTTGTTGATCCGGTGAGTAGCGCAACCTCTATGGGTAATACTGCTAATAAATCAATAATCGTTTGAAAATGTTGCTTTGCCAAAATTTCGGTTGGCGCCATCATCACTGCCTGAAAACCATTATCCACCGCCAGAAGCATAGTTAACAATGCCACGATTGTTTTACCACTTCCCACATCTCCCTGTAGCAGCCTGTTCATCTGCCTGCCGCGTACAGTGTCTGTCCTTATTTCTTTCAAAACTCTTTTTTGGGCATTTGTGAGTTCAAATGGCAGGTGGTTTTTGTAAAAGGAATTAAACAAATCACCCACTTTATCAAAAACAACCCCCTTCGAAAAACGGTGTCGTTGAGAGCGAAGCAGGTTCATCCGCATTTGTGCAAAAAAAATCTCTTCAAACTTTAATCGCCTCATTGCCGATTCACTTTGATGCAATGTTTTAGGGAAATGTATTTGTTGGTAGGCTTCCAATCGAGGCATCAATCGAAGCGATTGAATCATTTTTGATGGGAGGTTCTCTTGTAAATCGTTGATTTTCAGGTGGGCTAGCAATACTGAGCTAAGTCTGCCTATTTGCCTGCCTCCCAACCCTCTTGCCTTCAATTTTTCGGTAGAAGGATAAACTGGTTCCAAAAAATCTTTCCCCTCCGTTTTTTCGGAATGCCATTCTTCCATCTCCGGATGTACAATCTGGGGCTTTCCCAAAAAATAAGTAACCTTGCCGTAAACCAAATATAGGGTACCGGGTTTATAAATCTTTTGAATAGCGCTGATTGCACTAAACCAAACCAAATCTAATGTACCGGTACTGTCTTCTATGTTAGAAACCAATCTTCTGCCGGCTTTGGCGCCAATGATTTCAAAAGAACCCAATATCCCAATAAACTGGGCATAATCTTCGGCAGGATTAATATTACCAATAAGGGTAATTTTGGTTTTATCAATATACCTAAACGGGAAATGATGTAATAAATCATTAAAGGTAAAAATACCTAATTCCTTTTGAAGGAGTTCGGCACGCTGCGGCCCTACACCCTTCAGATAGCTAATGGGACTGTTTAATATGGTGGATGGATAAGATATCTCGAACGATTTTTGACAAAAATAATCAAGCATTTTCATCTTACCAATGATGTGCTTTTCTTAATCGTACCAAATCGTCCTTTTTTACCCAAATATCATTACTAAATATCTGCTATTTGAAATTCCGTCAGAATTTCTTTCATAAACTTTTACCATTTTGGCTGTTTGGTATTCAGTTTTTACCTCAGCCTATTTGAAAAATTTGATTTCGATCAAAAAATTAAACCAACTATTGTTTAAATGAACTTGTGGTCATATTTTTGCAAATTCATTTTAAATGAATGAGTATTCACTCATCTTAAAACAAACAAAATGGCACGATCAATTGACAAAACAAAAATTGAAAACATCAGAAACAGCGCCATGGAGCTGGTAGTAGAAAAAGGATATGGTGGCGCTTCAATTTCTGAAATTGCAAAAAAAGCAGCAGTAGCAGATGGTTACCTATACCGGTTTTACAAAAGCAAATCGGAGCTGGTGAACGATCTTTTGTATTCTTTATTGAAAGAATTGGTGGACAATATGGAATTGTTCATTTCTGACAATACACTCACATTAAAAGATGCCGTACAAAAATTGATTCGTTTATTATTTGAAATGGCGCATCAGCAGCCGGAGAAAATCAAGTTTTTGTTTGTACTGATGCATGATTACAATTTTGAAGTGCATCCGGAGCAAAGAAAAAAAATATTTGACCTCTGCAGAAAAGCTAAAAACAAAGGCATCAAAACCAAAGAAATATCATCTGCTGTAGATGAAGAAGCCATCTATCTTTTTACTGTTTCAATGCCCATTCAGTTTCTCAATTTAAGGCTCAAAAATTTCTTCGGTAAATCATCTATTGGTGAAAAAGAAATCAAAACAGCCATCAATTTAAGTTCAAAAATTTTACAATGACTATGAAGAAAGTTCAGCTACTATTCCTTTTCGTCTTTTTAGGAATTACGCAGGAGGCGCTATCTCAACAAAAAACAATCAACGGACAAATGACATTTGGCGAGGCGGTTCAGATCATGCTTACCAACAATCACGGCCTCAAACAGTCGGAATACTTATTAAAACAAAAGCAATCAGAAACCAAAGCTGCCAAAAGTTACTACATGCCACAGGTGGGACTCTCAGGAGGCTACATGGCAATGCAAAAGGACCTGAAATTAGATTTAACTCCGGTAAGAGATGCCATTACGCCCTTGTATAGCACATTGGCACAGTATGGAAATTTTTCAGGTGTACCCAATCCTGATCCTAATACGAATAAAGTGATGCCGGTACTACCCGACAATATCTCCACAAATGTAGTCAGAGAAAAAATGCTGGAAGGATTGAATAAGGTACAATCGGCAGACTGGGAGCCGGTATTGCAGGACAAATATTTTGGTTCAGCTATGGCTACAGCACAAATACCATTATTTACAGGCGGTAAAATAAAAGCAGCCAATAAGGCCGCCTCAATCGAAGAAAAAGAGGCCATTGAACAGATTAACCAAAAAAAAGCAGAACTGATCAGCGAATTAGCAGAGAGATATTTTGGGCTGAAGCTGGCACTGGAAGCCGTTACGGTAAGGCAGGAAGTTTATGATGCCATGCAAAGGCATCTTGAAGAAGCCAAAAAAATGGAACAACAAGGTTTAATTGCACGTGCCGAAGTACTAAATGCTCAAGTGAAATTTGCCGAAGCCGATCGGGAATTGAAAAAAGCTAAACAAAATGCAGCTATTATACGTCAGGCTTTACTGAATTCACTTTCCTTATCAGAAGAATCAAACGTTGTACCCACTACAGATTTGTTTTTTCTAAAGAATATTGAGTCAAAAGATTTCTTCAAAAATTTAGCAATGGAAAACAGTCCGCTCCTGCTACAAATCAATACCAAGAGAGAACTGGCTGAACAGGGTGTGGCTGTAGAAAAATCGGCATGGTATCCTACAATTGCTTTGCAGGGCATGTACAATATCGCAAAGCCCAACGAACTGATGCCCAATTGGGTAGCCGGAGTAGGCGCTAAATGGATATTATTTGATGGTTTTTCGAGAAAAAATAAAATCAGGGCTGCTACTTATAAAATAGACCAGGTGAATGAAGCAGGATTAAAAGCAAAAAACGACATTACCACCATGATAGATAAATTGTATGGCAACCTGATGATGTACAAAGATCAATTAGAGGCTTTGAACACTGCTCAGAGTTTTGCAGAAGAATATGTACGCATTCGTGAAAAAGGATTTAAAGAAGAAATGAACAATACCACCGATGTAGTGGATGCAAGATTGGCGCTGTCTAAAGTTAAAATCGAAAGACTGGAAGCCATGTATGGCTTTGACAAAACCCTGGCTGAATTGCTGAAATTTTCGGGCATGGTTGAAAAATTTGAAAACTATTATTTACAACATCAAATTATTACTGAGAACAATTAAAATCAAGCAAATGAAAAAGAAAGGATTAATTTTTGTAACCATCGGTTTACTGGCATTTATAACTTTTATTATTTTTTCTTTCGTGGTTATCAATAAACCGCAACCATTAGAAGTACAGGGCGAAGTGGATACCAAAGTTGTGAAGGTTGCCTCCAAACTTGTAGGGCGTATCAATGAGTTATCAGTACATAAGGGTGATTCCATCACAGCAGGACAATTGCTATATACCTTCAGCAGCCCCGAACTGGATGCTAAAATGATGCAGGCCAATGCCGCTTTGAAAGGCGCTGAAGCACAAAATCAAAAAGCATTTAATGGGGCACAAACAGAAGATATTCAGGCTGCATTCGATATGTTTCAAAAGGCACAGACCGGAGTGGACATTGCAAAGAAAACTTTTGACCGCGTCAACAATCTCTATAAAGACGGAGTAATTCCGGCTCAAAAAAAAGATGAAGCCGAAGCTAATTACAAAGCATCCGTCCTTACTGCTAATGCTGCAAAAGCTACTTGGGAAAAAGCTAAAAAAGGTGCCCGGCCCGAAGACAAAGCAGCTACCGGGGCAATGGTGCAAAATGCCCATGGCGTGATTCAGGAAATAAATACCTACAAAAAAGAAACAGCTATTTATGCACCCATATCCGGCGAAATAGCCGACATCATAGCCGAACAGGGCGAGCTGGTATCAGCAGGCTTTCCGGTAGTAACAATTGTAGATTTAAGCGATAGCTGGATAACCTTTAACCTGAGAGAAGACTTGCTGGCCGACATTAAAATGGGCAGCATTTTACCTGCCAAAATACCGGCATTAGGCAATAAGGTTATCAACCTTAAAGTTACCTACATTCATGCATTAGGACAATTTGCAACCTGGAATGCCACCAAAACTTCGGGTGATTTTGATATGAAAACTTTTGAAGTTCATGCAAAACCTGTAGAAGCTGTTGCGGGATTACGCCCCGGCATGAGCACTATTGTGAACTGGGATGACGTACGTAAAAAACATTAGGAATCCCATCATTATTGAGGATCTGGTTAAATCAACTAATATTCAGATTGAAATTTAATATAGTGAAAGAATTTATTGACATCATTATCAGAGAGTTAAAAAGAATCAGAAAAGAACCTGTCGTTTACGGAATCATATTTCTTGCACCTGTTTTTTCCTTTTTCCTCATTGCGTCTATCTTCAAAACAGGCGTACCGAGAGATCTTCCGGTAGGAATCGTGGATTTGGATGCAAGCAGCCTGTCAAGGAAAGCTGCAAGAATGGTAGATGCAACACCTATTGCAAAAATCAACAAAAATTATATCAGTCTGCTGGAAGCCCGCGAAGCAATTGAACACGGTGAAGTGGCTGCCGTACTCTATTTTCCGAAAGGCACCGAAAGAAATATACTGAGAGGGCAACAATCATCAATTGTATTGTATGTAAACAATGCCAATGTGATAAAGGGTAGCCTACTGAGTAGCGGCATCCAAAAGACGATACAGACCCTGAGTACCGGCATCAAAATACAAACGCGACTTAAAACAGGAGAATCCGAAAAAGAGGCCCTGGCTAAAACAATGCCAGTAAAAATCAATTCGGAGTTATTATCAAATCCGTTTCTCAATTATTCTTATTTCATCACGTTTGTATTGTTTCCGGTGATGCTTGTTCTGTTTTCGATGTTTGCAACTATTTATGCTATCGGCTCTGAGTTTCACAATGGCACAACCATTGAGTGGATGCAAACTGCGGGAGACAGTATTGTCATCGGCCTTACGGGCAAACTGTTATTATATACATTATTCAACTGCGCCACGGCCATGTTTATGAATTATGTGCTGTTTAAGATTATCGGAGCGCCTTTGCACGGAAGTATGGCTACACTTTTCCTTTCCGAGTTGTTACTGATTTTCAGTTATCAGTCAATGGCCATCATACTTGTGGCATTAACGGCGAACCTGAGATTGTCATTATCTTTGGCCAGCGCCTACTCGCTATTGGGTGTAACCTATGCAGGCTTTTCATTTCCGATTTCGGCAATGCCGGCTGCAGGTAAGTTTTTTTCCAGAATATTTCCAATCAGTTATTGGATCGAATCATTTGTAGGTCAATCCTTAAGAGCTGCTCCTTTGGCAGATAGTTTTATATATTTCTTCTATCTGGGATTTTTTATTATTCTGGGCATTTTCTTTTTACCCAGACTAAAATATATATCATTTAACAAAAACTATTGGGGGAAAATATAATATGAGAAATATATTTCGTTCTTTAAAGTTTGCTCTGATTCAGATCGGAGGTTATTTTACCGGAGAGGTAAAAGAAATTTTCAGGGATGGAGGAACAATTGTAGTCTTTCTTCTGGCAATGATTGCCTATCCGATAATCTACGCATTGGGGTATATAAAAGAAACCGCTAAAGAAATACCGGTAGCACTGGTGGATCTGAACCACAGTGCTACCAGTGAAAAATTAGGCAGAATGATTGATGCGACCGAGCAGATCAAAATCAGCTATAAACCCACCAGCCTGAATGAGGCAGAAAAACTGTATTATAAAAATGAGGTAATGGGCGTTATCGTCATTGATAAAGATTTTGAAAAAAATATTTTATCTGCCAACCGGGGAGCGATAAGTGTTTACAGTGATGCCGGACACTTTTTGCTGTACAAACAAGTATATAGCGGCGTGGTTTATGCCTCTCAGACTTTAAACGCCGGAATTGAGGTAAGAAACCTGCTTACCAAGGGCAAGACAATGGAGCAGGCAATGGAGCAGAGAGACCCCTTGAGCCTAAAGGTAAATAATCTGTACAATCCTTCAGGAGGCTATGCTTCTTTTATCGTGCCGGCCATATTAATAATTCTCATACAGCAAACTCTACTGATAGGTATCGGTATTTTATATGGCAAACATAACGAACGAAACAATTTTCACTACTTAAAAGAAGGAGCAAAACGACCTTTTGAAGCCATGAAAATTGTATTGGGGCAAACCCTGGCGTTTATGCTTATCTATTTATTTACTTCTTTTTTAATATTGGGTTTATTTTATCATATCGTAGGCTTCCCGGACAAAACCGGTTTTCTGAAGACTTATTATTTGCTCATTCCTTACCTGGCTGCTATTTCTTTTCTGGGTATAGGTATCGGTCTTTTATTTCCAAAGCGGGTTTATGCCTTGTTATTTCTGGTATTCCTGTCGCCGCCCATCCTGTTTATCAGCGGGGCAGTATGGCCTGCAGAAGCTTTGCCAAGAGCGCTTTATTATGCTTCTTACCTGCTACCAAGTACGCCAATGATTAATGGTTTCATAAGGTTGAGAATCATGAATTCAGGTCTGCATGCAATAAGCACGGAATATAATATTCTTATAATACAAATGGTTGCTTATTTTTTAATGACCATTTCTATTTATAGGATTAAATTGAAAAGATTAAGAAAACAATTGGCATGGTAGCATTGATTTTCAGGCATTGTTAAAAAACTATTCAGTTTTTAAGTAAATTCTCCACCAAAAAAACAATGTATTTGCACCTCATGCATATTTTTTCCTAATTGCGTAAGCCGGTTTTCCTGATTTTGAAAATGAAACAGTTACAGATTTTCTTCCTTTGCCGACATGAAAGAAAGAAGTATTGCAAAGAGAGGATTCTTATTTATTGGTTTATTTTTAATGATTATAAATGCTTTTGGGCAGACTAACACCGGAAACATTGAGGGAACAGTAACCACTACTGATGGGAAGCCGGTACAGGAAGTAAATATTTTTTTAAAAGAACTGAAAAAATACGCCCGGACTGACGAAGAAGGGCATTTCAAATTCAGACACATACCTTTTGGCAGATATACCATCCTTTATTCTTTTGCCGGAATGTCGAGCGGACAGGTAAATATAACCGTACCACCCGAAGAGGGTGTTACCACTGTTTATCAACTTCCATTGAATACTAAAGAGTTAGAAGAAGTAACAATTACTTATAAAAAGGGAATGAATCGTGGCAAAATAGATATCGGCAAAGCAGGTATCGCCATAATGGATTTGCCACAAAGCGTTACAATAATTGGTGAATCTACTATTGCTATGCAGCAGGCACAGCGACTGAGTGATGTAATAAAAAACGTAAACGGCGTGTATCAGGGCAGCCAGCGTGCCGGCACTCAGGAAACTTTTTTTGCAAGAGGGTATAACTTTTCAAGTACCAATATGTTTAAGAACGGATTCAGAGTGAATACCGGCTCGATGCCTGAAATGAGCGGCCTTGAAAGCGTGGAAATACTCAAAGGCAGCGCTGCTATTCTTTATGGGAATGTGGCTCCCGGCGGCGTAATTAATATGGTTACCAAAAAACCGAAATTTGAATTTGGCGGCGAAGTAAATATGCGTGCAGGAAGTTTTGACCTATACAAACCGGCAATTGATATTTTTGGGCCGTTGTCAAAACAGGCAGCTTTCCGACTGAACAGTACCTACGAAACAGTCAACAGCTACAGAGAAACGGTTCACTCCAAAAGATTCTATATCAATCCATCCTTACTTTTTAAGTTGGGCAAAAAAACTGATTTATTGGTTCAGGGTGATTACCTGAGGCATCATTTTACTCCCGATTTTGGAATTGGCATCATTGCCGATTCAGTAATTCCAAATGTGCCCCGCTCAAGGTTTATGGGTGCCGGCTGGCAATATGCCAAAACACAACAATCGACTGCATCCGCAGAACTGAATCATCAGTTTAATAGCAACTGGAAATTGAGTGCCGGCCTGGCCTATCAGGATTATTCGAGAGATTATTTTGCATTGGAACGGATTCAGGCAAAGCCTAATGGCGATTGGGGCCGTCCGATTGGCAAAACTAACAATCATGAAAAATATTATAGCGGACAAATTAACCTTACCGGAAAATTTTCTACAGGAACCATCAAACACAACCTGCTTTCAGGCTTTGATGCCGACAGATATTACACCACTGCTTATGCGTCTGACATGGAACGCAAGATTTACGATTCCATCAATCTTCTTGATCCTTCAAAATTTGTAAGAAGAACCAACATCCCTGCTACAAAATGGGCTACCCGCACCGAAACACCACTGGTAAGAACAGGCATCTATGTTCAGGACTTGGTAAGTATTACTCATAATTTTAAAATACTGGCAGGCCTCAGATGGTCTAACCTGATTGCCGAACCTGTTAAAACCACCTATCTGTTGAAAAATGATTCAGTCGGCTTTGCAAAAAAACTGACCGCGAGTGCCTTTTCTCCAAGAGTGGGGTTAGTATATCAACCCTCAAAAAACACATCGCTATTTGCCAGCTATTCCAACTCATTTTTGTTGAATACCGGAACGGATATTTATTTCAAACCGTTGCCTCCTTCCATTGTTGACCAGTTTGAATTAGGAATAAAAAATGATTTATTAGATGGGAAAATTAATGCCAACATCACTTTGTACCGAATTATCAATAACAATCTGGTACAAATGGCGCCTTTTGCTGCCGACGGCAAGCCCAATTCAAACACTAACATCAAGGAACTAACCGGACAGACTACCAGCGATGGTGTGGAAGTTGATTTTAGGGCCAGTCTGATAGGCGGTCTGGAAGCAATGGCAGGATATAGCTATAACTATATGCGGTACACAAAAACTGCAGATGAAAGGGGTTCATATATTAAAGGCCAAAGATTGGTAAACACACCTGCACATACTGCCAACACCACCGTTTTTTATACTGTGCAGCAAGGCTCATCAAAAAGGCTGAAATTAGGTGCAGGAATTTATTACATCGGCGAACGCATGGCCGGTTGGAACTATACGGTGGACAATAAAAGACCGTTTTTCCCTGTAAAAGCATTCACCACCGTAGATCTTTCCGCAGGTTACAGCATTAGAAATATTTCACTGATGGCAAAACTGGCAAATCTGTTTGATACTTATAATTACTATTTGCATGAAAATTATAGTGTCAACCCAATCCCTCCCCGCAATTTTGTTGTAACAATGGCTTACAGGTTTTAGCAGACTACGGTATAGTTTTTAATTCATCAAAACAGTTATTCACTTTTCTCTTTTAACTTAACACTACATTGCAGCAAGATTGCCAAATTCAAAAAATTGCTTTTTGAGCATCCATTTTGTTATCGCTCTTTTTGGATATCAAAAGAAACGCTTTCACAATTACCACAGGCAGGGTTGTCTTTTATTACTTCTTGCTTTCCTTAGCCCAACTATCCTTCAAACCTACTGTTTTATTGAAAATCAATTTGTCGGCAGCGCTGTCTTTATCCAGTGTAAAATAGCCCTTTCTCAAAAACTGAAAACGGTCGCTTATTGCAGCATCTTTCAATGCAGGCTCCGCAAGTGCATTTTCATCCACCTTTAATGAATCGGGGTTTAAATAATCTCTAAAATCGCCTTCACCACCGGATGGGTCTTCCACTCTAAACAAACGGTCATATTCGTTCACCTGAACCTTTACACAGTCCTTAGCATTTACCCAGTGAAGTGTGCCTTTTACTTTAATGCCCGAAGTATCGGCCCCACTCCTGCTTTCGGGAAAATAAGAGCAGTTCAATTGCACAATATTTCCGGCATTATCTTTAACCACTTCATCACATTTGATGATATAAGCGTATTTCAACCGTACCATTTGCCCAGGAGCCAGTCTGAAATATTTTTTGGGCGGTTCTTCCATAAAGTCTTCATGCTCGATGTAAAGTTCATTACTAAAGCTGATTTCCCTTTCGCCTCCATTTGGATTTTCGGGGTTGTTTTCAGCCTGAAGCGTTTCACCTTCTCCTGAGTAATTGGTAATTACCACTTTCAATGGATCAAAAACCACCATTCTGCGCAAGGCTACCTTATTGAGGTGTTCGCGGGCACAAAACTCTAATAATCCCACATCTACCGTATTCTCTCTTTTGGCAATACCAATTCTGTTGGCAAAGTCGCGGATGCTTTCGGGTGTGTAACCTCGGCGGCGCAATCCGGAGATGGTGGGCATACGCGGATCGTCCCAACCGGTAACATGACCCTCATTAACTAATTGCAGCAACCGGCGTTTGCTCATTACGGTATGGCTCAAATTGCGGCGGGCAAATTCGTATTGATGTGATGGAAAAATTTCAAGATTGTCAATCAGCCAGTCATATACCTCGCGGTGAGGCACAAATTCCATAGTGCAAATTGAGTGGGTAATATTTTCAATGGAATCACTTTGCCCATGTGCAAAATCATACATCGGATAAATGCACCATTTATCACCGGTACGATGGTGATGCGCATGTTTGATACGATAAATAATCGGGTCGCGCATCAGCATATTGGGCGAGTTCATATCAATTTTTGCGCGTAGCACTTTTTCTCCATCTTTGAATTTTCCGTCTTTCATCGCTTCAAACAAGCGAAGATTCTCTTCTACACTCCTTTCTGCAAACTGATTGCGATGGCCTACCGAAGTGGGGGTACCTTTTTGTTCCGCTATTTCCTCGCTGGTACTGTCATCTATATATGCAAGACCTTTATTAATGAGCCTTAGGGCATACTCATATAAAGTGTCGAAATAATCCGAAGCGTACAGTTCATGCTTCCACTCAAAACCTAACCACCGCACATCCTCCTTAATGCTTTCTACATATTCGGTTTCTTCGGTAATGGGGTTGGTATCATCAAAACGGAGATTGGTATATCCTCCATATTTGAGTGTGAGGCCAAAATTGAGGCAGATACTACTGGCATGGCCAATATGCAAATATCCGTTCGGTTCTGGCGGAAAACGGGTAATGATGGTTTTATACTTGCCCGATGCCAAATCAGCTTCTATTATTTCCTCTATAAAATTGAGGCTTCTCTCCTGCCCTTCCGTAGGCTGTAATTCCTTTGATTTCAAATCTTCACTCATAAATTTTTTCCTGATAATCTATTAAAATTATAAGATGTGCAAAGGTAGTCTATTTATAAGGATTTTGGGCAATCAGTCCTTTCAAAGATCAGGCTCCTTCTGAAGGAATCATCTTCTTTTTTTAGTAAAAGGCGATTCATTAGGTTTGACAATAACCCTTGGTTTATCATTTTTGATTTTGGCAGTATGATTTCTATTTGTAATGACAGGCGCTTTTGTGGAGCCATTTTCGAAAATAGTAGAATGTGTTCCATTAGGATGGACAATAATTTTGGTAGTACCATGGTCAATTATGGGGGAATGAGTTCCGTCAGGATTAACAACAACCCACATATTTCCGTGCCCCACCACGGGAGAATGGGTTTCATCGGGGTTTACCACAACTGTTTGAGCATTCAATTTGATACAGAATGCAAAGATGGTGAGAATAAAAATAATCCTTTTCATTGTTATTTTCTTTCAACAAATATACATGAACTCAGGTACCATTCTCATTAACAACAGATGATACACTATATAAACATTTGCTAAAAATAAAAAAGCGGCGAAACATAATCGCCGCTTCTTAAAAATATAAATTTCATGTAATTATTCCTCAATGCGCATTTTGTAGAACGAGCGCCATACAAATACCAAGGAAATAGCCAGAAATACCAGTCCGATATATGGAGCAATTGCCCTGAAATGCTCCGAAATAGCAATTTCCATAGCTAATAGTCCAAACAAGGTGGTAAACTTGATGATAGGATTCAAGGCAACAGAAGAAGTATCCTTAAACGGATCGCCTACTGTATCGCCCACTACGGTTGCATCGTGCAATGGGGTGCCCTTTGCCTTCATATCTACCTCTACCACTTTTTTGGCATTGTCCCAAGCGCCACCGGCATTGGCCATAAACACAGCCTGAAACAGACCAAACACGGCAATACCTACCAGATAGCTTACAAACAGCGATACAGCCTGATTGCCACCGATACTGTCAGGAGAAGACAAGCATGCAAAAGCCAGCGCAAAGAAGAACACAGCTATAAATATGTTAAACATCCCCTTTTGGGCATATTGTGTACATATTTTTACTACTTCCGACGAAGACTTGGCATCTGCCTTTTTGGGTGCATTAGGATCCAGGTTGATGTTTCTTTTAATATAAGCCACAGCCCTGAAAGCGCCTGTAGTTACCGCCTGAGTGGAAGCACCCGTAAACCAGTAAATCACCGCGCCCCCCAATATGAAGCCCAAAATTGAATAAGGGTTCAGCAGGTTAAGAATTGATTCGGGATCCACATTCAGGGTTTTTTCAATCATCAATATCAGGGAGAAAATCATGGTAGTGGCGCCCACCACTGCGGTGCCTATCAATACCGGCTTTGCAGTGGCTTTAAAGGTATTGCCTGCTCCATCATTTGCCTCCAGATAGTATTTCGATTTTTCCAAATCAGGAGTGAACCCAAAATCTCTTTCAATTTCCTGTGTTACATTCGGCACTTCTTCAATCAGCGATAATTCATAAATCGACTGCGCATTATCGGTTACAGGCCCATAGCTGTCCACTGCAATGGTAACGGGCCCCATCCCCAACAAACCAAAGGCCACCAAGCCAAAAGCAAAGATGGATGGATAGACCATAATGTGTTGAAGATCGAAGGTGCTCATAAAGAATGCAATAAACATAAGCACAAAGAAAACCATCCCCATCCAGAAGGCGCTGAAATTACCGGCTACGAAACCTGAAAGAATGGTTAAGGAAGAACCTCCTTCTTTACCAGACTCAACCACCTCTGCCACGTGCGACGATTTGGGTGAAGTAAATATTTTGGTAAACTCAGGAATTAATGCGCCGCCGATAGTACCGCAACTAATGATGGCAGAAAGAATCCACCACATATTATGATTGCCATTCAGGTCCGGAATCAGGAAATAACTGGCTACAAAGGTAACAATGATAGAAAGGATGGACGTAATCCAAACCAGACTGGTCAAAGGAGCTTCAAAGTCAAGATCATCTGCATTGGCATATTTGGCATTACTGTATGCACCGTTGATGTAGTAGGCAACGATAGAAGTCAAAATCATTAAAATACGCATTACAAAAATCCAAACCAATAGTTCCACTTTTAATAAAGCAGTCATAGCAGGATCCGCCACGCCTACCGCCAAAAGAATGAACGAAATAAGCGCCACACCGGTTACTCCATAAGTTTCGAATCCATCTGCTGTAGGGCCAACACTATCACCGGCATTGTCTCCCACACAGTCGGCAATTACACCCGGATTGCGAGGATCGTCTTCTCCAATTTTAAAAACTACCTTCATCAGGTCGGAACCGATATCGGCAATTTTTGTAAAGATACCACCGGCAATACGCAATACAGCAGCGCCCAACGACTCACCAATGGCAAAGCCGATAAAACAAGCTCCTGCAAGATGGCCGGGCATCAATAGCAGTATTACGAGCATCATAATCAATTCAATACATATCAGCATTACGCCAATACTCATACCGGCAGTAAGCGGTATATTCAACAGGTTCAGCGGTTTCCTTTTGAGCGAAGCAAAAGCCATTCTGGCATTAGCATAGGTATTCATTCGGATACCAAAAGCCGCCACGGCGTAGGAACCCATTATTCCAATAATGGTCCAAAGGATGATGAGCAGAACACTACCTACCTGCTGTCCTGTGGTTTCTCCAAGAGGCGAAAGAAAGCCAAAATAACCGGCCACTGCTGCGCCAATAAATATGAACAAAATGGCCAGAAACTTGCCCTGCTGTTTCAGATAAGTAGCACATGTTTGGTAAATTACTTCCGACACCTCAAGCATAGCCCTATGGGCAGGAAGTTTTTTTACCTTCATAAACTGATACAATCCGAACAGCAGCCCCAATGCGCAAACCAAAAATCCCCAATAAAGGATGTACCGGCTTTTGATTTCTTCTGGCACCTTCAGGTCTGCCTCACTGGCCATGGCAGGCAACGTAAATAACAGCGTGAGAAACAGCGATGATAATCGTTTCATAATTTGGTTTATTATTTAAATGATTGAATAAAAAAAACGTTTTTCTTCATTTCTGCAATTTCAGCTAAAATTGATTCAATTTTCAATAGCAGCATCTTTTAATTATAGTCATGAATCAAAAACTCCCCGAAAATATTACCAAAACTTTATTAAAAAAATGTTTTTCGTCATTATTTTTTACCAAATTGCCCACAAGCACTGAATGACGATAAAAAAGAGCGTCATTCGCAGCCTCCCCAACCGTCATTTCGCAGCGAAGCGGAGAAATCTCACCGTTCTGGAAGCAAAAGATTTCTCACTCAGTTTCACTCGAAATGACGATGCTATTGAGGAGTCATTTCGCAGCGCAGCGAAGAAATCTTACCCTTTTGGAAACGAGGAGATTTCTAATTGAACTTCGCCTCATTCTATTCTTCATTTTTTTTCATTCCTCTAAACCTCAACCTCAACCTTAACCTCAACCTTAACCTCAACCTTGATACAAAAAAGTAACAAAAAAAATCAAGGCTGTGAAAAAAATTGCTAAAAATGATTTCGGTAGTCTAAACCCTCGCGCAGTAGTTGCTCTTGTTTCGAAGGCCATGCGGCGCTCAAACAACGACGGCTTTTTAACGACTACCTTCAACCATTTTTTTAACGCATTTTTTTCAAGGCCATTGCCGCAATGCGCAGCAATGCCTAACCTATACAGTCCATCATAGAACTATAAAACCAGTGTCATTTCGCAGCCTTTTTTGATCGTCATTTCGCAGCGAAGCGAAGAAATCTAATCGTTATAGAAAGCAAAAGATTTCTCACTTCGTTGCACTCCGTTGCCAATGACCGGCGCTATTGAGGTGTCGTTCGCGCCCTACTTCAACGTCATTTCGCAGCGAAGCGGAGAAATCTCATCGTTTTGGAAACGAGGATATTTTTCTTTCTACTACGTTACGTTGGAATGACGAGCAACTTGAATAAACATTTTTCTCCAAAAAAGAAGAATCGGTTTTTTGACAGGAATCAATATCAATTATTTGATATAATAAATTGGTTATAATTTATTTATACAATCTATGTAAAATTAAAATATACTTATTACTTATAATTTATATTCATCAGATAATTTCGTTGACGCCAACTATAAGACATCTCCAAAATCCCGAATCAGGCATATTCTCCAAATACTTCCACCAACGCTCCGGTAATTTCACCCAGCGTACATTTGCTTTCTACCGCATCTAAAACCACCGGCATCAGATTTTCGGCGCCAGTAGCTTTACCTTTTAGTTCTTTCAATAATCTGTCGCACTCCTCCTGATTACGGTTATTTCTCAGTGTCTGCAGTTTCTGCATTTGTACCTCTCTGATGCTGTCATCTACTTTGAGCACAGGCGTGTCATTGTGCTCCTCTACCTGAAATTTATTTACACCTACAATTAATTTTTCGTTATTCTCTATTTTACGTTGATAATCATAGGCACTACGTGCTATTTCATCCTGAATAAATCCTTCTTCTGTAGCAGATACACTGCCGCCCATCGCATCAATTTTATTGATTAATTCATTGGCTTTAGCTTCAATTTCCTGAGTAAGCGCCTCAATATAATAAGATCCTGCCAGCGGATCTACGGTTTCGGTTACGCCGCTCTCAAAAGCAACAATCTGCTGAGTCCGCAACGCAATTCTCGCCGATTCCTCCGTAGGCAAGCTCAGCGCTTCATCAAAACTATTGGTGTGCAACGATTGGGTTCCACCCAGCACAGCCGCCAATGTCTGAATGGTTACGCGGGCAATATTGTTATGAGGCTGTTGGGCAGTGAGGGTGCTTCCCCCTGTTTGGGTATGGAAGCGCAGCATCATCGCCTTGGGGTCGGTTGCGCCTAAATCCTTCATTATCTTGGCCCACATTCTTCTGGCCGCCCTAAACTTGGCAATTTCTTCCATCAGGTTATTATGCGCATTAAAGAAAAATGAAAGTCTTTTTCCAAATACATTGATATCCAATCCTTTATCAAGAGCGGCTTTTACATAAGCCTTACCATTGCTGAGGGTAAAAGCAATCTCCTGCACCGCCGTACTGCCCGCCTCACGAATATGATAACCACTAATGGATATGGTATTCCATTTGGGAAGTTCATTGGCACACCATTCAAAAATATCGGTAATGATGCGCATGGATGGCTTGGGCGGAAAACGGTAAGTACCCCTGGCGGCATACTCTTTGAGAATATCGTTCTGAATGGTTCCTGAAATTTTCGTCAGATCAGCGCCCTGCCTTTTGGCCTGAGCCACATACATCGAAAGCAGGATAAAAGCAGTAGCATTGATGGTCATACTGGTAGATACTTCTTCCAATTTAATACCGTCAAACAAAATTCCCAAATCATCAATACTGTCAATAGCCACACCTACCTTCCCCACCTCACCTTCTGCCAGTGAGTGGTCACTGTCGTAACCAATCTGTGTGGGCAAATCAAATGCTACACTCAGTCCCATCACGCCCTGCGACAATAAATAGTGATATCTTTTATTGCTCTCCTCAGCGGTACTGAAGCCGGCATATTGCCTCATCGTCCAGAGGCGGCCCCGGTACATATCCTTCTGCACCCCTCTGGTAAAGGGAAATTCACCTGATTTTTCATTTAAAATTTCAGACGAAGGAAGGTCGGATGCTGTGTATAAAGACTTTACTTCAATGTTGCTGTCGGTAACAATTTTATTCGGCTCCATAAAAATTTTTTATTGGTTGAACATCAATCTTCAAAATTAATAATGTATCTCCAGAGAAAACACTTTTTAGGGTGAAACTGATATAAATCATAGAGATGTTGAGATTGCAGATTGCAGATTACAGATTACAGATTACAGATTGGCAGATTGCAGATTGCAGATTGAACCGCTTAAAGCTTACAGCCTACAGCCTGTTAAGGTTTAGGGTTTAGGATTGCAGATTACAGATTACAGATTACAGATTACAGATTGGCAGATTGCAGATTGCAGATTGCAGATTACAGATTGACAGATTGCAGATTGCAGATTGAACCGCTTAAAGCTTACAGCCTAAAGCCTACAGCCTTTATCGCCGAAGCCAATTGCCGAAGCCGTAGCTTCTTAGGTTTTGACGTTCAAGGTTCAATGTTCTATGTTCAAGGTTTCAGATTTATCATATAGAATTGGCTTACAGCCTACTGCCCAAAGCTTACGGCCTCCTTAAAACCCTGCTGCCGAATCATCTCCACGTCTGTCGGCTACAGCTTCAAATTTTCCGTCGGGTAATACCTTTATCACTTCTGTTCGGCTATATGCACCTCTGACATGGGTTTGATAACCCATTTTTTCCAAAGCTTTTTGTGTATTTTGGTCAAAACCTTTTTCAATATCAATTCTGTCAGGCAACCATTGATGATGAAACTTGGGTTTATTTACGGCATCTGCTGTATTCATCTTAAAATCAATAATATTCACAATAGTTTGAAAAACAGAGGTCGGAATGGTAGTGCCACCCGGCGTACCCACTACCAAAAACGGTTTGTTTTCTTTTAGTACAATTGTAGGTGTCATAGAACTCAACATGCGCTTGCCGGGCACAATGGCATTGGCTTTTCCACCCACAGCGCCAAACATATTGGGTGCGCCGGGCTTCACACTGAAGTCATCCATTTCATTATTGAGGAAAAAACCGGCTCCGCCCACAACGGTTTTACTTCCATATCCGCCATTGAGCGTAGTGGTTACTGCCACTGCATTGCCTTCCTTATCTATTACGCTTAGGTGAGTGGTTTCTTCGCTTTCATAACCAGGTATCACCCCTTCCACCGTTTGCTTACTGTTTCCGGCTACTCCCGGTTTATAATCTTTCATCCGCTGGCTGAGGTAAGCATCGCTGCTCAGTGTTTCTACAGGCACATTGTAAAAATCTGCATCACCCATATATTTTGCACGGTCGGAATATGCTCTCCGCTCTACCTCAGTCATTAGTTGCACGGAAGCAGGTGTTTGAAAACCCATTTCTCCGACATCAAAAGGCGCTATCATTTTCAACATCTGATTGAGCAATAAACCGCCACTACTGGGCATGGGCATGCCTACCACCCGATAACCTCTGTAATCAAATGTGAGCGGCTCTCTCCATTTGGCTTTATAATTCTTCAAATCTTCCTTTGAGATTAATCCATTTCCTCGGTGCATCTCTTTAACTATCAAATCGGCAGTTTCACCTTCATAAAATCCGGCTTGTCCCTTTTTCTGTATTCTTTTCAGGGTTTGGGCTAAATCCTTTTGCACCAAAGTATCGCCTGCTTTCCAGAGATTCGCTTTTACAAAAACCGGCAGGATGGTATTATTTTTTTCAAAACCTTTTTTTGTGCCATTTAATGAAGATGCCTCCGACTCGGTAATGACAAAACCCTTTTCTGCCAAATCAATCGCCGGCTGAATAATTGTACTCATTGGCAATTTTGCATATTTCAGCGAGGCAAAGAGGCCGGCCACCGTACCCGGAACGCCACAGGCCAAATGACCATCCAGACTTTTTTCAACTATCGGATTATCGTTTTTATCCAAATACATATCTCTGTGTGCAGCAGCGGGGGCCGTTTCGCGATAATCGAGCGCTACTGTTTCACTATTTTTCAATCTGGCTACCATAAATCCACCACCGCCAATATTACCTGCCACCGGAAACACAACTGCAAGCGCCCATTGTGTAGCAATGGCTGCATCTACCGCATTGCCGCCTTTCTTCAGCATTTCCAATCCGGCCAGACTGGCCAAAGGATGTGCAGAAACAACTGCTCCATTCCCCACTGTAATAACTTTATTAATTTGGTAGTTATAAGCATCAATTGCCGAAACTGAAGACTGACGCTGGCTTGTGCAAGCAATAAAACCCAAAAGTATTAAATATAATAACTTTACTCTCATTGAAGCAAGGTAGGAAATTATTTTGGCTCCGTTTCAATTTTTACCCAAAAAAAATGAGGAGACAAACTCCTCATTGATTGCTTAGATTCAAGATTATTTATTTTAAACTATAACTCTTAATTATTTCATTAAAGAGTCAGCCTTATTCTAAAAAAAGGTGTTAAACATAAAGGTTTCTAAATATTTTTTAACTTCATCACTCTCTATTCTTATAAGACGTGGAATTTGCCGAAAACGCAACAGTTAGCAAAAAAAAAATTTCAGAAAGCTTCAACTTTTTGAATAAATAATGACAGAGTTTTAAAAATCATTCTTGCAAATATTTGATTATCAATAACTTAATCACTATTTCTTTAATTGGAAGATATAAGTTTGAGCGATAATTTATTTTTTGTCAGTTCAAGTATTTCATATTTCACCATCATTTTACCTCCCCAAAATGCGCTTTGAATGGTCAGGTCTTTTTGATTCAATATCCATTCCCCATCATATTGTGCATAGGTTATGGGAGGTGTAGCACAAAAACCGGAATTTTTTGTTTCAACCAATTTACCTCCGTTTTTAAAAGTAATACCCTGCCTGTCTTGCGCCTGAACATTCGTTTTGTTATAGCTAAAGGTATCATTATGAATATCTTGCAATATCCAGTTCCCGATAATTTTTTCTGCACTTTCCGGCTGATTTACATCCTCCTGTTGTTTGGAACAAGCTATCAGACCAAAAACAACAATAAAAAAGAATATTACCTTTCTCATTTTCATATTTTATTACACCAGTATCAGCTAAGACGAGAAAAATTCTATAAACGCAACAGTCTGCAAAGATAATTTTAAGAAAAATTGTCTCATTTTCTGCTATTTTCGTAGGATGAAGAGAGTTGTCCTGTCCATTGCATTGATTTTTATTCATTTACTTGTTTTTTCGCAGCCGCCTCAGTCCTGGTCTTCGGGTCAAATGCTGCAGGCCATCAAAAAATTAAACGTTTTAGGCACGGTGCTGTATGTGGCAGCCCATCCCGACGATGAAAATACCCGGCTGATAGGCTATCTGGCAAACGAAAAATTATATCGCACCGGTTACTTATCGCTTACCCGGGGCGATGGCGGCCAGAATCTGATAGGTGATGAACAGGGAATTGAACTGGGTCTCATCAGAACGCAGGAGCTCTTATCGGCTCGCAGAATTGACGGCGGAGAGCAGTTTTTTAGTTCGGCTTATGATTTTGGCTATTCAAAAACGCCTGAGGAGACTTTCGATATTTGGGATAAAGAAAAAATACTCAGCGATGTGGTTTGGGTCATTCGCAACTTCAGACCGGATGTCATTATCACCCGTTTCCCTACCACCGGAGAGGGCGGTCATGGCCACCACACTGCTTCCGCCATTCTGGCAAACGAAGCATTCATTGCGGCAGCAGATCCTAATCGTTTTCCGCAACAGCTTCATTATGTGCAACCCTGGCAAGCCAAAAGAATTTTGTGGAACACCTTCAACTTTGGCGGCAACAATACCACCAGCGAATCACAGTTTAAAACAGATGTGGGTGGTTTCAATCCACTGCTAGGCAAAGGTTATGGAGAAATTGCAGCGCTCAGCCGCAGCCAGCACAAAAGTCAGGGTTTTGGTTCAGCACCGGTACGCGGGCAGGCAATGGAATATTATAAACCTACAGGAGGAACTGCTCCCCAAACTGACCTGATGGACGGAGTGGATTTGAGTTGGAACCGAATCGGAAAGGAAGGCGCACCTATCGGAGAGTTCATCAACAATATCGAAAAGGACTTTGATGTGGCACATCCCGAAAAATCAGTACCGGCATTGGTAAATCTTTATAAAAATATCAGTCAGTTACCAGAAGGAAACTGGAAAGAAAAAAAGCTACAGGAAGTACAACAATTGATTGCGCAGTGCAGTGGTTTGTTTATGGATGCTACCACAAACCGGCAATTTATTGCTCAGGGCGATTCTTTGAAAGCCAATATCACCATCAACAATCGTTTGGGCATTTTTGCAAAGTTGACTAACATTACAATTAACGGCCAACCCTTCGCCCACTTCCCCTCTCCTACTGAATTGAAAAAGAACACCAATTACAGTTTTGGCAAATTACTTTTTATTCCATATTCAAAAGATATTTCTCAACCATTCTGGCTGAAAGAAAAAATGGATAAAGGTCATTTTCATATTGAGAACCAACAATTAATTGGTGTAGCTGATGCGCAGCCCGCCTATCTTGCCGAAATCAACTTAAACATTGAAGGAACCAATTTTACCTATTCGCTCCCGGTCAAATACAGGGCAACCGATCCTGTAAAAGGAGAAGAATACCAGCCTTTGTATATTATTCCTTCCACCACAGTAAATATAGAGCCTAAATTAATTATTTTCAAAAAAGGAGAAAAAAGCAACTCCTCTGTAAATATTATTACCAAGGGCGAAAAAGGCTACATCGGTTTGCAAGGTAAAAATTTTGTGAGCATAACTGCCGATGACAGGATGGTGAACGAAAAGCAGTTTACACTCTCTTCAAAAGATTTCAGGGAGCCAAGTGAAACAATTTATCCAACCATAAAAACTACAAACCTTAACATAGACAGCTCCAATGCTTACGAAATAAAAACCATTCAATACGCTCATATTCCTACAATTGCCTATTTCAATATTGACCATACCAAAGTATTGAATATTGATTTGAAAACAACTGGAAAAAGAATCGGATACATTGTGGGCGCCGGCGACAAAGTGCCGGAAGCACTGCAGCAAATGGGTTACAATGTAACGCTGCTCAATCAATCAAACATCAATAGCGCCAATCTTTCAGGCTTTGATGCCATAATCACCGGTGTGAGAGCCTATAATACCAATGAGTGGTTAAACGGCTACTACGATAAACTGATGAATTATGTAAAAAATGGCGGCAACCTGATTGTTCAATACAATACCAGCAGCAATCTGGGTCCGGTGAAGGCAAAAATCGGGCCTTATGATTTTACGATTTCGCGCAATAGGATTACGGATGAAAATGCAAAAGTGAATATTATAGATGAATCACATCCGGTATTCAATTATCCCAATAAGATCACCCAAAAGGATTTTGAAGGCTGGGTGCAGGAGCGCAGTATTTATCATGCTGCCAACCGGGATAAAAATTTTCAACCGCTTATTTCAATGGCCGACCCGGGCGAAGCGCCAAATGATGGCAGTCTGATTGTGGGTAAATACGGAAAAGGGTTTTTTACCTATACCGGTCTTGTGTTTTTCCGCGAATTGCCGGCAGGCGTTTCGGGCGCATACAGGTTGATGGCAAACCTGATTGCTTTAAACTCTAAAATAGCAAAAGAGAAGAAATAATGGACAAAAACAAAAATACCTTTATGGGAATGACCCGTGGTGAAATGTCTTTTCTCTTTGCCATTTTGCTGGGATTGATTATCGGATCGCTGATTAAAAAAGTGAGATTAGGAATTATTTTAGGTCTTTTGTTGGGATTGTTTATCATTTTCACAAATAATTTGAGAATAAAGAAATAGTTTTAAACACTAATATAACGATGATGCAATACAAAGAATCGGGCGAGAAGCCTTCTCCTTTTAAATCATGGACAGCATGGTATGTATTTGTGGCGGCTTTCCTGATTGTGGAAATCATTATTTTTTATTTTCTGACTAAAATGTTTTCATGAGGCCGCTCGACTGGATCGTTTTAATCTTTACGCTGCTCGTCATTATTTTGTATGGCATGTACAAAAGCCGTACTTCAAGGAATTTAGACGGTTATTTTCTATCCAACCGGGATATGCCCTGGTATATTATTTTGCTGAGTATTATGGGCACCCAGGCCAGCGCCATTACCTTCATTTCGGCGCCGGGCCAGGCTTATACCGATGGAATGCGTTTTGTGCAATATTATTTCGGCCTTCCATTGGCAGCTATTGTTATCTGTATTTCTTTTGTGCCTGTTTTTCATAAACTAAAAGTTTACACCGCTTATGAATTTTTAGAAACCAGATTCAATGTAAAAACAAGGGCATTAACTTCTTTTCTGTTTTTATTGCAGCGCGGCCTTTCCACAGGCATCAGTATTTTTGCGCCTTCTATTATTTTGTCCATCCTGCTCGACTGGAATATCTATCTCACCAATCTGTTTATGGGCGGCTTGCTGATTATTTACACCGTTACAGGCGGCGCCAAATCGGTGGCTTACACACAGCAGTTGCAGTTTGTCATCATTATGAGCGCTATGTTACTGGCAGGTTATTTTGTAATAAAAAATCTTCCGCAAAATATCGGACTGAAAGAAGCTATTACCGTCGGTGGTAAATTGGGAAAATTCAATGTTATCACCACCGGAATTGAAAACGGCAAATTCAACTGGGGCGACAGGTATAATATATTCAGTGGAATCCTTGGCAGCTTTTTTCTGATGCTGTCTTACTTTGGCACCGACCAAAGTCAGGTGGGGCGCTACCTTACCGCCAAAACCATCAGGGAAAGCAGGTTAGGATTATTGCTAAACGGCATCGTAAAAATACCGATGCAGTTTTTTATTTTATTGTTGGGTGTTTTGGTATTGGCGTTTTATCAGTTCAACAATGCGCCTGCATTTTTCAATCAGTATGAAACGGCAAGGCTCGAAAACTCTACCTATAAAAGTGAATTTCATGCTTTGCAAAAACAGTTAAGCGATATTGATGCGCAGAAACAAACAATACTAAAAGAATATGCACAAACAAAATCAGTCGCCTTACTGACAGAAGTAAATCAGCTTCAAAAAAGCACCGAAAGCATCAGAAGTTCGGTGAAGGAATTAGTGAAAAAGAACGGCGGCAAGGACAATGATACCAACTATATTTTCTTAAAATTTGTAGTAGATTATCTGCCTACCGGTTTGGTAGGGCTGATTATAGCCGTAATCTTTCTGGCAAGCTGGGGCAGCATTGCCGCAGCGCTCAATTCGCTGGCATCCAGCACCATCGTTGACTTTCACAAACGATTTTTCAAGAAAAAAGAGGGCGATGAAGATGATTACAGGTATTCAAAATTATATACCTTTCTCTGGGGGGTATTTTGCATCGGCGTAGCCATGTTCGTATCTCAATGGGGCAACAGTCTGATTGAGGTGGTGAATATTTTGGGTTCTTTGTTTTACGGAACAATTCTCGGCATCTTCTTGGTAGCTTTTTATGCAAAAAAAGTAAGGGGTAACACAGTGTTTATTGCAGCCCTAATCGCAGAAATTGTTGTCATTGCGCTTTTCTTTCTGAACGAATATAAAATAATCAGTTTAGGATTTTTATGGCTCAATGCAGTAGGCGCTTTGATGGTGTATTTTCTTTCTTTGTCTCTCAACGCTTTTGCAAAAAAGTATAAAGTAATTGATTATTGATTTTTTAAAAACGCTTCCATTGATTCTTTATAATGGTTCTATGAGGTCCTTTAACGACTATATTATTTTTATTTCCTTACTTTTTTGTCTTCAAAAAAAAATTACGCTCTTCTATGCTGTCATTCACAGTCTCCCCCAACGTCATTTCGGAGCGTAGCGGAGAAATCTTATCATTCAGGAAACGAGGAGATTCTTCACTTCGCTTCGCTACGTTCAGAATGACGCGAAAAAAGTGCGAGATGACGATGCTTTTGAGGAGTCGTTTTGCCCCCTCCTTGATCGTCATTTCGGAGCGAAGCGGAGAAATCTTATCGTTTTGGAAACGGGGAGATTTCTCACTACACTTCAAGCCGATCGAATGACGGGGAAAAAAATTCCATTAGAAACGAGGCAATGAAAAATTATTTTCTTAACGCATTTTTTTCAAGACCATTGCCGCCATGCGCAGCAATGCCTCACCCCAGGCAGTGCGTGGCAGAACTATAAAGCCACGGATTATTCGCCGTCTCCCCCAACGTCATTTCGCAGCGAAGCGGAGAAATCTTATCGTTTTTGTTGCCTTACTTTTTTGTCTTAATACAAAAAAGTAACAAAAAAAATCAAGGCTGTGAAAAAAATTGCTAAAAATGATTTCGGTAGTCTAAATCCGTCGAACTCGCGCAGTAGTTGTATTTATTTCGAAGTCCATGCGGCGCTCAAACAACGACGGCTTTTTTACGACTACCTTCAACCATTTTTTTAACGCATTTTTTTCAAGGCCATTGTCGCCATGCGCAGCAATGCCAAACCCACACTATCCGTCATAGAACTATTTATTTCGGGGCAAAAGGCACAATTTTGAATTTTATTTTTTAAAATTTTTGGCATAATAATCAGATACCCCTATCTTTGCAATCCCAATTTTTTAGAAAATGAAGGGGCTGGGACCAGTTCTCGATGATTCCGTAGCTCAGTTGGTAGAGCACAACACTTTTAATGTTGGGGCCCTGGGTTCGAGCCCCAGCGGGATCACAAAAAAGGCTTATATAACTGATTTTTAGTTGTATAAGCCTTTTTTCATTATCAGAACTTAATAAAAATGCCGCCTCATTTTTTTTGAAGCGGCATTTTTTAATTTTTATAGAAATTTTCTAACCCATTCTTTCTAAACTTTTCAGAAAGCTTTTATTGTTTTTTAAACGTCATCATTACCACATCATCCATCAGAAGGTTCAGCTTACCGTCTGTGATATTGAAATTGTTGATTTTATCCAAAGTGGCGTAATACACACTTTCGCCATCACCCGGGCAAAGCATCATGGTGGTTGCTACTTTGTCAAATTTAATTTTATTTCCCTTGATGGTGTATGCGCCATTATAACTGTTGCAGCTACTGTTGCCATGTGCTCTTTTTTCTTTTTTATCAAAAACAAGCGTTGGTTTCTTTTCGGGATACAGACCTTCAAAAGTGATACGCGGCCCTGTAATATACTACAGAACCCAGCCGCCGTTTAATGATTGCACGGTAGCTTTTTTACCGGTTGAACATGAACTGATGGTTAATATTACCATTCCTAAAAACATTAATTTTTTCATAATTTAAGGTTTATTTACTAAAAGATATTGATTGAAATTTAATTACATAATTCATAAGCTAAAAATATGTTAATGCTAAAAGGTAAAAACCTTCTGCGGGATGCTATTTTGATTATATGCGTTTTGTATGGACTGAGTCACCTATTGCTATTTTACTTTTTAGTCTTGATACAAAAAAAAATTACGCTATTCTATGCTGTCATTCACAGTCTCCCCCAACGTCTTTTCGGAGCGTAGCGGAGAAATCTTACCGTTTTTGTTGCCTTACTTTTTTGTTTTGATACAAAAAAGTAACAAAAAAAATCAAGGCTGTGAAAAAAATTGCTAAAAATGATTTTGGTAGTCTAAACCCGTCGAACTCGCGCCGCAGTTTCATTTATTACGAAGACCAGACGGCGCTCAAACAACGACGGCTTTTTAACGACTACCTTCAATCATTTTTTTAACGCATTTTTTTCAAGGCCATTGTCGCAATGCGCAACAATTCCTAACCCACGCAATCCGTCATAGAACCATAAAACCACGGTCATTCGCGACCTTTTTGATCGTCATTTCGGAGCGTAGCGGAGAATTCTTATCATTCAGGAAACGAGGAGATTCTTCACTTCGCTTCGCTACGTTCAGAATGACGCGAAAAAAGTGCGAGATGACGATGCTTTTGAGGTATCCTTTCGCCCCACCTTGATTGTCTTTTCGGAGCGTAGCGGAGAAATCTCACCATTTTGAAACCAAAAAAATTTCTCACTACACTGCGTTGCGAAATGACCGGAAAAAGAAGCTCCGTTCAAAATGACGTAATGAAAAATCATTTTTTAACGCCATTGCATCAATGCGCAACAATTCCAAACCCACTCTATCCGTCATAGAACTACTATTTTAGTTTATGAATATCACAAAATCAGTTGCAAAGTTCAGGTTTTAAAACTTAAAAAATTTATAAAACTATTTTCAAATATATATGCCGGAATTAAAAACCCTGAAAATTCTTAATGACTTTCAAATAATATTTTTACTTTTGTGCGATTTTTTCAAGCATAAAACATACTAAATGTCTGACAAACAAGCGCCTGCAATTTTATTATTACAAGATGGAACTATCGCAAAAGGATTTGCCTTTGGCGCTATTGGAACCACTACCGGCGAAATTTGCTTCAATACCGGAATGACCGGTTATCAGGAAGTGTTTACCGACCCCAGCTATTTTGGCCAGGTAGTAATAATGAATTCGGCACATATAGGCAACTATGGAGTGGATGACTCGGAAGTAGAAAGCGACAGTGTGAAAGTGTATGGTGTGATTGCAAAAAATCTGAATGAAAACTATTCTCGAAAAAAAGCAAATGGCTCATTGCAGGAATATTTCAAAAAAAATAATATTGTAGCCATTCATGGTGTGGATACAAGGGCGCTGGTAACACACATCCGAAACAAAGGCGCCATGAACTGCATCATTTCTTCGGAGATTTTTGATGTGGATGAACTGAAAAACAGGCTGGCAGCAGTACCCGACATGAGCGGACTGGAACTGGCCTCGGTAGTGAGCACCGCAGAAGCTTATGAACTGGGTGAAGGTAACGACCTCAAAATTGCGGTAATGGATTATGGCACCAAACGCAATATTCTACAGTCAATGGTGATGCGTGGCGCTCACCTGAAAGTGTTTCCTGCCAAAACCTCATACAATGAACTGAAAGCATTTAATCCGGACGGTTATTTTGTATCCAACGGGCCCGGCGATCCTGCTGCAATGGATTATGCCATTGACACCATCAGACAAATCCTGAATGAAGAAAAACCGTTTTTTGGAATCTGTTTGGGGCATCAACTTCTGGCTTTGGCCACCGGAATTGAGACCTTTAAAATGCATCATGGCCACAGAGGACTTAACCACCCTGTAAAGAATTTAATAACCGGCAAGTCTGAAATTACCTCTCAAAATCATGGCTTTGGCGTTGATCCCGAATCTGTAAATAAATCAGAATCGGTAGAGATTACCCACTTGAATCTGAACGACAAGTCTATTGAAGGTATCCGTATCAAAGGTAAACCTGCTTTTTCGGTGCAATACCACCCCGAAAGCGCTCCCGGCCCACATGATTCGAGATATTTGTTTGACGATTTTATAGAAATGATAAAAGAGAGTAGAAAATAGGTTCCTGAATTCAATTCATTCAGAACTCAACTACCTAAAAACTTGCTACCCGTTCAAAAAAAATTTCGCTTTTTTGATGAGGGAACAACAGAAAGTTTATGCCATTTTTTGTGAAAAACTCCATGTCACCTCATTTCTTTGAACTGAGTTATTTTCCATCAATATATTTTTTTCAAAAACGGTTCAATAAAAAAGAATTCTTAAATTTGATATCGAAAATTTATAGTGTTAATAGCTCTCGAAATTCTAAATCAAATAAATAAATGAAAAAATTGATGCAACTCGTTTTGCTTTACGGTCTTCTTGCCCTATTGCCCTCAATGGGCTTTTCGCAAATACCTGTTTGTGGATTTGATGCCATTTTTAAATCAAAAATGAAAGATCCTGAATATACCAGGCAGTTTAATCAGTTTAATCAGGCAGTTCAGGCAAAGGTTCAGCAGATAAAAATGGACAGGGCCTTGTATAAAAATGCAAATATTGTGGGCGGCATTTATGAGCTGCCTGTGGTGGTGCATGTGCTGGTACCCAATGGTGAGGCGATTGGACACCAAAACAACCCAAGTGATGCTAGCATTCAGGCCATGATTGACCACTTCAATGATGTTTACTCGGGGGTTAGCCCGTACAATGTGGGTGCTCCTATACCTATAAGGCTTAAATTAGCAAAAAGAACCACCGGCTGCGAAGTAGCTACCGCTATTAATAGAGTTGATGCCAGCTCTGTACCGCAATATAAAACCGCAGGCCTTGCACTCAATCAAGATACCACCGGTGCATCTGAAGCAACCTTGCAAGGGCTTGCAAGCGCATGGGATAGGAGTCTCTATTATAATATCTGGATTGTATGGCAAATCAACGCGAAAGGTTTGGCGTCTAACACTTATATAGCCGGCTATGCATACTTACCCGGAATGAGCGGTAATGGTTTTACCGGAAATATAGGCTCTAATGACGGAGCCATGTTAAATGCTAAAGTGGTAAATGGAACAGCCTCTACTTTAGCTCATGAGTTGGCCCACGCGATGGGTTTATTACACACCTTTCAAGGTGGTAGTGAAACCAATTGTCCACCTGCAGAAACTTCATCCACCTGTTCTACAATGGGAGATTTTGTATGCGATACTGATCCGGTAAGAAATTTGTTGTTGGCAGGTAATATTGCTGATAATGTTACAAATCCCTGTACCGATAATCCATACAACGGAGCGCAAAAAAACATAATGGGTTATGGATCGGGTTTAAATCGTTTTACACAGGGTCAAAGCGACCGGGCTTTAGCCGGTTTATTGGTTGCACGTTCCAAATTGATGAGTTCGCAAGGAAGTGTTGCTCCGCCTGCACAGTTGATTTTGCCATCCACTGCGCCCACTCAAAATAATAACAATGGGAATTATAGAGGAATAGGACCGAGGAATGTAACTTTAAATAACTTGGTATATAGATCAAATGGTTACAATAGCTCCAATAATGATTATTTTATTGATAATACCTGCAATTTGGGAGCAACTTTAACCTATGGGAACTCATACACGCTGGAAGTAACAACAGGCGGTATTTATGCACAACGATGCAAAGTTTGGATAGATTTTAATGACGACGGTATCCTTAATGTAAATGAATTAATTGGTTCTTCTACCGGTAGTTCGGGAACCTATACGCACACATTTAATATTCCATCTTCAATGCTGGGTGGTTCAGTTGTTTATAATAAGGTCTTAAGAATGCGGATAGCAGCAGATTGGTCATATAGTCCGGATTTTACTCCTACGCAAGCATTAGCTTATGGCCAAACCGAAGACTTTTTTGTCTATATCGAAAAATCATTACCGGTAGTTTTCCAAAATGTGGAAGCCAAAATGGTGAATAACCTGCTGAGTGTAAACTGGTCAACCACCAAAGAAAAAGACAACGATTACTTTGCAATCGAAGTATCAAAAGATGGTAAAGAATTCAAAGAATTGGCAAAAGTGAAATCATTAGCAGAAAACGGCATTTCCGATGCTCCGCTCTTATACACTTATGATAAAAATCTCAATAATTCTGCCGGTATTTTTGGCGGTGTAATTTTTGTATTGCTTCTTTTCAGCCTTGCTTTTTACAAAAAGAATCGCTGGCTGGTTTATACTGCTTTGGCAATCAACCTCGGCTTCTTGGGTATTACAGGTTGTCAGAAAAAAGATGTCGTTGATAAGAGCGCTATCAACGAAAATCTTTATTTGAGAATCAAACAGGTGGATAAATTAGGTAATGCCGAATACTCAAAAGTGGTGCGGGTGGTGAAAGAATAAAAGATGTTAGATTTGGGATTTGAGATATGAGATATGAGATATGAGATATGAGATTTCAGATTACAGATTGCAGATTATCAAATTGTTTACCGACTAAAGTCAAAAGTTTAAGGTTTAATGTTCAAGGTTTGAGGGTATAATTTGCTTACGGCTTAAAGCCTATAGCCTATCGCTACCTGCCGCAGCCGAAAGCTGTAGCCTAAGCATTTTAGGGTTTAAGGTTTAAGGTTCAAGGTTTGAAGATTGAAAATTACAGATTTCAGATTACAGATTGCAGATTATCAAATTGTTTACCGACTAAAGTCAAAAGTTTAAGGTTTAATGTTCAAGGTTTGAGGGTATAATTTGCTTACGGCTTAAAGCCTATAGCCTATCGCTACCTGCCGCAGCCGAAAGCTGCATTTTAGGGTTTAAAGTTTAAGGTTCAAGGTTTTAGAACCTCACTTCCTCTCCTCATGCAGAAGGAGTGAGATTTATGTTCTTTGTTGCATTTGGGGAATCTTTTTTCAACAGATTTTCTTACCTTCACTTTTAATAGTTGTTTATCTAACTATCTAATAATTAAAACGTAATCTTCTGTATGAATAAAAGAACCATCAAGAAAGTAGCTGTTTTAGGTAGTGGCGTAATGGGCAGCCGTATAGCCTGCCATTTTGCCGGAGTGGGTATTCCTGTTATCCTGCTGGATATTCCTTACTCAAAAGATGGAGAAACCATCACCGGAAAGGCAAGAAACAAAATAGTAAATGACTCACTTACTGCCGCTTTAAAGAGTAATCCTTCTCCCGTATATACCAAGGAAGTAGCCAAACTGATTTCCTCCGGAAATTTTGATGATGACATGAAAGATATAGCCACCTGCGACTGGGTGATAGAAGTGGTGATAGAAAGGCTGGATATCAAAAAACAGGTATTTGAAAAAGTAGAACAATTTCGAAAACCGGGATCGCTGATCACTTCCAATACCTCCGGTATCCCCATCCATCTAATGACCGAAGGACGAAGCGAAGATTTCAGAAAGCATTTTTGTGGAACGCATTTTTTCAATCCTCCCCGTTATCTGAGATTATTGGAAATCATTCCCACTCCTGATACTGACCCTGAGGTAACTGATTTTCTGATGCAGTATGGCGACCTCACACTGGGCAAAACCACTGTTCTTTGCAAAGACACGCCTGCGTTTATAGCCAACAGAATAGGTGTTTTCAGCATCATGTCTATTTTTTCACTGATGGACAAACAGGGGCTGACGATTGACGAAATTGAGGCGCTCACCGGTCCTATGATTGGCAGGCCGAAATCGGCAACCTTCCGTACTGCCGATGTTGTGGGGATTGATACCTTGGTAAAAGTAGCCCAGGGTGTGCATGACAATTGCCCTGATGATGAAGCGAAAGATATTTTTAAAATACCTTCCTGGCTCAATACAATTGTTGAAAATAAATGGTTAGGCGATAAAACCGGACAAGGCTTTTTTAAGAAAATAAAGAACGAACAAGGCAAATCGGAGATTCTGACCCTCGATCTGGCAACGATGGAATACAAACCCCGGGTGAAGCCCAAGTTTGCATCGCTTGACGCTGCCAAACCCGTTGATGACCTGCATACGAAAATAAAAATGCTCAATAGCAGCCCTGACAAGGCAGGCGAATTTTACAGGCATTTCCACTATGGATTATTTTCTTACATCAGCCATCGCATACCGGAAATCAGCGATGAACTTTACAGAGTAGATGATGCCATGATGGCAGGCTTTGGCTGGGAAATTGGTGCTTTTGAAACCTGGGATTTGCTTGGTCTTGCAAAGACAATCGAAGCCATGAAAGGCGCAGGCTATAGCGTAGCCTCCTGGGTGGAGGAAATGTTGGTCGCCGGGCATACCTCTTTCTATAAAGTGGAGGCAGGCAGAAAATTAGCTTATGACCCTGCTACCAAAAACTATAAACCGCTCCCGGGTAGCGAAAGCTTCGTTATCCTCAGCAATTATGCTGATAAAACAGTTTGGAAAAATGGTAGTTGCCGGCTTTATGATATTGGCGATGATGTGCTGGCCCTGCAATGGAATACCAAGATGGGAACCATCGGAGGAGATGTGTTGAGCGGTATTCAGACTTCCATTGAAAAAGCCGAAAAGAATTACAAAGGCTTAGTAATAGCCAATGAGGGCGCTAATTTTTCGGCAGGCGCTAATGTGGGCTTGATTTTTATGCTGGCTGTGGAGCAGGAATATGACGAATTGGATATGGCCATACGCCTTTTTCAAAACACGGTAATGCGTGCAAGATATTCCGGTGTACCCGTTGTGCTGGCCCCACACGGACTTACGCTCGGTGGCGGTTGCGAACTCAGTCTGCACAGTGATAAAGTGTGTGCGGCAGCCGAAACCTATACCGGTTTGGTAGAACTTGGTGTGGGCCTGATACCGGGAGGGGGCGGCACCAAAGAGTTTGTATTGAGGGCTTCTGATGAAATTCAGCACGGCGAACCCGAAAATCTGCCATTGCAAAACCGGTTTATGACCATTGCCACAGCCAAAGTGGCTACCTCGGCACATGAAGCTTATGAACTGGGTATTTACCGCAAAGGCCACGATGAAATAGTAATGAACCAAAGTAGAAGAATAGCACAGGCGAAGAGAAGCGTTATCGAAATGTATGACAGGGGGTATGTGCAGCCGGTGCAGCGTAATGATATTAAAGTGTTGGGGCGCAGTGCTTTAGGCGCATTGCTGGCAGGTATTAATGGCATGGTAAAAGCTTACTACGCTACAGAACATGATGCATTGGTAGCACGCAAGCTGGCTTATGTGATGTGTGGCGGCGACCTGAGCGAACCCACTTTAGTGAGTGAACAATATCTGCTCGATCTGGAACGACAGGCTTTTCTGTCGCTTTGCGGCGAAAGGAAAACTTTGGAGCGGCTTCAATCGGTTATAAAATCGGGGAGACCGGTAAGAAATTAGAATTGTATGCGCTTATAACAAATAGCCCGAAAGTATTAATATTCCGGGCTATTTTTATTGACGTAATGGTGCAAAAAATAGTTTTAATTAGGCCTCTGCATACATCTCTGTAGGCTGGCAGGTACAAATCAGGTTTCTGTCACCGATCGTATTATTCACCCGGGCTACTGAAGGCCAGAATTTATTGCGCTGAACGTAGGCCAATGGAAATGCAGCTTCCTGTCGGCTGTAGGGATGGTTCCAGTCATCAGCCATTACCTCCAATTGTGTATGAGGCGCATTTTTTAAAGGATTGTCTTTAACGTCAGATTTCCCTTCCTCAATTTTTCTGATTTCTTCTCTAATGTTAATCAGCGCTTCGCAAAAACGATCCAACTCGGCCTTATCTTCACTTTCAGTAGGCTCTATCATAATGGTACCCGGTACAGGGAAACTCATGGTAGGCGCATGAAAACCATAATCCATCAACCTTTTTGCCACATCTTCGGCTTCAATCTGAGCCGTTTTTTTGAACGGTCTCAAATCCACAATAAATTCGTGTGCACACAAGCCATTATCATTTGTATAAAGAATATCATAATGCTCCGAAAGGCGCTTTTTCATATAATTTGCGTTGAGGATGGCATATTCTGTAGCTGTTCTTAATCCTTCATCACCCAACATTCTGATATAGGCATAAGATATCAGGTTTACGGATGCCGAACCATAAGGAGCCGCCGATACAGCGCCTTGTTTATGCTCTGTCATTACATGACCGGGCAGGTGTATTGCCAAATGTTCTCTTACACAGATGGGGCCAACACCCGGACCACCGCCTCCGTGAGGGATGGCGAATGTTTTATGCAGATTGAGGTGGCAAACATCAGCCCCCACCAAACCTGGAGCCGTCAGTCCAACCTGCGCATTCATATTAGCGCCGTCCATATACACCTGGCCGCCATTTTCGTGTACGATTTGTGTAATTTCCTTCACTGTTTCTTCATACACGCCGTAGGTGCTGGGGTATGTAATCATAATACCAGCCAAATTGTCTTTATGCTCTTCGGCTTTGGTCTTTAAATCATCTACATCAATATATCCGTTTTCCAAAGCCTTTACAATCACCACTTTCATACCTGCCATTACTGCCGATGCAGGATTAGTGCCATGCGCCGAAATAGGTATCAGCAACACATTTCTTTCGGGATGGCCTTGGGCCTCGTGGTAAGATTTAATGGTAAGCAGTCCGGCATACTCTCCCTGAGCGCCACTGTTGGGCTGCAGGCTACAGGCATCCAAAGCAGTAATTTCGCAAAGATATTTGCTGAAATCCTTTATCAATGTCTGGTAGCCTCCCGCCTGCTCCACCGGGGCAAAAGGATGAATATTGGCCCAATGCGACCAACTAAGCGGCACCATTTCGGTGGCAGCGTTCAGCTTCATGGTGCAACTGCCCAAAGATATCATTGAAGTATTGAGCGAAAGGTCTTTATTCTCCAAATATTTTATATATCTCATCATCTGGCTTTCACTATGGTAAGTATTGAAAACCGGATGAGTCAGGTATTTGGAAGTTCTTACCAAGTCCTGAGGGATGGATTGCAAATCATTTTCAGCTTCAATTTCGAAAGCTACAGCATTGATATCATCTTCGAAACAATTTATCAGGTCGAACAAATCCTCCACAATGGTAGTCTCGTCAATTGATATGCCAATGTGATTTTCATCGAAGTATCTCAGATTTATTTTTTGAGCTTCAGCCTTTTCCCCGATTGCCTTTGCCTTATCAGTTTTCACAACAATAGTATCGAAATAATGATTGCTTACCAATTCAAAACCTCTGTTTTCAATGGCTTCAGCCACAGTTTGGGTAAATACTACAATCCGCTCCGCAATTGCTTTCAGGCCTTTGGGTCCGTGATAAACTGCATACATTGCGGCCATATTGGCCAGCAGCGCCTGCGCCGTACAAATATTGGAAGTAGCTTTTTCTCTTTTGATATGCTGTTCTCTGGTCTGCAGCGCCATACGCAAGGCCCTGTTGCCGCTTGCATCTTCACTGATACCGATAATGCGCCCCGGAAGGTTGCGCTTGAATTCGTCTTTAGCAGACATAAAACCGGCATGTGGCCCGCCATAACCCAGTGGCACGCCAAACCTTTGTGCAGAACCAACGGCTGCGTCAGCGCCCAGTTCGCCCGGAGGTGTAAGAAGTGTTAAAGACAGCAGGTCTGTAGCCATTACGGTATATGCGCCGGCCTCATGCACCGAAGCAATAAACGAGCGGTAATCCTTTATACTGCCCTTATTATTAGGATATTGCACCAATGCGCCAAAGAAACTGTTGTCAATGCTCACGTTTTGAAAATCATCCTCTACTATTTCAATATGGAATGGTTTAGCACGGGTGTAAACAACATCTTTGGTTTGGGGAAATGTCTCTTTATCAATAAAAAATTTAGGTCTTTCAATGTGATCCTGCCTGTTTTTCATGTTATAAAACATCAACATGGCCTCGGCAGCGGCAGTAGCTTCATCAAGTAAGGAAGCATTTGCCAGCGGCAATGCAGTAAGGTCGCTTACCATTGTTTGAAAGTTCAGCAAACTTTCTAACCGACCTTGCGAAATCTCGGCCTGATAAGGAGTATATTGGGTGTACCATCCGGGGTTTTCAAAAATATTTCTTTGAATAACAGATGGCGTAAAGGTTCCGTAATAACCTTGGCCAATATAATTGCTGAATATTTTGTTTTTGAGCGATACGGTTTTAATATGTCTCAGATATTCATTTTCGCTCAATGGAGTCGGAATCCTTAGCGGTTCGGTCATGCGAATACCGGGTGGAACGGTCTTGTCAATCAATTCATCAATCGAATTAAAGCCGGTTTCGTGCAGCATTTTTTTTGTTTCCGATTCATTCGGGCCGATATGCCTCTTTACAAATTCCCTTGACTGAGATTTTAAAATATTCATAAACTACTTTGTTAATAAGAAATAATATACAAAGGTACAGCCGATGTTTCAAAAAATGCAGAAAGACATGAATTTTGGGAAAAGTAGTGGAGAAAAAACGAAAATTTTGCATTCAATCAACCACCTACAGCTCATAGCGCATGACCGAATAGTGTTGCAAAGGAGATGAGGATATGCAAAAACAACAATCGTTGAAAGCGCTAATAAAGCAAAATAATTAATAAATAAAACCACCAGATTGATGTAACATTTTTCAATTACCTGTTTTCATGGCCTTCTATAAATTATTTAATCAACAATCTTGTTACGAAGAAGGTTTGGTTTTGGGTGGCATAATACTCAAAAGATCTTTTGTAATCAAATCGGTAGCCTCATTTATTTTATTGATAATCACATCAGCATTGTCCGACTGATAAACGATTCCGATATGACTTTTTATTTCCAAAAATTTATTTACCTCTGCACACTCAAATGGTTTTGTATCAGGCTTCTCTTCCTTAGCCAAAGAAATCAATAATCCCGCATAAAGGTTTTTAGTTTCTTCAACCGTATATTTTTCTTCTCTCAGAATAGCTGTTTCCAGCTTTGCCCATTCTTTCCATACATTTACACCGGTTGCAGCTTCTATCATATCCGGAATATGAGCGCCACCAATGCGAGAAGAGGTTTCCAGAAAATAAAAACGTCCATCCTCCCCTTTTATATATTCGCTATGAGTAGCGCCGTTTTTGATACCGAAGCTCGACAGTACCTGTTTATTTATCTTATCTAATTTTTGAGTATCATCAGAAGATTTGGCTAATGTTACTGTTCTGAAAACACCGCCTTCGTGCGAAATTTTCATTGGTGTTGCCAGATATCTGGAAAAAGCAGAGAATACGACATCATCCTCATAAACCAGACTGTCCACATGAAATACATCGCCGGGCTTAAAGGATTCCATCAGGAAATTAATTCTTTCTTCTCCAAGACTATTTAATAAATCCCAAAGTTCCTGCTCGTTATTTATTTTTTTTATACCGATTGCAGATGCCTCAGCACGAGGTTTAAAAATCCAGGGAGCCGGAACCTCTTTTATAAAATTACCGATAACATTATCGTTAAAAACAGGTGTAAACTGCGGGATTGATATTCCACTCTCTGCTGCCTTTTGCCTCATGGCAAGTTTATCTCTGAAGTATCTGTAGGTCGTCTGCCCCATCCCCGGAATCCGAAATACCTCTCTGATCATTGCTGCCTTTTCCACATCAAAATCATCCAAAGCTACCACTGCGTCAACATTGTGCGTTCTCATCAAAAAAGAAAAGCCTTTTACAAAATGTTCCATATTCCATACAAACTTCTCCACTTCGGGCATATAATATATTTCATCAATTGCCGACCATGCCCACTTTTCTTCTTTCAGACTTTCAGAAGTTATAAATATCACCTGATTACCCTGCTCTTTACAGGCAATCAGGAAATCATTTCCTTTAAAATAACTGGCTATACAAACAATGGTTTTTTTCATATACAATTTTTAAAATTTTAAGCAATCTGATTTTCTAATTAAAAGTTTATCAAAATGAATATTATCATTGCAATTTACAAAATTTATATCACAAAATTTTCTGCAAAATCAATTAACATTTGAACACCATACCCTGTTGCTGCCTTTTCTTTAGCATAATTTACATTTCCAAATGCTACTCCGGCAATATCGAGGTGCGCCCAGGCCCTATGCCCTTCAATAAATTGCTCCAGAAACTTTGCCGCTACAATACAGTCGCCAAATGGTTTGGAAGAAATATTTCTGTAATCTGCAACATCTGATTTTATTTCATCTTGCCAATCAACCCAAAGCGGTAGATTCCATATTCGCTGATGGGTGTTACCGGCTGATTTTTCCAACTGCCCCTTCAATTCTTCATTATTAGAAAAATAAGCCCCACAGCTATATCCAAACATCCTCACTGCACTGCCGGTAAGCGTGGCAAGGTCAATCAGCACATCGGTTTTATAATTTTTTGACAAATAGGAAAGGCCGTCTGCAAGCGTCATTCTACCCTCTGCATCGGTATTCAGCACTTCAATCGTTTTGCCGTTATAAGCAGTTATCACATCGCTTGGCAGATAAGCTTTTTCTGAAACAGCATTATCGGTTATTGGCAATACCGCAACAATGTTAACAGGCATTTTCAACTCGGCAATGGCAAACAGAGCGCCTATTACCGCAGCAGCGCCTCCCATATCACTCTTCATATAGTGCATATTTTCTGATGGCTTGATGGAAATGCCGCCCGTATCAAACAAAACACATTTACCCACCAAACCTAAGGTTTTGGATTTCGGGCCACCCCCTTTATATTCCAAAATAGTAAATGCTGCTTCCTGACTGCTTCCCTGATTGACTGCCACAAAGGCTCCCAACCCCTTCCTGATACTCACTGCCCTGTTAAATGATTTGTAGCTTATATTTAGTTTCTTACATTCCTCCTTTAAATATTTGCTCAATAGGGAAACGGTTTTATAATTAGCAGGCTTATTGAGCCATTCCATGCCTGCAAACTGACCACTACAAATAGCTTCGGTTCTTAATGAAATTACTTTTGCCTGTTTTTCTGAAACAGCATTTGAAACTATTGAAAACCCTTTCTTCCAAAAGGGATGCGTTTTTTCAAACGGATACTTGTAGGTACCCAAAAACAAACCCAAAACAAATTGTGAAAGCTGCTTTTCATTTAAACTGCCGACAATCTCGGTTGCCGTTGGATTAATTTTTTCTTTAAAATCAGAAGAGAATTTATTACCAACTTGTTGATATACAAAATCTTTTGCCTGCGCCTCCTTACCCACTCCAATTAAATAACAAACAGCATTATCAATTGAAGTTATAAATACTTCGCTCTTTTTTGCTTCAAAGAACTTTTGAGCAAGTTCAAATTGTTTTTTCGCTTTACTCCAACTTTCCTGTGTAAATACATAGAATCGCTGGGTGGTTTTAACTTTTTTCGAACTGATCTTAATCACTTTTTTCTCGTTTTTGCATTAGTAAAATCTGCCACAACTTCTGCCGGAATTTCTTTTTGGTCAAAGTATAGCCATTCGATTGCTTTGGGAAATTCCTGCGACCAGTAAAACTCCTGATGCTTACCTTCCTCATTTATGCTTTCGCGAAGTTCAAAAGCAAACATCCCCTGCTTTTCCCACCGTTTCATGGATCTTTCAAATCCTTTAATTCGCCTGACTAATTGAGAGCCTTCTTTTTTACCGCCATAAAGATACACTTTGGTTTCAAACTGATGTTGGAATCCGATAACCGGAAAATTATTTTTCGGTTCTACCCAAAGCGAAGGCGAAAACAACATCAATTTGGAATATACTTCAGGATAAAGAAAACCACCATAAATACTTATCAGTGCACCGAGTGAACTACCGCCGATTCCAGTGTTTTCACGGTCTTTCAATGTCCGGTATTTAGCGTCAATAAATGGTTTAAGCGTATCTGTTACAAACCGAATATATTTTTTGCCTTCTGCATTTTTGGTTAGTTTGGGATTTTGAAAAACAAACTCCGAAATCCGATCATCATCGCCATGCTCTATGGCTATCACAATAATATCACCACGCTGGTATTCAGCCAAAATAGATAATTTTTTATCAATTTCCCAGTTACCAAATTTCGAGCCTTCGTTAAACAGGTTCTGAGCATCCTGAAGATATAATACCGGATAATGCTTTTGAGATTTATAATAATTGTACGGCAAAAGCGCCCATACCTTACGGGTTTTGTCTAATTGCGGTATGTAAAACTCCTTGTCAATCAGTTCCACAATTGGGAAAAATTCATTTTTAAAAGGCCCCCAGTTATACCTCCATTTCTCCACCCGGTCCTCTGCTTTTTCCTGGCTAAGAAGCGCCACTCTGTTGTGTGTTATATTGCCATATTGATCCAGCTCCACATGCTCCCATCCCCCTTTGGTAAATTTATATTCAATTTTTTTGGGTAAAAATTCATCATCAATTTTGATATAATACTCACCTTCATCTAATTCCTTCATCTGATATTTGACCTCTTTGGGATTCCAACCATTAAAATTGCCTGTGATATAAATTGGCCGCTCATCAAACTCAGGGGTTATTAAAAAAAACTCCATTACAATCTTTTTCTCCTTTTAAACTATATACACAATAATTGTTATACCATTTGATAATTCGATCTTTAAAGATATTAAGAAAAATGGTTTTTGATCAGAAATTATTAATACTTCCCTTTGTTATATGATTTTGGCAACCAAAAAGCTGCGATTTTCAGTAGAAAATAATTTTCAATAAATATTTTTTCCCATTCGGAAATAAATTTGAAAATCCTGCTTCGACCAATATAGACACTTAATATTCTACGTAATACATTGATAACCAAGAGCCTTATAAATTTCAGAAAGATTGGTATCCTTTCAAATTTAGTCAATAATCTGACCACTTAAAAGGTCTTCAAAATTATCCCTTTTCCTTATCAGTTTTGGCTTGCCGTTTCTCACCAGCACTTCGGCGGGTTTGTATCTCGAATTATAATTGGACGACATTTCATATCCGTATGCTCCTGCATTATAAAACACCAGCAAATCACCTTCGCGTACTTCATTCATTGGGCGTTGCCACGCAAAAGTATCGGTTTCGCAAATGTAGCCGGTGATCGAAAATTCTTTAATTTCTCCATCAGGATTACTCAGATTTTCTATACGATGATAGGCATCATAAAACATCGGTCTGATTAAATGATTGAAACCGGAGTTTACACCTGCAAAAGTAGCGGCAGCAGTTTCCTTTATCACATTTACTTTTGTTATAAAGTATCCGCACTCACTTACCAAAAATTTTCCGGGTTCAAACCAAATCTCTAAATTTTTTGTATGTTCATTATTGTCAAAGGCAGCCATTACCCTCGCAGCAAGATTATCAATATCTATAGCCGAATCTCCTTCTTTATAGGCAACCTTGAAACCTCCTCCCAAATCAATAGATGTCAGATTGGGGAAATGAGGCACAATATCAAATAACACTTCTATTCCCCGAAGAAATACATCTGCATCTTTGATATCGCTACCCGTGTGCATGTGCAGGTTGGTAATATTAATTTGATAGTGGGTAATAATTTGCAGCAATTCTTCAAGCTGCTCCACAGGAATTCCAAATTTACTTTTATCGTGACCGGTGGCAATTTTCAGATTTCCTCCTGCCATAATATTGGGCCTCAGCCGAACTCCTACCGGATAACTACTACCATATTTTTCTCCAAATTTTTTAAGATTAGACAGGCTGTCAATATTGATAATAACACCCAAAGATTGTGCTTCTTCAATTTCTTCAAAACCGATACCATTGCTGGTATATAGCACATTGGATGGCTCAAAACCTGCAAACAGCGCCAGCTTCACTTCGTTTATAGAACTGCAATCCACGCTGCATCCTATACTCTTTACAAATTTTAGGATATTAATATTTGTCAAAGCCTTGCAGGCATAAAAAAACCGGGTTTTATTATTTTTAAATGCTGAAGTCAGTCTATTATATTGAATCTCTATTTTGTCGGCATTGTAAATATATAATGGTGTGCCAAATTCGTTTGCCAACTGCAATAATTGTTCTCTGCTTAATTGTTCTGTCATTCTAAAATAAAAAAAAGCAGTTTTCATACTGCTTTATCGTTTATACATAAAAAATTTTAATCTGTCTCAGTGTTATCAGTATTTTGATCATCACCCTGTGAATCCAATCCATCCTTAGCGTTATCTTCATTGCTTTCAATCAGCTCTCCCGTTTCTGATACCGCTAATGGTTTTCCTTCAATAGCATTTTCTAAATTTTCAGTGGAGTCGTTAGGGAGTCTGTTTGCAAGCTCCCGGTTATTTTCCTCTTCTAACGTCTCCCATTCAATCTCTAAATCACCCACCCCGGCTTCCGCATCAGGCATCTCATCAGAGACATCTATGGATTTGTCAATTTCATTTTGGGGTTGCATTGGAGTAGGCTCCACCATATACTCCGAAAGCACTTCCTTAATTTTCGGAAGGTCATCAGAGGAGTTGATACCAAAATAATCCATAAAAGATTTTGATGTGGCATAAACCAATGGGTGTCCCGGAAGTTTTTCATTGCGGCCGGTTATTATGATCAGTTCTTTTTCGAGAAGTCTTTGCACTGCATAATCGGCGCTTACGCCCCGGATTGCTTCTATTTCTCCTTTGGTAACCGGTTGTTTATAAGCAATAATTGCCAATGTTTCCAAAGCTGCAGCAGAAAGCCGTTTCATAAATTTGTCGCCGTTTAGCTGTGCCACTGTTTTATGGTATTCACCTTTGGTAAGAAACTGCCATCCACCCCCGCTTTGCACCACTTCAAACGGGTAAAACTCCGAATTGTATTTTTCTACTATCCCCTCAATAGCCGCCTCTACCTGATCCAGCGCAATTTTATCATCCATAAAACCAAAGGCATTGTTTAGCAAATCTGTTATTTCCAACACAGGCAATGGTTTATCGCTCGCAAAAATCAGAGCCTCAATATGCGGTATAAGCCCAGTTATCTCCAATTATTTTTTATTTATGTTTATAAAATTCAATAGATTAAAAATGAATATTTATAACTCTTTTCAGGAATTATAAAAAAATTCGTTCCATATTAGGATTGCAATTATCCTTCCAACGCCGCAGCGCCACTTACTATTTCATTCAACTCAGTGGTAATAGCAGCCTGCCTTGCACGGTTGTAAGATAAGCGAAGGTCTCTCAGCATTTCATTGGCATTTTCACTTGCTTTATCCATTGAAGTCATTCTTGCGCCATGTTCCGAAGCATTTGAATCGAGAACAGCCTTGTATAATTGAGTATTCAAAATCTTTGGCATCAACTCATTGATGAGTTCATTTTTCTCAGGATCAAATATAAAATCCGCCTTCAACTTCTCTCCCTGACTTTCAATTTTGGGTATCGGCAAAAATCTTTCCACTGTAAAGACTTGAGTGGCCGCATTTTTAAACTGACTGTAAACAAGCTCCACCACATCAAATTCTTTGTCGGAAAAGGCTTTTGTTGCTGCCTGTGCAGCCTTTTGAACATTTTCAAAACTTAAATGCATGAAAATATCTTTATAGGTATCATCGGTTTTGTAACCTGCTTTTGTCAGGGTTTCATAGCCCTTCTTACCCATATTCCAGATGGTAACATTGCCTTTTTTATGTTGTTCGCTATACTTTTCTCCAATCAGCGTTTTTGTCAATTTAATAGTATTGGCATTAAATGCGCCTGCAAGACCACGATCACTGGTGAGCACAAAGATTAATACCTTTTCGATAGTACGTTCTGTGGCCAGGCTCATTGCGCCTTCATTGTCTGCATTATTGCTCACAATATTGCTCAACATTTCCTGCAGCTTTCGGGCATAAGGCCTCATTTGCAAAATAGCATCTTGAGCACGACGAAATTTGGCAGCGCTTACCATTTTCATTGCCTTGGTAATCTGCTGCATACTTTGCACGGAACTGATCCGGTTGCGAACTTCTTTTAACTGGCCTGCCATTCTTTTTTATTTTTGCTGAATATCAATATTTCAGGGCGCAAAATTAAGCCCAAAAAGGCAATTTTCAATATATCTTTCAAAGAAAAGAAAAGACTGTGGATAATAAGTCATAACCACACCCTTTTTTGATAAATAATTCATATTTATTTTAACTTATTTGAATTTTATTTAATATACAGAATATTTGCCACTTTTCGCTGACCTGCCCTATCCCACTTACCATTGTCTGACGGATAATTAATAACTCCTTTTTGCTTTACCCAAAGGGTAGAAGACCCGCCGCCATCAAAATTAATGGCTGAGGCACAACCTAACCAAGCCATGATTTTAGCAAGTTCAAACAGGCTCATCCCTGCCGAATTGGCATTGCGACCATCCACCACCAGCATGACTACCTTACCATTAGGCCTAATGCCCACGCAGGTACGCGGATGCCGGTTGCTATTGAAACTAACCGAGTCGAGTTGCTCATTCTGATTATTATACCGTAGCAGCGGTCCATTCAGCATCACGTCCTTTTCGGTAATCCAGTCTGCCCAGTTGTTAAGGCCATCCCATTTTTTGATAGACAATCTTCCTTTTCGGATAACGATTGCCGCTTTTTGATGAAAAGCCAGTTTTTCATCCCGCCCTTTATTATTTTCGTTTATAAGGCTGCCTCCCTGCCGGGTAAAATCGACAGACCCGCCATTTTTCATATCAAAAAAATTACCATTTATTGCTGCAATGGCATGATTATTAAAAGCGAAATCGCTGGTCGTTCTCAATTTTTTATTTTCTGCGGCAATACCTGCCTTTCGCCCTAAAAAACGATTTCCAAACACTATATAACTTATGTTCTGATTTGCATTAAACAATTCTCGGTTCTTAAAGTGAAAATTATAGAGCTTCACGCCTCTTGCAACCCGTTTTTTACTCCAATGAGCATTAAAAAAGGTTAATGAGTCATTTTGGGCCAGGCCTACTGAAAAAATCAGGAAATTGAAAAGCGCCAACAATTTCAACTTCTTCATAGTATAAGAGTATATCATTCAGAGCGGTTTATTTAATAAATCAATATCCAAATTTACAATCAAACCTTTTAAAGCCTGAATTAAAAAAAAATCCATCTTTTTTATGTACTTTTAGATGCACTTGCATCTTTTAAAGGTAATGAATAATTAGGAAGAAAAAAATAGCCTTTAAATAATAAAAAATATTAATTCGTATTTGAAAATAATGATTAAAGCTATTTAATCCAACCTTTAAAAATTAAATACTATCAGATGAAAATCTTCAGATTATTACCCGTTATCTTTTTAACTGCTTTAAACTTTATCCTAATGGACTCAAATGCACAAAAAATTAAGAGCTACGATCAGGGATGGCAATCAATAAATCAGTATATGCAAAAAAGACTGCCAGCATCAGGCCTGGAGGTAGCAAAACAAATCTATGTGAAAGCCAAGGCTGAGAATGAGGAGGCTCAGATTATCAAATCACTGATTTACATGACCGGGCTTCAGCAGGAAACGAGAGAAAACAATGAAGTATTGAGTATCAATGAGTTAGAAAAAGAAATTTCAATAAGCAAAGAGCCATTGGCATCATTGTTAAAAAGTTATCTGGCAGGGGTGTATCAGAACTATTTGAACTGGAATCGGTATAAATTGTATAATCGTACCCAAACCGTTGATTTTAAGAAAGATGATATAAACACCTGGACGCTGAACGATTTTCATAAAAAAATCAGCGAGCTCTATCTTCAGTCTGTTGAAAACACAGCTTTGTTGCAAGCCACTAAGCTTGAAAAATATGATTCTTTGATTACCAAAGGTAATGTTAGGTATCTACGCCCTACATTGTTTGACATTTTGGCTCAACGGGCGCTAAACTATTTCAAAAGTGATGAAAGAAACATCACCAAACCGGCTTATGCCTTCGAAATTACCCAACCCGAAGCTTTTGCTCCTGCAGCAGAGTTTGCAAAATTTGATTTCAGCACCAAAGATTCTTTTTCTCTGAAGCAAAAAGCGCTATTTATTTATCAGGAACTGATTCGTTTTCACCTACACGATGCAAAGCCTGAGGCACTGATTGATGCTGACATCGCACGTTTAGATTTTGTGTATAAAAACTCTGTAAGTACCAGGAAAGATGAGTTATATTTTAATGCATTAACTGAATTATCCAATAAATTTCCTTATAACCCAATGACCGACCAGGCCAGATATCTCTTGGCCAGAAGGCATTATGAAAAAGGAATTTTATACGATGCAAACGGAGATACCTCTAACCGTTTTGAGATAAAAAAAGCTAAAGAACTACTTGATAAAATATTAGATACCAGAACCGACAGCGAGGGCTGGACCAATGCGTACAATCTAAGAAGTCAGATTATGCAACCCGCATTGCAGGTTCAGGCTGAAAAAGTAAATGTTCCCGGACAGCCGTTTAGAGTACTCGTAAGTTTCAAAAACCTTCAAAATATTTATCTGCGGGTTATTCCGGCAACGGCTTCCATAAAAAGCGCTTTAAAGAATGTGAACGATAACAATAAATTCTGGGATATTCTGGCCGAAGCCACAGCGCTAAAAACCTGGCAGCAGGAATTACCTATTGCCTCCGACCTGCAAACCCACCGTGTGGAAATAAAAATTGATGCGTTGCCGGCAGGAGAATACTACATACTGGCTTCAAAGAGAAATGATTTTTATCGGAACAGAAATATCATGGCCGGCTGGCTGACCTATGTTTCAAATATCAGCTTTGTAAATTACCGGTCAGACTTTTTTGTTCTCGACAGGAACAGTGGTCAACCTTTACCCAATGCTAAGGTGCAGGTATGGCAGCAGATTTATGACTATAAAAATTATAATTACAAAAAAAGTAAATTAGCTGATTATGTTACCGACAAAAACGGATATTTTTCGTTCAGCAAAATGAATGAAAAAAATAACCGATCTAACGGTTTTCTTTTTGAAATTGATTATAAAAACGAAAAATTCTTCACTGAGGATGATGTGTTTAACTATTATTACTACGACTACTACAATCAGGAGAATAACAATAAAATAAACACCTCGGTTTTTTTATTCACAGACAGAAGCCTTTACCGGCCGGGGCAAACTCTTTACTTTAAGGGCATAGCCATCAACCGGCAGGAGGATGGCAAAAAATCTGAGTTGAACACTTCCTATAAAACCACCATTACACTCCACGATGCAAATGGTCAAAAAATTGACAGCATGGTGGTATCGGCAAATGAATATGGATCTTTCAGTGGTAAATTTACCCTACCTACAGACAAATTAAATGGTCAATTCACTTTACAAAGTAAAGATCAAAGAACTTTTCAAACTTTTAGAGTAGAAGAATACAAAAGGCCTAAGTTTTATGTTGAGTTCGAAAAACTCAAAGGGACTTACAAAATTAATGACGACATCCATGTAAGCGGCTTTGCCAAATCATATTCAGGAAACAATGTGGATGGTGCACAGGTTAAGTATCGTGTGGCGAGAGAAGCCAGGTTCCCCTACCCCTGGTTGTTCTGGCGTGGATGGTGGCCCAACACAGAGCCACAGGAAATAACCCATGGCGAAACACAGACCAATGCCGAGGGTAAATTTGAAATCATCTTCAAAGCGCTGCCTGATTTGAAATTAGACCCCAAAAACGAACCTGTATTTGACTATAAAATTTACGCAGACATCACAGACATTAATGGAGAAGTAAGAAGTGGGCAGGAAATGGTTTCGGTAGGCTATAAATCCTTAATACTCAACACTGATTTACCCGAAAGATTGGCAGCAAATGAGTTAAACAATCTTACCATCCATACCCTGAATATGGCCGGAACCTTTGAAAAGACAAATGTGAAGGTGGTTATAACCAGATTAAAAACTGAAAATCGTTTGTTGAGAAATCGTTATTGGGAAAGACCCGATTTGTTTGTAATGACAAAAGAGGCTTATGTTAAAAATTTCCCTAATGATATCTATGACAACGAAAACGAGCCGCGAACCTGGGAAAAAGGGCTTACTGTTTTAGAACAAACAGGCACAACAGATTCAACCGGAAAATTCAAACTGAATAAAACAAATTTCGATCCGGGTTATTATGCAGTGGAAGTTTTTACAAACGATAAAGAGGGGAATGAAGTAAAGGATATAAAATATATTGAATTATTTTCTCAGAAACAAAAAGAGCCGGTATATCCGCAATATTTATTTACCCAAGAGCCAAATTCTATAGAGCCTGGGCAGAACGCAAAAATTGAAATCGGTTCATCGGCGGATAATCTTTTTGTAATTCAGAGTATAATTAAAAAAGCGCAGACCTATCAGTTTATAAAGTTGAACAATCAAATCAAAGACTTTAATTTTTCTGCTACCGAAGCAGAACGTGGAGGTTATGGCGTGAATTATATGTTTGTAAAAAATAACCGGGTATTTGAATCAAATAATATAATAAGTGTTCCGTGGAGTAATAAAGACTTAAAATTAGAATACACCACTTTCCGCGAAAAAACGCTTCCGGGCGCCGAAGAAAAATGGACGGTAAAGATATTGGGCAATAAAAACGAGAAAGTAGCCGCCGAAATGCTGGCCGGCATGTATGATGCATCACTTGATCAATTTTACCCGCACCGATGGAACAAACCGGCTCTTTGGCATCATTTCTACAATTCAATACAATTAAATACAAATAGAAATTTTATTTCCATTAATGCACTAAATAAGAATGAATTGAAGGCAGAAAACAAACGCTACCGCAAAATTTATGATAAAATATTTGATTTTGGAAGATTTGGGAAAAGCTTTAGAGATATATTGAACGAAGCACGTCTAATAGGATCATTTGAAGAAGAAGAAATTGTAGGTTATGGAGAAGCTAAGAGAGTTGGAGTTGTAATGGCAGCGCCCAATGTTAAGATGGAAGCTGACGTGGCTGCTCCGGCTTCTTTAGCCGAAACGGCGATTGCTGCAGGAAACGAAAAAGAGGAGGTTCAGGAACCGGCTCCGGAGCCAAAAGAAATTCAAATCCGAAAAAACTTCAACGAAACAGCCTTTTTCTTTCCTGATTTGAAAACAGATAAGGATGGCAATATCAGTTTTTCATTCACAATGCCCGAAGCATTAACAAGATGGAAATTTCAGGCGCTGGCACATACCAAAGAACTGGCGATGGTTTATAGCAGTAAAGAAATCGTCACTCAAAAAGAATTGATGGTACAACCCAATGCACCCCGCTTCCTGCGTCAGGGAGACAGGGTTGAATTCAGCAGTAAAATTGTGAACCTATCAGATAAAGTCGTTACAGGCACTGCCACCCTGCAATTGTTCGACGCTTCGACAGATAAGCCGATTGACCAGGAATTTAAAAATAATATGCCAGAACAAAAATTTAATATCCAGCCCGGTCAAAGTCAGTCTGTTCAATTTCCGATTGAAATACCTGACCAATTTAATAATGCGCTCACCTGGAGGATTATTGCTAAGGCAGACCCAACGGCAGGAACCATTCAAAATGCTGACGGTGAAGAAAATTCGCTGCCCGTACTGAGCAATCGTATGTTGGTAACAGAAAGCATGCCTCTAAACCTACGAGGAAGCGGCACTAAAAAATTTCAGTTTGAAAAACTGATAAACAGTAATAACAGCAACTCTCTTAAAAATCAATCCCTTACAGTAGAGTTCACTTCCAATCCTGCATGGTATGCAGTGCAAGCGCTGCCTTACATGATGGAGTATCCTTACGATTGTGCCGAACAAACCTGGAACCGGTATTATGCCAACACACTGGCTACCATGATTGCAAACAGTTCTCCAAAAATCAAACAGGTTTTTGAAAAATGGAGGACTGAAGATACAGCAGCATTATTGAGTAATTTAGAAAAGAACGAAGAACTAAAAGCAGTATTACTTGAAGAAACGCCCTGGGTGATGCAGGCCAAAAATGAAACGCAGCAAAAAAAGAATATTGCAGTTTTATTTGACTTGATGCGTATGAGCAGCGAACTCAATAAAGCATACGAAAAACTCAGGCAGATGCAAAGCCCAAATGGTGGTTTTGTATGGTTTAAAGGCGGCCCTGATGACCGATTTATTACGCAATATATTATTACAGGTATTGGGCACCTCAAAAAACTCAACGCTGTTAGCGGTATGCAGGACGAACATCTCAATCGCCTGCTGCAAAATGCAATGCCTTACCTTGATTTGAAAATCAGGAACGAATATGAAGATCTGATAAAATATAAAGTAGATCTGAACAAATATGTTCCGTCTTATTACGTAGTTCAATATTTGTATATGCGCAGTTTCTTCCCTGCCATAAAAATACCCGAAAGTTCCAAAAAAGAAGTAGCCTACTTTATGGAAAGAAGCAAAAAGACCTGGACTTCTCAGAATAAATATATGCAGGCAATGCTGGCGCTGGCGCTTAACAGAAACGGAGATGATGCCACACCAAAGGATATCTTAAAATCTTTGAAAGAAACCTCTGTTAATAATGAGGAATTAGGCATGTATTATAAAGACAATACGAAAAGCTGGTGGTGGTACGATGCACCCATTGAACGTCAGGCATTGATTGTTGAGGCATTCGAAGAAATAAACAAAGACTCACAAACAGCCGATGATTTAAGAACCTGGTTGCTGAAGAATAAACAAACCAATCATTGGGGCAGCACCAAATCAACAGCAGAGGCGGTTTATGCCTTATTGCTGCGGGGGTCTGATTGGTTGACTGTAGTGCCGGATGTAACCATTCTGTTAGGCTCCGATAAAATCACTTCAAAAGAGGAAAAATTACAGGAAGGCACAGGTTACATGAAAAAAATCATCCCAGGTGAAAAGGTGAAACCAACAATGGGCAATGTGTCCGTAACAGTTCAACAGCCGGCTAAGAGCACACTACCAACCTGGGGCGCTGTTTATTGGCAGTATTTTGAAGATTTGGATAAAATCACTTTTGCAGAAACTCCACTCAGTCTAAGCAAAAAATTGTTTGTAGAAACAAATACCGATCGCGGCCCTGTCATTAAACCCATAAATGAAGGAGACGCAATAAAAGTGGGAGATAAAGTAAAAGTGCGCATTGAACTGCGTGTGGACAGAGATATGGAATATGTTCACATGAAAGACATGAGGGCCAGCGCTTTTGAACCGGTTAATGTACTAAGTTCTTATAAATGGCAGGGAGGTTTGGGTTATTACGAATCTACAAAAGATGCCGGTACCAATTTCTTTTTCAACCGGCTTCCAAAAGGAACTTATGTATTTGAATACAATGTATTTGCAACGATGGCAGGTAATTTCAGTAATGGCGTTACTACCATTCAGTGTATGTACGCTCCTGAGTTTACCAGCCACAGCGAAGGAATACGAGTAAGCATTAAATAAAAGCAATAACCCCTGAAGCTATCAATGTACTTCAGGGGTTAATATTTTCTCCTGAGTTTTACGTTATTAAACTTCCTTTAAAACTCTTTAGTACCATTAGGCTGATACACATATCGGAATTTATGCCAGATAAATAAAGGCATTGGACCTGTGAAATCTTCATATCGGGCAGAAAGCATTTCAACTTTCACATAGTGATTGTCATTTGTTTTAAAAACAAAAAATATACCTGCCTTAGGCGTAAAATTGTGTGAAGCAGGATCGTAGTTATACCAACCGGTAGTAAGACCCGAGTTAATAGCAAGTTTGGAGCCGGTGGTATCATAGGCATACCCACTTTCGGGTGCTGATTTAAAGGTATCAAAAATACCTTTCTGGGTAATCACCCCTACATTGCCGGGGCCGCTGGAACCACTGTTTACGATAATTGTTGCCAGTCTGATGGCAAAGTCCCACTTTGTACTGGCAGAGTCTTTGGTCTCTATGACTCTCCCATCTTTAAAACTATAGAATGTAAAAGTGTTTCTGGTGGCAGCACGTAAAGAATCGGTTTTAGAAACTACCGGAGTAACCATTTCCTGCTTTTCACCTTTTTTGCTGCAAGAAGTAGCGATTAAAATAACAGCCAGAAGGCCTAAAAAACTGAATTTCAAAGTTTGCATAAATATTAATTATTAAAGTTTAAAGTTTAAGTTTATAAAATATACTCTTCCAAAAATATTCGGCATATATACCTTATTCGTATAGTTCAAAAGATTTTCAATTCCAGCCTGCAAATCAAAATATTTACCCAGATTCTTATTTACACTGATATTTAAAAGTGTAAATTCTTTTATAAATTCTCTGTCATCATCCAGAATATTATTTCCATCATTAAAGCCATTCAGGCCAAAATACCCAAACCTCCCTCTGTACTTAGCTAACACCATCGCACCGCCCTTTAATCTATCATTAAAGTATCGGATACTCAGATTGCCGGAATGTTTACTACGGTTAAACAAACCATGATAATCGCTCAATCGCACAGGAGAACTTACATTAGTAGAAGGGTCTCTCTTGTAAATCTCGCCATTTTTTATCTGGTTAATTATTTCTTTATCTTTAGCTATCAGATATTGATAAGCTCCATTAATTGTAAAAAACCTGTTGAAACGATGATTGATTGAAAACTCAGCGCCTTCGGTAAATACTTTATTTACATTTTTATAGGAAAAAAAACCTGTTCCGTTTTTGGTAACCAATGGCAAACTATACGATTCTATAAGATGTGTAATATCATTTCTAAAAAGATTAAGTTTAAATACTGTGTTTTGCTTTAGCGTATAGTCTAACCCGAGATTCATCCCAATTGATTTTTCAGGTATTAACTCATTAGTAACCATAAAGGCTCTCACTTCTTCATTGTCATCCAGAAGCCCCCTCCTGATCTGCTCCTGAAGCACGTTGGTCAGTTCTTTGGCGCCAACTATAAAGTAATTCACCATCGTATTATCGAAACTCAGAAATTGCTGCCTGAAATCCGGTGTTTTAAAGCCTGTGCCTATACTGGCTTTTAAAATAAAATCGGGTGTAAACTTGTGCGCAACCGATAATTTTGGATTAAACTGCGCCTTATACAAAACATTTTTTTCGTACCGTCCACCTACAATAATATTTGTACTATTTATTACCCATTGCTTCTGTCCAAGAATATAAAATGCATTCAGTTGATGGTCGCCATTGTATCTGGTAGAACTAATTTTTTCCCAATTATACCCCACGCCCAGTATTCCTAATGACAGTGGATCTCGACCCAGATTTATTTGAAACTCAGGTTTAATCAGCGTTTGGCTCAAACCAATATGATCAAAAAGGGATCCATCTTTTTCAATATACACATTGGCATTATTGGAATAATTGGTTGCATAAACCTGAGCAATATATGATAAAGCATCTCCGGGATGATTTTTGTATCTTATAAAAGCACTCTTATCTTCCTCAATGGTATGGCCTCCTACAGCAACTACCTGATCATCCGGATAAATCAAATAAGCATTTTTTTGGTTCGATGAATTATATCTCAAAGATGTAAGTAAATTACTTCGTTCATTAAAATCATAAATCATCTTTCCGTTTACACTGTAATTGGTAAAAGGGTCAACAGTTTGCCCGTATAAATCTTTATCAAAATCATATCCATCACTGCTATATCTTTTTGCAAATAACTGATAAGCGGCCTTTTTTGCTTTCAGATTTGCAGTTCCGGACAAACCGAGTGTATTATTAGTGGAATAATGAGTTTGAAAGCTAAAATCATTTTTTCTTGGATCGGCGCTTATAATATTGATCACCCCGGCCAAAGCATCTGACCCATAAAGGCTGGTAGCAGGTCCTTTCAAGATTTCAATTTGTTTAATATTTCCTACTGCAATCCTATCCAGATTGATAATGCCCGCATTACGTCCGGTAACCGGTTCTCCGTCAATCAATATCAGCGTATAAGCCGGATCGAGACCCTGCATTTGAATACCATCACCAAACGGGTTAGGATAGCCTTTTAAAGCAGTGCCAAGCGGGTTCGAAGCAATCATCAATCCTGTTTGCATTTGCAATACATCTATAAGCCTCTGTGCTCCCGACTGCTGAATAGAACCTGCATTGATTACATGTATGGGGAGCGGGATATTGGAAACCCTGTTTTCGGTTCGGGTGGCTGTTATTACCACTTCATCCAGCACCTTGTTTGTATTGAAAGAGGTATCTTCACCCGTCGTATGCATGGGAGTGGCTACAGGGCTTTGTTGCGCCTTTAATTGAAGAAAAATGATAAAAAAGAATACTATAAAGCCTATCCTCATACTAATTCGCAAAAATGAGGATGTCAATTATAATGTTTATCATAGTTTTGTCATAATATTTTAATATTCGGGATTTTAAAATTATATGACAATCTAAAACGGTAATTTGATACGCAATAAAGCTTATTTAAAATATGAACATGAATAGAATATTATTTTCATCGGCATTTTTTTTGTTGTTTTTGAGTAATTTTTGTTTTGCATCCAAAGTGGATACGCTGGAAACCATTAGCCCTTCCATGAATAAAATTATTAAGGCAGTGGTAATTACCCCTGACAATTACAATAAAAATAATGCTTATCCGGTTTTTTATCTTCTGCATGGCTATAGTGGCAACTATTCAAACTGGGTGAAGGCAAAGGCTGTTATTGATGCTGCCGACCGGTATCAAATGATTATAGTGTGCCCAGATGGAGGTTATGGAAGTTGGTATTGGGATAGTCCTGTTGATGAAGAATTTAAATACGAAACCTATATTTCCAAAGAATTAATCTCGTGGATTGATGAAAAATATGCCACCATCGCTTCTCCCAAAGGAAGAGCGATAGCCGGCCTGAGCATGGGCGGACACGGAGCCTTATATTTAGCAATTAAACACCCTGATATCTTTGGAGCCGCAGGTAGTATGAGCGGTGGCGTGGACATAAGACCCTTTCCCAATAATTGGGAAATAGCAAAAAGACTTGGAAAATACAGTGAGTATCCCGATCGGTGGGAAGACTACACAGTAATGAACATGCTGCATCTGATAGAGCCCAACTCGCTCAAAATTATTATTGATTGTGGCACTCAGGATATTTTTTTTAAGGTCAATGAAGAGCTTCACAAAGAAATGCTTTATTATAATATTCCGCATGACTATATAAGCCGTCCGGGAGGCCATAACTGGCAATATTGGGAAAATGCGGTTGCATATCAGGCATTATTTATGAACCAGTTTTTTAGAGAAGCTCAGGAAGCAGCTATGAAAAAAATAAGTAGTAATTAAATTAATATCCGTTTATCAAAATCTGAAGTACCAATAATTAATTGTGCTTCAGATTTTCTTTTTTATTTTTATTCAAATTAGAAATTATGGCGCAGAACGAATTTGACCGGTTAATTCAAATAATGAATGATTTGAGAGAGAAATGCCCCTGGGATAGAAAACAAACCATTCAATCCCTCAGGCAAATGACGATTGAAGAAACTTATGAACTTGGCGATGCTATTCTGGATGAAGATTGGAGACATATCAAAGAAGAACTCGGAGACCTGATGCTACATATTGTTTTCTATTCAAAAATAGCCGAAGAAAAAAATGAATTTACAGTCAGAGATGTGATTAATGGTATTTCCAATAAACTTATTTTAAGACATCCCCATGTGTATCCTCCTGACACAAAACAGGAAGGAATTGCAGAAGTGAAGAATGAAGAAGATGTAAAACAAAACTGGGAAAAACTGAAACTCAAAGAGGGAAAAAAATCTGTTTTGAGTGGCGTACCTGTTTCGTTACCGGCAATTGTGAAAGCAATGCGATTGCAGGAAAAGGCAAAGCAGGTAGGATTTGAATGGAAAAAGACAGAAGATGTATGGGAAAAAGTGAAAGAAGAAATGAGTGAACTGGAGGAGACCATAAATAGCAATGAAATACAGAGGCAGGAGGAAGAATTTGGAGATCTGCTTTTTTCACTTGTCAATTATGCACGGTTTTTGCATATAGATGCAGAAGCAGCGCTTGAAAGGACAAATAAAAAGTTTATTACACGGTTTACAAAAATGGAAGAAGTAGCAAATAATAAGGGAAAAGCTTTAAGTGATATGACACTTGAGGAAATGGATGCTATATGGAATCAGATCAAATCAGTATCGGAGTAAATGAATTTGAAAATAAGCAAAAATTATTTCTGGGAATATTCAATTCTGCTGGCAGGAATTATAATTTTTGCTTTCTCTCTTTTTCTAAGATGGCATAACAGCAATAAAACCAGTATAAAAAAGGAGACCTCTTTTATTGAAAAACAACTCCGGGAGCGCGAAAAAGACTTTGAAAATACATTAAAAGACTCCGCCCTGTTGTATCGATTAATTCAGGGACGAGAATCTTTTTCAGACGTTCAGCGCTTACATCAAAAACCATATTTTTTTTACATTTATAAGCAGGAGACCAATAATGACCAGTTAATTTTCTGGAGTTCCGACCATGTTTTACCGTCAAATGAGCTGTTAACAGGAGCTTCTGTCAAGGGTTTAAATCTTTTACCTAACGGGTACTACTATTTTCTCAAAAATGCTTTACCAGACCACCCCGGTTATTTTGCCTATTGCCTGATTTTGGTAAAACTGAATTTTTTTATTGAAACAGAGTATTTTAAAAACTCATTCGCATTTGACACACAAATTGACAATGTTGCAGACATCAGTGTAAATGCTACCACCCCCTACCCCATTAAATCCATTGATGGACAAACCCTTTTTTACTTAAAAGAAAAAACAGGAACCACTATTGGCAAAAATGATTATACCACGGTATCCCTAAATATAATCGGAATATTTTTGATTATTTTTTCACTTTTCTTATTGTTCTCAAATTACAAAATACAAGAAGATACCCAACAAAATATTTTCTTATTTTTTGTATTTCTTTTTATCCTCAGATCTGCAATATATTTTTTAGGGAAAATATTACATTATGAGCAATTAGGTCTTTTTAACTCGTCTATCTTTAATTCAACCTTTTTATTTTCATCGCCCGGCGGATTATTGATTAACAGTATTTTATTTTGTTGGTTCTCGGTTTTTTTATGGGAAAACATTGTTACATTATTAAATAAATCTGTCGAAAAATTAACAGTAGTTAAGAAAAAGGTTTTGGGCTTTTTTTTAACTTTCATCCTGGTCTTATTAACCTTTGGCGTTGTTCATAGTATCAGAGGGTTAATTCTGAATTCTAAAATTTCTTTTGATGTAACAAATTTTTTCAGCTTAGATATTTTCACTGTTATTGGTTTTATCATTATTGTATTTATCATTATTGGCTATTTTTATTTTACCAAAATATTATTTCAATTAATTTTCAATCTATTTAAGGACATCAAAATTGCGATATATTTATCTATTACAATTTTTGGACTTTTAATTATAACCTTATTTAGCCAAATTACATTAGTATCTTTATACCTGCCATGCCTTGTCTGGCTGCTTTTATTAACTTTAATCTCCCAATATGAACAAGTCCTAAATATCTCTCATCTATCCACTACATCGGGCATTGTTTTTTGGATTGCTGTTTTTTCAATAAGCGTATCTTTTCTTATGCTCCCCGAAATTAATAGAGCCGAACTATCTTCAAGGCGTGAGTATATAGAAAAATTATCCACACAAACAGACCCCTCAAGTGAACGGCTGATAAATATTGCCAACAAATACCTTGACAATCGTTTCTTTATTGAAAATTTTAGCAGGCTATATAATGAAACAGAAAATAAAAAAATCAGGGACAGTATTATTTCCAAAAACTATATAAGTTATTTAAGTAAGTACGACACATTTATATATCTTTTCGACAGTTTGAACCATCCCTTATATAATCCTGACGGCAACACGCTCGAGGTATTGAATACTGTCATTAAAAACCAATCTAAACAGACAGCTTTTTCAGATATTTACCTCTACCAATCAGACTACAACAAATACTTCTACCTTACAAAAAGAGCAATCAAAGATTCCGACAATCTGCTGATTGGCACTGTATTTATTATTTCTACCCCAAAAAAATATGGTAGAGTACACATTAACCCTCAGCTTTTTAAACAAACAGAACAATGGGAACTCTCCAATTCTCCTACTTATCAATATGCAATATATCAAAATGGCATTTTGGCAGAATCATCAAAAAACTATCCCTTTACCTATTCTCTGTCGAAAGAGGAACTTCCCCTAAAAAGATTTGACATCAGGGAACAGAACGGCTACAGTGAACTTTGGTACCGATCTTCAAAAGAAAAGACAGTAGTGATTATCAAAAAAAGCAGGATGTTGCTCGAATTAATCACTCTTTTTTCATATACTTTTGGTTTCTTTCTGATTACCATTGTCGTGTCAGTTGTCTTTTCTGCCCTTTTGAACAAATTTTATAAAAGACAATACAGCAAAACCAAATGGTTGTTTTTTTCAACCATACAAAATCAAATTCACAGTTCTTACTTAATCATAATCGTATCAGCATTTATTATAATTGGAATAGCCAGTATCTATTTTGTACACAACAGGTATGAAAATGTAAATAACGAAAAACTCAGCCGAACATTAAATATAATGCTGAACGAGATAGGCACCGGCGATGAAATTGATTCGTTGGTGTACAATCATTCTTCATCTTCAGATTCTCTGACTCCGAAATATTTAAAAGATTTGATCAATACAATTTCAGAGATTCATGGAGTGGATATAAATATTTATGATTTAAACGGAAGCTTGAAGGCTACCAGCCAGCCAGACGTTTATAACAGGGGGATACTTAGCACTCAAATAAGCCCCTTGGCCTACTATCAAATGCTGCAGATGAGGAAAATAGAATATGTTCATAAGGAGGGCATTTCCAATCTTTCATTTTCGAGCATTTATGGTCCCATCAGAAACAGTGAAGGAAAAACTTTTGCATTTTTAAATATTCCCTATTTTACTTCTCAATTAGAACTCAATCAGGAAATTTCAGATTTTTTTGTAACACTTATCAATATAATTGCTTTCATTTTTGTTATTACAGGAATTATCGCTTTGCTGATGGCCAACAGGATCACCAATTCGTTTAAACTGATAGGCGCTAAGATGAGAGAAATTAGTTTGTCAAAAATAAATGAACCAATAGTGTGGAAAAAGGAGGACGAAATAAATGACTTAGTGAAAGAATATAACAAAATGGTAGATAAACTTCAGGAAAGCGCCGGCGCTATTGCAAAGAATGAAAGAGATGAAGCATGGAGAGAAATGGCACGACAGGTAGCGCATGAAATTAAAAATCCGCTAACACCGATGAAGCTCAATCTTCAATATTTGCAAAAGGCAATAAATGAAGGAAGAACAGATATTCATCAACTTGCTTCAAAAGTATCTGAAACAATGGTAGAGCAAATAGATCATCTTTCAAAAATAGCTTCCGATTTTTCGCAGTTTTCAAATATCAATAAACCTGATAAAACAGAATTTGACCTGCATGAAGTATTAAGACCACTGCTGGAAATACACAGCAGAAATCCTAAAATTCAAACAGAATGGAACAGGCTCCCAAATTCATTAAATATCTTTGCAGACAAAACTCAGATGAACCGGCTTTTCTCTAATCTGCTGGTAAATGCCCAGGAGGCCTGTAGTGGCAGAGAAGGCAGCAAAATAATAATCAATGAACAAATTGCTAATAATTTAATTACAATTTGTGTTCAGGATAACGGTCCCGGAATTGATGAGAAAATGAAGAGTAAGATTTTTTATCCAAATTTTACAACCAAAAGCTCGGGCACCGGCCTTGGCCTGGCCATGTGCAAGAATATAGTAGAACAAAATGGCGGCTCTATTTGGTTTGAAACTGAAATTGATAAAGGCGCTACTTTTAATGTAACGCTTCCTCTGATAGATTTATAATCATCTCTTAGTTTTTTGCTGTGTTAGAAATGTCTCAAACTCCTTGAGCGAAAAACTGCTTAGATTAAACTCAGGTGTCAAACCACCCTTTTGTGCGGCCAGTACACCAAAACGGATATCATCAATACCTTCGATGGAGTGTGCATCAGGGTCAATAGAAAGCATTACATTTTTGTTCATTGCATAATCTATCCATTCCCAATCCATATCTAATCGATGTGGGTTAGCATTAATTTCTATCACCACCTGATTAGCTGCACAGGCATCAATTATTTTTTTATGATTAATAGGATAACCCTTTCTGCTCAACAATAGTCTTCCGGTAGGGTGCCCCAAAATGGTAGTATAAGGATTTTCAATTGCCTTCATCAACCGCATCATCGCTTTTTCTTCATCCATATAAAGATTGCTGTGAACCGATGCTATTACAAGATCAAAAGTCTTTAGCAAATCTTCGGCATAATCGAGACTGCCGTCACTTAATATATCACTCTCTATACTCTTAAAAACTTTAAAAGAAGGATACTTTTTGTTTAACTCATCAATATAAACATGCTGTTTCAGGATTCGTTCTTCCGATAACCCATTGGCATAAGCTGCTGTCTTTGAGTGATCAGATATTACAAGGTATTCAAATTTTTTTTCTATCAAGGCATTTACCAATTCTTCAATCGTATTAATCCCATCTGACCAATTGCTGTGGTTATGAATACATCCTTTAATATCATTGAGGCGAATAAGTTCGGGTAGTTTTCCTGCCTTTGCTTTTTCTATTATTGATTTACTTTCGCGCAGGCAGGGGGCAATATAAGGAACTCCCCGATTTTTAAAAATATCTATTTCACCGTTGCAGATTTCATTTTCAAACAAATTATTATTTTCATTTAAAAAAAATTCTTCCAAAAACGCATCCGAGGCGGAAGTGAGAAATTGTTTTTTATAAATATTTGTTCTGTTGTTATACAATCTAAGCCTCAATCCATTGCTTAGTTTATATAACAATGAGTCCTCACGTTCTTCCAATAGTTCAGGAGGATAAGCAGTCTGAAATTTAGGCTTGATTGCCTCACAACCCTCATCAATAATGAATTCCAATTCCTTAATAGTCGGCATCTGCCTTCGGTAATCGCCGGTAATCATTACTTTTTCTTTGCCAAATATTTTTTTTAGATATTCAAAAACAGAGTCAAATATTTCATTGATCTGTGCATACAGAAAATGACCAAGATTTTGTTTGTAGAATCTGATTGTTTCCAAAATTTTCTGCTGGGTTTTTTGCCCAAAACCTTTAAATGAGGAAAGACGATTTTCTATACAGGCATATTCAAGTTCTCCAATGGACTGTATTCCCATTTCCTTCCAAATAGCATGGATTTTTTTTGGTCCTAACCCTTTTATTTGCAGCATTTCCAAAACGCCGGATGGCGTTTTTTGCACATATTCGTCCAATATCTTTAATTTACCGGTTGTAAGGATTTCTTCTATTTTTGAAACAACAGAATAGCCGAAGCCGGGTATCTTGCTTAATTGATCGTTACCTATATCTTCAAGTTGCTTATCCAGCCTTTCAATATTGAAAGCTGCAATAGAATAAGTTTTGGACCTGAAAGAATTTTCACCGTTAATATCCATTAATTTAGAAAGCAATGAAAACTGATCGGCAATAACAGTATTATTCATTTTAAGTATTTATTAGTATAGACTATTTTACAAGGTAGCAAAAATATTCCTGCAATCCTTTTCTTTTTTGGAAAGGAATAATGAAACAACTTGTTAATATCACGCTGTTCTTTAAAGTATCAGGCATGAAAAAAGCCCCCCTTTAATAGGAAGGCTTCAAAAATTTTCAAATTAAGACTGAGCTTATTTTTTCTTAGCTGCTGCTTTTTTTGGAGCTGCTTTCTTTGGAGCCGCCGCTTTCTTTGGAGCTGCTGCTTTTTTTGGAGCTGCTGCCTTTTTGGGAGCTGCTGCCTTTTTTGGAGCTGCTGCTTTCTTTGGAGCTGCTGCTTTCTTTGGAGCCGCTGCTTTCTTTGGAGCTGCTGCCTTCTTAGGAGCTGCCGCTTTCTTTGGAGCTGCTGCCTTCTTAGGAGCTGCCGCCTTTTTTGGAGCCGCTTTTTTTGCTGCTGCTTTTTTAACTGCCATTTTTTAGAATTTAATGTTAGTAATAAATGGATTATCGCAGGTAAAATTATAAAATATAATTATACCTGCAAATTTTTTTTCCACAAGTTATTAAGTAAATGTAAATGGATTATGCCTGAGCTTGATTTACAGAAATATAAGTTCTGTCTTTTTTACCTTTTCTGAATTCGACTACACCGTCAGTCAGTGCAAAAATTGTAAAGTCTTTACCAACACCCACGTTCTTACCAGGATGGTAAACAGTACCACGTTGGCGTACAATAATGTTTCCGGCAATAGCGGGCTGGCCACCATAAATTTTCACACCTAATCTCTTGCTTTCAGAATCACGACCATTTTTTACGCTACCTTCTCCTTTTTTGTGTGCCATTGTTTAATTTTTTTTATTATCAATGTTTTGCAAATAAATTATGCTATTTCTAAAACTTTAATTTTTGTATAAGCGGTACGATGACCTTTCTTCTTCTGAAAACCTTTTCTTCTTTTCTTTTTAAAAGCAATAACCTTATCGCCTTTTATTTGATCAACAATCTCAGCATTTACTTTTGCAGCCAAATTTGATCCAACAGACAGTTTCCCGTCTGCATGAGCAAACAGAACTTCAAGGTCGATAGAATCACCTGCGTTTCCTTCAATATGTGGTACAAATAAAGTTTGATCTTTTTCAACTTTATATTGCTGACCTGCTACCTTTATTACAGCTATCATAATTTTAAAAATTAGGACGGCAAAGGTAAGAACATTTTTTTTATTAGACAAGACATTTTTTTAAAGAATAAACTTATATTTATTATCTCACGAAACAAGGTATTATCTTTGCCTCAATTTTTTGACGGATTTTTTTTAGAATAATTTATTAAAGTGATGAAAATCAAGTCTTTATTTGCCAAGCCGTTAGCCGCGTATGTTTCTAAAAGTATAAAAAAAAGTATGCTAACCGCCGTTGCAGACCAGGATGCAATACTCAAAAATCAATTGAAAACCGGGCGAAATACCGAATTTGGCAATAATCATTTCTTAAAAGACGTTACTTCTTACGAAGATTTTAAGGAAGCGATACCCATAAGGAACTACGAACAATTAAAAAATTATATAGAACTCATTAAAGAAGGAAAGCATAATGTACTCTGGCGTGGGCAACCCATTTATTTTGCAAAAACCTCGGGTACTACCAGCGGCACTAAATACATCCCAATCACCAAGGACTCTATTGACAACCATATCAATTCTGCCAGAAATGCACTCTTATGCTATATGGCTGAAACCGGCAACAGCGCTTTTGCCGACGGTAAACTGATATTTCTGAGCGGATCGCCGGTTTTGGAACGTATCGGAGGCATCCCTACCGGAAGGTTGAGCGGAATTGTAAATCATCACATTCCCGGATACCTGCGAAAAAATCAATTGCCAAACTATGAAACCAATTGTATAGAGGATTGGGAAACCAAACTGAATAAAATTGTTGACCAAACCATTCATCAAAATATGACACTCATTAGTGGCATTCCGCCATGGGTACAAATGTATTTTGATGAATTGATGAAACGTTCAGGAAAAACCATCACTGAATTATTTCCCAATTTCTCAATTTTAGTGCACGGGGGCGTAAATTTTGAACCCTATAAATCCAAATTATTTCAGTCTATCGGAAAAAAGATTGACAGCATAGAAACCTTTCCGGCTTCTGAAGGATTTTTTGCCTTTCAGGACACACAAACCGAACCGGGGCTATTGCTGATAACTAACAGTGGTATTTTTTATGAATTTATTCCTGAAGAAGAAATAGGTAAAGAAAATCCAAAAAGAATCAGTCTGAAAGACGTGGAAACAGGTGTAAACTATGCTTTAGTCATCAACAGTAACGCAGGATTATGGGGTTATGATATTGGTGATATGGTAAAATTTGTTTCAATAAATCCTTACAGGCTCATTGTAACCGGAAGAACCAAACACTTTATTTCCGCATTTGGCGAGCATGTAATTGCCGAAGAAGCGGAACATAGCATTTTAAAAGTTGCACAAGAAGAAAATATTAATATTACCGAATTTACGGTAGCACCTTTTGTAAGCGAAGGCGAAGGCAAGTCTTATCATGAATGGTTTGTTGAGTTTGAGAATAAACCTGCAGATTTGAAACAATTTGCATTAAAAGTTGATCATAACCTGAGAGAAAAAAACACTTATTATAATGATTTGATAACAGGCAATATATTGTTGCCTTTAAAAATAACCTGTGTAGAAAAAAACGGATTTATTAATTATATGCGTTCCATAGGCAAATTAGGCGGCCAAAACAAAGTGCCCCGATTAAGCAATGACAGAAAATTAGCTGATGCACTTCAGCAATGGGTAGAAAAAGGTAAATAGAATGAGTTTAATAAGTTCGGAGCGGTCATTAGCATCACTCCATTCGGCAATAAACAAGTGTAAATTATGATTAAAAAAATTGCGATTTTTGGTTCAACAGGCTCTATTGGCAGTCAGGCTTTGGAGGTAATAAAGGCACATCCCGATAAGTTTTCGGCCGAAGTGCTCACTGCACATAAAAACTATGAATTACTGATAGAGCAGGCACTTGCTTTTAATCCTAATATTGTAGTTATTAGCGACGAAAGAAAATATAACGCAGTAAAAGAAGCATTGGCCAAAACCGATATTAAAGTATTTGGCGGCGAAGACGCTTTGGAAGAAGTAGCCGCTATGAACTGCTACGACCTCATGCTGGCCGCTATTGTGGGTTTTGCAGGCCTAAAACCTACTTTAAAAGCTATCGAAAATAAAAAGACAATTGCACTGGCAAATAAAGAAACGCTGGTTGTAGCCGGCGACATTGTAATGGAAAAAGCTGTAAAAAACAGGGTTCCTATCATTCCGGTTGACTCCGAACATTCAGCAATTTTTCAGTGCCTGATGGGCGAAACAAGAAATCGGATTGAAAAAATTTACCTTACTGCATCCGGCGGCCCCTTCATTGGGCGCAAACCCAACTTTTTGGTAAATGTAAAAAAAGAACATGCGCTCCAGCATCCAAACTGGACAATGGGTGCAAAGATTTCAGTAGATTCTGCCACACTGATGAATAAAGGTCTTGAAATGATAGAAGCCAGATGGCTGTTCAATTTAAAACCTGAACAAATAGAAGTATTAGTGCATCCGCAAAGCGCTATTCACAGCATGGTACAGTTTGAAGACGGCAGCATTAAAGCCCAAATTGGTTTAGCTGATATGAAACTGCCTATTCAATATGCACTTGCTTTCCCTACCAGAATAAAAAACGACTACCCTCGTTTCAACTTTAAAAAAATCAGCAGCTTTACGTTTGAAGAGCCTGATTTAAAAACCTTCAGGAATCTTGCATTGGCTATGGAAGCGCTCGAAAAAGGAGGAAATCTGCCTTGCGTGATGAATGCAGCTAATGAAATAGCCGTATTTGCTTTTCTGAAAAACCGTGTCGGTTTTCTTGAAATGACCGATATTGTTGAAAAAGTAATGAGCGAAGTTCCATTTATTGAAAAACCTGTTCTTAGCGATTATTTCGAGAGCGATGCCGAGGCGCGAACGCTGGCTGCCGATATAATAAAGCTTTAAAAAGACTGTTGTTTTCTTTAAAATTATTATAAAATTCAGCGCTATCACTCTAATAATTCATATATAAATCGAAAATCATAACTCTAAATTTCTAAATGATAACTGCTAAAGGCTATCTTTGCAACCATTTTTTGAAAATATCGTACTAATATACATCATGAACATATTACTTTTTAGCTGGTCGGCTTTGGGCGCTAATGTTGGGCAATTTATACTTTCATTTTCTATCCTCATTTTATTACACGAGTTTGGTCATTTCATAACCGCCAAATGGTTTGGATGCAGGGTAGAAAAATTTTACCTGTTTTTCGATCCCTGGTTTTCACTTTGGAAGAAAAAAATAGGCGAAACCATTTATGGTTTGGGCTGGATTCCCTTAGGCGGCTATGTGAAAATAAGCGGAATGATAGATGAGAGTATGGATAAGGAGCAAATGAAACAACCGCCACAACCTTATGAGTTTCGTTCCAAACCGGCCTGGCAAAGGCTCATTATTATGCTGGCCGGGGTTATCTTAAACCTTTTACTGGCATTTGCCATTTTTGCGATGATGTTATTTGTGTGGGGCGAGCAAAAATTACCGGTAGCCAATATCCAATACGGATTGGCAGCCGACTCACTGGCGCTAAAGGTAGGCATCAAAGATGGCGATTTGATTACCAAGGTGAATGGAGAAACCCTTGTATATCAAGATGATTTGCCAAAAAAGATGTTACTGAGCGAGAAAGTATCACTTACTGTTGACAGAGGTGGAAAAGATACCGTAATCAACTTTCCTCCCGGATTTTTGAAAGAACTTACAAAAAACCAACTGAAAAACTTTGTTTCTATCAGAATGCCTAATATCGTTGATACGATTGACGCATCCAAAATAAATTACACTTCCGGTGAACTAAAAAAAGGAGATCAGATTATTGCTATTGACAGCATTTCGGTACCTTTTTATAATGATTTTATACGCGCTGTTAAGAATTTTAAAAATCAAGCGGTAACACTCACTGTTTTAAGAAACGGTGCCGATACCGCCAAAGTAGGTGTAAAATTAGACGAAAACGGTAAAGTAGGTTATGGCAACAATGCTTATAAACTGCTAAATTTTGAAAAGAAAGAATACGGGTTTTTTGAAGCGCTACCAGCCGGTATAAAAATGGGTGTAACCAAGCTGAATGAATATATCGGCGGCATCAAATTGTTATTTACCTCAAAAGAACATAACGTAAATGACAATCTGGGGAGCGTTATCAGTATTGGAAAAACATTCGGAGGTGTATGGGATTGGGAAAGATTTTGGCTAATGACAGGTATTTTTTCAATCATTTTGGCATTTATGAATGTATTGCCAATTCCGGCTCTGGATGGAGGTCATGCATTATTTACCCTTATTGAAATGGTAACAGGGCGCAAACCCAGCGACAAGTTTATGGAATATGCGCAAATGTTTGGCATGATTTTGTTATTGGGGTTAATGGCTTATGCATTAGGGTTAGATATTTTCAGGTTGTTTAAATAAATAAAATTTAGCCTGAAATCAGACTTAGTTTTTTAAAAATTTTGTATCTTCATAGGTTATTGGGGGGCGTTTGGTTTTGACAGCGTAGTTCTTTGAAAGTGTAAGCATGCAGGGCGTTGGGTAATTAGCCCTTTAATCTGAATACTCAAAATATAAATGGCAATACTCAATTTGCCATGGCTGCCTAATCAGTGATTAAGTAGTCATTAGGGCCGCGTTGAGCCGGTTGTTCTGCCGCCACGCTCCGCCGCCGACTCATAAAACAAAGTGCAGAATGCTTTCCGGTTAGGCTGTGCATCGGAAAAAAGATTATCCAGCTACGCAAGGAATCGGTTTGTTCCTTCCCTGTTCTTTGCCGACAATTAATACAGGAAATAAGCATGTAGAAAGCTTTTGAAGGATATGTTTGGACACCGGTTCGAATCCGGTCGCCTCCACTTTTTATATTTTTATTGACTAAAAAGTTGAATTTCTTTTGCAAAGAAAATGATCAGCACAACGCCTGAATATAAAATCATCAATACCGATGACAATAGCCACACCATTCAAATAAACAACAGTTCAGTAACCTTTCATTCAACCAAAGGTGCCATTCAGGAATCAAACCATGTTTTTATAAGTGCCGGGCTTAATTGGTATGCTGAGAAATTTCCGGGCAATACAAATATCAGGATATTTGAAGTAGGCTTTGGCACCGGTTTAAATGCCTTATTAACTGCAACTTTTGCAAAAAATTTTGCATTAAATATTGAATATCAATCTATTGATTTATATCCCTTATCAAAGGAAGTATATAACAGACTCAACTTTGCCCAAATTCTTGTCGAAGAAAAATTATATTACAAAATAATGACCGCTACCTGGAATGAGGAAATTCAAATCACTGATTTTTTTAACTTGTTGAAAATTAATACTGATTTTCAATCATTTATCTCAAGAGAAGGTTTCGATGTTGTTTATTTTGATGCTTTTGCTCCCGAAGACCAACCCGAACTTTGGACAGAAGAAGTTTTTAAAAAGGTTTTTCACTTCTTAAATAAATGTGGTGTACTTGTAACCTACTGTTCCAAATCCATTGTACGGAAACGGTTAGAAAATGCAGGATTTTCAGTAACAAAACTGCCCGGTCCGCCGGGAAAAAGAGAAATTACCAGAGCGATAAAAATTTAAGTGACTTTCTTCTTTACAAAACTGTTATAGATTGTCTTCAAAATCCAAAAAGACAGCAATAAAAATATTGCAGCCATTACTATTGGTATTATAAATGCTAAAATAGAGCCTCCCACAGCTGCCGTATTTTCGCCTGTGGCCACTACTGCATTACCGGTACCCAAAGTGGTTTTACTGCTCAACAACCTCAAAAACCCTGTTCCCGAAGAAACCAAACCTGCTCCTCCCCCGCCGGCAACGATACCGATAATCCATTTCATCCATTCATTGTCAATTGGCATTACCGAAGTAGCCAATAAGGTGCCTGCCACTGCTGCAAGCGGAGCAGAAATGGTATCTAATATATTGTCTATAAATGGCACATAGTAGCCCGCAATCTCCGTAATAGTAGCGGCGCCCAATGCAATCAATGCGGGAGTGGAAGAAAGCCAGGAAAAGCTATCAGAAAAATTAAAGACATGAAACCTACTGGCCAGGCCGGCTACTAACATCGGAACAAACACTCTGAAACCGCAACAGGCAGCTAATGCAATACCCAAAGCAGCCGCAGTAATTGACTGAACATCAAGATTCATATTGTGAATTTAGGAAATAAACCAATAAGAATTAATAATTTTTCTGTAATGACGAAATTTCCAGATAATAAGCGGCAAGGCAAAGCCAACATTCATGTAAATTTTACAATGCGCTTCTTTAAAATCTAATTTTCAGCCCATAAGTTCCCCATTTATATTGTTTGTACTAACTTGCAAAAAACATAAAGTATGTACAGATTGCCACTTTTGCTCTTCTCATTTGTCATTATCATAATTGGCTGTAGTAAAAAAACGGTCAATGGAGCCACAGCAACTCCCGAAATACCTGAAGAAGCCAATACCGGACATCCCAGAATACTTCTTTTGAAAAATGAAGAAAGCCAGATTCTGCAAAGCATTTCCTCTGATGCCTTATTAAAAAAAGTACATGACGTCATAATAGCCGAAAGCGACAAGATGATTAGCCTACCGGTATTGGAGCGGGTACTCACCGGTCGAAGACTTTTGGGCGTGTCGCGCGAGGCAATCCGCCGTATCTTTTTTCTGTCATACAGTTGGCGAATGACCAAAAATGACAAGTACTATCTGCGTGCACAACAGGAAATGCTGAATGTCTCCAATTTCACAGACTGGAATCCCTCTCATTTTTTGGATGTTGCCGAAATGACTTTGGGATTAGCCATCGGATATGACTGGTTGTATGAAAAACTTTCGCCCGAGACCAGAAAGACCATCCAATCGGCCATCATAAAAAAGGGCATTGAACCTTCATACACTGGAAGTCATTGGTGGATAAAGGGAACTAATAATTGGAATCAGGTGTGCCATGCCGGTTTGTCGTATGGAGCTTTAGCCATTTACGAAAACTATAAAGACACGGCTGAAATGGTTATGAAGAGAGCTGTTGAATCACTACCTTATGTAATGAACATGTACAATCCTGATGGCGCTTACCCCGAAGGATATGGTTATTGGAGCTATGGCACCACCTTCAATGTGTTGTTTATAGATGCTTATGAAAAATTTAAAAAGACAAATTATGACCTTTCAGCCTTACTCGGATTTATGAAAACAGCATCATATCTATTGAATATGGTCGGACCGTCAGGAAACGCATTTAATTATTCGGATGCAGGATTAAAAGGCGCTGTGCAACCTGCCATGTATTGGTTTGCCGACAAACTCAATGATCTGTCATTGTTGTATTTTGAAAAAGAGCTTTTATCAAAATCCTCTGCATCAGCATTAGCAGGCGATCGTAGTTTACCCGCCTTGCTTGTTTGGGCAAAAGGAAAAACAATGAATGGCCTACCAATACCTTCAAAAAAAATGTGGGCAGGCAGAGGTGAAAACCCCGTTGCCATAATGCGCAGTTCCTGGACTGACCCCAATGCTATTTTTCTTGGATTGAAATGTGGCACACCCTCCGCCAGCCACGGCCATTTAGATGTAGGCTCCTTTGTGATGGATGCTGATGGCGAACGATGGGCAAGCGATTTTGGTATGCAGGATTACAATTCGCTGGAATCTCAGGGAGTTGACCTGTGGAACATGAATCAGAATTCACAACGTTGGACGATATTCAGGTATAATAATCTTGCACATAATACGCTTAGTTTTAACAACCAATATCAGATAGTAAAAGGTACTGCTCCGCTTAGCTCCTATTCATCCAATTCTTTGTTTATGAATGCCGTCAGCGATCTTTCGGGTGTTTATCAGGGGCAAATTGCCGAGGCAAAACGAGGAGTGGCTATAATGAATGAAAAATACGTATTAGTTAGGGATGAAGTAAAAACCGGAGCTACCGCCACTACCCTGCGCTGGACAATGCTCACCACTGCCACAGCTACGATTGTGGACAATTCTACCATTTTGCTCACCAAAGGATCTAAAAAAATATACGTTAAAGTCAATTCCTCCAGAGCCTTTACACTAAAAACCTGGTCAACCGTTTCACCCAACTCTTTCGATGCTCCTAACCCGGGAACAATATTGATTGGGTTTGAATCGAATTTACCGGCAGGAGCAACTGAAAGTTTTAATGTTTTTTTATCGCCCGAAAGAAATTTGATTGATATAAACTATAATGTGCAATCATTAATCAATTGGCCAAAAGATTAATTAATTTGGGGAAATGACGGAAGAAAGAAAAACCAGACTTAAAAATGTAATTGCACGGCGGCAGCAGGATTTGGCAATTGTGCTCGAAAACGTATTTGATCCGCATAATATTTCTGCGGTCATGCGCACCTGCGATTCGGTGGGCGTGCAGGATATTTACATTTTGAATACAAAAATTCCAAGACATAAAAAATGGGGACCCAGAAGCAGTTCCAGCGCTGCAAAATGGCTGAGTATTCATCAGTTTGCCAATGCAGAAGAATGTTTCAAAATTTTAAAAAACAGATATCAGAAAGTATTCACAACCCATCTGAGCAGCGATGCGGTTGATTTGTACAAAATGGATTTAACACAAAGCGTAGCGCTTGTATTCGGGAACGAACATAGCGGTGTGAGTGAGGAAATCAGGGCCCTGGCCGATGGCAATTTTGTAATTCCTCAGGCTGGCATCATACAATCATTAAATATAAGCGTGGCCTGTGCAGTCACTCTTTATGAAGCTTTCAGGCAAAGAAACCTTGTAGGGCATTATAACAAAACATATATAGACGACTATAAAGCAGCTTTACAAAAAGAATGGGGAATAATTTAACCTTCAACTAAATTATTCCTGTCTGATTTCATTTTTTCCGCTTGCCCTTCAGCCAATGAGTTGATACTTACATTTACTTCAAAGCCAATCAACAATACCAATGAATTGAAATAAATTAAAACCAATACAATCAGTATCGTACCAATGGAGCCATAAAGTTTGTTATAGCTGTTAAACTGGCTCACCCACCAGGAAAAACCGAAGGCAAATGCAGCCATCAGACAAGTGGATAAAATGCCGCCGGGAGTAATGAATTTCCATTTTTTGTGTACGGATGGGGCCGCTCTGTAAATATAGGAGATGATGGCCATGAACAAAAGAATGATTAACAACCATCTGGAATAACCGATAAGGTTTCTTACAAATTCATTTTTTACACCTATCCATTCTAATACCACGCCCTGTGCTATCATCAATGCAATGCAAAGAAAAAACAACACAAAAAGAACCAATGTAATCTTTATGGCAGCCCACCTTTTTTGAAAACCCTTTCTTTTAATAAATCCTGGAAAGTCTTTATCAAAAGAACGCATTACACCCATGATTGCATTGGAAGAAAAGAATAACGATAATAAAAAACCAAAGGACAACAGACCGTTTCTGGGGTTGTTTAAAAAATCATTTAAGAAATCAATGATGGCTGTATAATTTCGCTCGCCCGGAATAACGCTCATAATCAACCCATAAATTTCATTGATAAACTCTTTATTGATGGGGAAAAAAGGAATAAGTGTAAATAAAAAAATAATAGTCGGCGGAATGGCCATTGCAAAATTGAAGGAAATGGCAGAAGCCCTTTCTACAATATCATCTTCTTTTACCAAACTAAAATATCGGGCAACCGTATCATAAACCGATACCTTTCGATAACCAGGAATAGTCGTCTTTCTGGCATAAGCTACCAAAAGCTTAATGACAGAGGATTGGAGAAATGAATTTTTTATATTTAAAAAGAAATTCATATCCAAAGTTAGTTTTTTGTCACTTTGAATCTTTCATCCAATGCTTTTTGATATTCGGTAGCCAGTTTTTGATGCTCGGTATATGTACTGCTGAATTTGTGTGTGCCATCAAAAGCAGGGCTGGCCACGAAATAAAGATAATCTGTTTCGGGAGCATTTAGCACATCATCAATCGTTGCTTCCTGAGGAGTACAAATCGGCCCAGGGGGGAGTCCTCTGTTTTTGTAAGTATTGTATGGTGAAACAACTTGCAAATGTTTAAACAACACTCTTTTTATACTAAAGTCATTTAGCGCAAACTTCACAGTCGGGTCGGCCTGCAATGGCATCCCTTTGTTAATCCGGTTGAGATATACACTGGCAATAGTGGGCTTTTCGGCTTTGGCGTTGGTTTCTTCATCTATGATGGAGGCAATAGTTACTACCTGATTCACCGTAAGCCCTTTCTTTGCAGCCTTTTCCTTTCTTTCATTGTTCCAGAAAATTTTATAAGCGTTGTAAAATTTATCAAAAACGGCTCCGGGTGTCGTATTCCATTTTGACTGATAAGTAAGAGGCAACACTGCCGCCATTGCCGTATTGGAGTCTAAATCATAAGCTCGTAAAGAATCATTATTATTTAAAAAAGAAATAGCAGCCAGAGAATCGAATTCAAACTCCTTTCCAAGTTTTGAAGCCAGTTGTTCACGGGTTCTGATTTTTGTAACCACAAAATCAACCGGTGTTTGCTTACCGTTTCTCAACATCCGTACAAGGTTCACCATACTCATACCTTCCGAAATTTTGTACCTTCCGGGTCGTGCATTTTGTATTTTCAGGAATTTGGAAGTGATATTGAACCAGGTCAGGTTTTTCAAAACTTTATCATCCAATAATTGTTGTTTCAAATCCTGAAGATTAGAGCCGGTTTTTACATACAGATACCCTTTTTCTGGCTTGTTGGCCGCAGGTCCAAAAAATTTGTACCCAAAAAATACCACTACTATCGCTGCAATAGCAAGAATGAAAATACCTGTTTTGTTTTTATTCATTTTAAAACTGAATTGCGAGGCAAGTTAATTTTTGTTGGCGAATATGCCAATAAAAAACTTCTACCTTCTAATTTATTGACGATCAGCTACTTGATTTAGTCAAAAAAAACTATTATGTACCATAAATTTTTTTACAAAAAAACCGGCTGAAGAATCAACCGGTTGATATATTTCTTAATAAGTAAAATTCTAAAGTTCTTTTGCCCCTTCTACCAATACAGTAACCTTATTGTTCAGTACCTCTGCAAATCCTTCCTGAATTTCGTAAGAACTTTCAGTTTGTTTGTCTTTCAATATTTTCAAAACACCTTTTGACAGGGCTGCAATTAGCGGAGCATGTTTGTCCAACACCTCAAATGAACCGGTTACACCCGGCATCTGCACGCCATACACCGTATCGCTGAATACTTTTCCTTCGGGAGTAAGAATGTCTAAAGTCATTATAACGTTTGAAGTTCAAGGTTTAAGGTTTGAGGTTGTTCTATTCCATCAAACCATCATTAATAATTCGTTATTGCGCCTGTGCCATTAATTTTTTACCTTTTTCGATGGCATCATCAATGGTTCCCACTAAGTTGAACGCAGCTTCGGGATATTCATCCACTTCGCCATCCATAATCATATTGAAACCACGGATTGTTTCATCAATAGGCACCAGTACCCCTTTCAGGCCGGTAAATGCTTCTGCCACGTGGAAAGGCTGCGACAGGAAGCGCTGCACTTTTCGGGCTCGAGAAACAACCAACTTATCATCATCACTCAGTTCATCCATACCAAGGATGGCAATAATATCCTGCAATTCTTTATAACGTTGTAATATTCTTTTTACTCTGTTAGCACATTCATAGTGTGCATCGCCTACCACCTGCGGCATCAGAATTCTGGAAGTAGAATCTAAAGGATCCACAGCCGGGTAAATACCAAGGTCGGCAATTTTACGGCTCAATACCGTAGTGGCATCTAAGTGGGCAAATGTAGTAGCAGGCGCCGGGTCGGTAAGGTCATCAGCAGGCACATACACCGCCTGTACCGAAGTGATAGAACCGTTTTTGGTAGATGTAATCCGCTCCTGCATCAGTCCCATCTCGGTAGCCAGTGTGGGCTGATAACCCACTGCCGAAGGCATACGTCCTAAAAGTGCCGATACCTCGGAACCGGCCTGTGTGAAACGGAAGATATTATCCACAAAGAACAGGATATCACGACCCTTACCCTCGCCATCACCATCGCGGTAGTATTCGGCAACGGTGAGACCGCTCAGTGCCACCCTCGCCCTTGCTCCGGGTGGTTCGTTCATCTGTCCGAAAACGAATGTTCCTTTGGAATCTTTCAGGCCTTCCATATCCACTTTGCTCAGGTCCCAGCCGCCTTCTTCCATATTGTGCTTAAACTCGTCGCCATAGTTCATAATGCCGGCTTCGATCATCTCGCGAAGCAGGTCATTACCTTCACGGGTTCTTTCGCCCACACCTGCAAACACCGATACGCCTGAATAAGCCTTGGCAATATTGTTCATCAGTTCCTGAATAATTACCGTTTTTCCTACACCCGCACCGCCAAACAGACCAATTTTACCGCCTTTTGCATAAGGCTCAATGAGGTCAATTACTTTAATACCGGTAAATAATACCTCGGCAGCAGTACTTAGGTTTTCAAATGCTGGCGGCATGGCATGAATGGGCCTTCCGTTTTCTTTGGATACTGCGGGTAGTCCGTCAATGGGGTCGCCGGTTACATTAAACAGACGGCCTTTGATGGCATCGCCGGTTGGCATGGCTATGGCACGCCTGGTATCTCTAACCTCGGTACCTCGTACTAAGCCTTCGGTACCATCCATGGCGATGGTGCGCACACTATCTTCTCCAAGGTGCTGTTGTACTTCCAATACCAGCGTATCTCCGTTTTCGCGGGTAAGCTCCAATGCGTTATAAATTTCGGGCAGGTTTTCGTCAAACTGAACGTCAACCACGGCGCCAATTACTTGTTTTACTTTACCTGTATTTGCCATAAAAATTTAAATGGTGAGTTATTTCAGGGTGCAAAATTAAGGTTTATGTTCAATATTGATTACATAATTTGAATATTTATTCTTCTTTGAATACGCAAGTGTATAATGTGTGAAAAATACATTATTATTTTCTATGAAATCCTATATTTGTAGGTAATATTCGTACTAAGGCATTATGAAAAAAATAAACCGACTAATCCCGTACATAATTTCTTTACTCGCAATCATTGTAACAATCGTTTCTTGCGACAGTTTCAATGACAGTCATGCGCAAAAGGAAAGAGTAGTTCGCGAGGAAAAACCCGTTACCAAAGTAGATATTACCATTGACACCAGCAATTCATTCAATTCTTTTTTTATGGATAGCGCTGTTGTAAACAATTATCTCGCCCAAAACAACCTAAGTGATACGCTTGCCGACAGAATCAAAAGTTTTTATAACAGCCGGAATTACCAGTTTGCATGGTTTTCGCGCGAAGGCATGCCTGAGCATACACGCTCCTTCTGGAATATGCTCAAAAACTATGTTAACTATTCCGGAGACTCTACCGTGTATGATGCGAGGCTTGCAAACAAAATGGAACAATTAATAAGAATTGATACGCTCAGGGCGAAAAACGACTCTGTCTATCGAAAATTAGAGATGGATCTGACAAAATCTCTGTACAAATATGCCGACAATGCTTACGCATACGATCCTGATTTTGACATGAAATCATTGGAGTGGTACATCCCCAGAAAAAGGCTAACGGTTGATGAAATGACTAACCTTGTACTAAACAAAGAAGCGCAGTTTGCAGATGCCAATGCACCCGTGAACAGTCAGTATAAAAAATTGAGAGAAGCGCTTAAACAATATAAAGCTATAAAAGATAGTGGAGGATGGCCAATCGTCAACAGCAAGGTGGAAGTCATGAAGAAAGGCTATGAGGACGACGCTGTAAAAAAACTGAAGAAAAGATTGAAAGCAGAAGGTTTTCTGGAGCAGGAAGACAGTCTAATGACGAAAGTATATGACGATGTGCTGGTAAGCGCCGTAAATAATGCTAAAAAAGTTTATGGTTATAAGCCTGATGGCACCGCAGGTCAAACTTTCATTAAAGACCTAAACGCCAAGGTAGAAGAAAGGATTCAGCAGATACTTATCAATATGGAGCGCATGCGCTGGATACCCACCGAAACTAAGGACTCGGGAAAAGCTATTTTGGTAAATATTCCCGAATTTAAACTACATGTATATGAAAAGGGCAGGCCGGTATGGGATATGGATGTAGTGGTGGGCAAAGAAGGCACCAGCACTACCGTTTTTACCGGAAATTTAAAAACAGTCGTATTTAGCCCTTATTGGAATGTGCCGCCCAGTATTTCCAAAAAAGAAATCATCCCCAAAGGTGCCGGATATATGGCACGCAATCATTATGAGTTTTACAATAATGGTTCTGTAAGGCAAAAACCCGGCCCCTGGAATTCTTTGGGATTGATTAAATTCTTATTCCCAAATAGTTATAATATATATTTTCATGATTCTCCTGCCAAAAGTCTTTTCAACAGGGATAAAAGGTATTTTAGCCATGGGTGTGTGCGACTTAAAGAGCCTGCAAAACTCGCAAAATATGTTTTAAACGATACAGCCAAGTGGAGTTCAAAGATTATTGACTCTACCATGAGAAGCGGGAAAGAAAAATTTGTACCCATAAAACGGCCCATTCCTGTTTTGATTACCTATTTCACTGCATGGGTAAATGACAGTAGTATTTTGAATTTCAGAGAAGATATCTACGGGCATGATGAGGTGATGGCAAAAAAAATGTTTTTAAACAGTTATAAAACAACCAGAACTAAACATTTGCCTACCATAAAAAAGGACAGTACCGGTAAAAAGACTGAGATAAAACCCAAAAAAGACAGTATAATTATTAAGAAAACTGAAGAAATTAATAAAAAAGATAAATTAGAAAAAGACAGTCAGCCAAAAATTCATAAGAACACAGACTCATCCGATCATAAAAAGAAGAAATAATTATGCAACTTTATGAAGTGAAAAACGAAACCCTCGCCAATGATTTTATATTGGTTAATGTCGTTATCAACAAGAAAGATAAAAACTATATTCGACCATTAGATAAAGACGTTCAGGAGGTATTTGACCCCAAAAAAAACAAAGCTTTCCGTTTTGGAGAAGTTAAAAGGTGGATTCTTAAAGATGAAAACGATCGCCCTATCGGCAGAATTGCCGCCTTTGTAAATACCAAATATAAAACAAAGGGTGATGAAGGACCAGTAGGCGGTATTGGATTTTTTGACTGTATTAATGATCAGGATGCTGCCAACCTGTTATTAAATGCCGGTAAACAATGGCTGATGGCTAAGGGAATGACCGCAATGGATGGCCCCATCAATTTTGGGGAAAGAGACAAATGGTGGGGATTGCTGGTTGAAGGATTTGAACCTCCTCTTTACTGCATGAACTACAACCAACCTTATTATAAAGAACTTTTTGAAAATTTTGGATTCGAGCCATTTTTCAACCAGATTTGTTTTTCTTTAGATGTAAAAAACCGGATTGAAGAAAAGTTTTACGAAAGGCATGCGGCATTATCCAAAGACCCGAATTATTCATCCGACAATATAAAAAAGAACAATCTGGAGAAATATGCCCGGGACTTTACCATCGTTTATAATAAAGCATGGGCCGGACACGGTGGCCTAAAGCAAATAGAAGAAAAAGTTACTTTAAAGATGTTTCAATCCATGAAGCCTGTTCTGGACGACCGCATCAACTGGATTATTTACTACAAAGGTGAGCCAATTGGCATTTGGGTGAGCCTGCCCGACCTGAATCAGTGGTTTAAATACCTGAATGGCAAATTTGGGCTGATTGACAAGTTAAAATTTTTGTGGTACAAAAAGACGAAGAAGTGCAATAAAATAGTAGGGTTAGTCTTTGGAGTGGTTCCTGAGTTTCAGGGTAAAGGCGCTGACGCATACCTGATATTGGAAGGCGCCAAAATCATTCAGGATATTACCATCACCGGCGGTAAATACATAATTGGCAAACCCATTTACGATAAATATGAGATGCAGTGGATTGGTGAATTTAATCCCAAAATGATAAATGTAGCAGAATCGCTGGGTACCTATCGAAGCAGGAAATTAATTACTTACAGATATTTATTTGATAGAACCAAAACATTCAAACCACATCCAATATTATAAAAGGCTTCCATAACCCCGGAATACAATATATAAAAAGAGACTGCCCAATGACAGCCTCTTCTACAATTCTGAAATATTCAGAATTTATTTTAATATAGATTATGGTTTAAGGTATCCGAAATATTCATCATCAGTGGCACAGTCCCACCATACAGGCATACTCCAGATATTAGGATCGGTAGCATGGGCATTTAATGCCGCTGTGTTAATGGAATTGTATTGTATTTCATATACCGGCGGCAGTTGCCAGCGGCGCATCCAGTATCTCACATCCTGAGGAGATCCTCCGGTCAGTTGTGCCGTTCCAGTGAAAAGGGGACCACGCTGATAACCGGGATATACCACTCCAAAGCCCCCAACGTTTCCGGCGCTAAAATTGAATCTGCGCATATCATTGTAGTTCTCGATGCTTGCGCCCAGTGCTACATATTTCTGAAGCATGATGTCGGACATTGTAAGATCGCCCGCCGACTGACATACTGCATTACTTGCCATGTAGGCATTTATGTCAGCAGTATTCATTGGCGCCATATCTGGATTAGTAGCCGCATATCCTCCTGCCTGCCACTCGGTGAGTTTGGCCTGCATTTTATCCATATTAGCCTGAATTCCCTGCCTGTAAGCAGTATAGGCATTTGCTTTGTCTCCTTTACGCATATACACTTCGGCCTTTATAAAGCACATTTCGGGGTAGGTTACAATATCCTGATCTGATATTGGCCTGGATTGGAATGAGCCGGTAGAAGCTACAACGCCTGCATTATAAGCCTGAATGGAAGGATACCAGTTTAAATCTGATTCCGGTTGAGGAATAGCACCCTTGGTAGCCTGGGCCACACTTTTAAGATTTACATAAACCGTATCGCCTGCTAATACATAATTAGGACTATTGATAAAAATTGAACCCGCTCTATAAGTAACAGTTACCTTATTCCCATCTACGGTATAGGGACGGCCGTCCTGAACCTGGCCCGCAATGAAATTAGCAAGATCGGTGGCATTAGTAATTGTATATGAAATATTTGTATTGGCTGCAGCATAACTTTGCAATGCAATTGAATTGGGACCGCCCTTCAACAATCTTGTAGCAGGTCCGTAAGAATCTACGCCCACTCCACGATTCCATTTGAAAGATGAAACCCTGCCATTACCGTCTAATTTCACATCAGCCATTGAGGCCGGAACAATTTTGGTCATACGTGGATCTTTAACGCCGGCACCTCTCATGTTGGTCAGCAAATTGTAATAGTAATGAGCAATTCGTTGATTTGTACCATAAGCCGCATAGTTAAAAATTCCATTTGTAACCACTGGATCGCCCAGCAGGTAATCTGTAACGGTGCTATTGTTAAAGCTGGGTACCACCGTATTGTCGGCATTAGATTGTGGACCTTTGGCCAAACAATTAAGAATGGAATCCGCATTGTATAAATCCGACTTTTTCGAAAGTTTTAAGAAATAACGCGCCTTTAAACCCCATGCTGCTTTTATCCATTTGCTAACATCGCCTTTGTTTACAAAATCACCGGCAGCAAGGGAACTAACACCCGAAGGCTGTGTTTGACTAAATAAATATAGCGCTTCATTCAACTTATCCATGCACCCGTTAAAAATGGTTTTTCCATCATCGGGCTTGGGACTGGGGTTACCGGTTGCTGCCTCTGTGTAAGGCATTTCTCCATAAATATCAAGCATTTGCATATATCCTAAAGCGTGATACACATTTGCCACCCCCATATAATGATAAGCATTTTGTTTCTTGGCTGTATTATACAGATCCACTACGTTGGAAGAAACTGAAACAAACCAGGTTTGATATGGAGTTGTAGAATTGGCATTGGAGCATTGCCATGTTGTGCTAAACGTATTTTGGGCGGCAGCTATTGAATAATAAACGCCGGCCTGGCAGGCAGTGCGATAATTAGCAACTCCCGATGAGTACATGTAGAAGTGCTCTATCCAGGGCAGCCTGTTTTCAATCAACACGCTGGTATTATTCGGATTATCGGGGTCTGAATTAACATCAAGCCATTTATTACATGAGGCAGCGCTCAATAATAATATAGCACCGATTATAATGAATTTTAAACTTTTCATAATATCTTATTTTCAATTATTAAAATGTAATGTTTAAACCAAAAGTAACACTCGACACAGCCGGTACGCCAAGGTAATCGATACCTGTAGAGCCAGAGCCGCCGGTTCCGCCCGCAGCGCTCACTTCCGGATCCATTCCTTTATAATTTGTCCATGTAAACAAATTGGTACCCACTGCCGTAGCAGAGATTCCCTTAATTACCTTCTTGTTTTTCACCACATTTGAGAAATCGTAAGTCAAAGACAAGGAACGCAGCTTTAGCCAGTTTACAGAAGTAAGAAAGTTCATGGAATTGGCAGCATAGTTAGACCAATAACGTTGAATCATATCTACGCCTGATACAGTAGTACTACCAATGGTATAAGTTTGACCGGCTTCATAAGTTTGGTTAAAATCTGCACCTGTCTGACTGTTGACACCGGATACAGTAACCGATTGCCTGTCATTGAGCAACGTCCTTTTGCTCAAACCATTTACCAGCATAAAATATTCGGTTCCATTATACACATCACCTCCTTTTCTAATATCAAGAAGGATAGCCAATGAAATGTTTTTGTAATTCAAAGTATTATTAATACCACCAATAAAGTCAGGTTCACGATTTCCTACAACCGGGTTAGTAGTGTTAAGTTTGTAAAAACCAGTTGTTGGATCCACCTGATACCGTCCGTTTGGTATTGCCTTACCATCTTTATCGAGCTCACGCAAATAGGGTTGACCTGTCAACCCCAGAAAATACCCACCATTGGGAATAGATGCGGCTTTTACTGTGCCAAACTGAGCATCCGTAGGATAGAAATAAGCCACTCCGGGAAGGAACGCTCCTAAGCGACCTTTATTGTACGAAAAATTAAAGGCAATATCCCAGGTAAAATTTCTGTTAACTACCGGTTTACCTGTCAGGATTATTTCCATTCCTTCATTAATAACCGAGCCTGTATTTAAAGAACTGAAAATAAAACCTCCTGATTGAGCAAGGCGCGGTTGTGCAATCTGGTTTTTGGTTTGACTATGATAGTAAGTATAATCCAAACCAATACGGTCTTTAAAAAACTTGAACTCGCCACCCACTTCCCATGAATCCTGAATTTCCGGCAGAATTTTCGGATTACCGGCAGCCCATTGGTTACCCACCAGTATATAGGAACCAATATTGTAGGGAGGATTAACATAAGTATTTGTAGCATAGGCATTTGCATCTTTACCCACCTGCGCCCAGCTACCTCTGATTTTACCAAAAGAAAGTACATCACTTTTGGGAATCAGCTCGGTAAACACCAAAGAACCGCTTATAGAAGGATAGAAATAAGACCTGTTTTCAAGTGGCAATGTAGAAGACCAGTCATTTCGTCCTGTAACTGTGAGGTAAGCGATGTTCTTGTATGAAATTCCTGCTTCTCCATAAGCGCCCACCAACCGTTTTTTGGTTGTTCCATCAGTGAAGAATTTATTAGTTTGGCCAATATTATTGAAACTGATAGTACCTGCAGTAACAAAATTATATCCCCAATGATTCTGGCTGGAGATTTGGGTATTTTCTGAAGTAGAACCCAGCATGAGGTGAGTTTCAAAATTGCCAAAAGTTTTATGCAAATTCGTCATCACAGTGGTAGTTATGTAATTGTAATTAAACATGTTCTTGCTCAACCTTCCGTTTTGATACAATTGGATAACAGCAGAACCCGGCGCTATAAAAGTATAATCGTTTGTAGAATACTGGTCATAACCCAGACGTGTAATAATATCCCACCAATCTGTTATCTTAAAGCTGGCATTTACACCACCGGTAAAACGATTGGTTTTGGAAGTAAGCTTATCCTTATTAATAATCCAGTAAGGATTGTCCCTGTCTGCATCCAGCGGCAGCGTTCCTGCAAAAGGACGGTTTTGGGTACCATCTTCATTTATATAGTTTTTAATATCAAATGTGATTGGCCATCCATAAAGCGACTGCATACTTCCGGTTCCTCCACCGGAATAAAGCCCTGCAGTAGTTAGCGTTCTTTTTGTATTAGCTACAGAATAAGCTACATTCGCATTCAAAGTCAGGCGGCCGTACCGCTGCTCTCCATTGAAGCGGAAAGTGGTTTTATCATAATTAGTATTGGGTACTATCCCTGTCTGATCAAAGTTGGAGCCTGACAAATAAAAAGAACCGTTTTTTGATCCACCCGATACATTTACGTTGTTATCATAAATTATTCCATTTTGAAAAAAAGTACCTATGTTATCATATATCTGGTCAGAGGCAGTAAGCTTTTTACCCCATGATGAATATGAGTTTTGGTCGCTAAATACACCATTGGCTGCATAAGAGCCTCTTCCAAAAACGGTTTGCACTTCGGGTAGTTTATTAGCCCACGAAGAGCTTACTTTACTGTTAAGTGTTACAACCACTTTCCCTTCTTTACCTTTTTTGGTAGTGATAACCACCACACCGTCTGCTGCTCTCGACCCATACAGGGCGGCGGCTGCAGCGCCTTTCAATACTGACATTGTTTCAACATCTTCAGGATTTATATCCATAATGCGGTTTGAATAACTCGTATTACTGCGCGACATACCATCGGTACCGGTATTCCCGGTAACAGTGGTAGAGTTGTCATAAATAATACCATCAATTACAAACAGCGGTTGATTCTGCCTGCTTTCTGATGTAGAGTTACCACCTCTAATCGTTATAGACGCACCGGCACCGGCAGAACCGCTGAACTGAGTAATGTTAACTCCCGGCACCTTACCGGCCAACGAATTAATAATGTTGGTATTTTTGTTCTTCATCAATTCTGTAGAGCTGAGGTCTGAAACCGAATAGCCTAAAGCCTTTCGTTCCTTTTTGATACCCAGCGCTGTTACTACCACTTCGCTCATGGTTCCCTCTGCACCTGCTTCCAAAGTTACCTGAGTGGTGGATCCGCTTACTTCTACACTTGTGTTTTTGTAGCCTACCGAACTTACGAGCAAGGTGATGGTTCCCCTACCTGTTACCTGCAAACTAAAACTTCCTTCCTCATCGCACTTAGTGGCATTTTGTGTTCCTTGTTGCTGTACAGTAGCATTGGGAATAGCTTCTCCAAGTTGATTTTTTACTGTTCCTGTGATGGTTCTTGTTTGTGCCAACAATGTTGTGGGCAGCAAACAACAGAACATCCAAAAAAACAGTATGCTTGTGATTTTTCTTCTCATACTTTTCTTATTTGAATTTATAAAATAGTAATACACCCGTTTAGGCAAGAACTCAGTTTTTCAATGGTCAGTTTCGGTTCAAAACACAACACTACAAACCCCACAAAATCCTCTTCTACCCCCTGATGACCAGATTTCATCTTTCCCAAATTTTTTCAAACCGATAATTATGAATAATGACACAATCATTTCTTTTTTTCACTTGCTTTCATTTTTATAAGCACGATTTTCGAATCAAAAGATTCATTACATCCCAATACAAAGAAAACCCCAAACTATTGTCGCGTAAGTTCGAATAGAACAAAATGTATATTTTAGATTCACTTTTTAGCAAGTATTGTTAGATTAATGTTAAAGGTAAAGTAAAAAAGAGCAAAAAAATGCAATCTTTAGAAAAAAAAAGCAAAAAAAACTAAAAAAATCTTTCTCAGGGAAACAAAAACCATGTTTATTATAAAATATATCCGTTTGAAAATAAGCCAATTATGGTCTTTTTAATCCCAATCGGCGGCAATGGCTTCGGCCAGCATTTCGCCTTCTTTACTTAAAAAAGTGATTTTGTGGCCTTCAATCTTATAAAACTTTATTTGGGTCAGCATTTTTAAAAAAGAATTTTCCAAATTCATATTGTCGGCACAATACTTTTTTGTGGCACTTATATTACTGAATTCAATTCTCCCGCCAGATTTCGTAATTACTTTAAATAAAATATTGTTGCATCCCGCAAAACCTTCAGGGTGTTTTACGTCGCTAAGATCAATGGCAGCTTTGGCCTCCAGCAGTTGTTGGTAACCGAATCCCGGCATTTGCTTCAACATCCATTGACGGTGTAAAGGATTATAGTTTTCCGATATTTTTCCTGATGCACAAGAAATTAATACCATTGCTGCAAGCATTAATACCAGTAAATCGAACCTTTGTTTCATAGATTATGAATTAACTAATAATAGTTTTTAAATAAATAAATAATGAGGGCAACCAAAAATAAGCGATATTTTGCCAATAATTTACCATACCCTCACTTCTTTTTGCTTATCAACGGTTTTCAGCTTGGCGAAGGCGATACTTTTAGCACTGAACTTCAACCCCCGCCTGAATGACTTCAGTCGGGCAGGGAAGACGAAACTACAAATTTACGAAAAAATTTCAATCGAAGCCGTTTCCTGCCGTTTTTTCCAAACTGATGTAACAGGCTGCCCTGCTGTCTTTTGCTTTGATTTGTCAGTCTGTGGTGTGGTTGGACAGACACACTCTTTGCAAAGTTTTGGCCTGTGCGTTGGCTTGTGCGACTAGGCAAATGCGAAGCATTCACGAACACCATTAAAAATAAACAAGCTGTGAGTAATTGTGTGGCTGTGAAGCGTTGGCATTTCTGTCATTTTATTCGGGTTTGTCTAAATATTTTTTCATTATCCAACCTGTCTGCGGTAAGTTGTCAACTGGACTGAAATAGGTTACATAAACCCATTTGTGATTTACTTGTAAAACAGTTACTTCAAAGTCAATAGGAAGTTTTTCAATTACTAAAGACTTCAATCTTGGTTTTGACATTACCTTACAAAGCCTGTTCGTAATTCTAAACTCTTTGTCTTCTTTTAGTTTCTTTTCGTAAATGCCAAATTGTTCTTTGATAACTGTTTCAACTTCTTGTTTTGTCGCATATTCAGGTTTAGGTAACCAATTTCTTGCTTCACCCATAACTGCAAGGATAAAACTCAATAAAGTCAAGAGTTTCCAAAACAGAGCATTGGCATCTGCATCGATTTTGTCAACCTTAATTTCAATTCTTTGAAAAAACGCTTTTAGTTCGTTTAATCCTTCTTTTGTTACACCATTTTCATCAAAAATTCTTTTGTTTAGCGAAACGGCTTCTTCTGTGATTTCTTCAAAGTCGTCTATTAAATCCCATTTTTTTTGACTTGCCGCAATTGCTGCTAATTGTCCTGATATGCCACTGATAGCAAATTGCCAACTATTAATTTGATTAAATACAGCTTGGTTTTTATTTATTGCTTCCGTTATGCTTCTGAGATTACCAAAAAGTTGTTCGTGTTGACGATTTATTGATGAAATTGCATCAAGCGTTGTTTGCGGTATGGCAAATTTTGCTTGAAGGCGCCTCTTCTACCACAAAAGAAAAATGCGAACTTTTGGTGCAGTAGCAGTAATAATATTTGCCTTCATACTTATGCCGTTTCATGGCATTGGCAAAGTACTGTTTTGCACGGTCAATGTTCATGCCAATCTTAGGCAGGTAGGTTACCTTGAGCGGCGTACCATGTTTTTCTATCAATTTTTTAATATCAATACCATTAAAAATCAGGTTGCCGTTTTTTACTTCGATGCCTGGCTGTGGAAAATTAAATGTTTGTTCCACCAGTCCTAAATAAGAATTATTCATTACAAATAAAACCGGACATACCGGAATTTTATGGTTTTATAATTTTGGTTGCTAAATTAGGTATTTCTATAAAATACAGCCCAAAAATTGTGTAGTTTTTAAATTCAGCCTTACATTCTTTAAAAACAATCACTACCATCCGGAAGTTAAAAAAAGAAAATAGCCCATATTATCTTTGAGGTGACAAAATTTCATAAATATATGGGACTATTTACTCGTAATAAAAGTAACAAGAAGCCAATTATAAAACAAATTTTAGAGCTTATTCCTAATTCTATTTTGCAAAGCAGTATAGCTAAACATAAAAGTGATAAATTCTGTAGTAAATATAAGACTTACGATCAACTGGTCTCTCAAATACCGGACAGCTGAATAAAATGCCTGACTTTAAGCGATATAAGTACCGCCATTGCTGTAAACACCACCTTTATTGGAGACTTAGGATTACAACAAAGCCCCGCCAGAAGTACGATGAGTGACAAAAATGCAAAACGAAGCTGGAAGGTATTTGAAACGATGTATTACAAATTGTTTCATTATAGCAATCTGTTACTGAGACATGGTGAAAGGAATGGATATAGAAGAGATAAAGGTAAAGTGATTAAGATAATAGACAGTACCCCACTATCAGCTTATGTTTGAGCTATTTGAATGGGCGAAGTTCCGGGACAGCTAAAGGAGGCATAAAAATACATACCTGTTTGGATCATGCGCTTATGCTTCCTGATCTGGTAAATATAGGCGAAGCGGCTGTGCATGATAAACGCGGTCATAACCGCAAAACAGTATTTGACCGGGAACTATTATTGTAGAAGATAGCGAAGCATTTTGATTTCAGTTTAATGATGCAACGCATTAATGCTGATAACGTATTTGTAACCAGAATAAAGACAATACAGTATATGAAAGCATTTGTGAAAAAGAATTACCGGTTGATAAAGACCAGTATATACTTAAGGATGAATTAATCCGGCTTACCGGCAAAAGCGAATGAAGTAGGCATTGACCAGGTAACGTTACGCCGGATAGTAGTGTATGATAGTGAAAAAGATGTTCAGTTAGAAATTATTACCTTGAGGAATTGAGATATGGGCAGACTACCATTGCAGCCTTATACAAAGCCAGATGGGATGTTGAAATATTTTTAAGCAACTAAAGCAAAATTCAATGGTAAAAACATTTACAGGCACAAAGCGAAAACGCTGTAAAATCTCAGATTTATATAGCGCTCATTACCTATCTTTTATTAGAATTGATAAAGCGCTGTATCGCAAAAGGCGCACAGGCATTTAGTAATCTGTGTGAAAAAATCCGTTTTTGCTTAACCTATTACCACAGCCTTGATTATGTATGCAACCAAATAAAAGAAGGCGCAGTAAAAGCAAGAGGAAAACCCAATAAGCCAAATTGTCAGAAATCATTTAATTTTTAATAACGGACTTTTATTCCGAGAAATCAGTTTACAAATACAGTAAAATCAATACTTTCGTTGGGTCAAATCATCCTTTTTTGAAAAAGTTCGGATCGCAGTGAAAAACAATATCAAAATTGCATCAAAATGTTCTCTTTTTGATGTAATTTTTCATAATATCATCCTTCTACCAGCCCCCATCCGTCTCTTACTTTGATTACTTTGACCCAAATAAAAATCATGATCCTGAGCTGACTGTGCAATAGTACTTTTTGTTAATGGCCCTACCTGTCTGAAAAAACGCACACAGCAACACCCCCGAGTTTGTAAAAATGAACGAAGCAAAACTTTACGATAGATTTTTTTTGAAATACCTGAATTTGACATCGCGCAGAATGATTGTATTTGACAGGGCATACAATCATTATTTGCAGTTTGGTAAAATTCCAACAGATTTTTCAATACCTTTGAGAAAATTTTTTGAAATCGGTGCAACCTGTTCTCCTTCCAGAAAGTCATCATTGCGATTATTCGAAACCTTATGCATTTTTCTAACTTTTGATGTTTGTCTGAATTCCTGTTACGTGAATTGATGCTTTGCAGCCATTGGTGTGCCCATACTTTTCGGGAGGCACCATCGGAGGCAATTCAGCTCTGCATAGTTCTTTGAAATAGTGGGGGTCAAGTCGTTTGGTTTGAAACAGAACCAAAGCAGTACCCGATTTTCTTTCTGCTTTGCCCCTTGCCCGGCAAAGCAGGCCTGTATCATCTGATGCGGTAACAATGGGCAACAGCCGGGCTGTTTTTGTAAAAGCAATATTTCAATTCACCTAAAAATTAAAATTTATGAAAATAAAAAATTTAGATTTTTCCCGATTTTCCTTCAACAACGATTCCCTAATTGCCGAATCTATGCTCTTTGGTCCCGATATTCATTCCGTAAGAAGACTTCAGGCTATGATAAGAAGTTTTAATATCGAAAGAAATACAGTAGAAGAGACAGCGTCATTCATTAATTATTGTTCTCAGCTCTATAGCTGGTGTCTGCTCAAAAATTTCAGTATTGCAGACAAAAGCAGTATTTATCATCTGGAATTAAGCAATGGTCAAATCATCAATCCGATAGAAATAGTTAAAAATTACTTATTCAAAAAAAACACAAATTCTTTGGTGGAAGTATATATTTCATTGGTTGTGGAATATGCCAATAATCATCCTATTAATTCGCAAATGTCCCGGGAAGCCATCATTTATGAAAAACTGACCTGTCTATCAGAGCATTTAGGTATTCGGCTACCCGAATCTGTTAAAATTGCCAGCCAGACAAAAAAACTATCAGACTACGGAAGAACTGACCAGCTAAATAATACCGAAAACTATGATTCAGTAACAATCAGTGAAAATGATTTAAAGACCGGAATCAGAATTATAGAGTTTCTTAACCGAATGGAGCTTTTTGACCCGGAAATACCTTCCTATGACGAAGTGTTCGAATTGCTGGAACTGAAATCAACCCAGGAAGAAACTGAAGTTCTCTTTGAAAATATCAGAAAAAGAGTAATAGCCAATGTGGAACCCATTGAATTGCTGGATCTTTCGAACAGGTATTTGAAATGGGAACCTCAGTACTGCAAAGAAGACGGTAGCAGAGACCTTGAAAGCGCATATTATTGGCTCAGGGCTTCAGCAGATGTGGGCTGTACAGAGAGTTACCAGTTACTCGGCATGGCTTATTATTTAGGATTGTTTGATATCAAAAACCCTGAACAGGCTTTTTACTGGATTGAAAAATCGGCTAAACTTGGTAACTGGGAAAGTATGATATACCTGTCCCACTTTTACGACGAAGGCATTGGGGTCAAGGAGGATCCCGATAAATGCAAAGAGTGGTTTGATGAAGCTGTCAGGGTTGGCGGTAATAAAGTTGTGGATTTTTTTCTTAATCAGAATGAGTAATAATTCCGGTTGGATGTGAATCATTTTTCAGGCTTATCATCTGCAATTCAATTCATTTTATCATTAATACAACAACAGGCGGTCCTTCAGGCTGCCTGTTGTTCAGAAAATAACGCATAATCCTGCAGGGTGCCATCCTACCCTCACGCAATCATTCCGGAATTAAATTTTTAGAATAATTAATTTTAGCCACCTTGCTGACATACAAGACATTTTCCAACTTTTCTTTGATAAAAAGGTGTAACCAAAAATCAAGTTCTTGAAAAAATTACTAAAAATGATTTCGGTAGTCTAAACCCGTCGAACCCGTACCTTGCATTTATTACGAAGACCAAACAGCGCTCAAACAACCACGGCTTTTTAACGACTACCCTCAATCATTTTTTTAACGCATTTTTTTAAGACCATTGTCGCAATGCGCAACAACTCCAAGCCACACTATCCGTCATACAACTTTAAATTTGATCTTTTATTCATGTATTTTTCAATACCTTATTATCTTTTAGTAACAACTTGAATTATTTTATTTGCCCGGCATAATGGAATACTGTTATTAAAAAAGAGACACTGCGACATACAAATTCACCCTCCATTTACTTCCTACGGCATTATGACCGCAATACCATCAGGCCTTTACTAATAGGCTATCAATACAAAATGTACTGCCTTTATATTTTTAGCAAAAAAATTTAACCGGTATGTGTATTAGTTCTGACCAATTTATTTCCTTCAAAACATTTTAAGGTGTCAATAACGCAAAAATGTCAGATACCTAATCATCTAATAACCAATGAAAAATACGCTTAAGAAAGAATTTATTAAAAAACATATCCTCCAATACTGCATCGCCTATTTTAGGTATTGTTTTGCCTTTGACCGAGCGCTATATTTGTATAAATATTTTTTAACTTTAAAAACACACACATGCCCACACCATTTATCAATGAAAGTTTTACTTTCACAAATCCCGATGGTAGCACAGTACAGGTGGTTGGCTCCGGAAACCAGTTCTACGCTCATTTTGAAACGGAGGACGGTTACACCGTAGTTAAGGATCCACAATCTGGCTACTACTGTTATGCAGCTACCACTTCTGACGATGAGCCGCTGCAATCATCAGGCCGGCGAGTTGGAGAGGTATCTCCTAAAAAACTCGGATTAGAAAAGCACCTGAAACCTGCCCGAAATGTTACTCGATCTCTTGCCACCAAGGCATTGGTTGATTCAGGATTCTCTACCCGGTGGCAACAAAGACGAGCAGAAAGGAAAGCGCTTACCCTTCGAAGTCTGGAAGGAGGCTTAATGGCCGAACCATTATCGGCTCCCACTGTAGGCAATTATAAGGGGCTATGCATTCTGATTGAATTTCCTGATGTAGCGCCTACTATTAGCCGGGCAGAGGTAGATAATTTCTGTAACAAAACCGGTTATTCAGGATTTGGAAATAACGGTTCTGTCAAGGACTATTTCCAGTTCAATTCGCGAAACAAGCTTACTTACACCAATGTGGTAACCCAGTATTACAGGGCAGCCCATAATCGTTCCTATTATACTGACCCTGGTGTAGCTTTTGGCACCCGAGCCAGGCAGCTCATTACCGAAGCATTGGACCATTTGAAAGCACAGGGATTCAACTTTAGTCAGCTTACTGCAGATAGCAGCGGTTATATTTATGCATTAAACGTCTTTTACGTAGGTGACCGCGTTAACAATTGGAGCGAAGGTTTATGGCCTCACCAGTGGAGCTTAGCTTCTCCATATAACGTGGGTGGCAGTAAAAAATTTAGCGATTACCAAATTACCAATATGGGCAGTGCGCTTACACTTCGCACCTTTTGCCACGAAAACGGCCACATGATTTGCAATTTCCCTGACTTGTACGATTACGGGTACGAGTCATACGGTGTAGGAAATTATTGCCTGATGTGCTATGGAGGCAATGATAAAAACCCTGTACAGATTGGGGCTTACTTAAAAAATACAGCCGGCTGGGCCACCAAATTAGAAACTATTACACCAGGCATAACAGCCACCCTGAATGCAGCCAACAATGACTTTTACATTCACAAAAAAAATGCAACCGAATATTTTATTGTAGAAAACCGGCAAAAAACCGGCAGAGACAGCTTTCTTCCAGACTCGGGTCTTGCTATCTGGCATATTGATGAAACCGGAAATAACTCAAACGAACAAATGACACCTGCAAAACACTATTTGTGCTCAATAGAACAGGCCGATAATAAGTTTGATTTGGAAAAGAAAGTCAATGGCGGAGACGCTAATGATTTGTATGTTTCCGGTAATTCTTTTTCGGACACTACATCGCCCAACAGCAAATGGTGGGATAATAGCAACTCAGGCCTGCACATTTCCAACATCTCCGCATCAGGTGCTGTAATGACCTTTAAAGCGCTGGGTACTGCCGGATGGGTATTTAACAAAAAGGTAATACAGGTAAGCGGCGACGACTCTCCCGTATGGTCACACGTTATCATTGAAGGTTTCCCCGGTTGGCGTAGAATAGAACCATTATCAGCCGATGGTGTTACCAACGTATTAATAATCCTTACTGAGGCACACCACCAAAATAAGCCTGTTAATGTTTATTTCACTGAAACAGGACAAGTAAGAAGCGTTTACTTATAAACGGTTTACAATTTCATTTCAATTTTCCTTAATTATTTACTAAAGACATTGTCTTTGATTCAAACAATTTTTTTCAAACAAATAAACTTAAATTTTATGTGGTACAATAATAAAAAAGTAAAGAACATTTCAGCAGCGGCCAATACAAAATGGTGTCATGCCATAATAGATGGAATTCCTGGATTAACAGGCTGGATTCAAATAGCGCCAACTTCTGCTGATGGCGTAACCAATATTCTGGACATATTAGCCACCGCAAAAATGCATAACAAAAACGTGAATGTAGATATAAACGGTAATAAGATTACCGGTGTATATATGGCCTAAATACTATTATCAATCTATAAAATAAAATCCTATGCCTTATTATAAAATAAGTTACGAATCGGATTCCTTAGAAGGATTAAAAGAATTGATGCATGGCAATGCAGGCAGCAATACAGGCAATCCCGCATCCGAAGGCCCCATTGTTCACACGGAGCCCCCGCCTGATCCTTCGGAAGGCATCTCTAATGCACCCGGCATGGAGTATGTAGGCGATCCCCCTCCTCAAGCGGCTGGGAATAATTCTGATGCCGCTTCGGACAGTACATCTGAACCGCCACCCGTTTTGGAACATACCCAATCTTCGGACGTAAGTGATATCGAATCGGAGCCTCCACCAGTGCAAGCTGGCCAACAAGCTGATGACACTTCAAATGCGGACACCCCGCCACCCCTTACGAGAAATGCACCTAAGCAATCAGCTTCGGCTGAAGCCAAAAAACGTAAGCAGAGCGCTTCTAAGTCATCCAAATAATCCGGTTATACAAATAAGTGAATAAAACAAACCAAAGAGGTTGTTCCTAAAGAAAAAAACAACCTCTTTTTTCTATTTTCCTGCATATACTTCTATCCAAAACTGCTCACACAACGAAGTGATTACAGCCCACCTTCGGCAAACTCAGGAGGGCACACATTCAAAGTGGTTAATAAATGATTTATGGAAAACTACAGACTTGTTGGCGGCGAAGCCTTAGAATTTTTTCTTAAATTCAATGAGTGATATGTTTATCCTGCCCGAACACTATTCTACCCTCACTCAATCATTCCGGAATTAATTTTTTTTGATACACAAATTTATTTAGCATATATTTGCTAATATTATTAGTATATGTATATCAACTGTAAAACTTATTATAGTTTCCGATACGGCACTTTTTCTACCGAAGCGCTGGTGAACACGGCTGCGGAGGCCGGCATACACACACTGGCGCTTACCAATATAAACAATACTTATGACTGCTGGGAGTTTGTAAAACTGTGCCGACAAAAAAACATAAAACCGGTTATAGGGGCAGAAATAAGAAATGAAAACCGGCTACTCTATCTGTTGATTGCCAAAAACAATAACGGTCTGAAATGGATTCACGATTTCTTATCGGAACACCTGATTGACAAAAAAGACTTTCCCTGCCGTTTCGATACAACCCCTTGTGAAGATATATTTATCATTTACCCGCCCGGCATCAAGCCTGCCGTTGATCTTCTGATGAACGAAAGAATAGGTATCAGGTTCAGCAAATTGCACCTGCTGGAGCAATACGGATATAAAGGTCGTGAAAACAGATTTGTGGTGATGCAGCCCGTTACCTTTCAGAATAAAATATACCATGCCCTGCACCGGCTACTGCGCTGCATTGACAAAAACATTCTCCTCTCCCACCTCTTGCCCGAAGACCAGGCCGATGCAGACGAACTGTTTTACCCTCCGGGCCAACTGCTCGAAAAATTCAAACTTTACCCCGACCTCGTTTTGAATACTTACAAGCTTTTGGATGAGTGCAGTATTGAAATGACATTTCACTCCGACAAAACCAAGAATACCTACGGCGGTTCTCCGACCGATGACAAGATACTGTTAGAAAAACTGGCTTTAGATGGTTTCAGACAGCGCTACGGCAGCAAAAACAAAATTGCTGTTGAACGGTTGCAAAAAGAACTAAAGATAATCAATGATCTGGGGTTCAACAGCTATTTCCTCATCAACTGGGATATTGTGCGCTACGCACAAGGCAGAGGCTTTTATCATGTAGGCAGAGGCAGCGGCGCCAATTCCATTGTCGCATACTGTCTTTACATAACCGATGTGGATCCGATAGAACTCAATTTGTTTTTTGAACGGTTTTTAAATCCACACCGGACCAGCCCTCCCGATTTTGATATTGATTTTTCCTGGGCAGACAGAGATGAGGTGATGGATTATATCTTCAAACGATATGGAAAAGGTTATGTGGCATTGCTGGGCTCGGTATCCACCTTCAAACACGATGCCATCATACAACAGTTGGGCAAAGTATTTGGCCTGCCGGCAGATGAAATAAAGACATTGCAAAAAAGCAGCATGCCTACTGACCATATACAAAAACTGATATTGCAGTATGGCAGACTTTTATACAAATTTCCCAACATCATGTCGCTGCATCCCTGCGGCATGTTGATTTCCGAAAAACCTATTACCAATTATGCGGCCATGTTCATGCCGCCCAAAGGTTTTCAGACTACACAGATGGATATGTTTAGCGCCGAAGATATCGGCCTCAATAAGTTTGACATCCTCAGTCAACGGGGATTAGGACACATCAGAGACTGCTTAAACCTGATTAAAAAAAACAAAGGCATCAACGTAAACATTCACGATATTGCCGCATTTAAAAAAGATGAGCGCATCAAAAACATGATTCGCGAAGCCAATACCATCGGTTGCTTTTACATCGAATCTCCGGCCATGCGCGGCCTGCTGAAAAAGTTGCGCTGCGACGATTACCTCACCTTGGTAGCTGCTTCGTCCATCATCCGCCCCGGCGTGGCCGAGAGCGGGATGATGCGCGAGTACATCACCCGATATCACAACCGAAGCGCCGTCAGGTACCTGCATCCTTTGTTCAAAGAACATCTGTCCGAAACCTTTGGCGTGATGGTGTATCAGGAAGATGTAATAAAGATTGCCCACTACTTTGCCCAATTAGATTTGGGCGAAGCCGATATCCTGAGGCGCGCCATGAGCGGCAAATACAGAAGCCTGAACGAGTTTAACATGATACACGACAAATTTATGGCCAACTGCGAAAAAATAGGCCACTCCAAAGAACTGGCAACCGAAGTATGGCGGCAGATGCAAAGCTTTGCAGGCTACAGTTTCAATAAAGCACACAGCGCCTCCTTTGCGGTAGAGAGCTATCAGAGCCTTTACCTGAAAACTTATTACCCGAAAGAATTTATGGTAGCAGTGATTAATAATTTTGGAGGTTTCTATTCCAGAGAATTATATTTTTTGGAACTGCTGAAATGGGGTGGCAATATACATCCGCCCTGCATCAATAACAGCGATTTCAATACCCATATTTCAGGCAACACGGTATATGCAGGCTTCATCCACATCAAAGGGCTTCAAGAGTTGTTGATCGAAAAAATTCTGGACGACAGAAAAAGCAAAGGCTCTTACCTGCACCTGCAGGAGTTTATCGAGAGAATCAGCCCCGGGCTGGAGCAATTGAATTTGCTGATCAGCGTGGGCGCTTTCGGGTTTACAGGTAAGTCAAAAAAACGGCTTTTGTGGGAAGCCAATTTTTTGCAGAAAAAAAGTGTAAAAATTGCAGCAGGCATGCAGTCTATGTTTAAAACAGAAACAGTAGTGTTTGAGTTGCCCGACCTCAACGATTCGCCCATTGACGATTTGTACGACCAGATAGAAATACTGGGCTTCCCGCTCACCAATCCTTTTGGCTTAGTGAATGATGATCCCAAAAAATATGTGGCAGCCAGAGACCTGAACCGATATGTGGGAAAAAAAGTAACCGTGCTGGCCTATTTCATCACCCGAAAGCATGTTACCACCAAACACAAGGACTATATGTTTTTTGGCACTTTTGTGGACAGTCATCTCGACTGGATTGATACCGTGCATTTTCCCGAATCTGCCGCCCGATATCCTTTCAAAACCACCGGCTTTTATAGAATAAGCGGCAAGGTAACAGAAGACTTTGGCGTTTACAGCATCGAAGTGCATTATATGGAAATGGTAAGTTATAAACCACGAAGCTATGATCATCTGTAACCGTCATATTGCACATCTGGATATGGATACTTTCTTTGTGTCGGTCGAACACCTCCGCAATCCTAAACTAATGGGCAAGCCGATACTTATCGGTGGCAACAATGCACGAGGTGTGGTAGCCGCCTGTAGCTACGAAGCCCGGAAGTTTGGCATCCACAGCGCCATGCCCATGAAGGCAGCGCTCAGACTTTGCCGCCATGCCATTGTGGTAAAAAGTGATTATGAAGCCTATTCCAGATACTCAAGGTTAGTAACCGATGTAATCAAAGACAGTGTGCCGATGTATGAAAAAGCCAGCATTGACGAGTTTTACATTGACATGACGGGGATGGATAAATATTTTGGCTGCATGAAATTTGCCGGAGAACTGAAACAAAAAATTAAAAAAGAAAGCGGTCTGCCCGTTTCTTATGGATTGGCAAGCAATAAAGTGGTAAGCAAGGTGGCCACCAATGAGGTGAAACCCAACGGCCAGATTGAAATTCCTTTTGGTAATGAAAAAAAATTCTTAGCGCCGCTGAGCGTACTGAAAATACCCGGTGTAGGAAAAGAAACCGGCTACAAACTTTTGAAAATGGGTGTAGAAACCGTAAAAATCCTGAGTGAGATACCGGTAGAGTATCTGCAAAACCTCCTGGGTAAATATGGCTCGGAACTCTGGCAAAAAGCAAACGGAATGGACGACAGCCCCGTAATACCCTATCGGGAACAAAAATCCATCTCTACCGAGAATACTTTTCAGCAGGATACCATTGATTTGCGCTTTCTCAATGCCGAATTAATTCGCATGACCGAAAGCATTGCTTACGATCTGCGCCGCCAGAACAAACTGACCGGGTGCGTGAGCGTCAAAATCAGATACTCCGACTTTCAGACCTACACCAAACAAAAAATGATTGCCTATACCAACGCAGATGCTGCATTGATGAAGGAAGTTAAACAGCTTTTCAATAAGCTATATGAGCGAAGGCTGCTCATCAGACTGATAGGCGTAAGGTTCACGCACTTAATTCCCGGCTGCCATCAGATTGATATGTTTCGGGACACTGAAGAAGACATTGCACTGTATCAGGCCATTGACAGTGTAAAGAAAAGATTCGGTGAACGGCTGCTCATGCGTGCAGGAGGAGTGCAGACGGGAAAATGCAGTAGGCTATAGTCTGTAGGCAGTGGTCAATTTGTCAATAATTAATCTGTAATCTGCAATCCAAAATCATAAATCACAAATCACAAATCATAAATTCCGAAACCTTGAACTTTGAACCTTAAACCTCAATCTTAACCTCAATCTTAACCTCAACCTTAACCTCAACCTTAACCTCAACCTTAACCTCAGTCTTAATCTCAACCTTAGCCTCTACAATACCTTTCAAGCAATCTGTCAAATTCTTTTCCGTCAATCATTCCGGCGCCCATACTTTCTAAATAATCAGAATGAATCTGGCAATCAATAACCCGGATATCTTCGGATTTTAAAACATCCATATATTTTGCAAAAGCATACCGCGAAGCATTGCTCACTAAGCTGAACATACTTTCACCAAAAAACACTTTGCCAATTTTTATACCATACAGGCCACCCACTAACTCTCCCTGTTGCCACACTTCAGCACTATGTGCAAAGCCTAATTCGTGAAGTTTTACATAAACAGCCTTCACTTCTTCGGTAATCCAGGTGCCGTCCTGCCCCGGCCGCAAGACTTCTTTGCAATAATCAATCACCCGACTAAAAGATTTATTGATAGTAAACTCAAAAGCATTCTTCTTCAGCAAAGGTCTGAGGCTCTTGCTCACTTTGAATTCATCGGGAAAAAGGACAAACCTCGGATCGGGACACCACCACAAAATCGGTGGATGGTCATACCACGGAAAAATACCTGACTTGTAAGCCAGGATGAGTCTTTCAGGCGATAAATCGCCACCCATTGCCAACAACCCGCTACCTTCTGCCAAATGAACAGGAGGAAAACAAAGTGAATCATCTAACGCAAAAATGGGCAACGGGAAAAATTGAAATCAGAAAGGAAAATCATTCACAGAGAAAACATCATCAGGAAACAACTTCTTCTACCGTAGCGCCGATGCCCCTGTCAAGAATCGCTTCGCACATAGGTTTCAGGTCTTCGTACATACCTTCCTTAACAGCATATTTTCCCTGAAAATGAATCAGTAGCGAGCACTGCTCTGCCTGTTCAAAACTGTGACCACATACTTCTACCAGCGTTTCAATTACCCATTGAAAAGTGTTCACATCATCATTCCAAACAATTAACTGATTAGAAGATACTGTCTCCAACAGAACATCTACTTCACTTTGGTATTGTGTGCCATTATTTGTACTGCTTATGATCATAGTTGCAAAGATAAATATTTTGAAAATAATCGCTATTTTTTAGCCTAAAAGCTAAAAATCATTTACAGCATCAGCCTGTCAACTTTTCAACCTCTATACAATTGTAACTTTTCTTACAATATGCGTAACAATTATTCTCCAATTTTGTTTCCTTTAAAAACAAATATGGCAGCACAAAAAAAACTGTTTTCATTATCTAATATCATAACCGCAATTTTGGTGATTTTCACTGTGGCAATGCTCATCTTCCCTAATTTCAAAGCATTGGTAATTCAGGGTTTGATGAAGGTAGGTCTGTTTCAGCCCGGTGTAACCGCCGTTAAGCAAAATAATTCCAACCCAAACACTCAAAGAGCTTCGGTGATATTTGCCGGGGCAGATGGCCATCAGATTGATACAAAAGACCTGGATGGGAAAGTGGTATTCATCAATTTCTGGGCTACCTGGTGTCCGCCCTGCATTGCCGAAATGCCTTCGGTGGATGAACTTCACAGCAAATACAAAAACAATCCGGATATTGTGTTCATTTTGGCTGATGCAGATGCCAATTTTGCGAAATCTACCGCTTTCATGAAACAAAGAAATTTTGACCTGCCTGTATATGCCTATCAATCCAATCCTCCCTCCGACTGGTTTGAAGGCTCGCTGCCTACCACCGTTGTACTGGATAAAAAAGGAAACATCGTCTATAAACACGCCGGAGCAGCCAATTACAGCAGCGATAAGTTTATTGGATTTATTGAGGATTTACTGAAGCAATAGTTTAAGGCAAATATTTGTCATATTACTTTTGTATCTTTTTTAAAAAAGACAACTTTCCGGCTAATTCTATTTTTTGATGCGCTATTATAAAAAATCCGTTAGCATCCTCTGCTCGTCCGGTTAGTTACCATTATTTGAAAAGTGTAAATTTTTATTCAATAAGCATTTCATTCCTACTTTTTCGCCTCCGCAGCGGCAATAATCGGCAAGCCGCGGTCATGCGCAGCGTTGTCGCGCGAAGCCAAACAGCCTTGATGCCTGAGCGTTAAAAAAATGAATGTAGTGAAGCGTTAAAAAATGCCTGCTGTTTGAGCGCAGAAACGCTAACTTTATCAAACGTAGGCACGAAGCGAGTTCAAGCATTTTAGCGTAACGAAATTCATTTTTAGCGAGGGCATCACAGCCTTGATTTTTGTCAAACTTTTTATCAAGAAAAAGTTTGAAAACAAGCATACATTCTTTAATTCCTACTTTTTGCCTCCACAGCCGGCGGGCTGCGTGGCTGCACCGGTGCTGATTTTGCTTCTTCTCGCTTTCAGCGAGATACCGCTTACGCGGTACCGAACCAAAATAGGCGCCTCATGCAGCCACTGTTAGAAAATCGGAAAGCCATTATAGTACGGCGCAAAACCGGAATAAGCATTGTTTGAACAAAATTTGCTTAGCACCTAAAAAAGAGAATTAGCGAATAAACGGAATCTTTAAATTCCCTATTTTTGTCCTCTTATGACACAGGAAAAATTAAATGATATGCGGTCCCGCGTTCTCGGGATAAGGAGGTTTCTTTGACGTTGCAAACCGTCAGCAAAAAGTAGCAGAAGATAAGCAACTCTCACTCAGTCCCGGATTTTGGGACGATAATCAACGTGCAACAGAGATAATGAAGAATGTGAAAACCAATGAATATTGGTTGGGTCTTTATACTCAGGTTGATACGGCGGTGGAAGATTTTGCAGTTCTTTTTGATTTTTGGAAGAGCGGCGATGCTTCTGAGGCGGAAACCCAACAAGCTTATGATCATGCTTTAAGCGTTTTGGATGATGTAGAATTTAAAAGTACGCTGAACGAACCCGAAGACGAGCTGACAGCTATTTTGCAAATAAACTCCGGCGCGGGAGGTACCGAAAGCCAGGATTGGGCAGAAATGCTGGCCCGAATGTATAAAATGTATGGCGAAAAGCAGGGATGGAATGTAACAGAATTAGACTGGCAGTGGGGTGATGGCGCCGGAATAAAAACAGCAACCCTCCAGTTTGAAGGCGCATTTGCCTATGGATTTTTAAAGGCGGAGAGTGGCGTACATCGGTTGGTACGAATATCGCCTTTTGACAGCAATGCCCGCAGGCACACGTCCTTTGCATCGGTATTTGTATATCCGTTAGTGGATGATTCAATAAATATCGAAATAAAGGATGCTGAACTTAAAATGGAAACTGCCCGCAGTGGCGGCGCCGGTGGCCAAAACGTGAATAAAGTAGAAACAAAAGTATTTCTTACCCATATCCCATCGGGCATTACGGTGGTTTGTCAAACCGAGCGCACTCAAATGGGTAATCGTGAAAAGGCATTGCAAATGCTGAAAAGCCGCTTGTATGAAGAAGAATTGCGCAAGCGCGAAGAACTAACGAACACAGCCAATGCTAATAAGAAAAAAATTGAATGGGGCAGCCAGATACGCAGCTATGTTTTTCACCCTTATAAAATGATTAAAGATCATAGAACCGATTACGAGGTAGGTAATGTACAGCCTGTAATGGATGGCGAACTTGATGGATTTATTAAGGCGTATCTTATGATGAACAACGAGTAAGATTTTGACCAGAGACAATCAGAATATTTAGTCTTAATTTTGCAATAAATATTAGTAAAGAATTTAATTATTAACAAAACGAAGCGTGATTTGGTAAGTAAAATCACTTTATTTCGTTATTTAAGAGATATTAGAATATTTTATTCAATTAAAATTCAATTTTTAAAATGAGTTTAGGAAATTTTTCTTATCCGGTACCTGCCAACGAGCCTGTTCTTAATTACGAACCGGGCAGTAAAGAAAGAGCCGCTTTAAAAGCAACGCTTGCTGAGTTAAAAAGTCAAACAGTTGATGTACCTATGTATATCGGCGGAAAAGAAGTGAGAACCGATAAAAAGGCGGAGTTGCGTCCACCACATGAGCGTTCGCACCTGTTAGGAACTTTTTCTGTGGGAAGTAAAGAACATGTAGAAATGGCTATTGAGGCAGCTTTGAAAGCAAAAGAATCCTGGGCATCCATGAGTTGGGAAAGCAGGGCAGGAATTTTTTTGAAGGCAGCGGATTTGATTGCCACCAAGTATCGCAGTTATATGAACGGCACCACAATGTTGGGGCAGAGCAAAAACGCATTTCAGGCAGAGATTGACAGCGCCTGCGAGATTATTGATTTTTTACGCTTCAATGTTCACTTTCTGGATCAGATATACCGGCAACAACCCATCAGCGGGGCAGGTATGCACAATCGAATGGAATATAGGCCACTTGAAGGCTTTGTACTGGCTGTTACTCCTTTTAATTTTACCGCTATAGGTGGAAATCTACCCACAGCGCCTGCCATGTGTGGCAATACAGTGGTGTGGAAATGTGCTAATACACAGGTTTATTCGGCACAAATGTTCATGCGTATTTTACAGGAAGCAGGTCTGCCGGATGGTGTTATCAATCTGGTTTATGTAAGTGGCCCGGTAGTGGGTGAAGTTTGTTTTAATCATAAGGAATTTGCAGGCGTACACTTTACGGGTTCCACAGGGGTTTTCAATAATATGTGGGAAACGATTGGAAAAAATATGGCAAAGTACCGGAGTTACCCGCGTATTGTGGGCGAAACCGGAGGTAAAGACTTTGTGATGGTGCATAAAAGCGCAAATGCAGATATTGTAGCTACTGCTTTGTTACGGGGCGCCTTTGAATTTCAGGGGCAAAAATGTTCTGCTGCATCAAGGGCGTATATTTCTTCAAATTTATGGGCAGAAGTAAAACATAAAATCATTGAGGGTGTCAATTCCTTCAAAATGGGCTCGGTAGAGGATTTTTCCAATTTCATCAATGCAGTAATTGACGAAAAAAGTTTTGACAGTATCAAAAATTATATAGACAATGCACGTGAGTCTGCTGATGCTGAAATCATTGTTGGTGGTGCATGTGATAAATCAAATGGATACTTTATTCAGCCCACAGTTATTGAAACCAAAGATCCAAAGTTTGTAACCATGTGCGAAGAAATTTTTGGCCCGGTACTTACGATTTACGTATATCCCGAAGATAAATTTGAAGAAACATTGAGTTTGGTTGACGATACTTCACCTTATGCGCTTACCGGTGCTATTATTTCTCACGACAGAGATGCAATCGAACTGGCTACCCGTAAGTTGGTTAATGCTGCCGGTAATTTTTATATCAACGATAAGCCGACCGGAGCGGTGGTAGGTCAGCAGCCTTTTGGCGGTGCCAGAGGTAGCGGTACTAATGACAAAGCGGGCTCTATTCTGAATATGTACCGTTGGTTAAGCGCCAGAACCATAAAAGAAACCTTTAATCCTCCTGTGGATTATAGCTATCCTTTTATGAAGGAAAGCTAAAAAATAATACTGTAATTTACAGATACTCAAAATTATAAATTATCTTTCGGGCGTTTGTTTAACTTTGTTTATTCAAACGCCCGAAAAAATTTTTTGAAAATTGAAATCAATTTTAAACGAAAAACAAATAGCTATTACCATCAAACGGTTGGCACATCAGATAATGGAAAATCGCACGGATTTGTCCAATGTAGCCATTATTGGGCTTCAGCCACGAGGAATTTTTCTGAGCGACAGGTTATATGAGGAGGTAAAGCGGCTGGCAGGTGATAAAAAGGTGAATTATGGAAAACTTGATATCACTTTTTACCGGGATGATGTGCGAAATGAGTTGCACAAAGCCAATGCAACCGAAATTCCGTTTTCAATAGAAAATGCTGATGTGGTTTTGGTAGATGACGTACTTTACACCGGACGTACCACGCGTGCAGCATTGGATGCCTTGCTTGATTTTGGTCGTCCGGCAAAAGTAGAACTTTGTGTGTTGATAGACAGGCGTTACAGCAGAGAATTACCTATCCATGCCGATTACACTGGTAAGTCTATCGATTCTTTTGAGAACCAGAAGGTTTTAGTGAGGTGGAAGGAGAACAGCGAAAAGGATGAAGTTACAATCGTGAATTAAAATCGCTTTTTATAAATTATGGCTTTAATTAAACAAACATCAAAGCAATATTTCTCAGGGTTAAGAATTTTACAGCTGGCTTTTTTGGCAGGTTTAATTCTTCTTTCAGCTATTTCGTTTTTTCTTGTTTTCACAGGAAGTATGGGTAAAAATTCCGAACTCAACGATATTATAACAATATTGGTACCCGGATTATTGGTAGCAGGCATTATTGGCAGTTATTTTATTGCAAAAAACCGTTTATTAACTTTAGTGGATAAAGATTTGAATGAAAAGCTTTCAGGGTATCGAGCGGTGATGATTCTGAAGATTGCACTTTTGGAAGGCCCTGCATTGTTTGCCATTATTTCTTACATGCTTACCGGAAATAATTTATTTCTGGGGCTGGCAATGATTGCTGTCCTTCTTATTCTATTTATTAATCCGACAAGAGAAAAGGTAGCCGATGAACTGAATCTTAGCACACAGGATAGAGCGCTTATTGCAAATGACGACGCACATGTAACTGAAATTGAGACACAGTAATTCCCCGAATTATTTTTTTGGCAGGATTGTTAAACATTATTTATCAATGAAATGCTTTGATTATATTAATTCTTATTATATTACATCTTTATTTTATTAAATGATGAAAAAGTATTTATTAATTACCTGCCTGCTTATTATTTCAGGCAAGGTTTTTTCGCAGCAACAGGAAGATGTTTCTTTTAAGAATAAAAATGTGCTTAAGTTGAACCTGTTTTCTTTGGCTTTAAAAAGCGGTAGCTTGCAATATGAGCGAATTATCTCCAAAAGGACAAGTCTTTCTTTAGGCGGAAGGTATATGCCTACCTCAAAAGTGCCCTATATTAAAAATGCTTTAGAGGAAGTGATCGTTAATGATGCCAAATTATCGAATTATAGTGTAACACCTGAAATAAGATTTTATGTAGGGAAGAAGGGATATGGCCAGGGATTTTACATTGGTCCGTACTACAGATATGCTTCTTTTGAGGTTAAGGATGTAACATACGATTTTGAAAGTGAGGGTTCTATTAAAACAGCTCATGGATATGCTTCAGTTTCTTCACACAGCGGTGGTATATTATTGGGCGCTCAATGGTTTTTGGGTAAAAAGAAAAAATTTGTAATAGACTGGACGATATTAGGCGCTCATTACGGGGTTGCAAAGGGTAGTGGCGGAGGAGTTTATAATGGCATAATGACTCCCGAAGAGCAACAAGACCTTAAAAAGAAAATTGAAGAGGAGGATATTCCATTTATAAGAAAAACGGCTACAGTAACTGCAAATGGGGTAGATGTGAAGGTGGATGGCCCTTGGGCAGGATTGAGAAGCGCTTTTTCAATTGGGATAAGGTTTTAAAATAATATATAATTTGTTAAGCCGAAGGTGTGCTTATATTTTTTTAAAACGTACTGTTAAAGTCAGATCAATAGATACATCATCATTTACTGCAATCATACCCATCATTTTTTGAGGAGGATCAAGATTGTAGTTCTTCAATGAAATTTTATATGAACTTTTGAAATTATATGTATCTTCATTTGTCTTATTAATGACCACAGGCATTATTTCTAATCGTTTTGTATTTGCAATTGAGATAATTGCCATTGCATAAATTTTATTTGGATTATCACTTTTAATAAATCGTGCCAGATTAATATCAATAGTGGGGTAATTATCACTCTTAATCATTTTCTTAAAATCGCGAAGAATAAAACTCTGCGATGATGAAAATCCGTTTATGTCCAAAGAAATTTGTGTGTCGCCTTTAAGACTGATTCTGTTATTAATATCATCACCAAAGCTTACTAATTTTTTACCGATAACCGGCTTTTTATATTCAAGACTAAAATTATTAACATTTGATGAGCCTTTAATTTTAAAAGTACCGGGTTGCACAATAGATACTTCATAACTACTTTCTGTAGTCATTTTAGAAGAAGTGGCAAAAATAATTATAAACGTATATAGTAATAATTGTCTAATCATTTTATGCAATCATTAATTAAAAATAATAAAAAGCCGGAAATTCTGCCGACTTTTTATTACTTTTATATATTATTTAATTAAAATCCAATAACAGCTTCAACTACACCGCCTTTGAATCCGCCTTTATTAAAGATGGATGTTGAGGGATAGTCATTATATTTCTGATCTACATATTCTGCTTTCAATAAGATATTTTTTGTTAGGAACCATCCGCCTCCAATTGCAATGCGGTTTACACTTTGTTTGTCAGCGCTGGATGCCAGTAACTGCCCGTTAACGGTATTATAACGACCGCCAATATATACATTTTCTTTAGCGCCTAATCTGTAAATAGCATCAAGGGCTATCTGATTTACATTTCTTTTTGGAGAATTGGTAAATCTTTCGCTTACGTTTCTTCCCTTCGCATTTTCGTAGGTGCCAAAAAGTTCCAAACCATGAAATTTCATAAAACCATTCAATTGGATAGCTCTGATTTGGTTAGTCAAACCCGGATCAACACGGCCTGAGAAAGCATTATCCTTTGCATTGGCAGTTGCACCTTCCATTACAAAGAAATAGTTACTACCGGTACGGTCTCCGCCATACAATGTGCTACGGCCATCACTCGCATTGTAATAAATGGATGCAGCGCCTCTTACTCTCAGGTCTCCAATATTTTTGTCAATGGCACCTTTTGCATAAATCGAAGGATTTCTATGGTATTTATGAGTTTGCCCACTAATAACAACCTGAGGATGCTGGTATCCACCGTTTATAAGACCATTTGAAATACCTACCATACCCAACAAGCCGTTATTTTTCAAATAGAATTCACCTGCCACTTCGGTAGCAAAAGCATCCATAATATAGTTTTCGGCAAATGGGTTGAAGATAGTGTTACCACCATCAGAACGGCGGAAGTGTTGGTCGCCATAGTTAATTCCCATGTGTCCTAATTTAATGGTGGCATTCTTCATCAAATTATCCCAGAATTCTCCTTTGAAGGGGAGTTTATCCAATTGGAGATAACCACCCTTTACCCAAGATTCATTATGGTGTCTGGAAGAAAGATAAGTTTCAAGGTTTAATTTGATACCATCTGCAAGCTGCACATCCATCATCAGATTGGCCATGGCTACACCAAAACCAGGAGCCAGCCTTGGATAAAGAGGCACTGCTCCGGAATTGGTATGAGTAAGCGTTTGAAATTGTTGGGTGAATCCTGCTCCGAATTTTACTTTCAGGCCTTCATAAGGAACTGTTTCATCTTTTGAGGTTTCAAATACATTCATGCCTGTTTTGTCGCCAGGTCTTGTGTATTGAATTTCAGGTTGAAGTTTAGAAATAAAGTTTTCTTTTTCCTGTGCATTGGCAACGAAAGCTAAACTTCCAAATACGAATAATAAGGCAATTTTTTTCATAAAATGTTTTTTTTAATTGATGTTATTTTTTCTTGTTATTTTGAGTAAGTAGTATTAATGACAATGGTTACCTCATCGCCGGTCTTTATGGTTCCTAACAGAGCTGTCGGAGGTTTAATACCGAATGTGGTCATTTTGAATTTTACAGAACCGGTAAAGTTGATGGTGTTACCATTTACTGTAGCTTTTATCGGAAAAGTAATTGCCCTGGTTTGACCTGCAATCGTAAGATTCCCTGTGGCCGTTAGCGTACTGGTATTCCCGGTAGTTTTTACATTAGAGATGCTGTTAAGCGTATAGACGATTTCAGGAAAAGCATCGGCATTTAATGCTTTGTAAGTGTTTTTGTCCATACTTGCATCATAGTAACTTCCGTTTTCTTTTACGCTCCTCAGCGATTTTGCAACCATACGTACAAACAAAGATTTAATTTCTAAAGCGCCTTCCGTATTTATTACGGCACTTCCACTTTGTTTTTCTACTACACATCTCCAGTCATGAAGTGAAGATGTCCCTTTTACCATGTTTTGGGCTGAGGTTAATTTGTATGTGGTTTGGGCTTTCACTGCGATAAACCCAAGTATAACTGCCAGTGAAAATAAAAGTAATTTTTTCATGTTGATATAACTTTTGTTTTAGTAATAATTTTACAAACACAAAATTCAATGTTGTAACAACAATACACAATGACTTACGTGATAACTAAATATGATTTTTATCAGAATAAAAAGTGCTAAATGTGGTAGATTCTGGGCTAGTTCTGCCTTAATATATCTTTTTCACAACTGTTAATAACTCTCAAATGCTTATAGGAATTGACTTTTAGTATATTTGCGAAAAACATTAAATATTTTTTAAATTTTAAATGGCTAAAGTAAAAACGGATTTGGAAGTTTTCAATTATGATGAAGACAGCATCAAGAGCCTGGATTGGAGAGAGCATATACGGCTTCGTCCGGGCATGTATATAGGTAAGCTGGGAGATGGCAGCGCTCCAGATGATGGTATTTATGTATTAGTGAAAGAAGTTCTTGATAATTGCATTGATGAGTACATGATGGGTTATGGTAAAACTATCGAACTGACCATAAAAGACCGAACAGTAGTAGTAAGAGACTATGGTAGAGGAATTCCTCTGGGAAAGGTGGTAGATGCCGTGAGCAAAATGAATACCGGAGCAAAATACGACAGTAAAGTATTTCAAAAGTCTGTGGGCTTAAATGGTGTGGGTACTAAGGCGGTAAATGCATTAAGCTATTATTTCAAAGTCGTTTCGGTGCGTGAGGGCAAAGAAAAAACTGCTGAATTTGAAAAAGGAATTCTTAAAACTAATCATAAAGAAGCAAAGACAACAGATGCAAATGGTACAATGGTTACTTTTATTCCAGATGATACCATCTTTAAAAATTTCAAATATCAATATGAGTTTCTTGAAAACCTGCTTTGGAATTACTGCTTTTTAAATGCAGGTTTGCGTATCATTTTCAACGGGAAAACTTATTTGAGCCGGAATGGTCTGCTTGATTTACTCCAGCGCAAAACCAATGAGGATGAAATTCGTTACCCAATCATACATTTGAAAGGAGATGATATTGAAGTAACCATCACCCATAGCAATGGCTATGGTGAAGAAATATATAGTTTTGTAAACGGGCAGCACACTACCCAGGGAGGTACCCACCAGCAGGCTTTTCGTGAAGCGTTTGTAAAAACCATTCGCGATTTTTACAAAAAAGACTACGAGGTGTCGGACATTCGTACTGCCATTGTTGCTGCAATAGCCGTAAGGGTGGTAGAACCGGTATTCGAAAGCCAGACAAAAACAAAGTTAGGCTCGCAAAATGTGGATGTTGATGGGCCTAGCATGAGGCAATTTGTAGGAGATTTTCTGGCCAGAGAGTTAGATAATTATCTCCATAAAAATCCTTCGGTTGCTGATGCTTTAAAGAAAAGAATAGAACAAAGCGAACGGGAAAGAAAGGACCTGGCAGGAATAAAAAAACTGGCTAATGAAAGGGCTAAAAAGGCTAATCTTCATAATAAAAAACTTCGCGACTGCCGTTACCATTTGAATGATGATCCTCCTGCCAAAGGCAGAGATGAATTTGTGGCTAAACAAAATGAAACCACTATTTTTATTACCGAAGGCGACAGTGCCAGTGGGTCTATTACCAAAGCAAGAAATGTGGAAACACAGGCAGTATTTAGTTTACGGGGTAAACCATTGAACTGTTTTGGACTGACAAAAAAGATTGTCTATGAAAATGAAGAATTTAATTTGTTGCAACATGCGCTTAATATTGAAGATGGATTAGACGGGCTCCGATATAATAATGTGGTAATTGCAACCGATGCCGATGTGGATGGCATGCACATTCGCTTATTGATTATGACTTTCTTTTTGCAATTTTTTCCGGATCTGGTAAAGCAGGAAAAAGTGTATGTATTGGAAACGCCTTTGTTCAGAGTGCGCGATAAAAAAGAAACAATTTATTGTTACAGCGAAACTGAAAAAAAAGCAGCTATCAAAAAATTAAATGGCAAACCGGAAGTTACCCGATTTAAAGGTCTTGGGGAAATCAGCCCAGATGAATTCGCGCAATTTATTGGTGCCGATATGCGCAAACAGTTAATGCTGCTGGAGCAGGGCGATCATATTCACCAGCTTCTTGAGTATTATATGGGGAAAAATACGCAGGAAAGGCAGGAGTTTATTATTGATAATCTGGTTGTGGAAGTTGATCTGGTTGAAGAGGAAGCAGGTTAGCAAAATAACCTATTTTCAAGAATTTGGCAATCTGTTACTTAAAAAACACTTAAAAAGTATAAAGAATAAAAATGATTCATTTAGTATTTAATCAGGATGAAGTAGAACTGATGAAGAAAGTGCAGGAACTGGATAGTACTCTCGAAGGCGATATTTTATTAATAAGAGATGATTATGCAGTAGGCCCTATTGAAAACATATATGAGACTGAAGGTTATCAAAAAAGAAGAGACTGGTGGATGGCCTTGTTAGAAGGGTCTCCTTACAAAGACCAACTTAATATCGTGGATGATAAATTGACAGTTCATAATCTGAAAAGGGAACTGGAAGAAAATAAGGAGGAAATACTATGGATTTGGATGGGTCAAAACCAACATGATGTTTGCGGTTATTATTGGCTGATGCCACAGTTAAAGGCATTTCAGGGCAGAGTGATGGTATTATACATGAATAATCTTCCATTTATCAATGAAAAAGGACAGATTTTTTATCCCTCTTGGCTTTCAGAAATTCAACCAAAAGAATTTTTGAAGGCAAAAAAATTGGCAAGAGAAATAACATTGAGCGAATTTGAAGTGGATCCTGATGAATGGAATAAGCTGATGCTTGAGAACTCCATGGTCAGATTATTGGAAGGAGGAAAAAAAATTGCGAGCAAAGATGTTGATTATTATGATGCTGAAATCCTGAAAAACATAACTCCCGAATGGCAAAAGGCTACACGTGTTATTTCTAATACCCTAAACAGAATGAATGTTAAAACCGGTGATGTGTTTTTGATGTGGCGACTGAAAGAGATGATAAATGAAGAAAGAATTAAAATTGAGGGAGAGATTAGTAATTGGAAAACTTTTGATGTGGCATTGGGTTGAAAGTTATAAATTTCGAAAATAACTGATATTCATTTTTCGATAAACTGAAATCATATACGAAAAAGCATAATAATATAGATGACGATTAAAGACGATATTAGAAAGGATATTGAAGGCAGTAATACAAAGGGGTTGCAGGGGCAATTCAAAACCTGGTTTTTGGATTATGCCTCTTATGTAATATTGGAGCGTGCAGTGCCCGCAATAGAAGATGGCTTGAAGCCGGTTCAAAGACGCATCCTACATGCGATGAAAGAAATGGATGATGGCAGATTTAATAAAGTTGCCAACATTATTGGACAAAGCATGCAGTACCATCCACACGGTGATGCCAGTATTGGAGATGCTTTGGTAAATATGGGGCAGAAAGATTTGCTGATTGAAACACAAGGCAACTGGGGAGACGTACGAACCGGTGCATCGGCAGCAGCGCCTCGTTATATAGAAGCTCGTCTAAGCAAATTTGCATTAGAAGTGGCCTTTAATGCCAAAACTACCGAGTGGCAATTGAGCTACGATGGTCGGAAAAACGAGCCCATTACTTTACCCATGAAATTTCCTTTAGTGCTGGCTCAAGGCGCTGATGGAATTGCAGTTGGGCTTTCAACCAAAATTTTGCCACATAATTTTATAGAACTGATAGAAGCATCAATCAAATACCTGCGAGGAAAGAAATTTGAAATTTATCCCGATTTTCAAACAGGAGGGATGGTTGATGTTACAGACTACAATGAAGGCAAACGAGGTGGGAAAATAAAAGTTAGAGCACATATTGAAGAGGCGGATAAAAAAACACTTCTTATAAAAAGTGTACCTTATGGCGTTACCACCGAGCAAATGATTGAATCTATAGTAAAAGCTAATGATCAGGGAAAAATTAAGATCAAAAAAGTAACGGACAATACAGCTGCCGAAGTAGAAATACAAGTGGAACTGGCAGCCGGTATATCGCCGGATATTACTATAGATGCTTTATACAAGTTTACTAACTGCGAAAACTCTATATCTCCCAATGCGTGTGTAATATCTGAGCAAAGGCCACAATTTTTGTCAGTGCACGAACTGCTTAAAACATCAACAGATAATACAAAGGATTTATTGCAAAAGGAACTTGAAATAAAATTAGCTGAACTGAATGAAAAATGGCACTATACCTCATTAGAAAAAATTTTCTTCGAAGAAAAGATTTATAAAGAGCTGGAAAAAAAGCATGCTACCTGGGATAAAGTGATTGCCGCTATTGATAAAGCTTTTGATCCGTTTAAGAATTTGTTGAAGCGTGAAGTAACCAGAGATGATATTCTGAAGCTAACCGAGAAACCGGTGCGTCGTATTTACAAACTGGATATTGATGAGTTGAACGAACAGATTAAGAGTCTGGAAGATGATATCAAACAGGTTAATTATGACCTGGACCATCTGATTGATTTCGCTGTTTCCTATTTTGAAAACTTATTAAAAAAATATGGCAAAGGCCGCGAAAGAAAAACAGAAATTAAGCAATTTGAGGTTATTGAAGCCAGAAATGTGAGTATAGCAAACACACGTGTATATGCCGATCTTTCAGGAGGTTTTATTGGCACGGGTTTAAAGAAAGAAGAATTTCTGTTTGAGTGCTCCGATCTGGATGATATTATTGTTTTTACCAAACGGGGTATTATGAAGGTCATTAAAGTAGCCGATAAAACCTTCATCGGAAAGGATATTATACATGCTGCTGTTTTTCTGAAAAATGACGATAGAACAACATATAACATGCTCTATTCGGATGGTAAAACCGGTAAGGCTTATGCCAAACGGTTTAATGTTACAGGCATCACCCGTGAAAAAGAATATATACTAACTGCCAAAGACGACAAAACGAAAGTGAATTATCTGAGTGTAAATCCAAACGGGGAGACTGAGGTGGTGAAAATCACGTTGACTCCGGGTTGCTCCGCCAGAATTAAGGAAATTGATTATTATTTTGAAGAACTTGCAATCAAAGGCAGAAGCAGTTTGGGTAATCAGGTTACTAAATACCCGATTAAGTCTGTAAAATTTAAAGAAGCCGGAAGGGCAACCCTTAGTGGAAAGAAACTCTGGTTTGATGATAAATTTGGTCGGTTGAATACCGAAGAAAAAGGCGCTTATCTGGGCGTTTTTGAACCTGAAGACAGGCTGTTGGTAATATATACTGATGGATGTTATGAAATTACTGATCAGGAAATGACTCAGAAATTTGATCCTGAAAAAGTATTGCTGATAGAGCGATTTGATGCGGATAAAATTATCACTGCGGTTTATGCGGATATGAAAATGCTGCAGTATAATGTGAAACGTTTCAAAATTGAAACTTCTACTCTAAAAAACAAATTTCTGTTTATTAAAGAAGGAGAAGGGAACTATCTGGAATGTGTAACCACACAACCAGAGCCCGTGTTGCATGTGCAAAGTGGAAAAGGACAGCAGGTGCGCAGCGCCAAATTTAAGTTGGCCAAGGTAACAGAAGTGATGGGTTGGAAAACTGTAGGCGCAAAACTCTTAGAGTACAGCCCTGGTGTGGAAATGGAGTGGGTGGAGCAAGACCATCATCCTACCCAACAGGAGTTGTTTTAGTCAAAAATAAAATAAAAGGTAGTTGAAAAAAAGAATAATTTTTACCGTAACCAACAATTTAAATTATGACCAGCGAATGCAGAAAATTTGCACATCGCTTGCCAAAGATGGTTACGAGGTTTTATTATTGGGGGTAAAAAAATTTTTACCTATAGTGCCATTAACAAGCCAGCCATTTAAACAAAAACGGTTATCACTTTTCTTTAAAGGAGGGTTTTTATCTTTTGCAGAAAGCAACCTTCGATTTTTTCTGTATTTATTATTTAAAAAATTTGATGCAATATGTGCTATTGATTTAGATACAATTATTCCGGTATATTTGATTTCAGTAATTAAAAGGAAGAAAAGAATTTATGATGCACATGAATTGTTTTGTGAGATGTATAGCATTGCAGCTAAAAAATATAAAATAATATATTTTGTTTGGAAAACCATAGAAAAGATGTTTCTTCCTCAGTTTAAAAAAGGATACACCGTTAATAAGAGCCTTTCTGCGGAGTTCGAAAGTATGTACAACCTAAATTACCAACCTATTTATAATGTGCCGGTTTTAAGAAATTGTGAATTAAAAGACAGAGAAAAAATATCAGGTTTTTTACTGTATCAAGGAGTAGTGAATACAGGGAGAGGGTTGCAAAATGTTATTCCCGCTATGAAAAGAATTGACTATAATCTAAAAATTTGTGGAGGAGGTAATTATTTGGAAGAAGCAATTTTATTATCAAAAAATTTAAAATTGGATGGGAAAATAGAATTCTATGGTAATGTATTGCCAGATGAACTAAGAAAAATAACTAATCAGGCGTACATTGGACTCAATACTTTTGATAACTTAGGGAAAAATGATTTTTATTCTCTATCTAATCGAACATTTGATTATATGTATGCCTGTGTTCCTCAGATAGCAATGAATTTTCCCGAGTATAAAATGATTAATGAAGAATGTGAAATAGCCATTCTTATTGATAATGCAGATGAGGATTCAATTGTAAATGCTGTGAATAGATTATTAGAAGATAAAGAATTATATAATAGACTGTCTAATAATTGTAGGATTGCGCAATTGAAATATAACTGGGCCAACGAAGAGAAAAAATTGCTGACATTTTATAAAAATTTGTTTCTGGAGAAGTCATAAGCATAGCGCCAATCTTTACCTTTATACTATAATATCAATTGATGGTTTAACTTGTTTTAGGTCATTTTTAAATTCCTGTTCATTTCTTGGAGAAACCAGAATTATGTCTTTTTCATTGTAATGGATAGCCAGCCTACGGGGAGAAATAGCCGGTGCTCTGAAATAACTTTTTGTAGCTTTTATTGTATGAATAGATTGTATATCTATAGTTTCATAAATAAATATGCCTGATTTCACAAGGAGTTTGCCTTCATCTATATAATATGCTGTTGTGAAGAAAACATAAAAGACAAAACCAACTCCAAAAATTGAACCTAACAAAATACCCAGGTCTTTTTCGGAAATAACAAAGTAGAGTGGAACGATGAATGCGAGTATGAAAATTACAAAAAACTCTATTCCTATTCTTGATTTGTATGTTTTCACTTTGATTAGCTATTAATTGTACTTAGGTTTAATGGAATGAACATCAGTAATGGAAAAGAAAGACAATAATCTTTCTATAACCTCTTCTACCAGTGCATCGGGGCAGGAAGCGCCACTGGTTATCAAAATTTTAGCAGGACTTTTATCGGGCAGATACCCTTTGGTTAGAATTTCTTCTTTTGTATGAAAATTGTAATGCAGTATTTCTTTGTCATTAATCAGTTTTTCAAAACCATTGATGAAGTAGGTTGGTAATGCCTCTTCACATAATTCAACCAAATGTGAAGTGTTGGATGAGTTATAGCCACCTACCACAATGGCGAGGTCTGCATTAGTTTCCAGCATTTCCGAAACAGCCGTCTGATTGTCATTAGTAGCATAGCAAAGTGTATCTCTGGTATCGGCAAAATGTTCGTGAAGATTGTCTTTGGTTAGGTTATACTTTGAAATCATTATCTGCTTGAGGTAGTCGGCAATTGCCTGTGTGTCGCCGGCCAGCATGGTTGTTTGGTTCACTACGCCCACTCGTTGCAAATCTTTTGTTACGTCAAATCCATCGCTATACTGACCTTTGAAAGCGGTAAATAATTCTTCGGCAGGTCTTTCTCCGGTAATAAATTTTGCCAACTCTTTTGTTTGGGTCATGTCTTTTACCACAATGGCCGGGCCGTCCAACACTGCATGTGAAAAGGTTGCTCTGGTTTCCTCATGCGTGGGCTTACCATGTATTACTATTGTATAATTTTTTTTTGCAATAGAGGTACTGCGATTCCAAACTTTTTGCACAAAAGGACAGGTTGTATTATATTTTTCGGTAGGGATGCCAATTTTCTGGAGTTTTTGTTCAATTTCTAAAGTAGTGCCAAAGGCGGGAATCAGCACTATATCTTCTGAAGTCAGCGTATCAAAAGAAATCAGTTCTTTGCCATGGGTGTTTTGCAAAAATTGTACCCCCTGCGATTTCAGGTCTTCATTTACCTGAGGGTTATGAATCATTTCGCTTAATAAAAAAATTCTTTTCCCAGGATTGTCTTTAATCGTTTTAAAAGCTATTTCTATGGCATTTTCAACGCCATAGCAAAATCCAAAATGACGCGCCAGAAATATTTGAACTTTCCCATAATCTAACAGGGTAGGGGTAAAGTCTTTTTTCAAGGTGTCTGCCAGTTTGCGTTGCTTTTTAATTGAAGAGATTAAGCCGCTTCTATAAAAAACAGGGACATCAAATTTTTTCATGTATTAATTCTTGTTGTTTTTATTAAATGTCTTCCTGCCACTAATTGTTCAGGTATTTTTCAAAAAAAAAATAATAGACATTTCGTGCAAAATTAATCTTTAATAAATAGATTGCGAATAGTTATTTGTTGCTATCTTCACTAAAACAAATTAAAAATGACAAAAGTTTTACTGATTCTAATATCTGTAATCACTTTTTCCTCTTGTATTTTAATAAAAAATGAAAACAGGAAGGATGAATCTAATAACCAAACAACTAAAACGATGAATGTAATGAAACCTGTAGAATGGAGACATAACACGAATATTTACGAAGTAAATGTGAGGCAATATACGCCTGAGGGAACTTTTAATGCCTTCTTGAAAGAATTACCGAGATTAAAAGAAATGGGAGTGCAAACCTTATGGTTTATGCCCATCACGCCCATAGCAAAGGAAAAAATGAAAGGAACAATGGGTAGCTATTATGCCTGTTCTGATTATACATCAATCAACCCGGAGTTTGGTACAATGGATGATTTTATAAATTTAGTAAAAACTGCTCATGATCAGGGTTTCAAGGTAATTATTGACTGGGTGGCCAATCATACAGGCTGGGATCATCTGTGGACAAAAACGCATCCGGATTATTACCTGAAAGACAGCGCTACAGGTACTTTTTTAGTAGCCAGTGGTATGGACGATATTATAGAACTGGATTATGGTAATCCGAATTTGCGAAAGGCAATGATAGATGCAATGAAGTTTTGGGTAAATGAATGTGATATTGATGGATTCAGGTGCGATCTTGCTGCCTGGGTAGAAGTGGATTTCTGGCAAGAGGCAAGACCTCAGCTGGATGCGGTGAAGCCCCTGTTTTGGTTGGGCGAGTTTGACGAGTTAGAAAACCCCGAATATGGAAAGGTGTTTGATGCAAGTTATTCGTGGAAATGGATGCACAAAACCCGGAGTTTTTATCAGGAGAAGCAACCACTGTCAGAATTAATTGATTTGCTGAAACAATATAGCGCCATTGGAGACTCAAGCATGCGGGCCTGGTTTACTACCAACCATGATGAGAATAGCTGGAACGGCACTGAATATGAAAAGTATGGTAACATGGCCAGGCCTTTGGCTGTTTTTAGCTGTACCTGGAATGGTGTGCCACTGGTGTACAACGGACAGGAATTGCCACTAAAAGACAAAAGGTTAAAATTCTTTGATAAAGACCCAATTCCCTGGACAGGAAAATATGAACTGCATGATTTCTACAAAACTTTGCTATCGCTTCATACAAACAATGCAGCGCTTAGAGGTGGAGACCCTTCAGTACAAACCTATTTGCTTTCGACCAGCGCTCCCGATAAAGTTTTTGCCTATCTACGAAAAAACGGAAAGGATGAGGTGCTGGTTATTCTGAATTTTTCATCTGATGCATTGAAATTCAGTATCAATGATAATCATTTGTCAGGTACATTCAAAAATGCTTTTTCCGATGCACCTAATGCTTTTTCGGGTGATGTTAATTTTGAAATGCAACCCTATGATTATTTGGTGTATGTGAAGTAGAAATTATTTCAGGTTTATCACCATCAGCGGTATTTTACTGTGCCAGGCAAGTCTTTTGGTAATGCTTTTGTGAAACAGACTATTTACAAAATTTTTTACCTGATGGAGCGAGATGATCATAGAGGCTTTATGGTCTATTGCAAACTGGTTGATAGAAGCTTCTATGTCATCCGTTGGCACAAAATGAAACTCTGCCGAATATTTAATAAGTTGCTGTTGTATTGGAGCTGCTTTTTTCTTTATTTCATTAATATCCTGCTTTTTGTTAAAAGCGTGAACGGCAAATATTTTAATTTTAAGGCTATTTAATAGTTTTGAAAGTTTTGCTAATGGTTCTTCCGGAATTTGTCGCAAATTAGTGGCAATAACTATTGATTCAGGAATGGTGAGTGGCGCGCCTTGTGGAACAATTATCAATGGATAGTTTAGGTATTCAATTGCTTTGGTGGCATTGCTGCCGATTAATGCTTTTTCAATACCGGTTCTTCCCTTGATGCCCATCACTACCTGGTCAATTGACTCCTGTTTGCAGATGAGATTTACGGCTCTGACAAGGCTGGAAGATTCTACTCTGCAATTTATTTGTATATTACTATTTACCTCACCCAACAACTGATCTCTCAACTTTTCAAGTTCTTCGGTATTTTCTTTTCGGATAGTCTCAATTTGTTCTGCCGCCCATTCATAATTAGTGAAAATGCCGGTAGCTTCTACAGGAGCCAAAAGGGAACTCATTTCATTGGGAGATAAAAGAGCAGATGGAGCAAAAGTGTGTAGTAAAGTAACTGATTCGGCATTAACTACATTAGCTAATTTGCAGGCGTACAAAGCTGCATGCAATGCATTTTCGGAAAAATCGGTAAGCGCCAGAATTTTTTTTATCATAACTGAGCAAGTGTTTGTTTTGTAAAATTACATCATATCCTGAGTTTTAGCAATAAAAAAAACCGCAAGAAAAAAGTTCTTGCGGTTATACAATTTTTTGAAAATACTTTAGAATGAATTATTGTCGTCGTCCAGATTTACCTGATAGCTGTAGATGCCTGCATATCCCGGATAAATTCCTTCCAATTGTATGGTACTGCTTCTGCTATTTGAAAGAGCTTTACCTAATTCATCAATATTTTTTATATTTTGACCATTCACTGAGGTAATTACAAAACCTTTTTCAATTTTGGTCTTTTTTAATGGACCATCTTTGATGTTCACTACTTCAACACCCCCTTGTATTTTATACTGTGGCGCTTTTTTAGGATCAAAGTCTTTCAACTCTACACCCAGATTGTCCTGAATGATTTCTGCATTAGATATATCCACTTTACTTGGCTTATCACTTAGCGTAACATTTGTGTTGTATTCTTTTCCGCCACGAATATAATTTAGCTTCACTTTGTCGCCAGGTTGAGAGCTTGCAATGATACCCGACATTTCCAACCCTGTTGAAACCGGACGGTCATTGATTTTTGTAACGATATCGCCTTTTTTAATACCCGCTTTGGCTGCGCCGCCATCTGATGGAGCGCCTAATACATATACGCCCTGGCCGCTTTGCAAACCTGCTTTTTTCAAAAAGTCTTCATTTTGTTGATCGGCAGACGAATAGGTAATACCCAGATAGCCTCTTTTTACATCACCATATTTAATAATATCGTTTACCACTTTTTTTACAATGTTTACAGGAATGGCAAATGAATAGCCTGCATAAGTGCCGCTTGGCGCTAATATGGCTGAGTTGATGCCAATCAATTGTCCATTGGTATTTATCAAGGCGCCGCCACTGTTTCCCTGATTAACCGCAGCGTCTGTTTGAATAAACGATTCAACCGGGGAAGCGCTTTGCTGACTGTTGATACCAATGCTTCTACCTTTGGCGCTCACAATACCGGCTGTAACGGTTGCTTCCAGCGTAAAGGGATAACCAACGGCTAAAACCCATTGTGCGAGTTTCACATCATCCGAGTTTCCATAAACCAGATAAGGCAGTCCGCTGGTTTCAATTTTTAAAACAGCAAGGTCTGTACTGGCATCTCGGCCCACTACCTTAGCATTAAATGTTTTTTTTCCTTCATTCAGGGTTACTTTTATTTCGGGCGCCACACCTCCATCTCCGTCAGATACAACGTGATTATTGGTAACTATATATCCATCCTGACTGATAATAACACCACTCCCCGATGCTCTTTGCTCAGGCCTCATTTGAGGACCAAAACCTCTGCCAAAGAAATCGCCAAAAAAATCTTCAAATGGATCGCCACTGTTTCCCCGACTTCTTGGAAGATTGTTGCTGATTTGCTTTGCCGGAATTTTTGTTTTGATATGCACTACGGCAGGTACTGCAGATTCTGCGGCTTTGGTAAAATCTGTTGTTTCGGCGGCTGCCGATTTGCTGTCAAAAAAACCTGCATAATTGGCCGGATATTTTCCATCAACCGGCGAACCTACGGTTGCGAAGTCTTTCTTAAAAAATTTACTATAAATGAAAATGGTAGCGAAAACGGTTAATACACTTATTAGTACTACCAGTAGCAACTGTTTAAATTTCATAATTATTATTCTTTTTTGTTTTTAATATTTTCAAAAATTATGCCTATGTTGTACAAAGTAACAAACTGTCAGTTATTTTGTAAACACTAAAAAAGCAGTTTAACAAAGTTTTACTAAAGTCTTCGTAGTTGTTTCTTATTAAAAAGTTAACGAATTTGACTTTTTATTAAAAATTTTATAAAATCCATCATTCTACTTATCCACATTATAGCTTCTCCAAAAACTGCATAGTATTCACACCGTCTGCATACTCGTCTATCAATGGACACTGCGCCTGCCCAAAAGGAATGTAGTCTTTTCCTACAACGCATTGCAAATCGTTACTATCCATGAGTTGCCTGTTCAATTGGTCAGCGTCCTTGTAAAATTCATAATTCAACTGGCTTACCGGTGAAAACAAATGATTGTCTTCAATCAGAATAACTACTCCGTTTGTCATATAAAATTTATTGTTCAAAATATGAAGCGCCAGATTGTAATCATAATTGTTTTTGTATTTATGTATGTCTGAAAAATATTTGTACTTACTAAAAACAGAAAGCAGTGTTTCAAAATTATATCCTTCAGGCACGTAAATCTTAGTTACATTTCGGCAACCAAGGCCGAAGTACAAAAAAACATCATCGGCTAATGCACTTAGTTCTTCATCTGATTCTTGTCCTGTAAGTATCGCAACCGAAGTTCGGTTTTGCCTGATGATACTTGGGTATTTGCCAAAATAATATTTAAAATGAGAGGCCGAATTATTACTGCCGGTAGCAATATAAGCATCGCATCCTTTTAGCATTTCTGAAAATTGTATTTCATTTGCCAAAGATGGCTCCCATTCTATTAATTTTTCTACTAAGTGTTTAATCAAAACTTCATCTTTGGAAGAGGGTTTTATCAAACACTTATTGCCCGAAATAAAAACAGTTAAAAAATCATGAAACCCTACCAAAGGAAGGTTGCCGGCCATCACCAGGCCAATCCATTTTGGATTTTCGTTGTTTTCTTTAATTCCCGGATATTGGGCTATCCAGTTTTGGAGTATATCTTTCTTTAAAAACCTTTCTGTAATATTTTTTAAGGCCAGATCAATAAACTCAGGCTGGAACCATGGATTTTGTAAAAACGCTTTTTCTTTAATTTCCTGCCAATAATCATGTTTTATAACCATGTATTCCCCTAATTTTACAGCGAGATTTATCCTTTGTGTTAAATTCATTTGTAATTATTTAAATTTGTATCTATATTTAAACAAAAATAGTTTTATAACAATAAAATTCATATTATGGCACTTAAAATTACCGAAGAATGTATTAACTGCGGCGCTTGCGAGCCCGAATGCCCTAACAATGCAATTTACGAAGGTGGTGTTGAATGGGCTATGTCCGATGGAACAACTGTGGCTGATGATACGAAGCATGACCCCATCAGCGTAGATATTTATTATATTGTTGCCGATAAATGTACGGAATGTCAGGGTTTCCATGAAGAACCTCAGTGTGCTTCAGTATGTCCGGTTGACTGTTGTGTACCAGATGAAGCCTATCAGGAAACAGTAGAAGAACTTCTGGCAAAGAAAGACAAATTACACGCTTAATTTTTGAGTTTTTAAAAATTTACTTATAGCTATACTGTACTTAGGTGTGGTATAGCTTTTTATTATTTGTAATTATATGGAGAAAAAGAATATTGCTATTGTTACAGGCGGGTTTTCGGGCGAGTCTGTCATTTCCTATAAAAGCGCTAAAACTATTGAAGAACATCTCGATACCGAAAAATACAATGTATATAAAATTGATATCAACCCGAAAGGTTGGTTTTATGAAGCTGTAAACGGAGTAAAAACTGAAATAAACAAAAACGATTTCTCCCTATTAATTAATAATGAATCAATTCATTTTGATGCAGTTTTGATAGGCATGCATGGCACTCCGGGTGAAGATGGAAAATTGCAGGGTTATTTTGATATGTTAGGCATTCCATATACCGGTTGCGATGCTGCAACCTCGGCTGTTACTTTTAATAAAAGTTATGGAGTAGCGGTTGCGGCGAAGGCTGGTATTGCTGTTGCAAAATCGGTTTTGCTTTTTAGTCATACTCCTCATGCTTCTAACAAAGATTTGTTCCAATTGAAACTGCCTGTTTTTGTGAAACCGAATAATGGCGGCTCTAGTATCGGAATGAGTAAGGTAACGAAAGCCGAAAATCTGGAAGCAGCTATTCAAAAGGCTTTTAAAGAGGATAATCAGGTGCTGGTGGAAGAAATGATAGAAGGAAGAGAGTTTACCATTGGCGTGTATAAATCAAAAGGTGAAATCATTACCTTGCCAATTACAGAGGTAATTGCGGATGATACAAAGGATTTTTTTGACTTTGATGCCAAATATGATGGTCATTCTACCGAAATTACGCCCGCACAAATTGATGAAAGTATTGCTAGTAAAGTTAGAGAAGCAGCTATTCGGGTTTATTCGGTATTTAACTGTGGGGGAGTAATTCGTATAGATTTTATTTATGATGAAGCTGAAGGAGAACCTTTCATGCTGGAGGTAAATACCGTGCCGGGGCAGAGCGAGGCAAGCATTGTGCCACAACAAGTGAAAGTGGCGGGAGGCAATTTAAAAGATTTTTATAGCTTGTTGGTAGAAGAATGTTTTAGGTAAATGCTATATTTACCAAATAAATAGGATGAATGTTTAATTTTATTACAAAAAGACCTCTTTGGGTCAATATTTTGGTTGGGGCAATATTGGCAATGCTAGTGTTTTTTGCCTTTATTAGCTTATTGGGGTGGTTTACCAACCACGGTGATGCCAAAACAGTACCTCCGGTGCTTGGAAAAACATTACCTGAAGCCCAAAAAATATTGGAAAAAGCCGGATTTGAGTTTGAAATACAGGATAGCACCTATATTGATTCTTTAAAACCATTGCAAATTATAAGGCAGGTGCCTGATGAATTTGAGGTAGTAAAGTCATCCAGAACCGTTTTTTTGACCATCAATCGTGCCGAACCTCCGTTGATTGATATGCCCAATTTGGTGGGTTTGAGTTTTAGAAATGCAGAAATGTACCTGAAAAACAGTGGGTTAGCGCTTGGAGATACCACTTTCAGAGTTGATTTTGCCATCAATTCTGTTTTAGAGCAATTGTATAATGGTGCTGTCATTAAGCCGGGAGCAAAGGTAAGAATGGGTAGCAAAATTGGTATAGTAATAGGCAAAGGATTGGGCAATGTTTCAATGGCAATACCCAACATAGTGGGCATGACTTATACCGAGGCAAAAGAATTTATTGAAAGCAAAGGATTAAGTTTTGCAGCCATAATTGCCAATCCTGATGTAAAAGACACAATGAATGCGTATATTTACCGCCAAAATCCGGAGCGATTTGATGATGAGGGACTTAGCAGAACAATAAGGCAAGGACAAACTATGGATATTTGGTTAAGCGTTCTTCCACCTGTAAGTAAATCACCATCTGAGTCTTCTTCGGACAGTATTCAGAAATAAGAAAAACAACAAAACAACAAAATGGAAATTATCACCGTTCAGGAATTGAAAGAAAGGTTAGACCAAGGTGAGCCAATCAATCTGATAGATTGTAGAGAACCCTTTGAGTATGAGGAGTATAATATTGGCGCAAAACTGATACCGCTTGGCGATATCCAGAACCAACATTGGAATGGTCTCTCAGATTTAAAAGATCAGGAAGTAATCATTCATTGCCGCAGTGGCAAGCGCAGCGAAACTGCATGCCTCTTTCTTGAAGCTCATGGCTTTGCGAAAACTGTAAATGTGGCAGGAGGCATTCTGGCCTGGAAAGATGCTTTCGGTAAGGACTAACCTGCCAGCACCTCAGCCATTTTTTTCCCGATATCGGCGGGGCTGCTCACTACGTGAATGCCACATTCACTCATGATTTTCATTTTTGCGGCTGCGGTATCATCGGCGCCACCTACAATAGCTCCGGCGTGTCCCATTCGACGTCCGGGAGGGGCTGTTTGGCCGGCTATGAAGCCAACCACCGGTTTTTTGTTACCCGTTTCTTTAATCCAATAGGCAGCTTCGGCTTCCATACCGCCTCCAATTTCGCCAATCATAACTATTGCATCAGTTTGGTCATCGTTCATAAACAATTCCACTGCTTCTTTGGTGGTGGTGCCTATAATAGGGTCGCCACCGATTCCTATAGCCGTACTGATTCCAAGCCCGGCTTTTGCCACCTGATCGGCAGCTTCATAAGTAAGGGTGCCTGATTTGGATACGATGCCAATTTTGCCTGATTTAAAAACAAAACCCGGCATAATACCCACTTTACACTCACCGGCAGTAATAACGCCCGGGCAGTTCGGGCCTACTAGTCTGGTTTTAGTGCCCGAAAGGTAGTTTTTTACTTTTACCATATCCTGTACCGGAATGCCTTCAGTAATGCACACCACCAATCTGATACCTGCTTCGGTAGATTCCATAATAGCATCGGCTGCAAATGCAGGTGGCACAAAAATGATACTCACGTTGGCATTGGTAGCTTTTACACAGTCTGCCACCGTATTAAAAACCGGTCTGTCCAAATGAGTAGTTCCTCCTTTTCCGGGTGTAACGCCGCCTACCACATTTGTTCCGTATTCAATCATTTGGGTAGCATGAAACGTACCCTCTGTACCTGTAAAACCCTGAACTAATATCCTTGAATCTTTATTTACTAAAACTGACATAAGAAAATGATTATTAAGACCTTAAAAACTACAAATGTAAAATATTTATGTTGAAATCGGTCAAGCTTATTTTTTACCAATGAAACCGTCTTTATCGAGGTCAATATTGAGGTTTTCTTCAATGGAATCTCTCAATTCTTCTTTTACACCTTCCGGTATTTCGCCCGTTTCCTGAATGGTGCGCATGGTTTTGGCATCTTTTAAAAACTCTGATGCAAAGATGAAGTCGTTAAGCTTTTCGTTTTTACTTAATATTATGTCTTTGTTTGTGCCTTCCCATTCTTTCCCTCCCATATACAAATACAAAATATTATCACCGATTTCCATCACACTGTTCATATCATGGGTATTGATGACAGTGGTGATATTGAATTCAGTGGTTATTTCTTTAATGAGTTTGTCAATAACTAATGAAGTTTGTGGGTCCAGTCCTGAATTAGGCTCATCGCAAAACAGGTATTTGGGGTTTAAAACAATGGCTCTGGCAAGGGCAACACGCTTCTTCATGCCACCGCTTATTTCTGCCGGATATTTTTTGTTGGCATCCACAATATTCACTCTCGCTAATACCTCATTTACCCTTTTTTTCTTTATTGAATATTTGTCGTTGGTAAACATTTCCAGCGGAAACATTACATTTTGTTCCACATTAAGGCTGTCAAATAGTGCAGAGCCCTGAAATAACATGCCGATTTCCTTTCTGATATTTTTTTTCTGCTCGTTTGAAATATCGAAAAAATTATTACCCGCATATAAAACCTCTCCGGCATCCGGCTGAAAAAGGCCAACCATACATTTTATCAATACAGTTTTACCACTACCACTGGTACCGATAATCAAATTGCATTTACCATCATAAAATACTGAATCTATTCCCTTCAGTACCGTTTTGTCGCCAAAACTCTTTTTGATATTTTTTATTTCTATCATTAATAGTAATATTAAAGCATTAAGAAAGACAGCACATAGTCGGCCAGTAAAAGAAGTACACATGCCACAACCACAGCTCGGGTGCTGGCCTTGCCAATTTCTAATGCACCGCCTTTTACATAGTAACCATAAAATGCAGGAATAGCAGTTATTAGAAAAGCAAAAACGAAACTTTTGGTTAATGCAAAAACCACATTATAGGGTAAAAAATCCATTAATACCCCTTTGTCAAAAATAGAAGCATCAATGATTCCTGATAGGTTGCCTGCCAGCCTTCCTCCCCAGATGCCTAATACCATGGAAATAATAATGAGCAAAGGAATCATAATAAGACCTGCCAGAATTTTGGGCAATATTAAATAAGCTTTTGTATTAATCCCCATGATTTCCAAAGCATCAATTTGCTCGCTCACGCGCATATTACCCAGCTCACTGGCTATTTTACTGCCCACAACGCCTGCCAGTACAATACAACTGAGTGTGGGTGCAAACTCCAGAATTACCGAGTCTCTCACAATCTGTGCAATAGTGGTTTTGGGGATAATGGGGGAAACAAGCTGGTAAGCTGTTTGAAGCGTAGATACTGCGCCTATAAAAACCGAAATAATGGTAATGATACCCAGCGAGCCGATTCCTATATCATTGCATTGCAACATGAACTGTTTCCAATACATCTTTCTGTTTTCCGGCGTGCGAAACATGCCGTTAAACATTTTTATGAAAAGCCCAAATTCTTTAATGATTTTCAATACTTTATAATTTTGTTATTCTTTGATTTTTCTTTTAACAATTGATTTTTTGGATACCATATTCAATTGTTTGTTTTTAATTTGAGCATCAATTACAGCAATCATTGCCATGTTTACGATATTGGTTACTGTGCTACCCAATTGTAGCACATGCACCGGCTTTTTTAAACCTAAAACAATAGGACCGATAGCATCGGTAGAACCTATTTCTTTCAGTAGGTTATAAGCAATATTACCAGACACTAAGTTAGGAAAAATTAAGGTATTTACTTCTTTCCCCACTAAATCGCTGAATGGGTAAAGTTCTGACAAAAGCTCGTTGTCCAATGCCAGATTGGACTGCATTTCGCCATCCACAATTAGTGAAGGTTCTTTTTGTTTGACGATTTCTCTGGCTTTGGCTACTAATTTGGCTTCGGGTGTATTGCTGCTTCCAAAATTGGAGTAACTGAGCATTGCAATTCGTGGCTTGATATTCAATGCTTTAACTCCTTTGGCGGTTATTATCACTATTTCGGCAAGCTCTTCAGCAGTAGGGTTATAGTTAACTGTTGTGTCTGCCAGAAACAGTGGGCCTATTTTTGTCATTAATAAATACATACCTGCCACTTTGTTTACGCCTTCTTCGGTACCTATAATCTGAAGCGCCGGTCGCAAGGTGTCCTTATATTTTTTTGTAAGACCCGAAATCATGCAGTCAGCATCTCCACATTCTACCATCATACAGCCGAAGTGATCGCGGTTTTTCATGATTTTGTACGATTCATCACGGGTAAAACCTTTTCTTGCCCTTTTGGTATAAAATATTTCGGCGTATTTTTCCAACTGCTGTTTTTCTTTCTCGCTACGCGGATCAAAAATGGGCATGTTTGAAATATCAATGCTGTTGTCAGATGACAGAGTGCGTATAATTTTTTCATCGCCCAATAAGATAGGGTATCCGATGCCTTCATCTGAAATTATCTGGGCGGCTTTAAGGATATTGATATTTTCTGCTTCGGCAAAGACGATACGCTTGGGAGCATTTCTTGCTTTGTTGCCAATCACTCTTAATACCTGATTATCAATACCTAATCGTTTGTTTAGGTTTACTTTATATTCTTCCCAGTCTGTAATATTCAATCGTGCAACGCCTGAATCAATGGCTGCTTTGGCCACTGCGGGGGCCACTGTAGCCAATAGCCTTGGATCTACCGGTTTAGGAATAATATAATTAGCCCCAAATGAAATGCTTTGTTCATTATAGGCCAGGTTTACTATATCCGGTACAGCAGTTTTTGTCAAATCGGCCAAGGCTCTTACTGCCGCCAGTTTCATTTCCGTATTTATTTGTGTGGCCCTCACATCTAAAGCCCCTCTGAAAATATAAGGGAACCCCAATACATTATTTACCTGATTAGGATAATCACTCCGGCCTGTAGCCATGATGATATCTTTTCTTGTTTTTGTAGCTAATTCAAAAGTAATCTCAGGGTCTGGGTTGGCCATAGCAAATACGATTGGATTCCTGGCCATACCGCTAATCATGTCGGGGTCCAAAATATTGGCTGCACTTAAACCGATAAACACATCAGCACCTTTCAAAGCTTGTTTAAGCGAAATATCTTTTGCGGCAGTGGCAAACCTCGATTTGAATTCATCCAAACCCTCACGACCCTTATGTAAGGCGCCTTTGGAGTCGAACATGATGAAGTTTTCAGGTCGGGCGCCCATCTCCTGATAAAGCATTACGCAGGCCATTGCAGCTGCTCCTGCTCCATTAACCACGAATTTTGCTTTTTCAATTTTCTTTTTTTGAATTTCAAGTGCATTGATAAGCGCTGCGGCGCTGATGATGGCAGTACCGTGCTGGTCATCGTGCATAACCGGAATTTTCAATTGCTTTTTCAATTCCTTTTCAATATAAAAACATTCCGGCGCTTTAATGTCTTCCAGATTAATACCGCCAAATGTGGGTTCCAGTGCTTTAATGATGTCAACCAATTTGTTGGGATCTTTTTCTGCCAGCTCAATATCAAAAACATCAATGTCGGCAAAAATTTTGAACAAAACACCTTTTCCTTCCATTACAGGTTTGCCGGCTTCGGGGCCTATATCACCCAGGCCAAGCACGGCAGTGCCATTGCTCACAACAGCTACCAGATTGCCTTTGGCAGTATATTTATATACATTCTCTGTATTTTTTTTTATTTCAAGACAAGGAATGGCCACCCCTGGAGAGTAAGCAAGGGATAAATCCCTTTGTGTTTTTGCTTCTTTGGTAGGGATTACTTCAATTTTTCCCGGCTTGCCTTTTGCATGATATTCGAGCGCCTGCTCTTTGTGTAAATCTGATTTTTTCATTTTTAATTTGCTCAATTTACAGTGGTGAAAGGTAGTTTAAATTAGCTGAAAATGAAAAATTTAAATTATTGTTAAATGTAGGTGCAAGTAGTTACCTATTTTTGATGAAGATAGTCCCATTTATGGTTATCTTTGAACATTGATTTTAAATCTTTTGAAAAATGAAATATCTGAAACCGTACTTTTTTTTGAATACATTGTTGTTTTTGCTGCTTTTCACTTTTATATCCTGTAGAAAAAGTAATCCCCCCAAAAATGAAGAACCGCCTTCACAAAAAGTACCCATTGTATCACAGTTTGTTTATGACGGACTTTCTGCTTATTATTTATGGGCAAATGAAATGAAAAATAAAACGCCAAAAACTACTGACACAGATCCAAAAGAATATTTTAGCAGCCTTCTTTATTCGACCGACACAGAACATGGCTGGTCGTGGATGACGGATGATGTAGATGCTTTATTGGCTGGTTTTTCGGGTTCTCCCAAAGACTTTGGGTGGTCATTGAGTTTGCTTTGGGCAAATGCAGAAAAAACACAAATTGTAGGTATTGTTCAATATGTTTACCCTAATACTCCGGCTGCAGCAGCAGGTATTCGTAGAGGAGATATTATTGAAAAAATAGCAGGGGCATATATTAATAATACAGCCGGAAGTAGTAGTAATTATAATTTATTGTTTGCCGGAAATACTTTAAATATTGGGCTGACCGATAAAAATGGTGAAAATCCAAAAACAATCAACATGACTCCTGTGATAATTGAAACAAATCCGGTTTTATTGGATACTGTTTATAATATTGGAGGAAAAAAGATTGGCTATCTTTTTTATACAGAGTTTATTGAAGAATTTGACAATAAACTTTATGATGCATTTGCAAAATTTAAATCAGCCGGTATCAGCGATTTGATTATTGATTTAAGATATAATCTGGGAGGCAGGGTAACAGCAGCCTCCTATTTGGCATCTTTGGTGGCACCCCAGTCGGCAGTTCAGAATAAATCGGTCTTTACCATATTGAATTACAATAGTTTTTTGAACAATTATTTTGATTCGCAAGGCTCCGCGAGAAGTGTAAGTTTAGGATATACCGGTACGGCACCGAATCCATTGACAGCCAATTTAAACTTAAATAAGGTTTATGTTATTGCTACTTCGGGCTCTGCTTCTGCATCAGAACTGACTACATTTTGTTTGAGGCCTTACATGAATGTGATTCATATTGGAGAAAATACACGAGGAAAGTTTACAGGCTCCTGGACAATTCATGCTTATGATAGTTATAACAATCAGGCCATTACCATTTATGACCCCAATAAACTGACTTTAACTCAAAGAAATGAATTGAAAAAATGGGCTATGCAACCTATTGTTTCAATTTATAGTGATAAGGATAATAAGAATTTTTCGCAGCAGGGTTACTTGGTTCCCAATGTACCGGTATCCAGCATTGAAAACAAACCAAGTGCATGGAAGCCAATAGGTGCTATTCAGGATTATATGTTAGCTACCGCAATTACTCAAATAACCGGCGTTCCGGTTTCGGGCGCTGTCAAACCATCGTCGGTGCCAAGGTCGGTGTTTAGTGCCGGTACTCGTTTGTTTAGCGAAAAAGAAAAGATGAAGATGGAATCAGTTAATCTTGGTAGCCCGGATATTCCTTTGGAAAAATTAAAGAAAGTTTTTCCACAGCCTGTACAATAAAATAAAAAGAGGATTTTCGAATCCTCTTTTTATTTTTAGTAAAACTATAACTGAATCGGAACTTGTTTAATTCTGCCATTTTCTACGGCATCTAACTTTATAAATTGTTCACGAGTTAAAATTGCCTGTATTTTTTTTGACCTTTTTTCTTTGAGTTGGGTTAAGGTTTTTTCGTTCGTATTCTTACTTAACTTCTTCAATTGATTTTGGTAATCAGTTTCTGCCTGCTCCAATTTTTTAGCCTGATCATCTGTAAGATTTAAAAGCGACTTCAAATGTTCAACTTTGGCTTTTATATCATTATTATTGGCTTTTTGAGAAAATGCCAAAGTGCTTGATAACCCAAAGTAGATAACTGCAAAAATTATTTTTTTCATCCTTTCCTTTTTCTAAAGGACGAAAAATGAGCATCCAAAAAGTTTATAAAAGGTTAAAGCTGTATTTTATTGTTCAATTATTACTCTTTTGCCCGAAAGTACAAATAAAGAGTCTTTAATCCGGGTAGTGTCTGCTCCGGCGACAGGCAGTTTCATCACTATTTTGTAGGTTACAGAATCTTTCGTTTCGAGTGTCACCGGCCAATTGAGCGCTTTCAATTGATTGAACCTTTTCGAAGCTCTCGGATTTATTGCCGTTTCAATAACGTAAGTATATGTATTACTTGGATTGGGCGCCGGTTTATTTACTGTGGCTGAGTCGTTTTTCACTTTATCCGAAGCCGGTTTTTGCACTGTACTTTCTGTCTGGGTATCCTCTTCGGTGGGATTGATTTCTGAATTTTTTACATAGAACCAAATGGTAGCTCCAATGGCAATCAGCGCCAGAAACATTATAATCAGCGCCGAATGATTTTTCTTTTTGCCGGATATTTTTTCTTCTATAAATGCTTGTGGTACAATTTTTTTTTCTATGGATTCCTGAACTTTTTTCTTTTCACTTACTCCGCTTTTTATAGCTTCAAATATCAAGCCGGTACCATCGGGCTTGGTAATAAGAGATCCGATGCCTGATAAAAGATATACTTTTCCGGTGTTTAAATATTGCACTACATCTTCAAGTTGCGATTCAAGGTCAGATGTGGCCAATACCTTCATTTTGCCGGTTTCTTTTGAAACATAATCAATCAAATCGTCATCGAATATGTTTATCTTTTCGTTCTTGTAACGAATGTTTACAGATTCTTTATTAGTGCCATCATCAACCAAAGTGGAGTCTGTTTCATAAAAAAAGGAACCTATACCGGGGAGATTTAGCTGTTTGTTTTCAGCAAGATATTTTGAAAGAATGGGAGCAAGTTTCACAATCAATTAATTATAAGTGCAATATTAATCAGTTTTGTCAAAATGACAAAACTGAATTACAATTAATTTTGCCTGTTGGTATTTATTTTTATAATTTGACTGCAAGTTGAATATCCTTTACATTTCCTGTTCTTTTCAAAACACCCCATTGTTGCAATTCTCCTTTTATTGCTTTCAAAAAGCTTTTAAATAAAACCACATACATTATCCAGCGATAAACAAATCTCTGTGGTATCAGCCAGATGAGCTTGAAAGGCTTTTCTTTTTCAAAAATGAACGCAACTACTGAAATACTGATATCTACCAACATAAAAATACCGTAATAAATACCTATTTTAACCGCATTTCCTGAAAATAAACCAAAAATCATAAATAAATCAGCCAAAGGTGAAAAAAATGGAATAATAAACTGAAATATCAGAATATTGGGTATAGCCCAAAAACCTAAGCCCTTGTATTTTTTGTTAAATAAGGTGTCACGGTGCTTCCAGAATGTTTGCATCACACCAAACGACCACCGTGTACGTTGTTTGATAAACTGTTTTGTTTTTTCGGGAGCTTCAGTAATCGCTATCGAATTGTTTTCATTTTCAATAATATAGCCTGTACGCAATATTCTTATGGTTAGATCACAGTCTTCGGCTAAAGTATCGGTGGTAAAACCGCCTGCTTTTTCAATTGCTTCTCTCCTGAAACCTCCAATTGCTCCGGGAACTACAGTTATAGCATTGATGTTGGCATACGCCCTGCGATCAAAGTTTTGACTGGTTGTGTATTCAATAGCCTGCCATTTTGTGAGTAGATTGACCTCGTTTCCTACTTTCACATTTCCGGCTACAGCGCCAATATTTTTCCCGTTTATGGGATTTAAAAAATGAAGCATCAGCTTAGAAACAGCATCAGGATAAAGCTTTGTATCCGCATCTATGCACACTATATAATCGGCAGATGTCTGACTAATGCCATAATTCAAAGCAGAGGCTTTTCCGCCATTGGGCTTTGTGAAAATTTTAATAACCGGATGGTTTACAAAAGCTTCAGACACTAATTGAAATGTGTTGTCTTTGCTTCCATCGTCTATAAAGATGATATTAAAGTTGGGATAATCCTGCTGAAGAAGGTTTTTTATAGAAGAAACTGCATTTACCTCCTCATTGTATGCCGGAACGATGATAGAAACTAACGGAAAGTCTTTTATTTCTATGAAATTTTTTAATTCATTTTTCTCCCTTTTTCTTTCTCTGAGCATTAATATAACCATAATAATAAGCCTGAGGAGGCCTAGAAATACAAATATTAAAAACAGAGCATAGAAGAAATTGCTGAACCAGTATATAGCAGTTGCCAGCACCAGATTAAACTGCATGATGTAAAATCCGCTTCCTTTGGGAACAGGGGGCATAAGCTCGTCTTTAGTTTTTCCAAGCAGCGTAGCCAGATTGGTAAATTGGTAGCCTTCTTTTTGAAGCGTTTGAATGATAATAGGTAGTGCGTCCACCGTGGGTTGCCTGGTTTCGCCTCCTGCATCGTGAAGCAAAATAATATTGCCCCTGCCTTCATGTACGCCATCAAGCACCCTTTTGACAATTTCCTGAGAGGTTATCCCTTCTTCCCAATCTTCGGGGTCAATGTTTTCTCCAATGTCCAGATAGTTCTGTTTTCGAGCCAAAGCCACTGGAATAATTTCTTCCATTGTGGATGGTTCACTATCTGCATTATACGGCGCACGAAACAGAATGGTGCTGCTACCGGTGACGGATTCGATTAAAATCCGAGTAAGCTTCAATTCAATTTTGGCCCTGTCGGGCGAAATTTTTGCGATATTCTGATGGGTGAAAGTGTGATTACCAATTTCATGTCCTTCTTTATATTCTCGCTTCAGTATGGGTAGGTTTTTTTCTGACTGAAGCCCGAGAACAAAAAATGCTGCCGGAACATGGTATTTAGAAAGGGTATTTAAAATTTTTGGCGTCCATCTGTCATCCGGTCCGTCATCAAATGTGAGCACTAATTGTTTGGGAGTACCCTGCCCGTATTTCTGCACCTGATAAGCGCTTGGCAATTGAATATATTGTTGTTCAGAGATTAAATTATCCACCGAATCAATTTGCAAATGAATCTTACCTTGATGTGGCGTATTGAGCACATCCAGAATTTCCCCATCACCCACATAATCTACATCATTAGTGGTACTTACATTTTCAAGAACATTGAATTTGAAGTTTTTTATACCCTCATTCGACAGGTTAGAAGCATAGTATTTCCACAAACGGTTATCCTCGCTCCCCAGCCTCCACAAGGCAAATCCTGCCAATCCATACGGGGAGCCGAAACGCATACTGTTGAACTGGGTTGCTGCGTCGGTAAAATATACATCGTGTGTTACGTTATCATTTCCAATATAAGAGAAAGAAAGATTATAAGTGTCATTGTTATAATCAATTGACGCCTTACTTGCGTTTGCTCTGGAAAGCGCTTGCTGATAGGTGACAGCAGGATCTACACCTTCTTTGGCAGGCCAGTCATAACCATAAGCTCCTAACCCCAGAATAATTTTTTCATTGGGAATCTTTTTTGCCAAGTCATCTACGGCAGCTTCTATCCATTTTTGAGAACTTATAGGCCCCGGTTTGCCATCAGAAGAATGTTCATCATAGGCCATTAAGAACAGATAGTCATTGTATTTTGCCAGTTCGGAAACGTTATAGTCGTTATTGAAAGGCATAATGTCCTGCGTAACCAATAACCCTTTGGCATGGAATGTCTGAGCCATTTCTTTAATGAACTGAATCAGGTATTCGTCACTGTTTTCATTTATATCCTCAAAGTCAATGTTTACTCCTATAAAATGGTGTTGCAGGCATTGATTTAGAACATTGTCAATAACTGTCTTTCTTTTTTTGGGGTCATGCAAAATCCGGCTTAATGCATCCGACCTGAATTCGCGGTCAAAATTATTGCTTAAAATAGGCATAATGGGTACTCCGCTTTTTTTCATTACTTCATATCCTGCGGGGTCCATATCGGTGCGTACCGTATCGGCTTTTGGGTCTATAAAAAACCATTCGGGTATTACAAGATTTAGATTGGCGATATTTTTTTTTAAAGAAAAAAGTGATTGTGGATCCCATGCTACATAAAAAGCCGATCTTATTCCGGCAGGGAACTGCTGCCAGCTTTTGTTTGTAAAATTGTTAAGAGAGTTGTTTTTTAGTAATGATTTTGAGTAAAAAAACTGTTTGTTCCGGTTTTGTTTCTCTCTGGCATAATTGGTATATATTTTTTTATCTTTTATAAAATCCCGAAAGCCGCGATATTCTTTTGATAATTTGTTTTCCTGAAGGTAAGGCTTGGATGCAGAAATGATGCTACGGTAATTTCTGTTAAACGGAAGCCGTGGATTTTTTTCAATAAACAACATCACAACAAGAGCTGCCACCAATAAAATAAGTATAAAAGAGATAGTGCGCATAGTCCATCTGAAACGCATCCATCGTTTAACATCTGAAGTTTGAAAAACCTGTTTTTCCATTTGTATATCTAATAATATGAGCAAAGTTGATAATTGACTCCTACTTATGAAGCATAAAGTCGTTAAATGGGCAAAATCTGTCGTTGAATGTTATAATATTTGCTTGAAAGAAACAGATTGCCTTAAACTATACTCTGTGTTTTGGGTTATTAGTTCTAATGAAGGATCGGGGAAATCCTGGCTTTCTATCGATAAATTATGCCCGTTCACATATTCATTTTGCCATTTCATCGATTGAAAATTAGCCCGTTATTGTTTGAATATTATTTTTGGGTTGTCAAATTTAAAATTCAATTCAAAAAGTTAAAAAATGAAAAAAGTTATCCTTGCATCCTTAATTATGTTTGGTTTAAGCGCCGCTTCTTATGCGCAAACAGCTCCGGCCCCGGCAAAACAAGAGCCTTCAAAAATGAAAGTGGTAAAGAAAGAAGATCATAAGAAAGAGGCCAAGGTAGTACCTTTGAAACCGGCACCCGCACAAGCTGTAAAGCAGGTCCCTGCGCAAGCTGCAAAACCAGCCACTACAGCTAAAGCCACTTCACCTGCAAAGCCTGCTGCAGCAACAACCGCAAAACCGGCAAGTACAGAAAAAGTACAAGGTAATACAGCTCATCTCAAAAAGGACGGCACACCAGACAAAAGATTTAAAGGCAATAAACATCTTAAAAAAGACGGTACACCGGATAAAAGGTTTAAAGAGAACAAAGGTTAAGGCGGAAATGGTTATTGATTCAGTTGAAATGGCTCTGCTTTTGCAGGGCTGTTTTTTTTTGTGTACCGGCCTGTTAATTTGAATTATTTGGTGTTTGAGAAGATCTGCTGAATATGCTCTTTTCTCTGATTATACTAATCATCCGCCAAAAATTTTTTACAGAAAGTGAATTATTAATTGGTTATCAAGTAAGTTATGTCGGAGTTGTAAATACTCAAAGTTCCATTTCGGCTATTGTTTTTGCCTTTTCAACGATTGTGTAATCGAACCACCTTTTAGTCGTATTATTTTTACATCAACAAATAAAATTATTAAAAACAAAAAAAACTTAAAATGAAAAAGGTATTATTCGCCGCAATGATTTTAATGGGACTAAGCTTCGCTTCAATGGCGCAAACCACTCCTGCAAAAAAAGAAGCTGCAAAAACAGAAGTAAAACAAACAACGCAAAAAGAAGCAGCTCCGGCAAAGAAAGCGCATAAAAAGCATAAAAAGCATCACAAAAAACATGCTGCCGCAAAGAAAGAAGCAGCTAAGACAAAGTAGGTGATTTACTCCGAATCAAAAATAGCCTCGTGAAAGCGGGGCTTTTTATTAAAAAAAAATACTGAAATGAAAAAACAATCTCAAAAATCGAAATGAGCTTCTTACAATTAACGATAATTATTGTATTTCTTCTACCTTTCATTTGTAGCGCTCAGGCTAAAAATGATCAATTTGTTATAGCGACTGGAGCAGAATATATGTATAGTACCCACAGTACAAGTTTCGCCGGTGGAAGCATTGAGCTAAACAGGAACATCAATAAAGCTATTGCAATTGGCGCAGGAGCGGAATATTCAACCTGTAAATTTCATGCCGATAATGGTTGGAATTTGTATAATTTGAAGTTTGCGCCATTGTTTTTATCTCAATATTTTAATTTTATCAGAAGGCAAAGAATGGGCCTTTACCTGCATTTAAGAGAAGGTGTTTCTTTTATCCGGTACAGAAAAGAATATCAGGATGCATCTGCTCCAACCAAAAATATTCGAGAGTTCGGGTTTTATGGAGATGCGTCATTGTGTGGCAAAGTACTTTTGAACAATGGAATGAATCTATTTCTGGAAACTGGTTTGAAGAGTTTCCATATTTCCACTTACGACCTTGAGGTAAATCCTCACGGAGTAAACTTCAGACTGGGGCTGGCATTTCATATTTTTAAAAGACATTTTTTAAACTAAAACTAACCTGAATGAAAATTTCTTTTGTACATAAAATAAAAAATTTTTCGCCCAAAACTTATTGGAAAGAAATACTGGCTGTAGTGGTAATACTATTGGCATTTGTATTTTTCAGAAGTGAGCGAAAAGAACTTCGGGCAATAGGGCCTCAACTAGCATCATCTGATCCTTTCTGGATTACGATTGGAGTAATTATTACATTTGTTTATGTATTGTTACAGGCATTAATGTATGTAGAGAGTTTTCGTTCTATTGGTATCCGACTCAAGCTGACAGATGCTGTTGAATTATTTTTAAAGAGAAATTTTCTTAGTGTTTTTTTACCGGCAGGTGGTGTTAGTTCTTTGGCTTACACTCCTTCTCAGATACGAAGAAAGAATTTCAATTCCAATCAAATTTTTCAGGCAAGCGCAATTTATGCTTACGTCGGACTGCTTACTGTGTTCATAATTGGCGTACCTGTGATAATTTATTCCATTTATGCCGATAAAAGATTTGGCAGCGCTTTTGTTAGCTTGGTAACATTGGGCATAATATTAACTCTGACATTCTGGATTTATTATTCGATCAGAAATAAAGGTATTTTATTTCGCCTGATCAATAAAAAGTTTCCAACGCTTTTATCTCAAATTCAAAGCGCTTTTGGTGGCAGCATTGATAAAAGACATTTAATAAAAACTATACTTATTTCAACCATAATAGAATTTTGCGGAATTTTTCATGTTTTCGTTAGTATGTATGCCTTACATGCCGATCATTCGTTTCAGGCAGCAGCTATTGGTTATACTATTTCAGTAGTACTTATGATTATCTCTCCTTTTCTGAGAGGGTTGGGTGTGGTTGAATTTTCATTGTTATATATCTTAACTTCACATGGATACCAGAGCGCTCAGGCATTGGGTATTACCATTCTTTACAGGGTATTCGAATTCTGGCTTCCATTGTTGCTGGGTTTGGTTTCTTTCGTTTGGCGTGGTCGGCAACTCATTGCAAGGCTTGTACCGGCTGCGGGTATCTTTTTACTCGGATTTGTAAATATCATATCAGTAGCCACACCGCCCTTGGCACAGAGGCTTAAACTCGAACATTTGTACGTTCCATCAGAGGCAATCAAAGAATCGAAATTGATGGTTTTGATGCTAGGGGTTACGCTTATGGTAACTGCTGCTTATTTGATAAGGGGAATGCGCTCTGCCTGGATTGCTGCTATCATTTTTACTTCTCTTTCATTGATTGGGCATATTACTAAAGCATTGGATTATGAAGAAGCTTTATTGGCTTTGTTTATGCTGATACTGCTCATTTTCAGCGGCAGGCAGTATCGTATCAAGACCAGCGAAAAATGGATGCGAATTGGTATTAGCACTTTTCTGTTTGCTTTTCTGGCAGTTTGTGTTTTTGATTTTCTCAGTTTTTATTTTATAGATAAAAGACACTTCGGAATTGATTTTACATGGCGACAATCAATTTATCATACTGCCAAAAGTTTTTTGTTGTTTTCGGATAGTGACCTGAATCCGGTAACTCATTTCGGACGCGATTTTTTAAGAATTACGAGATTTCTGGGAGTATTTTCCTGGCTGATGTTAGTATATTCCATCATTAGGCCCAAAATTGATTTTAAAGAAAATGTTACCGGTGATGAACATCTCAGGGCAATGGAAATATTGAATGATTATGGCAGTTCGGCTGTTGATTATTTTAAAACAACAAACGATAAAAAATTATTTTTTTCGGAAATTACCAGAGGTTTTATTTCATATAGAAATACCAAAGACTTTGCTATAGTGCTGGAGGGACCTGTTTGCGACTATGATGATAAACAGGATTTGATTTATGAATTTGAAAGATTTTGTAAAACCTCCGGCCTTCGTACTGCATATTACAGAGTGAATGAAGAAGACCTCATATTTTATGATAATCTGGGCAAAAAGAAAATTTTAATAGGGCAGGAGGCAATAATGGATTTGGATGCCTTTAAGTTGGAAGGTAAGGATAGAAAATCGCTTCGCAATGGATTAAACAGTTTGCAAAAAAAAGGGTATTCCATTGAAGTGGTTAAGGCGCCGCATGACATTTCTTTTTTGCAGGAGCTTCAGGATGTGTCGGATGAGTGGCTTGAAAAATTTGAAAAAAAAGAAATGGTTTTTTCACAAGGCGGGTTTGATAGGGAAACGCTTGCACTGCAGGATGTCATAGTGGTTGGAGATGCTGAAGGTGTAGTGCAATCGTTCCTTAACATTATTCCTGACTACACGCCCGAAGAATGTACTTATGACCTGATAAGGAGGAGATTAGAATCGCCGGGGGGATGTATGGATGGAATGATCGTTAAATTGGTGGAATATGCCAAAGAGAAAGGATGCAAATTTTTGAATTTGGGGTTGGTGCCGCTTGATGGGCTGGAAAAGCCTGAAAATACCGCGGAGCAAATCATAAAAATAGCTTCTGTGCGTGTCAGCAGTTTTAAGCATTATCAGTCATTGAAGAGCTTTAAAGAAAAATATGCTACTGTGTGGGAAAAAAAATTTATGATTTTCTCAGATGATTTTGATCTTGTACAAATTCCATTGGCGCTTGGAAAAGTGTTAAAGCCGAATAATATTTAAAGCCTGATTTTATGGATAAACTATTCTTTATAAGTTTTTGCTTTTTTGTGAGTGTGGTCAATGCTCAATCGAATTTGCCGGTAAATGAACTTCCCGGCAATACTCGGAAACCCTATGTTCTGTATCTGAGCGGCGATGGTGGATTTAATAATTTTTCTACCTCCCTAACTAAATTTATAAATACAAAAGGTTATGAAATTACATCCTTAAACTGTAGGTCTTATTTTTGGAATAAAAAAAATCCACAGCAGGCTGCCAATGATTTGTCTGCCTATTTGAGGAAAAAATTATCAGGAAGGCCCAATCAACAAATCGTGATGATTGGGTATTCATTTGGCGCAGATGTTCTGGCTTTTATAGTAAACCGATTTCCCGATGATCTGAAGGATAAATTATTAAGTAATATATTTTTGGCTCCATCATCCTCTACCGATTTTGAAATCCATCTGAATGATATGCTGGGTCTTGGCTCCAGAACGGGATCGGATGTACTAAACGAAGTAAATGGTATGGGCTTGCATAAAGTAACTATTATTCAGAGCAGCAATGACGGTGATTTCAAAATTCAGAATGTCAAACTAAAGCATTTTATAGGCTTGAAATTAGCAGGCAATCATCATTTTGATAAAAACATAAATGAATTGGCTACAATCATAATTGAAAATTTTTAATGAAGTTTTTTTACAAATATTTTATTATGGGCATTATTTTTTCTTTGGTTTTTGTCAATAATGCCTTTACCCAAAATGTAGATACCGGCTATATAAAAACTTATGAAAAACAAAACTCATTGGAGGTTTTTCCGGGTTTTTATACTTCAAAATTCAATTTTGCAAGCAAAGATATTTTCAGACCCAACTATCGGCTACAGGCCAATACCAGCGCTTATTATGGCATTTATGTAACCTATAAATGGCTTGCTGTTACGTATGGATGGGCTATCCCATCGACCTATCTTGATAAAAATGTGCGTTTCAAATATACACGGTTTGAGTATCTTGTAAATAAAGATAATTTCAGTATTCATCCTTATTTTAACGCTTATAACGGATTGCTCGAGAAAACAGGCGGCCTTAAAAAAGAATCACGTTTTGTACCCGAAAATGATGTAAAATTTAGGAATGCCGGAATTGACTTTCGGTTTTATGATAATTCTAAAATATTTTCTTCAAGGGCTGCAAATTCATTTTCTGAAAAACAAATGAAAAGCGCCGGTAGTTATTATTGGTTGGTAAAACCAATGTGGCAAAGTATTAAATGGAAAGAAAAGGAGGGCGGAAGGATTAAAGATAGCCTGACTTATAAATTGATATCATTTAACCCTCAGTGGATTTCGATAACAGGTGGCCTGGGATATAATTATTCTTTTAGCATCAGGCATGGAAACTGGCTGATTTCTCCTGCAGGTGAACTTGCAGTGGGCGGCCTTAAAATGATAAATAACCCGGAGTTTAAAATTCAACCGGTTTTTAGTACAGAAGCGAGGATGAATGTTGGGTACAATGGTAGTAATATTTACTGTTACTTATATTCGATTGTAAAGCTTATGCACTCCAAATTAGGTTATCGAAATCTGAACAATTTGGATTCTGATTTTTCGCTGGTTGTTGGTTATAGATTCAGAGATTATAAAAAAAGAATTTTAAAAGTCTTATGAGTATGAAGAATAATTCGCCACATATTTTAAATACTTCAGCTACGCTATTAGGGTTTTGTTTACTGGTGCTTACCTCAATAAAGGTTGCAAAATTGAGTGAGGTTACTATTATTGATGAGGCAACCGGAATAGCGACTATTTTGTTGATGATAAGTACTTTATTTTCTTTTCTTTCGATGCGCTCTAAAAACTTAAAGAAATCTGAAAATTTTGAATCAATTGCTGATTATGGTTTTTTTTGGCGCCTTAGTTTTTCTGGCTTTAACAATTTGCTTAGTGTCTTTTAATTTTTTTAAATAAAGGATGGTTGTGATAGAATTGAATTATTTTTAAATCTGACGTATTAAATATTTAGCTAAAAGATATCTTTAAAAGTATCATAAAATTAAAATGTATGAAGAAAATTATTTTGTTGATAGGTTTTGTTATTGTTTCTCATATTGTCTTTGGTCAAAGCGCCTCTGTCTTTCGTTTTATTAATATTTCGGACTCATCTGCAGTGCCTGCGGTTTCTGTATCGGAGAAAAATAAAACAATCGGAGTTGCAGACGAAAGTGGTTTCCTGAAAATAAATTTATCCATCGGGTTGCATACGCTTATTTTTTCTTCTACAGGCTTTAATGCAGTAACGAATAAAATAAATATTCCTTCGGCTGATACCATTATTATTACCATGTCTCCGATTCTTGAGTCATTAGATCAGGTCATTGTATCTTCAACACGGAATAACCAAAGGATTGAGAATTCTCCATTGAAGGTTGAGGTATTAGGCAGGGAAGAAATGGATGAGGAGAATACGATAAAACCGGGTAATATTGCCAGCATACTGGGCGATGTAAGCGGTATTCAAATACAGCAAAGCAGCGCTACAAGCGGAAATGCCAATGTGCGGATACAGGGGCTTGACGGTAAATATACTCAAATACTAAGAGATGGGATGCCACTGTATGACGGATTTAGTGGTGGATTTGGTATTTTAAGTATTCCGCCACTCGATTTGAAGCAAATAGAATTAATTAAAGGCTCGGCATCCACGCTTTATGGTGGCGGCGCTATAGGGGGCCTGATAAATATTATATCCCGAAAACCTACTACCAAACAAGAAGGGGTTTTTACAATAAATCAGACAACATTGAAAGAAACCAATCTGAATACCTTTTTATCAAAACGCAATAATCATTTTGGTTATACCTTTTTTGGAGGCTATACTCATCAAAAGGATGTGGATGTAAATAAGGATGTATTTTCTGACCTGCCAAAAATCAATGCAATAGTAGTACATCCCAGATTATTTTTTTATCCTTCATCCAAAACGACTATCACTGCCGGTTATACCGGTACTTTTGAAAAACGGAAGGGTGGCGATATGGTTGTTCTGAACAGTAAACCCGATCAAATTCATCAGTATTATGAGGACAATAACTCTACCAGACACAGTGGGGAATTTGTAGTTGAAAACGATTTGGGAAATAATCGGAAGCTTAGTTTTAAATCGAGCCTTAGTTCTTTCGACAGAAGCATTAGTACCAATAGTCATTTTTTTAAAGGTAATCAGACTGACTATTTTACTGAATTGTCTTTATTAGTGCCTTATAAAGAAAATAGTTTTGTAGCAGGGGTGAACGTGACCGGCAATAAGTTTAAAAAATTACCGTCTGACCCTGTTTTGCTGAATGATTTTTCCAATAATACAATTGGTGTTTTTGTCCAAAACACCTGGACGGTGAGAGAAAATACTACTTTCGAATTAGGGCTCAGAGATGATTACACAAAGCATTATGGAAATTTTTTGCTGCCCCGATTAGCGCTGTTTCATCGTTTTAATGAGCATTGGGGCGGAAGATTAGGGGCAGGTTGGGGTTACAAAGTTCCTGATCCGCTTGCGCCGCAAATAATGGATTATGCTATTGAAGATATTTTGCCTTTACCTGCAAAAATAAAACCGGAGAAATCAGTAGGATTAAATATTGAAGGTAATTATAAAATGACCTGGGAAAACGGCAATGAATTTTTCATAAACCATGCCTTTTTCCTTACTCAAATAAACCACCCTGTAATCAGTACTCTTGTTAATGGTGGTGCATATATGTCTTTCAATAATGCCGATAAACCGATTATTACGAAAGGTTTTGACACTTACATTCAATCAATCATTCATGAGTGGGAAGTATATTGTGGTTTCACTTATACAATTGCCGAACGTAAATATTTGCAACAAAATCAATTTGTACCATTGACGCCCAGGTATAGGGCTGCATTCACTTTAGTTAGAGATTTTGATGCACCCGGTTTTAGAATTGGTCTTGAAGGCTCCTACAATGGGCCGCAGTACAGATTAAATAATAGTTTGACTCCCGGTTATTTTTTTCTGGCTGCGATGGTGGAAAAGAGATTTGGCGAGAAATTCAGTATTGTGCTGAATGGAGAAAATTTATTGGATTACCGCCAGAGTAAAATAGAACCTTTATATTTGGGTTCGATCACCAATCCTCAGTTTGTGCCTTTATGGGCGCCTATTGATGGAAGGGTTATCAATTTATCATTGCGGATAAAACCATTTTAAATTGATTAGCCTGATAAGAAATCAATATTTAGTATTAATTTTTCTCCTCTTACATGGTGTGAGTAGTTTTGCTCAGTCGGATAGTATGATAAATCTGAAAGTAAGGGATTCACTGATTCAGCAAAAACCGGTTTTGAGGATTAAACAATTTATTATTCCTGCCTCCATGGTGGGGTATGGTTTTTTTACTCTTTTAAACTCCTCTGGTAAGAGGTTGAATCAAACCACAAGCAATGAAATTGTAGAAGATTATCCATTTTTCAATACCGGTTTGGATAATATACTGCAATATACTCCTGCTGCGGCTGTTTTTGGTTTAAATGTTGGCGGTATAAAGGGAAAAAACAATCTCAAAGATGAAGCTCTTATTTATGCAATGGCGATGGGGATCAATGCAGGAGTTGTATTTCCTCTGAAAAAGATTGTCCGATTGGAAAGGCCTGATCAGAGTAAGGCCAATTCTTTTCCTTCGGGACATACATCCACCGCATTTGTAGCTGCTGAGTTTTTGAGAAAGGAGTATGGAGAAGTTTCTGTATGGTATGCCATTGGAGGCTATGCTGTTGCAACAGGCACGGGTGTTTTAAGAATGTTAAATAACCGGCATTGGTTGGGATATGTAGTTGCGGGAGCTGGAATCGGGATTGCTTCTACAAAACTGGCCTATTTTATACATGACAGAATAAAATGGAAAAATCAACAAAAACGGGCTTTGATTATTGTTCCTTATTTTCAGAATAATAGTTTTGGATTTAACATTCAAAAATTATTTTAAGCGATATCCTTCCTGACTTTAGCTTTGCCTTTTGACTAAAATAATAATTGCAAACTATAAAAAACCAACTTACTTTTTTAGCTATTCAAATTCGCTATTGAACAATTCATTTCGCCTTTTCAACTATTTTATCATTTAATTGGTCTTGATTCGAAAATAACTTTGGGCTGAAATTAATAATAATTAGTTTAAAAAATCAAAAGATGAAAAGGGTCTGTTTGAGTTCGGTGGTTTTGTTTGTGGCTTTCGTGCTTTTTTTGGGTAGTTGCAGTAGTTCTGCAAATGTAACTGCTTCTCCATCAGCGCGAGAGATTACCTACCAGACATTTTATGACGAATTATCTCCTTATGGCACATGGATTAATTATCCGGTTTATGGTGAAGTTTGGAACCCTAATATGGGCGTAAGCTTCAGGCCTTATGCTTCCAATGGTAGATGGCTCTACACCAATGAAGGTTGGGCATGGAATTCCTATTATTCCTGGGGCTGGGCTCCTTTTCACTACGGCAGGTGGCTTTATGATGATTTATATGGCTGGCTTTGGGTGCCTGGTTATGAATGGTCGCCTGCATGGGTAACCTGGGGTACCTATAATAATTTCTATTGTTGGGCTCCGTTGATGCCCGGAATTAATATCAATGTAGGAATGAATTGGAATCCACATTCGATTTATTGGAATGTTGTTAATCGTGAGCATATTTATGAAGATCATATTCATGGCTATTTACAAAACACGACAGTTGTAAACAATTTTTCAAAAAACATAACTATTATAAACAATTATGGAAGTACAAAGAATACAAATATTAACTATTCAAGAGGTCCGCAAATAGCAGAAGTAAGAAACTTTGTGCACAACGACATTAAAGTGGTAAATATTAAAGAGGTTACAAAAAAAGAAATCATTAATAATAATACGCACATCGTTAATAACTCGACTGTTATTAATAATAATATTGTAAATAACAAAAAGGAGATTAATAATAACATTCATTATAATAATTCGGTCAATAATAATGTAGTAAACAAGAACGAAGTGATTGAAAATCATTCTCGCAACACTAATGAGGTAAATAATAATATTGTAACAAAAGGAGAAGCAGATCGAGTGGGTAAAAATGTTCAGAATAACACTGCCGAAAGCAAATCAAATGTGTCAATTAAAAGTAACAAAAGCAACAAAGCTGTAAAAAACTCATCAGAAGATTCTAATGTAATGAAGGTTTATAGACCTGCGGTAAAAAAACCTGTTGTAGAAGAGATTTCAAAACCTAGACCTGCCAATATCAAAAAAATTGAAAACAATGCAGTAAGGCCAATTTCATCTTCTCAAGAACAGGTTAAAGGACCAAGGGTTGAACAAATACAGAATGTAAGAGCGCTTCCTGTAACGAAGAATGGCAAAGTAGAAAAGAATAAAAGAAAATGATTATGACGCTTCGCAATAAAAAGTAACAAAAATATATTTGGCTTTGCAGCTAAAAGTTATTGATAAATTTTAAGAATATTAGTTCATATTAAAAATTAAGAAAAATGAAAAGGATATTTATTTTAGGCATTTCAATGTTTGCATGTATTATTGTTTTAAATGCCCAGCCAAGCCCTACAACAGAGATGAAAGAACTCAAGAATCAGGAACATCTTCTTCGAAAAGAAAAAAGACAAGAAAGAAAAGAACTCAGGAAAGAAAATCGTGATGAAGTAAGTAATCTTTCAAAAGATCAATTCTATGCCGACTTTGGTGATGTTAAGGCTACCTGGAGACGTTCTGATTATTTTGATGAGGCTACTTTTCTAAATCAATCAGGAGTTGCAACAACAGCTTATTATGATGAAAATTTCAAATTGGTAGGTACACTTAATATTGTTGATTTCTCAAAAATTCCTTCAAAGGCTCAGGTTTTTATTAAAAAGCATTATCCTGGTTATCACATTGATAAGGTATTATTTTTTGATGATAATGAAAATAATGATACAGATATGTTCTTGTACGGTCAACAATTTGATGATGAGGACAACTATTTTGTAGAACTCTCAAAGGGTAATAGTAAAACTATATTGCAGGTGAATACTTCGGGATATGTTTACTTCTTTCAATAAAATTACACAATAAGGCCGTTTTATTTTTGGCCTGATTTAAAAAAAAATTCCCTTCAATTAAAGGCCGGTTAAGCCGGTGAAAAAATTGAAGGGAAATTTTATTAGGATTTTAATTTTGATTGTGTATCCTTTTTGTATTTATTTGTTAAACGTTTTTAGTACTTCTTTCACTGCTGCTTCAATTTGTGGATCGTCTCCATCCATTCTGTCTTTAAAAGTATTTCGTACGAAAATGTCGGGCGCAACACCCGTCTTTTCAAGGTCTTTCCCGTCTAATGTATAACAGCCCCAGGCCGGTAATCTTACGGAAGAGCCATCAATCAATCGGGCGGCGGATGTAAAAATGATCCATCTGTATGTTTCAGTGCCGATAATTTTACCAAGCCCCAATTCTTTAAATCCTGCCGAAGTCATTTCTCCATCGCTTAATGTTTGTTCGTTAATCAAGACCACGATTGGTTTCCCTGCCGGGGCAAAATTGGGTTGCGGACTCAATTGCCCGTTTCTATACTTCCATTTAAGGTATGGCTTTCTGGACAGAAATTGCAATACGGCATCATGGACATTACCTCCTGTGTTGTATCTCAAATCCAGGATCAGACCGTCTTTGGCAGCTACCGAATCGCTAACCATATTAAGTTCAAATTTATCAAGAGAACCGGCACCCATGTCCCGCATATACACATATCCTATTTTGTTATTACTTAATTTGTTGACAAGGTGTCTGTTATTCTTTTCCCATTTATCGTATAGCAAAGATGCAGATGCAGTATAACTGGCAGGTTTAATTTTTACATCATATTCCTTATTCTGACTTTTAAAAGTTAATATCATTTCGCGCGGCATGCGTGGTGCAATGAAGTAGGATTCCCTGTTTTGGTTCGGATCTACTTTTCTTCCGTCAACAGCTATCAACTCGTCACCGCGAAGTATTTGTTTATTACTAAAATCTGCGGCGCCATCCGGGATGATATAATCCACCATATAGGGCGCATTATTTTGAAACATGATACCCGGCGATGCAGTTACTGTATTGTAATAAGTATTTTCTTCATCGCCACTACTACTGAAGCCGTAATGAGAAGAGTTCAGCTCACCCATCATATTATTCAGCAATGTCCGTATATTATCACGGGTTTCTACAAAGGCGAGATAGCCTTCATATCTCTTTTTGATTTCGGCCCAATTTTTCTTATTAAACTGTACATCGTAATAATTTTCATTCAGCACAGCCCATGCTTCATAAAACATTTGTTCAAATTCGTTTTTCAGATTTTTATTAAACGAATAATTGATATTTATTTTTTCGGAAGAAGAAGCCGGTAGATTTAATTTATAAATATCTCCCTGCATCAGGGCAAAGCAATTTTTTTCATCAGTATAAACGCCTGAAACAAATCCTTCAACTCCTTTGATTTTTTCTGTTTTTGTTGTTTCAAAGGGCTCCTCTACTACCTGCCAAAGCGCCATCTGTCCGTTTTCATGATTTGATAAAAACAGAATTCTGGTTTTTTCTTTATCAGAAATCACTCTTACTCCATTCTGAGTACCAAAGGAAGGGCCTATTTGTTCCAATCTGCCCATCAGATTATTGAAATCTATTTTAATTGGTATTTTACTCAGACTGTCTGATTTTGCAATTGGTTTGGAGTTTTTGCTGGTATCTTTTTTTGCAGAAACAAACAAAGAATCGTACATGTCGCTTTGATATGGTTTTTCCTGTCTTTCGAGCGCCATCCGGTAAATCTTTGCATTTCCCATACCGTAAGGATAACTGGGAGTAGTACGATTGCTTACAAAATAAACATATTTTCCATCCGAAGACCATACAGGATCAACCTCAGAAACGCCGGTATTGGTAATGTTGAAAACCTTCTTATCGGCTAAACGTACCAAAAAAATATCTGCCTCAAAGTTTCTGATTCCGTTATACATGACATATTGGTTGTCCGGCGAGAAGACAGGGTTTGAAGAGTTCAAACCCCATATTTCATCAGTAACTAAAACCTCGGGTTTCATGTTTTTTAAATCGAGCAGGCAAATCTGATCATTGCCATTTAGGTAAACCGCTTTTGATCTATCGTTGTTGAAGCTTAGGGAGCGATTGTTTCTGAATTCGTTTGTTATTTGTTTTTGAGGCAGATTGTCATTGGCCTTAATGGTATATAAATTTTTAAATCCTTTATTTGTTTGCGTAAATAAAATTGTCTCATTATCCTTTAGCCAGAATACTTCTACAACTCTTTCATTGCTTTGAGTATTCAACTCTCTTACAAATTTGCCTTTGATGTCGGATACTAATAATCTGCCCCTCGATACAAAAGCGATTTTCTTACCATCGGGTGAAATATCAAAATTGCTGATATTTCTCGATACATCATAAGCTTTTTCGGAATGAAGGCTATTGTTTGTGAATCCTTGCAAAGGGATGAGTTTAGATTTTTTTCCGGCTATGTTGTAGATATACAATTGAAAATCTTTCTCAAAAACAATATCAGTGCCTTCTGCATTTACATAAGGCCTCATTACAGAGGTGTTAAAACGAGTAAGTACTGTCTTCTTGTTTCCATCAAATGTGTAAAGGTTATATTGTCCATTATCCTCATCTGAAATAAAATAGATTTTACCGTTTTTATCAATGCTTGCCGACATGTCTTTTCCTTGCCAGTCTGTGTATTTTTTGTACTCTTTGGTTTTAGGATTATAAGATTGAATTTCGGGATTAAAAGCGCCGCGATAACCAATGCGATTATAAAAATTAAAACTTTCCCAGGTGTCATCAAAAAATATTTCACCGGTTTTCGGATGCTCTACAGCATCGTGGGTGTAATCAAAATAATCGGAACTGAAAACTCTTTTCGGTGTTCCCCCATCAATATTTACCTTGTATGTACTCATTCGGTCATAACGATTACTCGTAAAATAAATCCATTTGTTATCCCATGACCATGATTCTACCAAGTCGTTGGCGCTATGGAATGTAAGCCTTTTGATTTCTCCGCCACTTAATGGCATAATATAAATATCGCTATTGCCGTATTGGCTATTGCTGAATGTAATCCACTTGCCATCGGGCGATACACGTGGTCGGTTGCTGATGCCCTGAAGAGAAGTGATTTGATAGGCGGTTCCACCCGTAACGGAAGAACGCCATAATTGACCATTGTAGCTAAAAATTACTTCATCACCCTTCGGTGTCAGGGTAGGGGTGGAGGTAAAATAAAATGGCTTTTGAGCGTTTGTTCCGTAAATGAAAAATATCATTAAAATACCGGTAATCAAAGATTTAAATTTCATATAGCAAATAAATTTACTGATTAAAATAACATGAGCTAATATAGCTTTTTTGAGGATAAGATAAATCGGTTTTAGTTATTGGGGATAAAAGCGGATTTGTTCAAAAACGTAATTATCGGATTGTTTCAATTTGTTAACCAATTGTTTTAGTTCACTCTCTTCCCATTTTTTTTGAAACATCTCGTCATGAATCAATAGTACCTTATAAGATGTTTTCTGATATTGTTTATCACCTTTAATAATGTAAAAGATGCACTGCTCACGCTGTTAAATGTGCCCTTTGCACTGATAGGAGGAATTCTGGCATTGTTTATTACAGGAATGAATTTCAGTATCAGCGCAGGAATAGGATTTATTGCGTTATTTGGGGTATGTATTCAAAACGGAGTGATTCTTATCAGTGTGTTCAGGAAGTATCTGGAAGAAGGGATGTCTTTGGATGACGCAATCATGAAAGGAGTCATCATCAGAGTGAGACCCGTCGTCATGACTGCTTTAATGGCTGCTATAGGGCTGCTCCCTGCGGCTATAGCCACAGGTATTGGCAGCGAAACACAAAAGCCACTTGCAAGAGTAGTCATTGGAGGTTTGATTACTTCCACTTTTTTAACCTTGTTAATTCTTCCGGTAATGTATGCCTTGCTATACAGAATATTACATGAAAGAAATAACCGGAAATTGTTGAAGAAAACCGGATTGATTTCAGGATAAAATGGGTAAAATGAAAAAATAGAAATTAGTAAAGAAGGAAGTGATTTTCGATCATTGTATATTGCAGCAATTATATTATATTTGTATATGAGGCAAATGTGCCATTGTGTGTTTTGATAGGGTATTTCAATTGATTTCTTGACACTTGTAATTTAAAAACAACATGATGAAAAGATTAGCTGCAATTTTGTTGGTAATAGCCATCCCTCTGCTTTTATCAGCTCAAAATATATGGAGTAACCCCATAACCGGTTCTTATCCTTCGGATTCTAATCCCTATACAACAGGGGATACTTATAATAATTCATTAGTGAGTGTGTCGGGTATAGGCTTTAGTTCCGAATTGACAAATAATGCTGGGAATAACCGTTATAATACTAAGGGATGGGTAGTTAGTAATTTGGATAACGGTAAGTATTTTTATCTATGGTTGAGTCCAACATCTGGGAATTACCTTCATTTCACTGCGTTCAACTTTAATTATCAGTCGTCTTCCACAGGGCCTACTCAATATGAAGTGCGCGTGAGTACTGATAATTTTGCTACTTATTCGAGTATTTCAAGCGGCGGTCTCACTAATGATGGCAAAGCATATCCCATAAATATTTCTTTACCATTTGCCGATTATGGCAATGTGGCTACCGCCGTTGAGTTCAGGATATATGCATGGGGAGGAACAGGAAACACAGGGACATTAAGTATCAATGATTTTGAGTTCAAAGGAGCGGTTGACAATACGCTTCCGGTAAATTTTGGAAAGGTATCTGCCTTTTTCCGTGATGATCAACTTTTGGTTCATTGGAATACCTTAAAAGAAATGAATAACAGTCATTTTGAGGTACAGGCCTCTAATGATGGAAAAACTTTCAAAACACTCAAAGAGATAAGGGCAAACAATAATAATGCAGATGCAGCGCAATCGTATCAGGTTTCACTGCCTGTTAAAGACTTGATGACAGTTGTAAGTATTTCTTTACTGATGGGATTGCTTTGTTTTGGTCGTAATCGTCGGGGCAGACTGGTTTGTTCTTTATTCCTGTTGATTTTTGTGGGTGTTCATTTTATTTCGTGCCGGAAGTCGGCAGATTTGAAAACAAGCGTAAAATATCAAAAATTATTTATCAGAATCAAACAGGTTGATGCGGATGGGAATTATAATTACAGCCGGATAGTGCAGGCAACCCATGAGTAAAAATTAATGTAGTGGTTCAGCCGGACAAATGACTTCATTAATTCAAAATTGCTTTTGTAAAACCTCAGCATTGAATTAACTATAGTGTCTTATAAAAACCAGTGGCTTCTTCAATTGCCATTGTACAGATGGTTTCAATGGTTTCATAATGATTTCTGAAACTCATTGCATCGAGTGGTTCATGCTCCAGAAAATCTAAATGCGGATTCAAACTGTCGGTAAGCCCCATGATAGATATGGTGGTTTTCATATTATGTGCAAGTTGCCTTAACTCTTTGATGCTGCCATCATTCCAGGCATTTTTTATAGAAACCAATTCATCAGGTACGGATTCAAGAAATTGTTCGGTAACTAATTTTTCATATTCTTTATTACCGCTGCTGATTTCTCTCATATATCCGAGATTGATGGTTTTGAATGAAGGCGCTGGTTTAGAATTTACTGTTTCTGCAGGCTTTACAGTTTTTGATTCTATGTTCAAAAATTTTACTATCGTGTTGTACAACTGTTTATCCCTGATAGGTTTAGGTAGATACCCGTTCATGCCGGCTTGTAAACACTTGTCTTTTTCGCCGGCGAGGGCGTGTGCGGTCATGGCAATGATGGGTGTTTTATACTTTAATACTTCTCTGATTTCTTTTGTAGCGGAGTATCCGTCCATCTCCGGCATTTGAATATCCATTAATATCAGGTCATAATTTTGTTGTTGAAGCAACCTGATTGCTTCTTTGCCATTTTCTACAAAGTCGGCTCTTATTTTCCATTCGTTCAGGAGGTATTTAATGAGGCTTTGATTTATTTCGTTGTCTTCTGCTACCAGTATATTTGCCTTTTCAAAGGTATCGCCGGGAACTTCGAATGTGATATTTTCAACCAAAGGAAGGTTCTTTTCTTTTGAAATTCGATAAGGGATCGTAATATTAAATGTAGAACCCTTGCCTGTTTCGCTATCCACGCTGATAGACCCGTTTTGTAATACTGTCAACTCTTTTACGATGGATAAGCCCAAACCTGTACCGCCAAATTTTCGGGAAACCGAGTCTTCTGCCTGTTGAAACCGATCAAATATAGTATTGAGGTCTTCATTTTTAATGCCTATTCCGGTGTCTGAAACCGTTATTCTTAGGGAGATCATTTGATCCTCAATCCCTTCATTGGCAACGTTTAGAGTAATACTGCCTTTTTCGGTAAACTTAATGGCATTGCTTATCAGGTTGATTAATATTTGTGACAGTCTTGTAGCATCGCCTTCTAAAATGTCAGGTAAAGTGTTATCAATTGAAACACTAAAATCAAGTTCTTTTTCGTCAGTTTTCGATTTCAGCATGGCTTCCACAGTATGAACCGTGTTTCTGATGCTAAATGGCGCTGTTTCAATTTTCAACATACCTGCTTCTATTTTTGAAAGGTCAAGAATATCGTTGATGATATGCAGGAGGCTCTCGCTACTTTCCTGTATCGTTTGCACGTGATGCTCGGATTCTTCATCCAGATTTTTTCTTTTTAAAATATTGGTGAATCCCAAAATGGCATTCATGGGAGTACGAATTTCATGGCTCATATTGGCCATAAAATTTTCTTTGATTTGTGCTACCTCCCTTGCTTTTTTTTCAGATTCATCTAACTGCTTAATCATTATCTGCTGTTGCCTGAGTTTGAAGATAATGTAAAGGAATGTGAATATGCTGGCAAGTGCAGCAATGATGGCCACTACGGTGCCCATTGTTTTTGCACGCAATCCGCCTCTGTCTGCCTCGGTTATTAGTTTGCGTGCCAGAAGGTCGTGCAAAGCATCGGCCTCCCTTGCTTTTTGTTTGATGGAATCGGTAAGTACAGAAGATTTACTGCTGATAATGTATTTTTCTGCGGCTGTTTTTCCTGATGCATTAAAGATTTCAAAAGCGGTCTTATTAATTGCTATTTTTCTGGTAACCAAGCTGACAAATTCATTTACCGGTGGCGCTTTAATTGTGTCATAAGCCAATACAATTTTTTGAAGAAGTTGATTTACGCTGTCAAATTCATTTTGCAATGTATCGGTATTTACCTTTTCGCCTCTTATGATAATTCCCCTGATTTTACTTTCCAGCGTAAATAGGTTGGTATGCAGAATTTGTAAATCATCTTTAAGATCCAGTTCTTCCAGAATCTCATCATTGCCGTCAATTAGCCTGTCAATATTACGATTGGTATTAAACTGAAGAAAAACAATTACCAGAATAGCCGCAAAGAAAACTATCAATAATGAATACCTCAGTAACCGGCTCATAATTTATTATAATTAGAAGGCAAATTACAAAAAATATTCCTATTGTGTGGGCGGTTTCATAAATCTGATAAATAAATTAACAAGCAGAAAAATATCATAGATCAAAAGTAAAAAAACCAGACCGGATAGGAGTAAAGCTGCATGTTCATCCATGAGTAGCAAGAAGGTGTAACTTAATATGATTAATATTATAGTAAGAATAATAAACAGTATTACTTCTCCTTTTTTCATTATCGAAACGAGGTCAATTGCTTTATGGCTGATAATAGACATCTTGTTACTCTACACAATTAGAACGTGTCTAATTATAACCTTGCTCTTGATAAAATTAGTTTGGAGAATAAGTTGTTGGCTTTGTTTTTCGCTCAAAGGGCAAGAAGTGTCGTTAAACGGGGAAAAATAATAGTTAAGAAAATCTTAAAGAATATTCATTCTTTTGTTTAATGATGACCGGTAAGCATCAGCCACCGGCACCGATTTTCCATGCAGGACCAAAGCTCCATCCTGAATAGTATCAATTTTGGAAACAGCAACGATGTAAGACCTGTGTACTCTGATAAACTGATGCTGGGGGAGCCGTTTTTCCACCTCTACCAATCTGGTGTGGATGGCATAAAATTTTTGGGGGGTGTATAGCTTCACATAGTCGCCCATTGCCTCTGCGTACAATATTTCGTCAAAGCGAATACGCCTGACAATATTGGAATCTCTGAAAAAAATGAATTCATCATTATCTGACTGAATTTCAGTTTTTTTACTTTCAATTATTTCTCTCGCTTTATCGATAGCCTGTAAAAAACGGACAGGGGTGATTGGTTTCAGGATGTAGTCGGCAACGCTTAGTTCAAAAGCCTCTACGGCATATTCTCTTTTGGAGGTAGTGAAAATAATAACTGCTTTATCGGCCCCCAGATTTTTCGTGAGTTCGATGCCGGTCATGCCGGGCATTTCTATATCCAATAGCAATAAATCAACCTGATGTTTTTGCAAGAAGTTGTAGCCTTCCATCGCGTTCGAAAAATCGCCAAGTACCTGCAGGTCATCTATCTGAGTTGCTAATTGCTTCATGGTGGTGCGAGCTATTTTATTGTCATCAATAATGATTGTAGTCATCATTTTTCAAAATTAGGTGTATTGTCAATTAAACTAAAATTAAAAACCACCTACATTTTGTAAGTGGTTTTTTTGTGTCCTCGTAGGGACTCGAACCCTAGGCCCGCTGATTAAGAGTTCGTTAAGGTTCACTCTCAGTTGCTTTTATTAACACTCTGTTATTCCCTGAATCGCTTACCAGTAAAGGGTTTAAAGAATTTTATATTTATTTTAGCTAAGAATTGATTTCAGTTGTTTTCCTAAAAACATGTCTCAAATAATGTATCAAATTTTTAGCTATGAATAAGAGCAATATAACAATAGCCGTCATTCCTGATTATCGGCGTAAGTTACAAAATCAAAAGTATCCTTTGAAATTAAAAATAACTTTCAAGGGTAAGCGAAGGTATTATGCTACTGGATATTCCGCAACAAAAGATGAATGGCAAATAATTAACAGCGGAACCGTAAAAGGTAAATTAAAAACCATTAGAAATGAAATTATAAACATTGAGTCAAAAGCCGAAACAAAGATTAATAACCTCTCTCCTTTTTCGTTCCAGAGTTTTCAGGAAGTATTTTTTGAGCAACCAATTAAGTACAAATCTCTCCGTTCAGTTTTTGAAAATATGATAGCCGAATTCGAAAAAGAAGAGAGAATAGGAACAGCGAAGATATACAAAACAACCATAAGTGTGTTAGAAGAATTCAAACCCAACTTAAAATTGTCAAATATAACTCCAAAACTATTAACAGATTTTGATCATTGGATGCAAAATAAAGGGAACAGCGTAACAACTACCGGCATTTATCTCCGGAATCTTCGAACATTAATTAACAAGGCGATTGCAGAACGGCAGTTTGACCCAAAATTTTATCCATTTGGAAAGAACAAATATCAAATACCGACTGGTGTCTCAAATAAACGCAGCCTTAATAAGGACCAATTAAAAGCAATATTTAATTATGAACCAGATCCGGCAAATTATTTTTTAAAAAGGTCTTTAGCATTTTGGAAATTCACCTATCTGGCAAATGGCATTAATATGATGGACATTGCGAATCTTCGAAAAAAAGACCTTTTTGAAGATACAATTGTTTTTAGCAGGCAGAAAACAAAGCGATCAAATCGACAATCTCCTAAACAGATCACAATAATTCGAAACGAAATAATAAATCAAACATTAAAAGTTTGGGGCAACGAAAATGTCGGAGAAAATGATTTTGTTTTTGATATAATAAGCAAAGAGGATTCGGCCTTTGCTGTAAAAGATAAAGTAAATCAATTTGTGAAAGTAACAAACGACTGGATGAAAAAAGTAGGTAAATTACTAGGAATTGAAATATCGATAACAACCTATGTTGCACGTCATTCATTTTCAACTATGCTTTTAAGAAAAGGTGCCAGTGTTGAGTTTATTTCCGAAAGCCTTGGGCATAGGGATATCAAAACGACTCAAAATTACCTTGCAGGATTTGACTTACAAGCAAAAAAAGAAATGATGAAATTGCTAATTGATTTTTAATCGTTCTCTAAATATCTTTTAGATATTAGATGAAATCAAAAAAATTTATTACTTCCAAATAGAATTCATCGTATTGTATGTCAACGTTTTTACGACAAAACCATCATTACTATTAATTGAAATATTTGTATAGTTTTTAGTTGGGAAAAAGATAGATGTCATAACAGATAGTCCATCATCAGCAAATAATTCAACTGATGCATCATCAATAACCAAAATCAAATCCATTTCATTTTTAAGACTAAAACGTGGCGATACATGTTTGGCTGCGAAACCCTTTTCAAAACCTGTTTTGCCGGATGCGCTCCTATCAATGAAATATTCATTTTTCCTAGCATCAAATCCAATCATTACTTTTTCACCTAAATCGTTTGAAAGCGTAATAGTAAATGAACGAATCTGATTGCTCGTAATACTTAGTCGCACCGGCCCATCGAGGGCGCCGGCTTTTTCTGACAAATTAAAATGCGGTGTACTTACTGTATTTATTTTAAACTCCTTTTGGTTTAAAACCTTTAGCTCCTGAACAGGCTTGGAGGTGACCAAATATTTATTGCCAATTTTATTCAATCCCAATTCTCTTGAAATTGTCATCGCGCTTCTCCAGCTCTCCGTGGGTACCTCATTAGCATACTGCCAGTTGCTCATCCAGCCAATAAATAATTTTCGACTACCGGTATTATCCCATGTTACACCCGCGTATTCATCGGGTCCGTAATCCAGCCAGCGTGTATCGGTTTGGTAGGGTTTAAAAGTTTTACCATCAAAATCACCGACAAAATACTGAGTTGCCGATCCGCCATTCGGGCCGCCGGGATTAATGTTAACAATTAAAACCCAATGCTGCTCACCATTATAAGTTAACTGAAAAAGATCCGGGCACTCCCACACGCCGCCATGAGCACCAATGGTTTTGCCAAATTTGCTTTCTTCTTTCCAGTTTTTTAAATCGGGTGAAGAATAAAAGGTGATATGATCTAATGTTGCTAATGTCATGATCCATTTTTTGCCTTCCTCGTACCAAAAAACTTTTGGGTCGCGAAAATCGCGAATACCAGGGTTGGGAAGCACCGGATTACCATTGTATTTTGTCCAGGTCTTACCATCATCGAGGCTGTAAGCAAGGCTTTGGTATTGATATTTATCAGACCCCGTTTTTTCTATCTCCATATTATGATGCGTGAAGATTGCCACCATTGCGTTTTTACCGAAACCTGCGGTATTGTTTTTATCAATTACAGCGCTACCGGAAAATATCGTTCCTAAACTATCAGGATATAAGGCAATTTTTTGTTCCTGCCAATGTACTAAATCCTTACTGGTTGCATGCCCCCAATGCATAGGCCCCCATTTTGTACCATCAGGATAGTGCTGAAAAAATAAATGATAGGTTCCATTGTGGTAAACCATCCCGTTGGGATCGTTCATCCACCCCTTCTTTGGAGTAAAATGTATTTGAGGTCTGTGCTCGTCTGAAAAATTAGAATTCACTCTATGGTTTTTTACTGAAGCGCAAGATGCCAATAAAGTTGAGAATAAAAACAGTGTAATCAGTTTCATAATTTTACTATTTCATTTTTTGTATAATATTAATGATATTGTTCAAATGTATATTCTTAGAATAAGATTTTACAAAGCCTCCGTTCTTTGTATAAAGTGCAGCGAAGGGCAATTCTATTATTTTATAATATCCGCGTAGAAAAAGACTATCTCCTTCTGTGCCTACATAAATATTAGCAAACCTATTTAATGAAAACTTATTCACAAATCGACTTACATTTTCTACAGGGTAGTAAGTAACCATTGCAATAGAAGTGTTCTTTAAAGCTGATACCTTTTCTACCAACTCTTTTGTAAAAATTTCGCAACGATCACATTCAGGAGAAAAATACACAATCAGAATGGGTTTGCCCATTGGTAAGTTTTGCGCCTTGAATAGCTTGTTGTTTACCTGCATCATTTGAAAGGGCGGAAGTTTTCCAACCTGTGAGTTAGCACATAAGCAACATCCAACGAAAAACGTGAAAATGATCATAAGAAATTTTAAGTAATACGTCATTATTATTTTCGTTTTCATGTATCAAACTTATTTTTATTAAACCCCTTATCTGTTAACGGTTCTGGAGATACCTTTCAAACTAAAATTACTAAGTAAAGACATCGTTCCATCGCCTTCAATTTTTAACTGATCATATTGATATTTCGGAAAGAATATTGTTGTGATAACCCTCTCTCCATCATCCACAAAGATTTCCATTGAGGTTTTATCCACAAGAATTTGAAACTTAGATGCTTTCCCTACTTTGGGTATAAAAGGACAGTAGATTTTTTGTACCAAGAGATTGGCAAAATCAACACCAGCGCCACTTCTATCTACCACAAGGTTTTGAGCCACTTTATCATAGTTCAGGGATATTTTTTCTTTCAGATTACCGAGTGCGAACAGGAACGAAGTGCTGTTATTCAAATCTGCATTGAAACTTATTTCGTAAGAACCAGTTTTTATAATCTTGTTATCTTTTGTACTAATCGATTTTAATGGCCCTGTTGCAGACGTATCAGAATTGTTTGCTTTATACTGGTCATATTCAACAACAGGGTTAGATTTTAAAATATAATTGCCTGAAATATTTGCCAATGAAAGCTTTCGCGGAATGGTCATTGTGCTTCTCCATGTAGTTGTAGGAACATTTTGTGCGTAATTCCAGTTGCTCATCCAACCTATTAAAATTCTTCTGCCATCACTCGTTGGTATATTGTTGTATGTTACTCCCGCATAATTATCTGTTCCATAATCCATCCACAATGTTTTATTTTCGGGAATCGTGAAATTCTTTCCGTCGAAATCACCAACAAAATATTGTGTAGCTGTGCCGCCATTGGGACCGCCATTAAGGCTTACCAACAACACCCATTTTGTAGTAACTGAGCCTTCAACGGTTAGTGGAAAAAGATCAGGACATTCCCATACGCCGCCGTGTGCTCCATAGCTCATGCCAAAATCGCTTTCAAAAGTCCATGCTTTTAAATCGAATGAGGAATAAATTTTAATGCGGTCGTTTACAGCGAGCACCATAATCCACTTAGATGATGCTGCATACCAAAAAACTTTTGGATCCCTGAAATCGGCAATACCGGGATTCGGCAATACCGGGTTGGTGTTAAATTTTGTCCAGGAAAAACCACCATCATTACTATAAGCGATGCTTTGCTGCTGGGTTGCTCCTGCGCTTGTATAGATTGCCACCAAAGGGTTTTGTGTACCATCTTTGAACCCTGTTGTATTATTTGCATCTACTACCGCACTACCGGAAAAAATAGTTCCAAGGTTATCGGGTGTTAAGGCAATGGATTCATCTTTCCAGTTCATTAAATCAGTACTGGTAGCATGCCCCCAATTCATTGGCCCCCATACGCTCGCATTAGGGTTGTATTGATAAAATAAATGATAAATACCATTGTTATAAACCAAACCGTTCGGGTCATTCATCCAATTTCGTGCGGGTGTAAAATGATAAGCAGGCCGGTAGTCTGTTTCGGTTAAAGTGACAAGACTGACAGATGAATCCTTTATGATTTCAATGATGCCTTGTCCGCCGTTATCCTTTTTGCCGCAGGCATAAAGGCAACTGCTTAATAGAACTATTTTTAAAAATGAACTGCCACACATGATTGTTATTTTTTTTAAGTAAAAAACTTTCCACCGCTAATAAACTGGCGGAAAGGTATTGAAATGCCTATTTCGTTTTTAAATACTCAATTGCATTTTTGTATAGTTGTCTAACATTATTTTGATACGGATTTGTACTTCCATTTTGGTTCCATTCAATACCACCGATGCCAATGAAAATGCCTGTACCCAGAAAAGCATCTTTAGGCTGTAATTCAATGATGCCGGCCATAAAGTAGTCACCAATACCATCCCACATGCCTAACCACATCGTATTATTATCAGCATTGAATTTTGCAAAAGCATCATCGCTATCATTAGGTAAACCATAATATTCCGGAATTCTTATTATTACTGCATTATGGTTTTCTTTCCAACCCGGACCAATTGTAGGGAATGTTACACGGCCATCACTCTGTGTGGTTAAACTAATATTTTTGTACAAAGGATGGTTACTGTAATTATGCTTCTTGCGAACGTTGATACCAATGCCCCATGCATCAGGATTATTGAAACCCGCACCTGTTCCATATTCTGTAAAATATGGAAGTGTAAAGCGACCCAGATTCCAAAAATATTGAACAGCAAATTGGTTCAATAATAATCCGCCGCCACTTTTATAAAACGTACCTATTTTATTCAGTACAGTCGCATCTAAAGCTATAGCGGGAAGGTTCTTTGTGGTTTCCAAATCATAGTTCCACCAAAGCACGCGGTACTGGCTTAAATCTATTGAGCCATTTTTAATCTGGTCAAAGGAAATGTACCTGGCAGTAGCGTATTGGCTGAATAACCATTTCGCGGCAGCCACTTCGTCATCATCGCCAGTATTTAACAACGCCGTGGAATCTGAATAAATACCGATGTAGGCTACAGCGGTTGCACCTACCCTGAAAGGCAGGTAAACAGCGTTTGATGGCTGGTTGCTGCTATTAGTTGTTACTGCGCTGATTGTATAGCTACCTAAAGCTATATTAGTGAAACGGTAAGACGTTACAGTTGGTGCAACTTCCACAGTCTGGCCGCCTAGTTTAATTTGAATCTTACTTACCGCAGTAGCAGGCGCTGTCCAACTAACTATCACATCTTTTTCATCCTGTAAAGCGCTGAGGTTTGAAACAGGAGATGCACCCACCCGATTAAACCTGATTGTTTCACCTAAAGACAGGTTACCAGAAGTATCAGCTAATTTTACTGTAAACCCATACTCTTTATTAGTTTCAACAATTCCAAATTTGTAAGCGGTTGAGTTGAGCGCAAGCTTGGTTGAACCGCTTCCAGTATTAATCAGAGGATAAACGTGTGCACCCGATGGAAGAGACCATGTGATTAAAACTGTATCGCCATTAAGTTGATATTGAAGATTAGATATAGTTGCGACCTTTGCAGGATCAGCGCTATAATCCTTCTTTTGGCAACCGATTATAGAAATACATGCTATAGCAATTGCCATGTATTTCACTGTTAAACTTTTCATTTTTATAATATTTTATTGTTGCTTGAATGTTTTAAGTGTCATCCTGAGCGTGTCGAAAAACGATTGTCTCATTATCATAGTTCGGAACCATCCCCATGATAATAGGACTAAATTCACTATTGCGTATAACCCGGATTTTGTTTATACAGATTATGGCTGAATTGGATCTGCTGGTAAGGAATCGGCAAATACTCATCCCTGTTTTTGGTAAACTTTGCATCTTTTAAATAGGTTCGCTTTGTTTTTTCGACAGAGAAATAATTATTCAGGTAAGTATCTGCAACGCCCCATCTTACCAAATCAAAAAAGCGGTTGCCTTCCATAGCAAATTCCAGCCTTCTTTCCCAGCGCAAAGCTTGCCTTGCAAAATCCTGTGTCCAGGTACAATTTACACCAGGCTGATAAGTTTCTATTTTGTAATTCGATTCAAAATTTCCATTAGACAATTTTAATAATGAAGTACTATTTTTTGCTCTTGTACGAACCTGATTGATTAAAGACAATGCGTCGTTATGCCGCCCTAATTCAATCAGTGCTTCTGCTTTCCAAAGCAATACATCAGCTAACCTTAAAAGAATCTTGTTTTTTGTATTAGCATAAAAAGGGCCTAGCTGTGTATATTCTGATCTTTTTACATTTTCTTTTTGTGAAGCGAATGTGCCGTACACATCAGGACTTCTGTTCCAACTAACCTGATAAACCGTATTAGGATCATACTTCCAAATATGGCCGGGCATTGCCACCGTGTGATCCAGTCTGGGGTCGACCGTGTTTACATTTGCGTCTAAATCAGCATTATTGAAAGTACTGAACATGGGAAGACCATCTACACCTGTTTTATAAGCATTCGCAAGATTTTGACTCGGTTTTTGAAAATCACAACAACCAATTCCCTGTGGCGCACTTAATACATCTCCATAATTAAGTCGGCCAAACATGGTTCCATCATCTTTTGAAAATTGAACTGCGAATATTGACTCGCGTCCGTTTTCATAAGAACCATTAATGAAATTGTTTGCAAAATCAGGCTCCAGGCTGTAAGAAGATGCAATCACAGCATCGCAAAGAGTAACCACCTGATTCAATTTATCGGCATTGATCTTGGTTACATTATGTTGCTCATCCTGCTCATATGCTTGATACAATTTTGTTTTTGCAAGATATGCCTGTGCTGCAATTTTACTTGGCCTGCCTATCTGTGTTTGAGATGCCGGAAGATTATCAACTGCAAACTGTAAATCAGTTGCTATTTTCTCCCACAGTTGGTCATTTGTCAATTCCCGATTGCTGATATTTCCATAATCATTAGAATTTACATTCTCATCAATATAAGGGACATATTTCCACATGATCTTTAGATTGAAATACCAATGTGCACGCAGGAAACGCATTTCTGCAATCCTTTGCTTTTTTGCCGGAAACTCCGTATCCGTTTTTGCGTTCAGGTTTGCCAACGCAGAGTTCACTCTTGAAATGGCTACATAAAATTGAAACCACATACCATCGAGTGTTCCTAAATCGCTCCTTTGATTAATGAAAATTTCACCAAAATGAAACTCTTGTATATCTGCTTCATCGCGGCCACCTTTGTAAGCATCTCCTGACCTTACATTACCATAAGGCCACAAGCTCCAGGGCGTTGTGTAGTGGTCATTACCAAGATAGGCATAGGCGGCATTTACAAGGCCATCAGGGTTCTCAGCAACTTGCGCTTCGCTTAACGTGCCTTTTGGAGATACATCAAGCCAACTTTTCTTACAGCTTAATAAAACTGCCGAAACTGCTATAATTAAAAATATTTTTTTCATATTTACGCTTTTATTATTTTTTAGATTGATTAGAATGTAAGCCTTACGCCTGCTGTTGCCATAGAAGGAATCGGATAACCCCATGCTGGAGTTTCAGGATCAACACCGGTAAAATTTTTAGACTTAATAGTGAAAAGGTTTTGTCCGCTCACATATACATTCAGGCTTTTAGCGGAGATTTTTGAAGAGATTTTTGAAGGCAATGTATATCCTAATTGAATGTTGCGAAGTTTCATATATGCTCCGTTTTCAATAAAATATGTTGAAAAACGGGTTTCGTTATTTCTGTCGGTTAATGTTAAAGCAGGAATAGAAGAGCTTGTATTAGCAGATGACCACGCCTCCAATAAGCGGGTACCTTTGTTAGATCCTGTTTCATTAATACTCCAGAAATCTGTCATTGACTTTACATCATACACATTCAGGTCAACAGGGCCCACTCCCTGCAAGAATACCATAAAGTCAAACCCTTTGTAACCAAGGTTTATATTTAAACCATAAGTGTATGCAGGATTCGGATTAAATATCCATGTACGATCTTTTTGGTCAATAGTTCCATCACCATTCAGGTCTTTATAACGAATGCGTCCCAAACCTTTGCCAGCTCCCTGCTCTGCAGAGTTTGCTACTTCGTCAGCATTTCGAAAAAGCCCATCAGCAACATATCCATAACCTGATCCCCACGGGCGTCCCAGAATATTATCAGTAGTTCCGTTACCGCCATATGTATTCACTACAGATTCAGGTAATGAAATTACTTTGTTTCTATAAGTACCGAGATTAGCAGTTACATCAAAATTTACCGTTGATGCAATCAATCCTTTATACCCAATTAAGAGTTCAAAACCTTTATTCTTCATAGATGCACCATTCACCCAACGATAACCACCTTCACCAATTACACCAATATAAGCGGGGCGAACAAGCATGTCTGATGTCGTCTTTACGAAATAGTCTGCAGACCCATAAATTTTTTGATTAAGAAACCCGAAGTCAATACCAAAGTTGGATTGCGTCATAGACTCCCATCTTACGTCATCATTACTTCTTTGAATTAATTGAAATCCTGAAGGTAATGTTCCTGACCCCATTCCATTCAAATCATAGGCAGTACCATCGGGAGTTCTCCAGGTGGGATCACCACCGGAGTAATTTGTTGCATACAATGTTCTGTTTGCTGTTGCGTCAATATTTTCCTGGTTACCGGTTACACCCCAACCATACCTAAATTTCAGATCAGAAATAAAATCGAAATTATCTTTAATGAAGTCTTCATTATTCAACCTCCAACCCACACTGAATGCGGGGAATAAAGCAAATTGATTATTCTTACCAAATCTTGAAGAACCATCATAACGTAATGTGGCAGATGCCAGGTATCTTCTATCAAATACATAGTTTACTTTTCCGAAGTAAGACATCAGGCGTGTTTCGGATGCGCCACCATAATTATCTTTTAAACCTGTACCTGCATTCAGGTACATATAATCAATATTTTCACTTGCAAAACCCATACGGCTGGCACCAAAGTCCATACCATTGTACTTTACAATTTCATGTCCGGCTATTGCATCCAGTGAGTGCTTCAGCCAGTCACTTTTATAGTTTAATGTGTTTGTCCAAATTACCTGCGATGTTGTAAAATGGCTCATAGTAACTTTGTTATCAGGATTATTTAAGTAACCTGAAACATAACTTAGTTGCATATCGCGCTTGTCAAAGTTTCCATAATCTAATCCTACACTAGTTCTTGCATGCAGGTTCTTAAAAATTTCGAGGTCAGCAAAGGCATTACCAAATAGTCTAATGAATGTGTAATGATTTTGCTTGTTGTCCGCAATTATTCTTGCAGGATTTTGACGATCATTCATACCTCCAAAAGGGCCGCCCCAACCAATACCATCAATCGTGTGAACTGGTATAACCGGCAAAGCCTGAAGTGCAGGGTTTAAAACGCCCGGATCCTGAACCTCCTGAGTTCTGCTAACTGAAAAATTTTCACCGATCCATAATTTATCGTTGATGAGCTTATAATCTGAATTGATACGCGCAGTCATACGTTTAAAATCAGTTGTTCTTACAATTCCCTGATTATGCAAATAATCTAAGGAAAATACGCTACCTCCTTTATCTGTCCCACGAGACAGGCTGACATCATAGTTTTGAGAATATGCAGGCTGAGAAATTTCATTAAACCAGTTTGTATTAGCAGTGCGCATGGTTCGGGTTGTAGTATCAACAAATTCCGGCAATAAAATCCTGTTTAGCGTATAGTTGTTATTAGCGTCTCTGCCGTAGTCAAACTTATAAATAAGGTATTTGCTTAAAGGGGAACCGTCATTAGCACTTGCCTGCCAAACCGCACGACCATAGCCTTCGGCATCTAATACCTGCATTTTAGTGCCATACCAAGAGTAGCTGCCCCGCGCATTAGCGGTAACCGATGTAACCCCTCTCTTTGCTTTTTTGGTTGTGATAATAATTACTCCACTTGCAGCCCTTGCACCATAAATAGTTGCAGCAGCTGCATCTTTTAAAACCTGTATAGATTCTATGTCGTTAGGGTTTAATTCATGCATACCTGAAAAAGTCGCAACGCCATCAATTACATACAATGGAGCATTGCCATTAATAGAACCAACACCGCGAATTTGAACATTCACATTTGAGCCGCTTGGCGAGCCATCTGTATAAACAATCATTCCAGGTATTCGGCCTTGCAGTGCCTGTATAGGATTATTATTGGGTAATTTGTTGATGTCGTCCATATCAACGACCGTTACAGCTCCCGTCAAATCTGCTTTTCGTTGAGTTTGATAACCTACTACCACAACCTGATCACCTTCAACAACGCCAGGCTCCATCTGAATAGTAATTTCAGATTCGTTACCCACTTTTACAGATTGCGTTCTCATACCAATGTAGGTAATAGTAAGTGTCTCACCCGTGTTAGCAGAAAGACTAAATTTACCGTCTGCATTTGTTGCAACTGAAAGTTTTGGAGAGGTAACAGTAGCCCCTGCAAGAGGCAAATTATCGGTTTTATTGGTAACCGTACCTGAAATAGTCCTCTGCTGTGCATTAGCAATCGTGGCAAGCAGAAAGAATGAGACCAGAAATAATAGTCTTCTCATTTTTCTTTTTTTTAAGCGTGAATAAATGTTCATGTTATTAAAGTTTAGAAAATTCTTAATGTAGAATAGATTGTAATTTTTTAATTTCATCTATTGTATAATCGGGGCACCCACCTGCTTTTGTTGCAACGAAAGCGCCAAGACAACAGGCAAAGTCAAGCGCTTCTTCTACCGCATTGCCCTTTATCAGCTCTGAAAGAAAGCCCGCGAGAAAACTGTCGCCGCTACCAATTGTATCTGCAACAGTTACTTTAAATCCATCGTGATAATAAAATGAATGCTGCTGATTCACTACAGCACCTTTCGCACCACGGGTAACAATCAGCGTGGTTATCTGAAATTTATTTTGAAGAAATCGCACCTTGTCTTCAATAGTATTAAACTGAACATACCAGCTTGAAACAAGGTCCAGCTCTTCTTCGTTCATTTTTAAAATATCGGTTTTGTTTAATTGGTATTCAATACTTTTTTGATTGATGAAAGGAGCACGGAGATTAATGTCAAACACACGTTTACAGGGCACATCCAGTAAATTAAACAATGTGCTTCTTGAAACATGGCTACGGGTGACAAGGCTACCGAAAATGAAGTACCCTGCATTTTTAATCAACGATTCATAATTTTGTTTCAACTCAATGAAATCCCAGGCCACATTCTCAACAATTTCGTATTTCATATCGCCCTGCTCATTGGGTGTTGCAAGCACTACGCTCGTATCGTGATCGGGGTCAATTTGAAGATAATCGAGGTTGATATTTTTTTCTTTCAGAATGGAGGTTAATTCCCTACCGCGCACATCGTTACCTAGCTTTGAAATGATAGTTGTTCTATTACCAAGCTGGCCAAGATGATAGGCGACATTCATGGGTGCACCGCCAGCTTTTACCTCTGTAGGCAGCACATCAAACAATACTTCGCCGAAGCAAACGAATTTAAAGTTCATAAAGCAAAAATGATTTAGTGTAAAACAAGATTGGTTTCCAGTTCTTCAAGAGATCGCCCTTTTGTTTCAGGCATATATTTTATTACGAAGAAGAGTTGTAACACCATCATCACACAGAAAAAAGAAAATATAACTCCTTCGCCCAGGCTCTCACTAATTACCGGAAACACAAACGTGATGATAGTAGCCATTACCCAATGTGTAAGGCTGCCAAGCGTTTGGCCCTTTGCCCGTACGCTGTTAGGAAATATTTCTGAAATAAACACCCAAATGCAGGCTCCCTGCGACATGGCGAAGAAGGCGATATAAGCAAGCAGCAAGAAAACGATTGCCATCGGGTTAGATTCTTTTGCTGAAAACAGGTAGGCTACAATTCCCAGGGAAGCAATCAGTCCAATCGTACCTATCAGCATTAATTTTCTTCTGCCGAATTTATCAATCAAGGTTAAAGCAAACAATGTAAATAAAAAGTTTACTCCGCCAATTGCCACACTTGAAAGCAGGGACGAATCTGTACCCAGCCCTGAAGATTCAAAAATTCGTGGTGCATAATAAATGATGGCGTTAATACCCGAAACCTGGTTGAATACAGCGAAGGTTACCGCCAAAAAAATCGGCAGCTTATACTTTCCTGAAAAAAGATTTTCTTTTTTTGCACCCTTAGATTTAGCATCGTGCTGTAAAATGGTTTCAACTTCCTGCTCGTATCCCTGAGGATCAATTATTGCCAGTGTTTTCTTTGCTTCATCAACCTTTCCTCGTTTTAATATCAGCCATCTGGGGCTTTCGGGCACAAATCGTAAAAGTATAAAAAACAACAAAGATGGTACAACCATAATACCCAACATGAACCGCCAGGAATGTTCACCACCTGAAATTCCAATTAAATAGTTAGATAGATAAGAAACAAGGATACCGAATACTACATTGAATTGGAACATAGCAACCAATCTCCCTCTGTTTTTGGCGGATGATATTTCGGAAATATAAACCGGCGCAGTTACTGATGAAGCCCCAACGCCAAGCCCGCCTATAAAGCGAAACAGCAAAAACACGTACCAGTTTGTTGCTATGGCTGTAAAAACAGATGATACTAAGAACAGTACTGCAATAAAAATAAGAGTTTTTTTACGGCCTATCCTGTCAGAAGGAATGCTCCCCAACGCAGCGCCAATTACGGTTCCAAATAAAGCTATGGACATGGTGAGCCCATGTTCAAAAGAACTCAACTGCCAATAGCTTTGAATAGATTTTTCAGCACCTGATATTACTGCGGTATCAAAGCCGAAAAGAAAACCGCCTAAAGCAACCACCAGGCTCCAAAAGAATAATTTGTTTGACATTTGCAATCTTGTTTGAATCGTTATAAAATTTTAACGGGTCAAAACTACCTGTTGGGCATCGTGTAAATAGTTCGTTTAATTGACAAAGAATTTTAGAAATTAAATTACTCTAAGCGCCGCTTTAACCTAATGATAATCAAATAAATAAGCTTGTTCTGAAATTTCATTAAAATATAAATGTTTTAAAATTGTATCAATCCCTTTTAATTTTGAATCAAATTCAGATAAAAAACAAGAGCTTTGAAATCGTTAAATGAACAATTGTTTGTCAAAAAAATTATGAAAAGACTATTCTATTTATTTTTTACACTATTTGTATTAGCCTTTTGTGCATGTAAAAAGGAAAATGTCAAATACAAAATAGGTATTTCACAATTAGGTGATACGGATGCCTGGCGAAAGGAAATGAAGGAAAATATTGACCGGGAGCTGGTTTTTTATCCTGAAATGGAGGCTATTTACAAGCAGGCTGATTACAATAGTCAAAAACAGGTTGAACAGATCAGGGAATTGCTGGCAGAAAAAATTGATGTGCTGATCGTTTCCCCTTACGAGGCACAGCCTCTTACCGCTGTCATTGAAGAAGCTTATAAAAATGGCGTAAAGATTGTGACAGTAGACAGAAACATCAACAGCGATGCCTATAATAGTTATATAAGCGCCGATAATTATGAAGTTGGCCTGATTGCTGGTACTTATGCAGCAAACTATTTAAACCAAACTGGTAATATTGTTGAAATAACCGGGCTACCTACCTCTACACCCGCAAAAGAAAGAGAAAGAGGTTTTGCTGATGCAATTAATGCTTACCCGAAACTGAAAATCCAAAAGATAATCAATGGCAATTGGCTGGCCGACGGCGTTGAAAAAGAGTTAACGCCTGTTCTGAACGAACTGCAGAATGTGCAACTGATATTCGCACATAACGATGTTACAGCTAAAACCGCATCTGAAATTTGTCGTAAAGCAGGAATCAACCACATTCAATTTATTGGTGTAGATGCATTACCGGGCACCGGCCCTAAATGGATAGAAGATAAAACATTGTTAGCATCTGTTCTTTATCCCAATGGTGGTGCAGAAGCTATCAGAACCGCTCATCAGTTACTAAACAACGAAAATGTACCCAGAAAAAATTTACTAAAAACTATTATGGTAGACAGCAGCAACATTGTGATGCTGCAACAACAAATCAGCAAAATCAACTCACAGCAAAAAAACATTGTACGCCAACAACAACTCATCGAAAAACAAACAAAAACCTTTAATACACAAAGAAACCTGATTATTTTTTTACTTGCATCGCTCTCTTTATTAGTTGCTCTTGCGGGGCTTCTGCTTTATTTAAGAAAAAAAATTGTAGCGGCTAATAAAATCCTGCAAGTTCAGAATGATGAAATTACAGCCCAGAGCAATCAAATTATTGAAATGGCTGACAAAGCCCGGCAGGCTAATGAAGAAAAACTAAATTTTTTCACCAACATCTCGCACGAGATAAAAACGCCGCTTACATTAATAATAGCGCCAACGGAAGAAGCGCTTGCCAACCCAAAACTTTCTGAAAGCACAAAAGCCCAGTTCTCCATTGTCAAAAGAAATGCCGGTAAATTGTTGTTGTTAGTAAATCAGCTAATGGATTTCAGAAAAATTGAACTGAATAAAATGAACCTTAGGGTTACGGAAACTGATTTGGTTTTGTTGCTAAATGATGTGATTGATACGTTTAGCGGATTTGCAAAACAACATAATATAGATTGCAGGTTGATTACTAAGGAATCGCAATTAAAAACCTGGGTAGATGCAGAAAAAATGGAAAAGGTGTTTTTTAATATTATTTCGAATGCGATAAAATTCACTAGCGATTTTGGCTTTGTATACATTACGCTTGAAAAAGATAAGGCTAAAAAAGAAGCGGTAATACAGGTGCAGGACTCCGGGCGCGGTATGGGTGAGGATGAAAAAAGCCAATTATTTGAGCGTTTTTACTCGGGCGAATACGCCGGCAATATCAGCGGAAGCGGGTTGGGGCTAACCTTGTCTAAAGAAATTATCGATCTGCATCATGGCAACATATCTGTAAAAAGCGAGAAACATAAAGGCTCAACATTTACTATAAGGCTGCAACTTTCGAAAGAGCATTTTAACCCTGATTTTTTGAATAGCACCCATGATCAATACAAAAGCAGGTCTGCAGATTGGATTGACGGATTTTCGGAAAGAGAAAATCGAAAAAAGAAAAATTTTGATGAGCAGCAAGATGCAAAACTAAAGGAGCATACATTATTGATTATAGAAGATAATGAAGACTTACGTGATTTTCTATCACAACGTTTTGTCCACTCCTATAATATATTAACAGCGCATGATGGCGCCGAAGGCATTATAATGGTATTTGAAAACATGCCTGATATTATTATTTGCGATGTTGTTTTACCTAAAAAAGACGGTATTGAATTAACGCGCTATTTAAAAAATGACATTCGTACCGAACATATTCCTGTAATATTATTAACTGCCAAAACAAGTGAGGAAAGTAAACTGGAGGGGATAAAAGCTAAAGCAGATGCTTACATCACCAAACCATTTAATATAGAAATTGTAGAAGAAACAATGCTCAGCTTGTTAGAGAACAGGACAAAATTAAAAGATCATTTTACTGCGGAAATTCCAAAAGAAATTACCGGAGGTACAGCGAAAAAATCAGACAAAGTTTTCCTTAAAACGCTTAGTGCAATCATTGAAAAAAACATCTCTAACGAAGACTTTTCAATTGATGATATATGCCGTGAAATGAGTATGTCAAAAATTCAACTATATCGTAAGGCTAAGATTGCATTAGATATTAGCATAAACGATTATATTTTAAAAATGCGTATGCAACGTGCAAAGCATTATCTTCAAAACGAAGATTTGTCCGTTTCTGAAATTGCATATAAAACCGGCTTCTCAACGCCATCCTATTTTTCGACAGCCTTTAAAAAAATTACAAACGAAACACCAACAGCCTACAAAGAAAGATTTAAGTAGCAATTTCATCTTTCATACTTCTTATAACTTCATCTGCCACTTCCTGTGTCCTAAATCCACAAACTCCGTTTCTACTTGCATCCGATTATTCCGCATTATTTGATTTTCGATGGTTTGCAGGCTAAGGTTGATTTCACTTCCTTTCACTTTCACGCCCCTACCGTCGATAAATGATATACCCCTACTTTTAATCACTTTGATTTTATTGTTCTGTGCCGCATTGATAAATTCATCCAGGCTTTTGGATAACGATAATATTGAACTAAGGATTTCCTTCATCTGTAATTTTCGTGTATCGTGTCTTGGCAGTTCCCGTAATTCTTTTGGCAAAAACTTTTTGGGGCTCAGCACTTTTTGCAGATCGTATTTTTTTTCCATCCTTCTGCAGAAGTTCGCCACCTTTTTATAGCAGTTGCTATCGTTTACGTTCGTTTTGCCGCTAAATCCAATACGATTTGCTACAATATGTATGTGCTGATGATCGGTGTCTCTATGCTCCACCGCCAGATATTGATTATCCGTAAACCCAAATTGTTCTGCACAATGTTCCGCTATTTCGATTAATTGTCCTTCCTCTAAAAACTCACCGGGTGCTAATCCCAGAGTGATATGTATGACCGGCTTTGACAACTTTGGATTGAGATATTTCACTTCTTTAAACTGTTTGATCAGCTGCTCTTTGTTGCCAAAGCAATTATTCATTTTTAATACTGTGGCACGATTATGCATCAAAGGTTCCTGCTCATTGCCTTTCATCTTTTTATCTTCCAGGCAATAAGCGATACAGCCGCCAAAAGATTTTCCTATCATCACTTTTCCGATCATTGTAAATAAGCTTTTATTTTTTCGGTTAATTCAAACAAAACCTGAGCAAGATTCCTCATGGTTTCTCTTTCATGATGAGTAAAATTTTGTCCCGCATTATTCAGTTTTGCCAACTGATTTATGTTAGAAGCAATGTTATTTATCCTCCCCGTAAATTCTAAAACCTCGTTAGGTAGTTTCTTTTTCCTTACGTCAATATGGCTGTTGAGTCCTGATGATCTCAGGTATTCAGAAACAGTCAGCCCAACTGCATTTGCTTTTGCTGCAATAATATTTTGTTCCTGGTCGGTACACGCAACATTCAGCCTCCTGGTTCTGGGATCAGGTTTTTTGGGACGGCCGCCTTTATTTTTTTGTATGTTGCGAGTACTCATTTCGTAAATTGAAAATGCGCGATTTATTTATTATAGAAGCAACTGTAGGCAACCGTAAATGAAAAGTAAATTGTCTTTTAATTCATTTCCGGCGCAAAAGAGTGGCTTTCAATAGTGGTATTTTCGACTGTTGCCGGGCCGGAAAAATTATTATGCATTATTGTTCAAATCTGTTCATGTTTCAGGTCTGTTTTTATTCATTATTGTTCAACATTCTTCAAGATTGTGCATTTCTTTTCATTATTATCCATGTTTATGCATTGCTCGATTCTTACACTCAAAATCGTTTTCATTTGTATCGTCTTATTTGTTGTTATTATTGCTTTCATAGAAAAATCTGTTTTTAAACTTCATGAATCCCGCCTGGGGCGGGATGAATGAAGCCGGCATGTTCGAAGTAGGTGAGGTTACGAGCCTACGAGAACATAGCTGGCTCCTGTTCTAGATTACATACCCATCCCACGGGAGCACCTTTGCAGAAATTGTTCTTCTCTTTTTATATGCCACTCATTAACGTCCTTATGACCGTTATAGAGGTGAGACATGTCTTCAAATTTTGGAGATATTTTTATTGCCATTGACGTTGTACTGCCACCTTGCTCATCATGGTCCAGCATTAGATAAACCTTTTCATGTTGTTTCATTAAAGGCAATGCTTTTTCAAAAAGCGCGAGGGAATTAAGAACGAGAAAATTTGTACTTTTTGTCAGTAACGACCAATTGGTTTGTAAGGTCAGAAAATCAAAGAAGCCTTCCACAACGGCCAGCTCAGGCCTTCCTTTATCGATAAAAGTAAAATCTTTGGGGCGGTAAGCTCCTTTAAAATATTTGTTCCGGAGTTCATAACCACTGGAGTCATTTTTAAAACCGATAGCATGATATGGCTTGTCTTCAACTTTATAATGAACTTCCCGACAGTATTGCGCAGCAATTGTGTCGTCAATAAAACGGGAAGCTATATAATCAAGCAAGGCTTGGTTTTGTAGCTGACCAATCTTTATGATTTCTATTTTAGATTCGTTTGGAGATTCTTTTTTTGATTCTTGTACTTTTGATTCTTGTACTTTTGATTTTTGAGATAGTAATTGCTGGCGCAAAAAAGAAAAATGGTTTTCTATTTTGTTGAGAAGCTTTGATAAATCGGGTTCATTAAACAATCGTATAGCCAAATCCACGATGTTACCGCCTTTCCATTCAGCCATATCAAACCAAGTGTTAATGGCGGTATTTACTTTAAACGAAGCGGTACTTTCTTTTCTGAACGGACTTTTATACCAATATTCTTTGTCGCGGATTTTATCGGGTTTGTGACCTAACTGTTCGAGTAGATCAGTAATCTGAATTGACTTTAAATCTTTAATGTTCATAGTAAATCTTTTTTCTTTTGTGTCAGCAGGAAATGAAATGAACTGCTGCACAAACCTGTTATTGAAATAAACTGTCTTGCCTAAAAAACACATATCTGAAGAAGAGGGGCTAAACCACTGTTGATTCTGTTGCTTTGTTGAAACGCAACGTGGGTAAGTATTACAGCGTCAACTATCCATCAACACTCTTAAAATCGCAACATCGTCAAAACAACAATTTCTTTTTGTTGATTGCCTGTTGATGATTTTGTTGATCACAGATATATTTATAAATCAATGTATTATTATGTATCATCAACAGGATCAACAATATTATTCAGCTCCAGCACCGTCTTTTTGGAAATGGTATAAAATCTGCCCTTCGCTTTCTCGCCGGGAGAGTAAACTACACCATCAAAACCTATCCGGTACTGGGTGTAGTTGAAGGCGTTGTTCGTTGGGTGCAGGTTCCATTCTTGTTGGATTACCCGCTTGACAGCCGCCACGTCATAGTTTCGGTTGATTTTATTCTTTAACCACTCATGCGCATCAGAAAGTGTAAACTGAATTTCATCAATCGATTCTTCTCTTGTATCATGGATAACTAACAAAACCTGAGCAAGGTCTGCCTCTACCCGGTTTCTGTTTGCCTGCTTCACTCTTTCCAAAGCATCTGTTTTGATCTGCTCTTTCGTAAACCACATTCTTGTTTTCTTGGGTACGGAAAATTTCCGGGTGATTAAAAAATGAAGGAAAGATGGGATTTCTTCTTTCATCTTTTCCCGGATGGCAGTGTCTTCTGCATCATTCTTTATGATGGGGACTTTTCTTACCCAATAACGGTTCTCCTCATTATCCATAATAATGAAGTTGTCTTCGTTATTACTGGTCAGGACAACCTTGCCGAAAAATTCTGTTTCAAACCGGTCAACTCCTTTAGCTTCGATTTTATAATATTTGGCAGTAGCCAAATTTTTTATTTTTTCTGAATCATCCTTTTTGTCCAGCAACGCTTCCTCAAAAGCCACAACAAGTTTTTGCGCCCAATCCGAATTAAAATTTGAACGCAGGTCTTCGTTCCGGTTAATGATTACATTGTTGCCGAAAATATCTTTGAGCAAATACAGGAACGTGGATTTGCCAGTATTTCTTTCTTTATTGACCAGACATAGCACCGGCAATACCTGTGCGGGATATTCCAGCAGGATTTTGAAGTAATCAAGCCCGAGTTCTAACTGTTCCCCGAAAATATGCGTTAGGTACCCGAGGATCGTGTCATGTTTTTTGTTGGAACTGCCGTCCGGATTGTGCCCAAAAGGTGAATACTGATTGTAAAAGTTGCCAATCCTTCTTTTGTAATCCAGGTGTGAAGGGATCAGGCAAAAGCCATCGAACTTTTCTATCGTTGACAGAAACTCTTTTCCGTGATCCTGTTTGATTGCCTCACTCGTCCAGTTCAATAATACTTCTGTAGTGTCGCCTGATACCAGCGGCTTCATCACCAATTTGTAATAGGTAGTTCCAATACGGTAGTAAGTCATAAATTATTTCTTATGGATTATTAAAATTTATGACCTGCCGTATTTTCTGCGGTGATCTAGCATCTGAGCATATCCTGCTGAAGGAATAATTTCGTCTTGCGGATTTTCAGCCTGCCAGCGGGCTAGCCATTTATTGAACTCCAGCTTATTAATCAGGTAGCCTTTGCCCATCTTTTTGGCCGGAAGGCCCTTGGAGTGGACGTATCCGCGAACAGTGCCAACTGGCTTTTTAAGAATAATGGCGATCTCAGGGAGGGTAAGAAAATCGTTTTCTTGGCTCCGGGGTGTCTTTTCTGCTTTTTGATTTGCTAAAGCGTAATCATTTACTGTTGACTGTAGTTTGTCCAGCTTATCAAGGATTACTTCAAATGGATTTTGTAATGTCATGTCAATTATTTTTAATTATTGATAATTGATGCAACATTATCTTCTGCTGAAAGCGAAAGCAAGCAAAGCAGAAGGAAAAGCAGGTAAAGCAGAAACTATTTTATGAAGCGTGGAATGTTTAGTTCCAAAAGCTCTCTTTTGTACTTATCAAAAAGGTGTTTGTTTCGATAGTTATTTTTAAAATCTCCCAGATTGCCGATTTGATTACCTGTCTGCTCCAGATAAGCATCCAAAATTGTATCGAAAGAATGACTTTCTTCAAAGTATCCTAAATCTTTAAATATTGTTATCATAGCAGCTACCATTGCATTAAAGCCGATCTGATTTTTGTTACCTTTTGTTTTGGAAGCTTGTTTGAAAAGGTCGTGACGAAGTTCCGCTCTATCTAAATATAGTTGTATTTGTTTAAGGGTGTTTTCTTTTGCACCTTTAAGAGCCTTTAAGAGACTGGTAAAGGGGTTATTTCCTGTTAATGTTTCTGATTGAATACCCAAGTCATCTTTTTTTATGAGAGCTTGAATTGCTTGTTTGAGCAGTTCGCGATTTTCAGCATCAATTGCAAATGCTTCTTCCAAGTGGCCGGATTTTTTCAAACTCTGTAATTTCTTTCCACAGAAATATAAGTAAGGATCAGTAGGATGATTTATTACATCAGAATATGGGGCATTAATATGTGTAAGTGTCTCAAGGAAAAAAATTAGTTCGGAATGCTGGCAAGAAGATAGTCGTGTAATAATCTTTTTAAAAAAGCTTTTCTGAAATGTAAAGAAAACATATTTGCAATGTTCTTCAAAGGTATCAGGGTTCCAAAATTTATCCGGTAGTAAATTGAAAGTAATATTATGAAGGGTAAGACAACTACCTCTGGCGATAGCATTTTTTATAAAAAGGGAATGATTGCCTAAAATCCCTCTGGAATCAGGGTGAACACTTACCCGGACAGGGACTTCGATAATGTAGCTTTTGTTTAGCCGTTTGATTATGTCGCTGCTGACTTTCATTTATGATTAGCATTAATCGTTTACTATTGGAATGAAAGTTACGAAAAGCATCAAACCTGAGAAAATAATTAGAATTATTTATCAACATGTTAGGATGTCTCAAAATATGTCTCAAATGAAAAAAGCAGCTATGAGTAAACTTCATAACTGCTTGATTTTTAGTGTCCTCGTAGGGACTCGAACCCTAGGCCCGCTGATTAAGAGTCAGCTGCTCTACCAACTGAGCTACGAAGACAATATTTTATGGCTTTTTCACTTCGGTTGAATCTTCTTTGGTAAAATCAATTACGGATTTTGTTTCACCACAATTTAGCATATTATCGCCATGTTGCGGATCTTTTTTCCCTAAATATGGATTTACGATAGTTTCTTTATCACTAAGCCAGTTGCCGCTCTGGCCTTCGCCAAATGCCATCGGACATTCCTGCCAGTAAGAAATGGCTCTGTCATACTTCACTGTAATCAATATCATTCTGAGATTTTCCGACAAATCCTGTAAAGCCTTTCTCTTTTGATGCCAGTCACCGGCAGAAATGATTTCAGAAACACTATTTTTTGAATTATCCCATGGAAATATCACTGTTTGATAGATGGCGGTATCTTTCCCCAGATCATCAGCCTTAAAATGTAAAAGAGCTTGTTGCAGAGATAATGCATTTTTGTTTACTTCTGCCGAATCCCAGTTTACAAAGCCGTCAACCATTGAATAATAATTGGTAAGAATTTCATTCACTGACTGATTGAAGCCTTCACTGTGTTTGCTCACGGTTAAAGGTACCGGTTTTTCACGTGGAGTATCTTTTTTCTTAAAATAGTTTTTATAAATAAAAAAACCTCCAACTAAGACCAACAATATAATTAAAAACCGCTTCATTCCTTTTTCTGTGATTTTGCTAACCTGTAATTCTTAAATTTGCAGGTTCTAATCAGGCAAAAATAACAATAAATTTTTAATATGCTGGCAGGTTTGCAAAATGTTACATTTGAATTTGGTGCAAGAACGTTGATAAAAAACGCTACCTGGCATATCCAACCCAACGAACGTATAGGTTTGATTGGCTATAATGGAACAGGGAAATCCACCATTTTAAAACTTTTGACAGGAGGGTTTTCTCCAAGTTCGGGTACCGTAGAAAAGAGCAGGGAAACTACCATTGGTTATCTGCATCAGGATTTGTTGAGTTTTGATACCAATGATTCAATTTTGGAGGTTGCTCTTGGCGCATTTGAAAAAATATTGGCGCTTGAACAGGAAATTGAAGTATTGGGAAAGGAGCTTGAAAATAATAATACTGAGAAACTTTTACACGACTACTCTGATAAGCTGCATGAGCTGGAAACACTTGGCGGATATAATATTCATCACAAAACAGAGGAGGTATTGCAAGGGCTGGGTTTTGCCAACAGCGATTTAAAGAGACCTTACAAAGAGTTTAGCGGTGGCTGGCGGATGAGGGTGTTGCTTGCAAAAATGATTTTGGCGCAGCCTGATTTATTGCTACTGGATGAGCCTACCAACCACCTTGATCTTCCTTCAATCGAATGGTTAGAGAAATATTTACAACACTATCAGGGAGCAGTGGTTATAGTGAGCCACGACAAATATTTTTTGAACAGGATGGTAACCAAAATTGTGGAACTATATCAAAAAGAACTGCACATTTATAACGGTAACTTTGACTTTTACGAAAAAGAAAAAGCCATAAGGATTGATCTTCAGCAAAAAGCCTATGAAAATCAGCAGGAATATATTCGCCAGCAGGAGCGGTTTGTAGAGCGCTTCAGGGCTAAGGCCACCAAGGCTGCTCAGGCGCAAAGCGCTTTGAAAAGGCTTGAAAAATTGGATAGAATAGAGGATGTAAATGTAGAAAGGCCAAATATCAGAATCAATTTCAGGGTGGATAAAGTGCCGGGCAGAGTATTGGTCGAACTTAATCATTTGTCAAAAGCGTTTGGCGATAATGTGATTTTGAAAAATGCAAAGGCAGAGATTAACCGTGGCGATAAAATTGCTCTAATTGGCGCCAATGGTAAAGGGAAATCAACACTCTTGAGAATAATTGCCGATTCAGATAATTATACGGGTGAAAGAAAATGGGGGCATAATGTAGAGGAAAGTTTTTATGCGCAGCATCAGTTAGAGGCATTGAATATCAATAATACCATTCTGGATGAAATGAAGGAATGTGGCAGCCAGATGACCGAACTGGAGCTGAGGAGCCTTCTGGGATGTTTTCTCTTTAGTGGCGATGATGCCGATAAGAAGATCAGAGTGCTTAGCGGAGGAGAAAAAGCAAGAGTAGCATTGGCTAAAACTATTGTGAGCAAAGCCAATTTTCTGATGCTTGATGAGCCAACTAACCACTTAGACATGCACAGTTGCGACCTGTTGATTGAAGCCTTAAACAAATATGAAGGCACCTTGATATTAGTGAGCCACGACCGTTATTTTATCTCTAAAACAGCCAATAAAATCTGGGAAATTGTTGATCAGGAAATAAAGGAATTTAAGGGCAGCTATGATGAATGGGTAGTTTGGAAAGAGCGAATGGAGAGGGGAGAGGCAAAGGGAGAGAATAAGGCTGAGGTTAAGGTTGAGGAAAAAGATAAGGCTGAGGCTGAGGTAAAGGCTGAGAAGGCAAATGGAACGATGGATAGAAATATGAAAAACACACCCATCAATAAAGAGTTGAAAAAGGAAATGCAGAAGCAGCAGAAACTCTTTGCAAAGGTGGAAGAAGAATTAAACCTGATAAAGCAGAAAATTCAGGTTTTTGAAAAAGATTTGGCTAATCCTGTTATTTATGCAAATAAGGAGCAGTTTTTACAATTGGAAAAGGATTACAAATCTGCCCTGGACTTGTCATCAAATCTGGAAAAAAAATATGAGGAAATCTTCCTGAAGATTATGGAATTGGAAGAAAAAAGCCCGCAATGAGATTTTTGTTGATTGTAATCAATATTTTTTGATTTCGAAATTCAAGCTTTACCAATATTGAAATATTTTACTGTAATGCAACCAAAGTTTATAAAAAACTATCTATATTCGTTTGGTTAAAATTATTTATTCAAAAAAAATCAAATCAAATGAAAAAATTTCTGGCTATTATTGCCATTGTAACATTTGCATTTTCCTTTACGGCATGTAAAAGTAAAGTAAGTGATGCTGATGTAAAAACCGCAGTAGAAACTGCACTAAAGGCAAATCCTGATTTAGCAGGTCTTGCGGCTGATGTGCAGGAAGGTGTGGTTACCATTACGGGTGATGTAAAAGACGATGCTGCCAAAGCTGCAGTTGATGCTGCTCTTAAAGCAGTAAAAGGTGTAAAATCAGTGGTAAATAATGCTACTGTGCCTCCTCCTCCGGTTATTACGCCTGACGATCCGCTTACAACAGCCATCAAAGAAGCTATTAAAGATAATCCCACTGTAACGGCTGCGGTAGCTGATGGTATTGTTACATTAACCGGTGAAATTAAAAAAGCTGACTTGCCTAAGCTAATGCAAAAGGTAAATGCAACCAAACCTAAAAAAGTAGATAATCAATTAACAGTTAAATAAAAAAAGGAGAACAATAAAATGGCACTTCAGGAAAAATATCAGGCATTGGTAGATGCCGCAAAAGCTGCCGGAGTTGCAAACCTGGCAGTAAGAGAACAAGACGGTGTTCTTTACATTGATGGCGATGCCCCAAGTGGCGCTGTTAAAGACCAACTTTGGGACATTTACGGTCAGATTGATCCTAATTTTACCGGAGGGGATTTGATTTTAAATGTAAATGCAAAAATGGAAGCCGGAACCAAAGTTCGGGTTGCGACAAAGGAAAGCAATCTGAATATTCGTAAAGGGCCGGGTACCGACCAGCCAATCGTTGGCAAGGCTGCACATGGTGAAATTATCACCCTGATAAGCCAGGCAAACGACTTATGGTCTTCTGTTCGCACAGATGACGGAGAAGAAGGATATGCTTATTCCCAGTATTTGGAACCGGTTGGTTAATATTCAAAAACTGAACAATAATTTTGAGCCTCCTGTGTTGCAGGAGGTTTTTTTTTCTATATTATTTTTTGGAAACTGATTGAGGACTTTACACAAAACAAAAAAGCCTCCTTTTCAAGAGACTTTCTGCGGTCTCCGATATTCATCGGAGGACTCGAAAAGGCTTACCGTTTTGCCTAAAACAAAAAAGCCTCCTTTTCAGGAGACTTTTTGCGGTCTCCGATATTCATCGGAGGACTCGAAAAGGCTTACCATTTTACCCAAAACAAAAAAGTCTCCTTATCAAGAGACTTTCTGCGGTCTCCGATATTCATCGGAGGACTCGAAAACGCTTACCATTTTGCCTAAAACAAAAAAGCCTCCTTTTCAAGAGACTTTCTGCGGTCTCCGATAGTCATCGGAGGACTCGAAAACGCTTACCATTTTGCCTAAAACAAAAAAGCCTCCTTTTCAAGAGACTTTCTGCGGACCGGACGGGACTCGAACCCGCGACCTCCGCCGTGACAGGGCGGCATTCTAACCAACTGAACTACCGATCCGTTTCAAATTGGGAGTGCAAATATAGGGTGTGTATTTCTACTGACAAAAATTTTTTTGAATAAATAGTGAAAAAACCTCTTAATCGCTACAAAACCAACTGGCTGCAACCTCGAATATCGCTATTATCGGCACGCCCTAATACCTCAAATGCCCCATTTTCGTACAAATATCCCAAATCATCAGTGGCAATAAAGCTACACGAATAAATATTTGCCAGGTCAATAATATTTATTTTTCCTCGTAATTTATTGCTTTCAACGCTTGAATGGACTGAAAGAGGATCATCTTCATCTCTAATCAGGATTTTCATCCATTGTGGCGCTTCAAAAACTCCTTCTCCTTGAGAATATGCCTGAGACAGTAGCTCTGTCATGCCATATTCCGAATGTACCGATTGCACGCCAAATGAGTGCTTCAAAACGGCATGAACCTGACTTCTTACCATCTCCTCCCTTCTTCCTTTCATACCCCCCGTTTCCATGATAGTTGTGGTTTTTAGGGGCATTGCATACTGTTCTGCAAAATCAAGCAATGCAAAAGTAACTCCTATTAATAACGTTTTTTGACCGGTAGCCTCAAGGATTTTTAAGGTTTGCGCAAGTTTCTTAAACTCATTGAGATAAAAACCGCTTTTCTCATGTCTGCTTTCAGTAATGAGTTGGTTCACCATAAAAACTAATGACGAACTTTGCCTTTCGAGATAGGAGGGCAGTAACCCAATAATGCACCAATCCTTAGGGTTGCCATAAAATTGGTAAAAGCACTGTAAAAAACTTTTTTTATATAATTCAATATTTTTTACAAAATGCTTGCTGTTTATGGACCCGGTGGTTCCGCTGCTTTCAAAAACGGCTTGAGGATGAAAGGAGGTAGTAGCAATTTTGTGCGATTTAAAAAGCTGAATTGGTAAAAAAGGAATATCTTTTATTTGGTTTATTTTAGTTGTATCGATGCCAATCATATCAACATATTTTTGATAAACCGTATTATTTTTATATTGAAATTGAAATACTTCAAAAGATAATTGCTCAAAGTCCATATTCTTTGAAAAAATTCTATCTTCTATGGATTCTGCTATTTCCTTCATCGTTTTTTCTTTGTACCTGATTCTTTTCTTTAGAAAATCAATAACTAAATTTGAACAAAATATTCAATTTTGCAAAAATTACCATTTTTTAAAAAATTATTTGATTTTTTTATTTTCAGCAACCTTTTTATCGCTTTATGTACGGTAATAATGCTCTTTTATACCGGCCATCTTTTCAAAATAACACTTAACCCCGCTTTATTTTGGTTCTTGTTTTTCGCTACTTTGGCCAGTTACAATCTTCATTGGTACCTGACGGATGCTTCCAAAGAGATAACAGTTGCCCGGTCTAAATGGTTGACTGTCAATAAAAAAACACATTGGATGTTATTTATTTTTGCTTCCATAGCGGGTATGATATTCGGAATGAGAATTATTTCATATTGGCTCTTGTTTCTGCCATTGGTATTTTTTACGCTTTTATATACTGCTCCCAAATTTCCCCACTCCATATTTAAACAACTTGAAAAGCATATAATTGGGAAAACCTTTTTACTCACATTAGTTTGGACTTATGCTACCGCTATCTTACCCATGCTTATTACCTCTGCTGAATGGACCTGGCTCAACACTGTTTTTTCTATTCATAGATTTACACTCATTTTCCCTATTTGTATATTGTTTGACATTAGGGACAAGCGGGCTGACAGAATTACCGGAATAAAGAGCATTGTAACACTGTTGCCGGCAAAAACCATTAGGAGGATATTTAATGTTTTTATATTGCTCCATCTTTTAACCTCAGCACTGGCCTTTTTTGTTAAAATGGATAATTTTTTAATATATATAACCTTCCTGATCCCCAGCATTATAACTTACCGGCTGTATCCGAAAGCAATAAAATCAACTAATGCCTATCTTTTTTATTTTGTGCTTGATGGATTGATGATTTTGGCGCCGGTTTGCTATTTTCTGATAATTTTATTTCAAAATATTTAATTGTAGCACAATAATTGCTGTATGAAAATTACCTTGAACTATTTATGAAAACAATTATGAATAACAACTTTAAGAAGATTATACATTTTTCGAGATTGATAAAAATCAGTGGGCGATTAAGAGAATTTAATTTCAGAAAGAATAATAATGCAGGCAATTATGTTTTTGATGCGGATACAGCAGATGAAAGAGGGAATCGTTTGTTTTTTCGATTAAACAGGGATGAGAATAATGAATGGGAGTTAACCTCTTCTCAGGTTTTACCCGAATGGATAACGGCGCATCAGGAGCAAATAATAACTGAGCTGGAAGAAGGCGTATTGAATAACTAATTGATTTTTTTCAGATATTTGCATATCTGCAAATTACAATTAGTTCAATATGAGAAGATTGTTCTTTTTCTTGTCTGTAGCTGCACTCAGTGCATGTTATGTTCCAAAACCGGTAGTAAATAATCAGCCGGAATCGGCTTTATTGGCCAACGGTAAATTGTGGTCGTCGCTTTTTATACAATCCTCCGCCGAATATGATGCCTTATGCTACCAGGCTTATAATTTTGCAAAAATAAGTTTGAATGAAGCGCTTAAAACGCCTTCAGCTAAGCCACTGGCGGTAGTAACCGATATTGATGAAACAGTTTTGGATAATAGTCCTTATGCCGTACACAGAGCATTGGAGGGCAAAGACTTTGATGCACCTTCCTGGTATCAATGGACTTCCAAAGCTGAGGCATTGCCACTGCCGGGTAGTCTGGATTTCTTTAATTATGCTGCTTCCAAAGGGGTAACTGTTTTTTATCTTACCAATAGAGATGAGGTAGAAAGGAAGGTTACCTTAGAGAATTTGAAAAAATATAAATATCCTTATTCTGATGATAGCCATCTTATTTTAAAGCAATCCGTTAGCTCCAAAGAAACACGCAGGCAGGCAATTGCAGAAAACTTTAATATTGTGATGTTGATAGGTGACAATCTTTCAGACTTCAGTACGCTGTGGGACAAAAAACCCAAAAATGAACGAAGCAAAAATGTAGAACTCACCCAATCGGAATTCGGGAAAAAATATATCATTTTACCCAATCCCAATTATGGCGGTTGGGAAGATGCTATTTACGGCAATATGCGTAATCTTTCCACAGCGCAAAAAGATTCTGCCATCAAAGCTAATCTGAAAGGATATTAATTTTAGTTTATATTTCCTGAATATTTTATTTAATCTGTAATGATTTTTATTGAAAGGCAGTAACCTGAGTTCAAACAATCTGCCAAAATGACCAGCAAAGCCGGTGTGGTATCACATTTGCAGTATCGAGGCAAAAAATATTGTTTATGACACAGGAAAAAGGTACAATATCCATACATACAGAGAATATATTTCCAATAATAAAAAAGTTTTTATACAGCGACCATGAAATTTTTCTTCGCGAATTGGTTTCCAATGCCGTAGATGCCATTCAAAAGGCAAAAAGATTAGTATCAATGGGTCAGTTTCATGGCGAATTAGAAACGCCATTAGTACAGGTAAAGGTGGATGCGGCGGCCAAAACAATTACTATTTCCGATAACGGTATAGGAATGACTGCCGATGAGATTAAAAAATATATCAATCAGATAGCTTTTTCGGGAGCCGAAGATTTTCTGGCAAAATTTAAGGATGCAAAGGATGCCAATGAAATTATCGGTCAGTTTGGATTAGGTTTTTATTCTGCGTTCATGGTTGCAGAAAGGGTTGAAATACAAACTCTTAGCTATCAGCAAGGGGCAGCGCCGGCCAGATGGGAGAATGACGGAACCACCGAGTTTGAAATTAGTGAAGGTAGCAGAACAGAGCGTGGTACCGATGTGATTTTATACATCAATGAAGAAAACAAAGAGTTTTTGGAGAAATACCGTTTGCAGCAGATTTTGGATAAATATGCAAAATTTCTGCCGGTACCGGTACAATTTGGAACCCGCACAGAATCTGAGCCAGATGGAGAAGATGAAGAAGGGAAGCCTAAATACAAAAGTGTAGAGGTTCCCAATATTGTTAATACCACCGCTCCAATATGGACAAAAGCGCCAAGTGAACTAAAGGATGAAGATTATTTGAATTTTTATAGAGAGTTGTATCCGTTTGGCGATGACCCATTGTTTTGGATTCATTTAAATGTGGATTACCCGTTTACCCTTACAGGAGTATTGTATTTCCCCAAAATAAAAAATGAAATTGAAATTCAGCGCAATAAAATAAAACTGTTTAGTCGCCAGGTGTTTATAACTGATGAGGTAAAAGACATTGTGCCGGAGTTTCTGATGCTGTTGCATGGAGTGATAGACTCGCCTGATATTCCACTAAATGTTTCTCGTTCATTTTTACAGGCAGATGGTAATGTGAAGAAAATAAATACCTACATTACTAAAAAGGTGGCAGACAAGTTGGCAGAGTTATTTAAAAATGACCGCAAAAGTTATGAAGAAAAATGGAACGATATTGGTGTTTTTGTAAAATACGGAGCCATCAGCGAACCAAAATTTTGGGATAGGGCAAAAGATTTTGTGCTGCTTTCCAATACTAAAAAAGAGTTCTTTACTTTGACCGAATACAATGATAAGGTAAAGGAAAATCAAACAGATAAAAATGGTAATGTCGTTTATTTATATACAGTAAACGCCGACAGGCAGGATGGTTATATACAGGCGGCCAATAAAAAAGGGTACGATGTGTTGGTGATGGATAGTCCATTGGATAACCATTTTATCAGCCATTTAGAACGCGATTTGGAAAAGACCCAAATTAAAAGAGTAGATGCCGACGTGCTTGAAAAACTGATTGAGAAGGATGAGGTAATCGAATCAAAGTTGAGTGAGGAGCAAACCAAAGAGCTGAAAGAAATATTCGAAAAAGCCATTACAAAACCCGGAATGGAAGTTACTGTAGAAAATCTGAGTGAGGAGGCCATGCCGGTTTCGGTAACGATGGACGAATTTATGCGTAGGATGAAGGATATGGCTGCGCTTGGTGGCGGAATGGGTTTTTACGGAAGTATGCCTGACAGGTTTAAGGTTTCTATAAATGCTAATCACCCGTTAGCAACCAAAATACTGGCCGAGTCCAATGATGATACCCGCAAAGCTTTGGCACATCAGGCTTTTGATTTGGCATTGCTGGCACAGGGTATGCTCACCGGAGCCGACCTTACTAATTTTGTTGAAAGAAGTGTGAAACTGATCTAAAGGAGGTGCTTCCGGTACCCTCCTGTTTAATGGATTATTAGTGAGTTCCTCTTTCAATAGCTTCGTAGTAGCGATGTAATAATAACGCCCATCATCATGCGGAAAAAATGATGTGTAACACGCACCCCTGCGGGGTTTGGGTTATGGTTTTTGTGTTATTAGGATGTTGCCCTTACGGGGCTTATTTATTTGCCTTCTACAATTTTAATTTCTTCCTCCGTTAAGTCATAAAGATGGTAAACCAATTGGTCGATTTGGGATTCTAAGTCGGAGGTGTCTTCGTTTCTTTCCTTCTTTTCTAAAATCTGATTGACTAATTCAATAAATGGGGATTGGTCTTCAACGGGTATTTCAGGAATGGGGATATTTTGAAAAAATATTTTCCTAAGTTCTCGGGTTCCTCCTTGTAACTCGGGACAGTTTTCTTTAATCCATTTTTTTGAGAATTTTGAATTAAAATTTGCTAGCAAATATTTTAATTGTGCTGTTTTATTACTTGTAATGATAAACCCTTTATCATTTATTCTGTAACCCTTGTTGTCAAAAATAAAAGGCAGGAAAAGTGTCATATTGGGATACATAATCTTTTCCTTCTCAAATTCTTTATGATAGGCTATTTGGTCTTGTGTTTCAAACCATTTATTACTTGTTTTTTTTCTTGTTTTACATTTTTGACCGCTTTCATCGATATAAGTTTCTCCTGTTTGCTGCAATCTTTTACCAAAGGAAAGTAGGTGGTTTTTAATAGCAGGATAATCATCAATTTCAATATTTAGTGCAGGTAAAGTTGCAATCAACCACAAATCTGCAAATTCTGCCTGATACCTTTTAATATCCCTACCTCTTAAAATAGGTTTGATAATCTCTGCACTTTTAGGGTCCTGGGCGATCAGTTCATCTTTTTTAGCTCCGTCTATGATAAAGGCTTCATTATAACCTGTTTTTATTCCATAGTTTATTTGTACATCCCATTCTTTTAGTGGCTTACCTTTTTGTTCTATTTTGCGTTTAATACTTTGTTCAGTTTCGGAGCTAATTGTCCAACTTTCATCTATTTTTGGAGCAATATTCAAAAATCTGTCAGCAAATTGTGTTAAATCCCTCACCTCTTTGTCTTTGCTGATATCCAAAGATTTAAATGAGTGAGTTTCAGGCGTATTTTCTTTTGTAAAAAACAATAAATTAGAATCAACAGTAGCTTCTTCAAAAATTCCCGAACCCAAATCAAGCAACATAAGGGGACGAGTGTGTTTCAGAAAATAATTTCTTAAACTTTTACCATAGCCGGCACGCATCCATTTGTTGGAAGTAATGAAAGCTAAAACGCCTTTTGTTTTTAATATCTGATTGCCTTTTTCAAAAAAAAGTGCATAAATGTCTCCCATACTGTCATAACTTTCAAAATTAAATCGTTTGTATTGTCCTGAAATCTCCTTTATAGATTGTAATTGAATATACGGCGGATTCCCAATCACCACGTCAAAGCCTACAAAATCGCCATCATCATTCAACACTTCGGGAAATTCAAAACGCCATTCAAAAGCATTTTCAAAAATTTTATTAGATTCTATAGCACTAATTTCTTCTTTAAGTTTAGCAATTTCATTTTCAATTTTACATTGTTCATCTTTTCGTTTTTTAGCCAAATTTCTTTCTGTCTTTCCTTTTCCATAAGCCGCTTCCGATTCAAATAGCATATTTCCGGTAAATCTGTTATAGAGTTCGTAAGCTAATTTACTAAGTCGGGTTTTTTTGGGATCATTATTACTGATTTCAGTTCTAAAGTTAAATTTTATATCTGCTATCAGTCGCTCCATTTCCCTTTTCTGCTCCTTGTTTTCAGCATTTCGGTAAGTATCAACGGCTAATCGGTAGCTGTCAATAGTCCACTTGCTGCTTCTCAAGGCTTTCTTGAGGTCGGCGTCTAAAGCAAAGCGGCTCACCAAAGTGTTTCCGCATTTGATGTTGATGTCAATATTAGGAAGCGTTTCGAGTTCTGTGCTGTTTTTGTAATAGGCATTTTTCAAAAGTTCAATCCATAACCGCAAACGACAGATTTTTACGGAATTGGCATTAATGTCCACGCCAAACAAACAGTTTTCAATAATCGTTTGTTTTTCGTGAAAAAGGGTTTCCTGCACACGCTGGCTTTCCTTGTTCAATGGAGTATATTCGAAAAGAACTCCTTCCTCTGTAACAATCAGTTCGTCATTCACCACCTCCACTTCGTATTCTTTCAGGCGCATGCCGTCCCTGTCCTGCAGAATTTTCAAATCGTTTTTTACAGCGATCATTTCATTAAGTGCAGAAACCAGAAAGTGGCCTGAACCTACTGCAGGATCACAAATTTTGATACTGTTTACAATCTTGTTGGCTTCCTTACGGTCTTCAATCTTATCAAAAAGTTCATCAATATCTTTACAGTTCCATTTTTTTACTTCGTTGAATTTCTGCACAACGGCTTTGCGAATGGTTTCACGGCACATATACATAGTGATGAAACCCGGTGTAAAAAATGAGCCGTCTTTGTAGCCGTTTATTTTTTCAAAAATCAATCCGAGTACCGAAGCATTGATCAGTGTTTTATTATTTTCCCTGATTTCTTCGCCGCCTTCGGCGCCAAAATCATAAGCGTCTAAAAACTCAAACAAATATTGAAGTGTGAAGATATTGCCGGATCGTTTTTTGCCCTGACTGTCTTTCAGCACGGTTTGTGAATATAGGGGAACTGTTTTATCGTCTTTAAGGTTGCTAATGAATAATGTAACCTGTTCAACATCCGTCGGTTCGAAAAGCGAAGAATTGAGGTAAGGAATTTTTTCAAAAAGCGTTTTTACATCTTCATTTCGTTCATCATGTTTGCGCGCCAAAACCTGAAAAAACAAACTGTTAAGGTCGTCGTAGTTTTTTATTTTTTCAAAATTGAGAAAGGAATAAGATTTGCCGCCTTTGCTCGAAGTGAGTTTGTCGTATCTATGATAATTAATGAGTTGAGCTTCCAGCAATTTCAAAAATAAAATACGGTTTATCCAGGTAATAGTAAGTTCGAGCGCCACATTGAAAAGCCGCTCTTCGTAAGTGGAGCCGTATTGAGAAGGCTTATCAAGCCTGTTTATTTTATCTAAACTGTCCAGATGGATAATAACATCTTCCAAAATAGCTCCGGAGTTGCGCTCGCCTGCTTTGTTTCGTTCGATCAGTTTTTTACTACCAACTTTGGTTTCCGTCAAGCCGATAATATGCAACAATTCACTATAAAAACTTTTATCGAGGCTGTTACTGTCATTGGCGAAGGGGAGTTTTAAAAGATGTTCCGGCGACAGCAATTTAAATAAAGATATTAAGGAATTGTCGTCTGCTTTATTGGCATTGCGCAATGTTTTTTGGTATTCCTGAATATTGAAGTGGGCATACACAATTTCTTTAGCGATATTGTCAATAAATGGACCGGCAATTTCTCTGTAGAAAAAATCTGTTTTGGTGTCTGCCAAACGACCTTGCTCAAAATCATTAAATTGTTTTATAAAGTCTTTGTTCTGGGCAAAAAGCCGGTCGAACAGGCTGGCATCAAATATAAACCATTCATTAATATTGGTGGCAATCAGATGTTTTATTTCAAGATTTTTTAGTGTAATCCGTTCACGCAGATAATATAAAACCAGTTCATGAAGCGCTTTTCTGTTGATGTTGTCCACACTCATCATTTCTGCTCCATTAGTTGGTTTTTTTGCTTCCAGAATTACTCCGGCAGTAGCTTTGGAACTATTGCCATTATGAATAATGAGATCGTTTTTGCCTTTTGTATTAATAAAATAATTGGGGTCGTAATAAGTTTTTTTTAAAAAGTCGATGATCAGGTTTTTATGAAACTCCTCGCTTTCCGAGTTGTTAATCCTCTCTAATAGTGTAATGAGATTTGCCTTGAAACCGTCAATTTCTGCCCTGTTGGGCTTTGCTTTTAAAAAGGCTTTATTCAACACCTCTCTTGGTTTCAATTTTAGCATAATCTTCTACTAATAATTTTTTCTTATCAAATTAATGAAGATAGCTTCTAAGCTATTACTTGTGATAGTTTATTTAGCAATCATTATTTTATTATTTCAATCCCTTCGTCTAATATTTCTAATTAATCCCCGCCTTTTCTTCAATCAAATAGAAATTACGACCGGGTGCATTTCGTGAAATCAGTTCGCCGATAAAACCTGCCAAAAATAATTGCATACCAATAATTATGGCCGTCAACGAAATATAAAATGTAGGGCGATTGGTAATGCCATAATCAAAATCAATAATCTTGGAAACAATCAGATAAAGCGAAGTGATTAAACCAATTGCAAAAAAGATTATTCCCCAAACGCCAAAAAAGTGCATCGGCCTTTTTGAAAATTTGCCTACAAAAGTAATGGACATCAGGTCGAGGAAACCATTGATGAACCTGTCCCAACCAAATTTGGTAACGCCATATTTTCTTTTACGGTGTTCTACTACTTTTTCGCCAATTTTTTTAAAACCCGACCATTTTGCAAGAACCGGAATATACCGGTGCATTTCGCCATATACTTCAATGCTTTTTACCACTTTTTTATTGTATGCCTTTAGGCCACAATTAAAATCATGCAATTTGATTTTAGAAACTTTTCTGGTTACGCCATTAAAAAACTTTGAAGGCAGGTTTTTTGTGAGTTTATTGTCATATCGCTTTTTCTTCCAGCCGCTTACGAGGTCGTATTTATCCACTGCAATCATTTTGTATAACTCTGGAATTTCATTGGGGCTGTCTTGTAAATCAGCATCCATAGTGATAACCACATCGCCTTGCGCAGCTTTAAAGGCTTCATTAAGCGCGGCAGATTTTCCATAGTTTCGCTGAAATTTTATACCCTTGACGTTTTCGTTTTTAGCTCTCAGTTGTGTAATCACCTGCCATGAATCATCGGTGCTGCCGTCATCTACAAAAATAATTTCGTAGGTGAAACCATTTTCCTGCATCACTTCTTCAATCCAGGCCGAAAGTTCGGGAAGTGATTCTTCTTCGTTCAAAAGCGGTATAACTACTGAAATATCCATTTTTATTTTTTATTTGACAAAGATAACATTCCTGCGGTGGCTGCTGTTACAATGGCCCCAACCAGCAAATACTGAAAGATAGAAACCGATGTAGCCAGTACCGCAAAATTCTTTTTGCCATTTTCTATCATCGTATCAATTTCGGCAGGAGTACGATTTTTTTCTGTTTTTAAAAGTTCGGTTTTTGTAAGCGCTGCCTTTTCTTCTATGAGTTTCGGATTGGCTTTATAAAATGTGAAGGTATATAAAGCCATAAATAAAGTAACCACGATAAAGCACTTAAACCCTGCATTAAAAAGTGTTCCAAATGATAATTTGCTATTTTGTTTTGCAACAGGAAATATTGCCCACACTATCCCCAACCCGTATAAAAAATAACTGATAAACATCAACGATGAGGTTGGAGAAACGTTCTTAAAATAAAGTATTAATCCCACTGCTATCATTGCTACAGCAGTGAGGAGCCCTTTTATTGTAGGTGTTAGTTTCATCATTTAGTGGAGAATTAATTTATTGTTATGAATAGTGCCTAATGGCTTGCCTATAAGTTCTACGCCTATAAAAGGAGTGTTTTTATTAAGAGATAGGATATCCATTTCGGTAAGCGTCCATTTTTTTATGGGATTGAAAAGGGTGATAGATGCACTGTTGCTTTCTTTTATGGTAGGAACATCCAGTCCTAAAATCAATCTTGGATTAACCGCCAGTAATTCTACAATTTTTGACTGAGTTGTTTCTTGCAATACAGTATTTACAACTGCATAGGCAGTTTGCAGACCAATCATTCCGTTTTTGGCATGTTCAAATTCTACCACTTTATTATCGGTGTCGTAAGGAATATGGTGCGATGCAATACAGTCGATAGCGCCATCGGTCACTGCCTTTTGAAGCGCTTTTCTGTCCTTCTTGTTTCGAAGTGGCGGGTTTACCTTCAGGTTTGTATCATAAGAAGTGAGGTCATCATCGCAGAAAAAGAGGTGATAGGGGGTAACAGAGCAGGATATTCCGTTTCCTTTTTTCTTGGCCTCTTTAATCAGTTTTATCGAAGCCTCCACACTGATGCCCGTAAGGTGAAGTTTGGATGCTGCATAAGCGGCGAGTTTAATATCTCTTGCCACAAATATTTCTTCAGCAATTTCGGGGCGGCCCAGCAGGCCCATTCTTGTAGAAGTAATTCCTTCGTTCATCAATCCGTTTGGATTAATGCTTTTATCGTCAGGCAGTTGAATGATAACACCGTCAAACGATTTTACATACTGCAAAGCCTTCACAAGCACACCGGCAGACTGCATGGGTTTTACCCCATCGGTGAAGGCAATAGCGCCACTCAGCTTCATATCGTACATCTCGGCTAATTCTTTTCCTTCCGTATTTTTAGAAATGGCTCCCAAAGGATGAATGGTAGCAGGCAGGTCTTTAGATTTTTGAACAATGTACTCTATTACAGCTTTCTGGTCGGCCACTGGCTTTGTATTGGGAATGACGCAAACATCGGTATAACCTCCTTTGGCGGCGGCGTTGGCGCCGCTTACCAGTGTTTCGCGATATTCGAAACCGGGGTCGGCAAAATCTGAAAAAATATCCATCCAACCCGGAGAGACATGAATACCTTTTTCTTCAATAATTCTATCAGCTTTTACGTTGAGATTTTTACCAATACGCAAAATAATTCCTTTTGAAATAAGGATATCAGCAGTTTGACCATTGTGTGGAGATGTGGGGTCAATAATCTTTGCTTGCTTAATGAGAATGTTCATTAAGAAGCGAAGTTAAGAAATATGATTTTATGATAATTATTTTAAACGGTGAATTTTATCAAAACCTAACGCTAAAAGTCTGTTTTTCTTTAAACTCTTTTTTAAAACTTACGATACCGATATAAAACAGGTCAATATCACAGGTAACAGATTCGTGTGCCACAATGTTTTTCCATGCAGATTCCATTTCGGCGCTCCAGTGAATATCGTCAAAAACCAAAATGCTGTCATTGTGCAGGTGAGGCAATAACTGATTGAAATACCGCTCGGTAGGTTCCTTGCGATGATTGCCGTCAATGAAAGCAAAGTCAATTGAAGGCATTTTTTGTAAAGCCGTTTCCAATGTCTGGTCAAAATTTCCTTTGATAAGTTCAATATTTGTTAAATTGAGCTGTCTAAAATTTTGCCCGGCAATATCAGCCACTTCATCAGCGCCTTCGAGGGTAATGATTTTCCCTTCCGGATTGGCAAGGGAGAGATAACAGGTAGTGAGTCCAAGTGATGTACCCAGTTCCAGAATGTTTGAAAACTTATAATATTTTACAATGCGATATAATAATTGTGCAAATTTCTTGGACTTTGCTGCATTTCTGACAATAGAAGCGATACTGCGTTTATCGGAGTCTGTAGCAGCAGAACCAGCTCCAAAATCCTGAATGGTAAGTTCCCGATTGTCTTTTTTGAGTTGTTTCCTCAGTGGTTCTACTTTTTGATATACATCATAGGCATTGAAATCATTTAAAATTTTAGTAATAAACTCAAAAACAAAAGGGGAGTGCGTTCCGTGTCCTTTGCTGTTGGCAGCATGAATATAATATTTAAAATATTTGGTAGCAGCCTGTAGTGGAGAATAAACCATGGGGATTTAGGATTTTGGATTTAAGATTTTAGATATTTGATGTTAGATTACAGATTACTGATTGTCAAATTGTCAAATTGCCTATAGCCTAAAGCAAAAAGCCAATAGCTTATATCGCCGTAGTTGAACGCTGTAGCCGTAGCCCTTTAGGGTTCAATGTTCAAAGTTTATTGTTTTATGATTATTTTTCGATTAATATACTTTTTCTACACTTCTCAATCTCAACCTTAGCCTTAGCCTCAACCTCAACCTCAACCTTAATCTTAACCTCATTCTCACCCTCACCCTATCTCCGCTCCCAGGTTTCAAAGCTGTAATCAAAAGCATGCTTTTCATCAGCCTTGTTTTCTACCTTGCTGGTGAGTGTCCATTCTTTTTCGTTTATTTCCGGAAAATAAGTATCTCCCTCCATCGCAGTATTCACCCGTGTTAAGTAGATTTTATCGGCTTTTGAAAAATATAGTTCAAATATTTCGCCGCCGCCAATGACCATCATTTCTTTTACATCCATTTCTTTCACTAAAAACTCTACATCCGCTAATGAATTTACTACTATTGCGCCATCTATTGTAAGCCCTTTTTTAGTACTGAGTACAATATTTTTTCTTCCGGGCAAGGGCTTTTTCAAACCCTCGAAAGTTTTTCGACCCATCACTACCGGCAACGCCCAGGTAATGTTTTTAAAATGCTTCATGTCATTGGGCAAAGACCACATCAACTGATTGTCTTTGCCAATGGCGTAATTATTGGATATGGCTACTACTAAGGAAATGGTCATAAAAATTTAAAATATAAATGGTTGAATTTAAAATGCAAAAGTTGAAGGTATCGTTTTAAGCTATCGTGTATTATTCTTTGTTTTTGAATGCTATCTGTAAAAATAGCAATTATTTCAATACGTCTTAAACAGCTACTGTCGCTTTTATTGCCGGATGCGACTGGTAGTTAACCAATATAAAATCTTCATATTCAAAATCAAATATATTTTTTACTTCCTTATTGATTTCCATCGTTGGCAACGGATAAGGCTCGCGGCTCAACTGGAGCTTCACCTGTTCCAGATGATTGGAATAAATGTGTACATCGCCGAAAGTATGCACAAACTCACCGACTTCAAGATTACAAACCTGAGCAATCATCATTGTAAGAAGCGCATAAGACGCAATATTGAAAGGAACCCCCAGAAAAACATCGGCAGAGCGTTGGTAAAGCTGACAACTTAATTTTCCGTTGGCAACGTAAAACTGAAACATGTTGTGACAAGGCATCAAAGCCATTTCAGGCAGGTCTGTCACGTTCCAGGCGCTCACGATCAGGCGGCGACTGTCGGGATTTTTTTTGATTTGTTCAATCACATCGCTAATTTGATCAATTACTTTGCCGTCTTTTCCCTCCCAACTGCGCCATTGTTTCCCATAAACAGGGCCGAGGTCGCCGTTTTCATCAGCCCACTCATCCCAAATAGTTACTCTGTGATCATTAAGGTATTTGATATTGGTGCCTCCTCTCAAAAACCACAGCAACTCATAAATTATACTCCTCAGATGCGCTTTTTTGGTGGTTACTAAGGGAAACCCTTTGCTCAGGTCGAACCGCATCTGGTACCCAAAAGTACTGATGGTACCGGTACCGGTGCGATCGCTTTTTTCAACTCCGTTGTCTAAAATATGTTGTAAAAGATGTAAATACTGCTGCATGGCTGCAAGATACCAAAACAGATAATAATGTTTAGGATTTTAGACTATTAGTTATAAACAGTAGGTGCAAATAGCGCTTAATTACTATGTTGTATATTGATAATCAAATAGATATTAAGGGTTGACTTTGTCTGTATTTACAGGCCAGTCATCCGTCCTGAATGGCGCAATGGGTAAACCTTCTTTGCTGAAAATATTAGATACAGCCGTATTGCTGAAAGAAAACCGGATGGCAACCGGCTCTTTAATTTTAGGATTAAAGACCACCAGCCTGTCTTTTTCGATTTTTACGGTAGCGGGAAGAAATTCCTTGTCTGCTCCTGCAATCAAAAACTCGTTGGCAGTTTTTCCCGAATTCAGCATAAAACCGTTTGGTGCATTGTCGAAATAAAGATAAGCTTTACCTTTTTTAATCTCCATATTTCTGAACATAGGGCTTTTGTAATTACCCATGTTTAAATGATAGGTTTCGGCCAGGGCATAAGATGCCAGCCTTTTGGCTACGTCAATTTTATTGGTTGGATGAATATCTTTTACATTATCTACTAAGTCAGTTATTACCACCATGCCTGTTTTGGGAGTTGACAGTGTTTTTGTTTGTTGCTCTCTCAGTAAATTTCCTTCATTATTGCTGCCATAGGTATATGGCGCAATCTGTACAAAATAAAAGGGAAAATCAATCTTCCAGGCCGCTCTCCAACTATTTATCATTGATGAAAAAAGAGTTTGATAGCTTGAATAAGTGGCGGTATTACTTTCGCCCTGATACCAGATGGCTCCTGCAATGGTAATGTTGGTTAATGGATAAATCATGGCATTGTAGGCATAGCCGGGTAACACAGGCCACCAGGGGGTTGGTTTTTTTTCTTCTGCCAATTTTAAAAGTTCATTATTGGATGCCACTACTTCGGCAGGAGTCCAGGTTTCTGCCGGTGTGCCGCCCCAACTTGAATTGATAATTCCAACAGGAACATTTAGTTTTTTCTGTAATTCCTTTGCAAAAAAATAACCTACAGCACTAAATCCTTTCAGAGATTCGGGACCACACACCTGCCATTGACCCTCTAAATTGTCCTGAGGGAATGTGGCGGTAGATTTATTTACCTGAAACAATCTGATATTGTTATTAGCGCTGTGGGGTAGTTCATCAAGAATTTGCTGAAGTTTTTGATAACTGCTCCATTCCATATTGGATTGACCGGAACAAACCCAAACTTCGCCTAACAGAATATTTTTGAGTGTAATGGTATTTTGTCCTTTCAACGTTATTGTATAAGGTCCACCGGCTGTGCTTGTAGGAATTTTTATTTTCCAATGAGCATTGCCATCAGCAACTACCGAGTCGGTTTTGTTGTTCCACGAAGTAGTAACAAATATCTTTTCGGCAGGGCTTGCCCATCCCCAAAGTGTGGCATGGTTGTTTTGCTGAAGCACCATATTGCTGCTAATTGTATTAGGCAATCGAATGGCGGCAAAACCATTTTGAAATATGAATAAAAACAGAAGGAGTGCTGTGCTCCTTTTTATACGGAAATAATTGTTAAGATTGTTAGTCATTTTATATTTGTATATTTTACAATAAAAATCATTTAAATTAATTTGACTTGTGAATTTTCGGGAGGCAACTATATGTAACGCCTACAACCCTCTTCTTTTGATTTCTTTTTTAATCAGCCCAATTTCACGACCGGTTTGACCTTTCACCGAAGTATTTTCCTGTGCCCGACGCATCAGGTAGGGAATTACTTCTTTAACCGGTCCGAATGGCAAATATTTGCAAATATTACAGCCTGCTTTAGCAAGATTGAAGGTAATATTGTCGCTCATCCCAAACAACTGGCTGAAACTAACATGAGGATGATTCAAAGGAATATAATTTTCCCGAAGTTGTTCTATTGCTATCAGATTGCTTTTTTCGTTATGCGATGAAATGTTCACAGCGATTTTATCCAAATGACTGATACAGAAATTAACTGCGTCATTAAAATCATTATCGGTAGCCTCTTTATTCGGCTGAATGGGTGAAGGATAATTGAGTTCGGCAGCTCTTTCTCTTTCCTTTTCCATATATGCCCCCCTCACTAATTTGATGGCAAAAATAAATCCTCTCTCTGAAGCAGCTTCATAACAATCTTTTACAAATTGCAACCTGTCGTGGCGGTACATTTGGGCAGTATTGTAAATGATGGGTTTTTCTCTGTTGAAAGAATCCATCATCAGCGTTACAAGCGCATCCAATGGGTCGGTAATCCAGGTTTCTTCGGCATCCACCATCATGCCCACATTTTTTTCTTCAGCCTGTTTGCATATTTTGATTAGCCTTTCCTTAACTCGGTCCCATTCCTTCTTTTCTTCTTCATCGAGCTGCGCCAAGGCTTTTTCATATCTTTTAATGAGACTTCCCTCTGCTTTTTTCATCATTTCATCCAATTTTTCAAGAAGGGATTCTCTTGAAAGTCCGGTTACCTTCACGCTCATAAAAGGAATATTGGACTGAGTGGCAGCATAGTTGATAACTTTGATGAATTGTTCTGCCGCTTTATCGTATTCTGCTTCGGATTCATCGCCGCCTTCCACCGCATAATCGAGGATGATGCCCACATGGTATTTGCCCAGGTGTTGGGCAAGTGTTGCAGTATCTTCCAGTGTCTCCCCTCCGGCAAATTGCTTGAAAATGGTTCTTTTTATCAGGCCTTTTATCGGTAAGCCCGATTTTATAGCCCAGGGAGTTATCCGGGTGCCCATTTTTACCAAAAGCGGTATTCCCATTGAAGAAAAAAGAAAATTTGCTAATTTGAGTTCTTTGTCGCTTTTGTATTGAAAGGCAAATTCGGTATTGTCGAAAGAAAGTTCTGTATTGCTGCTCATAAAATAAAGAGAATTATTTATGCAAATTTACAACACTAACTTATTAGAAATGTAATCTACACAAAATATTCATTTGAACCAACCAAGTTATTTTACATTTGTAAAAATTCAGAAAAATGAAAAAGAAACCAGATGATAGTTTGACAATTATGACTGAGTTGGTATTGCCCAACGATACGAACCTGTTTGGAAATTTGATGGGTGGCCGCCTGATGTACTGGATGGATATTGCTGCAGGGATGGCTGCTCAAAAACATTCCAATAAAAGGGTAGTAACCGCTTCGGTGGATAATCTGGCATTTGTGAGCCCGATAAAATTGGGAAATCTGGTTCATATAGAAGCGAAGGTGACCCGTGCATTTAATAGCTCTATGGAGATTTATCTAAAGGTTTGGGGCGAAGATTTGATAGAGCAGAAAAAATATGTGAGCAATGTGGCCTATTATACTTTTGTAGGCTTAGATTGTGATATGAAACCAGTAAAAGTACCTGAGATTGCTCCTGAAACCGAATTGGACAAAAAACTTTATGATGGCGCTATGCAGCGCAGGCAGATGCGACTTATTCTTGGGGGCAAAATGAAACCCGGAGATGCTACCGAACTTAAAGAGTTGTTCATAAGCCTTAATGAAGATATTTGATAATTAAAAAAAGCCTGTGGTTTGGTTTTTGCCACAGGCTTTTAAGTTTATTTCAAAATCAATCCGGCGAGTGGCGGAAGATTGATGGTGATTTTATATTTTTTGGATTCTTCATCAATACATTCTGTACGGATGTCTTTATTGAATACATCACCCGTACCGTCATATTCTTTGAGGTCAGAGTTGAATAATTCTTCGGTATATTCTTTGTCGTGAACTTCTATAACCCAGTCGTGGTACACCTCAGGCGTCATGTTCAGAATAACCAATAAATCATCCTCCGGCTTTTCGGCTTTTCTTTTATACACAATTACACATTCATCGCGATGATTGAGATCCACCCATTCGAAGCCACCGGGGATAAATTGTTTTTCATGCATGGCAGGCTCTTCCTTCAGGATTTTGTTTAGCGCTTTCAGACAACTTTGAGCGCCTGTATGACTATCGTGTTTGAGTAAATACCAATCTAATTCGGATTGATAATTCCACTCGGAGGTTTGTCCAAATTCGCCACCCATAAACAGTAATTTCCCACCCGGATGTGTCCACATGTAGGTAAAGAACAATCTAAGGTTTGCAAATTTCTGCCATAAATCTCCTGGCATTTTAAACAGGAGCGGGCTTTTGCCATGCACTACCTCGTCATGGCTGATGGGGAGCATGAAGTTTTCATCATAATAATACATCATACTGAATGTGAAATCGTTCTGATGATACTTGCGATAGATTGGATCGCGTTTGAAATAATCCAAGGTATCATGCATCCAGCCCATCATCCATTTCATGCCAAAACCCAATCCGTCACTATAGGTGGGTCTTGACACGCCGGGCCAGTCAGTAGCTTCTTCGGCTATTGTCTGCACATCCGGAAAGTCGCGATAAATCATTTCATTCAGGTCTTTTATGAAGTGAATGGCTTCAAGATTGCCGTCTCCGCCATGCTCATTGGGTTCCCATTCTCCTTCTTTTCTGGAGTAATTCAGTTTCAGCATAGAGCTTACTGCATCTACCCTTATGCCATCAATATGGTAACGCTCGAACCAGAAACGTGCGCTGCTGATTAAGAAAGATTTTACTTCGCCTCTTTTATAATTGAAAACATAACTGTTCCAGTCCGGGTGAAATCCTTTGCGCATGTCTGCATATTCGTAGGTGTGTGTGCCGTCGAACATATAAAGCCCATGTGAGTCGTAAGGATAATGAGAAGGAACCCAGTCCAGAATAACGCCAATTCCTTCCTGATGAAATGCATCAATCAGTCGCATCAGGCCCTGTGGATCGCCAAACCGGGATGTGGCGGCAAAATATCCTGTAGTCTGATAGCCCCAGCTTCCATCATAGGGATGTTCGGTAAGCGGCATAAACTCTACGTGGGTAAAACCCATTTCCTTTACGTAGGGTACCAGCCGCTCTCTTATCTGGTCATAAGTATTGTATTTATGTTCATTAAATGGATCGGGGCGTTGCCAGCTTCCGAGGTGTACCTCATAAATGCTCCATGGAGCGTTCAGTGCATTGTTTTTATTTCTGTTTTTCATCCATTCGTCATCCTTCCAGTCGTAATGCATATCCCAGGTGATGGAAGAAGTGAGTGGTTTTAATTCCCAAAAGTTTGCAAACGGATCGCCTTTTTCGGTAACCCTGTTTTGATAACCCACAATATGGTATTTGTATAGTTCGCCAAGATTGAAGTTTGGAATAAACCCTTCCCAGATACCACTCCTGTCCCATCGGGGAGTGAGTGGGTGCGATACCTTGTCCCAATCATTAAAATTTCCGGTTACGAAAACAAAAGTGGCATTGGGCGCCCATACGCAAAAATACATTCCCCAAACGCCATTAACCTGTATGGAATGTGATCCAAATTTTTCGTATAAGCTGTAGTTTGTACCGCTTTGAAAATTTCGAATATCCTCATCGGTAAGTAATGAATAATTCCATACCGGTTTGGAGGTATCTATAAAATTTTCACTTTCATATTTCTCCTGAAGTTCTTTGTATTTATTTGGCATAAGCATAATTTTATTTGGCAAGTTAATCATTATTTAACAAAATATTATTACGACAAAATCGTAATTAAAAATTTCAGTCATACATTTGTGGCGATTGTTTTACTTGTGTATGAAAATAAAGATTTTGATTACAAAAAAACTGATTAAAAAGAAAACCGGAATGAAAAAATTGATTTTGATACTTTTTTGTTTGTTCTTACCAACTGTTTTCTTATTGGCGCAAAGCACAGGAATAAAGGGGAGATTGGCAGACACTGCGGAACATAAAAATTTGCAAAACTCCGTTATTGCGCTTTTGAATAAAAATGATTCTACTTTAGTGAATTTTACCCGAGCTGCTAAAGACGGCGCTTTTGAATTGAAAACAACGGATAACACACAGAATTATTTACTGATGATTACACACCCTTATTTTGCCGATTTTATTGATAGCGTGAAGGTGGTTAAAGGCGAAATTTCAAATTTGGGAATTATTCATTTATTTTCAAAAATAAAAATGCTGGAAGAAGTGGTAGTGAAGGGCAACAGAGCCATTTACCTGAAGGGGGATACCACCGTTTTTACAGCAGACAGTTTTAAAGTGGCAGAGGGCGCTAATGTGGAAGAACTGTTGAGAAAACTACCGGGCTTTCAGGTGGATCGGTCGGGAAAAATAACTGCACAGGGGCAGGATGTAAAAAAGGTATTGGTGGATGGTGAAGAGTTTTTTGGCAGCGATCCCGGCATTGCCACCAAAAACCTGCGTGCCGATGTGGTGCATGAGGTACAGGTATATGATCGAAAAAGCGACCAGGCAACTTTTACAGGTATTGATGATGGCGTGAGAGACCGCACCGTAAATCTGAAATTAAAAGAAGATAAAAAGAAAGGCTATTTTGGAAAAATTGAAGCAGGGGGAGGCATCAGAGATATGACCAAAACCAGCGATGATAAAGGCGCGGGTAGGTATTACGGCGCTGCCATGATCAATTCCTTTAAGGGCAAGCGAAAACTGGCAGCCTATGGAATTTCGAGCAATACGGGATGGCTTAATTTGGACTGGCAGGATAGCCAAAAATTTGGCGGTGAGGAAGGCGGCGGTATGGGAATTGTGGTGATGGGTGATGGAATGGGTGGTAACACTACTAACGGTATTCCTACCAATTATAATGCAGGCCTTCATTATAATACCAAATTTGGGACAGATAATAACAATTCGGTAAATGCAGGATATAAATTTACGAGAATAGACGCTCCGGGTACTACAAAAACATTTTCAAAAAACTTTACTCCGGATTCTTCATGGACTATGAATTCGATAACAGACAATTTTAATAGCTCTCAGAAACATTCGGCTAATTTTACCTTTGAGTCAAAGCTGGATTCGATGAACACCATAAAACTCACAACGAGTGGTAATCTTAATTTTACGAAATCGAACTCAGATTTTTATGCCGAAAACATAAATGATAAAAACTATAATCTTATAAACAAGAACAGCAGGAAAAGTAACAATGACGTGAATCAATCTGCATACAATGCAAATCTGCTGTGGATGCACAAGTTCAAAAAAGAGTTCCGCACTTTTTCAGTGAATACTTCTTTTAATAACAGTAAAAGCAATAGCGACGGATTGCTATATTCAAAAATTGATTTCTTCAAAAATAATGCGGTGGATAGCACCAATATTATAGATCAACGCAACCTGATTGATTATGAAAATAATAGTTTCAATACCAGAATCGCTTACACCGAACCGCTTATGAAAGATGTATATATGGAGATAAATTATGGGTTTAATTACAATAAGCGGATTAACAACAGAGAGATTTTGGCAAAATCGCCAACCGGATATGATAAAAGGATAGATTCACTAAGTAATGATTATGAGTTTAATGATCTGGCCAACTCGCCGGGATTGAGTTTCAGATATACTAAGAAGAAAATCAATTTTTCATTTGGAGGGAATGCTGCATTTACCAATTATGAACAATTGAATAAAACATTAAATACCAAAAGAGATTATTCATTTACCAATTATTATCCAAGAGCCAGTTTTAATTATACCATTAAGCCAATGGAAACTATCCGGTTTAATTATAATGGAAATTCATCGGCTCCCAGCTTAGATCAATTGCAACCTATAAAAGTGAATACCGACCCATTGAATATTTATATCGGTAATCCGGCCTTGAAACCTTCTTTTTCTCATGGATTTGACCTGAGTTATGGATCATGGAAAATGTTTTCCGAGAGGTTTATTATGGTAGGAATAAATGGGGGCTTCACCCAAAATTCGTTTGCAACACTAAATATTATTAAGGAGGCTGTAAGAACAACTCAGACAGTAAATACAAACGGCGTAAATAATTTCAACTTCTATATGTGGTACAGCAGGAAGTTGAAAAAAGCAAATATTGATCTGGGTATCAGTCCTAACATTAATTTTAACAGTTTTGTGGATTTTATAGCAGACAACAAAGGAAATTCGCTTAAAAACAACACTAAAAACAGTGGTTATTACATTCGTTTCAATATTGGGAGAGATGTGGAAAAGAAATACAGGATCAGCCTTAGCCCAAATTTTGGCTACAACATAGCAGAAGCCTCCGTAAATAAGATTGCAAATGCCAAATACTGGTCAACCGGTTTTGACTTTAGCGGCACCATTTATTTACCCAAAAATTTTGAAATCAAAAATAATGTTTTTGGCCAGTTCAGGCAAAAAGACAAACGATTCCCTGCGGATAATAATTTTATATTCTGGAATATGGATGTGCAAAAGAGAATGGCGAAAGACCAGTTTATCATCAAGTTTACTGCGAATGATATTCTGAACCAGAAAAATGGATATAGCCGGAATTTTGGCAGTTCCAGCTTTACGGAAACCTATAATTCGGTACTGCGTCGCCACTTTTTGTTAGGCTTTATCTGGAACTTCAATAAAATGAATAATGGGAATACATCAGCAACAAATGGAAAATAAAATTTTAGCTATGAAGAAAAGTATCTTTTTAATAACACTGGGTTTGGTATCCACTTTTATCCATGCACAGCAGTTTTTGAAAGCGGGATCGATTGAATACGAAGTGAAGGTAAATGTGTATAGGCAAAATGAAGGTAGTGAGTGGTTCGAGCGTTTTAAAGAGAGAATTGATCAGTTTAATACTAATTACTATAATTTGGAGTTCGGCGACAATAAAGCGCTTTATAAGTTCAGCAGAAAGGGGAGTAATAAACGCACCTTTTCATTTGGTAATGAAGAAGATGAGAACGTTTGGTTCAGCGATTATAAAAATAACACTTTTACAAAATTGTTATCATTGGATGGATATACACTCATTTCGGATGATTTAAAAAATATCAATTGGAAAATTCATCCAGAAGACCAGCGAGTGATTGCGGGATTTAATTGCCGGTTGGCACAAACCATTTTGTTTGACAGCGTTTATGTATTTGCTTACTACACCGATGAAATTAATGTGAGTGGCGGCCCGATGGGGTTGCACGGCCTGCCGGGAATGATAATGGGCGTTACCATTCCTCGGCTTTATACCAGTTGGATAGCAACCGGAGTAAAGGCCACCGCTCCGGATATAAATACCCTGAAGCCGCCTACGAAAGGAAAAAAGAAAACTATGGCCGAAATACAAAAGGCTGTGGGCGATTTGGCAAAATCGTGGGGGAGTGACAACAAAAACTGGATAGACCAGATGCTTTGGCAAATTTTATTGTAGTTCCAGTATCAGATTACTCATTGGATTTAATGTTATTGATTGCTCCAAAGCAACGACACGGTCAGTGGTGATTTCTTTCCCGCTTTTATGATGCCGGATAATTTCCTTAAACCTTGCCAGGCCTATTGTTGCCGGCTTTGCATTGGTATTCATTGCACATAAAATGGTTTGATTTTTATCGTATCTAAAGTAAACATACACCCCGTCAATAGGATAAAACTGCATCATTTTTCCTGTTTTTATGGCTGAGGAGTTTTTCCTGAATTGTGCTAATTTTCTCGTATAATCGAAAACAGCATTTTCCTTATCTGTTCTGCCTTCTGTGGTAAACTTATTGTATTTGTCGCCCGGCCAACCTCCGGGAAAGTCCTGCCTTACATATCCATCACTCGGATAGGTAGTGCCGGCCATCAATATTTCATTTCCATAGTAAAGTTGAGGAATTCCGCGCGATGTCAGTAGCCATGCCATAGCGGTTTTATACTTTGCGGTATCTTCCTGCACTATGCTGTAAAATCGGCTCAGGTCATGATTATCCAAAAATATCACCTGTCTCATCGGGTCTTTGTACACAAAATCCTGGGCCAGTGTAGTGTATAATTTATTTACTCCTTCGGTCCAGCCAAATGGTTCGGAAACAGCAGGCTGAATGCCATAAAAAAGTGTTTGAAAATCAGTAGTTGCCTGCAAATTGCTTTTGAAAGGGATACTGTAATTGTTCTGACAAAAATAACTTTGATTGGGTACGCCATGCACCCACGTTTCGCCAAATATACTGACCTTGGGGTATTCGTCATAAAGGGCTTTGTTGCAGCGGTTCATAAACTCCAAATCATTATAAGCATAGGTATCAATGCGCCAGCCGTCAATACCAAAATCCTCCATTGTCCATAAGGCATGTTGAATCAAAAAATTTTGAACAAAAGGGTTGCGCTGGTCCCAATCGGGCATTGAGGGTACAAACCAGCCTTTCTCCATGATGTCTTTATCAATTTTGGAGGCGTAAGGATCGAAAATGACCTGATCCATATAATTGGTTTGGGTAAATTTCGGCCAGCGATGAAACCAACTGCTATCAGGCTGGTCTTTGAAGAAAATATGCTCAGTTCCCACGTGGTTATAAACTGCATCCTGAATCATTTTAATGCCCTTGGCATGTGCAGCATCTATTAACTCTTTGTATGCTATTTCACCACCAATACGCGGGTCTATTTTGTAGTGGTCGGTAAATGCATATCCATGCTCCGTTCTTTCGGGCATATCATTGATGATTACCGGATTCAGCCAGATAGCCGTTACCCCCAGATCATGCAAATAATCCAGATGATTTTGAATACCTTTCAAATCGCCGCCATGACGGTTAAAAACAGTATCTCTATTCAGGGATTGGTCTCTCATTCCTGCAATCCGGTCGTTTGAGGGGTCGCCATTGCTAAACCTGTCGGGCATGATGAGGTAAATGAGGTCAGAAGAAGTAGCTCCGTTGGCAAATTGGGAGCCATTACCTGCTCTTCTTTTTTGCAACGGGAAGTTAATGGTTTCATTACCTACTTTTACTTTTGCAATACCGGGTTTGGTATTTGCAGCAATTGTGATATCCAGCGCGAGATAATGCGAATTAGCAAATTTTGAAACCTTCTTTAAAGTTATTCCGGGGTAATTCACTGACACCTTTTCGTTGGATATATTTTGGTCGGCTGCCCTCACCAATAGCTGTACTTTGTTCCACTTCATGCCCACCCACCAATTAGTGGGATACAGGTTGATGTTTTGTGAGCTGGCAACAATAGCAAAAATGATGAAGGGTAAAAAGAAAAATATTTTTTTCATTATAAAATAATTTGAAGAATGATACAGATTTTCTTTGCCTTTGGCGATGACCCGAAAAAGAATATTATAAATGCTTTTCCTTGATTCTCAGGTTTAAAAATGCTGCAATAATCATGGATATTCCGCCCAGAAGAATGGCATAAATAGCATTGCCTCCAAAAAAATGTCTTGTCAAAACACCCAAAATAGTGGCTGCCAGAATCTGAGGTATCACAATAAAGAAATTGAAAATACCCATATACACACCCATTTTGTGCGCAGGCAAAGCCTGGGTGAGCATGGCATAGGGCATTGATAAAATGCTGGCCCAGGCCAGACCGATACCCGCCATACTGATTAATAGCAAATTTTCGTTGGTAAAGAAAAAGTATGAAATGAGCCCCAAACCACCAATGATTAATGAAATCAAATGGGTTCCGGGGCGGGTAAATTTTTTAGCTAATGCAGGTAGCGCAAGCGCCAGGATTGCTGCAAAACCATTGTAGGCAGCAAATAATACGCCCACCCAGTTCCCTATTTTGTTGTATTCGGGCGAAGAAGTGTCAGTGGTATTGTAAATATGTTGCGCCAATGCAGGAGTGGAATAAATCCACATGGCAAATAGTGCAAACCAGGTAAAGAATTGCACCCAGGCAAGTTTTTTCATAGTGTTCGGAAGGAAGTTGAGGTCGTCCACAATTTCTACCAAACCGTTTTTTGATCCTTGTTGGTAAAACCATCCGGCTATAAGTTTCATCAGACCAAAGAGTGTGAGAATTCCTGTGATTACATACAATTCTTTTTCTAATGGCTTTTCATTGTTCAGGTTGTAAAAGTATAAAGCGGCCGTGAGCGCAGCGCCTACCAGAAACCACATCCATCCGCTCGAAAAAAATGATTTCAATGGAGTTTTGATAATTATTTCATTTGCTTCTTCCTCTTTGAGCGCTCCAAATGTTATTAGTTGTTCCTTAGAGTATTCCTGAGTAGTAACAACCGTATAGGATACCGCCAATATATATACAACAGCGCCAATATAATAAGAGATGCGTACCGAATCGGGGATAATGCCTTGTGCAGCTTCGTTGGAAATACCGGCAGCGGTAAGTATGTATGGCAATGCGGAGGAGATTACAGCTCCTACTCCAATAAAAAAACTTTGCATGGCGAAGCCGGTAGTACGTTGTTCGTCGGGCAGCATATCTCCCACAAAAGCTCTAAATGGCTCCATGGAGATATTGATGGAGGCATCCAACACCCAAAGCATAATGACAGCCAGCCAGAGTGCATGTACATTGGGGAAAACAAATAATGCCAATGCAGCAAAAATGGCGCCTATCATAAAGTAGGGCCGCCGCCTGCCTAATTTGCCCACCCAGGTTTTGTCGCTCAGATGGCCAATAATGGGTTGTAAGATAAGGCCGGTAACAGGAGCAGCAATCCAAAGGATAGGAATTTTTTCAATTTCGGCGCCTAAGGTTTGAAAAATACGGCTGGTGTTGGAGTTTTGCAATCCGAAAGCAAACTGGATTCCAAAAAAACCGACGCTCATATTAATAATCTGCGCCATTGTGAGGCGAGGCTTACCTGTATTAGTTAATGACATATCAAACGTTAAAATTTATACTGTGCAAAATTATGGTATTGTGTATTAATTACACATTAAATTTGTGAACAAAAAAAAAACCGATGAAAACCATCGGTTTTTATTTTGAATCAATTAAACCGTGAATCCATTGGGTAGTACTGCTCCTTTTTTCACTACTATAATTCCGTCTTTCACAGTATATAGTTCATTGTCTGTAGGTTCCAGGTGTGGTCCGCCATTGAGTCTTACATCATCTCCTATACGACAGTTTTTATCAATGATACAATTACGAAGATTACACCTTGCGCCGATACCAATCAGTGGAATATTTTTTGACTGCGCCTGATTTATTTCTTCCAAAGTTTCATAAAAATCAGCCCCCATGATATAAGTACTGGTAATATTGGTGCCATATCCTATTCTTGACCTTACGCCTATTACACTGTTTTCAATGCGTGAAGCATGTATGATGCAACCGTCGGAAATAAGCGCCTTTTCAAGTGTTGAACCACTTACTTTTGATGGAGGCAACATTCTTGGTCTGGTGTAAATGGTTTGGCTATAGTCGAATAAGTTAAATTCCGGTATATCGGAAGTCAATTCCAGATTGGCCTCAAAGAAAGAATAAATGTTTCCGATATCGGTCCAGTAACCTTCGTATTGATAGCTGGCAACCGTATAATTATTTATTGAAGAAGGGATAATTTCTTTTCCAAAATCTTTGGATTCAGGGTAGATATTAAATAATAAATCATAAAGCAAGTCTCGATTAAATATATAAATACCCATAGATGCCAGATAGTTTCTGCCCTTTTGCTGCATGGCTTCTCCGGTATCGCTTACCCAGTCGGGAAGTAGTTCTTTTTTAGGTTTTTCTATAAATGAAGTAATTCTACTGTTTTCATCCGATTTTAGAATACCAAATTCAGGCGCTTCTCTTTCGGCAACAGGGATGGTAGCAATAGTTAAATCGGCGCCGGCATCTTTGTGCTTTTTTAGCATTTGCTCAAAGTCCATCTGATATAGCTGGTCGCCCGAAAGAATCAGAATGTAGTCGCTGTCAAATGGTTGAACGTGGCGTAGGCTTTGCCTTACCGCATCTGCAGTACCCTGAAACCAAAAAGAACTCTCGGGAGTTTGCTCTGCAGCAAGAATGTCCACAAACGCTTTGCTGAAAATACTGAAGTTGTACGTGTTTTTAATGTGTCGGTTCAGCGAAGCCGAGTTGAACTGGGTAAGCACAAACATACGATTGATCCCTGAGTTCATACAATTAGAAATGGGAATATCTACTAATCTGTATTTACCTGCAATGGGTACAGCCGGTTTTGATCGGGTACTGGTAAGAGGAGCCAGTCTTGTTCCTGCTCCACCGCCAAGAATAATTGCTAAGATTTCATTATTAATTGACATGGTAGTTGGTTTATGTGAAAAAAAATATTAATTATTAATCATTAAAGTTACAGTATTGACTGATATAAATCAAGATAATGTTGTGCTGAGGAATCCCAGCTATTATCAATATCCATCATATATTTGCGCATTTCATCAAGGCGGTCTTTTTGATTGTAGAAAAGATCTATTGCTCTTCCGGTTGAATATACAATATCCCAAACCGATGATTGCTCCATCTTGATTCCATACCCGTTTTCGTTTCCAAAATCAACCACTGTGTCTTTCAATCCTCCAATATTTCTTACCATTGGCACAGTGCCATACCTCAAGGCATATAACTGATTAAGCCCGCAAGGTTCTACACGGCTTGGCATTAGCAAAAAGTCGCTGCCGGCGTATATTATGTGGCTCAAAGGTTCGCTATATCCTATATAACTATTATAGTATCCTTTGAACTGCCCGTTCATGGAAGCTAACTGGCTTTCAACATGGGGGTCGCCGGAGCCAAGAATGAGAAAATTGGCCTTGCCTCCATATTGATAAATTGACTGGCTGATTGCTTCCGGCAAAATATCGGCTGCTTTTTCATCCACAAGCCTGCCTATGAAACTGATCAGCGGTTTGTTAGGATCAAGTCCGAATTGCGAAGCCAGATTTTCTTTGTTTTTCTGTTTGCCTTCGGCTACATTTTCTTTATTAAATTTTTCAACGAGATAATTATCTGTTTCCGGATTCCAGACATCTACGTCAATTCCATTGATGATACCGCTGCATTTACCACGCTCATATTCAAAAATGGCTTCTAATCCTCTGGCGCTGTGTCTGAGTTCTTCCATGTAGCTTGGACTAACGGTTGTTACTTTCCATGCACATTTCACGGCTGATGCCATTGGGTTAATAGCATTGTTCCAGTCAAGATATCCCCAGTTCCAGGTATCATACGCTGGAATAAAATAATATTTATCCCAACCAAATTGACCCTGATATTGCCCGTTGTGGATTGTAAACACGGTACGCACATCTGCCAATTGATATCTGAAAGCATGGCAATGCTTCATAAAGAAGGGTACTAAGCCTGCCTGATGGTCGTGGCAATGAACAATATTGGGTTTGTGCTGCCAGTGACTGAGCCAGTCGCATACTGCCAGTTGAAAAGAAACAAATCTTTCGGTGTCGTCATTATAACCATAAATTTTTTCCCTGTCCAGAAGATTATTAATATCTACCAGATACAGGTCAAAACCTAATTTATTGGTCTTTTCCTTAATGACACTGTATTTAAACCAGTTTGAATTGAGCACTTGTCCGCCCTCATGCACCAACTCCCATTCGTTTTCGTATAAGAATTTAGTTCGGTACATGGGCATCACTACCTTAGCAATATGCCCCAGTTTGTTCTGGTATTTTGGCAAAGCACCTACTACATCACCGAGCCCTCCCGCTTTGGCCATAGGGTAACACTCGGCAGAAATATGAATGATTTCCATCAGCTTATGTTTTTTAGTTCGGCTTAAAATTAATGGTTATATATATATTTACAAAACAAAGTATTATTTTAAACAAAGTTTTTTTTTTCTGAAAATGATAAATCTCATGTTTTTTTAGAATCTTGCGCAAACGATTGACTTTTTTTTATGTAAAATGAATGATATGTGCTAATAATTTTTACATTTGCTTTTATAATTATTGTTATGATAATGATTGTTTCAAGCAATGCAGAAGAACTAATTTGCCTATAAATTTTTCAAATTCGTATTTATTAACAACAAATATTAAAAAATGACTACTACAGCAGGAACAAACAAAAATTACACTTTGCCAATTATTATGATGATCATTCTTTTTGGTATGATCTCTTTTGTTACGGGTCTTGGCGGCCCCTTTGGCGTAATTATGAAGGATCAGTTTAAGGCATCTGATGCTATGTCCCAATTAGGAACCTTTGCCAATTTTATCGCTTATGCTTTTATGGGTATCCCATCAGGGTTATTATTAAGAAAAATAGGGTATAAGAAAACGGCTTTATTAGCTATTATTGTGGGTTTTGTTGGTGTAGCCATTCAATATATGTCGGGTGCGGCAGGCAGCTTTGCAATCTATTTGGCCGGCGCTTTTGTAGCAGGTTTTTCAATGTGTATGCTGAATGCAGTTGTAAACCCCATGCTGAATACGCTTGGTGGTGAAGGTAAGAAAGGTAACCAGCTGATTCAGGTTGGCGGTACTTTTAATTCATTAAATGCTACAATTGTTCCGGTTTTGGTTGGATATTTAATTGGAAATACAACCAGTCCTACCATTAAAGACGCAAGCCCTGCTTTGTTAATTGCAATGGGAATTTTTGCTTTGGTATTTTTTGTTTTATATTTAGTTCATATTCCTGAGCCACATGCAGAAGTTGATGTTGCGGCTAAAACAGGTGTTAAAGATAAACATAGCGCACTTTCTTTTAGACACTTTGTTTTGGGTGCGGTAGGTATCTTCATTTATGTGGGTGTAGAAGTAGGTATCCCCAATTTCATTAACCTGTTTATGACGCAATCTACCGATAAAGGAGGGCTTGGTATAGGCACCACTATAGCGGGTTCGGTAGTAGGCACCTATTGGTTCCTGATGTTGATAGGCAGATTAGTGGGAGCTTCTATTGGGGCTAAAGTTTCCAGTAAAGCAATGCTGGTCTTTGCTTCAGGACTGGGTTTGGTGTTTGTAATAGCAGCCATTTTGTATCCTATAAGCTCCATTGTCAATATGCCGGTGTTTAAGTCAGAAGGCGGCTCATTATCCTTTGGTATGGCCGAAGTGCCGGTGAGTATGATGCTTTTGGTATTGTGCGGATTGTGTACTTCTATCATGTGGGGTGGCATTTTTAATTTGGCGGTTGAAGGTCTTGGTAAATATATCAAAATGGCCTCCGGTATTTTTATGGTGATGGTTTGTGGTGGAGGAATTGTTCCCTGGATTCAGGGTCAGGTATCTGATATAGCAGGCTATATCCCCAGTTATTGGGTAATTGTGGTTTGTATGGCATATCTTTTGTATTATGCACTGGTTGGCAGCAAAAATGTGAATACTGATATACCTGTGGGTGTAATGACAACTGATGATAATATATCGGCCGGTGAAGATGCAAAAGATGTAATCTGATAATTGAATTTCATTTAATCAAATTTAAAAATAAAGAATCATGAGTGGAACAGAACAGCCCAAACAATATGTGATAGGAATTGATATGGGGGGCACCAATACCAAGTTTGGTATTGTAGATGCACGCGGTAATGTTCTTTCGCAAGGAGGAATTAAAACCAGCAATCCGGATATTAACGGATACATGGAGGAGTTAAAATCTGGTTTAAATGTACTAATTAACGGAGTAGGGGGGATAAAAAAGATAAAAGCGATTGGCGCCGGTTGCCCCAATGGGAATTATTATACAGGTAACATAGAGTTTGCGCCAAACCTGCCGTGGAAAGGTGTGGTACCTTTTGCTAAAATGCTCTCTGACACATTTGGCGTTCCCGCAGCAATTACAAATGATGCCAATGCTGCTGCAGTGGGAGAGATGACCTATGGCGCAGCTAAAGGGATGAAAGATTTCATAATGATTACCCTTGGTACAGGTGTGGGCAGTGGTATTGTAATAGACGGAAAAATTGTATATGGTCATGATGGCTTTGCTGGAGAATTAGGACATACCATTATTGTAAGAGGTGAAAACGGGCGAGTGTGTGGATGCGGCCGTAAAGGGTGCCTTGAAACTTATACTTCGGCTACAGGTGTGGCACGCACAGCGCGTGAGTTTCTGCAAGACTCTGACAGACCGAGTGTTTTGCGCAATATTTCTCCGGAAAATATTACTTCCAAAGATGTATTTGATGCAGCAATGCAGAATGATGAATTGGCTAAAGATGTTTTCCAGATAACCGGAAAAATATTGGGTGAAGCCATGGCTGATTTTGTTGCATTCAGCGCTCCCGAAGCAATTATTCTCTTTGGTGGGCTTACAAAGGCCGGCGACCTGATTTTGAAACCTGTGGTTGAAAGTATGGAAGAAAACCTGCTTTCGATCTGGAAGGGTAAGGTGAAAGTGATTTTCTCCGAGTTAAAAGAATCTGATGCAGCCATTTTGGGCGCCAGCGCTCTTGGTTGGGAGTTATAAAAAGGGGGTTCCATATATTTTTTCAAAGCAGGGATAGTCCCTGCTTTTTTTATTAATACATTTGCGTCTTTACTTTATCAATTTTTACAGATGTTGTCGAGATTATATTTCTTACTGAAATACTGGCTTTTTTGGATTTTGTTTTTTGAGATAGCAAGAATGATATTTCTGGTGTTTCAAATTGATGAAAAAGCCGGTTGGGCAGGTAAGATGAACGCATTGTGGTATGGGCTAAGAATGGATATTTCTATGTCATCCTATATTCTTATTCCTGTTATTTTAATAATTTTGATAGGTTTACTTTTTACAAAAATCAATGAAATATTTATCATAAAATATTACAGCTATCTTATTATATTTTTGAGTTTATTAATTTTAATCAGTGATTATTTTCTTTTTAAGGCCTGGGGATTCCGGCTTGATGCAACAGTTTTTAAATATTTGAGCAATTTCAGAGAAGTATGGGCATCAATATATAACCAGCCGATTTTTTTAATTTTGACCGCATTTATTTTACTCTTTGGTATTCTGATTATTGCATTAAACAAAGTTGTTATCGGTAAGAAGTTATTTCAACCGGTTAAAAATACCTTTTTTGCTTTTTTGCTATTTTTACTCTTCACTGCTTTTTTAATTATCCCGATAAGAGGTGGATTGCAACTCGCTCCGCTAAACCAAAGCAGTGTTTATTTTTCTGACAACAATATTTTAAATCAGGCTTCATTAAATGCACCCTGGAATTTTGTTTTCACAATAATCGATAGAGCAAAGTTCACTAAAAATCCCTACAATTATTTTGCCTATGAAGATGCAAAGCGAATAACCGACAGTATGTATAAGCAGCGTACTGATAGTTTAAAACTGGTTGAAAAGAAATCTAATTCCTTACCAAATATTATTTTTATTATCTGGGAAAGTTTGACCAGTAAGGTGCTCAACCAACAGGTAGGAGGAGTTTCTATCACGCCGGGAATAAACAGGTTGATACAAGAAGGTATTTACTTTTCTAATATGTATGCTTCAGGAGATAGAACCGACAAGGGGCTTGTAGCATTGCTAAGTGGTTTTCCGGCCCAGCCGGTTACTTCCATCATTAAGGAGCCTTCAAAATCCGAAAAACTTCCTTCTTTAAGCAAGGTGCTTAAAGGTTTTGGATATCGGCCGGCTTTTTATTATGGAGGTGAACTGGAGTTTGCCAATATAAAGAGCTATCTGATTAATAGTGATTATGAGAATTTTGTATCAATAAACGATTTTAAAGAAGCAGATCGTAACTCAAAGTGGGGCGCCCATGACGGCGTGGTAATGAAACGATTGCTGAAAGATATTTCTGATGAATCTACTCCGTTTTTTTATACCTGGCTTACATTAAGCAGCCACGAACCCTTTGAAACTCCAACACCTGCCGTAATTGAAGGCAATACAGAAGAATTGCAGTTTTATAATTCATTGCATTATACAGACAGCGTTGTTTATCAATTTGTTGAACAATGCCGGGCAAAGGACTGGTGGAACAATACACTGATAATTATATGTGCCGATCATGGTCATCGTTTACCTCAAACCGGCAGGAAGGCTGATGATTTTAAAATACCTGCATTGCTGCTGGGAGGATTGGTTAAAAATAAAGGAGTCGTTATTGATGATATTTGCTCTCAAACAGATTTGGCGCCCACGCTGGTAAAAACATTTGACATTAATAATAATCCTTTTAAATGGGGCGTTAATATGGCCAATACAAAACGGCCATCACATGCTTACTTTAGTTTCAATGATGGTTTTGGATTAATGCAAAATGATAAATATTACATTTTTGACAATGTGGGCGAACAAGTGATTGAGCAGGAAGGCAATAATGACAATGCCGATTTCAATGCCGGAAAAGCAATTCAGCAACTTATCTTTCAGGAATATTTAGACAAATAACTCGCTGATTTTTACCTTGTTTTGTACCTAAAATCGTGATTTGTTATTATCAAGTGAAAAACTAAGATATATTTATCCGTTTTAAACGGGTCTATTTGCAATATTTTCTGTTAATTTGCTGGTTTTTAAAAAAATTAACAATAAATATGAGTTTTGACAATTTTAAAGTTCCGTATGAAATTGACGGCAACTATTCGAAAAAAGTAGCTTATTTCTCAATGGAATTTGCGGTACACCAACCGTTAAAAATTTATAGTGGAGGCCTGGGATTTTTATCCGGTTCTCATTTAAGAAGCGCTTATGAGTTGAGACAAAATTTGATAGGAATCGGAATTTTGTGGAAATACGGCTATTACGATCAGGAGCGCAACCAGGATCAAACATTAGATGTGGCCTGGAATGAAAAAATTTACAGTTTTCTTGAAGACACCGGAATCAGATTTCAGGTTACGGTGCATGAGCATCCGGTTTGGGTAAAAGTTATGTACCTGAATCCCGAAACATTTAAAACCGCTCCACTGTTTTTATTGTCAACCGATTTGCACGAAAATGATTATGTATCGCAAGCTATTACACACCGCTTGTATGATGCAAACGTGGCAGCAAAAATAGCGGCTTTTATCCTGTTAGGTGTTGGCGGTGCCAAACTGATAGACATTTTAGGGTTTAATCCTGATGTGTATCATTTAAATGAAGCGCACGCTGTATCTTCTGCATTTTATCTATATAAAAAATTCAATAAAAATATTGAAGAAGTAAGAAAGCGTTTAGTATTTACAACCCACACTCCCGAAGAAGCAGGAAATGAAAAGCATGATATCTATTTATGTCATAAAATGAGCTATTTCTGCGGGCTAAGTGTGGATGAAGTAAAACTGCTGACACAAAATTTCGACGATCAGTTTAATCACTCGCTCACTGCTTTGAGATTTGCCAGAATAGCCAATGGCGTATCTCAGTTGCACGGTGTGGTGTCGCGCGAAATGTGGGGTAAATATCATGACATTTGTCCAATCATTTCCATTACCAACGCTCAAAACTGGCGATATTGGTCCGACAAGCAATTGTATAAGTTTAAAGAAGTGGGTGATGACTACTGGTTTGACGACAGAAAAAAATGGATGAAGAAAAGAACCTTCGAAATTGTGGCCGACCAGACAGGAAAACTTTTCGATCCTGATGTATTTACTATTGTTTGGGCAAGAAGATTTGCAGGATATAAAAGAGCTGGCTTGATTGCTTCAGATATGGAAAGATTTCATAAATTGATGACAAATACCAAGTATCCAATACAAATTATTTGGGCCGGCAAACCTTATCCTATGGATCATCCTGCCATAAGTGAGTTTAATGCTTTGGTACATTTATCAAAAGGGTATAAGAATGCGGCAGTATTGATTGGGTACGAACTTACTTTATCCAAAAGATTAAAGCAAGCGGCTGATGTGTGGTTAAACAATCCACGTGTACCACGCGAGGCATCGGGTACCAGCGGTATGACAGCAGCCATGAATGGCGCTATCAACTTTTCTACTGATGATGGATGGATTCCGGAGTTTATCAATCATGGACATAATGGTTTTGTAATACCTAAAGCTGATTATGCCAACATGTCGGTTCATGATCAGGACCAATATGATCTTGATAAATTGTACGAAATCCTCACCAATGAAATCCTTCCGCTGTATTACGAAAATTATGCAACCTGGCGTACGCTGATGAAAAATGGAATGCAAGATGTAAGGTTTCAGTTTGAAAGCAACCGTATGGCACATGAGTATTACGAAAAATTATACAATGCGCCTTATGAGGGTAAATAATTATAATTGATTTTTACAACAAAGCCGGTTGAATTTTTCATCCGGCTTTTTTATAATCAATTTATTTTCGGCTATCCTGCCAAATCAATTTTCCATTTTTGCTTTCAGTGAAAAAATCTTTGCACTTACCATCTCCTTTGCCGGTTAAGCCGCCGTCGGGTGCGCAAATGAGATTGCAATTGCTGTCATACAGAAGTCCATAAAAATCGCAACAATAAGGAGGTACATAATAAACAGTTTGTCCCTTGTAATCATACTGCCATATACTTGCCGGAGGGTTCCTTACACCTTCATTTTCCAATTGCTTTATCTTTTCCTGAACACATTCTGGTATGCCTGAGTCCGGATTCTCTTTTGTGCAGTTCACATTTGCAAAGAAGAAAAGACTTAAAAAAATCAGCATTAGATAGTTTTTCATGTTTTGTTGTATTTTAAGGTTAATAAAATCTTTATTTAAACCTGTAGCCCAAGCCAATTCTAAAACTAAATACCGGGTTTTCAATCGCACTGTTTGATCGATGAAATGGCTGGTCAAAATAATTTCTATAATTACTGTTTCCCACAGTCATCCCAAATCCAAAATTATTACTAATTACCCAATTTTCAGAAGCATTAATATTTATACCCAGGTTAAAGAGCAAATGCGATAATGTTGTTTGAAATTGGGTTGTCTTATAGTATTGATTTTCAGAATCATAGTGTCTTTCCCAATAATCCTGCACCGAAAAAACGTATTGAGGCCCTATTTTAAATTGTGCCCTGCCATAGTTTTTGGGATAAAAAGAAAGTCCAAAACCACTTCCATAGGCTTTTCTGTTAAAGCCTATAAATGGCGAAATGCTTAGGCCGATTTTGTTTTCGGCATATAATTTTTCAAAGTTTATAAAAGTACCTAAAACAGGCTCTTTTGTCTTCTCATCCCATCCGGAACCGTAAATCACAAAATCAGGTTCAGAAAAAGCCCAAAAGCCGGTGGAAATTATTTTATCACCCTTGGGTATCCATTTATTCTCCGGTCTTTTTTCTTTCCGGGTTGGTTTATATGGTTCAGAAATATTTCTATAATCTTCAATCAATCCGTTTTCATATTTTATAAAAGACACTTCACTTTTAGAAATATTATAGATGGGACCATCCGGGTTATCAAAACGGCGGTATTTGATATCGCTTTTTGTTATCTCAATAACCTTAGCAAGTATATTATAATTTTTTCTGTCGTAAATAGTATCTTGTGCAAGTGATATCTGGCTGCTGATACAAATGATGATTAAAAATAGTAATTTTTTCATATTGATAATAATTTAAAACCTAAACTAATTTTCTCCTGACTATTTGATTACAGGGTGGGTTCTGCTATTTTGGAAAGTTTTACGGGATTGGCAGGATTGCTGATATCATACAAAACAAGCCCTCCTTGAATATAGGTAATCAACAAATCGTCAAAGGGAATGACATCTACAAAAGGCTCTTCTCCTGAGATGGTTTTTATAACCTGTGGTTTTGTTCTGTCCGAAATGTCCACTACGTTCAGCCCAGCCTCTCCCATGCACACATATAATATATTGTCTTTAAAGCCAAGTCCGTTTGGTTGTGGCATGTTTAAAGAACTTACCAGTCTGGGGTTTAATACATTTACACCTTTAATATCATATATGTTTAGTACATTTTGTGTGCCACCACATCTTTGATTATTGTTTCTTAGGGTAACGTATGCAAAATCATCATCGGCTACTACCGGGTCGCAGGCTCTGAAGTGCTGCGCCTGTCCCTGAAGTTTGGGATATTTTGGATTACTGTTATCAAACACATACATCCCCGTTTGCGAACCGATAAATAGTTTGTCGCGGTAGGGAAAGATGGTTTCTATATTCCATCCTACATTTTGTTCACTCAGCAATACAGCTGTTGCAGGATTGCTGATGTCGTATGTCTGAAGTGTAAAACTATTTACGATATATAAATAATTGCCCGAAACGGTCATCATGGCAGTTGAGCCCCCTGCTCCCGAACTGTTAGAAGCATCTCCCATTCCGGAGCTCGCTTTTTTGCAGGTTGTAAAAAATATACCTAAAAAAGCTAAAAATATAATTGTAACAATATTTTTCATAATACAATGTATTTAATAAGAACAGTTTGGGTTAATGATGGTCTTTTTTTGCCACCCGATTACAATCCCTTTGGTAGGGTTAGGACATTCAAATCTTCCTCGTTCGGGTGGCCTGCGGTGGTCAAACAAATTTTTGAATGAGCCGGGTAATCGTTTCGTTAATGTAACTGTATTACCCGATATTTTAAGAATTACTAAATCTTTCATATTATTGGTATAAATGGCATTGTCCTTTACGGCAATTTCCTGTGCGCCCATTACACTGATAAAACCTGTTTTCACAGGCACCAAAGGATTGCTAATATCCGTAATGTGAATGCCCTTGCCGGTTTCAACCTGATAGAGCGTATTGCCATAAACATAAATTTTACCTGCCGTTTCATAGGGTTTTGGCGTTGATAACTCTATTTTTTTTAACTGGGTACTGTCGCCATAAATGGGTGCGTAGCCCAGTACTTCTTCTTTTTTGGTATTCCAGCAGGAGGCAAGGAATAGGATGGCAGCGAAAGCAATAAATAAATTTCTCATTTTGATTTTGTTAATCGTTTACCAAATTACTTTTAACACCCGGATATTCACAAACAGCATGTTATTTCCTATTGAGTATGGGCGTATCAGGCTTAATACGCGCTACACAAAAGTGTTATAACTATTTTAGACATTATTTTAATAGGTCGATAAAAGAACTTACATAGTATATAACGTATATAGTAGGGAAAACGCAACAGTACAATAAAAAAAGACCTGCAAAAATGCAGGTCCCTTACAAATGATATATTATCGGTTTAAATGATATTCATAGCCTTTACCAAAAAGGTAGTATTAAATGGCAAAATAAGCGTCAGCCAAGGCCAGTGCGTTACGATTGCAATAACCAAAGCAGCTACTGATACAAAAAATAATAACCACATTAAGACTCTGTTTTTGTTTTCTGTTGCCATATTTTTATTTGTTTATGCAAATTTAGGGGAAGCAGGAAATAAAAACCGACTTTCAGGAAAATATTTTTGGCATAATTCACCTTTAATAAAACAAATTTTCTAAATTCGCACTATAATGTGTATTTAATACACATTAAATTAAAATTTTTAAAAATAATTTGGGCTTGTTTTGCAGGAGGATAAAGAAAGAGTATATAGATTAATTGCCCGCCAGATGAAAAAATAGAAAGATGAAATGTCAGTTTTTTTTGAATTATCACACTAATTATGGCGATAGTTTATGGTTTTCTGGAGACCAAAATTTTTTAGGAACAATAAATGAAAATGGATTATTGCCTCTTGAATACCTGAGCGCCAATTTCTGGAGACTGGAAATAGAAATTCCCGATGAAAAGGTAAAAGGCCAAAAGTTGGAATACAAGTATTTATTGCGAAATAGAAATGGTGAATTTGAGCCTGAGAGTAATTACAAGCGGGTGATCGATTTTTCTAAATTGAAATTCGAAACGATTAAAATCTATGATGAATGGAATTTTGCAGGGGCTTATCAAAATGTATTTTATACCTCACCATTTGAAAACGTGTTGTTGCCCATCCACAAAAAAAGTAAAACAGTAAGTGATGAGCCATTTACTCATATTTTTAAAATAAAATACCCATTGTTGGCAAAAGATGAAGTGATATGTATGGTGGGAGATGGGCTTCAAATGGGTAATTGGGATACTAAAAACCCGATGTTGCTGGGTAAAGAAGGGGACGGATGGACGATAAAGTTGAATCTCCATCATGCTGAATTTCCAATGGGATATAAATATGGTGTTTTTGACAAAAAGAAAAAGGAATTTGTTAGATTTGAGGAAGGTGATAACAGAATCTGTTTCGATGCTGCTTTGGATGATGAGTGTATAATCATGCAGGATGGTTTTGCCCGGTTGCCCAATAATACTTGGAAGGGCGCCGGAGTAGCTATTCCCGTGTTTAGTTTGCGCAGCAAAGAAAGTTTTGGAATAGGTGAGTTTACCGACCTTCATCTGCTGGTAGATTGGGCGCACAAAACCGGTCTTAAAATGATACAGCTACTGCCCATAAATGACACTACTGCTACCGGCACCAATGAAGATTCTTATCCTTATGCCGCCATCTCTGCTTTTGCGCTGCATCCCATCTATATAAATTTGTTTGAAACAGCCGGAAAAAGTATTCATCATCTGGATGAAAAACTCAAAAAGAAAAGAAAACATCTGAATGAGTCGGCGGATGTGAAGTACGAAGAAGTACTTCATTTCAAGATGGCTGTTTTACGTGATATCTTTGAGGAATCCGGAAAGAAGTTTTTTGAAAGAAAAGACCTTCAAATATTTTTTGATGAAAATAAAACATGGTTAAAACCTTATGCGGCGTTTTGCTATCTCAGAGATAAATATAAAACAGCTGATTCGGAAAAATGGACATTGCACCAAAAATATGAAGCGTCAGAAATAGAACAGTTTTTTCAACCCGGTTCGGAAGAATATACTGATGTAATTTTTCATTGCTTCGTACAGTATCATCTGCACCTGCAGTTGAAAAAGGCAGTAGCGTATGCACACAAAAAGCAAATCATTTTAAAAGGAGATATTCCCATTGGTGTTTATCGCTATGGTTGTGATGCATGGATGTCGCCCGATTTGTTTAATATGGACACTCAGTCCGGAGCGCCACCGGATGATTTTGCAGCCAAGGGGCAAAACTGGGGCTTTCCCACCTACAATTGGAAAAGAATGCAGGCGGATGGTTTTGCCTGGTGGCGACAGCGTTTTGAGCAGATGAGCCGATATTTTGATGCATTTAGGATTGACCATATTTTAGGATTCTTTCGAATTTGGAGCATCCCATTAGATGCGGTGCAGGGAGTGATGGGTAAATTTGATCCTTGTATTCCCGTTCATGTTAATGAGTTTGGCGAAAACGGCATACCGTTCAGTTATGAAAGATTCTGTATGCCTTTTATTAACGATCAGGTTTTGTTCAAGATATTTGGAAATTCATCCGAAAAAATAAAATCAACTTTTATTCAGAAGGTGGGAGAGGATAAATATGTATTAAGGGAGGAATTTGATACGCAAAAAAAGGTGGAAGAATATTTTGATAAAGAAGAAGCCGACTCCTTCAACAATTATTTGAAAAACGGTTTATATGATCTGATTGCGAATGTGATTATGTTTGAAGAAAAAGGTTCTGAAAAGCAGCAATTTCATTTCAGAATTGCAATGAATCAAACGAGTTCGTATCAGCATCTACCTTCTGAAATCAGAGAGCGATTGTGGCATCTGTATATCAATTATTTCTTTAACAGACAAAATGATTTTTGGCGAAAAGAATCATTATCAAAACTGCCCGAACTAAAAGATGCGACAAATATGCTGGTTTGCGGAGAAGATTTGGGCATGGTACCCGAATGTGTGCCTGATGTAATGCGGCAGCTCGGTATTCTTAGTCTCGAAATACAGAGGATGCCCAAGCAAACTGATCGCGAATTTTTCAATCCGGCCAATGCGCCTTATCTGTCAGTCGTTACACCATCTACGCATGATATGAGCACCATCAGAGGCTGGTGGCAGGAAAATACGCAACTTACGCAACGATTTTTCAATCAGGAGCTACGTCAGAGTGGTGGTGCGCCATTCTTCTGCGAGGCATGGATTAACAGGGCCATAGTAATGCAGCACTTATATTCTCCGGCTATGTGGAGTATATTCCAGATTCAGGATATTTTGGGGATGAGCGAAAAGTTGAGGAGAGAAAGGCCTGAGGATGAAAGGATAAACATACCTGCCGACCCTAATCATTTCTGGAAATACAGAATGCATATCACGCTGGAACAATTACTGAAGGAAAAAGAGTTTAATGAAGAATTGCAGGGCTACGTAAAGAACAGCGGACGATAATTCGGAGATAACAAAAACATTTTGAAAAAAATTACTGATGGATAAAATATTTATCAGAAAGATAAAACAAAGTGACAACACCAGCTTGGCAAAGATTATCCGACAGGCTTTTCATGATTTCAATGTTCCTACCAAAGGTACTGTTTATGAAGACCCTACCACAGATGAAATGTTTGAATGGTTTGATACAGAAGGAGCCGTTTGCTGGGTTGCCGAGCTTAATAACGAAATAGTTGGCTGTTGCGGAATTTATCCTACTTCAAATCTTCCAGAGGGGTGTGTGGAACTTGTAAAATTTTATATGCTTTCCGAAGGCAGAGGTAAAGGCATTGGTAAGCTGCTGATGGAAAAAAGTATCGCATCAGCAAAAGAATTGGGGTATCGTCAGGTATATATCGAAAGTCTGCCTGAATTTGACAAAGCAGTGAATATTTATGTAGCTCAGGGATTTCGTTGGCTAAGGTATCCTTTGGGAAACTCAGGCCATACCGGATGTACTGTCTGGATGGTAAAGGAACTATAAACTCATTAAATACTTTTCAGTAAGCCTCCGTCAATCGGGATGGTGGCGCCGGTAATATACGATGCCTGGTCTGATGCCAGAAAGGTTACCAGATTTGCCATTTCTTCCGGGCAGCCTAATCGCTTCATCGGAATTTCTGATTTTGCATTGATAAGTACTTCTTCCGGGCTTACATTTTTTGCTGCGGCCTGCAATTCAAACAATTGTTTTAAGCGTTCTGTATCAAAATTACCGGTCAGGATATTATTGACGGTGATATTGTATTTCGCCACATCTCTTGATAATGTTTTTCCCCATGTTACCACGGCAGCTCTGATGGTGTTGGACAAAGCCAGATTGTCTGCAGGTTCTCTTACTGTTCTTGAAGTGAGATTGATGATTCTTCCAAATCCGTTTTCTTTCATGTGTGGTACAGCCAGAGAAGTGGTGAATTGTACTGTCTGAAAGAGCATATTGAATGCAGCTAAATAATCGTCATCGGTTTTTTCAAGCACTGTGCCTGCTTTTGGGCCATTGGTATTATTTACAAGAATATCAACAGTATTTGTCTTGAAGAAATCATTCAGCTTGATTTTAAAATGTTCGAAATCATTGAAATCAATGACAATATATTGATGTCTTTGTCCTTCATTTTTTAACATTTCATCTACAACAGCTTTTAGTTTTTCTTCATTGCGCGCCATAACGGTTACAGATGCCCCGCTTGCTGCCAACTGAAGCGCAATGGCTTTGCCTAATCCCTGACTGGCGCCACCGACTAATGCTTTCTTATTTTTGAGTGATATAATCATTTCAATATATTTTAATTATAAAAACCCGCCTTCCTTTTTCAGCAATTTAAAATAATTATCCAAATTTCGTCCCAACGCTTTTTCAAAAGATGTTTTCATATCAATTGGTTGGGGATGTTTATTTTTCCATTCGTTGAAATAATATTGAAATGCCCTATCAACGCTTTCCCTTCCGAAAGTTGCTTCCAGAATGTAAACCCATATTGCTGTTTTAATATAACCAATCAATCCGTAATCTTCTGCCGATCCATATTTTTCGGAGGGCGTATCAATGGGCGTTTGCATTGGAATTTGCCCCAAAGCGCCATAAATAGCGCTCTGAAAATCTGCCAGAGGAAGCGCTTTCACTTCAGCAGGAATCGAGTCTTTAAAAATAGAATTGTAGCGATATTTTTCAGCTTCGTATCTGAACTGAAAATAAGTATTCAGGCCTTCATCCTGCCAGGGATGTTCCCTTTCATTATTCCCCAGCATACTCATAAACCAGTTATGGCCAACTTCGTGAGTAATCACTCCGTCCAGGCTTTCTCCTGTAGCATCAGGGTCGGTAATCAGCGTAATCATCGGATATTCCATGCCTCCGCTGGCATTGTTCTTAGGCCCTTCAAATGTCTGAACTGTAGGATATTCATATTCTCCTATCCATTCGCTATACTTGCTGGTTGCGTCTTTTATGTAATCAATACTGTTTTTCCAGATGGTATTCTTTTTGTTTTTGAAATAAGTAAATGCTTCTACGGTTTTTCCCGATTTTAACTCAATTGTGTCATATTGAATTACAGTTCCTTTATCTGCAAACCATGCAAAGTCGGGGACGTTCTTAGCTATATATGAAAGTGTTTTTGTCCCGGCTTTCGGTTTATACAAAGCAAAAGATTCGTTTCTGTGCTCAGTGTTTTTTCTGCCTATTGTTTTATATTGTTCAAGTTCTTCTGCGGTTTGGAGTTCACCCGTAGCGCCTACAATATAATCGGCAGGCAGTGTAATATTTACTTTGTAATCACCATATTCACTGTAAAACTCACCCATGTCGAGATAAGGGAATTCGTGCCAGCCGGTTTTGTCATAAACAGCCGGTTTGGGATACCATTGACAAATCATGAATTCGTTTTCGGCATAACCCATCCTCGAAAAATAGGAGGGAAGTTTTACTTTAAAAAAAGTCTCTATAGTAGTTGAATTGCCGGGCAACAAAGGTTCAGGGAGATTGAGTTTAATAATATCAATATACTGAGGATTTGAATGAGGTGAAGTAGTTGCCGGTTTTTTATCCACTTTAAAATTTAGCCCGGTGATATATCCTTTATCATATTTGTCCAGCTTAGTTGTTCTGGAACTGTCATTCCTGATTTGTTTCAGCAAAGCGGTGGAGTCATTAAAATAAGCATTAGGCCAGATGTGAAACCAGATATAATGTAATGTGTCTGGCGAATTGTTTTTATACACGATTGTTTGAGTACCATTAAGTGATTTTGCCTTATCATCCAGTGAAACATCAATGGTATATTCTAATTTTTGCTGCCAATAATTTCTTTGGGCAAAACCTTCGAAAGAAATTATAATAAGTACGAATAAAATAAATTGCTTCATAGTAAAATTTGTCATAAAAAAAACCTGCTCTCATACAGAGAGTAACAGGTTGCCAAAATTAGGGAATACTAACCTACTTTATCCTAAAAAACTGCAAATAATGATTGTATGCCCTGTCAAATATATTCATGCAATGTGAGCTCAGATTCAGGTATTACAAAATCCTTTTGTCCTGAAGTTTTGCTTTGCTCGTTTTTACAAACTCGGGGGTTTTGCTGTGTGCATCTATGATTAGGTACACTTTCAAACCGTCTTTTTTCTTGCCTTCATTCTTGAGGCTGTGTCCCATACCTTTTGTAATACCCGAAAATGGCCCTGTAATGGGGGGCAAGGATGTAGAACCTGAAAAAAGTTATATTGTCAATCCGGCTGACCGATTAAATGCTTTTCAGTATTTTTTCTGGTTCTATTTTTGATTTGTACGAGCCCAATGTGTCAAAAAAAGAGTTGTTCGAAAAATTGCACCTCTTTCATAAAAAATTAGTCGGTTTGTAGTGATTTTTAAAACATAGTTCTAAGCCAAAATTATAGGTGTTTTGGTACATTGATTTACCTATAAATAAGGCCTGATCAGGAAATTTATAAAATATGAAATTCTGCATATAAAAATACCTTATTTTCGTGCAACTTTATCAACTTTGTACAGTGTGTAAAAGCGTTATGCATTATAATTAGTTATGGGAGTAATCATTATAACCGCTATAATTAGTCTTTTAATTGCCTGCATATTCCTTGTATTGTTATTATGGGGTGTGAAGGATGGGCAGTTTGACGACAATTATTCTCCTCCAAATCGTATTTTATTTGATAATAAAACCAAAACAAATAATAAATTAAACTAAAGTATGGAACTACAGAAGTACACAATTGACAACAAACTATCAAAGCTATTTGCGATTGCCACTATCACCTGGGGTGCAATAGGCATGTTGGTAGGGGTAATCATTGCATTTCAGTTGGCATTTCCCTCCTGGAACTTAGGCATTCAATACACCACCTTTGGCCGCCTGAGGCCGCTACACACCAATGCCGTAATATTTGCATTTGTAGGTAATGGTATTTTCACTGCGGTTTATTATTCAATGCCAAGACTTTTAAAAACAGAAATGTGGAGCCAGTTATTTGGGAAAATACATTTCTGGGGCTGGCAATTAATAATTGTGGCAGCCGCCATCACCCTTCCAATGGGGATGACTTCTTCTAAAGAATATGCCGAACTGGAGTGGCCGATTGATATTGCCATTACCATTGTGTGGGTAATTTTTGGTATCAATATGATTATGACGATTCTGCATCGTCGGGAAAGGCATTTGTATGTGGCCATTTGGTTTTTTCTGGCCTCATGGGTTACGGTAGCCATGCTGCATATTGTGAACTCTTATGAGATTCCGGTAAACTTTTTCAAAAGCTATTCAGGCTATGCCGGTGTGCAGGATGCATTGGTGCAATGGTGGTATGGTCACAATGCGGTGGCTTTTTTCCTTACTACTCCTTATCTGGGCCTGATGTATTATTTCTTGCCGAAGGCAGCCAATAGGCCGATTTATTCCTATCGTCTGAGTATTCTGCACTTCTGGTCGCTAATATTTATATATATATGGGCTGGTCCTCACCACCTGTTATTTACTGCTTTGCCCGGTTGGGCTCAGGCGCTGGGTACCACACTATCCATAATGCTGATTCTGCCAAGTTGGGGAGGTATGCTTAATGGTTTGTTTACCCTCAGAGGGGCATGGGACAAAGTGAGGGAAGACCCGGTTCTGAAGTTCTATGTTTTGGCAGTAATTTGTTATGGTATGGCTACTTTTGAAGGGCCAATGATGTCGTTGAAGAGTGTTAATGCTATTTCTCACTACAGCGACTGGACAATTGCACACGTTCACATCGGCGCTTTGGGTTGGAACGGGTTTTTGACTTTTGGTATGTTGTATTGGCTGATTCCAAGATTATTTAATACCAAATTGTATTCAACCAAGATGGCAAGTTCTCACTTCCTTATTGGTACGCTGGGTATAGTATTGTATGCCATACCAATGTATTGGTCGGCATTTCGTACTTATTTTATGATGACTTCGTTTACTCCTGAAGGTCAGTTGCAGTATCAGTTTATGGACGTAGTACAATCAATTATTCCGTTCTATATTTTGAGGGCTATTGGCGGTACACTGTATCTTACAGGTGTTATTATGTTGATTTACAATCTGGTAAAAACAGCTAAACAAGGTAAATTTGTTGCTACTGAAGATCATGAAGCGCCTGCATTGTCGCCGGTTTATGTAAGACCTGCAAGAGCACACTGGCATCAGTTGATTGAAAGAAAACCCATCATGCTGCTGGTACTGAGCTTTATTGTAGTAGCCATTGGTGGTATGGTTGAAATTATTCCGACACTTCTGGTAAAAGATAATATCCCTACTATTTCGAGTGTGAAACCATATACGCCACTTGAGTTGCAGGGAAGAGATATTTATGTGAGAGAGGGATGTTACAATTGCCACTCTCAGATGATTCGCCCGTTCCGTTATGAAGTAGCAAGATATGGAGAGTACTCCAAAGCAGGCGAATTTGTTTATGACCATCCTTACCAATGGGGTAGTAAACGTACAGGGCCGGATCTGGCGCGTATTGGTGGAAAATATCCTGATAGCTGGCACTTCAACCACATGCTGGAGCCTACTTCAATGGCGCCGGGGTCTATTATGCCACCTTATCCCTGGTTATTTGAGCAGGAAATTGAACTGGGTACTACTAATTCAAAAATTCATGCAATGCGCAAAATGGGAGTGCCTTATCAGGCCGGTTATGAGGCTATTGCCAATAATGATTTGAAGGCACAGGCAAAAAAAATAACTGAAAATCTGAAGAAAGAAAAAATTACGATTGGAGAAAACAAAGAAATCGTAGCCTTGATTGCTTATTTGCAAAGGGTGGGCAAAGATATTAAGGCTGCTCCCCAGTCAGATAATCAATTAACCCAAAATTAAAAACAAATGAAATTTGTTAACTATCTCGAAAGAATAACAGGAGTGGGTATTTATCCAATGATTTCGTTAATAATATTTACCATTCTTGCAGTGTTGATAGTAATTTATGTGGTACGCACCAGTGATGAGACCGTTAATGAAATGAAAAATCTTCCTTTAGATAACGATAATTAAAACTTACAAAATGAGAAATTTTTATAACCATTATCTTAAAATCCTTGGCCTATTATTTTTATCAGTAATTACAAATTTTGTATTTGCTCAACAAGCCGATTCCACTGCCACTGCCGGTTCGGGAAGCGCTTCGGGCTGGAATCTGGATATTAATATAATTCTTACAATTCTTGCTGTTTCACTTTTTGTTGTAATATTAATTCTGTCTTTTTTAATAAGGTCTTCAATAGCATTATATAAAATTGTATTGGATAAAGAAAAAAAGGCGCGTAATAGCGGTAAAATTGCAACGATGATCATTGGTTTATTGCTCATGAGCTCTGCTACAGTATTTGCACAGGATGCCGGCGCTGCGTCAACATCCGATGCTATTGGTACTGAGACAATTCTAAAATATTCATTGTTGTTGATAATTGCATTGGAAATTGTGGCCATCATTGCCCTCTTAAGATGGCATCGGTTTTTTACCGGAATTGAAGGTATGGCAGAAGCAAAATTAGAAAGACCAAAAAGCGCCAGTTCGTTCACTGAGTGGTGGAACAGTATCAATAAGTTTAAATCAATAGAGAGTGAAGAAGCCATAGATATGGGACACAGTTATGATGGTATCCGAGAGTTGGATAATGTGCTTCCGCCCTGGTTCACATGGACCTTCATTGCCAGTATTGTGTTTGGATTTGGATATTTGTGGAGATACCATTGGGCACCCAATCCTGCGCCTAATCAATATCAGGCTTATGAAAAGGAAGTGGCTGCAGCTAAAATCAAACAAGATGCATACCTGAAATCAAGAGGTGATCAGGTAAATGAAACGAATGTAAAAATGGTGGATGCCGCCGGTATTGAAGCTGGGAAAAAACTGTTTTCTTCAAACTGTGCAGTGTGCCATGGCGATAAAGGACAAGGCGGCGTAGGCCCCAATCTTACAGATGATTATTGGTTGCATGGCGGCACCATTAATGATATTTTCAAAACAATTAAATATGGCGTGGTAGAGAAAGGAATGCAGAGCTGGAAGGATGTTTTCTCCCCCGATCAAATTGCTGATTTGTCGAGCTATATTATTACCCTCCACGGTTCGAACCCGCCGGGGGCAAAAGAACCGCAGGGAGAACTCTTCAAAGGTGATGCTACCGGTGGCGGTACAGGTAGTGCAGACAGCGCTGCAGCAAAAACTGGAGACAGTACTGCTGCAAAAAAATAATTAAGGAGTTTATCTAATCATGGCAAATGAATCTACTCAAAGAGTAAAAAAAACTGTTGAGGTAACCGAAAGTTTTAGAGACAGACATAGTAATACCACAAAAGATGGGCAACGCAAATGGGTTTATGCCCTTAAACCCAAAGGCAGGTATTATAATTATCGTTCCTACTTATCATGGTTTTACTTGTTGATTTTCTTTGCAATGCCCTTTATTAAGGTGAATGGCTTACCGTTGGTCATGATAAATTTTCCGGAAGGCAAATTTATTCTTTTCAGTAAAATATTTTGGCCAAACGACTTTTTCATTTTTGCGGTGGCAATGGTTGCTTCTATCATTTTTATTGCATTGTTTACCATCATTTATGGAAGGTTTTTTTGTGGATGGGTTTGTCCGCAAACAGTGTTTTTGGAGTTCGTTTTTCGCCCGATAGAGTGGTGGATAGAGGGAAATCCTGCACAACAAAAAAAATTAGATGCCGGTTCCTGGACAAGAGAAAAAATCTTTAAGAAAACGCTTAAACATACTATTTACATTCTTTTTTCATTTCTCATTGCCCATACTTTTTTGGCTTACATTCTTGGAGTAGATGAGGTAGTTAAAATTATTAAAGAACCCTTTGTTGACAATATAGGGCTTTTCTTCGGGTTGGTATTTTTTACAGGATTGTTTTATTTAGTTTTTTCTTACGTAAGAGATATTGTTTGTACCACCATTTGCCCGTATGGCCGTATGCAAAGTGTGCTTTTCGATAAAGATACGATGCAGGTTTCTTACGACTATGGCCGAGGAGAACCAAGGGGAAAAATAATTAAAGGGCAAGAACAAGAGCTGGGCGATTGTATTGATTGTACCCTTTGTGTGCAGGTTTGCCCTACGGGCATTGATATCAGAAATGGAGTGCAAATGGAATGTGTGGGTTGTACCGCATGTATAGACGCCTGCGATGGAGTGATGGAAAAAATCGGTCGTCCGAAAGGTCTGATAAGATTTGCGTCTGAAAATCAGATTGCAAATAAAGAAAAGTTCCATTTCAATTTCAGAATGAAGGCCTATACCGGTATTCTGATTGTACTTACTGCCCTGATGACTTATCTGATTGTTACCAGAAAAAGTATTGATATCAGCGTATCTCGTGTAAAAGGACAGCTCTATCAGGAGATAGGAGCCGATAGCCTTGGGAATCTGTTTTCGGCCAAAATAATAAATAAGACAAGGAACGAAATTCCTTACGAAATTAAATTAGATGGTATTCCCGGAACAGTGCGAATGATTAACTCCCACAAAATGGTATTGGGTAAAGAATCCATTACCGATATTAACTTCTTTATTGACATTCCTAAGACGGCTATAAAAAAAAGAACCACTGATGTAAATATTGGTGTTTACAGTAATGGGAAAAAAATTCAGGATGTAAAGTCGAAATTCTTAGGCCCTTTTATTTAAGCGGGTGTTCTGTAAATTTAAAATTTAAAAATGAGTTGGAAATATATAGTGATCTTAATTTTGGCATTTTTTCTTGTCGGAATCCTGAGTATGGTTTATGTAGCCCACAGACAAACCAATGAAATGATTGATGATAACTATTACGACAAAGAATTGGCCTATCAGGGAGTGATTGATGCAAAAAGAAATATGCAGGGGCTAAATGACTCTGTTCTTGTTACAGAGTCGGATAGTGAGGTAAAGGTTCAGATTCCTTTAGATGCTGCAAAAAATATTACTGAAAGTACCCTTGAGTTTTTAAGACCTTCCGATAAATCAATGGATAAGATTTATCAAATTCAAACGGACTCTACTGGTTTGCAAATTTTGCCAAAAAAGGATTTTATCAAAGGGGCTTACAGAATGAGAGCCAGATGGAAATCGAATAATATTGAGTATTTTGATGAGCGGGATATTGTTTTTCAATAATCCATTATGTTTTCTTATATTTTTTTAGGATTAGGTATTGGTCTTGCAGGTAGTTTTCACTGCATCGGGATGTGTGGGCCGCTGGCCTTATCACTTCCATTGCACGAAACCAATCGTTTTAAGAGGATTTTATCAATTTCGCTTTACAATTTGGGTCGTGCTTTTACCTACTTTCTTCTGGGTTTATTTTTCGGATTGATTGGTAACTCGGTTTTTCTGATTGGGTATCAGCAAATATTATCGGTTGCTATCGGCGTGATTATTTTACTGATTGTTTTGTTTGGAAAAAGAATGAGTATAAATATTCCTTTGTTCAATCGTTTCAATCAAAAAGTTAAACTGACATTAGCCAAACTACTTCATGGCGCCAAAAATACAGCAACTTATTTTTTTATTGGAAATGTAAACGGGCTCCTCCCTTGCGGTCTTGTTTATCTGGCTATTGCTTCGGCGGTGGCCACCGGAAGTGTATTAGGTGGAGGATTGTTAATGATGGCATTTGGTTTAGGCACTATTCCGCTGATGTTTGGACTGATGATAGCGGGGCGTTATGTATCATTGGCTGTGAGACAGAAAATGCGTCAGTTAGTACCTGTATTTGTAGGCATCATGGCCTGTCTTTTGATATTGCGGGGGTTGAATCTCGGTATCCCTTATATCAGTCCGGGTTTTGACAAGAGCAAAACAGAAGTGGAAATTTCCTGTGCTCCTGATTCAGTACAAGTAAAACCATAAATACGTAAATAATCTCAGCTTGGGTTATTTAAAAGCATTGAACCCTGTAATATCCATCCCCGTAATCAGGAGATGAATATCGTGCGTACCTTCATAAGTAATCACACTCTCTAAGTTCATGATATGGCGCATGATGGGATACTCGCCGGTAATCCCCATACCTCCCAGCATCTGTCGTGCATCACGACAAATATTTGTAGCTACTTCGCATGAATTTCTTTTGGCCATACTCACCTGCTGCGGGGTGGCTTTGCCTTCATCCATCAATACGCCCAAACGCCAGTTGAGTAATTGCGCCTTGGTAATTTCGGTGAGCATCTCGGCAAGCTTCTTTTGTTGCAACTGAAAAGCGCCGATTGGTTTGCCAAACTGTATTCTTTCCTTTGAGTATCGTACTGCCGTATCGTAGCAGTCCATAGCAGCGCCAATGACACCCCAGGCAATACCATAACGTGCTTTGGTGAGGCAACTTAGCGGGCCTTTCATTCCACTAACGCCGGGCAGCATATTTTCTTTAGGAACTTTTACATTGTCAAAAACAAGCTCACCGGTGGCCGAAGCACGCAGGCTCCATTTGCCGTGTGTGGTAGGAGTGGTAAAGCCTTCCATTCCTCTTTCCACAATCAGTCCCTTTACTACCCCCGATTCGTCTTTTGCCCATACCACTGCCACCTGCGAGTATGGCGCATTGCTGATCCACATTTTTGCTCCATTCAGAATTACATGGTCTCCGGCATCCTTAATATTGGTAATCATACTGGCGGGGTCGCTGCCATGATTAGGTTCTGTAAGTCCGAAACAACCTAACCATTCGCCACTTGCTAATTTGGGGAGATATTTTTTCTTTTGTTCCTCACTTCCAAAAGCAAATATGGGGAACATGACCAAAGAACCCTGTACAGACGCTGTGGAACGTACTCCACTATCGCCACGCTCCAGCTCCTGCATCATCAGTCCATAGCTCACATAATCCAGTCCGCCGCCGCCATATTCGGTAGGAATGGTAGGTCCGAAGCATCCGAGTTCTCCTAACTGCTTTACGATTTGCTCCGGAAACTCGGCGCGCTGTGCATAATCTTCAATAATAGGTGAAATATCTTTTTTTATATATGCACGCACTGCATCTCGAATCATTATATGTTCTTCAGTGAGCAATTCGTCTAACTGAAAGTAATCAGGGCTTTGAAACAGATCTTTTTTAACCGACATATAGCAAATTTGATACAAAGTTAATCTATAAAATGATGAATATCAAAGGCAATCCGTAATTTTAAATATCTGCGAGATTATCTCAATTAAACCTTTCTTTATTATTGTAATCTAATTGGATAGCCTCCATTATAAGGAATTCTTATGAAATGAGAGTTTTCAGATTTTCAATATTGATAATTACTATTTTAATTTTTTCTTATTGCAAAAAGGAAAAAAAGACAGTGGTGGAAACAGATAAAAAAAATACGATCATTGGATTCAATCAAAACTGGTCGTTATTTCCTCCGTTAACTCCGGCATTGATGAACAATACTTTATTGCTTAAGCCTCAGATGATTCGTTATCCCGGCGGTACAATTACTTATAGTTGGGACTGGAGAACCGGTACAAAAATTGGAGGCAATCCACTTTTGGCGCATCCTGTTGAAGATTTAAAAACCTTGCAGGCAAACACCGATGTTCAATACGTTTTTGTGCTAGATATTCTTAATAAAACAATTAACGATCAGATTGAAATGCTTTCTGCCATTCAGAATTTGGGTATCAATATTGGTTACATCGAGCTGGGTAATGAATTGTATTTACCTCAGGTTGATTTTGTAACTGTTTTTCCAACCGGAACGGAGTATGCTATCAAAGCGAATATCTGGATGGCACAATTGAAAAACGTTTTTCCTAAAGCCAAAATATCGGTGGTTCTTCAGTGTCGGGATGAGAATTCGGTAAACACACGGCTGAATGAATGGAACGCAAAAGTGATTGCGGCAATAAATAATACCATTGATGCCTTCACTTATCATATTTATATTCCGCCGGGAGGAAATTTTGCAGCCAGAAAAAAAGATTTTGAAGGTGTTGTGAATACTACAAATACCGGTAACAAAGAATTGTGGATAACAGAGTATGGCAACCAAAATGACACAACAGAAGTGAATTACTACCGGTCATTAGACAGTCTGGCAGATTATATTGAAAACTATCCCAAAGTGACTATTGCTTTGAATCATTTAATATCAGGAAGCATTCGCGGCAAGATATCAAAGGATGGCAACAGCTTTACAACCGAAGGAAAATTGTTTTTGACCAGGGCAGAAAAGAAGAAATAACTTTGTTGCAATGGGTTTTCTATGCCGGAATTTTTCTATACACATAACAACCTGCCTCCGAAGGATGATCCAAAGCATAATCGTTCCTTTTTCCGGGTAGCAATAATTTGATAATCAGAAAATCGCCTACTGCGCCAACGGTATAAAAAATGCCAAACAAAAGCCAGTTGATACTACCTGTAATGATGGCATAAACAGCGGGCAGCAGACCTACAAAAATGAAAGGAGTAATTGCGCCGATCAGATAATGCCTGATTTGTAATGGTTCTTTGCAATGGCAATAAGGAGTGATGTATTTCCATAGAACACCAAATTTTATTGACCTGAATCCTTTCTTTGCAAATAAAGCCCAGGTAATTCCATGCACTAATTCGTGTGCTACAATTCCGGCCAGAAAAATAGTTAACCATTTCAAAAATACCCATCCTGAGCCGGCGCTGAACAAATCTTTAAAACTGATGCTGTCTTTCCATATCAAGTAAAAAGGTAGCCCGTAAATCAAAATTGTAGGAATCAGCAATTTCAGTCCGATATTATTTGCTTTTACAATATCAATTATTTTCAATACTTTTTCGTATCCCGTATCAAACTGTTCGTCATTTAATCTGTTTTCTTCCATTCGTTTCCTTTTTCGTAAAAACGCCGGTATTAATCCGGCGCTTCATTGTTTTACAATAACCCTTTGTTTTTTAATAAAGGTGTTATGTCAGGATCTTTTCCTCTGAATGCTTTAAATACTTTTGCCAGATCTTCGGTATTGCCTTTGGACAGAACCATATCTCTAAAACGTTGTCCGTTTTCGCGGGTCAGCCCACCGTGTTTCTGAAACCATGCAAAGGCATCATTGTCCAGCACTTCAGACCAGGTATAAGCATAGTATCCGGCAGAATAACCGTTGGACCAGATATGCAGAAAATAGGATGAACGATAGCGAGGCGGCACATAGGACAGGTCGCAACCCGTTTTTTGAAGCGCTATTTTTTCAAAAGCATCCACATCGGTAATATCACTATTGGCGCCTAATGTATGCCACTGCATATCTAAATTGGCTGCTGCCAATAGTTCGGTAAACATATAACCTTGGTTGAAAGATGCTGCTTTTTTGATTTTATCAATCAGTTCCTGCGGCATTACTTCACCGGTTTTGTAGTGCTTTGCATAATTTTTTAGAACGGTAGAATCTAATGCCCAGTGTTCGTTAAACTGAGAAGGCATTTCTACAAAGTCGCGCGCCACAGCGGTGCCCGACAACGAAGGATAAGTTTGATTGGCAAACAAACCATGTAAGGTATGTCCAAATTCATGGAACATAGTCGTCACATCATCATAGCTGATCAGAGAAGGATGGCCTTCTGTGGGCTTGGGATAGTTGAACACATTTACAATCACCGGTTTGGTGTTCAGCAGTTTTGATTGATCTACAAAATTATTCATCCATGCGCCGCCGTTTTTATTGTCTCGTTTATAAAAGTCAATATACAGGAGCGCCAGGCCGCTGCCATCCTGATCAAACACTTCATATACCTTCACATCAGGATTATAAACAGGTATGTCTTTTCTTTCCTTAAAAGTAATGCCGTATAATTTATTGGCAGCGTAAAATACGCCGTTTTGCAAAACGCTGTCTGCTACAAAGTAAGGTTTAATTTGCTCTTCGTCTAAATCGTATTTAGCTTTCCTTACTTTTTCGGAAAAATAGTTCCAGTCCCAGGGTTCCAACTGTAAAGTGTCCTTTTGGGCGGCCATAAAGGATTTAATTTCTGCTGCCTCTGCCTTTGCTTTGGCAGTAGCCGCAGGAACTAATTTGCTCAATAGCGCTTCCACAGCCTCCGGTGTTTTTGCCATCTGATCTTGTAGTTTCCACGCAGCATAATTTTTAAAACCGAGGAGGTTAGCCTTCTCTATTCTGATCTTTGCTAATCGAAGAATATTCTGGCGTGTATCATTACTGTCGCCTCTTTCGGCTCTTGTCCAGGATGTTTCAAAAAGTTTTTGACGCGTATCCCTGTTTTGAAGTGATTGCAACTGTGGTTGCTGGGTGGTGTTGATAATAGGGAGCCTGAATTTGCCGGCCTCATTATTATCATTTGCATTTTTTGAGGCAGCATCAATCTCAGCATCCGGCAGTCCTGCCAGCGCTTCTTTGTTATCAACCACTAAGGCTGCATTTTTAGCAGCGCCTAAGAGTTGGTTTGAAAACTTTGTGGAAAGCAGCGCTTCTTCTTCATTCAGCTTCTTGAGTTGTCCTTTCAGTGAATCTGAGAGATTGGCGCCTCGCATAACAAATTCTTCAAAATAGAATTCCACTAATCGTTTTGCCTCAGGCTCGAGGCTAAGGGTTTCACGCACTTTGTAAAGCGTATCAATTCTTTTAAAAAGTTTTTCGTTCAAAAATATAGCATCACTGTGTGCAGCTAATTTGGGAGCCAGTTCTTCCTGCATTTTTTGCAGGTTCTCATTGGTATTGGCGCTGGTGAGTGCATCAAAAGCACGATTAGCTCTGTCTAATAACCGGCCGCTTTTTTCCATAGCCGCCAAGGTGTTGTCAAAAGTAGGTGCTGCCGTATCATTTGCAATCCGGTCTATTTCTGTTATCTGCTGTTTCATTCCTTCTTCGAAAGCAGGCATAAAATCAGCTTCTTTAATTTTATCAAAAGGAATCGTCTGATAGGGTAGGGTACTTTCTTGAAAAAGTATATTTGTGGCGCTATCGGAGCCTCCTTCGGTAGATCCGCCCTGATTATCGCATGAATACATCATTACCATAGTTACAAAAAGGATTAAAAAATTTTTCATATTGCGTTTTTTAGAAACTGCTAAGGTAAACCAGATTTTGTGATTTTAACAAAATTCTTCCTCAAAATGTTGAACAGGGAATGGCGACCGCCGATTTTATTGTTTATTTTTGGCTGAAAATAATAATGGTAAAAATAATGAAGTTCATACTTATTTTGTTGATTGCGACTTTTGTATTCAGTTCTTGTGCGCATAAGATGGTAGGAACCTGGATGGTGGATAAATACCAGATTAACGTTCCGGGCAGGCAATCGATAGTGCAGGAAAATATTGGTCAGTTAAAATTCAAAAAGAAGGGCAAGGGCGAAAAGGAGCTGGTATATAAAGATTTTCTGGGAAACAATAAAATGGACAAAACGGATTTTGGTTGGTTTGCCACCGGTTTTTATATCGGGGTAGAAAGCCCTAATTCCGAGTTTTCACAAACCTGGGCCAGTTATTTCAATAAAAAGAAACAACAGAAATGGAAAGCAACAGACGAAAGGGGAGTGATAAGAGTGATAGAAATGCATAAAAAATAGATACGTTATTTTTAAGTCAGTTTCAAAATATTTTTTTAAACATTAGAATTGCAATGGTGTTTAAAGTTTCGCTAATTAATGATGTAGTCAGCAACTCCAAAACCGCACCTCCAAACAACATTTCCGTCTGTAGAAATTAAATTTGAAAAAATCAACAGAATCGTTCTACAATTAAAATCAATATCGTAATATTGCAATATAGAAATAAACGAAATAATAAAATGAAAAATGATTATACCAAAAGCCAACAAGAAATGGCAACCTTGTTTAAAGCCTTAGGACATCCTGCACGAGTGGCTATTATGGAACATCTACTAAAAATTGATGCCTGCATCGTTGGCGATATCGTTGATGAATTACCATTGGCACAACCCACCGTTTCGCAACACTTGAAAGAATTAAAAAATGCCGGTTTAATCAAAGGAAGTATTGAAGGAAATACGATTTGTTATTGTGTGAATGAAAAAGGGATTGAAAAATTGAGCAATTATTTTTCAGGTTTTCACTCCAAATTAAATAAGCAAGAAAATAAATGTTGTTAAATCAAAAATATAAGAACAATGAACAATAACGAACAAATTAAAGAAATGGTAAAGCAAAAATACAGTGAAATTGCTTTGCAGACCAATGAAACAAATGCTACATCTTGCTGTGGCAGTGGCGGTTGTAGCACAGAGGTATATAACATTATGAGTGACGAATACAAACACTTAGACGGTTACAATCCCGATGCAGATTTGAAATTAGGATGTGGATTGCCGACTGAATTTGCTAAAATTAAAAGGGGCGATACCGTTGTGGATTTGGGTAGCGGAGCCGGAAATGATTGCTTTGTGGCAAGACACGAAACAGGTGAAATCGGGAAAGTTATCGGAATTGATTTTACCGAAGCAATGATAGAAAAGGCAAGAACGAATGCTGAAAAACTAAATTTCAATAATGTAGAGTTCCGATTGGGTGATATTGAAAAAATTCCAATTACTGCCAATGTTGCTGATGTAGTTGTAAGCAATTGTGTAATGAACCTCGTACCTGACAAGCCAAAAGCTTTTGGTGAAGTTTACCGTATATTAAAGCCAGGTGGACATTTCAGTATTTCGGATATTGTACTTACCGGAGATTTACCCGAAAAAATAAAAAATGCAGCAGAAATGTATGCCGGATGCGTGGCAAGTGCTATTCGGAAAGAAGATTACTTACAAATAATTAAAGATGCAGGATTTCAAAACATCACGCTACAAAAAGAAAAATCCATTATTATACCCAACGATATTTTGAAAATTTATTTAACAGAAGAAGAAATAGCGATTTACAATTCAAAGCCAAATATCATTTTCAGTATCACTGTATATGGAGAAAAGCAAGGAAATTGCTGTTCTTCTGAATCGAAATGTTGTTAATTCTATGAATGTAAAAATGAAATTTTTAGACCGTTATCTGACGGTATGGATATTTTTGGCTATGGCAATTGGTGTAGGATTAGGTTATCTTTTTCCTACTATATCTGAAAGTATGAATAAATTCTCTATTGGAACGACCAATATTCCATTAGCAATAGGGTTAATTTTAATGATGTACCCGCCTTTGGCGAAAGTAGATTATACATTGATCCCAAAGGTAGTACAAGACAAGAAAGCTATTACGGTTTCATTGATTTTGAACTGGATCATCGGAACGGTCGTTATGTTTGGCCTGGCTGTTTTGTTTTTAAGAAACGAACCCGAATATATGACAGGATTGATTCTGATAGGTTTGGCAAGATGTATTGCAATGGTCATTGTTTGGAGCGATTTAGCCAAAGCAAACCGAGAATACACTGCCTTGTTAGTTGCTTTGAACAGTATTTTTCAAATTGTATCTTACAGCTTTTTTGTTTGGTTATTTATCAATTTTTTACCAAAATATCTCGGTTTAGGAAACTTTGATGTGAGTGTTTCAATGCGAGATGTAACAGAAAGTGTATTGATTTACTTAGGAATACCATTTACCGCAGGATTTTTAAGTCGCTATTTTTTGATAAAGAAAAAAGGAGAAAATTGGTACAATCATCAATTCATTCCAAAAATATCGCCTATTACTTTAATTGCACTTTTAGCAACCATTGTTTTAATGTTCAGTTTAAAAGGAAATCAAATTATTGAATTGCCGTTGGATGTATTAAAAATTGCCATACCGCTTATTCTCTATTTTGTATTGATGTTTTTCATTAGCTTTTTCATTAACAAAGCAATGAAAATTCCTTACGATAAAAATGCTTCAATTGCATTTACGGCAACGGGCAACAACTTTGAATTGGCGATTGCCGTAGCAATTGCTGTTTTTGGATTGAATTCACCTCAAGCATTTACGGCAGTAATAGGTCCATTAGTGGAAGTGCCTGTACTTATTTTTTTAGTGAATGTGAGTTTAAAATTAAAACAAAAGTATTATTCAAAATGAAAAAGAAAATATTAGTGCTTTGCACGGGTAATAGTTGCAGAAGTCAAATAGCAGAAGCATATTTACGCTACTTTGCAGGAGATAAAGCAGATATTTATAGTGCAGGAATAGAAACGCACGGAGTAAATCCAAAAGCAATTGCCACTATGAAAGAAGACGGCATTGATATTTCCAACCACACATCAAACAACATAGACGAATATTACGATATTGACTTTGATTTTGTGATTACGGTTTGCGACAATGCTAAAGAACGATGCCCCTATTTTCCGACCAAAGCCAGGAAATTTCATCACAACTTTCCTGACCCAGCAAAAGCAACCGGAACAGACGAAGAAATCAAAGAACAATTCAGAAACGTTAGAGAAGAAATAAAGATATACTGTAAGAATTTAGTTGATAAAAATTTGTAAATGAATGGAATATGCTGATAACAGGCGGTTTATCTTCGGTGCTACTGCGTGGTGAATGCAAGGCGGGTAAAGTGCTTCGATTGAACATTTCCGATAAAAAACAAGAGTCAACCAAAATCTGGACGAGTCAGGCAAGCCGCCAAACCGTAAGTAACTATTCCTGTTAATACTGTTATTATTTTCCTGCTCCTTTTGCTTGCTCTAATCAGTTTCTTTTCTTTGTTTCTTACTATATACAATTTGGCATTAATAATTCTGTTTTTTAATTTTGAGTATTAAAATGTATTCTATGAAGAAATTATTTTTTGCAATTATTGTTCTGAATCTTTTTTTGGCAGCATGTTCATCACAAAAGAAAGTAAGCGATCATTTGCCAACTGTCGATTTACTTGACCAGCAGCGATATACATTTGTTGCCCGCCAGGTAATACCTACCGAAGATGCGCAGTACAACCCCAGAAATATGTTTCCCAATGCTTCAAACATGTATCAGTTAACCTCGCGTTACGATTTGCGGATAACGCCCGATTCGGTTGTGGCTTATCTGCCGTTTTTTGGAAGGGCATATACAGCGCCCATCAACCCTTCGGAAGGAGGTATAAAATTTACTTCTACCAATTTTTCTTATAAAATATCAATGAGAAAAAAGAATTATGAAATTCAAATCATTCCGAATGATAATAACGATGTTAGAAACTTGTACTTGACTGTTTCGCCATCGGGTTATGCTTCATTAAATATTACAAGTGTTAATAAAACACCGATAGGTTACAGTGGCGTGATTGAGTCAAATCAATAGTGCGGTTTCCCATTAAAGGATCGGGCTAGGGTATCAGGCACTTGATATATGTAGTTTTTTCATAGCCTTTGATTTTTGGCTCCATCTTTTTATCAAGAAAAAGGTAGAAAATACGCTTTAAGGCTAAGGTGCGAATTAAGTTTTTTTTTCTATAATTTTTTGAAAAAGCAGAATTGAAATTTATTATCTTCGATAGTATGACACAGATTTCCACAAGCCGGTTTTTATTACTCAAATTGTGTCTAATGATGATATTGGCTGCGATTTGTGAAAAATCGGCAGCAGAAAATCCTATTGTTGATACCTCGTTCAAACGGATTGATTCTGCTTCTGATAATTCAATAATTGAAACGTTGGAATATATTCAATCCATAAAAGATTTGGAGCAAAGTGAATATTGGCCTAATGTGAAGCCTGATTTGCTGTTGCAAAATCTAAAAACATTTACCATTGAACCGTTTTCCTTTTATGAAGGAAAAACCACTAATTTCTGTGCTTATTCTGCACTTACCTATATTCCATTGAAATACAATCCATTGGGATTCGCCCAGTTTATGGTCGAACTTTACCGAACAGGGAAGTCTCGAATGGGCAAGGATGTGCTACAGCCGGGAAAAGCAGTCAGGGAGGAGGCGGGTTTGTTGAAGTATAAAGGCGCGCTGGACATCAATCCCGCAGGACAAATGTGGTTTCTTACGCTGGCAGACCATTACAAAGGGTACCTAAACAGGTTTAACCTGCACTTTGACAAAGGTGATGAAAACACCTTTTGGGCTTCCACTAATTTTGCCAAATTCAATCGAATGTTGCGAAGGTTGTTCAACGCAAATGTAATTGCTCACGGTGCTGACCTGAGCAGGCCGCATGTGGGCGATTTATACGATTATTTGCAAAGCCGACTAAAGAGGGGAGAGGTCTTTCTGTATGTGAATAATAAAAAATTGTATCGTAAAACACATTCAAAAAAAATATTTCATACACCCACTCATTATGTTTTGCTAATTAGTATCTCCCGGCTGAGTAATGGAGACATTGAACTGGTTTACTGGGATTATGGATTAAAAACCCTTCAGCAGCTTTCTCCCGGATTTTTTAAAAATATTGTTTTTGGTATTTCTACCTGGGTTCCTAAAAAAGTTAAAAAAAGTTGAAACTGCAATTAATTATATTATCTACCGTTGTTCTGGCGCTGCTATCATGCAGTTATCCCAGAAATTTTACCCGTGATTTTTATAGAGAAAACGAATCTAAATTAGAGGCTTTGAAAAATGACTTTAAAAACCTTTATCATCAAAAACCTTTTGCAGTTTTGTTTGAAGAAAAAAAGTTTAATCATGTCAATTTTGAGTTTATTACTGATACTTTAAAACGAATTTATCATTTCAATATTAATGAAAACAGCTTAAAGGATAGTCTTGATTTGTATCAATATAATACGTCGGCTATCCTGAAACTCATTAAGGAAATGAAAGAAATTCAGTGTACCTGGATAAATAATATTGAATACTATGTAAATCTCGAACGGCGCAACCTTGTGATGATGGTAGTGAGAAATAAGGCGCTGAATAAGGCTTTCAAAGGCGAGAGTTATTGTACACTTGTCTTTTTTGAAAGGCCTCAACTCTTTGATGGCAGGGGTATTTTTATTGACAGGGCCGATAAAAAGAGGCGCAGGCAGTTGAATGGCTATGTGCTTCGTAAGGTTAATGACAGTGTGGGATATGCCATCACCAAAGTGTACAGATGAGGTTGCTGTAAACAATTTGAACTCACATCTGTTAGTAACTATTTTACAAGAGTTTTTAAAATATAATAAAACTCTTTAACTTTACAAGATGTTTTCAGAAGATAGGGAAGCAATTCGTTTTGCTATTTTAGATTTAAATGAGGGTCATCCCAATCAGGGGATGAAGAGTATAAATCAGGTTGTAAAACGCTGGTCGGTTGATAAGAATGTAAAAATTGTTTATGACGTTTTTGATGTCAGGCTGAAAAATGAATTGCCCGACATGAGTTACGATGTTTATATCTCCAGCGGGGGGCCGGGCAGTCCTTTGAATACCAGATTTGAAGATTGGGATATTGCATGGAACAGATGGTTTGATGAGGTAATTCGTTATAATGAAAACCCATCAAACAATCAAAAGAAATTCGTTTTTCTAATTTGCCACTCCTTTCAACTGGCCTGTCGGTATTTTAATGCCGGACTAATATGTAAAAGGCGTTCAACCTCTTTTGGTGTTTTTCCCGTTCATATTATGCCCGACGGCCTGTATGATCCTGTATTTAATAATCTGCAAAATCCTTTTTATGTAGTGGATAGCCGCGATTACCAACTGATACAGCCCAATCACGAGCGTTTGCATAAAATGGGCGCTTATATCACTTGTATCGAAAAGAATCGCCCGCATGTGCCTTACGAAAGAGCTGTGATGGGCATCCGGTTCAGTGATTATATTTTTGGCACTCAGTTTCATCCTGAAGCAGATGCGGTAGGTATGCTCAAGCATTTTCAACAGGAAGAAAAAAGAGAAACCGTGATTAAAAATCATGGCGAAGCAAAACTGTTCAGTATGATTGAACAATTAGATGATCCCAGCAAAATTATGTTGACAAACCATAACCTAATCCCTAACTTCTTAGACCTGGCCTACAGTCATTTGGGGGTGGAAGCCTTTGAGGAAGTGTAATCTCAGATTTTGTCTTTTAAAATTCTGAGTTCTTTGGGATAGTAATTGTTGATGCGATTTTGCAGTACATTCATCCAGCCCAGAGGATAGTTATTAAAAGTTGCAATTTGCATGCCTTTTAAGGCTATCGTTGCTTCAAAATCTTTTCTTTGTAAATAGGCAATCGCATTTTCCTTGCTTAATTCGGTTTTGATTACTTTCTCTGAGTATAAATTGCTCATTGCCAAACTATGGTCAGGTATAAACTTGTCGTGTGCAAATGACCCTAAAGCCGTGCCTGAATAAATGGTTTTTAAATGCTGTGCGAGAAAATCATAATCATTAACCAGGTTTTTGGGCCATGCATAAACTGTGTTGCCAAATATTACCAATTCGCTGTCGCCCGGATTAACCCAATTGCCGAATATTTCTTTTTGTTTTTTGGAAACCAATTTTAATTTAGATTTTGTTTGAGAAGCAGGTTTTTCGGAGGCTGTTTTTTTGAATACCGAAAGAAAAAATCCTTCTCCTTTTAATTTGTAAGGCCAAAACCGATAGCCAAAATTTTCTTTTTCGGTTTTGATTTCAGTAATTCCCCATTCTTCATTCAGTGTCAGTTGAAGGTTCTCAAGTTCAAACTCAGTAATCAGCCAATCCAGTATCTCCTCATCTTCTTCTTTTGAATAAGAGCAGGTGGAATAAATAAGAATACCGTTTTCTTTTAATGACGGTAGTGCATCAGCCAGAATGCGCCGCTGACGGCTACAGCATAGCATCACATTGTTTTCGCTCCACTCGTTGATAGCTTCTTTATCTCGTCTGAAAAGACCACTGCCGCTGCACGGGGCATCAATTACTAATATATCAAAATAGCCGTGTAGTTTTGAAAAATCTTTTGGGTCATTATTGGAAACCAACACATTGTTCGTGCCCCATTTTATAATATTATCTTTCAGAATATTAGACCGCTGGCGAATGACTTCATTACTCACAAGCAAGCTGTCTTTTGAAATAAGCGATTGCAAGTGTGAGGATTTGCCGCCAGGAGCAGCACATAAATCCAAAATCTTTACCGGCTTCAGCAAATCTACTGTTTGTTTCAATGCTTCTTCCAGAAACATACTGCTCGCCTCCTGCACATAATAACATCCTGCATGAAAAAGTGGGTCGAAAGTGAAAGAGGGCCGATTGGGTAAATAATATCCAAACCGACTCCAGGAAACCTGTTTTGTATTCTCAAAAAGTGAAATACCGTAGTTGACTTTATTGGGATTTATTCTTATTGAAGTTACCTGCTCACCGCTTTCGTGAACATGAATAAATGCCTCTTCGTCAAAACCGGTTATATCCTGCAATGAATGTATGAGTGACTTTGGTATCTGCATGAATCGGGAAAAATTATTTCTCTGACAGGCTTTTTATTCTTTCAGTTTATAAAAACGCACATAATCAATAGCCATCTCCACAGGAATATCTTTTGGATCTACTTCTCCCACCCAGCTTCCTCCTAACTGCATATCCAGCAGGAGGTAATAATTTGATTGGTCAAATGGAAACTGCCCTTCCTTGTCAGTTTTAATTCTCGGGTAGGTGAAATTGTGAATACCGTTTACATAAAAAACCAAACTGTCAGGATATTTTTCGAGTGCATAAGTATTGTAGTCGTCAGAATGAATTCGAATCGTATCACTGTTTTTTGGGTTGTCTTTTATTTTAAGGTAATAGGTATAATTTGTATGAATGGTTTGATATACAAACGAATCATAACTCAATCGCTCCATGATGTCAATTTCGCCGGCCATCGGCCATTTCCCTTTTTCGGGAAGCATCCAGAAGGCAGGCCAGGCACCTTTTGCACCTTGAAATTTGGCTCTTATCTCTAATCTGCCATAGCCAAAATTTACTTTATTTTTTGTATAAACCCCACCTGTCAGGTACGTGGCCGTGTCGTTTGCAAGGCTTCTGTTTTTGATTCCTTTCAGAATAAGGTTTCCGTTACGCAGCTCGTAACAGGAGTCAAAGTTGCTCATATACTTATCCCAGTCACTTTTGCCCCGAGGAATTTTAGACCATTTTGTGGAATCTAATTTATTGTCTTTAAACTCTTCATTCCACACTAATTGCCATCTTTTTTTTGATAAAGAATGTTTTGCGCACGAAAGTGGTGATAGTGTCAATAAGAAAAAATTAATAAACATTATCCATTTCATGATTATAATATTATTGACCGTAAAGTTCGTAAATTATTGTTTTCAGTATAATAAAAAAACATTCATTTATGCAAAGAATGTTCCTAAGAACCAAAAAACATACCTATATCAAAATTGAATTCCTATCTTCATTACAATTCTTTGCAGTGTATATTTATTATGATTTCTCCTGCTCCATTCTCCCTCGGGTATTGGATGATAATAGGGCGCCGGTCCGTAGTACACCTTATAATACAGATTTTCTACATGATCTTTGTAAGAAAATCCGCAGGCAAAGTTCAGTGTAGTTTTGTTGGCCAAATCTATTTTGTACCCCAAACCACCTTCGCAAAACAATCCTGATTTATACTCGGTTTTACTATACTCGGTTTCTGTTCCTTTATTTAAAATGTTTGCTCCTGCTTCTGCATAAACAAAGGGTGTTTTTTTTCTCTTGAAAATAGCTCCCCTCACATCAATGAAAGCAGGGATCGATTGCTGGTAATAGTCGTCTATTGCAGCCCCGATGCCGGCAAACCACCTGTCAAATTCTATGCCATGAATGGTTTCAATTTGAACCCTGGTTTTATTGCTGCCATATAATACTCCGACATTGAAATGACCTGAATATTGAGGATTAAAGTCTTGAGCATCAACACTTTTAACGAAAGTCAGGATGGCAATAATGATCAGCGCTATTCTATTTTTCATAAAGAGTTGTTTTATGGAAGATTGTGATACTGTGTAAGGAAATAATTGTAACGAAGCGAATAATTATTTCCTGATTTCTATCTTACTCAATAATTTAATATTATTAATGTCTTTATAATCATATTGATACAAGCCCTTATCTGTTATAACCATCGCCACGCCATTCATCGCAATTACGTCGCGGGGGAAAATATCCCTGATTGTAGTTTTTAAAACCAGATTGCTTACATCAGCAGCATTGAATATTTTAAGGCCCGAAGCGCCATCGCATACAAAAAGGAGGTCATTATCTATAGACAAACCAAAAGGATTGTCAAGCGCATAAGACTTGATTAGGGTGGGGGAGGTTAAAGATTCTAATGACAATACATCTAATTGGTTGGTATTTCCACCGCAGGCGCCTCCACCTCTGAGCGTAACAAAAGCGTATTTATCATTAGCCACAACCGGATCGCAACGGCGCACATGACCAAAAGCGCCGATCTGGTTAGGTTGATCGGGGTCAGAAATGGAGAAAATAAATACACCTGTGGTAGAACCGACATATAAATGCTCTTTAAAAGGAAAAATTGTCTCTATTCCCCAAGGCAATGGTTTACGTGTGACAAAAGAGGGGTTAAAATCGTTGGTAATATTGAATACGGCCATATTATTATTGCCTACGGTAAACAACCTTTGTTTGGTTGCAGTAAATCTTGACATGGAGCCACCTGTTCCATAAGTGGGTGTAGAAGGACTCGCAGTGCCTTGGGCGCCAGATTGGTTCATGGCATCATTACTGCTATAGGTAAGCCATTTACCATTATCATAATAATACCAAATTTCTCCTTTTTTAGGCAAAGCAGAAGACCTGGAGTGAATTACAGTGTCCTTTTTGTTATAATCTACAATTATTTTTGAATCGGGAAGGTAATTGGGGTAATCCTGAAAAACATTTGAAACAGAATTTTTCAGCTTTGCATTTTTGGGGTCCGAAACATCAATGGCCAGCAAATCTCCAAACATATCGGCATATAGTGTATTGTTTTTCATTGCCATATCTCTGTTGCTGGGTATGTCCACAAATCCCACATTTTGAGGCGAAGCAGGGTTGGCATTATTGATGATGTGAATACCTTTATATGATTCTGATACAAAAACATAGTTATCCTTGAAGTAGATTCTATTGGGGAATTGAATATCCTTTGGCGGAAGGGTTTTTATCTCTTCCTTTATTTGCTGCAATGTTTTATAAACCGGTGTATAAACCGTATAAGTAAGGGTATTATCTACCATATCTTTTAAGCAGCCCTGCATTACCCACATAATAGAAAGCAGCGTAATTATTCTCATTCTTATTTTATAACTGGTTTTCATCAGAAAAAATTTTTGTTAATCAAAGTGGCTTTATTCCAACAAGCGTATTGCATATTTTTATACAGGTGAGTCATATTGCAATCAGCCGTTTAATAGATATAACGTAGAAACTGCTTAATTCGCAACAGTTACTGTAAAGTTTATTATCTCCCTTATTGAAAGCAATTGAAAAACAAAGGCCATAATGAATAATTTGGGGCTTGATTGATTAAAAATAAAAAACCCGGAGCCAAGTGTAATCACCCAAAGTCTCCGGATTTGTTTTCACCCAAATTTATTAGATACCGGCATCAGAAAGGCATAATCTGTAATTTACTCCCTTTTTGATGACAAGATATTGATATTCAGTTGCTTATTTAAATACTTTTTATTTCTGTAGCCAAATCCTGTAACACCTTTTTGGCATCGCCAAACAGCATGGAGGTTTTAGGGCGGAAGAACAGGTCGTTTTCAATACCTGCATATCCGGGTTTCATGCTGCGTTTGTTTACAATAACTGTTTTGGCTTGCTCTACATCCAAAATAGGCATGCCATATATTGGAGATGCAGGGTCTGATTTTGCAGCAGGGTTTACTACGTCATTTGCTCCCAGAATTAGTACTACGTCAGTGGTAGGAAACTCTTCATTAGCCTGTTCCATTTCAAGCAGTTTTTCATAAGGCACATCCGCCTCGGCCAGTAGCACGTTCATGTGGCCGGGCATACGCCCCGCTACGGGGTGGATGGCATACTTTACTTCCACGCCTTTGCTGTCCAATAATTTTTCTAATTCATGGCAGGCATGTTGTGCCTGAGCAACTGCAAGACCATAACCCGGCACAATCATCACTTTATTGGCATAGCTCATCACTACTGCTGCATCGCTGAGGGTAATTTCTTTAACGGCGCCTTGATCTTTAGAACCACTGCCTGCCACACCTTTTTTACCGCCGCCAAAGGAACCAATTAACACATTGGTTAAAGACCTGTTCATGGCGCGGCACATCAACACAGTGAGTAAAGTACCTGCCGCGCCCACTAAGATACCGCCTGTAAGCATCACTTTGTTATCGTACAAGAAGCCTCCACAAGCTGCTGCCACACCGGTAAAGGAGTTTAACAACGAAATCACCACCGGCATATCGGCGCCACCAATCGGGAATACGAAGAACAAACCATAAATTAATGACAATGCAAGAATGGTATAGAAAATATAAGATTGGTCAGGGCTGAAATTAACTGCTAAGTAAACAGATAATCCAACGATAGCGAGTAAAATCAGTATGTTTACGATATGCTGTCCGGGAAAAGCAAAGTCTTTTATTTTACCGTCTAATTTGCCCCAGGCAATCATACTGCCTGCAAAGGAAACAGAACCGATAATCAGCCCTAAAAGAATTACTATCAGTAAGCCTGTTTGCCCTTCTCCGTTGGTATGATGAATGATATGGTCATATTCAACCATTGAAATCAAAGCTGCACAAGCGCCACCCATACCGTTAAACATGCTCACCATCTGTGGCATGGCGGTCATCTTCACCCTTTTGGCAGCAAGTGTTCCAATAATGGAGCCAACGATTATGCCCCCAAAAATCCAGACATAGTTGCCCAAAGGCTTGTCCACACCTTCTTCATAGTAAGAGTATAAAAAAATGGTACCGAAAATAGCCATCGTCATACCTGCGGCAGCTATCAGATTGCCGTTTCTTGCAGTGGCAGGGTTACTCAACATTTTTAAGCCGATAATAAATGTTACCGATGCGATAATATAACAAAGTGTAAGTAAACTCATATTAAAAATTCTATTATTAAAATTCTAATTTCTCAAAAACAAATATTTGAAAACGGGTTTTGATTTTTGTGGTAAAATATTGAATGCAAGTAAATTGCCTGGTACGATGTACAATAGTTTCAAACGATGCAGCATTTTACAATTCTATTCATTTACCGGTAAATCGTATCGTTTTTTTAGTTCTTCTTCTTTTTCTTAAACATTTCCAGCATCCTGTCTGTAACCACAAAGCCGCCCACCACATTGAGGGTGCCCACAATCACGGCCAAAAAACCCAGTACCAGCGCCAGAATATTATCAGACTCGGCTTTGCCCATTACAATAATGGCGCCGATGATGACCACACCATGTATGGCATTGGCGCCGCTCATAAGGGGCGTGTGTAATACGCTGGGAACTCTGCCAATCACTTCTATACCCACAAATATCATGAGTATAACGATATATATTATTTGCTGATTTGCGCTTATCCATTCAAGCATAATAAATTGTTTTATTTGTAAAAACTGAAGTTGATTATTATATAAATTAATTCATTCTTTCGTGAACGATTTTGCCTTCGTGCGTTATGCAGGAGCCTTTTACTAATTCGTCTTCCCAGTTCAGGTTCAGGTTGCCTTCTTTGTCAATGATTAATTGCAGGAAGTTCAGAATGTTTTTGCCATACAATTTACTGGCATCCGATGGCATAGTTGCCTGAAGGTTAGAGTTTCCAATGATCGTAATGCCTTTATAATTAACGGTTTCGTTGTTCTTTGTTGCAGGAGTATTTCCTCCTGTAGCAGCTGCCAGGTCTATAATTACCGAACCATTGCGCATGGTATTCAGCATTTCTTCCGTAACCAGAATGGGCGCTTTTTTACCGGGGATTTGTGCAGTTGTGATGATGATATCCGATTTGGCAACGCTTTCTGCTATCCGTTGCTGTTGTTTTTGTTTATACTCATCAGTTTGCTCTACGGCATAACCACCAGCCTTGCTGGCATCTGCAGCGCCTTCTACTTCCACAAATTTTGCACCTAAGCTCATCACTTCTTCCTTCACAGCAGGCCTCGTATCAAACACTTCCACTACAGCGCCCAGGCGTTTTGCAGTGGCAATAGCCTGAAGGCCGGCTACTCCCGCACCAAGAATCAAAACTTTTGCAGGCGCAATACTTCCTGCTGCTGTCATAAACATCGGGAAATACCGACTGTAGGAGGTTGCTGCTGTAAGCACTGCCTTGTATCCTGCTATGTTTGCCTGAGAACTCAACACATCCATTGCCTGTGCACGGGTTGTTCTGGGCAGCATATCCATTGAGAATGTAGTTATACTATTACCTGCATAACCTTCCATCAATGGTTTGTTAACCAATGGCTGGTAAACGCCAATCAAAATTTTCTTTTCATTCAATGCGGATTCCGAAGCATCCAAAGAGTGAATGGATAGAACGATATCTGCATTTTTCAGCACTTCGTTTCGGGCTTTTATTTGAGCGCCGGCAGCTTCATAATCGGCATTATTACAAGATGATTTTGCACCGGCATCCGACTCAACCAGTACGGTAATCCCTTTTTTAGTGAGCGTGGAAACTGCTTCAGCAAGTAATGAAACTCTTGTCTCAAAAGCAGGTTCCTTTAAAACACCTATTGTCATGGATAATTTAATTTTAAAGTGCGGCAAATATATTGGAAACTGACCTTATTACCGATAAGTGGCGTATAAAATTTGTAAATTCATTGAAGTTTTTTTAACTTTGCACTGAATTTAAAGGATTCGGGATGTAGCTCAGCCCGGTTAGAGTACACGTCTGGGGGGCGTGTGGTCGCTAGTTCGAATCTAGTCATCCCGACTTCTTTTAACCCCTTGTAAATCAGGATATTAGGAAGTAGCAATTAGTAAGGCTTGTGTATCATTTTAAAACATTAAAATGGAAACACAAGAAAAAGAATTTTATGCTCCTATTATTCGAACCTATAATAACAATCTCTCTAAAAGGTGGCGTATAGAGTGGGAGGAACCAATAAGAAACGGAATTTTAACAAAACGTTTAGTAAAGTATGGGTTTGTAAATAAAGGTAAAACTTGTGAAGAAAGACTACGATTTGCGAATAAGCTAATTGAACAACTGAAGCTGAAAAAGAAAGCTGAAAATCAAAGAGCGCCAAAAAAAATCAAAGAAAATATATTATCAAAAACACTGAGATTGAATCATATCAATTGGCGGAAAGCTACTGCAAGAGCTTATAAAACGGTTACTCAAAATTTTACGGATTTTCTTGGAGATTTAGATCCGGCTTTAATCAATGAGACCACCATTCAGGATTATATTTTTCATTTAAGTGAAAGTAAAGCAAGTTTTATAAGATAAAAAAATATCTGACTTTATTGAAAGCAACCTATGAAAAGGCTGTTGATTTTAAACTTATAGAAAAGAATCCTATACCAAAACTGAAGCTTAATAAGCCAATGGCGAAATCCCTTCTTTATTTTAATGATGTACAGATTAAACTGATTAGAGAAAGCTCGCTTCCGGGAGAGCTTTTGTTGGGGATACAACTGCTGTTTTATTGTTTTATACGTCCGGGTGAAGCCTCAGAATTGGGTATTGGGCTATGAAGGGACAGGAGGTGATTTTTTACAGAAAAAAGAATTTTATGCCAACCCGAAACGAAGTGGAGGATGGCATATAAGGCGGAGAAGGAATAATGTGCAGCCTGCTAATGAAGCGAAGGGAGGGGTTCAATGATAAAAGTGAAAAGTGAAAAGAGGAAAGTAAAAAGTGAAAAGAGGAAAGTGAAAAGTGAAGAGTTATTTGGAAGGGAAGAGTGGAGAGTTGATAATGAAGATTTTTTTCTTTTACTGGAAAGAAAAAAATTACCGAAACTATTTTGGGATTAGGGAAAATATATTTGATGTGATTTTTTTAAGTAATAGGGTAATTGTTATTCCAAAAATCTTTAAACACCATGTTAATAAAAGAAAATATTAATGTTAGAATAGTAAAAAGATTGTAAATACATTTGCAAGGATGCGGAAATAATGTGAAATAAAATATTTGAATAAAATATTTTAGAATGACTGAAAAAGATTGAAAAGAAAGGAAACGAGGCCATTTTTGAAAGAAGGCAACCCTTTGCTAAATGAAATTTTATAGAGATAAATAAGAATAAAGCAACCTTTCTTATATAGAAAGTACAAACAAGACTAAGAAAATAAAATCAGGATTGAGATTGGAAAAAAGAAAAAAATAAGAGATTAGAAATGGGGAAACAAAATAAGCAAGATTATCAAAAAAATGCTACGAAAACAACTGCAAATAAGGAAAAGAATAAAGCAATTGAGGTAACCTTATGGGATGCTGCTAATAAATTAAGAGGCAGTGTGGAACCTGCTGAATATAAGCATGTAGTTTTAAGTTTGATATTCTTAAAATTTGCCAGTGATAAGTTTGAAGAACACCGAGCCAAACTCATTGCCGAGGGCAAAGAAAAGTATATTGAGATGGCTGACTTTTATAATATGAGCAATGTTTTCTTTTTGGAAGAGACCAGCCGTTGGAGTTATCTAATCAAGAAATCGAAACAAAATGATATTGCATTGCTGATAGATACCGCTTTGCACACTATAGAAAAAGATAACAAAGCATTGAAAGGAGCACTGCCCGATAACTATTTCTCTAGACTAGGATTGGATGTTACCAAACTTTCTTCCTTGCTCGATACCATCAATGAGATTGATACCACCAAAGACCCCAAGCAAGATGTAGTGGGAAAAGTGTATGAATATTTCCTTTCCAAATTTGCGCTGGCAGAGGGAAAAGGCAAAGGAGAATTTTACACACCCAAAAGCATTGTAAACCTGATAGCTGAAATGATAGAACCTTACAAAGGCATTATCTATGACCCTGCTTGTGGTTCTGGTGGTATGTTTGTGCAATCAGTTAAGTTTATTGAAGCTCATCACGGCAATAAAAAAGAAGTTTCCATTTACGGACAGGAATATACCAATACCACCTACAAACTGGCTAAAATGAACTTAGCCATACGCGGTATTTCTGCCAACCTTGGCGAAAAAGCGGCAGACACTTTTTTAGACGACCAGCACAAAGACTTGAAAGCCGATTTTATCATGGCGAATCCGCCTTTTAACCAAAAAGACTGGAGAGCAGAAAATGAATTGATTGACGACCCACGTTGGAGAGGTTATGATGTACCGCCCAAGAGCAATGCCAACTACGGCTGGATACTCAATATGATGAGCAAACTTTCCGAAAACGGAGTGGCAGGCTTCATCTTGGCGAATGGAGCTTTGAGTGGTGGTGGTGATGAATATAAAATCCGCAGAAAACTAATTGAAAACGATTTGGTGGAAGCGATTGTAATTATTCCTCGAGATACTTTTTATACAACAGATATTAGTGTTACTCTATGGATATTGAACAAGAATAAGAAAGAGCGTTTGGTTCAAAAGGGTGATGAAAACAGGGAATACAGGAACAGAAGTGGAGAGATTCTCTTTATGGATCTGAGGCGATGGGGAGTTGAGTTTGAAAAACAATACATAACATTAACAGATGAAGAGATTGAAAAAGTAGCAGCAAACTATCATAACTGGCAACAAACCGACTGGAAGAATACCTATAAGAATATTCCGGAGTTTTGTTATTCGGCTTCATTTGAAGAAATTCAAGAAAACGATTTTTCTTTGGTGCCGAGCAAATACATTGAATTTATTGACCGGGATAGCGGAATTGATTTTGATACCGAGATGAAACGCATCCAAAAAGAATTCAGAGAACTTTTGAAGGATGAAAAAGAATCTCAGGAGCAATTAATCAACGCTTTTAAAACTTTAGGCTATGAGTTATAAAAGAAAACAACGAGGCAAAATTAAGCCCGAAGTGGTATTTCCGGTTGCAGAAAGCAGAGCAGATATGCCCGCCTTATATCCTCCATTTTTTAAGCAATTAAAAGAATTGATTGCAAAAGAAAAGCTTAGAGCTGTTATTAATGCAAATCAACTAATGATCATCATGTATTGGCATATTGGCAATGCAATTCTTGCAAAACAAAATGAAGAAGGATGGGGTGCAAAAATTATAGATAGGCTATCTAAAGATTTAAAAGAAGCTTTCCCTGAGGAAACAGGTTTTTCGCCCAGAAACTTAAAATACATGCGGAAATTTGCCGCAGCCTGGACAGATGTTGAAATAGTGCAACGCACCGTTGCACAAATCCCCTGGCGTAGTAATATTACCTTGTTAGATAAATTACAGGAACCAGAATTAAGACTTTGGTATGCACAAAAAACAATTGAACTTGGCTTGGGTAAAGATATGCTCGTGTTTCAAATAGAAAGTCAATTGCATAAAAGACAAGGACATGCAGTAAATAATTTCCCGGAAACAGTGCCCCCGTTAGATTCTGACATGGCGGTTCAAGCGTTTAAAGATCCTTATATATTTGGCTTTTTAGGAAACATACAGGAAATAAAAGAAAGAGAATTAGAGCAAAAATTAATTGACCATGTTCAAAAATTTTTGTTAGAGCTCGGACAAGGTTTTGCTTTTGTGGGAAGGCAGGTGCATTTAGAATTGGGCAATAGTGATTTTTATCTCGACTTATTGTTTTACCACATTAAATTGAAATGTTATGTTGTGGTAGAGCTAAAAACCGGAAAATTGGAACCGGGGCACATTAGCCAACTAAACATGTACTTGAATGTTGTCAATGATGTGCTTTGCGACAGCCGGGATAACAAAACCATTGGTTTACTTTTAGTAAAAGAAAAAAACAGAGTAGTAGCCGAATATACACTTTCAGGAATAAACAACCCCATTGGTATATCGAATTGGGAAAATGAAATAAATAAATCAATGCCCGAAAATATCAAATCGAGCTTACCCTCTATTGATGAAATTGAAAAAGAATTTGAAGATGATGAACAACTATAAACTTATTGGTGATTATATTCGATTGGTGGATAAGCGAAATAAAGATTTGGCTATTTCATTGTTGAGGGGAGTTTCAACGACAAAGCAGCTAATTGAATCGGTTGCAAATATGTCGGGAGTTAGTTTACACAATTACAAAATTGTTGAAAACAGACAATTTGTTTATGTATCAGATACATCAAGAAGAGGAGATAAAATTGGCATTGCTTTAAATACTGCTGAACCTTGCATAGTATCAAGTATCTATACAGTTTTTGAAAGTATTGATAAAGATGTTTTGTTACCTGAATATTTATTTATTTGGTTCAATCGTTCAGAGTTTGACCGATACACAAGATTTCATTCTTGGGGCAGTGCAAGAGAAACTTTTGATTGGGCTGATATGTGCAAAGTAAAGATTCCTATTCCAAACATTGACGAACAACGAAAATTTGTTGCTCTTTACAATGGCTTAATGAGCAATCAAAAAGTGTATGAAAACAGTTTGGCTGATTTGCAATTGATTTGTGATACTTACATTGAAAACCTTATTAAATCCGAAGAACTAAAACCACTAGGAAATTATATAGAGAAACTTGATAATCGAAACACAGATAATACAATCACAGAGGTAATGGGAATGAGTGTTCTAAAAGAATTTAGATCACCTAGTGTAAAAGTCAATATGAACAACCTTTCGAATTACAGAATTGTCAACTATAATGAATTTGGGTATGTTCAAACTACCAATAATGAAAAAGTCTTGATTGTATGCTTGTCAAAATTTAATCACCCTATCATCATTTCATCTATTCACGTTGTATTTAGGGTAAAAGACGAATCAGAACTGTTACCTGAATATCTACACTTGTATTTTAAACGAAAAGAGATAGACCGTTATGCAAGATTTCATTCTTGGGGCAGTGCAAGAGAAACATTTAACTGGGAAGATATGTGCAATATAAAATTGCCCATTCCCGACATAAAAGTTCAGGAAGCCATTGTAACCATTTACCACACTTTGGAAACAAGGAAACGTATCAATGAGCAATTGAAAAACACGATCAAACCGCTTTGTCCTGTGCTGATGAGGGGTGTGGTGGAGAGTATGAAATTAGAAAATTTGATTATGAGCAGGATAGACCAATTCAAACCATCAGAGGAAGAAATCATAAAAAAATGAACCGATACAATCCAAATAAACACCAACGCAGGTCCATCCGATTAAAAGGCTACGATTATTCGCAACCGGGATTGTATTTTATTACCATTTGCTGTCAGGATAGGGCATGCCTGTTTGGCAGGGTGGTGAATGACGAAATGGAATTGAACGATGCCGGGAAAATTGCCGAACAATCCTGGTTGGATATTCCCAAACATTTTCCCAACGTGGTATTGCATGAATATGTGGTTATGCCCAATCATGTGCATGGCATTATTGAAATTGCCGAAACGGATGGGATGGATATTGATGGGGCGGATATCGTAGGGTCGAAAAATTTTTCGACCCTACGGCATACGCCCCACCAACCGCAACCGTCACCGCCCCAACGCCCGCGGGGGACATCCAAAACCATCGGTTCCATGGTGCGCGGTTTCAAAATCGGGGTTACCAAATGGATGCGTAATAATACAAACGTGCATGATGTCTGGCAACGCAATTATTACGAACATATCATTCGTGATGAACAATCCTATCACCGTATTGCGGAATATATCAAAAACAACCCTGCCAATTGGCAGGATGATAAATTTTATAAAAAATGAAATTCACCGAAGAAAAATCAAGAAAATGACCGAAAACAAAAACATAGAATTCAAACAAAAGGCAAGTTTCTTTTACGGAAGTTTACCTGATGGACTTTCAAAAGCCGAGTTTTTTGAGGGGTATTCCATTATCCGTAATAAAGAATTGATGCGGATTTTCAAAGATTTGGATCTGGTAGAACAATTAGGATCAGGTATTCCAAGGATTTTACAGGCATATTCTAAAGATTGTTTTCATTTTTCTGAAAACTTTTTGAGAGTAGTATTACCTTCTTCAGAACCTGTAACCAAACAGGTAGCCGAACAAGATACCGAACGGGTTACCCCGCAAGATACCCCGCAAGATACCATGCAAGATACCATGCAAGTTACCATGCAAGTTGGAGCGCTTTTAAAGGTCTTTACAGGAGTACATACCAGAGAGGAATTACAAAAAATGTTAGGCTTATCAGATAGAGAGCATTTTAGAAAAACTTACTTACAACCGGCAATTGAAGCTGGTTTCGTAGCTTTGACAATTCCTGATAAACCTACAAGCCGAAACCAAAAATATTATTTAACAGAAAAGGAGAAAAGAAAAATAAGTAAGAAATAAAGTAGATATGAAGTTTACCGAAGAAAAATTAGAATTGATATGAACAGCGAAATCCTTATTTATCAAAACCGGGAGGGCGACATTAAAATAGACGTACGTCTGGAAGATGAAACGGTTTGGTTGACACAAGACCAAATGGCTGTCCTGTTTGGAAAGACAAAATCAACCATTAGCGAACATATTAAAAATATTTTTTCTGAGGGGGAATTAGACGAAAATGTGGTTGTTCGGAAATTCCGAATTACCACTCAACATGGCGCCATTCCCGGCAAAACACAGGAGGTGAAAGTAAAAGCTTATAATCTTGATGTGATTATTTCGGTTGGTTACCGGGTGAAATCCAAGCAAGGTACACAGTTTCGGATTTGGGCAACTCAGCGTTTGCGGGAGTATATCATCAAAGGTTTTGCGCTAAATGACGAACGTTTCAGAACAGGCAGTTCGATGAACTATTTTAACGAATTGCAGGAGCGTATCCGGGAAATTCGACTGTCGGAACGGTTCTTTTATCAGAAAATCAAAGATATTTACACTACCAGTATTGATTATGACCCAAAGGATGAAAAAACTATTGAATTTTTTAAAGTAGTTCAGAATAAACTCCTATGGGCAATTAGTCAACAAACAGCTGCCGAATTGGTATATCGCAGGGCAAATGCTGAGCTTCCCCTGATGGGTATGCAATCCTATGACAAAAAAGGTTCAGCGCCCATCAAAAAAGCAGATGTGAGTATTGCCAAAAACTATCTGAACGAAGATGAGATCAAACTGCTTGGTCTGTTAGTGGAACAATACCTTGCCTTCGCTGAGACTATGGCGCAGCAACACACGCCCATGTATATGAAAGACTGGATTGAACGTTTGGATGTTATTTTACAGTTAAATGGAAGGGAGTTGTTGACACATGCAGGAAAAATCAACCATGAAATGGCTTTGAAAAAATCGGAAGATGAGTATGAAAAATATAAGTTATCACTAAATACGATAGAAAAAGAACAGAGTTTGAAGGAGCTTGAAGAGGATATTAAAAAACTGAAACCGAAATCATGAAATTCACAGAAGAAAAATTAGAAAAGGCGTTTACCGAGTTGCTGGGGCAAGAAGGCTTTCCCCACCATTTGGGAATTACCATTGCCCGTAAGCCCGATGAAGTTTTGATAGAGGAAGATTTACAAAACTTTCTGCTAACGCAATACGCATCACAAGGTATTACGGAAAACGAAATCAAATCTATTATTCTTCAACTAAAATCGCTTCCTTCTACCGACCTTTACGAAAGCAACAAAACATTTTTAAAAATGCTTTCAGACGGTTTTATTCTTAAACGAGAAGACCGCAAACAAAAAGACATTTACATTCAGCTAATCAATTACGCAGGATTAAACAAACACCGCCAACCTGAGGCAGAACAGTTAATTTCAGTAGTAGCCGAATCCGAAGAACAATATTCCCCCGATACCAATATTTACAAGTTTGTCAATCAATTGGAAATTATCGGAGCTGAAAGACGCATTCCTGATGGAATTATTTACATTAATGGCTTGCCGGTAGTAGTTTTTGAATTTAAAAGTGCAATTCGTGAAGAATCCACTATTCACGATGCTTTTGTACAACTGACTGTTCGCTACAAACGAGATATTCCACAACTCTTTGTTTATAATGCTATTTGCGTGATTAGCGATGGTGTGAACAACAAAGCAGGTTCATTTTTTGCCCCTTACGAGTTTTTCTATGCGTGGAGGCGTGTTGCAGGGTTAGCCAAAGAAGTTGACGGCATTGATTCCATGTACACGCTGATACAGGGCATGTTGCAAAAAGACCGTTTGAGAGATATTATCCGCAATTTTATTTATATGCCTGACAACAGCAGAAAAGAAGAAAAAATCGTTTGTCGTTATCCTCAATACTATGCTGCAAGAGCTTTGTATGATAGCATAAAAAAGGCACAAAAACCCAATGGAGACGGGAAAGGAGGTACTTATTTCGGCGCTACCGGAAGTGGTAAAAGTTACACTATGCTTTACCTGACCCGCTTATTGATGAAAAGTGAATATTTTGAAAGTCCGACTATTATCCTTATCACCGACCGCACCGACCTGGACGACCAGCTATCGGAACAATTTATCAAAGCCAAAACTTTTATTGGAGATAATACGGTGAAAAGTGTGGAAAGCCGTGCCGACCTGAAAGAAAAACTACAAGACAGACAAAGCGGTGGTGTATTTCTGACTACCATTCATAAATTTACAGAAGATACCGATTTACTGACCGAAAGAAGTAATGTAATTTGCATTTCAGACGAAGCACACCGCAGTCAGATCAACCTGGATCAGAAAATAAAAATCACCGATAAGGGTGTGAAGAAAACCTTTGGCTTTGCCAAATACCTCCACGATTCTTTACCCAATGCCACATTCGTGGGCTTCACCGGAACACCGATTGATGCCACGTTAGATGTTTTTGGAAATGTAGTAGATGCTTACACAATGACCGAATCGGTTAGAGATAAAATTACAGTCAGAATTGTTTATGAAGGAAGGGCGGCAAAGGTAGCTTTGAACAACAGCGAACTGGAAAAAATAGAACGCTATTATGAAGAAGCTGCCGAACTTGGCGCCAACGAATACCAGATTGAAAAGAGCAAACAGGAAACTGCAAGTATGTATGCCATACTGGGTGATCCCGACCGTTTGCAGGCTGTAGCAGAAGATTTTGTGCAGCATTACGAAAAAAGAATTTCTGAAGGGGCAACCGTAAAAGGCAAGACCATGTTTGTAAGCAGCAGCCGTGAGATTGCTTACGAATTGTATAAAAAGATAATAGCCTTAAGGCCGGAATGGAATGAGATAAAAGAAGCAGAGGAAGGTGCTGAACTTACAGATAAAGATAAAAAGGAATTGAAACCCATAGAGCGTATCAAATTAGTGATGACCCGTGGGAAGGATGATCCTGATGAGCTTTGGGATTTGTTGGGTAGTTCTGCCGACCGTAAAGAACTGGACCGTCAATTCAAAAACGCGAAATCAAATTTCAAAATAGCTATAGTAGTGGATATGTGGCTGACCGGTTTTGATGTTCCATTCTTGGACAGCATTTATATAGATAAACCCATTCAACGGCACAGTCTGATTCAGACAATTTCCCGAGTGAACCGTAATTTTAAAGGAAAGAATAAAGGCCTCGTAGTAGATTATATCGGTATCAAAAAGCAAATGAATCTGGCATTAGCCAAATACAATAAAGGTGATGAAGAAAATTTTGAAGATATTGAGCAGTCTTTAATCGTAGTCAAAGATCATCTGGATTTGCTGGCAAAACTCATGCACACATTCGATAGTGCAAAATACTTTGAAGGGAACACTTTAGAACAACTGCATACGCTGAATATGGCAGCAGAATTTGTGCAGCGAACCAAAGAGCAGGAAACCAGGTTTATGGGATTGATAAAAAGACTGAAAGCCGCTTATGATATTTGTGCAGGGAGTGAAAAACTAAGTCAAACCGAAAGGGATTATACTCATTTTTACCTGGCTGTTCGCTCCATTGTTGCCAAACTTACAAAAGGCGATGCGTCGGATACGGCTCAGATGAATGCCAAAGTGCGAGACATGATTAAGGATGCACTGCAAAGTGAGGGTGTGGAAGAGCTTTTTAAAATGGGAGAAGAAAAAGCTAATGAACAAGATCTTTTTGATGAAGATTATCTGGCCAGAATTGATAAAATAAAACTACCGAACACTAAAATCAAACTGTTGCAGCAGTTATTGGCCAAAGCCATTGAAGCCATTAAAAAGATAAATAAAGTAAGGGGCATTGATTTTACAAAAAAAATGGAAGCCATCGTAGAACGATACAACAATCGGGATGCCAATGATATTTTCAGGAGCGAGGTATATGAAGAAATGGCCGAAGCACTGACCAATATGATATGGGAAGTAAAAAAGGAGTTTAGCGCCGGTGATGAATTGGGAATTGATTTTGAAGAAAAAGCCTTTTATGATATTTTGAAAGATTTATGTAAAAAATATGATTTCACCTATCCTGAGGATAAACTCATTGAACTTTCAAAAGCCGTAAAAGTGATTGTGGACAATCAGGCAAAATTTCCTGACTGGAATAAAAGAGATGATATAAAATCGGCTTTAAAAGTTGAATTAATATTGAAATTAGATGAATTTGGATACCCGCCTGTGGAGCGGGATGAGGTGTATGTGGAAATTTTTGAGCAGGCTGAAAATTTTAAGAAAAACAAACAGTGATAAATATTAATAAAGACATAATTTAGTTCTTATTTCAAAATATATTTTGTATATTTGCCCATGGCTAATACAAAACGTAAGAACAAAGATGCTCAGGAAGAAACTCGCTTTCGGATAGTGGACTACTTAAAAAATAAACGGGGCACTCAAAAGCAGGCTGCCGAGATATTTTCTGTATCAGAAAGGAGTGTAAATAAGACATGGAATAAATACAAAAAAGAAGGCAAGCGTTCACTGTTGAATAAGAAGCGTGGCGTAAAAGGAGGCAAGAAGATAACCGGCCAGCAGGCTGCCGAACTTCGACGGTTGATAAAGGATAAGATGCCCGACCAGTTAAAACTGGCCTTTGGTTTATGGACACGAGCCGCCGTACAACAGCTTATCGAACAGAAATATGGCGTTGTATTAAGCGTGAAGCAGGTGGGGCGATATTTAAAAAGCTGGGGCTATACACCGCAAAAGCCCATCCGCAAAGCATTTGAACAGAAACCCGAGCAGGTAAAGCAATGGTTGGAGAAGGAATACCCTGCCATAAAGAAGCGGGCAACTAAGGAGAAAGGAACGATTTATTTTGGAGATGAAACCGGTATGCGAAGCGACCATCAGGCAGGCAGAAGCTATGCGCCTAAAGGCAAAACCCCCGTGGTGAAATCAACAGGACAACGGTTTTCGCTCAATATGATTTCAGCTATCAGCAATAAAGGTCATTTACAGTTTATGCTGATAGATAAGTTTAACGGTGATGTATTTATTGATTTTTTGCAACGAATGATTCGTTATAGTAAGCAAAAGATTTTCTATGTAACGGATGGTCATCCTGCACACAAAACAAAAAAATTGCAGGCGTGGCTGGAGGAAAGCAAACATCGAATAGAGGTGTTTTTCATTCCGCCCTATAGCCCTGAGTTGAATGCGCAAGAATATTTGAATCAGGATGTAAAGACAAATGTTATCGGCAAAAAGCGCCCTATCAATAAAGCTGAAATGCGCGCCAACGTTGAAAGTTTTATGAATGAAAGAAAAAGCAATAAAAAGCAGGTTCAAAAATATTTCCATGCAGACCACGTCAGATACGCAGCATAGAAAATTAATACGAACTAAATTGGGTAACGATTAATAAGTATTTAATATTTCAGGAGTGACGCCGTAGCGGTGGTAAAAATTGGAGTGCAGATTGGTTAAAGGGGTGGTTTCGATGGCGAAAGAGGCCTCACCCCTGGCCCCTCTTCGGGGGAGAGGGGAAAGAAATTTTGGAGGAAATGTAAAAGATAGTAAGTTTGGAGGAATTGATTTGCAAGCGAAAGTAAATATTGACAGGAGAAAATTGGCCAATCAATTAATTTTGTATAAACATTAAGGTAGTGGTGCACTTCGCAAAGCTATCGGACGTTATAGCCAATGCGCATAATAAACAAAACAAATGACGAAAATATTTAAACCAGAAAAAATACAGATTTCGAGTCTTGATAAAGTAAATGAAAAAACTATTCAGGAATTCATTGCAAACGACCCTTCAATTTTGGGGTTAGGCGATTTAGTATTAAAAGACAAAGAAAGAGTTCAGCCAAGAGCAGGAAGGCTTGACTTATTAATGCAAGATGCGGAAACTAATAGAAGATATGAAATTGAAATACAATTAGGTAAAACGGAGGAAAGCCACATCATTAGAACTATCGAATATTGGGACATTGAGAAAAAACGTTATCCTCAATACGACCATTGTGCGGTAATTATAGCGGAAGACATAACAAGTAGATTTCTAAATGTTATTAGTTTATTCAACGGCTTCATTCCTCTTATTGTAATCCAAATGAATGCCTATAAATTTGGTAATGAAATTGGCTTGGTCTTTACTAAAGTCCTTGATGAAATGCCTTTAGGACTGGTAGATGAAGATGAAGAAGTTGCAGAAGCAACAGACAGAGATTACTGGTTGAAACGCGGAACAAACAACACTGTTAAAATGGCTGACGAAATCTTGGAAATAATTAACTCATTTAAACCAGGCTACGAATTAAAATACAATAAATTTTATATCGGATTATCGCGTGATAGTCAACCTAATAACTTTGCAATCTGTCGCCCAAAGAAAAATTATATGAGATTAGAAATTAAGTTGCCAAAGACAGATGAAACTGACCAAATTATTGAGAAAAACGATTTAGACGAAATGGGGTATGATGTTCGCTGGGGTGCGTATAGATTCCGACTGAACAAAGGAGATATCAGTAAAAAGCAGGCAATAATTAAAGACCTATTAGAAAACGCTGAAAAAAATATAAATGGATAAACACTGCACTGGCTATAATAGCTAGTTTGCCGCAATGGCGGGTGAACGGCTTCGATTGAACGATAGTGCAAGATTGAACAGTAGTAATTCTATTCAACATTTGTGCTAAAAGCTACTCCCTCGCCAATTTGCAAAACATTATCAAAACTATTTTCCTTCTTTTTTAACTCTGCGCAATCCCAGGGGGCGATGGGTGGCTGGGGATCGGACCAAAGGCCGATTTTATTTTTTCGGGCTTCCTGCTCCAGTTTCTGTCAGGCGGGGTTTTTATCGAAATAGGTGTAATGCCAGGCTAAACCGAATGAAGGTGCAGAAAAAAAGAAATGCGGTAAACAGGATACAGTTCATGGTGTAAAGATACTAAATTGATTAGTAAAATAGAGGGAAAATTGAGGAAAATAGTTGTAAAAAGGTGTGAAAAACTATATGTAAGATTTTATATCATTGAAAGTAAAAGATAGTATTTTTATAGCCTTTAATAAATGAAAGAAAATAATGAAGGATAAATGGTTAATGGGGAGGGCGAGTGATGGTTGATTGTGGTATATGTTATTTTGATTGCTTATGAGATGGCAGCCAGCGTAAAACGACACGACACAGCAGACATTGACCGAGTGAAAACAGAAAAAAGAGAAAGAAATTTTGACAGTTGGACAACGACATACAGGCAATATTGAAAACGGACAACGAGTAAGCCGACTCTCATTGCCGACCCTTCGCAAATGCGAAGCATTCACGAACACAATTAAAAATAATTATACCGTGAGTAAAACCAAAAGAGCTTGAAATAAACGAAGTGATTCACGAACACAAATAAAACAGTTGGAAATATCGTGAGTAATTTTTCCCACCGCACGGACGACAACTATAAAAATAAATCGTACTTTTGACGAATTAGTCCAAACAATAACAACAAGATGAATTCTTTTGGAGAATATTTACGAAGCAAACGAGAACAACTCGGACTTCCACTTAGAAAAGTTGCAGCCGAACTCGACATTGACACTTCTATTCTGAGCAAGATTGAGAGAAGCGAAAGAGTAGCGACAATAGAAATGTTACCCACTCTGGCTAAGACTTTGGAAGTCCAGGAAAAAGAAATGGAAATAGAATTCATTAAAGCATTCATTCTATCGGACTTAGGAGAATTAAAATTTTTGAAAAGCGGCTTGGAAGCAACGCTGAACACCCTTAAAAGCCGCAAGTAAATATGAGTTTAGACAATAAAATAGACCAAACAGACTTGACTTTCTTCACCAATGAAGAAGGACATACTTTATTAAGCAGGTTTAAATCAACACTAAAAGACACCCAATTATTTGATGTGTTAGTCGGTTATTTCAGAGCAAGTGGATTTCATCAATTGTATGATGCATTAGAACCTGTTGACAAAATCAGAATCCTTGTAGGTTTAAGTGTGGACAGAGATTCTTATGAAATGATGCAATACCACGAACAAAGCTCAACCATTGACTTTGAATCGCATCAGCGGACAAAAAAACGCTACCAACAAAACCTGAAAGAAGAGATTGAAAACAGCAACGAAAACGACAATCGACTTGAAATAGGTATTCGGAAGTTTATTGAGTTTGTGCAAACTGACTGCCAAGACCCTGCAATGGACAAGGCCTACAATGGCAATGGAAAAAAACTTGAAATACGAGCCTATCCTACCAAAAACATTCACGCAAAAGTTTACATCGGGAAGTTTAAGCCCGAAGACCGTGACTATGGTTTTGTTATAACTGGTTCAAGTAATTTTTCTGAATCGGGTTTTGTGGCAAACAGAGAATTCAATGTTGAGCTACGCAACAAAAGAGATGTACTCTTTGCCGAAAACCAATTCAATCAACTATGGAAAGAGTCAGTCGATATTTCAGAAGACTTTGTTGACACAATCCAAAATAAAACTTGGCTCAACGACCAAATCAAACCGTATGAACTCTATCTGAAATTGATTTACGAATATTTGGAGGAAGACATCAATTTGGCTGACGAGTTTGAGCCTTTTCTTCCTGATGGTTTTATGAAATTGAAATACCAAAATCAGGCTGCCATACAAGCAAAAAAGATTTTGGAAACCTACAAGGGTGTTTTCTTGGCTGACGTGGTTGGTTTGGGTAAAACCTTTATTACGGCCTTATTGCTTCAACAGTTGCAAGGTAGAACATTAGTAGTTTGCCCACCCGTATTAAAAGACTATTGGAAAGATTCGCTTTTTGATTTCGGCATCAGAAGTTTTGAAGTAGAGTCTTTAGGTAAGTTGGAGCACATCATCAAAAAAGACTTGGAACGCTACGACTACATCGTAGTGGATGAAGCACACCGTTTCAGAAATGAAAGCACACAATCTTATGCCAACCTGCTTGACATCTGCCGTGGCAAGAAGGTGATTTTGGTAACAGCAACACCTTTGAACAATACGGTTGACGACATTTTTGCTCAGTTAAAATTATTTCAGGCACCTAAAAACTCAACCATTCCCGGCATTCCAAATCTTGAAAAATACTTTTCAAATTTCAGAACTCGATTGGGTAAGCTTGAAAAGAACGACCCTGATTACAAGAAACTAATCAAAGAAGTTTCTGATGATATCCGAAATAGCATTTTACGTTATGTAATGGTGCGTAGAACCCGAACAGACGTAATGACCTATTTCAAACAGGATATGAAAATGCAGGGCTTGACTTTCCCGAATTTAGACAATCCCCAAAAAATTGTTTACAAGTACGAAGGTGAGTTGGAAACTATTTTCAACCATATCATTAAAAAACTACAAGAGTTTACCTATGCCCGTTACACGCCATTGCTCTATTATATTGGCAATAAAACATTGAGCGAATTTGAACGCCAACAGCAACGCAACGTGGGTGGATTTATGAAAGGTATTTTGGTAAAACGACTGGAAAGTAGTTTTCACGCATTCCGCCAAAGTATTGACCGTTTCATTACTTCTTATGAGAAGTTTATTGCAATGTATCAAAGTGGTACGGTTTACATCAGTAAGAAAGTGGATGTGTACGACTTGATTGAAAGCGACAACGTGGAACGCCTTGAAGAATTTGTAGAGGAAGATAAAGCACAGAAATACGATTCGAAGGATTTCAGAAAAGAGTTCATTGATAAATTAGAATTTGACCTTTCCATTTTGCGTGAAATAAAAATACTTTGGGCAAATGTAAACACCGACCCTAAGTTAGAATCCTTTATAAAAGAACTAAAATCAACGGCTGAACTCAAAAAAAACAAGTTGGTCATCTTTACCGAATCCAAAGAAACGGGCGACTACATCTACGAAGCCTTGCAAGACGAGTTCAACGGCAAAGTGATGTTCTATTCCAGCACAGGCGGAAGACATACTGATAAAAAACTAATGTCAAACCACACCGTTTCAAGAGATATTATTACCGCCAACTTTGACCCTAAATCAAAAGAACAAAAAGATGATTTAAGAATTTTGATAACAACCGATGTATTGGCAGAAGGTATCAACTTGCACCGTTCCAATGTGCTTATCAATTACGATTTGCCTTGGAATCCAACAAGAGTGTTGCAACGTGCAGGTCGTGTAAACCGTTTAGGTAGCAAATTCCCCAAGGTGCATATTTTCAACTTCTTCCCTACTACCCAATCAGATGAACATCTTGGATTAGAAGTGAACATCACCAATAAAATCCAAATGTTTCACGACATTTTGGGCGAAGATGCAAAATATCTGAGTGATGGTGAAGAATTCGGAAGTCAGGAACTATTCAATACCCTGAACAGCAAAACCGCTTATACAGGTGAAGATGGCGAAGGCGATTCTGAATTGAAGTATCTGGAATTGATGCGAAAAATCAGAGACGACCAACCCGGCTTGTTTGAGAAAATTAAAAACCTGCCCAAAAAAGCTCGTTCAGGTTTCAAGAAAGACGATTTGGAAAATGATGCTTTGGTAACCTTTTTCCGAATTGGCAAACTCAAGAAGTTCTACATCAATCAAAGCGGAAAATCTAATGAAATCACCTTTTTTGATGCCGTGAAAGAATTGGAGTGTAAACCCGACACCAAGCGTGAAAATATTCCAACGGATTATTTTCAATTGTTGCAAACCAACAAAACCCGTTTTGAATTAGACACTACCGTTGGCGATGAACCTACCAAAGGAAGTGGCGGACGTTCAAACGCCAAATACATTGAAACCCGAATGAAGGATAAGTCCTTCAAAAACTTTAAAGGTTTTACCGAATCCAACGAGGAGTTTTTAAATGGTGTGCGTGAAATGCTGGCACAAGGCACGATTGCCAAGAAAACGGCACAGTTAATCAAAACCGAATTGGAAAAAACAACCGACCCACTTCAAATATTGCACATCCTGGAAAAGAACATCCGCTATGTTGCCATTGAAGGAACTCAGAATGCAAAGAAATTTCAAAAACGTGAAGTTATCCTTTCAGGATACCTGATTAAGTGATGGATTATAAATGATAAATTATGAGTGATATGCAATTTGTATTAAAATTTTGTCAAATTTCTTTTAGAAGTGCTTTGGATCGAATAATGTATCAGTTCGCAAACTCATCACTTATAACCCATAATTCATAACTAAAGAAATGAGTGAACGAAAAGGAGCCATATTAAATCAGAGTTTTGCGTTTGCAGTGCGTATTGTAAATCTGTACAAATTTCTGGCTACTGAAAAGAAGGAGTTTGTATTGAGCAAACAACTTTTACGTTCAGGAACTGCCGTTGGGGCTTTGGTTCGGGAAGCTCAGAATGCCGAGAGTAAGGCAGACTTCATTCATAAACTTGGAATTGCTCAAAAGGAATGTGATGAAAGTATCTATTGGCTGGAGCTATTGAAGGAAACTGACTTCCTAAAATCCGAAGCGTTTGAAAGCATTAAAGCAGATGCTGAAACTTTACTAAAAATGATTCGCTCAGCCATCATCACCACCAAAAAAACTCTTAAAAAGTGATGAATGATAAGTGATGAATGATAAGTGATTTCAAATACTCATAACCCATATCATAACTCATAACTCATAACCCATAACTCATAATTAATAACTAGAAACGTGGACAAAAAAACAGCACAAGAACTCATAGAAAAAACTTTCAATAACGCTTTCAACGAAGAGCAGTTCACCGTTTTTGCCAAAAACCTGCTGAACGACTTTGAAGATAAGGACAACCGATATAGTGGGAATCTGATTTGGGAAGACTACAAAGAGCATATCAATACCTACAAACGCATTGGAAAATACATTGACCCTGATGGCGAAGCGTTGGACGTGTTGATTGTAGAAGTAAAGAGTGTTACCAAATTGGAGCGGGCCAGAACGGCACTCCGAAATTTTGTAATCAAACACCTGAGCAGGTTTGAAAAAGATTATGCTTTGGTGGCTTTTTACAGCAAGGAAGATGAAGGTGCAGATTGGCGATTTTCATTCATTAAACTAGAATACCGTTCTGAACTGGACGAAGAAAAGGGCAAAGTAAAAACCAAAAAAGAATTTACTCCTGCCAAACGCTATTCGTTTTTGGTGGGCAAATACGAAAAAGCCCATACCGCCAAAAATCAGTTGTTGCCCTTGTTGCAAAACATTTCCAACAACCCCACCATTGAAGAATTAGAAGCTGCCTTTAGCATTGAAAAGGTAACAGACGAATTCTTCAACCAGTACAAAGACCTTTACATCAAGCTTTACGAGCATTTTGAAAATGACCGTAAAGTAAAATCTGCCATTGACCAGGCAGGAATAGACAATGCCCGGTTTACCAAAAAGCTACTGGGGCAAATTGTGTTCTTGTATTTCTTGCAGAAAAAAGGTTGGCTGGGCGTGGCTCAAAATGCACGTTGGGGAACAGGCAAAAAACGATTTGTTCAAGAACTGTTTGACCAAGCCCAAAAAGAAAAGGTCAATTTCTTTAAAGACAAACTGCAATACTTGTTTTATGAAGCCCTTGCCAAAGAGCGCGACAGTGTAAACTCCTACTACCAGCGTTTTGATTGTCGCATTCCGTTTTTGAACGGTGGTTTGTTTGAAGCCGATTACAACTGGCAGGAAGCCAATATTTCTATTCCTCAGAACTTATTCCGCAACGAAGAAAAAAACAAAGCAGGTGATGTAGGCACAGGCATATTAGACGTATTCGACCGCTACAACTTCACCATAAAAGAAGATGAACCTTTAGACAAGGAAGTAGCCGTTGACCCTGAAATGTTGGGGAAAGTATTTGAAAATATGCTTGACATTACTGAGCGTAAAAGCAAAGGTGCTTTCTACACCCCAAGGGAAATTGTGCATTATATGTGTCAGGAAAGCCTGATTCATTATTTGGACAATGCCCTGAACAGCGGCACAAGCAGTTATCAGGAATTGGGTTCAGACCAAACTAAACTGTTTGGCGGCAGCACCAATAAAAAAGGAAACCTAAAAATAGAACTGGAGCATACCGACAAAGTCCGTGTTCCGAAAAAAGATATCGAAACCTTTATCCGTGAAGGGCATTTTGCTTTGGAAAATGATGAACGGGTAGCTGCCAAAGGCGAAACCAAAACCTACCAATACCAACTGCCTGAAAGCATTCGCAAAAATGCCGACCTGATAGACCAAAAACTTAGTAGCATCAAAATTTGTGACCCTGCCATTGGTTCGGGGGCTTTTCCTGTGGGCTTGTTGCACGAATTGGTCAATGCAATGCTGGTACTGAAACCGCATTTGAGTTATGACTACCTGACACAAAAATTAAAAGGCTTTGGTTTTGAACACCGTGAAAGTGTGAGCGACAGCCGCTACATCTACCGCCTGAAACGCCACATTATACAGGAAAGCATCTATGGGGTGGACATTGACAGCTCCGCCATTGACATTGCCCGTTTGCGTTTGTGGCTGAGTTTGGTGGTGGATGAAGACGACTTGGACCCGATAGAAACCTTGCCCAACTTAGATTACAAGATTGTGGCGGGAAACTCTTTGATAGGTCTGCCTGACGGAGCAATGCGAAATTTGTTAGTAGAAGCCGAATTAGAAAAGCTCAAAGACAAATTCTATGACATCACAGACGAAAAAGAAAAGAAAGCCCTACGCCAACAGATTAACACCAAAATACGGGAACTACTTGATTCTGCCGAGCAATTTGCGGGCTATAAAATAGACTTTGACTTCAAACTCTTTTTCTCCGAAGTATGGCGAGAAAAAGGGGGCTTTGATGTGGTGATTGGGAATCCGCCTTATGTGGATATAAAGCAACTTCCAAAAGATTTGGTAAAGTTTCTGTTCAACGAGTATAAATCAACCGAAAATCGAATCAATCTTTACTCGACATTTATTGAAAAAGGAATAGGACTTTGTAGAGGTAAAGGTTCTTTGGTTTTCATTAATCCAAATTCTATGCTTCTTAATAGCTCATACAGAAAGCTTAGAAAAATAATTATTGACAATCTTATTCAAGTAATAAAACTACCAGACAACATTTTCAAAGAAGCTATTGTTGAAACCATAATAATTCAAATCGGAGCAAATGGCCTAAAAAGTCCAGTATTGGGTGCATTTTACAAGAAAAATGACAAGATAAATTTCGAAAAACTAAATTTCAGAGAATTCAATAGAGTTCTTTGGAAAAATGATTCAGACTTTCGTATTAGTATTTTTTCAACACCTGAACAACTGAATGTTCTTTCAAAAATTCAATCTAAAAAAATTGAATTAGAAAAAAAATTTGAAGTCTGTTTAGGAATAACACCATATGATAGTTATAAAGGACACACGCCAGACCAAATAAAAAACCGTGTGTTTCATTCGTCAAAAAAAATCAACTCAGACTATGTTCCGCTTATATCAGGATCAAACATTCATCGTTTTTATGTTGATTATTTAAAGATAGAAGAATATTTGAAATATGGCGATTGGTTGGGTGCACCAAGACAAAAAAAGTTTTTCACGGAACCAAGAGTAATTGTTAGGCAGATAATCTCTGGAAACCCTTTAAGGATATATGCTGGATATACTGAAAATGAGATATACCATACTCAAATTGGATTTTCTATAATTGCAAAAAGAGATTCTGATTTTACCCCAAAAGCACTCTGTGCGCTTTTGAATTCAGATGTCCTAAATTTTTATCATAAGTACAAATATTTGGATATTGAAAAAAATACTTTCCAAAAAATACTTATTGAAAATTCCAAGGTGTTTCCATTGCATCCTGATACAATACAGTATTCTCAACAAATTGAAATCGTTCAGGATTATAATTATCATTTATCAGCTTCTAAGAGTAACGAACTCTCTCAACCTTTTTTTGAAGAATTGAATAATTCAATTTTCTACGAGATCTACTTCCCCGAGGAAATCAAATCGGCAGGCAAAGAAATCTTAAAGCATTTGGGAGATTTAAAGCCCATCACAGATGATATGAGCGAAGAAAAGAAACTGGCTATCATCCAAAGTGAGTTTGAGCGTTTGTACGATCCCAACCATCCGGTTCGCCTTGCCATAGAAACCTTAGATAGTGTGGAAGAAGTGAGGATTATAAAAGAGGCTTTGAAATGAGTGATGGGTGATAAATGATGAATTATGAGTTAGAGCGCTGATGACGCAGATATGGCAGATTATCGCAGGTAGAATTAGTGCAAATCAGCACCACCAAAACGACCGACAAACTTACGGACGAAAAAGAACAACGAACCGGTAACAGGCGTTTGGCTCAGGGCAGGTGAAGTGGTTAATTGAACATTCTACCTTGCATCAACTTTTGTTGTGTATTGCCATTTTTGAGCTCCGAAATCCACTTCACGGCAAAGCCACCAGACGTTAGCAAAACTATTTTTGTTCTCTTTTTATCCTACACCTATGCCAAGGCGCAATGGGTGGCCGGGAATCGGACCAGAGGACGATTTTATTTTTTCGGGCTTCCAGCTCCAGTTTCTGCTATGCGGGGTTTTTATCGAAATAGATATAATGCCAGGCTAAACCGGCTTTAAGGTGCAGAAAAAAAGAAATGGAGTAAACAGGATGGGGTTCATGGGGTAAAGTGCCTCACCCCTGGCCCCTCTCCGGGGGAGAGGGGAAAGAAATTTTTGATGCATCCGTAAAGGTTAAAGTTTTATTTTTGAGTGATTATTAACACGAAGAGCCGTACTAAGGGAGACTTTCATGTACGGTTCCGTGGAAATGCAGGGGTGAAATTCCCCTGTATAACCTGATTGGCGGTCAGGCAAAAACAACCCTATATCAAGACCATAGCCACAGAAAAATTTTAAAATTTAATTTTATATTCTAATTATTTGGATAAAATATGGATACGATATAGATATTTCATATCTTTGTGCAGTCCTTTTTATGGATAAAATACGGATAAGATATGGATAAATTCATTCAGAAACTTAATTTTGACTTTATAACCAACCAAAGAGTATTGCAACTCATTGGCTACATTGACGGCTTCAAAGGCAAATGGAATATTGCCGAAAAGCAGGAAAATCGCTATTTGAAAGAATTGCGAAAAATTGCCACTATTGAAAGTATCGGCTCATCTACAAGAATTGAAGGTGCAACGCTTACAAACCAAGAAGTAAAGGAACTTTTGAAAGACGTTAAAATCACAACACTAAAAACCCGTGATGAACAGGAAGTCATTGGGTATTATGAAGTTTTAGAATTGATTTACGACAATTATTCCGACGTCAAACTTTCGGAAAGCTACATCAAACAACTACATCAAATGTTGCTGAAATACAGCAATAAAGATGAACGACACAGAGGAACTTACAAATTTCTTTCTAACAAAGTTGTGGCAACTTATCCAACAGGCGAACAACGGACTATTTTTGCCACTACCGAACCTGCTTTGGTAGCAACAGAAATGCAGGAGTTGGTTGAATGGACAAATGAACAATTAGAGCAAAAGACTATTCATCAACTTGTTTTAATCGGTAGTTTTATCTATGATTTTTTGAGCATACACCCATTTCAAGACGGAAACGGCAGACTTTCGAGATTGCTTACAACGCTTTGTTTGTTGCAAAGTGATTATTCGTTTATTCAATATATTTCGTTTGAAAAGCATATCGAACAAAATAAAAAAGCCTATTACGAGGCATTAATGAACGGACAGAAAAATCGGGGAACGGAAAACGAACGTATAAACTTGTGGTTGATTTTTTTCTTGGAAAGTTTGAAAACACTTACAGAAAAATTGGATCAGAAATATGACGTTTTCAAATCCAAAGGTGGTTATCTAAACGACAGACAAAAACAAATCAAAGATTTTATTTCCAATAATCAACCAATAAAAGTAGGTGATTTGGCAATGCAATTTCCCGAAATTAGATTAAGCACTTTGAAGAAAGATTTGCAATACTTACGAGATGAGCAAGTGCTGACAATGATTGGAAAAGGAAAAGGAAGTGTATATGTATTGACTAAAAAAGAGTAACCTAAACACTGCCCGAACCGCTAACATTAAGCGGATTGAAATAGCTCCCAATAATCGAGCTTTAAAATAAACTAAGAAAGCTCCTATTTTAAACGACCAGGGCTTTCCCTCTATATATCGGGGCGGGTTCCTTCGGCAAGCTCAGGAACCTATTTAGCGGCACTCACTTATTTTTTTACTCTTGGCGAGCCTCGGTTGCGCAGTTCCTTAATATCTACTAAAGTGCCATTATGATAAATCATGGTAACTGTTATATGAAGTTTACTTTATGTGTTCTACTGCATCTGCATTAAGGGATTTTCCCGAAATTTCATTACCTTTCACTTTTATTATATATTTGATGAAAAGAAAAGAGGATAAACTCTGACGGAGAAAAGAATCACCGAAGGTGTTGCTTGAACATTGCATTGGCAATAGGCGTGCTGGACAATGGAACAATCGGCAGTGGTAATTCTATTGTGCAGCGGTTAGAACTGATGAATAAAACCCAACTTCAGTACTTACTATTTATCTTTATCAAAAAGTCAGACAGCAGTTCTATCAGACCGATTTCAAATTCCCAACCATCGGCAATACCTGTTCGTTGTGCGACATGCACCATTCTTCCCGATCGAAAATAAATTCTCGTGCTAACGGAAAAATAAAATCGACTGATTATAAATGAATTAAAAAGAGTTAGTCAGAATTTAAAAAAAATAGATAAGAATATCAAGTAATCAAAATCATACTTACCTTTGACGTTAGTAACGTTAAAAGTATGATTCTATCTTTTGGAAATAAAGAAACCGAAAAAATTTGGAACGGTATTGTTTCCAAAAAGCTTCCTCGAGAAATTCAGGAAGTTGCAAGACGAAAATTGAGAATGATTAACAACTCGATTGATATTAATGACTTAAGAATTCCTCCGGCTAATCGACTTGAAAAATTAAAAGGAGATTTAGGCGAATTTTACAGTATTAGAATCAATAGCCAATGGAGGATTGTTTTCAGATGGGAAAATGGAAATGCTTTTAAAGTTGAAATTTTAGATTATCATTAAATGCAGAAAATATGGAAAAGTTGAGAAATATCACACCAGGAGAAGTATTATTAGAGGAATTTTTAGTTCCACTTGAAATTTCGCAGTATAGACTTTCAAAAGACCTGGAGATTCCCCAAACGAGAATTTCAGAAATCATTAAAGGAAATAGAAGGATTTCAGCAGATACCGCTGTTCGATTAAGTGCATATTTTGGAAATTCTGCAAAATTTTGGCTTGGACTTCAAGATGATTATGATATTGAGAATGAATTAAAAGAAAAATCGAATGAAGTAAAAAGAATCAACCGAATCCGAAAAGAAAAAGAAAATAACGTTGCCTAAGCATTAATCGGATTGAAAAAAGCCCCCAATAATCTAGCTTTAAAATTAACAAACTTTTGAATTGTTAACTCTAAGATCTTCTGGCCGAATTTTGGGGAAGCCTACACCAACAACTAAGGCTTCGTTAGGTGCGCAGTGCCAACAATGAAGCGCATGTTGATAGTTTCAGCCTTTATGGATATCTTGTTGCATTACAGCTAATCTAAGAAAACTGCTTAAGCCTTCTTTTTGGCCGGAGCCTTTTTTTTGGCTGCCGCTTTTTTTGCAGGTTTTTTAAATGCATCAGGCAGTTCAATCTCAATCATTTTCTTAACTTCATCTAAGGCAATGCCGGAAAGTTCCTCAGCAGTGTATTTCTCGCCACTTTCTTTTCGACCCATTTTTACCATTTTTTTGCCAAAGCGGATATAGGGTCCCCAGCGCCCGTTTTCGATTGAAATTTTTTCATCAGGCCATTGTTGAATATAGCGGTTGGCTTCTTTGTCAATTTTTGCAAGGATCAGTTCCTCAATTTCAGCTTGCGAGAGATTGTCAAAATTATATCGTTTCGGTACATTTATAAACATCTCATTCCACTTGATAAAAGGGCCAAAACGTCCTTTGCCTTTGGTTACGGGCTTGCCTTCATAATTCCCGATTGGCGCTTCTGCTTTTTGTTTTTCTTCAATTAATTTTATTGCTTTTGTCAAATCAACCGTTAACGGGTCCTGACCTTTGGGCAAAGAAACAAAACTTTCGCCCCATTTGATATATGGTCCGAAGCGTCCGGCATTAACCGAAACTTCCTTGCCTTCATAATCACCCAAAGTAACCGGAAGTTTAAACAGTTCCAATGCTTCTTCCAAGGTGATGGTCTCAATGCTCTGGCCTTTTTGCAAAGAAGCAAATCGTGGCGTGTCATCTTCATCTGCACCACCGATTTGAACCATCGGGCCAAAGCGTCCCATTCGAGCATACACAGGTTTGCCGGTGCCCGGTTCGGTGCCTAATTCCTTTTCGCCTTTAATGCGCTCTGCATTTTCAATTGTTTTTTCTACATCGGTTTTAAAGGGATTGTAAAACCCGTCAATCATGTCGTTCCATAGGATTTTGCCTTCGGCCACCTCATCAAACTCATTTTCGATGCGGGCAGTGAAGCCATAATCCATGATATCTTCAAAATTCTGTTTTAAGAAATCGGTAACAACCAGTCCCAAATCGGTGGGAAACATTTTGGCTTTTTCTGCGCCAAAAATCTCCTTTTCTTTTGTTTTGGAAATTTTATCATCCTTTAAAACCAACACTCTGAATATTCTTGAGGTTCCTTCCTTATCGCGCTTTTCTACATATCCTCTCTTTTGTATGGTAGAAATGGTAGGTGCATAGGTAGAAGGACGGCCAATGCCGAGTTCTTCTAATTTTTTTACTAATGAGGCTTCACTGTATCGGGGAGAAGGTTTTGTAAAACGTTCAGTAGCAGCCATTTGCACAAGAGGTAATTGCTGTTTGATTTGCAATGGCGGCAACATGCCTTCCTGTTGTTCGTCTTCATTAATATCTTCTTCATCTCTGTCCTCGCGATACACTTTCAGGAATCCTTCAAATTTTATAACCTCACCGGTGGCAGTCAGTTCTTCTTTATTGGTAGAAATTTCAATTTTTGCAATCGTTCTTTCTAATTGTGCATCAGCCATCTGACATGCCATTGTACGTTTCCAGATCAATTCGTACAACCTCTTCCAGTCATTGTTTTCCACAGTAGTATTACTCATGTAGGTAGGCCTGATGGCTTCGTGCGCCTCCTGAGCGCTCTGGCTTTTGGTTTTATACCGTCTAAACTGATGATATTCTTCGCCATACATCTCCTTAACCCGGTTTGAAATATCCGCCAATGCTGTATTGCTCAGGTTTACACTGTCTGTACGCATGTAAGTTATCAACCCGTTTTCGTAAAGTTGCTGGGCTACAAGCATGGTTTTGCTCACGCTGTATCCTAATTTGCGACTGGCTTCCTGCTGAAGTGTAGAAGTGGTAAAAGGCGGTGCAGGTGATCTTTTGCCCGGCTTCACCTGAATATCCTTTACAACATAATCAGCACCGATACAAGTATTTAGGAAAGATGCTGCATCAGCTTCTTCGTCATATTTTTTGCCTTCAGCTTTAAAATTTACTGACTTGCCACTCACATCAGCCGCGGTAAAAACAGCTTCAATCTTAAAACTGCTCTGCGGTTCAAAAGCATTGATTTCTCTTTCTCTTTCAGAAATAAGGCGTACGGCCACGCTTTGTACCCTTCCGGCGCTTAGGTTATTTTTTACACTTATTTTTCGCCAGAGTACGGGGCTCAACTCAAAACCAACGATTCTGTCTAACACCCTGCGTGCTTGTTGCGCCTTCACCAAATTCATGTCTAATAGACGGGGATTTTCCACTGCTTCTTTAATAGCGGGCTTAGTAATTTCGTGAAAAACAATTCTTTTGGTTTTATTTGGGTCGAGGCCCAATACTTCGCACAGGTGCCAACTGATGGCTTCTCCTTCGCGGTCCTCATCCGTAGCCAGCCATACTTCCTCACTTTTTTGGGCTAATGTTTTTAATTCTTTAACTACTTTTTCTTTTCCTTCAGAAACGACATAGCGTGGTTCAAAGTTGTTTTCAATATCAATACCCATACCTGCTTTTTCGAGGTCGCGGATATGTCCAAAGCAACTTTTTACCTGAAAATCTTTACCCAAAAATTTTTCAATTGTTTTTGCTTTTGCAGGACTCTCTACTATTAATAAGTTTTTTGCCATTGGATATAAACAAATCTGTTTCTGTTAAAAAATTTGGGCAAGATTAACATATTTTTTCATAAATTGAAATAATTTTATAAAATTTGAGTGAAATTCAGTATTGATTATTTTAAAATGAAACGCCCAAATTCAATATTTTTGTAATCCGTTTCCAAGCCACATAATTCGTTCTTTTTTATTATTTTTTTTAATATACTGTATTTTTTAAAGATTAAAGCTGAGTTGCTGTTAAGGTAGATTTTGCGGTATAACAAACCATGACTATATTTAAAACTTAAATACGAATCAATAATTGATAATGACAAGAAAAACGGGTATTTATCTTTTGTCGGCTTTCATTTTGCTGTCATCTTTTATCTTGAGTAGCGAATTGGTTTTTCATCTGGGTAAAAATGAATGTAAACTAATAATTTCAGGAAATGATAGCGCTTCATTGGTTTTTGTTTCACTCCATGAGAATGAAAATACCGCTATTGATGCCTTTGTATTGGCCGATTCGGGTTTTTCGAATTATACACTGATACAACTGAAGCAAAATGGCGAACGGTTAGTGAAATATAAAATTAGGGGGAAAGATTACTCTTTTGATCCTAACAGAATTTTTACTGAGATGGGCATTAAGAATACGCTGAAAAATTACAATGAAAAGTATCCGAAGCGGCTTGAGAAAGATCTAAAATTATTTTCAGACAGTTTGCTTCAAATTTTTAGGCGAAAAGTTCAAAATGGTTATATAGTTGCCCTTCACAACAATACGGATAGCAGTTATTCCATCCTGAGTTATCTAAACTCTAAAGATGCCGAAGATGTTTACATCAATGAGAATGAAGATATTGACGATTTCTTTTTTGTAACCGCCCGAAGTGAATTTGAGTATTTTAAGTCTATGGGCCGAAATGTGGCGCTTCAGAGTGAGGGAGTAGAAGACGATGGCTCTCTTTCGGTTTATTGCCAGAAAAACGGAATACCATATATTAATATAGAAGCACAACACGGACATTTGCAGAAACAAGCTGAAATGATAAATGAGGTTTATGCTTTTTTGCAATCAATTAGGCTCAATATAAATATTGAAAAATCGGATTGATTATCTTTACCAAATGCAACAAATCGGAAAATATTTATTAATTGCAGGGGGCATTCTGTTGGTTATAGGCGCTGTGTTTCTGCTCTTTGGCAACCGTTTGAACTTTCTGGGCCGGCTTCCCGGTGACATTCGTGTCGAAAGAGAAAATTTCAGGTTTTATTTTCCAATAACAACACTTATTGTTATCAGCCTGATTATCAACCTGATTATTTGGCTTGTTAAAAGATTATTTTAAATGAAGTTACCCTTTATTTTTGCAGCATGATAGAGATACAAGAAGAAACGCCTGTAAGTTTGACGCCTGAAGCTATAAAGGAAATAAAAAGGCTGATGAATGAGCCCGGATTTACTCCCAATCAATATTTACGAATTGGCGTAAAGGGTGGCGGCTGTTCGGGCATGTCTTATATTTTGGGCTTTGAAAATAAGGAAGAAGCCGATAAATTATTTGAAATTGGAGGAATCCCCTGCATAATCAATAAAGCGCATGAGCTATATCTGGCAGGGATGCAGATAGACTGGAGTGATGGCTTGAATAATCGTGGGTTTACATTCTCTAATCCCAATGCCTCCAGTACCTGTGGTTGCGGAACCAGTTTTGCTGTTTAAAAAAATTGTATGATGAATAGGATTCATTATTCGAAATGCCCCGTTTGTGGAACAGGGGAGTTTCAGGATGTTTTTGAGGTGAAAGATTATACGGTAAGCAATGAGTATTTTAAAATTCAGGAATGTAAAAACTGTTCACTCCGTATTACTCAGGATGTGCCTGATCAGGAAAGTATAGGCGCTTACTATAAATCTGAAGATTATGTATCCCATTCAAATACAGGGAAAGGATTCATTAATCGGTTGTACCAAAAAGTTCGCAAAAGAACTTTAGTGCAAAAAGCTGAAATAGCTGAAAAATTCGCTGCCTTAAAGCAGGGTAGTCTGTTAGATATTGGTTGTGGAATTGGCTCCTTTTTGCACACCATGCAACAGAGAGGGTGGGAGGGCACCGGTCTTGAACCGGATAGTGATGCCAGAGGAATGGCCAAAAAACTGTACGGATTAGAAGTATTGCCATCAGAAAACCTTTATCTGCTTCCACAAAAAGAGTTTGATGCCATTACCATGTGGCATGTGCTGGAGCATGTGCATGATTTAAATGGCTATATGCAGAGGTTGAGAGAAATCTTGAAGGATGAGGGTAAACTCTTTATTGCAGTACCCAATTACACCAGTAAAGATGCAAAAGCGTATAATGCTTTTTGGGCAGCGTATGACGTGCCCCGCCATTTGTATCATTTTTCTCCCCAAAGTATGAAAGGGCTTTTGCACTTACATTCTTTTCGATTAGTAAAAATGCTGCCGATGTGGTATGATAGTTTTTATGTGAGTATGTTGAGCAGTAAATATAAATCGGGCAAAACCAATTTTATTTCATCGGGGCTACATGGCTTTTCCTCCAACATCAATGCTTTTGGTAATGTGGAAGAATGTAGTTCAATAATCTATGTGGTGGAAAAAAATTGAAAAATGGAGCTAAGTAATTTTGAGCCCTTTTTTTTGATCTGCTTTTATAGCCACAAGAAGGAATAAAAATATTATTGTAAACACCTGCACTGCGCCGGCTGTCATTAGGAAATTGTATGAGGTTCTTGCGCTTCATAATTTTTTCGCTTTGTTAGCGCTAAGAATTAATGTTTAAAGAAATTGAAACTGCAAGGCTAAGGTTAAAAAAAGGTCGAAACCCAACACTGTATTGGATTTCGACCTTTGTGGGAGCTACTGGAGTCGAACCAGTGACCCTCTGCTTGTAAGGCAGATGCTCTAAACCAACTGAGCTAAGCTCCCTGATTGGGATTGCAAAGATAGGGGGAACTGTTTTTAAATTCAAAAAAAAATAAAAAAAATTTTTTGCATTTTGCAATATGGCACATCCATATTGTGAATTTATCAAAAACAAAGGAAAAGGGACGGTACACGAAGCCTATCATAATAATGAATATGGTTTCCCGATAGACAATGACAATGATCTTTTTGGGCGATTGGTATTGGAAATCAATCAGGCGGGTCTCAGTTGGGAAACGATTTTGAAGAAAAAAGAAAACTTTTTTAAAGCATTTAACTACTTTGATATAAAAAAAATCAGCCGTTATGATGAAAAGAAGTTTAATGAGCTGATGAATAATGCCGGAATCATCCGAAACAGGTTAAAAATTAATGCAACCATCGAAAATGCAAAAAAGATAGTGGCTTTGCAAGAGGAATTCGGGAGTTTCAAAAACTGGTTGGATGCCCATCATCCGAAAACGAAAGAAGAATGGACAAAACTTTTTAAGAAGACCTTTAAGTTTACAGGTGGTGAAATCGTTAATGAATTTCTGATGAGTACAGGCTATTTGCCCGGAAGCCACAGCGAGGACTGTCCGGTATTTAAACAGATTTTGAAACAAAAACCTAAATGGGCGGAGGTTAAAAAGTAAAGCCTGAAAAACTGTAAAAAGTTATAAAGCCCAGTCCACCACACGGTTTTCCCATTCGGTACGATAGGATGTAGATACTCTGATATAATTATCGGTATATCCCTCCATCATTCCGTTTTTGTTATGATTTTCGAACAGTACTTTCCGTTTTTGACCATTATGCAGCTGTTCAAAGTATTGCATTTTCATAAATGATAAATTGCGCAATATCTTGTTGCGGTCATGACGTATGTTTTTAGGTACCACATCTTCAATCTTCAAAGCATCTGTATTGTCCCTTTCGGAATAAGTAAATACATGCAGATAAGAAATATCGAGCCCGTGTAAGAAGTTTCTTGTTTCTATGAAATCTTCATCGGTTTCTCCGGGAAAGCCCACAATGACATCCACACCAATAGCACAATGGGGCATTATCGATTTAATTTTATTAACTCTTTCTTCGTAAAGTTCTCTCTTGTATCGCCTCCTCATAGCTCCCAGAATCTTATTGCTGCCACTTTGCAAAGGAATATGAAAATGAGGCATGAATTTTTTGCTTTGCGCCACAAATTCAATAATCTCATTGGTGAGCAGATTGGGTTCGATGGAGGAAATACGATAACGTTCAATTCCTTCTATGTTATCAAGTCTTTTTATCAGTTCAAAAAAGTTCTCTTCTCTCCCGTTGATAGGCGCTGAATGATTGCCATCGGGTCCTTTGCCAAAATCGCCGAGATTAATACCGGTCAGCACAATTTCTTTTATACCATTGGCAGCCAGGTCTTCAACATTTTTAACCACATTTTCAATACTGTCGCTACGGCTTTTGCCACGTGCTAAAGGTATTGTACAAAAAGAGCAATTGTAGTCGCATCCGTCCTGTACCTTGAGAAAGGTTCGGGTGCGGTCATGAATGGAATAAGAAACATTAAAACCGGTAACATCCTCTATATCGCAACTGCAAATTTTGGTTGAATCGCCCTTAGATATTTCGTGAATATATTTACTGATATTAAATTTTTCTGCAGCGCCTAATACGAGGTCAACCCCCGGAATCCCCGCAATTTCTTTTGGTTTGATTTGTGCGTAACACCCAATAACAACCACCAACCCCTCGGGGTTGATGCGCTGAATTCTGCGCACAATCTGGCGACACTCTTTTTCTGCACTCTCAGTAACGGCACAGGTATTGATGACATACACGTCGGCCACCTCATCAAAACCCTTCTTTATAAATCCATCCTGTTCCATAGTTCGGGATATGGAAGAAGTTTCTGAAAAGTTGAGTTTGCACCCTAATGTATGAAAAGCTACTGTTTTTACGGTTTGCATAAGTTTGCAAAGATAAAGAATTGGGCAATTAGCTGTTTGTCGAATTTTTTGAATTATCGTTTTTGTATTAAAAAAAATGCCATTTAATAACAGGATGAGCTCCTTTCTTTAATTAACACTCAATAAATTATATGGCAGGAAGATAACAGGATTACTTATTTTTGGATTGTAATATTATCATGAAATTTTTCAAAATTATTTTCACTTTCTATGCCTTAATCATTTTTATTGCATTGATGCTGGTAGTTTTTCCGCTGGCATTACTGGCTATGTTTCGGGGGCGCGTCAAAGGAGGAAATATGATTTATAGGCTTTGTATGATTTGGGGCGATTTATGGTTTGCACTAACTTTTATCAATGTAAAAAAAATTTATGAAGGCTCTAATCAAAACGACAAGCCTTATATTTATGTAGCCAATCATATTTCATATTTAGATACTCCGCTTATCGTGAAAGCTATAAGACATCCCCTCCGGCCATTGGGTAAGGTAGAAATGTCGAAGGTGCCTGTATTTGGATATATTTATAAAAATGCAATTGTTACAGTTGACCGCAGCAGCCCCGAAAACAGAGCCAGAAGCCTGAGCCTGTTGAAAGCCTATTTGAAAAAGAAAATTTCGATCTTGGTTTTCCCTGAAGGCACTTTCAATGAAACGAATCGGCCTTTAAAAGATTTTTTTAACGGAGCATTTAAAATTGCTATTGAAACAAAGACACCTATAAAACCGGTTTTGTTTTTAGATACTTTTGATCGGATGCCCTATACCAGCCTGTTTTCCTTAAATCCCGGAAAATGCCGTGTGGTATATCTACCTGAAGTGGAGGTAAACGACTACAACATTGAGGATGTAGAATTGTTAAAACAAACAGTGTATCAGATGATGGAGAAAAAGCTCTTAGAATACAAAGTGTCCTGGATTGAAAATAGTTAGAAGAAATTGTTTTATTAAACTTCAAAAAATCAAAGATTAAAATAATTGTACGCCGAAATTGTCATACCACTCGCATTACCGCTAAATTACACTTGGGCAATACCCGATTATTTACTTGAATCGGTAAGGCCTGGCTGTCGTGTGGAAGTAAATTTGGGTAAGAATAAAAAATATGCCGGCGTGGTAAAAAGAATATTTGAGAAAGCGCCGGACTTTGACGATATCAAGGAAATACTGAATGTGCTGGATGTCGAACCGATTGTTTTTGAACAGCAATTGCAACTGTGGGAGTGGATGGCATCCTATTATATGTGTACAGAAGGAGAGGTGATGTCGGCAGCGCTTCCTGCGCACTTCAAACTCAGTAGCGAAACGGTTTTAATCTTCAATGAGGAGGCCGGCGATGATTTTACCGAACTGGGTAATGAGGAATTTCTGGTAGCTGAAGCCTTGTTGATTAAAAAAGAATTGAAACTCAGCGAAGTTCAGCAAATATTAGATGCTTCTCACGTATATCCGGTTATCAATCGTTTGATACAAAAAAAAATATGCCATGTGTGGGAAGCTTTGAAGGAAACCTACAATCCCAAAAAGGAAACTTATGTCCTGCTCAATCCCGATTTTCACAATGAAGAAGCTTTAGAAAGACTTTTAAACGAAGATAAACGTCTTCAAAAAGCAGAAAAGCAGATGGAACTATTGTTGTCTTTTCTGCATTATGAAAAAACAGAGGGAGAGGTAACAAAGTCTAATCTGTTGCAAAAATCAGGCGCTTCCGATGCGCAGCTCAAAGGATTGGTGGACAAAGGGATTCTACGACTCGAAAAAAGGAATGTTGACCGCATAAAATTATTACCTAAGGATATTAATATCCGATTTGAACTTTCGGAACTTCAACAAAAAGCTTTAAATGAAATTAAGATTAGCTTTAAAGAAAAGAATGTATGCCTTTTACATGGAGTTACCTCAAGCGGCAAGACAGAAATTTACATACAACTGATTGAACAATTCATCAAACAAGGGAAACAGGTATTGTATATGCTACCCGAAATAGCGCTGACCTCTCAAGTCATCCGCAGGCTGCAAAAACATTTTGGCGGGCATATTGGAGTATATCATTCCAAATTTTCTCAAAACGAAAGGGTAGAGCTTTGGAATAAAATCAGGAACAGGGAATTGAAAGTAATTCTCGGCGCAAGGTCTTCGCTTTTTCTTCCTTTTGAAAACTTAGGGTTGATTATTTGCGATGAAGAGCATGATACTTCATACAAGCAAATGGACCCGGCACCACGATACCACGCACGAGATACAGCAGTTTTTATGGCTGGGCTATTCCCTGATTGCAGGGTTTTGCTGGGCAGCGCCACTCCGTCTTTGGAGTCATACCACAATGCGATTATTAACAAATATGGACTTGTAAAGTTAAAGCAACGGTATGGCGATACAGCTTTGCCGACAATTGAAATTATAGATACAAGAAGGGTTAAAAGTAAAAATCCCGATGAAGAAATCATCAGCCAATCATTAAAGGAAGCCATCCAAAACGTGCTTGAAAAACAGCGGCAGGTGATTTTGTTTCAAAACCGAAGGGGATACACGCCTTACCAACGCTGTAATGTGTGCGGATGGATTCCGGAGTGTAAATATTGTGATGTATCATTAACCTATCATAAATTTTACAATAAATTGGTTTGTCATTATTGCGGCACTACCTATCCGCCTATGCAAACCTGTGCCCGCTGTGGCAGTCATGATTTTGTGCAAAAAAAATTCGGCACCGAACGAATTGAAGAATTTTTGCAGGAGATTTTTCCCACAGCCAAAGTAGCCAGAATGGATATTGACAGCGTGCGGGGTAAACATGCGCACGACCAACTCATTCAACTGTTTGAGCAAAAAAAAATTGACATTCTGGTAGGTACCCAGATGGTTGTAAAAGGGCTCGATTTCGAAAATGTGGAATTGGTCGGTATTCTGGATGCAGATGGTATTCTGTCCTTTACAGATTTTAGAGTGAATGAACGGGCTTTTCAGCTGATGGAGCAGGTGAGTGGCCGAGCCGGTCGTAAAGACAACTCCGGCAAGGTCATCATTCAGACGATGCAGGTAATTCATCCGGTGATTCGGCAGGTGCAACTCCATGATTACCAAATGATGTACGATGAGGAAATCAACAAGAGGCAGCAATTTGAATATCCGCCATTTAATAGAATCATTAAACTGACTTTAAAGCACAAAATGAAGGATGTGGTACAGGATGCAGCCGTCATTTTTGCCAGTACACTTCAAAATCGTTACCGCCGGTTTATTACAGGACCATCGGAGCCGATAATAAACCGTGTTCGCAATCAATATCTGATGGAAATGTTATTGAAGCTTCCTCGAAATAAAAAATTGATTGAGCAATGTAAAAAAGACATTTTGTTTCAGGTAGCTGTTCTGCACAACGAAAAAAGATATCGGTCGGTAGTGGTGGTGCCGGATGTAGATACAATTTAGTATTGATTATAACTAAAGAACCGACATTTTATTGCCGGTTCTAAAACACACCCTGGTTTAAAAACCAAAGTAAACAGTACCATTATTTATTTGTGGCAGCCTTTTCATAATAATCGCATATACCGTTATTGTTGGCATCTACAAATCCCCTTCCCTGGCCGCGCCCTACACCTCTTCCGCCGCCATTTCTCATACCTTGTCCGCTACCCATTCCGCGCCTGCCATTTCTCATACCCTGTCCGCGCCCTTGAGTATAAAGACAGTTTTTTGTTCCGAGATTATCGCAAATGCCGTCTTTATTGGCATCCACATAACCAGGACAGTTTTTGTTAAGACCTTTTCCGGGTACCGGTGTTTTGTTGTCTGTTTGTGCGGCAGCAATCCCATAAGATAAAACAAGAATGATTACTGCCAGAATTGTTCTTTTCATTTTACTAAATTTTTATTGTTATTAATTGTTTTTATTTTCAAAACCCATTCCTCTTCCTCTGCCAAAAGGTTGATGGCCTTGGCCGCGTGGCATATTTAATCCTTCGTTTTTAAACAAAGGCGCAAAAATCTTTTCTAATTTAGACACTTGCTCAGGAGCGCAAATTGATTTAATTTGTAAGTAAAATCTGAAGGTTTCCTGCTTCAGTTTGCCATGAAGGTTTCCTATTTGATCAGACAAGTTATTGAGTTTTAGGGTGTCAACACGCTGCTTCTGCAACTCTTGAAACATGATGGCTTTTAAAGAATCAATTTTGAACACAATAGCCATTGCCGTCGGTCTAAACAGATGATTAATCTTCCTAAACCGGTCAATCTGATTATTGTCAAATGACAGTTCGCTACGCATCAACCGGCCATTTATCATTTTTCCTTCGCTATTTACTATCACCGAATCATTTTCGGTTTGCCTTTCTTTATAATTATGATATAAAATGGTAGCAATAGTTGTTACATTTAAAATTACTAACAGTACAACCAGCCAAATCAATATTTTATTTCTTTCCTTCATACCTATTCACTGTCTGAATCATTGAAAAATTGCATGTTTTCTATTTGATGGTCATTAATTACGGTGTATGAAATTTCACTATTGCTTTGCCTGTAGCTGCTTCCAATCAAAACGCCGCCGCTTATGGCAATTGTCAAACTTGCTGCAACAGCAACCACCGACCAGAGAGAATGGTTTTTCTTTATATCTGATGTTTCTATCTGCGCCATCACTCCGGTAGCAAAGAAGGGGAGAGGTATCTTTTTTTTCTCCAGATCGATAAATTCATCAATTATCATATCAATTTCATGCTGTTTCATCTTCTTGCTTTATATGTTAGACAATCTTGTTTATAAATTCTTACGGTCCGATAATTGCTTTCGCAAATTATTTTTGGCTCTGAAAATCAGTTGCTCCACTGCCCCTTTGCTGGTGTTCATTATAATGGCTATTTGTTTTTGATTTAATTCTTCATATTTGCTTAAAATAAATGCTGTTCTTTGATTTACGGGGAGGTTGTCAAGCGCATCCTTCAGCATTTTAGCCGTGTCTTTTAATTCCAGCCCTTCATCAGGTTTTTTTTCTTTTGATGAAAGATTAAAAATGCTGTCAATGGTTTGCCATACATTTTTTCTCTTTTTGCTTCTCAAAAAATTTATAGACTGATTGACTGCAATCCGATACAGCCAGGTGGAAAAAGATGATTTGCCTGAAAATGAAGACAAGTTTCTGAAGGCTTTCACAAAAACATCCTGAGCAATTTCTTCGGCATCTTCTTTATTATGAACAAATCCGATAGCCACCCGAAAAATCTGATTCTGAAACTTTTCAATAATAAGCCTGTAGTCTGCAATATTTCCTTCCAGAACATTTTTTATAATTTCAGAATCTAACATAAAACAATCATTATCAGCAAATTATGAAAATCGGTAATCGTAGTCGTACATGAAAATTGCTGTTTCTTAATTAGACTACAAAGCTATTCAGTTTCTTACGGCAGTGGTTGACAATTTTTTAGTACAGAAAATTAACTGAATATGAATAATAAGAGTTTAAGTCCCTTGTTTCTTATAATTGTGTTTTTAATTGTTTTATTTTATTCAAAGTCTATATCTTTTTTTAACATGAAATATAAAAATTTTGCGATGATGACATTGGGCAGATATTATCGTTCAGCTTTGAACTATTGTTCTGTAGAAGCCGACCACCTCCGTATTTTGCCAATAGTTAGTTGATAATGGCTGCCTTTCTGCCTTTCGTGTTAAATTGTTTATCCTTATTATTCTGTCATGGTACGATAGCTAATTCAATAATATTTCTTCAATTTCTTCACTCGCTTTTTTCAATAGTTCCTTTGTCTTATCTTTGAGTTGTTGGGCTTGTTGTCTGATGCCTGTAATGTGATTGGCTATTTCTTTTTGCTTGTCAATAGAAGGAATTGGAATATGCAATGATTTTATTGCATCTTTAGTAATTCCTGTAACTGTTGCACCTGCAATGAGTTTTTTAATCATTATTTGAGCAACTTTTGAATTCAGGTAATTCACTAAATAAAAAGCATTAATTGTTGAAATCGGACGTAACAAGAAAACGTGCTCATTAATATTTTGACCTGTATACTCCAATTTATTTATCATTCCAACCTTTCCTGTTGTAGCACCGTCTTTCACAAAAAGTATATCATTCAATTTCGTTTCTGTCGAAAGAATTGATTGATGAAATTCAATAGGGATATATTTTGCAGATCTTACTTGAACTTCACAAAAACTATTAACGTGTTCACCACCTAAGCTTAAAATTCCTTCATCATCTCTTGTTGCACCGCCTTTTGGACGGCTTCCACTTTCAATAAAAGAAAGTTGGTTACGCAAAATGTCAGTTCTAAATTTAGATGACTTGATTGCATTTTCAACTTCAATGAAGTAGGATTGATGAAAAAATGGGTCAAACCTATTGCCCGAAATTGCATTTACTTTTGTAATAAACATTCTATTCTTCAAAGTATTTTCAGGCGGCTCGGGTATTTTTATTCCCAACTCATTCAACAAATAATCATCAATACTTGAAAGAAGTTTTTCAGCTTCTGCTTCGTTATTTTGCTTTTGAGTAATTACTTTTTCAGTAATTTGAAGAATGCGTTTGTCTTCAATAATCGGAATAGAAATCAATGCAGGATAATCTAATGCCGGACGTGTTCCGCCTGTACTTCTTCGGCTTGCTAATTTTTCGCCAATGTCGGAATTTAGAAACGCTGCAAGTGTTTCGCTGATTTCTTTGCTACCTGTTTTAATTACGCAAACGTGCTGGTTGATATTTCCTTCAAATCCTTCGGGAGCAACTGATGCAACTGCCATTCGACCAACGCATGTAATTTTCACCAACAAATCACCTGCTGAAACCTGGCTACGTTTCAACATTCTGTTGTGTGTTTCTTCGTTGATATATTTGCAATCGTTAAACTCCAAAACTCCTGTTGGCGAAAGGTTTTGCACTCTCAAAAAAGGTATTCCGTTTTCTTTTTCGGTATAATATTTTTCGCTTTCGGTTGTTTTTGGCGTTGCCCCACTTGCTATGCCTTTTACATAGTCTCTTAGTTTCTTTGGTTGTTTGGATAAAATTTTCTTTTCTAATTCAACCAATTCAGGAACATAGTAAAACGGATCGAAGCGCTTATCCAGTTCGCTTTTCTGCAAAATGAAAACCCTGCTTTTGTTGAGCGCTGATGATATTAAAAAATTGTTCATTGATTAGGTGTATTTTTTATTTCCCGAATGGATAGAATATTTATAGCTAAAAGAATCCCAAAATAATACGACCCCATCGGGGTGGCATTATCCCCAACGTTGTTAATTCTATATACATTTAAATCCTTCGTATTCCGATTTATTCTATCCATTCAAATAAATATTCGTTTTTAAACAAATACAACAGCTCATTTATTGTAACCTTTTTTATTAATCCCGAAGGGATGGAATGTTTATAGAATTGTAATCAAACAAATAATATGCGACCCCTACGGGGTCGTATCTGTATCCATTGTTTAATGCTATAAATATATGAATCCTTCGGATTCCGATCTATTCTATCCATTCAAATAAATATTCGTTTTTAAACCAATACAACAGCTCATTTATTGCAACCTTTTTTATTAATCCCAAAGGGATAGAATGTTTATAGAATTGTAATCAAACAAATAATATGCGACCCCTACGGGGTCGTATCTGTATCCATTATTCGATGCTATAAATATATAAACCCTTCAGGTTTCATTATTCAACCCATTCAAATAAATATTCATCTTTAAATTCAATTTGAAATTTACTCAAAAAATCCATGTACTCTTCACGAAATGACTGTTTTTTATGATGCTCCTTTTGATTTAAAACATACTTAATTACATTATCCAATGCAGAATGGCTATATGAAAATGCTCCATAACCTTCCTGCCAACTAAACTTATTATTTGAAAATTTCTTTTCATTGATAAATTCATTGGAAGATTTCTTTATTTCCCTCACCAGGTCAGATAAGCAACAAGAAGGCTTCATACCAATTAAAATGTGGATGTGATCGGGCATTCCATTTATTGCTAACATTTTCTGTTCTTTATTTCGCACAATTCCTGAAATATATTTATACAATTCTTCCTCCCAAGATGAATGGATTAAACTATATCTACCTTTAACAGCAAAGACAACATGAATATATATTTGCGAAAATGTACCCGGCATTATTTCTCTATTTTATTAATGTGAGCAATAAACTTTGATAGTTCTTTTCCTATTTCAATCAACTCATTGTTGTTTGTAGCTCTACCTGTGGCATCATATCCAATATCTTCGGCTATTGCCATAAAAATAGGGTAGTCGTCCCCTTCAACTTCGCTCAGGGCTGTTTGTTTTGCCAAAAAATATTTTTCGGTCAATTCTTCTTTTAGCAGGTTCACTTTGTCCGTAAATGCCTGTTGTAATTTGGCTTTGTCATCTTTTATAATTTCACCAATTTCTTTCTTGCCGCCTATGGGATTTTGCTCTTTGGCAGTTTTCTCTAAATCTTTTATGGTTTTATTCTTTTCCATTTCCCAATGTTCAATTGTTTTCAAAAATTTGTAATCGGTCTTAATTTGCTCCTTGAGTTGATTTTTCTTATTGGAGATTTTCTCTGTTATTTCTTGTTTGTGTTTTCGCAAGAAAAGAATGGAGCTTTTAACGCCTGCACCTGTTGCAGTGAATGCAGTTTGTGGCATTGAAACAACGGCTATAATACGATACATTTCTTCAATGTTGTCTCTTACATATTGCAAACTGCTATTGGTTAAAATACCGTCTGGAATTACGATTGCCAAATAACCGTGTTCGGTTAAAAATTTATGACACTGCTCTATAAATAAAACCTCTGTGCTTTGGCTATCTCTTACACTTGCTTTGCTGCTTGGTGAAGTATTGAGCCAATCAATTTTTTTTAAAGCCAGATTGTATTTGTGCATATAAGCTTTTTCGGTTTGCTTGATGCTGCTGCCAAATGGCGGATTGGTGATGATAAAATCAAAAGTTCCGTATTCGAATTCTTTGTTTTTGCTTTTGGCTTGCATTTCTACGTCGCTCAAAAGTCCGTCTGATGCAATGACGTTGGTGTGTCCGTCATCGTGAATAATCATATTCATTTTGGCGGTTCGGGCAATCTGGTCGTTTATTTCAATACCAAAGAGGTTTTTCTCAGCAAAGTCGTGCCAATATTTGTAATGGTCTTTTTCATCTCTTATTGGGTTGTAAAATTCGTTGGCTTGTTCTCTCACCTTGTCCAAGGCGTAAAGTAAAAAGCCACCACTTCCGCAACTGGTGTCAAGCACTCTTGATTTATGTGTAATTGGCAAACTGTCAACAATGAATTTTACAATGGGTCTTGGGGTAAAATATTGTCCGAAGTCGCCACGGAAATAACTGCCTATAAAAGTTTCAAAGGCTTTTCCTTTGCTGTCAAGGTCAGTTTTGTTGAGGTTTATACGTTGAAAGTATTTTACAATGGTCAGCGTTTCTTGTGCCGAAAGCGTAATACACTCTTTGAAAACTTCGGGCGCTTCTTTTTCGCCAACTGCATAAATTTTCTTAATGCGTTTTAGCAAATCTTCAGGATCTTCGCCCCTAAATATTTGAAATTCGTAAGGTTCTCCTGTTTTTCTTGGATGTTTCTCGTCCCAAATTTTGCAGAAGATGAGTTTATCCAATTCATCAAACGCAACACTTGGATTTCTTTGTCCACCGCCCCAAAGTGCTTGATGCGATTGAATGAAAATCTTTGTCAGTTCGCTTTCGCTTACAACCTGCAATTCAAAAAATTTCTGCTTTATGTTCGAGTCGTATTCAGCAACTACGTTTATGTCTTCTGTGTCATTTTGCAAAATGCCACCTTTCACATATTTATAAGGAGCAAGTTTATTGATGCCGAATTGCGGAATGTCGGGAATTTCAATTCTGCTTTTTGGTTTCTTATCGGGAATTTCGTAATACTGGTTTTTCTTGTTTTACGCACTATAAATAATTTATATGTATAAGTAGCAGTGTTTCATTATATAATTTTAATTATAGTCTCAAAAACGGGTGACCCGCGCGTATTTTTTAGGTAATTTTAGGCATGTTCATCCGTAAGAAAAAGAACAAATCCGGAAGCATCAGCGTTCAGATACTTCAAAAGCAATATGGTAAAAATAAGTTAGTTCAGAGTGTAGGCAGCGCTAGCGAGGAGCCGGATATTGCCAGGCTTGTTGCAAAAGCCCATTATCAAATTTATTTGCTTAGTAAACAAAGAAGCCTGTTCATGTCAGAACAAGATGCATCGCTAGAGCAATTTATTTCAGAAGTATCCAATGCACAAATCAGAACCATCGGCCCGGAGCTGGTATTTGGTAAAATATACAATCATATTGGATACAATAAAATATAAGAGGAGCTTTTCATTTAGTTATATCCAGGCTGGCCTTTCCGCTCAGTAAGCTCAAAACAATAGAATACCTGTACCGTTATCAGGGTGTAATGCTTAATCTGGACACGGTGTACCGTTTTCTGGACAAACTCAACAATAAGCTTAAAGACCAGGTAGAACAAATCAGTTTTCAACACACAAAAAAGATTTTGAACAATGACCTGAGTATCGTTTTTTATGACATGACTACTCTATGTTTTGAAGCCAGTGATGAAGATGATTTGCGCAAGACAGGCTTTAGTAAAGATGGAAGACCTGCAAACCTAGTTAATCCGGATCGTTTCCCAAAATTTTACCGGGTGACCCAAATCTGAAAACAAGTGGTTTCTTATCGGGAATTTCGTAATACTGGTTTTTTATGCGTGATGTTGTCCAAACATATTGAGCGCCTTCGGCAACTGCATAACTGTATGCTTGGTCAACTGCGATATTAAATTGTTGGTCGGTTAAATCTTCTTTTTTACACTCCACCAAAATATAGGTTTCTTCGCACTTATCATCTGAGTAAACTATGATGTCTGCTTCTTTTGTTTCTGCACCCATTTGAACAGAAACAAATTGTCTAATTCTGTTTTTGGGATAGCCGTAAATTAAAGCCAAAGTCAAGAAGGTTTCGGCCTGAACTTTCTCCTCGGGATTGTTGTAGTTCCGCTTCTTGTTTTGGTGAATATAAGTTATAAAACTCCGGCTTTCATCAAACCTGATCAGCTCTTTTTCTATGCCTGTGTCTATTAAATTCATTCTGCTTTCTTCGTATTTATTTAGGTCGCTAAGTTAAGTTTTTAAATCCCTTTATATTCAAAAATTATCTTCAAACTCTCCTCTGTCTCCGTGTCGGATGAAGGATAGGTTTGAGTGTGGTTGGGCAAAATGAAAAATGCTGTATTGGGTCAGATTCTGCATTGTTTAATAACTCCTTTTTTTATCGGATTGGAGCCAATGTATTTCATTTTTTATTTATTGTTAGTTGTGTAGTGGTTTGGAGTACGGTCAGGCATCCCAATCTCCTAAATAACTATATATGATATAAAAAAAATGATTAAAAATATATTTTATAACACATAGCCCAATAGAAAAGAAAAACAACCGTATAATATTTATTAAGAATGGTTATTATCATCTAAGGAGAAATGGCTTAATCTGAGCTTTATTGTATGATATAGCCGGTTTTTTGACCGTAACACGGGCTGTCCAAAAAAAAGTTTTATAAGCTTTGATTACTCACATTGTTTTTGTGTACATTTGCAGCCCCAAAGTTCTTCGCCCGGGTGGCGAAATTGGTAGACGCACTGTCTTCAGGTGGCAGCGTTCGAAAGGATGTGCTGGTTCGAATCCAGTCCCGGGCACCAGGTTCTCTTTTTCTGGAGAACCTTTTGTTTTTTTAGCCCTTCCATTTTTTTTCAGAAGAAATTTGTAGAAAAATTGATACCAATTATTTCCCATAATTTTCAATTTTAGCCAAAATCATATCTCCACTTTCGGAATAACGGCAATATTTTTATAATTCCGAAAAATTTTTAAGTACGTTTGCTTAAATTCTTAAACTAAAAAATCAATTGGTTTATATTAACAATTTTAAACATTTGAAGTTAAATGCGGAAGTGATTTTTCCGTTTCTTTCGTTGTTTTTCCTTTTTTTCAGTACAAATAAATTACACGCTCAAAGAATGTTGTTTGACGTGCCCGACTCGGCAACACTATCAAAAAAGGATATTCCGGTTATCAAAACCGGAAATAGCATTATTTCCATTTCAGGATATCTTCAACCACAGTTTCAGGCAACACAGGAGGCAGGCGCTGGTGAATTTCAGGGCGGCGCTTTTCAGGGTACAGCCACCAACAGATTCCGGTTGAGGCGGGGGAGAATACGCTTTGACTATTTGTTCCATGATAAAAATAACAGACCTTCTACCTACTTTGTATTTCAGTTTGATGGTAACGAACAAGGTGTAAATATCCGCGACTTCTGGGGGCGGTATTACGAAAATAAATGGAATGTGCTTTCGGTTACAGCCGGCCTCTTTGCGAGACCCTTTGGCAATGAACTGCAGTTATCATCCTCATCACGCGAAGCGCCGGAACGCGGAAGAATGTCTCAGATTTTGATGAAAGGTGAAAGAGATTTGGGTGCAAAAATAACCTTTAATCCGCGATCGGAAGATAACCGTCTGGATTTTCTGGAGGTTGACCTTGGCTTATTTAATGGGCAAGGACTAACCGGACCGGCAGAATTTGATAGTAAAAAGGATTTGGTGGCTCGAATTTCTATCAAACCTCAAAAGGTGAAAAGCCTTGGCAATATTAGTATTGAAGGCGGCATAAGTTTGTTGACAGGTGGCCTTGTTAATAATGCAGATCAATTATTTTCAATGCAGAATTATAATGGTATCTGGAAAATGCAGTCGGCAGGAAGCAATAATAAGGGCAAACTGGCAAAAAGAATTTATAAGGGTGCCGATGTGGAAATAAGTACTGCTTCAAAAAATTGGCAAACTCAGGTTAGGGCCGAATATATCTTTGGAACCCAATCAGCGACGCGTCTGTCGAGCCAAACACCGGGCAGCTATCCGGTATTAAGCAACCTGCCGCAACCTTTGTACGAAAGGCCGTTTAGAGGAGGATATTTAAGTTTTATTCAAAATTTGAAAAATGCCAATAACCAACTTGTATTAAAATATGATTGGTATGACCCCAATACAAAAGTCAGAAAAGAATCAATCCTGCCCGAAAATGGGTTGACTGCTGCAGATATAGCTTATTACACATTCGGTTTTGGATATTTGAGAAAAATCAACAAACATTTAAAAATCGTGTTCTGGTATGATTGGATTAAAAATGAACCCAGCGGCATTCCTCTGTTTGAAAGGGATGTAAGGGACAATGTATTTACCCTTAGAACTCAGTTTAGTTTTTAACTCATTAATAGTTAATGGACAACCCACCGTTATAATTCCTTATTAGAATAAGCAGTAATCAAAGGGGAATAGGGGGTTAAATTGCAAAAAATATCGTCATTTGGCTTTGGATGCCTAATTTTGGCGCTTTCAAGTTTTCGTTTTTATATTATTTGAAATGAAATCAGGCTTTGTAAATATTTTTGGCCGCCCGAATGCAGGCAAAAGCACATTACTCAATGCGCTCATGGGAGAGAAGTTGGCTATTGTGTCGCCGAAGGTACAAACAACCCGCCACCGCATCAAAGCCATACTAACCGAAAAAGATTATCAGATTATTTTTTCGGACACCCCCGGAATCATTGAGCCAAAATACAAACTGCACGAAAAAATGATGCAGAGTGTAAAAAACGCTTTAGAAGATGCTGATGTGGCGCTCCTTTTATTGGATGTAAATGACGACTGGGAAGAAAATGATAAAATTTTTACGGCTTTAAGACTAAAAGTTCCGGCATTGGTAGTCATCAATAAAATTGACAAAGCCAAGAGCGAGAAAATAAAAGAGGCAGTCGCTTTTTTTGAAAAAAGACCTTATTGCAAAGGAGTGGTAACTATTTCAGCCTTGAAGGGTGTTCTGTTAAATGATTTTATTGGCTCCCTACTGGAATTGTTGCCCGAAGGCGCACCATTTTTTGAGGGAGATGACATAAGCGACCTGCCGGTAAAATTTTTTGTGGGGGAAATGATACGTGAAAAGATATTTGAACTTGCAAGCGATGAAATTCCGTACCACACTGCCGTTTTGATACGGGAGTATAAAGAAAAGGAAACATTAGTTAAAATAGTGGCGGACATTATCGTGCAGCGTGAAACCCAAAAAATGATTTTGATAGGAGAGAAGGGAAGCATGGTAAAAAAAATAGGAATGGAAGCCAGAAAGGATATTGAAACCTTTATCGGACAGAAGGTTTTTTTGGAATTGTTCATCAAGGTAAAACCTAAATGGCGCGATAATGAATTACAGTTAAGAGAGTATGGATATGGCGCTTCGTAAATCCTTCTGATAAGAATTGTTGAAATAGAAAAATAATTAATCATTTAATAAAAAAATATCAGGCTCTTCATTAAAAGAAACTGATTGAACTAAAAATATGGGATTTACAGTAGCTATAACAGGAAGGCCAAATGTAGGCAAAAGCACCCTCTTCAACCGTTTGCTGGAACAGCGCAAAGCGATTGTGGATGATGTGAGCGGGGTTACCCGCGACAGGCAATACGGGGTGAGTGACTGGAATGGTAAGTCTTTCAATGTTATAGATACCGGAGGTTTTGTACATGGAAGTGAAGATGTATTTGAAAAAGAAATTGCCAAACAGGTCTTGATTGCTGTGGATGAGGCAGATGCCATTTTGTTTCTGGTAGATGCTACCACCGGCCTTACAGACTTGGATGAATCAATGGCTAATGTATTGCGCAGAAGCACTAAGCCCGTTTTTTTAGTAGTGAACAAAGTGGATAATAACGAGAGAATGTTGGAAGCCACTGAGTTTTACAGTCTGGGTTTCGAAAAAGTATTTTTTATTGCGTCGGCAAGCGGTAGTGGTACCGGCGAATTGCTTGATGCTGTAGCGGAGCTAATTACCGAAGAAGACACACAGGAGATTGCGGAAACTAATGCTTTACCCAAATTTGCGATTATTGGTCAGCCCAATGTGGGCAAATCCTCACTGCTCAATGCGCTTGTAGGCAAGGAAAGAACAATTGTGAGCGATATTGCAGGTACTACCCGTGATACCATTCATACGCATTATAACTTATTTCAGAAAGAATTCATGCTCATCGATACCGCCGGTATTCGTCGTAAGTCGCGTGTGCATGAAGATTTAGAATTTTACAGCGTCATTCGTGCCATTAAAGCGGTTGACGAAGCAGATGTGTGCTTGTTGTTATTGGATGCCGAAAAGGGTATAGCAGCGCAGGATCTCAATATATTTAGCCTGGCAGCACGAAAGGGAAAAGGAATTTTATTATTGGTAAACAAATGGGATCTGGTACAAGACAAAACAACCAATACTGCCCGCGATTATGAGAATGAGTTGAAAAAACGGATTGCACCGTTTAATGATGTTCCCATCCTGTTTATATCGGCATTGGAAAAAACCAGAATTCATAAGGCGATTGAAACTGCATTGGAAGTATATGCCAACCGAAGCCGTAAAGTACCTACCAGTAAATTGAACGAGGTAATGCAAAAAGCAATTCAGATGCACCATGCGCCTGTGGTGCGCGGTCATGCCATTAAAATAAAATTTGTTACCCAGTTGCCAACAGTTGTGCCGTCCTTTGCATTTTTCTGTAATTTCCCTGATGATGTAAAAACGCCTTACAAAAACTATTTAGAAAATCAATTGCGAAAGCATTTCGATTTCAAAGGGGTTCCGGTGAGGCTTTTCTTTAGAAAAAAATAATTGCGTATCTTGCCGACAAACATTTACAAGAAATATGCAACAAGTGATAGATGAAATTGTTCTGAGCTATCTGAACAAAGAGTTCCCATATTTTAATGACGAATTGAAAAATCTGATTGCGTCTGTCAGCTCTATTAAATATATTTCTAAGGGAGAAACACTTATTCAGGCAGGACAATATCTGAAACATACAGCCTTGGTAGTAGAAGGGCGAATCAAGCTATATCGTGAAAGTGAATACGGAGATGAAGCCTTTATGTATTATTTAGAGTCGGGTAATGCCTGTGCACTCTCAATGCTATGCGCTTCGCGGCAAAAAACCAGTGAGATTACTGCCAAAGCAGTTGAAGACTGCACTGTTATTATGATACCTATTCAGTACACAGATGAATTGATGAAGTATCATCAGGACTGGTATAATTTCGTAATTGAGACCTATCGTTCCCGTTTTGAAGAAATGTTGGAAGTGTTTGATAATGTGGTTTTCAAAGCAATGGATGAGCGCTTAGAGGCTTACCTTAAAAACCAGTTTAAAAGCCTGCAATCAAACAGGCTGGAACTTACCCATCAGGAAATAGCTAATGATTTGAATACATCACGCGAAGTGATTTCCAGATTGCTCAAAAAATTAGAGCAAAAAGGAGAGATAGCTTTAAACAGAAAATATATTGAAAAGATAAAGTAGCCGCTTTCGCGACCACCCACAAATAAATCTTTGTAATTTACCTTTTATTTTGGATAGTAAACTTTGCCTATACTATCTAAAATATTGAAATCCAATTAATTATACCTCAACCTCAACCTCAACCTCAACCTCAGCCTTAACCTCAACCTTAACCTCAACCTCTACAACGTTCTCACCTTCAGCACACCCTCAATAGCGCTGATTTTATCAATTTTACCATTATTGATTTCTGTTTCCACATCTATCATGGTATAAGCATACTCGCCACGGCTTTTATTGATCATGTTGGCGATATTGATTCCCTGGTCTGCCAAAACGGTTGAAATTTGCCCCAGCATATTGGGTATGTTTTTATGCGCTACGGTTATTCTGGTCATTGCGGAACATACGCCCATATCGCAGGCCGGATAGTTTACCGAGTTTTTAATATTCCCGTTTTCAAGAAAATCAATTGTTTGCCTCGCAGCCATTGCTGCACAATTGTCTTCCGATTCGGGTGTAGAAGCTCCAAGGTGCGGAATGGTGATTACTCCCTGCATAGAAACTAATTTTTCATTAGGGAAATCGGTAACATAGCATCCAGCCTGGCCACTTTCGAGAGCAGCTTTGATGTCGTTATCATTTACTAACTCACCACGGGAGAGATTGACGATTCTGATACCCTTTTTCATTTGAGCTAAGGATGCTTCATTGATAATGCCTCTGGTTTCATTGGTAAGTGGAATATGCAATGAAATATAATCGCAATTTTCATATACGGTTTTCAAATCTGTTGCTTTTTTTACTGCACGATTCAGCCCCCACGCAGCATCAATCGAAATATATGGGTCATAACCATAAACTTCCATTCCTAAATTGGCGGCGGCATTGGCCACCATCACACCTATTGCTCCCAGACCTAATACGCCCAAAACTTTACCCTCTACTTCGGGGCCTACAAACTGGGCTTTACCTTTCTCCACCTGTTTGGCTACATCATCACCTGTCAGTGATTTTGCCCAGTTGATGCCGTCCACAATTTTTCTGGATGATAAAAGAAGGCTTGCGATAGCTAATTCTTTTACTGCATTGGCATTGGCTCCTGGTGTATTAAATACTACAATTCCCTTATCGGCACATTTGTCCACAGGAATATTATTTACTCCGGCTCCGGCACGTGCAATGCAAAGCAGGCTTTCCGGGAAACCCATTTCGTGCATAGAGGCGCTTCGCAGCAATATGCCGTCGGGAGCAGCGGCGCTGTCGTCAATAGTATATTGATTACCAAATCTTTCCAATCCGGTTTTTGAGATTTTGTTCAGTGTCTTAATCGTATATTTTCTCATAAGAATATTTATTTATTATCTAATTCAAATTGTTTCATAAAATCAACTAACTTTTTCACTCCTTCGATGGGGATGGCATTGTAAATACTGGCGCGCATACCCCCCACAGTTCTATGGCCTTTCAGGTTTACAAGACCTGCATTGGTTGCCGATTTAATAAAAAGTTCATCAGTTTCAGGCCCGTTTGTAACGAATGGAACATTCATCAGTGAACGATCGGTTGAAGCTGCTGTTCCTTTAAACAAGGCAGATTCATCTAAATAGTCGTACAAAATTTTTGCTTTCTCATTATTTTTTTGTTCAATAGCTTCCACTCCGCCCTGATCTTTCAGCCAGTCGAGAACAAGCTTACACATATAAATAGAGTAGGTGGGTGGCGTATTAAACATTGAAAAATGTTCGATATAATTTTTGTAGTTAAGCATAGCGGGCGTAAATTCCATTGCATTGCCTGCAAGGTCTTCTCTGATAATCACCACAGCCACACCGGCCGGGCCAATATTTTTTTGCGCTCCGGCAAATATCAGTCCAAACCTTGATACATCTATCTTTTTGGACAGAATATCGGAAGACATATCGGCCACCAAAGGCACTTTTCCTGTATCCGGCAGATTACGGTATTGAGTGCCATAGATGGTATTATTAGTGGTTATATGAAAATAGTCGGCTTCCGGATTGAAGGTACTACTATCAAGCATAGGAAGATAACTGAAATTTTTATCTTCGGACGAAGCCACTACACTAATTTTTCCGTAGCGCGAAGCTTCCTTAATTGCTTTTTTGGCCCACAGGCCGGTTAGTGTATAGTCTGCCTGATTGGTTTTGTTCAGCAGGTTGAGCGGCACCATTCCAAACTGGAGTGTGGCGCCTCCCTGAATGAACAATATTTTATAATTATCAGGCACAGCCAGTAGTTCCCTCAATGAGTTTTCTGCAGCTTCTTTGATAGCGATGAATTCTTTGGATCTGTGGCTCATTTCCATTACCGACAGTCCGGTACCTACATAATTGGTCATCTCGTTTTGAGCCTTTTTCATCACTGGTTCGGGAAGTGCAGAAGGGCCTGCCGAAAAATTGAAAACTCTTTCCATAGTTGTTGTTTGTCCTGATACTCACTTTTCTAAAATACAAAAATACGCTCTTAGGAGCAAATTCATGCTCTTCTTAATTTTTAAATGAATGTTGATAGAGAAGTTAAGAGAAAAGTAAACGATAAAAAACAATTTTCGAATTGAAAAACTTCATTTTGGTAGAAAATTTTCAATTAAAATGATTGACTGATAAAAAATAATCACAAAAAATAAGTAATGATAAGTATTTGTTTAAAAAAACCTGATTAAAATCATCTAAAATCTGACAATACTTTTACTAAATAATTTTCTAATGCCTTTATTGTTTGTTAACTTTGTTATGAGCTATGGAAATATTATATTTTAGATCACTTTTAATTTATAAGTAATGCAATTTCAACGAATTCTAATCGCCATTGACAATAGTCCACATTCTATGAATGCCGCTAAAAAAGGTTTTGAACTCGCACAAGCGCTCAACGCATCGGTAGGCGTTGCTTATATCATCGATATTATGAAAGAACCTGTTATTCCCGAAACGGGAAGAATATCTGAAAGCACTCAAAATAAATCATTAACAAAGGCAAATAGGGTGATTGATAAGTTGGTGAAAAGCTACCCCGATGCCGGAGAAATTACTCGTTTTACATCAGAAGGATTTCCCAAAAAGGAAATAGTTATGATTGCCAAGAATTGGGAAGCCGACCTTATAGTGATGGGAACTCATGGTCGCACCGGTTTGTCATATCTTATTTTGGGTAGTGTTTCAGAGTATGTTATCAAACATTCGGCAGTACCGGTAATGGTGGTTCCACTTAAATAAATTCAGAGCTATAATTTTTCTAAGATTATCATCTGCCATATCATCTATTTACTTTCTGACAATGCCTTGGCCAACTGCATCGCTTTCTGCATGTCGGCAACACCATATCCGAAAGGCATAAGGGGAGCAATGTAACGATTACCGGATTGCCTGATTACACTGATGATGTCTTTATTACTCAGTTTGGGGTAAGCCTGCCATAGACAAGTAGCAAGCCCACACATAACAGGGCTGGCAAAGGAGGTGCCATTACCAGACCCGTAGGCGCCGCTAAGGCTTACTAAAGCATCGCCGGTAGCCAAAGCCAATACATCGGGCTTTACACGTTGGTCGATGGTAATTCCATAAGAACTGAAAGAACTAATGTTACCGTTTTTATCAATACCGCCTACAGTTAACACACCGGGTGCATCTGCGGGTGTGCCTACCCAACTTCGGTCATTACCGGCAGCAACTACAACCAGCAGCCCTTTATCGGCGGCTATATTGGCTCCCCGGGAGGCAAAAGCAGTGTTGCCGTTCATGTCTTCAAATTTGTAGGCCGGAAATGATTTGTCGAAACCGATATAACCTAAAGAAATATTTGCAGCATTAGCACCCACACTATCAGCATATTCCAATGCAGCAACCAGATAGTCCTCCTCTACCGGAAACTCAGTATCCTCATCCTCGGTCATCAATAACCAATAAGCTGCTTCGGGAGCTGTACCCACAAAAGAGTTGGCTTTATTGGTAGCCATACAGGAGGTTACATACACGCCATGGTTTCCATAATTAAATGGATTGAATTTTTCGTAAATAAATGATTTAGAACCTTTTATGTTGATGTTTTTAAGTATGGGATTATTCATTAAGTCTTTAAAACCAGCATCTATAACGGCTATTTCCATACCCTGACCTTTGTATCCACTGTCGTGCAATGCCTGACCGTTGTTCTGCCTTATGTTATCCCAAGCCACGCCAAAGTATTCTGGAGATGCTACACTTCGCGGAGCAGTAGAAAATGATATATTTACTAATGTTTTAAGATAAGCGGTTGTATCCTTTTTACCCAACCAGATGGGAGCTACTTCTTTTACAAACGGAAGCGCACGAAATTTTTCGATAAATGATTGATCGCTTACCTGAACGCTCACTGTTTTTAGCCATTTGCTCTGTGTAACAATTTTACCGCCTGCCTTTTCTATTTGGCTAAGATAATCCGATGCAATGGGTATATCAGCAGAATCAATGGCTATAGACATTTTGTTTCTTTTGGCAATCGCCCTTGCAGAAAGAAAATCCTGAGGTTTGCTTAAAGAGTATTTTACAGGACCTTTGTCTTTCAATGTAATGCGCAGTTTGTAGTCAAGCGTATCATATATAATTAACCGTCCTTTGGCAATGCCGTTTCCGTTTGCTAAGGTGGCAATTATATTTGTTTCGCCTACAGATATTCCTGTAATGAGCCCGTCGTCGGTAACTTTTGCAATAGCGCTGTTTTCGCTGCTCCATCTCACTTTGATGGATGTATCATTAGTGCCTTTTATTCTCACACTCGCTTTTCGGGGTGTTTTATTGGCCACCGGAACAGCCATCGGGTCAGGCGAAATTTCGATTGTAATTTCAGGTTTTTGTTTCCGACACGAAAAAATAAAGGTTATGATAAGAATAAGTATAAATGGTAAACTTTTTCTTATTGCCTTTATCATGTTTTGTTTTTTAATAATTAAATCAGAAGGTCAAAAAAACAGGTTTGATAATATTTTGTTTAAAACTATTTCATAAAAGTTAAATCAGTATTGGGTTTTTGGGCCAAAAGCCAGATCTCCTGCATCACCTAAGCCGGGAACGATATATCCTTTGGCTGTCAATTCCTCATCAATATCGCCACACCAGAGTTTTACCTCCGGAATTTCGCGCATTAGATATTCAATACCCTCAGTGGCGGCTATTGCTGCAGCCACATGTATTTCCTTTGGCTTTCCTTCATCCAGAAAGAACTGAATGGTTTTTACCAATGAGGCGCCTGTTGCCAGCATCGGGTCCGAAATTATTAAGGTACGGCCTTCAATATCGGGACTGCTGAGGTATTCCACACTGATTTCAAAATTACCATCGCTGCCGTGCTTTCGATAGGCTGAAATGAAAGCGCTATCTGCTTTGTCAAAATAATTCAAAAGCCCCTGATGTAATGGCAGTCCGGCTCTTAGGATAGTTGCCAATACAGGTTGCTCTGCCAATAGTTTACAATCTGAAGCGCCCAAAGGCGTTTGAGTTTCTTTTACTTCATAAGGCAGTGTTTTACTGATTTCATAGGCAATTATCTCACCGATTCTTTCTAAATTACGGCGAAAACGCATTCGGTCATTTTGAACTTCCACATCTCTGAGTTCGCTCACCCAGTTGCTCAACAAACTATGCTTTTCGCTAAGATTTATTATCATAATGCTCAAATTTAATGGTCAATAATCCGGCAGATAGTTATTCTTTTTATTTTTGGCAAACCTACAGAAATTTTTTATGTGATTTTTTCTGAATTATGGAAATTTTTAGGTGAAATCACTACCATCCGGAAGTTAAAAAAAGAAAATAGCCCATATTATCTTTGAGGTGACAAAATTTCATAAATATATGGGACTATTTACTCGTAATAAAAGTAACAAGAAGCCAATTATAAAACAAATTTTAGAGCTTATTCCTAATTCTATTTTGCAAAGCAGTATAGCTAAACATAAAAGTGATAAATTCTGTAGTAAATATAAGACTTACGATCAACTGGTCTCTCAAATGTTCGGACAGCTGAATAAATGCCTGACTTTAAGCGATATAAGTACCGCCATTGCTGTAAACACCACCTTTATTGGAGACTTAGGATTACAACAAAGCCCCGCCAGAAGTACGATGAGTGACGGCAATGCAAAACGAAGCTGGAAGGTATTTGAAACGATGTATTACAAATTGCTCTCTCATTATAGCAATCTGTTACTGAGACATGGTAAAGCAATGGATATAGAAGAGATAAAAGGTAAAGTGATTAAGATAATAGACAGCACCACTATCAGCTTATGTTTGAGCTTATTTGAATGGGCGAAGTTCCGGACAGCTAAAGGAGGCATAAAAATACATACCTGTTTGGATCATGCGCTTATGCTTCCTGATCTGGTAAATATAGGCGAAGCGGCTGTGCATGATAAACGCGGTCATCCGCAAACAGTATTTGCACCGGGAACTATTATTGTAGAAGATAAAGGCTATTTTGATTTCAGTTTAATGATGCAACGCATTAATGCTGATAACGTATTTGTAACCAGAATAAAAGACAATACAGTATATGAAAGCATTTGTGAAAAAGAATTACCGGTTGATAAAGACCAGCATATACTTAAGGATGAATTAATCCGGCTTACCGGCAAAAAGGCCATCGAAGTAGGCATTGACCAGGTAACGTTACGCCGGATAGTAGTGTATGATAGTGAAAAAGATGTTCAGTTAGAAATTATTACCCAGGAATTGAGATGGGCAGCATCTACCATTGCAGCCTTATACAAAGCCAGATGGGATGTTGAAATATTTTTTAAGCAACTAAAGCAAAATTTACTGGTAAAAACATTTACAGGCACAAGCGAAAACGCTGTAAAATCTCAGATTTATATAGCGCTCATTACCTATCTTTTATTAGAATTGATAAAGCGCTGTATCGCAAAAGGCGCACAGGCATTTAGTAATCTGTGTGAAAAAATCCGTTTTTGCTTAACCTATTACCACAGCCTTGATTAGGTATGCAACCAAATAAAAGAAGGCGCAGTAAAAGCAAGAGGAAAACCCAATAAGCCAAATTGTCAGAAATCATTTAATTTTTAATAACGGACTTTTATTCCGAGAAATCAGTTTACAAATACAGTAAAATCAATACTTTCGTTGGGTCAAATCATCCTTTTTTGAAAAAGTTCGGATCGCAGTGAGGTGAAATAACAGATTTTAATTAAAGTGTATTATAAATAAAAAATTAAATAAATATGATTTATCGCGCTATTGGCTTAATGAGTGGAAGCTCGCTGGACGGATTAGATATAGCCTTCGTAGAGTTTGAAGAAAATGGTGGGAATTGGACTTATAAAATGTTAAGGGCCGACTGCTATGAATACACACCCGAGTGGACGGAAAAACTGAAGAATGCCACAAACCTCAATGCTTTGGACTACCAGCTTTTGCACACAGCTTATGGCCATTATCTCGGTGAAATGGTAAATCGTTTTATTGAAAACAATCAACTCCATTACAAAGTCTCCTTAATTGCTTCTCACGGGCATACTACCTTTCATGTACCCGGTAAAAGGATGACAGCCCAGTTGGGTGATGGCGCTGCAATAGCAGCCACTACGCACCTGCCGGTAGTAAGCGATTTGAGGGCTATGGATGTGGCGCTGGGTGGGCAGGGTGCACCAATTGTGCCAATAGGTGAAAAACTCCTGCTGAATGATTATCAATATTTTCTGAATATCGGCGGAATAGCCAATATTTCGTTTAATTCTGACTCCTATATTGCTTTTGATATATGCGCTGCCAATCGCGTATTAAATATGCTGGCTAATGATATAGGGAAAGATTATGATGCGGGTGGCGAAATGGCGCGTGCGGGAAAACTGATAGCGCCCTTGTTGGAAGAATTAAATCAACTGGAGTATTATAAATTGCCTTTTCCAAAATCATTGGCCAATAGTTTTGGAATTGAAACTGTTTATCCCATTGTAAAAAAGTATAATCAACCTATCGATGATTTATTACGCACTTATGTCGAACACATTGCTTTACAGATAAAAGACGCTGTTCGAATGGATGATAATAAAAAAGACAATGCAAGGTTATTGATAACCGGTGGCGGGGCGCTCAATAACTTTCTTACAGAACGAATTCAGGATTTACTGAAAGAAGAAAATATTGAGGTAGTAGTACCCGATACCCTTTTGGTAAATTATAAAGAAGCCATGATTATGGCTTTGATTGGAGTGCTACGCTGGAGAGAAGAGGTAAACGTGCTGTGTTCGGTTACCGGAGCATCTAAAAACAGTATCGGCGGCGCACTTTGGATGGATATCGCCGAATAATCTGTTTTTTATGTCAACGCTTTTGTTTTTATTTACCTTTGGATCATAAATTGTTGTAAAGGACGAATTATTTTATCTGAACTAATTATCACTTTCAATTGTAGTAGGTAAGTAATTTATCAGACAGGAATACATTTTAAAAGCAGAGAAACAAAGTTAAATTATACGTACAATATGTCCGCAATCATTCATTTACAGGATCTTAGAAAAAGCTATTTCATGGGGCAAATGGAATTGAAAGTGCTGAAAGGCATCACGCTGGACATACATAAAAATGAGTATGTAGCGCTGATGGGCCCATCCGGTAGCGGAAAAAGCACCTTGATGAATATACTCGGTTGCTTAGATACGCCTACAAACGGCACTTATGTCCTTAATAATCATGATGTGAGCAAGATGGATGATGATTCGTTAGCCGAAATTCGTAATAAAGAAATAGGTTTTGTATTTCAGCAGTTCAATCTGCTGCCAAGACTAACGGCGCTCGAAAATGTGGCATTGCCGCTTATATATGCCGGCGTGGGCAAAAACGAAAGAAAAGACAAGGCTATGGAGGTTTTGGAGATGGTAAACCTTACCGACAGATCGCACCACAAGCCTAACGAAATGAGCGGTGGACAATGCCAGCGGGTAGCTATAGCACGGGCATTGGTAAACGATCCGGCTATTATTCTGGCCGATGAACCAACAGGTAATCTGGATTCCAAAACGTCTTACGAAATAATGGACATCTTCAATAAAATTCATGACAATGGTAACACGGTGGTACTGGTAACGCACGAAGAAGATATTGCCAAATATTCGCAAAGAATCATCAGGTTGCGCGATGGAGTGGTGGAGAGTGATAGGGCGATGGAGATGGCAGAACTGGGAAGTAAATAATTTTAAATTTCAATCTTTTTATTTTTTATATTAATGTCTATAAAAATATATACAAAAACAGGCGACAAAGGTACTACCTCGCTCATTGGAGGTAAAAAAGTTTCAAAAGGTGATGTGCGTATCGAGGCTTATGGTACGGTAGATGAACTGAATTCTTATATCGGATTATGCAAAGATTTGCTGAGTGATGCAGAAACCAAGGCTGTTTTATACGAAATTCAGGACAGGTTATTTACAATTGGTTCAGAACTTGCCTGCGACCCCGATAAAGCTACCAAAATGTCTTTACCCGATTTGCATGAAGAAGATTGTAAGCTTCTGGAAACCGAGATAGATAAAATGAATGACATATTACCGGTAATGAAATCATTTATTCTGCCCGGAGGCGCTGTCAGTATTTCTCACCTGCACATTGCACGCTGTGTATGCAGAAGGGCAGAACGATGTGTAATCAGATTGGGTGAGGAAGAAAAGGTGGATCCGATAATCGTGAAATATCTGAACAGACTCAGCGACTATTTGTTTATGCTTGCCAGATATGTGGCACATCAAAACAATATTGCCGAAATACCCTGGCGGGCGAGGGTGTAAACAATCAATAGCGCTCTATTCAATAATCAATCCGTCTTTCATGTGCAAAATACGGTCGCTCAGGTGTGCCAGCTCTTCATTGTGGGTAACGATCAGAAAGGTTTGCTCAAAACGGTTTCTCAGGTCGAAAAACAGGTCATGTAGTTCACGGGCATTCGTAGTGTCTAAATTGCCTGTAGGTTCGTCGGCAAAAACGATAGCAGGACGGTTGATAAGCGCGCGGGCTACGGCTACCCTCTGTTGTTCGCCACCGCTTAGTTCGCTTGGTTTGTTTTCGAGGCGGTGGGCTACGCCTAATATTTCTAACAGTTCTCTGGCGTTCTTTTCGACCTCTTTCTTTTTTTTACCGGCAAGCCATCCGGGTATGCACACATTTTCCAGCGCCGAAAACTCAGGCAACAGATGATGAAACTGAAATACGAAACCAATATTTTTATTTCTGAAAGAAGCCAGTTTATTCCCGTTTAATGAACTGATGGCGGTTCCGTTCATGGTTACTTTACCCGAATCGGCTTTGTCAAGTGTGCCCAAGATATGCAACAGGGTGCTTTTGCCACTGCCGGATGGGCCTACAATTGAAACTACTTCGCCTGCTTTTATGGCAATATCTACCCCCTTCAGCACTTCAATTTTGCCATAAGATTTAAAAATTCTTTCTCCCGATATCATTAAAAATTCTTTCTTGTCCTCAAATATCTGTTATAATTTTTAAATGCAACGATTTTACCAGGTTCTTTGTCTAAATTCAGTATTATTTTGCATGAGGCAGAAAGGTGATAAAAAGCATTTGGTAAATTCGACAATACCTTTACTTTTGCAAAAAAATTGAACTGGAACAACTCTATTTTTTTAATTCTTAAAACTAAAATAATATGTTTTGGACACTTGAATTAGCTTCTTACCTTGAAGACGCTCCCTGGCCTGCAACCAAAGATGAGTTGATTGACTATGCCATCCGTAGTGGCGCTCCCATCGAAGTGGTAGAAAACCTTCAGGAATTGGATGAAGAAGGCGACGTATATGAAACCATTGAAGATATATGGCCCGATTATCCTACGCATGAGGATTTTCTGTTTAATGAAGATGAATATTAAAAAAACTTCAAGTATAAATGACAAATGCCCCATAGCGGGGCATTTGTCATTTATGTTATTTGCTTTGTTTTACAGCAGGTGAATGCCTTCTAAAGCAGCAGTTTCCTGCTCTTTTTTAGACCAAACACTTACCTGCACCTCGCCGATATGTCTTCCTTTTAGCATAAACATACACAATCTCGACTGGCCAATGCCGCCACCAATACTTTCCGGTAGCTCACCATTGAGCAGCATTTTATGAAACATCAATGAAGAACGGTCTTCGCAGTTTTTTTCCTTCAATTGGTATTGTAGCGCCTTTTTATCCACTCTAACGCCCATTGAGGAAAGCTCAAAAGCGCTTTCAAGTACAGGGTTCCAAACGATAATATCACCATTCAGACCGTTGTAGTTTTCATCATTTTTGGTACTCCAGTCGTCATAATCGGCAGCACGACCATCATGCGCCTCGCCATTGGACAACTTTCCGCCAATACCTATCAGAAATATGGCACCATATTCTTTGGCAGCCAAGGTTTCTCTTTCTTTAGGTGTGGCATCAGGATATTTTTGAAGTAATTCTTCTGTATGAATAAAAGTAATCTTTTCGGGAAGCGAAGTCATGATGCTTTTGTAATGATCGTGCACCACCTGCTCGGTATGTTTCAATACGGTATATATTTTTTCAACCACACTTTTTAAAAAATCAAGGTTGCGGTGCTCCGGTTCGATATGTTTTTCCCAATCCCATTGATCCACATAAATTGAATGAATGGGGCTGTAGTCCTCATCGGGCCTCAATGCGCGCATATCAGTAAGAATTCCTTTGCCTACTTCTACATCCAACTCTTTGAGTCTCAGGCGTTTCCATTTAGCCAATGAATGAACTACTACTGCTTTTTGTTCATTTAATGATTTTACCGGAAATTTAACCGGTCTTTCTATTCCGTTCAAATCATCGTTCAATCCTGTACCATCCATTACTATTAAAGGAGAAGAAATTCTCACCAGATTTAATTGCTTTACCAATTCTTTTGAAAATGTGTCCTTGATTAGGGTTATTGCCTGCTCTCTTTTTAAAATTTCTTTATCCATTGGGTTTAATTTAAAAAATATCTAATAATAACTGAAATATCTTTGATAGTATTTACTGTTATATGCAAATATCTAAATAAATTTTAAACAACCAAATTTTTTTTAGAATTTTTTTTAAAATTTGTTAGATTTATTTGTTATAAGCATAAGAAGACCATTACACCAATTGAGAAATAATCTATTTAGACAATTCTCTTTTTAACTGAAAGAAATAAATAGCAATAGTATTTTATTGATTATCAAATAGATAATCGAAAAGGAATTTCCATATCGGTAAAACACAAATTTATATTACATCCGATAGGATGACAGACTGTTTTACTTTACAGGCCACAACTAAGAGTGAGAAATTTTATCTTAGACTACTCTACCGTACTCACTTTAATCATATTGGTTAGTAATTTTAAATGCACTGGAGTGCTGCCGGTACTTACCACCGTGTCTCCTTTTTTGAGAAATCCGCCCTTTTTGAGAATTTGAATCTGGTCGTCGATAATTGTATCAAGGTCAGCCTCATCGTCATTATAAAAGAATGCCCTGATACCCCAGCCCAAACTTAATTGGCTGATGAGGCTTACTTCCTTGCTAAAAATATAAATAGGTACCTTTGGCCTGTAGCTGCTAATGGTAAAACCGGTATATCCGCTTTGTGTCATACCTACCAATGCGTCGGCATCGGTATCTTTGGCAAGGCGGCAGGCATTGTAGCAGATGGCATCACTGGCAAGCGTAGGCGAGTGTGGCTGTGGTTGAAGCTCATCTTCAAGGTCATAATTATATTCGGTTTTTTCAATCTCCAGAATAATTTTTTTCATGGTTTCCACCACTAAGGTCGGGTGCTGGCCTACGGCAGTTTCTCCGCTAAGCATTACAGCATCGGTTCCTTCAAGTACTGCATTGGCTACATCGGTTATTTCGCTTCGGTTAGGTTTGGTGCGGTCTATCATACTCTCCATCATTTGTGTAGCTACAATTACAGGTTTTGCCCTATGAATACACTTTCTGATGATGTCTTTTTGAATTAAAGGCACTTTTTCAATAGGAAGTTCCACTCCCAAATCGCCACGGGCAATCATGATGCCGTCAGAAAGATTGATGATATCACGGATATTTGGGATGGCTTCGGGCATCTCTATTTTGGCAATAATTTTTGTTTTACTTTTATTTTTATCAATTATTTTCCTCAGTTTTTTGATATCGTCGGCATGCCTTACAAATGACAGTGCAACCCAACTGAGTTGTTGTTTGATGATAAAATCCAAATCGGCCAAATCTTTTGCAGTAAGAGCAGGCAAAGAAATCTTGGTATCAGGCAGGTTCACTCCTTTTTTTGAGGAAAGAACACCACCCAGCAATACCTCTACTTTTACGTCATTGTTTGGAAGTATTTTTTTTACAATTACTTCAAGCTTCCCGTCATCTATCATTATTTTTTCACCTACTTTCACGTCTTTATGAAAATTAGGGTAGGAGAGATATACTTTTTCTTTGTTGCCCACCATGCGGGTTTTGGTAAAGATGAAAGTATCTCCAGCATTGAGCATGATGCCGTTGTTTTCTATTTCACCCACCCTCAGTTTTGGACCTTGCAGATCGCCAAGTATAGCTACATGGGTTTTTTCTTTACGATTGATTTCGCGGATATAGTCAATAATTTGCTTTTTTTCCTCATAAACGCCATGCGAGAAATTAAGCCTGAATACATTTACACCTGCTTTCACTAATTCAAGCAGTTTGTCGTAAGTGTTGCAGGCCGGCCCCACAGTGGCAACTATTTTAGTTCTGTTGAAAGTGTGATCAGTAATTTTGGTACTTTCAACTTTATATATGTTCTTTTTTTCTATTTTACTGGACATAGTTTTTGGTAAATTTTCAATGTGCAATATCCGTTTTTTATTTCAGATTGAAAAGTAGAATATTTTTAGGGTGAAAGAAATCAGATGTATGCGCATTTTATTAATTATAATAGCCATCTAAAATCAAGGGAATTCTTAGATTAGTTTCCATTTAACCTTAAGAAAAGTGTTATCTTTCCGACTAAAATTATTTTAAACTCATGAAAAGTTCATTTTTGATTGCTTCTACTTTAATGATAGTACTAAATTGTATGGGACAGGTACAAAAAAGACCACTTTCCATAATCCCTGAACCAGTTTCGGTAGTTGAGAAGCAGGGTGTGTTCATTTTGCAAAATAATTCGGTTATAACAGTTCCCAATAATCCCGAACTAAAGACAACAGTCGATTTTTTACAAGCCAAGCTTTCTACTGCAACGGGTTATAAATTTATCATTAACCGGACTAATTCTTCATCTGCCAAAATACATCTGGAACTCAATAAAACTCGCAATAAAGAGTTGGGTGATGAGGGTTACACGCTTTCTTCTACAGCACAAAAGATAACAATCAGCGCAAACAAACCTGCAGGATTGTTCTATGGCGTTCAAACCCTTTTACAATTACTGCCACCCGAAATTGAAAGTAAAACCATTGTAAAAAATGTAAAGTGGCAAATACCTGCGGTTGAAATCAAAGATTATCCCCGAGTGGGCTGGCGTGGGTTGATGCTGGACGTTTCCCGACATTTCTTTACTGTTAAAGAAGTGAAGCAATATATTGACGCAATGGTGAGATATAAGTTCAACATGTTTCACTGGCACCTTACTGATGACGAGGGGTGGCGCATTCAGATAAAAAGCCTGCCAAAACTGACGGAGGTGGGTGCCTGGCGTGTTGAAAAAATCGGCAATTTTGGTGAGTTTTCCAATCCGCTTCCTGATGAACCAAAGAATTATGGCGGATTTTATACGCATGAAGATATTAAAGAAATTATAAAATATGCCGAAGAACGGTTTGTAAAAGTAATGCCCGAGATTGATGTACCCGGTCACAGCCTTGCAGCTATAGCGTCCTATCCTGAGTTGTCTTGCACAGAAGGAGCAGATAAATATAATGTGCGCGCCGGAGAGCCCATCATGGACTGGTCGCATGGTGCGCCTCCGATAGCAATGCTGGATAATACCCTTTGCCCGGCTAACGAAAAAGTATATGATTTTTTGGATAAAGTAATGACGGAGGTGGCTTCACTGTTTCCTTTTGAATACATTCATGTAGGCGGTGATGAAGCCCCTCATAATTATTGGGAAAAAAATGACCAGGTGAAAGCATTGATGAAACGCGAAGGATTGAAAACTATTCCGCAGGTGCAGGCATATTTCGAAAAAAGGCTTGAAAAAATAATCAATGCTAAAGGCAAAAAAATGATGGCTTGGGATGAAGTGCTTGAAGGAGGTGTAAATGAGAGTACGGCTGTAATGAGCTGGCGAGGTATGAAGTATGGCATTGATGCCTCCAAAGAAGGACATTTTGTAGTGATGGCGCCAAACGATTATGTTTATATTGATTTAATGCAAGGCGACTTAGCTACTGATCCTCCGGTTTATGCAACTGTCAGGTTGTCTCAAACCTATAAATTTAATCCGGTGCCAAAAGAAGCTAATGCAAAGTTTGTACTGGGCGGGCAGGGAAATCTGTGGACTGAACAAATTTACAATATCCGCCAGGCGGAATACATGACCTGGCCGAGAGGATTTGCAATAGCTGAAAGTGTGTGGTCACCGGAAGGCAAAAAGAATTGGAATCGGTTTATTGAAAAAACAGAAGTGCAGTTTAAAAGAATGGATAATGCGCACACAAAATACTCACCGGCTATGTATGACCCAATTGTACGAGTAACAAAAAAGGATGATAAATACTTTGTAAATTTATCTACCGAGATTGACGGGCTGGATATTTATACAAGTTTTGACAATTCCACACCTGACAATTTTTATCCTAAATACAAAGAACCGCAGCTCATTCCCAAAGATGCCGACCTGATTAGGATAATTACTTATCGCGGAAATCAGCCTGTTGGTCGTTTGATGACCATTAGTGTACCCGATTTAAAGAAAAGGGCCAGATAGTAACATAGACATTCTGAATTAATTCATCTATTTCATAAATCCTGATTTTGTAAGAAGTACAATTTCAGGGTTTTTACAATTTAGGGATTCAGTAACCTACAGTTCACCCAATTTTCCTTTATTTTGCAGGAATATACTTGAATATATGGCTGAACCAATTATCGAAATAAAGAATGTGAATATTTATCAGGGTAATAATCTGATATTGAGTGATGTAAACCTTGAAGTAAAAAGAGGGGAATTTGCTTATTTGGTGGGCAAAACCGGCACCGGAAAATCGAGCCTCCTTAAAACGCTTTATGGTGAACTGCCTTTGAAAGAAGGAGAGGCTACGGTCGTAGGGTTTCAGCTAAAGAATATGCACTGGAAGCAAATTCCTTTTCTGCGCCGGAAAATTGGTGTGGTTTTTCAGGATTTCAGATTGTTAACAGATAGAAATGTATATGGCAACCTGAAGTTTGTGTTAAAAGCTACCGGATGGACCGAAAGTAAACTTATAGATGAAAAAATAGAGGAAGTTTTGACACAGGTGGGGCTTCAGGACAAAGGATTTAAAATGCCTTTTGAAATGAGTGGTGGCGAACAACAAAGAGTAGATATTGCGCGGTCATTGCTCAACAGTCCGCAGTTGATATTGGCCGATGAGCCTACCGGAAATCTGGATCCTGAAACCACTGATGAAATTATGAACCTGCTGCTTAGGATAGCCGGTGAAACCAATGCCGCTATTGTAATGGCTACGCATGATTATATGGTGGTAAAAAAGTTTCCTGCCAGACTGATTAAAACCGAAAACGGAAAAGTGATACCTCACGCTACCATAGATAATCTATAAACGAATTGATATTCTCCTCATTGTTGTAGGTTTCGTACAATAATTTTTTCCTCACTTTTATTTCTTCCTCCATGAAAGGAAGTGGATACACCTGCGAAATTATGGCTGCCAGATTATTGGCAGACGATCCAATATGGCAGGCTTTTTCTAACCCGGAACCTCGTACAATTGTGGGCGTTGTAATGCAGTGTCGGCCCCGGTACATTGCATGTAGCAATTTGAAGCGTATGCCTGTATAATTTTTTCTAAGGCAAGGTAAAATGTTGATATGTGCCTTGTGAATCAAATCGTTGAGTTCGCTATCGCAAGGATTACTCACAATGCAGGTATGCTGGTAGAGGTGTGCAGCTTTTACTAATCTGTTGGTAGGATTTTTGCCTGCTATCACAAAGGGTATTCTTATTTTATTAAACACATTATTCAAAAGCCAGAAAGCCGCCTTTTCGTTTTCAGGTTCCGAAAGATTTCCATGAAATAAGCAAAAATTACCGGTACCGGTGATGATGTCAACTGCCTGCCATGTAGGGAAAGCGGGTACAAAGGCAGCTTTTGAAATACCCATTAGCTTTAGTTGTCTGGCATCTTCTTCAGAAATGCAGGCATACATACAGTTTTTGGGCAAGGGATATTCTTTTCTTTCTTTAAACGTGTTTTTAATCCTTTTTATAAATGTACCAAAAACTCCCTGCTGACCGTTTTGAGTTAGTTCATTCCCAAGATTCTGATCTTTATGCAGCCTGATACATACCTTTCTGTTTTCAAAATTTATTTTTTCCAACACACCTGTTGAAGATAGCCCTTCAAAAAGTACCGGAAAATTGTTACTATTAATGTTTTCTACAAGATCATTGTGTACAAAATGCTTTTTTTGATCATTCAATTTAGTCTTATTGATATTTTTATTAGCTACTTTATAAACATTTACGGTTTTGCAATAATCCGAAAGTTCAATCGGATATTCATCGTTAATATCAAAATAATGTAAATGAATATCAATCCCTTTGTTATGAAAAGCTTTTATACGGTTCAGTATATCGATGCTTACCGCACAATCACCCGGGTAAGGAGTACTTTGACTTATAATATGTAACTGATTTTGCAATGCTTTTAAATCTGTTAATACCTTTTAAAATATATTTTTTATCAAAAAAGCCTATAAAAGGCTCTTCTATTCAGATTTTAATTATTAAACAAAACCAATTTGCGATTGTTCGATACTATTATAACCCTGATACAGGATTTTTGCTGTTGTATATTTTTTCAATTATCTCAATGGTATAGATTGCTTCATCACCTTGCAAAAATGGATGATTTTCATCTTCTAATGCTTTTATGATATTTTCATAAATTTTATCATGGTTACTCATACTTCCCTGGTAAAAACCATAATTATTGGCGCCATTTCCAATCGGAAGCTCAGGTTTTCCAATATTTTTAACTAAAAAATACTCCAATTCGTTCAGGTATTGTCCACCTATTTTTATGGTACCTTTCTCGGCAAAAATAGTGATGGAGCCCTCCATGTTTTTACCATAACTATTTACAGTAAAATTAAAACTGCCTATTGTGCCATTTTCCATTTCCAGATTGACAACACCGGTGTCTTCAAAGTCGATATCCGGGTGAGCAAAGTTGCTCAAAAGGCTTTGAGCATTTTTGACCCCGCCAAAAAACCAATTAATTAAATCCACAAAATGACTAAACTGGGTAAATACGGTGCCGCCATCTTTTATTCTATCACCTTTCCAGTCGGAATGGTGGTAATATTCGGTCGGGCGATTCCAGAATCCGGTAACTAAAAAGCTATAAATTTTTCCTAACTGATTATTATCTATCAGTTTTTTTACAAATGAAACTGGTGGATTGTACCGGTTTTGCTTTACTATGAATAACTTTTTATCGCTGCTTTTAGCCGCCTGAATCATTTTTTCTGCATCAGCCATATTGAGCGCCATTGGCTTCTCGCATAATACATGCCGTTTGTTTTCAAGACATTGAATGGATTGAGGCGCGTGCAAATAGTTTGGTGTACAAATAGATATTATATCTACAGCAGGCTCATTTGCCAATAAAGTATCCAGATTAATATAATATCGGCATTGGTACTGCTCTGCCAATGCTCTTGCCTTGCTTTCTATTACATCACAAACTGCCAGAATAACGCCAAATTTGGATGCCTCTTTCGCATGTCTTTGTGCAATGTGGCCACAGCCAATAATTGCAAAATTGTATTGTTTTTTCATCAATAATGCAAAAGTAACCGGTTATTGGATTAGTTACTTACCAAATATTGGTTATCTGTTCTATTGCTGCGGCATATTTTCCATTCCGCTCTGCATTCCTTCCTGACTGCTCTTCATATTTTTTCTTTTCATCAACGAAGCATCAAACTTACCAAAGCGGTACGAGAAATTCAGCCTGAAAAACTGCTGGTCTCTGGTGCGCACACTGTGTTGATTGAAAAATGTGCTGGAAGTATAAATATCACTTGATTTTGTTTTAAATATATCATTGACACTCAATGTGATAGAAGCTGCTTTGTTTTTAAGGAATTCATATTTCAAGGCTGCGTCCATTCCATAATTGGGCATGCTGTATCCTTGTGCGTTTCCGCTCACACCACCCATCCAGCCACGTCCTCCGCCGCCAAAGCCGCCACCGCCGCCAATACCGGTTCCCCCGGGAGCCAAAATGGTTTTGGAAGTATAATCGCCGGTTATTTGAAGGGTAAATCTCTTGGAGAGCAGAAAATTATTATTCATCTTTCCAAACCAGCTATACAACTGGTCGGGGGTAGGAATGGATGGATCGTCAATATATATTTTAGAAGTATATAAATTCAGATTACCTGTAAGATCCCACCAGTCAGTTATCTTGTTCTTTGTAATTACCTCAAAACCACCCACAAAGCCCGAATTAGCATTTGTATAAGTATTTACCAACACAGGATTGCCTGTGATGGCATTGGTTTCTTTAGCCTGATAACGGGTGATTAAACTTTCTGTGTTTTTATAATATACTGAAAGAATAAGATTGTTGACCTTATTAAAATTTTTGGAATATGAAAATTCAAATGAATTCACAAATTCCGGCTTCAATTCGGGATTACCTCTGCTCAGGTTCAAAGAGTCAGAATAATCTGTAAAGGGGAAAAGCTGGAAAAACCCGGGTCTGTTAATGCGGCGGCTGTAATTCAGTTGAAGTTCCTGGTCACTTTTTAACTTTTGGGATAAAAATACACTTGGAAAAAGACTCACCGGATACTTGATGCTGAAGTTGTTGGCAGTATCCCTGTAACCACCGCCACCTGAATTTTTTACACTGGAATTTACGTTTCCGGTATATTCTGAGCTTTCTAACCTTAATCCTATCTGATAACCGAAGTTTTCACCAATCTTGCTGGCAAAATTTCCATAACCTGCCCACACTCTATCGGTGTATTTAAATTTGGATGAAAGAGGGGGAAGCACTGTTACCGAACCATTAGGATTTATTACTGATAATATGTTTTCGCTATATACATTCGACTGATTCAGCCTGGCTCCGGTTTCTATTTTAGAATTATCGGCTATAGGATTGGTATAGTCAATTTGTGCGGTTATTCGTTCATTATTGCCTTTGCCGTTTTGTTGCTGGTTATAAGTACCTGTGGCAGGGCCATTAATATTGGCGTAATTGTTATTGGAAACAGTTGTTAGGTTCTCATTACGGCTTTTGTTGTAATTTAAATCTGCAGTAAGCTGATGGCCGTTTGTAGGAAAGTTATGCACAAAACCAATGGCGCCGCCAAGGTTTCTGAATTTGGAGTTGCCATCTGAATTTCTCAAAATTTTTGACTGCCGATCTCCCATTGAAGAAATGGAATCAATGAGGATATTATTGTTTGAGGAGTTTTTGAACTTGCCACCCATCAACATGCCCGAAACAGTTAAAGTATTTCTATTGTCAATCAAATAGTCAAATCCTAACCTACTGAACATAAAATTGCCTCCTCCATTATTTTGATCCGTTTGAAGCATTTTGGTGGTGGTATTATTAAATGTGGTGGTTCTGTCGGTACTGCCATTTGAAATTGATTTTCGCTGATTGTAAAAAACATTGGCAAAAAGATTGACTTTTCCCTGCTTTGCATTAATGTTTCCTCCAAAACCAATTTTTCCTCTCTGATCAATATTGGCTCTCACATCACCATTATATCCCGGTCTGCGATTTTTTTTCAGCACAATATTCAGGATACCGGCAGTACCGCCTGAGGCATCATATTTTGCAGATGGGTTAGTGATTACTTCAATTGTCTCAATCTGGTCCGACGGAATCTGGTCAAGAGTAAGGGTAGTGGGGCGGCCATCCACAAATACCTGAGGGCTGCTGTTGCGTATGCTGATGTTGCCATCAATATCTACATTTACCGATGGTATGTTTTTCAGCACATCAGTTGCAGTGCCACCGGCAGAAGTCATGCTGTTTTCAACATTATAAATTTTTCTGTCGATCCCCATCTTCACACTTGGGGTAGTACCTCTCACTACTACTCCTTCTAATGTTTGATTATCAATTGATAATTTAATGTTACCTAAATCTTTATCTAAGCCTCCCGCCAGTTTGCTCATATCCATTTTTCCTTGTTTCATGGCGTTTCTGTCGATGAAACTAAAAGGAATAAGCCTGGTTTTGTAGCCCATAGATGTAATTTTGACGGTGTATTGTCCCATCAAAGGAATATTTTCCATTCTGAATTGGGAGTTTTTATTTGACAATACCGCATCTACTACCACTTGTATTGGTTTTTTGGTGGCAGAATCCATCTTCATTTGCAACAGTTCAATCATGGCTGCTTCTACTCCTTTGTTTGTAGCAGAATCAATTAGTTTGCCATAGATAGTGCCATTTGGCATTTGGCCGCCGCTACCTTTCATAAAATCCATTCCCTGTGCAAATATTGTAATTGAAAGGCTTAGGAATAAGCCAAGTAAAGTATATTTTTTAATCATGCGATTTTGTCGATTTTAGCTTTTGAGATGCAAATATGAGTTTTACTGTTGCAATAAATTCTTAAAAAGGATAAATGCTCATAAACCGATATAAATGGTAAAAATCTTTATATTTCAAAAAATGAGCCATACAATAATTAAATTCATAATTCCTATCAAAAAACCGGTTGTAGCTCCAAAGAGTCCGGCTTTTTTTAGATGAGGTTTAATTATGTCTTTGATTTTCAAATGTATAGTTTCGTTTTCTAATAGTTTGTCTGCCAGCCTGTCAGCTTTCAGGTCTGTAGAAATATTGTCTGTAATTTGCTGCATTACCTTTGGGAAAAGCATTCTCAGTTGATTGATAAACACTTCTTTTACCTTGTCGGTGGTTTTAGTGGTAATAAACATTCCCAGCATCGGAATCTCTTCTTTCAGTTTGATATTCAAAAATTCATCAATGTGAGTTTCTATCATGGGTATTGCCTTGTCTATCAGCGTAGGGTTACTCATTTTTTCTTTCAGATTGCTCAAAGACAAGTTGCTAACAATCAATTGACTAATTTGGTTGGCAATATCGGTTTCTTTTTTCTTTACATAAACATTTAATAAGTAATTACCGGCTAAAGCGTTAAAAAACCATCCTGCCAGCGTGGATAAAAAAGGAATTAATAAAAGCCAAGGATTCATCAAAAATATTTAAGTATAAAAAAAACCCCGTTTTTTCGGGGTTTGGGTGGCTAACCGGGTTCGAACCGGCGACCCTCAGAACCACAATCTGATACTCTAACCAGCTGAGCTATAGCCACCATGTGATTAGGGGATGCAAATTTATGCAAATAATTTGAATTGTGTGCAATTTTATTCATTTATTTGTCGTCAATATTTAGCGAGGCAAATAGACCTAAAAATATTGTAATATTTAAAAACAATTGCTAAATATTGAACATTATTCTTTCAGCATGGTTTTTAAGTATTAAATTTGAAGCGTGAGCAACTTTTTTAAATATATTTTCGATATGAAGCGGTTACCCTTTTTGGTTATAATATTGGTTTTAATCATTTCGTTTTTCACTTTCAATTCTTCTCTTGCCAAAGAAACGCCTCCTATTGGTAAGTATGAACAGATTATGAGGTTGGTGGAGCAAATTCTAACACAGGGGCACTATAGCCCGCAACCCATAGATGACAATTTTTCAAAGAAAGTGTTCAATAAGTATATAGAGGTTCTGGATATAGATAAAAACCTGTTTCTGAAATCTGATATTGATTTACTGAGTAAAAACTACGGTACCCGAATTGATGATGAACTAAAAGGCGCTCCGGTGGAAAGTTTTAAGGCAATATCTAAAGTTTTTGCCGATAGGGTAAATGTAGCCTCCCAATGGAGTAAAGAAATTCTTGCCAAACCCTTTGATTTTAATATAAAAGAAGATGTGGTTCAGGATGGTTCAAAACTTCAATTTCCTTTAACTGAGAATGAAAGAAAAGAGCGCTGGCGCAAAAAACTGAAATATCTGGCTCTGGAACGTTATGTGGATTTACTGGATGAACGTCAGGCTAATAAAGGAAACAAAGATTATGTGGTGAAAACCGATGCTCAGTTGGAAAAGGATGCAAGGGCTAAGACTGATACGGTTATCAACCGAATCTTCAACCGTTTTAAGGTAAAATATACCGAAGACGACATGTTTAATATGTTTGTGGATGCGATAGCTAGCTCCATGGATCCGCATACAGAATTTATGCCTCCACTTGATAAAAGGTATTTTGACGAAGCAATGAGCGGCACCTTTTACGGAATCGGCGCTGCGCTTCAATATACGGATGCAGGAATTAAGATTACCAGTGTGAACGTAGGAAGTCCTTCAGCAAAATCCGGTGTAATTCAGCCCGGCGATATTATTACCAAAGTGGCTCAGGGAGATGGCCCGGCAGTTGATTTGTTTGGGTACATGGTTCAGGATGCCGTAAAACTCATCAGAGGCAAAGAAGGAAGCATCGTAACACTCACCATAAAAAAACCTGATGGAAGCATTAAAATAGTAAAATTGAAAAGAGAGAAAATTGAAAACGATATAGATACATACGCGCGAAGCGCCATCATTAAAGACAGCGCCAGCCACTCTAAAATAGGTGTCATTTATTTACCTGAATTTTATGCCGCTTTTGATGATGCCAATGGTAGAAGAAGTTATTTGGACGTGGAAAAAGAGGTAAAAAAACTGATGGCCGACAAAGTGGACGGAATAATTTTGGATTTGAGAAACAATGGAGGCGGTTCCCTGTATGATGTGGTACAAATGGTGGGCCTGTTTATTAATCAGGGTCCTGTGGTTCAGGTAAAAGACAGAAATAATCGTCCCACGGTTTTAAAAGATAATGAAGCAGACGTATTGTATTCGGGACCATTAGCGGTTTTGGTAAATGAATTCAGCGCATCGGCATCCGAAATATTTGCAGCCGCAATTCAGGATTATGGCAGAGGGGTAATTATTGGCAGTACCTCTACCTATGGCAAAGGTACCGTACAACGAAATATTGGCCTCGATGCCAAAAACGGTTTTACTTTTGGAGAATCGGAGCTTGGAACATTAAAGCTTACATTACAAAAGTTTTACCGTATAAACGGAGGCTCTACCCAATTGAAAGGAGTGGAGTCGGATATTATTCTGCCAAGCCAGATTGAAACCTTGAAACTGCGTGAAAAAGACAATGAAGACGCTTTACCTTATGATGAAATTTCAAAAGCCAGTTTCAAAAAGTGGCCGGCATCATTTGACTTGAAAACTATACAGCAGGAAAGCAATGTGCGATTGGCACAGGACAGCGCTTTCACCATCATAAAGGATAATAGCGCATGGCTGTCTCGCCAAAACGATAAAAGCTATTCTTTGAATATCGACGATTACAGAAATGAAAAGAAAGAGATAAAAGAAAAAGTATCCCAAATTGAAGCAGTTATGAAGCTGAAAAATAAGCTTAATGTTTCGTTGCTCCACAATGAGCAAAACAAATATGCCGATGATAAAAACAAACAGGAAAGGGTAAAAGCCTGGTTAAAAAGCCTCAGTGAAGATATTTATCTTGACCAGGCTGTAAGAGTGGTGGATGATATGATAAATATGGAAAATGTGGCAAAAAATTCATCTTCCGTTATTACTGTGAATTAAAAATATAGAAAAATTAATTAGCTTAATAATCAGCCGGTAGTAAATGCCGGCTTTTTTTATAAACATCATCTGTCAGTCATCTGTTTATAATATATGTAAAATAGAAGCAGGGATTGAAATTATAATGAATATCATAAGTTATTGATTTTGAATATTGAAGTGCGATTTAATAACCTTTTTTGATTCAATTTTCGGGTTTGAATTTAAAATTCCATTGATTAAAATATTAATTTAAAAGCTATGTATAGAGATGTGACGATTGAAGAATTGGATAAGTTTATGCAAAAATCCCGGGCTGCGTTTCATTCTTATAGAAAACTCAGCCTGAAACAAAGGGCCGATTTTATGAGAGAGATTGCTCATCAACTTCAGGTTTCTGAAGCGGAGTTGATTGTGATTGCTGCGCGGGAAACGAATCTCACTGAAGCAAGGCTCAGAGGCGAATTGAAAAGAACTATCTTTCAGTTGACATCTTATGCGGCTGCCTGTGAAAAAGGCGACTGGTTAGATATTCGAATTGACACAGGAATTGCCGACAAAACACCGCCGAAGCCGGATTTGAGAAAAATGCTGATTCCTCTTGGTCCTGTGGCAGTCTTTGGCGCTGCCAATTTTCCATTTGCTTATTCCACAGCCGGAGGCGATACCGCCTGTGCATTAGCAGCCGGCTGCCCTGTAATTGTGAAAGCACATCCTGCACATGCCGGAACCGGTGAAAAAGTGGCAGAAGCGATCCATAAAGCTATCAAAATAAATCATTTACCTGATGGTGTTTTTACTCATATTCATGGAGTTTCTTTTAGCGTGGGAAAGGCGTTAGTCGAACATCCGCTTGTGAAAGCAGTGGGTTTTACCGGTTCATTGGCCGGCGGAAAACAATTGTTCGACTGGGCCAACCAACGAAAAGAACCTATTCCGGTATTTGCAGAAATGAGCAGTACCAATCCTGTGTTTTTACTTCCTGAAAAATTAAAAAACGAACCTGAGGCAATAGCTAATATGTATGCCGACTCAATTACCTTAGGTGTTGGTCAGTTTTGTACCAATCCCGGGTTGATTATTGGTATTGAAAGCCCCGAATTGGATGATTTTGAAAAAATTCTGGCATCAAAAATTGAAAAATCAGTTCCCGAAACAATGCTGCATCAGGGAATCAGTAAAAATTATTTTGAAAAAAGGGCAGATACTTTGGCTCAACCTGAGGTTAGAATAATTGCTGTGTCTGAAATTTCTGCCAAAGAAAATCTGGCGGTCGCTTCCATAGCTGAAACAAAGGCTGAAAACTTTATAAAAAATCCGATTTTACATAAAGAAGTATTCGGCCCGTTTTCTTTAATTATAAAATGCACAGATATCAGTCAAATGGCAGAGGTTGCACTGCATATTGGCGGACAGCTTACTGCCACCATTATGGCTACTGATGACGATATAATGAGCTATCCTGAATTGATAGAAGACATTAAAAACCTTTGTGGTCGCTTCATTCTGAATGGTGTACCTACAGGTGTGGAAGTATGCCTGAGTATGCAGCACGGCGGCCCGTTTCCGGCTACTACCGATTCGCGGTTTACGGCAGTAGGGGCAGATGGTATCAGAAGATTTTCCCGTCCGATTGCTTTTCAGAACTGGAGCAATGATTTGTTGCCCGATGAACTAAAGAATGAAAACCCCTTAGGTATTTGGCGCACTGTGAATAATGAACTCACTAAAGAGAGTGTGTAAATTGATAATCAGTTAAATATATATATAAATATAAAAGAAAATATATGGATTCGTTTTCAGTCCCGCAATATCCGTCATTAAAAACCAGATTTCCAATGCCTGTTATCTCATATCTAAAATCTTATATCTAATATCTAAAGTCTAAAATCTAAAGTCTAAAGTCTAATTTATACTAATGTGCATAACAATTGTGGAAAACTCATCCGTTATCCAAAATCCCTTTGGTTAAAAAATTGCTTATTAATATCTTCGCTGCATTATTGTTAAGTCAAATGCAAAATACGATTCATTCAGGTTATCATGAAGCCCAAATTTTTTCGGGTCATGCCTCAGAGGAACTTGCAGAAGAAATTTGCGATATCTACGGATGCGATTTAGGTAAAGTAAATATTCAGAAATTCAAGGATGGTGAAATTTCCACCAATTACATCGAAAGCGTCAGGGGTGACTATGTTTTTTGTATCCAAAGCACCTATTCTCCAACTGATAATTTGATGGAGTTGCTGTTGATGATTGATGCTGCCAAAAGAGCGTCTGCGTATAAGGTAGTAGCCGTAATTCCCTATTATGGTTATGCCCGGCAAGACCGGAAAGACAGGCCGAGAGTAGCTATTGGCAGTAAGTTGATTGCCAATATGCTCACTGCAGCCGGTGCTGATCGTATCATCACAATGGATTTACACGCGCCACAGATTCAGGGCTATTTTGATATTCCGGTGGATCACCTCGATAGTCATGCCGTTTTTATTCCATATATTGAAAAATTACAATTAAAAAACCTTACCTTTGCGGCCCCTGACGTGGGAAGTACCAAAAGAATAAGGGAAATATCCTCTTATTTTAATGTGGACATGGTGATTTGCGACAAGAGTCGTAAACGTGCAAACGAAATAGCAAGTATGACGCTGATAGGGGAGGTGGACGACAGAGATGTAGTGATAATTGATGATATGTGCGATACGGGAGGTACTTTGGCCAAATGTGCCGAACTGATAAAAGAGAAAGGTGCCAGAAGTGTGAGAGCAATGATTACCCATCCCGTGCTAAGTGGCAATGCTTACGAAATTATTGAAAACAGTGTGTTGGAGGAATTGGTGGTTTGTAATACAATTCCCTTAAAAAAGGAAAGTTCAAAAATTAAAGTGATTTCTGTAGCCCGTTTATTCGCCACTACCATCAAACACGCTTTTGAAAATAAGAGTATTACAGGGCTGTTCATTCACTCTAATTTGAAAAAAGAATAAAAGAGTAAATTTTAAAACAATATAAAAAATGAAATCAATTACAATTGAAGGACAACTGAGGACCGCATTTGGCAAAGGAGCCACCCGCCAGATTCGCTCTCAGGGCAGCGTGCCTGCTGTAATTTATGGGGGTGCAAAGGAAATCAACTTCAGTGCACCGATGCCTATTTTTAAAAAGCTGGTTTATACTCCAAATTTCCAGTTGGTGAACATTAAAGTTGATGGCAATTCCTATAATTGCATTATGAAAGACCTGCAGTTTGATAAAGTTACCGATGAACTGATTCACGTTGATTTTTTGGAACTGGTAGAGGGCAAAAAACTGATCGCTTCTATTCCTATCAAGTTTACCGGAACTGCCAAAGGCGTTAGAGCCGGTGGTAGATTTGTTCCAAAAATTAAGTCTTTGAAGGTGAAAACGCTTCCTAAAGATTTGAAAGAAGAAATTGAAGTATCTATTAAGGATCTGGAAATTAATGGAAACATCAGGGTTGAAGATGTGAAAGTGGAAAACATGGAAATAATGAACTCTCCTCGTATTCCGATTGCATCTGTAGTGATGACAAGACAATTGAGGCAGGAAGAAGCAGCAGCCGATAAAAAATAATGCTGTTGATACAATATTAAAAATCCCGGTTTTGAAAAAGGCCGGGATTTTTATTATATCAATATTTAGTTGAATTGTATTATTGCAACTCCCTGATCTTAATATTCTTATAGTATGCTTTATTCCCATGATCCTGCAGTGCAATATGCCCCTTTTTAGCTTTGCCATAATCAGGAAAATCCTTCCACTTGCCTGTTTCCTTTTTATACTTCCAATCGTCTGTCCAGGCTTGAAATTCAAGAATTTTTTCTCCATTGAGCCAATGCTCTACCTGACCACGATTGAAAATAATTTTGCTGAGATTCCATTCGCCCACCGGTTTTAATTTTTTGTTGGGTCCGGCCAGATGCATGGCATAATCTGCTCCGGCCTGCTGCCACTCCTCTAATTTTCCAGGAAAATTAACGTCATCAATTATCTGATATTCGGGGCCAGTGTAGTAAGGCGCTTTGTATTTTGGGTCTTCAACCACGTGATACATTACACCACTATTGCTGCCTTTGTCCACCTTCCATTCCCATTGTAGTTCAAAATTCTCATACTGGCCGTCAGTTACAATATCGCCACCGGTATCATCCTTGGATGCGCCTAAGCAAACCAAAGCGTCATCCATAACTACCCAGTTTTTTACAGCTTTATTGCCTTTATTGTAACCATGCCAGCCGTTAAGGGTTTGGCCGTCAAAAAGTTTTTTCCATTTTCCTTTTTTTGTCATATCTGACTTAGAATTGAAAGGCTTCTCTATTTCATTTTTTATTTCTTTTGAGTATCCATTTAAAAACAAAAACAGACAGGCCACGAAGAGTAAAATTTGTCTCATATTTATTTATTTTAAAATTTTGATGAATGATAATTATCTCAAAAAATGATTCCCAAAAATAATCAAAACTCTAAGTTGATTTTATGATTATCTTTATTTACCACAAAAAATAATTACCAGAAAATTAAAATGTCTGAAAGGAAACTGCATATCGTCTATACCATTGGTCATTCCACACACACTATTGACGAATTTATTGAAATGCTGAAGGAGGCAGGTATTGAAATGTTGGTGGATATCAGGCATTTCCCGGGTTCCAGAAAATTTCCTCAGTTTAATAAAGAAAATCTGGAGAAGTCCTTACCATCGGCAGGAATTAATTATCTGCACCTTGTTGATTTGGGAGGCAGACGAAAGCCGCTTAAAAATTCACACAATACCCGCTGGCACAATGAATCTTTTATGGGATATGCCGATTATATGGAAACCGATACCTTCAAAAAGGCAATAATTCAACTTGAAGAAATAGCGGCTGCCCAAAAGACGGCTATAATGTGCTCCGAGGCGTTGTGGTGGCGATGCCACCGGTCAATGGTTTCGGATTGGCTGAAATCTAAACAATGGACGGTTTGGCATATTATGAGTAAAAATAAAATTGAAGAGCATCATTATACCTCACCTGCCCGAATTGTAAATGGCGAGTTGGTATATTATGATAACCGGAGTTCCCTTAAAAACACAGGTTCTAACTAACGAAAGTCTTATCATGCAAAGGTTTACACGTTTTTAGAAGTGCAAGCTTTTTTTGGTTTGGTTTTTGGTAAAACTGTCAAACTGTCCGAAAAAAGTTTCCCCAAAAAAATGTGCCCATTTTCGTAAAATGCAGTTCCAACAAACATTTTAATACGATTATGGACACAAACTCTTTATCTATCAACCGTTTCAAGGCGCAACTTAGTAAATTTTCAGGAATCATTTCAAAACCATTTTCTAAAACCACGAAGCGTTTTTTCAGGGAGATGCTTTATGGCATACAGGCCGACCGGGATGTAACACTTTCCAATATTGGGCGTAGTTTTGATGAAGACATTGCTTTAATAAAAACAGAAGACCGGCTGAGTCGTAATTTGAGTGAGAAAGATTTTTCTGACCATAATAATATGGAAATAATACGATAAGCGGATATGGCAGAATAAAAAAATGATGGCTGAAAAAGACACGGCTGCATTACAGCCAGTTTGCCTTCGGCGTTAGTTTCCTTCGTGGCTGCCTGTGGTAAGCTGGTCAGACGTTAATGATAATCAAAATTGTTTTTGTTCTCTTTTTACCCTGCGCCAGTCCAAAGGGGCGATGGGTGGTTGGGGAGAGTAACAGAGGTTGATTTTATTTTTTCGGGCTTGATGCTCCGGTTTCTTCCAGACAGGGATTTTATCAAAATAGGAATAATGCCAGGTCAAGACGGCTTTAAGATGCAGAAAAAAAGAATGTCAAAAGTAGGATACGGTTCATTGCGTGGAGATACTGAATTGATTGGTAAAATGGAAAGAAAATTTGGGGGAAAGAGGGTGAAAGTAAGCGTAAAATATATTTTTCTTAAAGTGTAAAAAATAGTAATTTTAGGAGAGATTTCTTAGCAAGAGAAAGTAAATAATGACAGGAGAAAAGGTCAAAAGGTTTTTAATTTAAACATGGGATGAGTTTATTTTTTAACAGCATTGAATAAATAGTATTAAAATTAAAATAAGTAAAGTAAAATTAATTAAAAAGGGATAATTAGTCAGGGCAGACGCATTAAAAGTTATCCGGCTTTAGCCAAAAGCGATAACAAATAATCCTTATCTCTGTCTGCCTTTTTTCTTTTTCGTTTGATGCTAAGCTTTTTGCCACCCTTTCTCTCTTCTGATTGATTGAGCAGGTTAAGGGCTACCTTGCTAACAAAAGAAAAATTCTCGGCAGCAGTTCCTGCCCTTTTAGTACTCATATCTTCTCCAAAACAAACATCTAAAACCCAATGCAGTTTGTTCTCTATGCCCCAATGTTCCCTTATAGCAGTATTGAAGGCTTCAGCCGGCGCCTTTATACTGCTTATATAATGGCGAACCTGCTTTTCTTTTTCTCCGGTCGCTTTATGGGTTCGCTCACTTATTATTTCTATAATGGTTTGAAGCCCTTCCCATTGATCTTTACTGCAAATCCAGTCCATATCTGTTATAATACGGCAGATACGTTTTTCTATGCGACCATGATCTACATTTAATTGCGTATGACTTGCCGTTTGCGGCGTCTGTGCAAAAGCTTCCTTAATGTCATCATTCAGGTGCTTTTGATTATCTTTTACTGCGAGGATATATTCAGCCCCCACTTCCCTGATCTTTTTGGCTATTTCGATTTGACAACCCATGGCATCAATAGTAATCCAGCATCCTTTTAGCATCAATACTTCCAATAAAGCAGGAATAGCCGTAATCTCATTACTCTTATCGTTTACTTTTAGTCGCCCCAACACCATATTATTGGCATTGCTCCAGGCGCTTACCATGTGAATAATGCTTTTACCTCCCTGCTCGCCGCTGTGGCGTAGCTGTTTGCCATCAATACTCACTACTTGCCCTTCACTTATATGGGCAATGCTTTGTACCCAACCCACAAAACACTGCTGCAAAGCCTGCGGATCAAATAGCGAAAACACACGGTTGTATGTATCGTGTGACGGCAGACCACCGGGTAGTTCCAGAAAACGGCTAAGCCATTGTTGGTTAGCTTCCCCATAGTCCTCAATATCATACCAGTCTTCTGCCCCACATATAACCGCCGCTATAGTAATAAATACAATGTCATAGAGCTTATGAATGATTTTATGCTCTTTAGTTCGCGGATCTGGTAACTGACCAAAATGTTCCATAATGGCTGTCATAGCTTTTTGGAACTGCAAGTCCGGGTATTCAATTTGATTTACAAGCAACTTTATTTCCACACCTGTGGATTACTACATATTTTTAATGCGTCTGCTCTGGATAATTAGTTAATAGACAAATGATTAGTATTTGATTATGATACTTGTTGTTTCGTGAATTTACGAGTTGGCCTAAACGCTGAAAAGACACTTCATAAAAAAATAATTTGGAGGATATTAATAATGAAAAATAAATCTATTCCTATTAATTGGTTAGTACTTACAATACTATTTTTGTTTAGTACCAACATTGGATGGGCAAATGATTTTGCCGGAACCGTTTTTACTGGTAAAGCTCAATCTTCAAAATCGGGTAAGTCATGGGCAGTTACTTTGAAGATTGTTTCCCATAATCAGTCTTCGGGAAGAGTGGAAGGAGAAATTGAGTGGCCTTCATTGAATTCGGTGCATAAAATTGCAGGGAAATTGACAGGTTCACAATTTACTTTTAAAGAAGTTGAATATATCAAGAAAGGAAGCGCTAATCTGAACTGCCAATATACGACCACAATCAGTAAAAATAAAATTTCAGGAAGCTGGACTGATCCCAGTTCAGACTATGGAACGATTGAATTGATTAAAAAAATAACTTTAATCCTCTGAGGCTGTTAAGCACAACAGGCTAATAAGGTAAATACAAAACAGGCGAGATAGTAGTAATTTTAAGGGCTTTATTCCGCTTCAAAATTGTGACGGTTTGATAAGTTTGAATCCCGCAATTTCCTACTTTGCATCACTACGATCCGAACTTTTTCAAAAAAGGATGATTTGACCCAACGAAAGTATTGATTTTACTGTATTTGTAAACTGATTTCTCGGAATAAAAGTCCGTTATTAAAAATTAAATGATTTCTGACAATTTGGCTTATTTGGTTTTCCTCTTGCTTTTACTGCGCCTTCTTTTATTTGGTTGCATACATAATCAAGGCTGTGGTAATAGGTTAAGCAAAAACGGATTTTTTCACACAGATTACTAAATGCCTGTGCGCCTTTTGCGATACAGCGCTTTATCAATTCTAATAAAAGATAGGTAATGAGCGCTATATAAATCTGAGATTTTACAGCGTTTTCGCTTGTGCCTGTAAATGTTTTTACCAGTAAATTTTGCTTTAGTTGCTTAAAAAATATTTCAACATCCCATCTGGCTTTGTATAAGGCTGCAATGGTAGATGCTGCCCATCTCAATTCCTGGGTAATAATTTCTAACTGAACATCTTTTTCACTATCATACACTACTATCCGGCGTAACGTTACCTGGTCAATGCCTACTTCGATGGCCTTTTTGCCGGTAAGCCGGATTAATTCATCCTTAAGTATATGCTGGTCTTTATCAACCGGTAATTCTTTTTCACAAATGCTTTCATATACTGTATTGTCTTTTATTCTGGTTACAAATACGTTATCAGCATTAATGCGTTGCATCATTAAACTGAAATCAAAATAGCCTTTATCTTCTACAATAATAGTTCCCGGTGCAAATACTGTTTGCGGATGACCGCGTTTATCATGCACAGCCGCTTCGCCTATATTTACCAGATCAGGAAGCATAAGCGCATGATCCAAACAGGTATGTATTTTTATGCCTCCTTTAGCTGTCCGGAACTTCGCCCATTCAAATAAGCTCAAACATAAGCTGATAGTGGTGCTGTCTATTATCTTAATCACTTTACCTTTTATCTCTTCTATATCCATTGCTTTACCATGTCTCAGTAACAGATTGCTATAATGAGAGAGCAATTTGTAATACATCGTTTCAAATACCTTCCAGCTTCGTTTTGCATTGCCGTCACTCATCGTACTTCTGGCGGGGCTTTGTTGTAATCCTAAGTCTCCAATAAAGGTGGTGTTTACAGCAATGGCGGTACTTATATCGCTTAAAGTCAGGCATTTATTCAGCTGTCCGAACATTTGAGAGACCAGTTGATCGTAAGTCTTATATTTACTACAGAATTTATCACTTTTATGTTTAGCTATACTGCTTTGCAAAATAGAATTAGGAATAAGCTCTAAAATTTGTTTTATAATTGGCTTCTTGTTACTTTTATTACGAGTAAATAGTCCCATATATTTATGAAATTTTGTCACCTCAAAGATAATATGGGCTATTTTCTTTTTTTAACTTCCGGATGGTGGTGGAAAAATTTAATTCAAATTGCAACTTTATAGTGTGTTTTTCAGCTTTTTCTGGTAAAAGACAGCTCCGAAAAATATGGCGCTAAAACTAATTACAAAAAATTAAAGGTGTACAAGTTTAAATGTTTAATACGGTTGAAGGTTGTTTAAAGCGGTTAAGGATAATGAGGATTTATTTTTTGATTATTGAAAAGAGAATATTTCGTACTGAATATTCTCAATTTTCAACTACCATTCAATTTTTCACCTTTTCAATCCAATTTTTAAAAAATCTGAAAAGTACTGATGACTTTTGATAATCTTTTACGATAATAGGTTGTAATTTATTTAAAATAACCTAATCTGTTTGTTATGTTATCAAAAAATCTTTTTAGAATACTGCTGTTATTAGCAATAGCATCTTTCTTTATCGGCAATGCCAAAGCCCAAGGCGAATTTATCACGGTAGGGATTTAAGTAAATCTGCAGGTTCAGGATCTGATCAAATAATGTTTGACGTATCCAAAGGTACAGGTGGAGGTATTGCTTACAGTTGGCAGCAGCTTCCTTCCGGTTCCAGTGGTAGTGGTACCATTAATGCCAGTGGCACTTTTACCCTTAACGCTCTGCCTGCCGGGGCCACCATCGAGTTAAAACTCGGCCCAGATAATTTGGATCGTTTTTTTATTGCCTATCATGGTGATGCTCAAAGACTTACACAAGTGAAACAGTGGGGTACAGCCAACTGGACTTCGTTCGAGTTTGCTTTTCAATTTTGTTATAATTTGGATGTTACTGCAACAGATAAGCCTAATTTAAGCAAGAATAATATTCGTTTGACGAGTATGTTTAGTAATTGTAGTAGTTTAATAGGCAATTCAAGTTTTGGTTCCTGGATTACTTCAAATGTTGCCAGTATGAGTAGTATGTTTGAATCTAACTACAATTTCAATCAGGACATTGGCAATTGGAACACCGAGAATGTTGTATATATGTATAATATGTTTTCGCATGCTACTTCTTTCAACCAGGACATTGGTAATTGGAATACTGAGAAGGTTGAAGATATGTCTAATATGTTTTGGCATGCAGAAGCCTTTAATAATGCAAGCCCCGGCAACTGGACACTAAATAGTGTTGTCAATCTTAGTGGTATATTTGATGATTCCGGCTTAGATTGCAACAGATATGGTTTAATTCTTAGAGGATGGGCAAATAATGAGAATCCACCATTTGGTCTTTCTCTTGGTGCTGCAAATCTTAAGTATGGTTCGGATTATAGCGATGACAGAGATATTTTAGCCGACTATTATGAATGGACAATTACCGATGCTGGCGAATTAACCAATTGCCAACCTTTAGCTGCCGTGTTTGGCGGCCTAAATGCATATTTAGAAAACGGTAAGTTATTTGTAAATTGGGCTACCTTAAGCGAGAAAAACAATCACAGGTTTGAAATAGAAGCCTCTAACGATGGTAAAAACTTCATCAAAATTGGTGAGATAATTTCTAAGGCAAAAGACGGTAATTCATCTGAAAATATTTCCTATGATTTTTCAACATCCGCCAATGGGCTTGGTCTGGCAGGATTTGCTATCTTTGGATTAGCTGTGGGCGCAGGACTGCTTCGCAGAAAAAGACTAATGATAGCGCTGATGGCTGCCTCCATTATGGTATTGGGTTATGCCTGCACCAAAAGCGATAAAGAAGCTGTTCCACAAAGCGATAACCTATAAGTGCGAATTGCCCAAATAGATAAAGATGGCGGTACATCTTACTCCAAAGTGGTAAAAGTGGTAAGAAAGTAGTAGTCGGAGAGCTGTTATCAGAAGGCGTTGAGTAATAGATTTTGGCGCTATGACGGATTGTGTGGGAGGCGAATTGTTGCACATTGTGCAATAGCTTGGTTTTTGGTTTTTATGCTAATGCCATAAGTAAAAATCAGGGGGTTTAATCAAATTTCTGTGGTTTTATTTATAAATATTTATGTTTAAACAGCAAGTTTTGACCCTGTTTATCGTCCTATTCCCTTATCAAACCTTATCTTTATCGCCTTCAAAATAGAATGATGTTGAGTAAAGTTTATCAGTTTTTATTTTTAGTAATCCTTTTTGCCTTGTTTTCCTGTGGCGGAGAAAAAAAGCCGGAGGCTAAAAAACCGCCGCAACGACCTGCACCCAAAGTGGATGTGTATGTAGTGAATGCAGAAGTATTTGCCGAAACTGTACAGGTGCCCGGAACTATAGTTGCAAATGAAGTAACAGAAATTCATTCCGAAGTTTCGGGAAGAGTAGTAAGCCTTAACGTGAGGGAAGGTCAGTTTGTGGGGAAAGGAACCCTATTGGCAAAAATCTATGACGGAGACTTACAAGCTCAGTTGAAGAAACTGCAAACCCAATTGGCTATAGCTAAATCCAATGAAACCAGAGCATCACAATTACTTGATATTCAGGGAATAAGTAAGCAGGATTATGATGCCTCCCTCTTAACAGTAAAAAACATTCAGGCAGATATTGACATCATTCGCACTGCCATTACTAAGACCGAGGTGAGAGCGCCATTTAGTGGTAAAATGGGGTTGAAAGAGATAAGCCCGGGCGCCTACATTACTCCGGCCACCGTAATTGCCACTATCAATCAGGTGAGTACTTTGAAGGTTGATTTTTCAGTACCCGAAAAATATACTTCACAAATCAGGCAAGGACAAATTGTGAATTTTACGGTTGAAGGTAATGAAAAAAATTATTCCGCAAAGGTGGTAGCCACCGAATCAAATGTAGATGTGAGCAATCGTAGCCTGATGGTAAGAGCAGTGGTGAATAGTGGTACTCAGGGCTTGATTCCGGGCTCTTTTGCCAAAGTGGTTATCAATTTTGCGCCGCGAAATAATACGATTTTTATTCCTTCACAGTCAATTGTACCCACAGCAAGAGGTAAGCAAGTGATTCTTTTTAATCAGGGTAAAGCATTGTTTAATGATGTGGAATTAGGTATCAGAGATTCATCGAGAGTGGAAATAACCAAAGGATTGAAGGTAGGAGATACCATTTTGGTAACAGGTATTATGGCTACAAAGCCTGATAGTAAAATCGAATTGAGAAAGGTAATAAACTAGATTATTGAAGGCAAACCTATAAAGGATAGTTAGTTTGAGGTTTTAGAGGTTAGATATGAGATATGAGATATGAGATATGAGATTTGAGATATGAGATTTGAGATTTGAGATATGAGATTTGAGATTTGAGGTTTAAAGTTTGAGGTTTGAGGTTTGAGGTTTGAGGTTTGAGGTTTGAGGTTTGAGGTTTGAGGTTTGAGGTTTGAGATGAATAATTAGAACGCAAGTTAAGATCAATCTATAATCTGCAATCTATAATCTATAATCTATAATCTTTAATTTGCAATTTGTAATCTGTAATTTTCAATCATTAACCACTAAATAAAAAATACAATAAGCAGGAAATGAATATATCAGAACTTAGTTTGAGGCGGCCGGTTTTAGCAATAGTTATGAATGTTGTAATTATTGTGTTTGGAGTTATTGCCTTTAAGTTCTTAGGTGTAAGAGATTATCCGGCTATCGACCCGCCCAATATCAGTGTAAGAACGAGTTATGCAGGGTCTAATGCAGATATTATTGAAACACAAATAACCGAACCTCTTGAAAAAGCCATCAACGGAATTGCCGGTGTTAAAAATATCACTTCAAGCAGTAGTAACGGTACCAGCAATATCAATGTGGAGTTTGACCTGGGTGTGGACCTGGAAGCCGCTGCCAATGACGTTAGAGATAAGGTGTCGGCCGCACAGCGTTCGCTTCCGCCCGACCTTGAAGCACCTCCGGTGGTAAGCAAGGCAGATGCCAGCTCGGATGCCATTATATCCATGACGGTGCAGAGCGACACTAAAAATCCGCTTGAACTAACTGAGTATGCCACCAATAATCTGGTAGAAAGATTACAGACAATTCCGGGTGTGAGCAGCATTCAGATTTGGGGCGAGAAAAAATTTGCCATGCGGATCTGGATTGATCCCAATAAACTTACTGCCTATCAGTTGACTCCTTCTGATGTACAATCAGCGCTTCAAAGAGAAAATGTGGAATTACCTTCCGGAAAAATTGCCGGAAACAGTACTGAGTTGATAGTAAGAACCTTTGGTAAATTAAATACTGAAGAAGAGTTTAGTAATTTGATTATCAAAAATGTTAATGGCTCCGATGTAAGGGTAAAAGATATCGGTACAGTTGTTTTAGGCCCCGAAAATGAAGAAACTGCCCTCAGGGAGAGCGCCATTCCCATGATTGCGCTGGCAATAGTTCCACAGCCGGGTTCCAATTATGTAGCCATTTCTGATGAGTTTTATAAAAGGTTGGAAGTTATTAAGAAAGATGTGCCTGAGGATATTAAGCTCAATATTGCTTTGGACCAGACAAAATACATCAAGCGCTCCATTTCTGAGGTAGAGGAAACCCTTTTTATAGCCTTGTCATTGGTTATTCTGATTATCTTTTTGTTTTTCAGAGATTGGGTGATGTCTATCAGGCCATTGATTGATATCCCTGTTTCTCTGATTGGCGCTTTTTTCATCATGTATTTAATGGGCTACACCATCAATGTATTGTCCTTGCTGGCTATTGTGTTGGCAACAGGTTTAGTGGTGGATGATGGAATTGTCGTCACTGAAAACATTTACAAAAAAATTGAACAGGGGTTTCCAAAGCGAAAAGCCGCTTTAGAGGGTTCTAAGGAGATTTACTTTGCTGTAATTGCCACATCTATTACTCTTGCGGTAGTATTTCTGCCCATATTGTTTTTACAAGGTTTTGTAGGAAGGCTGTTTCGTGAATTTGGTCTGGTAGTAGCCGGGGCTGTTTTGATTTCGGCTTTTGTGTCATTGACGCTTACACCGGTATTAAATGTTTTTCTTACCAGAAAAAACGTGCATGATCATGGTTGGTTTTACAATGTTACCGAACCCTTTTTCAAATGGGTGGAAAATTTCTATGATCTAAGCCTGAAAGCTTTTATGAGGGTAAGATGGATGGCATGGGTAATAGTAGCAATATGTGGACTTATAATTTACTGGATTGGAAGTAATTTACAGTCGGAACTGGCGCCAATGGAAGACAAAAGCCAGTTCAGATTATCGCTTACAGCTCCCGAAGGCACTTCTTACGATGCAATGGACAAGTTTGTAAACCGAGTTACAAACTTCATAATGGACTCAGTACCAGAGAGTAAGATTGTTCTGTCTATTACTTCGCCCGGTTTTATGGGAACCGGAAATGCAAATACCGGTATGGTGAGAGTAACATTGGCTGACCCCAATGAAAGAACCCGTTCTCAACAAGAAATTGTGGAAATGGTGAATCGCAACTTACCTAAATTCAATGAGGGACGTGCATTCGCCATTCAGGAGCAAACAATTCAGGTAAATCGTAGGGGAGGGCAGGATGTTCAGTTTGTACTGCAGAATAATAATTTCGATAAACTGACAAGCGTATTGCCTAAGTTTCTGGAAGAAGCCAATAAAAGCCCTGTGTTGCAGCAGGTGGATGTTGACCTGAAGTTTAATAAACCCGAACTACGTATCATTGTTGACCGGTTAAAGGCTGCTCAGTTGGGCGTAAGTATTAATGCTATCAGCGAAGCGCTTCAGATAGCCTATAGTAACCGCCGGTTGGGATACTTTACCCGCAATGGTAAGCAGTATCAGGTAATGGCGCAGGTGGACCGTATCAACAGGGATGACCCCGATGATTTGAAAAAAATCTTTGTCAGAAATAACCCAGGAAAAATGATCAGCCTGGATAATCTGACTACCATCCTTGAGTCAACTACTCCGCCAACAATTTATCACTTTAACCGGTATAAATCGGCAACGATTTCTGCAGGTCTTTCTCCGGGTAAAACTATAGGTGATGGCATCAAGGAAATGGACAAAATAGCTAAAAACTTGTTAGATGATACCTTTAGCACTGCTTTGAGTGGCACTTCCCGCGATTTTGCCGAGAGTAGCAGTAATATCAGTTTTGCATTTATGTTGGCTTTGGGATTAATATTTTTAATTCTTGCCGCACAGTTTGAAAGTTTTATTGACCCGCTTATCATCATGGTTACCGTGCCTTTGGCAATCGCAGGCGCTCTGTTGACACTTTGGATTTTTGGCCACACACTTAATATTTTTTCGGAAATTGGTATGATTATGCTGATAGGCCTCGTAACGAAAAACGGTATCCTGATTGTGGAGTTTGCCAATCAGAGTAGAAAGAAAGGCATGGCGAAAAATGAGGCCATAGTGTTTGCGGCCGGCCAGCGGCTTCGCCCTATTTTGATGACCAGCCTGGCAATGGCATTGGGCGCTTTGCCCATTGCATTGTCATTAGGCGCTGCATCTACCAGCCGTATCCCTTTGGGTATTGTAATTGTGGGCGGTATTTTATTTTCGCTAATATTAACGCTTTACACATTGCCGGCTATTTACAGCTATATGTCGGCAAATAAAAAACCCAGAGATTTTGATGAAATTCTGGTATTTGAAGAAAAGAAAAAAGAAGAAGCCGGACAGCTGCTAAATTCAAATTTGAATTAAGAATTGAGATGATGAAAATATTATTTACTTATATCCTCCTTTTTTTATTTACAATTTTTAGCGCAGATGCGCAAAAAATGTTACCACTCGAAGAAGCGGTGGCTACAGCATTGCAAAACAATTTTGACATTCGGTTAGCCAAAAAAGACTCAATGGCTGCCGAAATAGATTACAGCTATCGCAATGTCTTTTTTTATCCCACACTCAACGCAAGCGCTTCTTCTTTGTGGAATGTCAATAATCAGCGTCAGGTATTGATTGATACCAGCCGCACCAGCAATATCAAAAGCAATAACCTTTCTACAGGGCTTGCATTAAATTGGGTGCTTTTTGACGGATTGAGAATGTTTGCCACCAGAGAAAAGGCAGAACTGATATTGCAGGCCGGTTCTATCAGTCTTAAAGATAAAATTATTACCACAGTGGCTAATGTGATAAAAACGTATTACAGCATTGCCCGGCAGAAGCAATTGATAAAAGCAACAGATGTACAAATAAAACTGAATGAAGAAAGGGCCAAATTAGCACAGTATAAATTAAATATTGGTACCGGTGCAAAACCCGATGTATTGCAAAGCAAGGTAGATTTGAATGCTCAAAAATCATTGAGGATGCAGCAGGAAACCAACGTGGATGTGCTCAAGGAGCAACTTTTGCAGGCGATGAACGTTAAGGACAGACCCGAATTTGACATTCCGGATACTATACCTGTTAATTACAATGTCGTTTTAGGAGATATATTAGACGATCTCGAAAACGTAAATCCCGGTTTAAAGCTAGCTCGAAAAAATATTGAAGTGGCTAATCTTACACTAAAGGAAACAAAAGCCGGATTGTTTCCCACCCTATCATTCAACTCAAATTATCTGTTCGGACGAAATCAAAACAGCGTAGCCATCAACAGGTTTGCACCTTTGTTTAACCGCACTCTTGGTTTCAATTATGGGTTTACAGCCAATATCCCCATTTTCAACCAGCTAAGAGTGAGGCGGCAGATGAAGCAGGATGCATTGAATATTGATTTTCAAAAACTGCAATATGAAAATCAGCGTTCTTTATTGAATATGCAGATTTTAAATTCATTTAAAAGCTATGAGCAACAAAAAAAACAACTAAAACTTGAAGAAGAAAATATCCTACTTGCCGAAGAAAATGTGAAGATAGTATATGAAACTTACCGATTGGGAATGGCTACCTTGCTACAACTGCGCGAAGCTCAAAACAGTCTTGCGCAGGCTTATGATCGCCTGATTGCCTCCAGATATAATACCAAAGTATCAGAAACCGAACTGATGCGTCTAAGGGGCGAAATTGTAAAATAGAAAAATATTTGTTTTTTATTCTGTTTGAAAGGCCAATTGTTGTAAAATTGCCTTATTGATATTAGTTTTCTATTTTTGACCGGTTATGCTCACATTAAAGTCAATATCATTAATTCAATTTAAAAATTATACCCATCGTAATTTTAATTTTCAAAAAAGAATTATAGGTATTTGCGGGAAAAATGGTGTGGGTAAAACAAATATTTTGGATGCCATTCATTACCTGTGCTTCACAAAAAGCTATTTCAGTAACAATGGTTCTTTAAACGTGCAACACGGTGCCAAAGGATATCGAATTGAAGGATGTTTTGACCTGAGTGGCGTTGAAGAAAAAGCAGTGTGCGTTTTAAGAGAGACGGGCAAGAAAGAGTTTTTGCTAAATGATCAGGGATATGAAAAATTTTCGAAACACATAGGGCGTTACCCCTGTGTGGTCATTGCGCCCGATGATGCCGTATTGATAACCGGAGGTAGCGAGGAAAGGCGCAGTTTTCTGGATGCTTTGCTTTCCCAGATAGATTCAGATTATCTTATAAAACTGATTCAATACAACAAAATATTGCAACAACGAAATTCGTTTCTGAAATCGGCAGCCGAAAAAAATTTCTGGGATGAAGTATTGCTACTGACGCTTAATGAGCAGTTAATTCCTACGGGAGAATACATCTTTTCCAAACGAAGGGATTTTTTGATTTCTTACTTGCCCAAAGTAAAAAGGCTATATACCGGCATTGCGCAGCAGGAAGAAAATCTTTCGATTGTTTATGACAGTAAACTGATGGATGCTGATTTTAAAAATTTATTAAAATATTCATTGCCAAAAGACAGATTGTTGCAGCGTACAACGGTAGGCATTCATCGGGATGATTTGATGATACAATTGGACAATCAACCATTTAAAACTATTGCTTCACAAGGGCAAAGAAAAAGTTTGTTGTTTGCGCTGAAACTCATTGAACTCGAAGAACTAAAAGCCGAAAAGAAATTTGCTCCTTTATTATTATTGGATGATGTTTTTGAAAAACTGGACGAAAATCGAATTCAGAATTTATTAAAAAAAGTATGCCTTGACAATGATGGACAGGTTTTCATTACCGATACAAGTGAAGAAAGGTTGAAATACCAATTAGATACTTTGCGAGCAGATTACGAATTAATTTTGTTATGATGATCGTTTAGTGGGTAAGATGTTTTGGGTAATTGGAATGTAATGAAGAATCTTTTGCTTCCAGAACGATAAGATTTCTCCGCTACGCTGCGAAATGACGTTATTTTTATAATGGTGAGATTTCTCCGCTTCGCTGCGAAATGACGATCAAAGAGAGGCGAAACGACACTTCAAAAGCATCGTCATTTCGAACGGAGCAAAGCGAAGTAAGAAATCTTTTGCTTCCAGAACGGTGAGATTTCTCCACTTCGCTGCGAAATGACGCTGGTTTTATAATGATAAGATTTCTTCGCTTCGCTGCGAAATGACGACCAAAAAGGGCTGCGAAGCGACACCTCAAAAGCATCGTCATTAGTAGATTGCGAAAAGACGGTGTAGAAGATCGTAAAAATATTTTTGTATCAAAACAAAAAAGTAAGGCAACAAAATATATTATAGTCCATACAAAATGTCATAGACCCACAATATTAAATGAAAACCGAAAGAATTATTTAACCTTTGTATTCTTATGAAAGCAGGTAAATCTCTCATAGTTATTGGCGGTGGCGCAGCTGGTTTTTTCTGTGCCGTAAATGTTGCAAGGCTAAATCCTGATTTGAGTGTAACAATTCTGGAAAAAACAGGAAAATTACTGAGCAAGGTGAAAGTGAGTGGTGGTGGACGGTGCAATGTTACCCATTCCTGTTTTGATATCAATGAAATGACAAAAGGCTATCCGAGAGGCGGCAGTTTTGTTAAAAAAATATTTCATCAATTTTTTACTACAGATACTATAAATTGGTACAAAGAGAGAGGAGTGGAGCTGAAGGCTGAAGCAGATGGGAGAATGTTTCCAGTTACTAATTCTTCGCAAACGATTATTGATTGCCTTTTGCAGGAAGCGGGTAAGTACAAAGTTGCCATAAAAATGCATCACGAAGTGAATGAAATTTTTTATAAGAATGATAAATTTGGTTTAAAAATAAAAAACGGATTAAATCTGGAGGCCGATTATTTGTGTATTGCTGCAGGCGGCTTTTCAAAAATGAATATGCATGAGTGGCTAATAAAAGCAGGACATTCCATTTCTGCGCCGGTGCCCTCGTTGTTTACGTTTAATATGCCGAAACATCCTATTACAAAGTTGATGGGTGTAACTGTGGGCGATGTATCTTTAAAGATGGCAGGAACAAAATTGCAACAACGGGGTCCTGTGCTTATCACTCATTGGGGACTGAGCGGCCCTTGTGTATTGCGCCTAAGCGCCTGGGCTGCAAGAGAGGTGGCAGAGAAGAACTGGCAGTTCGCCATTTCGATAAACTGGGTTTCGCAATATAATGAAACCACCTTGAGGGCATTGTTTCAGGAATGGCGTTTGAAATATGCATCTCAAAAAGTGTTTTTCGGGAACTCCTTGGGCCTTCCCAAGCGGTTGTGGGAATTTTTATTGCTTCAAAGCAATATTGATGAAAAAATAAGATGGGCCGAATTGCCTGCCAAACAACAAAACCTACTGGTAAAAAACCTGTTAAATTATGAATGTGAGATAAGCGGGAAAACTACATTTAAGGAAGAGTTTGTAACTGCAGGAGGCATTAAGCTCACGGAGATTGACCATAATACCATGATGAGCAAGAAAGTTCCTAACCTGTTTTTTGCCGGAGAAATCATTGATGTAGATGGCATTACAGGCGGCTTTAATTTTCAAAACGCCTGGACAACCGGCTATGTAGCCGCAAAAAACATTGCTGCTAATTTTGTAGCCTTCAATACTTAGTCTTAAAATTATTGCTTTTTGTAACGCCTTCATCTAACCTTAATGTTTCACTTTCACCACCCCCATTTCTGCATTCGTGGCAATCTTTTTTCAACATTAAGAAATGAAGGGGCATTAAGTTTTTATGCCTTAATGTATTTCGAAAAATTAATTTTCAGTGTGGTGACAATTTTATCTATTGTACAATGACGGCTCCCAGTTGTTTAGTTATATTTCGTTCTATTTCCTTGAGTGTTTGCTGCACAAAAATATTCTCTTTATATTTTTCCTCAGAATTGAATTGAGCGATATCTTTTTGATTTTCAAGAATCATCCGTTTGATTTTCTTTAATTTCAGGTATTGGATGGCGCTGATGATTTTCTCTGGAGTACGGTCTTCGCTAATGAGTTTATAATTTCTGAGTTCCTTTTCGTTTCCTTCTGATATGGTTTGCAAAAAGTTGTTTACATCCTTGGCAAATAATTCTTTCTGGTAGCCCAGTTCTTGCCCCATATCGTCTTTCCATCGTTCGCTTTCTTCATAAGGATAGTTGAGCAGCGATACCGCAAAACTGCTAAGACGTTTATCTTCATGATAAATAAAATACTGTCTGTTGAGCGATTCGGGATGGGTTTGCAGGAGTTCTTTTGCCCTTTGTAAAAGATTATTTACATCTGCATCTTCAATAATTAAATCACTGATTTCTTCTAAAATATATTGGGCAATCAGTATGTTTTTTTCCCAGATTTTGTTGCCATATTCCAGCAGTACTCTTGCCAGTTCTTTTTCCTGCAATTGGTCTTTATGCAGCAGTTCAAAGGTGGCATCGTTGTAGTCGGATGCTTCTGCAGTAGCTGCATTGGCATCTTTGTTATCTTTGGAATCCAACGTAGCTTTTCGCTCCTGAACAGTAATGCGGTCGCGGATGTATTTGTTTACCAAGGCATGCAGCCCGGCTTCATCAATCGTAAGCATTTCAGCCGATTGTTTGATGTAGTCCTGTTGTTTGGTAAAATCTTCGGCTTTATTTATCCGAGAAATGGATTCAGCAATTTTATTAACTAATTCTGATTTTTTTACGGGGTCATTTCCAATATCACCTAAAGCAAGTTCTAATTGAAAAAGAATAAAATCTTTTTTGTTTTTTTGAACAAAGTCAATAAATGCCGAAGCGCCTATTTTGTTTACATAACTGTCAGGATCTTCATTATCGGGAATCAGTACTAATTTTACATTCAAACCTTCTTCCAGCGCCAGATCAAGCCCGCGAAGTGCAGCTTTTACACCTGCCGAGTCGCCGTCATAAACAATAGTAAGATTATTAGTGTATTTTTTTATCAGCCTCAGTTGGTCAATGGTTAAAGATGTACCGCCGGAAGCTACCACATTTTCTATACCTGCCTGATGCAATGATACCACATCTGTGTAGCCTTCCACCAATAAACACTCATCAGCCTTATCAATGGCATTGCGGGCAAAATAAGAACCGTAAAGAATTTTACTTTTTACATAAACTTCATTCTCCGGCGTATTAATGTATTTTGGAGCTTTATCGGTTGTCTTCAAAATTCTGGCGCCAAAACCCATTACTTTCCCACTGTGGTTGTGAATGGGAAAAATAACCCTGCCGCGATAATTATCCATCAGCGCCCCGTTGCGCTCCACCGTCAGACCGGTTTTCAGCAGTAATTCTTCATTGTATTGTTTGGAAACAGCTTCTTTTGTAAAAGCATCTCTTGTTTCGGGCGAGTAACCCAGTTTAAATTTTTCGATGATTCCTTCCCTAAAACCTCTTTCCTTAAAATAGGCCAAGCCAATGTTTCGTCCTTCTTCTGTTTCAAATAAAGATTTTGCGAAAAACTGTTCTGCAAAGCTGTTGATGATATACAGGCTGTCGGCAGTTTGCATCAGCGCTCTCTGCTCATTGCTCACAAAGGTTTCTTCTACCTCCACTCCGTATTTCTTGGCTAACCATTTTAACGCTTCCACATAGCTGTATTTTTCGTGCTCCATGATGAAGCTGATGGTATTGCCACTTCTGCCGCAACCAAAACATTTATATATCTCTTTGGCAGGCGAAACAGTGAAGGAGGGCGTTTTTTCGTTATGAAACGGACATAACCCCAAATAATTAGCGCCTCTTTTTTTGAGTTTCACAAATTCGCTCACCACATCTATTATATCAATGCGCGAAAGAATTTCCTGTATGGAGGCCTGTGTAATCACCTGTCAAAATTAGCTGATTTAAACAATTTATTTATGAAAATCGGTTGATACCTCTTGCTCAAAGTACATATTGAGGCGTACCTTAAAGAAAAATATCTGCCTCTTTTGACTAACTTTGTAGTTCTTATTGTTAATCCGATATGATTCAAAAACTGAATATTAAAGTAGTCTTAAGCATATTTATTTTGAGCGTAGCATTGTTTTCTTATTCGTGCAAAAAGACAAAGGTTGAACCAGAAAATACACCTCCAACAGAGGTTGCCAAAAAAACAACGGTTTCTATTACATCTTTTACCATTGAGAAAAAAAATAACCCTCAGTTGATAAATGATATCGTGTTTGAGGTGAAAGACAACCAAATGACTGCTAATTTGTCTAAATTTCTTTTCTCCGTTGTCCCCAGTTTTAGTTCAGACGCTTCAAAAGTTACTCTAAATGACAAGGAACAGGTTAGTGGAAACAGTCTAATTGACCTAAGGTCTGATACCGTCTTTTCATTTTTTGCAGAAAATGGTAAAAGGTATGAATATACATTAAAAATTAACTGGAACGACAGCCTTCCGCTTATTGCCATTAATACCGATGGTGCGGTGCCTGTTACTTCAAAGGAAACCTATCTGAAAGGCAATATCACCATTGACGGTAAAGGTGTTTTCAGTAATTATTCGGGTACTACACAAATTAAAGGCAGGGGAAATAGTACCTGGACACTGCCCAAGAAACCATACCGTCTTAAGTTGGACTCCAAAGCCCCTTTGTTTGGGCTGGCAGAAGAGAAAGACTGGGTGCTTCTTGCCAATTACTTAGATGAAACACATCAGTTGAATAATATCGCTTTCTATACTGCACAAAAATTAGGAATACCCTATACCAATCATTTTATTCCGGTGGAACTGATGATTAACGGAAAATATTTAGGATTATATCTGCTTACAGAGCAGGTTGAACTTGATAAAAACAGGATAAATGTGGGTGATGGCGGCGTTTTGCTGGAGTTGGACAGTTATTATGATGAAGACTGGAAATTTAAATCAGACAAATATCAGTTGCCGGTAAATGTAAAAGACCCCAAACTGGCAAATGCCGATCAATTGGCAGCAATCAAAGCAAATTTTCAGCAGATGGAAAATTTAGTGGCAGCATCGGACTTTCCTAAAAACAATTATTTGGATTATATTGATGCTGAGTCAATCGCCAATTTTCTGATTGTGTTTATGCTTACCGATAACGAAGAAATTAATCATCCCAAAAGCGTATTTATGAATAAGGCAGCCAATGGAAAATTTGTAATGGGGCCGGTTTGGGATTTCGATTGGGCTTATGGCTACGAAGGTACTGAAAAGCATTTTTCGCATTATCAAAGTTTTTTTTGGACTGGAACTAAGGCAAAAGCCGGTACCCGGTTTTTTTCCAGATTTCTACAGGACCCGGTTATTGTTAATTTGATAAAGCAAAAATGGGCGGCTTTTACAACATCCAACAACCTGAATGATTTTGTTAATGACTGGACTTTTATATTAGAAGGTGCCCGCAACAGGGATTATAGCCTATGGAAAAGAGGCAATATTAATTATCAAATGGATGTTTCGGCGCTCAACAATTGGATTATTAACAGAATCAGCTATCTGACGACCTTTATTAATGGATTGTAATTCAGATAGTTGTCAATTTGTTTTTAAATAGTAATGAGCCTGACAGCCTGATGATTTCAGCGGCTAATTCCTTTTTTGAGGTGCTATTATAAAAAAATCCGTTAGCATCCTCTGCTTGTCCGGTGTAGCTAACATTATTTGAAAAAGTGTAAATTTTTATTCAATAAGCATTTCATTCCTACTTTTTCGCCTCCGCAGTGGCAATAATCGGCAAGTGGCGATCATGCGCAGCGTTATCGTGCGAAGCCAAACAGCCTTGAGGCCTGAGCGTTAAAAAAATGAATGTAGTGAAGCGTTAAAAAATGCCTGCTGTTTGAGCGCAGAAACGCTAACTTTATCAAACGCAGGCGCGAAGCGAGTTCAGGCATTTTAGCGTAACAAAATTCATTTTTAGCGAGGGCATCACAGCCTTGATTTTTGTCAAACTTTTTATCAAGAAAAAGTTTGAAAAGAGGCATACATTCTTTCATTCCTACTTTTTGCCTCCCCAGCCGGCGGGCTGCGTGGCTGCACCGGTGCTGATTTTGCTTCTTCTCGCTTTCAGCGAGATACCGCTTACGCGGTACCGAACCAAAATAGGCACCTCATGCAGCCACTGTTAAAAAATCGGGAAACCATTATCGTACGAAGCAAAACCGGAATAAGCATTGTTTGAACAAAATTTGCTTAGCATCTCAAAAAGAGAATTAGCCTTTTCTGCTAATATTTTGAAAGGTTGGGCTACTTTGGTGAATAAACAGGCTTATAGGATATCTTTGCTCTATGAGCGAATCTGAAAATATTAAGACAGAAGAAAAGATGCAGTTTTTGGTAAAAGACAATAAAGGATGTTTCTTGTTTGTCATTTTCATTCTGGCCATTGTGCTGGCAGTAATGGCTTATTTTCTGGGTAAAAAAAATGGCGCAGTCACTACAGAAAGGCTGATTTCCAATACTACATTTCTAAAAAACATTGCAGAACTTTCTACTTTAGAGGCTAATGGATCGGCTAATATCACAAGCACTAATATTTTGGATGATGGAACCTTAACCGATATGATGAAAAAACTATTTTCCGAAAAAACCATCAAAATCAGTGTTCCGTTTACGGCTAAGTATGGAGTGAGTTTGAAAAATCAAAACATTAGGGTGAACCATAAGGATACTGTGGTAACCATTTTTTTGCCTGAACCGGAGCTGTTGAGCTACGAACTTCGGCTTGACAAAATGGATGCTACCGTAAGGAAAGGACTATTGCAATCAATTGATGAACAAACACTTAATAGCCTTGAAGGCAAACTATATTCACAGTCGAGGCAACAAATGGCGGGAAATGATTTTTATAAGCAGGAGGCTAAAAATAAAGTTCAAAAAATATTGGAAGAATACTTCGCCCCGCTTGATTATAATGTAAAATTGGTGTTTGATAATTCACAAACCGGCAAGAATGTCAAAGATTTGGATTAAAAGACAAAAAAGTAAGGCAGTAAAAGCGATAAGATTTCTCCGCTTGGTTGCGCTTTTTATCTCCCTTACCGCTTTGTCTGAAACATATACGAATTTTACTCCCTCTCTGTGAGGAGAGGGCTGGGGTGAGGCGTTGTTGTGCATTGCGGCAATGGCCTTGAAAAAAATGCGTTAAAAAAAATGATTGAAGGTAGTCGTTAAAAAGCCGTCGTTGTTTGAGCGCCGCATGGTCTTCGTAATAAGAGCGACTACTGCGCGAGGGTTTAGACTACCGAAATCATTTTTAGCAATTTTTTTCACAGCCTTGATTTTTTTTGTTACTTTTTTGTATCAAGACAAAAAACTAAGGCAACAAAAACGATAAGATTTCTTCGCTTCGCTGCGAAATGACGGTGTAGTGCAAACGCATCTAATTTTTAGTATGAAAACAAGCCTGAAAGGCTGATATCATAATAGAAATAATCGTTTGGTCGTCTTCAAAATTCCGTGGGAATGACATTTCATCCGTTTTGGATTCTGCAAAATTTGATTCATTATTCTATTATAATTTCATCCCTCCGGGAGTGATGATGATTACCTATTTGTGAATTTAGATGGGTTTGCCCTAAAATAAATACGGATTCAAAAGAAGAGATTACTATTTTTGAAAAATTATAAACGAATTTTTTATATTACCATATTATAATAGAATTATGAAGAAGATTGTTTTTACGGCGCTATTATTTATTACAGTTACTGTTTTTGCCCAAAAAAAGAATTTAACCATGCAGGATGCAGTTCTGGGACTTGCTACCAATCTGAGAGTGGAAAATCTTCCATTGCAATGGATCCCAGGTGAAAATGCCTATCTTGAAAATGTGAAAACCGGTTATGGTATGGCTGTGGTGAAAAATAACCTGCCTGCCCTTAAAGCCGACACTATTGTAAGAACCACCGATTTTTCTGATATTTCTTTTTTCCCTACGCTTAACTGGATCAACCAAAATCAGGCATGGTTTCAAATGCTGAATAAATTTTATCTGTGGGATCGCAATACCAACCAGAAACAACTCATCGGCGAAATCGCCAAAGACGCCGAAAACATTTTTTTCGACAAAAACACTCATTCCGTTGCCTATGTTTTGGATAATAACCTCTATTTACTGAAGCCGGACGGCAGTAATGTACAGATTACTCATGATGGTAAATATGAAATTGTAAACGGAAAATCTGTTCATCGTGACGAATTTGGAATCAATCATGGTATTTTCTTTTCTCCAAAAGGTAATTTGCTTGCTTTTTACCGCATGGACCAATCAATGGTAGAGGATTATCCTGTGATAGACTGGGCACCGATACCGGCTGTCAATCATAATGTCAAATATCCTTTTGCCGGACGCACTTCTCATCAGGTGACTTTGGGTGTTTATAATCCTCAAACCGGAAAAACTGTCTTTTTAAAAACAGGTGAACCTAAAGACCAGTATCTGACCTGCGTAACCTGGAATCCTGATGAAAAATCAATCTACATAGCTGTATTGAATCGTGACCAAAACCATGTCAGGCTCAATCAGTATGATGTGCAGACAGGTGAGTTGGTGCGTACTTTGTTTGAGGAACGTGATGATAAATATGTGGAACCACAGAAAGACCTCTATTTTTTGCCCGATGGAAAGGAATTTCTCTGGTGGAGCCAAAGGGATGGATTTATGCATCTGTATCGTTACGACCTGAGCGGGAAACTGCTCAATCAGGTAACAAAAGGCGATTGGTTGGTAAACGAAATAGTAGGAATCAACAAAAAGAAAAACGAACTCCTGATTACCACTACCAAAGACGGCGCTATGGAAAAACACCTCTATACCGTGAACTGGAAAACCGGTAAGATGAACCGGATTGATACCGACCCCGGCTACCATAATTTTGTTGTAAATGACGAAGGAACTTATGCTATTGACAACTGGACAAATCAGTCAACCCCACGTAAGGTAGATGTGTTGTCGGTGGATAAAAAATTTAAAAAGAATCTGCTGACGGCAGCTGACCCGCTTACCGGCTATAACATGCCACGCGTTGAAAACCTAACCATAAAGGCTGCTGACGGTGTTACTGACCTGTATGGCAGATTGATTTACCCGGCCTCTTTTGACCCGGCCAAAAAATATCCGGTGGTTGTTTATCTGTACAACGGGCCACATGCCCAGATGAATCTGAACCGTTTTCCTGCCAGTGGCAATCTCTGGTACGACTATATGGCACAACAAGGTTATGTGGTGTGGGTAATGGACGGACGCGGAAGCTCTAACAGAGGATTGAGGTTTGAACAGGTGATTTTCAGAAACTTGGGCGATAACGAAATGGAAGACCAGATGAAAGGGGTGGAGTACCTGAAATCGCTGCCCTTTGTAGATGGCGAAAGGATGGGTATTCACGGATGGAGCTACGGCGGCTTTATGACCACTTCTTTTATGCTGCGCAAACCCGATGTATTCAAAGTGGGCGTTGCCGGCGGCCCGGTACTCGACTGGAGCATGTATGAAGTGATGTATGGCGAAAGGTATATGGACACACCCCAGTCGAACCCCGAAGGATACAGCAAAAACAAATTAGTGGGTAAGGCTGATAAACTGAAAGGCAAGCTGCTGCTGATACACGGCACACAGGATGCAACCGTGGTGTGGCAGCATACTGTCAATTTTTTGAGGGATGCGGTGAGCAAGGGTGTACAGGTAGATTACTTCATGTACCCGGGCCATGAGCACAATGTACGCGGTAAAGACCGCATACACCTGATGCAGAAAATTTCAGATTATTTTGATTTGTATTTGAAAAAATAGAGGCGTTCTGTTTATTGGGTTTTATTACTGAAGGGGCTTTGGTGGTGAGAACTGATATAGGTAAACAAAAACAACACAAAGACAAAGTGAAAATTTCAAATAAGGTAACAGAACAACTTGGAAAAATAATTGCTGGCGACATTGGCTCAGCACCATATTTGTCAGGACCAAAACTTGTGGCTTTTTACAATGAATTTGGTTTTGACGATGGTTATGGAAATGGGTTCCCTCCATGCTGGAAATATTCAACAGACAAAATAGTAGAGAGTAATGGAACATCGCGATAAAAAAAAATACTTGAAGACTTTGTTGATCCGAGACGATTTGCAGGAGATGAAGAAACAGTTGACAAAATTGTAGCAGACATAAATCAGCTAATAAAATATGACGCTTTTGCGTTGTTAAGAAAGGGCGATATTTATAAAATAGCAGACATACAAGGGAATTTTATTGAACCAGAAACCGCTCTGACTTTGCTCTTCCAGTAGGAGCACGGCTTGCTTATTGTCCATCTTAAAATGTTTTTGGCAAAGCTACATGACCTCAACTTGTCGGACAATATGGGGTTATTCGGATGGATACTTTTCGATCGGGAAAAATGGGGAATGGCTTATAACGTCCGGCAAATTGGCGAGGAGGCGGATTTTTAGCACAAATGTTGAATAGAATTACTACCGTTCAACCTTGCACTATCTTTCAATCGAAGCCGTTCACCCACTCTCTTGCCAATTTGTTTGTTGGCGGTTCGTTCTTTTTTGTCAGAGTTGCAAGGTTAATTTTAAGTGTCCACCAAGTCCTGTTTGAATAATTTTCATTAGGGTTGATAGCCTGATGTCGCTTGCGTTGTTCTCAATTCTTGAAATGTAAGATTTGTTCGTTCCGACTTTTTCTGCAAGTTGTTCCTGAGTCAAACCAAGTTTTAGTCTTGCCTCTTCAAGCAAAACGCCAAGTTGGAAAGCCTCAAATTCTTGTTCCCATTGTTCTCTTTTTTTTGCTCCTCGCTTACCATATTTATTATCAAGGATTTCGTCAAGAGTATTGATATTATTTTCTTTTTTACTCATTTTCTTTTTTTATTTTTATTTTTGTATTCGTGATTGCTTCGCAATTCGTTTTCATACTCTGCTTTTATTTTTAATGCTTTTTCAATTTCCGTTTTTGGTGTCTTTTGTGTTTTCTTTTGAAAGCCGTTGCCCAATACAACTAAATTTACTTTGTCAAAGAAAGCGAATATTCTATAAATATTGCTTCCAAGTTCTACCCGAACTTCAAATAGTCCGTCAGTTCCAGTCATATGGTCAAAATACTTTTTAGGAACTCTGTCGATAGTTTTTAGTAAATTCAAAGTCCATTCAATCTTGCGTTGAACTTCATCTGTCTGAGCTTCATAGAAATCCAAAAAGTATCTCTTATATGCTATAACCTACCTAATCATATTTATTTTACAAAGTTAACTAATTAGACAACTAAAAGCAAATTTTCCTCAAGTTCTTTTGTGAGGGTTCTGTGTTTAGAATGACCGCCAACGTCGGGGAATTGCCGAAGGCGGGGAATTTTAGCACAAAAGTTCAATCGAAGAACGAATGTTGAACCTTGCACAAATGTCCAATCGAAGCCTTTCAGCCCCGCTTTTGGCAATACCTTGTTAGCGGTTCGGGCGGTGTTTCGGGTTGTTCCTTTTCTGTCAATACATACTCCTTTTGTCTTTTTCCAATCCTTGAGACACTTCGATTATAAAAGCTATTTTCCTTTATTTTCTTGGTTTTGCTTCACTTCCTGCTAAAATCCCACCGTCAATATTCAGTTCAATTCCTGTTACATATTTACTTTCGTCACCTGCTAGATAAAGAATTCCATAGGCAACATCAATTGGTTCTCCAAAGTGTCCCATTGGAATTCCGAATTCTACATCTTCAACTATTTTTTTTCTTTGTTCTCCTTCACCAAGCATAGCATCCCACATAGGTGTCATAATAGCTGCTGGATGAACGCTATTACATCTAATTTTATATCCTTTTTCTGCACAGTACAGAGCTACACTTTTAGTGTGATTTCTTACTGATGCCTTGCTTGAAGCATATGCAACGGCTCCCGGTATCCCAACCACTCCGCTCCTAGAAGAAATATTTACAATACTTCCACCTTTTTCTTTCATAAGTTTGATAGCGTACTTACAACCAAGCATAACACCTGTTGAGTTTACTCTGTGAACTTTTTCCCAAGAATTTAGGTCTGAATTTTCAGCGTCTAAAGGTTTTGATGATTCTAAAAATCCTGTTATTCCTGCATTATTAACTAAAATATCAAGTTGTCCGTATTTCTTAGTTATATATTGTGTTGCTTTTAACCAACTATCTTCATTACCAACATCTAAATGCAGATATTCAGCATTGGGTTTCAAATTCTTTACAAGATGATTTCCTTTTTCGTTCTGAATGTCAGTAACAATCACGGTAGCTCCTTCTTTACAAAAGAGTTCAGCAGTTGCCTGTCCTATTCCTTGAGCAGAGCCTGTAATTAATGCTATTTTATCTTTTAATCTCATTTTTGTATTGTTTATGTTAGCGGTTTGTTGTTTTGCCTTCATCGCTTTTATATTCTAAAATGTCGGCAGGTTGGCAATTCAGCACCTCACAAATGGTTTCCAATGTGCTAAATCGAATTGCTTTTGCTTTACCTGTTTTTAAAATGGAGAGATTGGAAAGTGTTAGTCCTACTTTTTCAGAAAGTTCGTTTAATGACATTTTTCGCTTTGCCATCATCACGTCTAAGTTTACAATAATTGGCATAGATTATACGGTTAAATCGTTTTCGTTTTGTATATCTACTCCTTTTTTGAAAATAGTAGCAATGATATAGATTACAGCACCCATTAGAATAAATGCCTGACTGTCTGCCCAAAATTGATTTAAGTTGTCAGGAACAAAACCGTGGTGCATTAAATTTTTAACTAACTGTCTGGCAATGTAACTCAATAGCCCAATTGAAAGCGTATAATAACTAATTTGTAAAATTTGTCTTGCAACAAAAGTGCTAAACGGTTTTTTTAAATCCATTTTGTGCATTAGCTTGATTACGATGTAAAATAAACAAGCTTTTAAAATTGAAATGATTAGAATGAAGCTATAGATGCCGAAAAATGCTAATCTACTTTCATTATACATTTCAGATAAGTCCAACTTTTGGTAAAGATTTTGAACAAATTCAGGGTTGTAAAGACTGTAAAAGAAATTTACTATTAAGCCTCCTGCTTCAATGGATAAGCCTACAAAGATGAGCCAAGCCACAATATATAAGCTCCAAAATACGAAGTTGTTTGTTTTTGACATAATCGTTTAGATTTAAAATTATGCTGCAAATATAATAAAAAATTATTGATAAACAATAAATTTATTTTAAATAACGGAAAACAATTATTTTAAATAACTATTTAAGTATTGTCAAAAGATGATTTTGAGATTTTTGTGAGGGTGAAATGTCTTGAGTAGTGTGGTTCACGCCTGACCGCTAACGTCGGGGAGCTTTGCGAAGTGCGCCACTACCTTAATGTTTCTACGAAGTTAAACATCCGGCGCATTTTGCAAAACTCCCAGTTGTACGATAGTTGCGGCCTGACACCAGGTT
>JAMLGU010000015.1 GCA_023957575.1 Chitinophagaceae bacterium | reverse complement strand
GTAGCCGAATCTTTTATGCAGGCAGGAAATTTTTTATGGAATAGTGGCATGTTTTGTTTTACGGCTGCTACCTATTTGGAAGAGTTGGCAAAATATGCACCCGAAGTATTGCAGGCTGCGCAGCAGGCCTTGGATCAATCTATAGATGGGTTTCTACCACTGGATTTGACAATGAAAATCCCTTCCATCAGTGTGGATTATGCGGTGATGGAACATAGCCAAAAAATAAAAGTTGTGCCGTTTAGTTTTGAATGGAATGATTTAGGATCTTTTGAAGCAATTTGGGATTATTTGGAAAAACAAGATGCGCATAGTAACGTAAAAAATCTGGTATTAGGTTCCAATAAACATGTAGAATTTATAGGTGTGGAGGATTTGATTTTAGTAGAAACTGCTGATGCTATATTGGTGGTACCCCGTAGTAAAACTCAGGATGTGAAAAGAGTTTACGAACGATTGGAAAAAGAAAAGGCTGCTTTGGTGTTGTAGAAAAAAGCAGGTTCGCAAAGCATAATTAGCGTATTACTCTTTAGCTTCGACAAGCTCGGTTAGTGTCATGCTTCGTCAGGCTCAGCATGACACAAGCAATCAACAAGAAACAAACGCTTAGTAAATCCTAAGCGTTTTTAGTATGACCGAAGCCTACAGCAAAATATTTAAAGGTTTACCGGGTTTGTTGGCAGGTGCACTCCCTGATGATTACGGAAATGGCGTTATTGATGGATTGCATTTTTAATGAACATTGGAGCGGTGCCACTATTTACAAAAAATCAAGATGAACGATTCACAAATACACGCTTTCATAACCCTCAAATCCTACCTTGAAGCCCAAACCTTCAAGGATGTAGCTTTAAAGTAATACCGTAGTTGGCTTTAACAAAAATAAAACCTTAGACTAAAAAGATTTTGTGCTTATACCCATAAAAACAATAAGTAATTTGCTATTTTTGTGGTTGTAACCAGTATAATATGATTTTACGTCCTACTTATATTCAAGCGATACAACCCTTTATCAACAAACCACAGATAAAGATTATTACCGGAATCAGGCGCTCAGGTAAATCTTCTGTTTTGGGTTTACTCAAATTAATTTCGTTGCCGTAAAACAAGGGACGAAAGTATATGTTCAAGTGGCTTATAAAATCGAAAACGAACAAACTGTTCAACGAGAGTTTGGAAACTTACTATTAATTAACGACCAATATCCGAAATATGTCATCACGATGGATGATTTTTGGAAAGATAATATAGAAGGAGTCAATCACCTTTACATTACCGATTTTCTTCTGAAAGATAAATTGTAATGGTATAGTGCATTCATGTAAAATAAGATGATAAAAGAAACATGTTTAACTCCCCCATAACCTCATTCTTAGCCCTCAAATACTACCTCGAAGCTCAACAGTTCAAAGGTTGGGGTTTGAAGAAGAGTATTGCTGTTAAACGTACATGAAATTTTTCATTCATAAAATACACAAAGGATGGATGAAAAATTTTATGGAAGTTCCTCTTGGCCAAAAAAATATAATAAATATTCAAGAGAAATTCAATCATCATAAAACCTCTAATTGGTTTATAAATATTGATTTTATCAACAAAAACACTATATTTGTTTGAAATCATAGATAAAAACGTAGTATGAATACGTTAAATCAAACTAAAATAAACAAATTGTTGCAACAAGTTCCGGTTGGTGTTGCCATGGCGAGTAGTTGGCTCCAAAAACAAGGATATAATACAGACTTGGTTAGAAGTTATCGAAAAAGTCAGTGGTTGGAGTCTTTAGGCAATGGCGCTGTAAAAAGAATGAATGATGAGGTTGATTATTTGGGAGCGGTTTATTGTTTGCAAAATCAACTTGAACAATCTGTTCATCCTGCTGCAAAAACGGCTTTAATTTTACAAGGGCGTAGTCATTATTTAGAGATGGACGAACAGCAGGTTTATTTGTTTGGAAGCGAAAAAGAAGCATTGCCTACTTGGTTTAAAAATCAAAAATGGAAACAGCAAATACAATTTTACACTTCCTCGTTTTTACCTGAAAGATTAGCAATGACTCAGATCGTACATAAAAATTTTGAAGTTTCAATTTCTGCACCGGCAAGAGCCTTAATGGAATGTTTGTATCTGGCACCAAAGAAAATAAGTTTGATGGAGTGCTATGAATTGATGGAGGGGTTAAATGATTTAGTACCCAACCAAGTACAGCAGTTGTTAGAGCAGTGTATTTCAGTAAAAGTGAAAAGATTATTTCTGTATTTGGCAGAAAAAACAAATCACAGTTGGTTGAAGTATGTCAACAAAGAAAAAATAGATTTAGGAAAAGGAAACCGAAGCCTAATCAATAACGGTGTCTATATATCAAAATACAAAATAACTGTACCCAAAGAATTGGAAGAAGATGGACTACCGGAAATATAAAGAACAAGTACGGTTGTTGTTGCAAGTGCTTCCATTGGTAAGCGATGAAAAGGCCTTTGCATTACACGGAGGAACGGCTATAAATTTGTTTTATTTTGATATGCCTCGCCTGTCAGTAGATATAGATTTGACTTACTTGCCTGTTGAAGACAGAGATACTTCGCTTGAAAATATTAAACTATCATTAGAAAAGATAAAAAATAGGATTGAAAAGAAATATCCCGCTACGATTGTAGAGCACAAAATACGAGCTTCCAAATTGATGATTGCAACCAAAGATGCTTTGGTAAAAGTAGAAGTAAATCAACTTAAAAGAGGATGTTTCGCAAGTCCAAAGCTTGTCGTTTTGTGCAAGAAAGCGCAAGAAGAATTTACATCGTTTTGTGAATTTCAGCTTGTAGAAATAGGGCATTTGTTTGGCGGAAAAATATGCGCAGCACTTGACCGACAGCATCCCAGAGATTTATTTGATGTTCACAATATATTGAAATCAGAAAAACTATCCGAAGCCGTCAAAAAAGGATTTCTTTTTTACCTAATCAGTTCCAATAGACCAATTGTTGAGATGTTGTTTCCTCAATATCAAGATCAACATTCGGTTTTTGAAAAGCAGTTTAAAGGAATGACAGAACAACAATTTACCTATGAAGATTATGAGGCAAATCGATATGCTTTGGTAGAAACTATTCATCAGACTTTAACAACTGCAGATAAACTTTTTTTAGTTAGTATTGAAGAATTAAATCCCAATTGGACATTCTATAATTTTGAAAAATATCCGGCTGTTCAATGGAAATTGCAAAACCTTGAAAAATTGAAAAAGAATAATCCTAAGAAACATGCGAATGGTGTGCGCCTGCTTAAAGAACAACTTTTGTAAAAATGGAAAAAAAGAATGAAAAAAAGGAAAAGACAAAGTCTTTCTTAGCCCTCAAATCCTACCTCGAAGCTCAAAACTTCAAGGGTTGGGATCCGTATGACGGCTTGTATTCCAAAGTTTTTTAGGCAAAGAAAGAAGCGTTAATCAGCGGCGCTTGGGATAAGTTGCCCACACTATCCCGAAATTATACTCAGTTTGGCAAGCCTGAAGAATAGCCATTGTACACGACAATACTACAATACCGAAATTATTTTTTATCCGTTAAAAAGTCATTCATTTGAAACAGCCTCTATCATGCAAACCCAACATAAAACACCCACTCAAAAACAAAAAATTATTGCCATAAATAACTGCCACTCTTAGCCCTCTGGCCTCCATGACCACATAGTCATTGAAGGGCCTACCTATTATTATCTACTCTTTCCACCCCTGTCATCCGTGCCTGTCATCCTTCGTCAAGCTCAGGATGACAGGCTGGGTGACAGGATCAGGATCAAAAGATCAGGATGACACAGGCGAGGATGATTGGAGTGTCTCCCTATCTGAAATTAAGAAATTTAATTTGGTGAATTATGAATTTTAAAGCAATCATTTTGATTTTCCTGATTGGCACCGTTATTGTTTTTTATTTCAGTTGGAAATCAAACCCTGATATTGAGACAGGTGGATGGATACCACTATGGCTCACAACATGGACCAATAAAAACTACAACTTCAGAACCGCCATACCCTTTTTTCTGATGGGAGTATCCATCAGTAGCTTTTCACGCCAGAGCTTAAGGTTTTATATTCTTTGCTGGATGGCAATGATTGTAATGGTGGTGATAGCCGAAGTTGGCCAATTGTACCTGCCGGGGCGCAGTTTTGATTATTGGGATATATTTTATGGTGTGTCTGGCGGCGCTACAGGAATAATAATAGGGGAAGTATTTAAATTTTTTGTAAAATAAAAATACTAATGCCGGGAGAAGAAAAAGGCAATAAAGTGTGTATTTTACTAAAATTCTGCAATCGTAAACACAACCTTTGCATTATAGGTTGCCGCAGGTATCGTTACCGAAATACCGGTTAACTGAAGTTGAATGGGTGTATTTGAGAAAGTGGCAGTAAAAACATTAGAATGGATTTTATAAAACTCTGTTGCTGTATTTGGTGGTACAGTAATAAAATTTTCTCCACCTTCAATAGTACAAAGTAAACAGGTATGAGATCCTTTTCCAGTTCTTTTTACCTGAATAACCAAACTGTTATGCCAGGTTGGGTTGGCTTCATAGTGAACTGAAATTCTTGCATCACGAAAGCTACCCGGAATTGAGGATGTTATTAATATTTGATTATCTGCACTAATCAAAGTACCCGAATAATCACTACCTGCCTCAGTTATTACGGCAGTACTGGGTGTCCAGTTGCTGCCGCCGACAGTAATACTCTGTGCCTTCAGCACACCTGTTGGCAAAAGAACTGCCATTAAGCAACCGGCCACCCAACCTCTTATATTTTTTCTTTCCATAAGATTTTCTTTTTTTATAAGCCACTAATCGTGTAAGTGATAGTTACAGAATAAGACTGGGCTATAATGTTTGCATAAGTACCCGGCACCAATGACAGTGTGAGTTGGTGTCCGTTATTGATGCCATCTCCGGTATAGGCGCCACCAATCCCCGATATAATCGTTGCCGGTGTAGTACTTAGTGTAACCAAGCCCGCCGATGTACCTCTTGCTCCCCCCCCACTCCCTGCTGCAGCGCCGGCCTGCAGCCTGATATTTATTCCCGGAATCACTTGGTTGACTGATGCGGTTATGGTGCGTGTATTACCCACAGCAACTGCCGATGTATAATTTAACCATTTAGCATTATTGGATGTCGGATTGCCAAGTGGGTTTCCGGCCTCGGTAGGCGCAGAAAAATTCATGGTTATGGTTCCTGCCGGGTGAATGTCCAGCAATGCCACAGTTGGCAAGGTCAGTGTAATATTTTTGAATCCGGAGGTTTGAGCCATCAGCGCCATGCCGGAAATCAGTAACACCATTAAAATAAAAAGCGTTTTCATCTGAATATATTATTTTTTTTGAAGGTAGCTGATTTTTATACCATCTTGCTGAAACCTGATTTCCGATTGCTGCTTCAAAATATTGATATTGACAATGTGAGTATCATTTGCTTTTAATTCAAATTCAAAATGATCAATAGCAATTTTGTAGCGCTTATCAAGTCCGTTTCTATAAACCTTCACCTTCCAGTTGCCGGGCCGCAGCCAGGTAAAGTCAAATTCATCACCCAAAGTACATATTTTTCGATACACATCGACGCCATTGCCGGCTTCAATTATTATAGATTGGGTTGATTTGCCTTTCTTCACCGGCACCCGTTGGTATCCTGCAAAAACCATATCCTGTTCTTTTTCGCCGGCTTCTTCCATATACACCCTGCCTTTAATCATGGCCGCCTTAGTCAATCCAAAGTTAAAATTATTTTCCTTCTGAACCAGATCCAAAGGAGCGGGCAACGGGATATCGGAGATATCGTTGAGGTCAATGGTTGACCTGTCTATTTCTAAAATATATTTGCCGGGCACAACGTTTTTGAAAATATAGTAGCCGTTTTTATCGGTAAGGGTGCTATGATTACCTAATATCAATTTAACGCCTTCGGTTTTCTTCACTCCCTGATTCATTACATAGCCCGAAAGCGTGGTATAGTCCACCATCTTTTTTAACGGCATATTAATTCCAGCCGCATACCGGATCGAAACGATAAAATCTTTATTGTTGAGGGCGCCGCGCTGCAGCATGTATCTGCCCGATAAATCAATGGAATGAGTTTTGTAAATACGTTGGTGATACCTTAATTCGAATAGATTCCGGTCTTTATAATACTCTTCAGGCTGGTAATTATTCTGATAATAGAGACTGACATAACTATTATTGGAAAACCGGCTCATTATATTTCCGCCATAATACAGCATTTTTTGATTGGCGCTTTGATAACGGGAGGTCTTGTAATAACTACCATAAATATTGATAGAGGTGTTAAATTTGTCAAAACCAAGATTGGCAGTGTAATAACTGGAGTTGCCACTGAAAGCGTTCAGGATATTATTTGTTTTACCCCAATAAGATTCAATATTTACATTAAATGCACCAATTTTTTGAGAAATATCAATTCTTGCAAATTTTTCTTCATAATTAAATTTCTTCTGTTCCATCCGGTCATCATATTTCTGAAAACCATTATACAATGCGATGTATCCTGTTTGGAGGTATTGGTACCTGAGGCCCATCTGAGTATATTTTCTGTAGGGTGCCGACAAGTACAAGGTGTCGCGCTGATAATTTTTGGCATCCTGAATATAATTACCGGTAATAAATAAATTCTTTAAAACCCTTACCTGTCCGTTTCCGTTAAACATATTCGTTTCACTGAAATATCCGGCAAATTCGGGATTGGTTTTGATATAAGAAGTGGCGAGTGTAATATTTTTGAGATACCCCTGACCTTCCAACATATACCCAATACCTTCTGACCGGTCGGTACTGCTATAGGCAATTTCGCCAGCTATTGTTATGTTTTTTGCAATTCTTGCGGTCGTTTTAAAATAGGGCAAGCGGGCAATGGAATATTTGGGCCGGCCAAATGTACCATCCTGAACAGAAGGAGCTTCCTTATACAAATAACCGGCGGTCATTTCTATACCTTCAATGGGTCTGAATTTGGAAAAAACATTCCATTCCTCTTTAATATTTCCAAAAAACCTCGGACGATTATAAAACCCTCCGATTGAAAATTTATGCAAATCTAGCCGAAGCTCCGCACCCCTACCGTACCGCGAAAACTCGGTGAGATAAGAAGCAGAATAGGCTTTGTCGCCCAAATGGACATAAAGATTTTTGTTTTTGTAACCCACAAAATACGCTTCATATTGGGTATAGGCACTTAGTTCCACCGGATTGGGAGTCAATGCTCTAAAAAACAACATATCCGAATGATCTTTTTTCAAATGGCTGCTACCTGCTACCTCCGCCTGAAAGCCCCCCTGATATTGTCCTCTTTGGTTCATGCCGATATAGGAAACGGAGGCGGTGATGGGGTATCGGAAATAAATATCATCATCGGTTGGTTTAATGGAAATAATGGTGGTTGAGCTATAGGCATTGATTTTGTGGTCAGGATTACTGTTTGTAAAAACCGATAGCGCCGTATTGAAAATTTCATTTTTACCCAAATTGGGCGAAGTAGGTTTAAGCACACTAACCATACGTATGGCTCCGGGTTGCAATTGAAAGGTTTTAGGCTGGTCAAACACTGTATTGCTTTCTACAAATATAGTTTCGGTCGTATTGCCATTGTTTTTAATAAGGAAATCTGATTGTATGGATTGACCGGCCCGCACATATTCGGGGGCGGATACAAGATTGACGGTAATATTTGCCAGGCGGGCAATAGTAATGGGAGCGGATATCGTAAAGGTACGATTATTGGAAACATCCGTTATTTCTAGAGAGACAGTGTAATCACCCTGTGCTGTTTCGTGGGCTATACGAATAGGTACAATAAAAAAATTGGTTTCACCGGATGGAATTTCCATATTGCCATGATCGATAATGGGTTTAATATCAGAGTGAGAAGTATTGACCTTAATTTTGTATAATCTTTTTTCTGCACTTTTATTTTCTATCCTTACAGGCACAGTAGTAGAAGTACCGGGCAATAAACTATCTTTTTTATTCCCGATATTTTCTAAGGGTTCCTGAGCTAAAAGAAATACAGGTAAAAGTAGTAAAAATAATATTTTACCGGGTTTGCTCATTGCCAATTTCCAAGTCGGTTTTTAATGCAAAGGTGTTGTCATTTTCATCTATTGCCATCAGGACTGCATTGTATAGCCCCGGAGATAATGATTCAATGTTAATAGAGAAATATTTCGAATTATCAGGAAGCAATCCCATTGCAGTGCCGGTAAATCTTCCTTTTTTTTGGCCAGTTTTTTTATCATAAATATCTATAAAAGCCACAGGCTTACAAAAAAGCTCTCCCGTATTGGCAATGGCTACCTTCAAAATTCTATTATTATCCTCTTTAACAATTTTCACATTTTCAAATCTCAAATCAACTTTGGCGCTCTCGGAATAAATATCTGCAACTACCAGTATTGCATACCGAATCACAGAAGTGATAGAAACACCTGCCTTATCATTGGGCTTGATGTCCTTTACCGGCTCTACAATAAACACACTCCAGTAGCTTCCCTTTGCTGCCAATTGATCGGGGACATTCATTTCATAAAGAAAATCGGTTTTCTCGCCCGGTTTTAAAGTCAACAAATTTGTTGAAAGTTGCATCCAGCCGGCATTACTTCTTTTCTTTTCAGTACTGGGAGCATCGTAATTGATGGTTCCATCAGCACGATAACTCACATCCTGCAGATATATTTTTACTTGGCTCGTTTCTTTTCCGGTATTTTCCAGAACAATTTTTCCCTTATAATTTTTTCCGTTTTCCACCTGAAAGAAATGGGAGAGCCCATTATGAACAACAATACCGGCTTGTACAAGATGAAACTGAAAGGCTATAGATAAAACAAGAATTATGTATTTTTTCATTTGCGTATTTTTTTTGAATTTGGATTGGCGCTCACCCATTCAAATTGCCAAAAGGCGGCTAAATTTCCATGATTATGCAAAAACTTTTTGGACGCATTAATAGTTCTAACCCTATAGATATGGATTAAACGATGGCAATAAACCACCATTCCACATGAAATGTAAATTATAACAATAGCGAAGACTTTGGAAAGCTTCGCTATTGTAAAAGATATAACAATAATCAAAAACTTATTATACCTTCAGATTAGTTATCTGAAATTGTATAAGTAACTGTAGCGGTATTGGAACTAAAAATTAAATCCGAATAGGAAGCGGGGCCACCTGCTCCGAAAGCTACTTCATAAGTAAGGTTATGCCCGTTAGAGGCGCCATTACCGGTGTAAGCACTTCCAATGCCGGAAATGATAGTTTGGTCTGCGGTTGTTAATGTTAATTGTGATCCCGGAGTTCCTTTGGTTCCATCTCCGGATGCTGCTGCTGCACCTGCAGTAACTTTAATATCCACACCGGCAATCAAACTTGTTAATTTAACTGAAATAATACGAGTGGGATCTGCCGCTGATTTGATTGAAGAATAGTTTAACCACAAACTGGCATTATTGGCAGGATTGGTAAGGGGATCACCCGCTTCAGTAGGGGCAGTAAAGTTCATGGTAATGTTTTTACTCGCAGCAGGTTCAATGTCTAAAATCGCAACTTCCGGGATACTGATACCAATAGTGTGGGAGTCGTGATTTGTGTCTTGCGCGTTTACGCTTAGTGTCAGTGTTAGAAATGACACAAAAAAGGCTGTACTTAACTTTTGCATTTGTTTAAGTTTAGAGGGTTATAAAAAAATTTTCGCGAAAATACAGGAGATAACTCTAAATTCAAAAATATTTTATGTAATA
>JAMLGU010000014.1 GCA_023957575.1 Chitinophagaceae bacterium | reverse complement strand
TGTAACAATTATCCATTGTGACCAAAGTCAAAAAGCTGATATTATGTTAATAAATGAGCAATTTAGAAGTCGTTTCAAACCATATGCTGAACTTTTCGGAATTAAATATTATGCCGTTGTAGAACACTCCTCTGCGACAAAATTCCTTCCTAACAACATGGTGCAATAAATCAACACAAAGTAAGATTAGTTAGAAGTATCAAAATAAGTAATATTAAAGATACCGATAAATACTGATTAAGTCCTATTCTCCTCCAAAAAGACTGCCGACAGCGCCTTCAAGCATGGGGAATTTTTCAACCACATAATTTTTTATTGTCTCAATTGCTTTTAAAGCTTGTTCCTGAGTGAGGCCGTTGGCTACTAATTTTTCGAGTAGTTCGTTCATAATATAATGGTTTATTGTATTTTAAAATTGCAGGGATATGTATAGTAGCTGAAGTGTGCGACGCAAGGAAGCTGATAGTAGCAGCGCCGATGACCTCAAAAAAATTTATGCTGCCTTAATTAAATTCATCTTACTTTTTTCAAACTTGCGTTTTGCATAATCTTTAGTAAGCCTGAAAGATTTTTCGTTTGAAGAAGGCAACTCATACATGGCATCGGTCAGAATACTTTCGGCAATACTGCGCAATCCGCGTGCGCCTAATTTGAATTCAACCGCTTTTTCCACCATAAAGTCATATACTTCCGGTTCTATAATGAGTTCGATTCCTTCCAGCTCAAACAGTTTTTTGTACTGTTTCATCAGTGCATTTTTCGGCTCTGTAAGTATGGCTCTGAGTGTGGTGGCATCCAATGGGTCGAGATGGGTTACCACCGGCAGTCGTCCAAGAAGTTCGGGAATTAAGCCAAATGATCTTAAGTCCTGGGCATTTACATACCTCAGCAGGTTTTTCTTCATGTCTTCCTGTTCGTCTTTGTCCACATTAAAGCCGATGGTATTGGTTTGAACCCTTCGGGCAATGACTTTATCAACACCGTCAAAAGCGCCTCCGCAAATGAAAAGGATATTTTGAGTGTTTATCTTAATCATTTTTTGGTCGGGATGTTTTCTGCCACCCTGTGGCGGCACCAAAACGTCTGCTCCTTCCAGCAACTTTAATAATCCCTGCTGTACTCCTTCGCCACTTACATCGCGGGTAATGCTGGGATTGTCGCTCTTGCGGGCTATTTTGTCAATTTCATCAATATACACGATACCTCTTTCGGCTGCTGCTACGTCGTAGTCGCACACCTGAAGCAGGCGCGTCAGGATGCTTTCCACATCTTCACCCACATAACCGGCTTCTGTAAAAACGGTAGCATCCACAATAGCAAATGGTACGTTCAGGATTTTTGCGATGCTTCGTGCCAATAGGGTTTTTCCTGTACCGGTTTCGCCCACCATCACGATGTTGCTCTTTTCAATTTCCACCTCATTGAGGTGCTCGATTTCTTTTGTTTTTTGCTTTAATCTTTTGTAATGATTATATACGGCTACTGCTAAAACTTTTTTTGCGTCATTTTGTCCTATAACAAATTCATCCAGAAAGGTTTTGATTTCAATAGGTTTTTTTACATGCAGGGTGAAGTTTGAATTACGTGAGATTGCTTTTTCATGAACTTCATGTTCAATAATTTCTTGAGCATGCTCCACACAATTTTCGCAAATATGTCCATCCTGACCGGCAATCAGTATTTCTACTTCATCACGGCTACGGCCACAAAACGAACAATGAACGGGTTCAGACATACTAATTGTTTGATTATTTTATGATACAAAGATAAAAAAAACAGCGCCTAATAGGGCTGTTTTTATGGAATTATTTAAAAAATTAACTTTTACAGTTTATTTATCACTTTGTCAACAATGCCATAGGAAATGGCTTCTTCGGCGTTCATCCAATAGTCGCGGTCGAAGTCGTGCATGATTTCATCTAAAGATTTTCCGCAATTTTCCGCCAAAATTCTGGCGCCTATTTCCTTAACTCTCAAAGTTTGCCTTGCCTGAATCTCTAAATCTGTGCTTACTCCGCGAATATATCCGCCTAATGAAGGCTGGTGAATCATCACCTCGCCATGTGGATAGATATATCTTTTCCCCTTCTCGCCGCCACTCAGTAAAATACTGCCCATTGAAGCTGCCAGTCCCATACAAATGGTGCTTACGGGGCTTTTTATCATTTGCATGGTGTCGTAAATGACCATGCCGCTGGTAACTACGCCGCCCGGGCTGTTGATGTAAAACTTTATCTCTTCTCCGGGTTTATCTGCATCTAACAACAGCAACTTTGTAGTTACTTCTCTGGCGCTCTTATCGTCCACCACTCCCCATAGATGCACGGCTCTTTTCTCGAAGAACATTTTCTCGAGGCGCTTGTTCAGCATCATCAGGTCATCTCTTTTGTCGGCTTCATCTTCCTTTGGCTCATCTTCTTCATCATCGTTCAACGGTCTTGCGGTTTGCTGCCATTTATTTGTGTATAAATATGATTTATTCATAATTATTAAATATAATTCAATAAAATTTATTAAGATTTTTGCTTTTTGGGATTGGTTACCAATACCTCGTCAATCAATCCGTATTCTTTAGCTTCGGAGGCTGTCATCCAGTGGTCTCTTTGAAAATCTCTTTCGATATGCTCGATGGATTTGCCTGAGTGCTGGTGAACAATCTCGTACAAATCGGTTTTCAGCTTTCTGATTTCATTTACTGTAATTTCAATATCACTGGCTTGTCCACCGATGGCGCCGCTTGGCTGGTGCATCATAATACGAGAATGTTTAAGAGCAGCCCTTTTGCCTTTGGTGCCGGCCGCTAACAGTACACAAGCCATAGAAGCTGCCATACCTGTACATATAGTAGTCACATCTGGCGACACAAACTGCATGGTATCGTACAATCCCAAACCTGCATACACGCTCCCTCCCGGGCTGTTGATGTACATATTGATATCGCGGGTACGGTCGGTGCTATCTAAGAAAAGCAACTGAGCTGTTACAATATTTGCTACTTCATCGTTGATGGGATAGCCGAGAAAAATAATCCGGTCCATCATCAGACGGCTGTACACATCCATTACAGCCACATTCATTGGCCTTTCTTCTATAATGTTGGGTGTAAGCCCTGTAACGATATATTTTTCGTAACTGTTAAGCGTATTGCTTGAAATCCCTCTGTGCTTAACAGCATATTTTTCAAACTCTGATATATTTGGCATGTTTATAAAATTCAAATTTTAAATACTAATAACTGCAAATATCCTTCCAATGTTCAAAATCATGCCTTTTCTGTCATTATGACCGAAGAAAACAAAGCTTTGATACAATTTTTTATCAATGTGATTTAGTTTCAGGTACTTTCAGTTTGTCTCCTGTTTCATCTGCTATTTGTTTATAAAAATCCTTACTATATCCCGGTTGCTTTACTTTGGGTAAAGGGGTATTGGTGGCTGTCTTGATATTTCCATCCATATATTTTGTAAACAAATAAGCGTATAATTTCTTCCATGTTTTAAAGGTGATATCCTGCTGTTCGTTTGAGAATTTGGTCAAATAATCAGTTGCCATTTTTGGGCTTTTTTTCAGTAAAGCCAACGCAGCTTTATCTGTGGCAGCAATTTTGGCAATAAATCCATCCTCTAACTCTTTTTGTTTTGCCCTAATTTCGGGAATCATATCGCTGTATCGGGTGTATGCAAAGTTGGAAACCTGATTGAACAGCCAGAATGAAGAAGTTTCGCTAAAAGTCATCATACCACCATTGCCAACGGCTATGGAAGGTGGTATTTTGGTTATGCTCGAATACATTGGCACAAAAACAGTAGAATAGGTATCATCCATGCCAAACCATAAGATGCCACCTACAGGGGCAGGAACCCAGGAGCGCGACTGAGAGATAAAAGAAAAACCGGTTTGTTGGGTAGAAATTGCCCTTTCATTCAAATAAGTAGTGGAGTCCACCTTCCACTCAAGCGGCCGCCACCTTACGATGCATTGGTAAGGGCCTGCACCCGGGTCTTTGGTCATGTCCATCGGTGTGCCTCCATAAAAATCGCGCATCATATCATACATATCTTTCAGCCCTATTTTTTTATCGGGTTTAATGTAAAGTGGCATACGGTTTTTCAGGTCTTTGCCCATAGCGTAATCTAAGTATTTATCCATGCCTTGTGCCACCTTATTAAAGCCGCTCCAAACCCTTGCTTCGCAAAAACGGGCAGCGCCGAAATCCATTGGTGCATAAGTGTCGCTAAAACTGAACTCTTCGTCTTTACCACTATAAAAACCTTTGCTTTTGGCAAAGGAAATAACATCGGGTGCATAAATGCAGTTTTCGGGATCGTTTAAAGGAAAGGTTTGAATACGTGCCTGATTGGCATGCCCGGAGATGTAACCGTCAGGGATTTTTACTGCTACCCATACAGCGCCTTTATTTCCGGTGCCTTTCCCAATCATTTCCATTATCCACACTTCATTAGGATCGGCTATCGAAAAACTCTCTCCACCGCTATGGTATCCGTATTTTGCCACTAATTCCGTCATCACTTTTATTGCTTCACGCGCTGTTTTAGCTCTTTGGAGTGTGATATAAATGAGGCTGCCATAATCAATAATACCGTCATTGTCCACTAACCCTTCGCGACCGCCAAAGGTAGTTTCTCCAATCGCCAGTTGATGCTCGTTCATGTTGCCTACTACATTGTAGGTTTGGGCAGCTTGTTCTATCTGACCCAAATATTTGTAAGTGTCCCATTCAATCACTTTCAGCAAGGCGCCTTTGGGATATTTGGCTGCCGCCCAATGATAAAGTTCGCCATAGAGGGTATGCGAATCGGCAGAATAGGAAATCATGGTAGCGCCATCTTGGCTGGCGCCTTTTGTAACTAAGAAATTGGTGCAGGCAAATACTGCTGACCCTGTAATGGTTGCAAGAAGCAATACGGTAGTTTTAATAAATTTCATATTACTGATTGTTTGAAATTAAGGAGGTAAAAGTAATTAAAGTCCTTCGATTGGCAAACAGGAGAATATACACCCTTCGTTTTTGATAATTTTTGTGTTGGCTGCAAGCCTATTTGACCGGACAACAGACAAAAAACTAACAGTCAGAAAAGCCACCTTATAAATGACACATTTGGTTTTGCCCAACACACAAGCCGGACGAACCCTTCCCAAAACCAAAAGAGTCAATTTTTGCCAACGCTCCAACTAAATTTTGTAATTTTGACAATAGCCAAAAAAAAGAATTTGAGAAATGATATTAAACAGCGAGTATTATCAAAAAATATGGGAGAAATTTGAAAACACCAACACGCTTGGTGTTTTTAATGATAATATTTCGTGTTTGACAACAAAACTGATTTTAGAGCATTACCGCCAAAATAAACCCATTCACTTTAACTTTCAAAATTCAAAAGAAATAATCTTTGAAATTGGTAAACATTTATTCATTGAATTAGCAAACGACATTTATTGCAATCATTATGACTTACCAGATAATTACAATGTTGGCGATAAACTGAAACGGATAAGAGACAATCAATATTATGAAATTGTCAAAGTTGAAAATGATAATTATAGCTTGCGACAAGTTTTAAGAAAAACAAAAGCTGAAATCTCACCTGCCTTATTATCAGGAATAAACTACGACAGACTTACCAAAAACTTTGTAAAAGTTGACGCAGGAAAAGGAATTAGCGAAAAAACAATCAAAAACTATTTTGCTTTTTTTGAAGAACTAAACAAGGAGAAAAACGAGTTTCCGATAACTAACTTTGAAAAGAAAACAGTTTTTATAGCAAAAAAACCTCTTTGGGATAGTTTACCAAATAGAAACAAAATCCCTTGTGCATACTTACCAAACCCAAGAGAAGATAATAACGCTACTGAAACACGTTCAATTTCTGCGTTGCAGGATTGCTTGGCATATTTCACGCCAAAATATGAAGTTTGTTATTCAAACATTCTTACAAAAAATGAAAAAGTCAAAACCATTGTTGTTTTCGACACCGAAGCTGAGAAAATTGAACAAATGATTTCAGACCAAAGCCGTTTTGGTTTTAATCTCATTGTTCTTTCAAATAGTGATTACTCTAAACTCATAAAAAGTCAATCAATTCCATGTTGGAATTGGTTCAAAGAAGAAATGGAAATTGTGAACGCCTTATGATTAACTTCCGAAACATACCGAGCAATGAAATAGATGAACTCATCAATAAACTTGATGAGAAGATTACGTTTGTAAATTCAGAATTTGGTATTGAATTAAAATCTTACGGAAACATTTTGAGAATTGCATTAAATGCAATTCAACAAGAAACAGTTGAAAATCTTATTGAGCGCATTGGTATAAACAGAGAATTAGAAAACGCTTTGGAAAATGCAGGTGGTTATTCGCTTGAATACTTGAATGACAACAATCCGAAAGCAGAATTAGTTTCAATACTTGTTTATCTCAAAGAAAACTTACCGAAGCAAAAAGCATTATTTGACTTTTTAAAAATTGAAACAACAAAAAAAATCATTGCTGTTTTTGACAACAATGATTTAGACTTTGCAACCAAAAACATCAAAAATAGAAAAGTAGAAATTATATCCTTTTCTGCCTTGAAAAAAGCGAACACACAAAACCAAATTTTAGTTTTTCATTCATTCAACGGACAAAAAGATTTTGATTATCTCTACAATTTGAACAATGAAATTAGATTGGTTGTGTACAAGCAGGAAAAGAATTTGTATCACAAATTTCTTGACCAAAGAAAAAAGCTAATTGAAGCAGAAATAAAATCAGAAAGCCGTTTAGCAATTTGTGGGGTTGAATACAAAGAAATGCGAGATAATGTTACTGACATTAGTTCTACGATTAACGGTATCATTTCCCGATTAGACGAAATGAGTGGCAGAGCGTATGACGGCTACAAAAACGAAAGCGATTTATTACTGAATGAAATTGAAGAAAAACTGATTTACAAAGTAAAATCAGACATTACAGAATTGTTTTTGGAAAGTAGCGACACCGTTTTTACCGACAAAGGCGATTTGATGAAATCGTACAAAATAAAAGTTGGCGATAAAATCAGAATTTACCCAAAAGAACAATTAGCAGAAAACTTGTATCAAGTTGCCGTTGAAACAGAACCCGACATCTTCGGAAAAGTGGAAGAACACGCCAATTTTTGGAAGCAACTCATCAATGAATTGCGGAATAAATTAGGCGATAATACACTATACCTAAAACTGAAAGAAAAAGGATTGAAAGTTTTGCCAACTACGTTGGCAACTTACGGTAAAGGGTTTCGGAAATTCCCAATGTACAAAAATGATTTAAGAGCAATTTTCAAATTGTATTTTCAAGAAAAATCTGAAAGCGAAATTGATACCATTTTAAAGCCTATTTTAAAGTCAAAAACAACTTACAACAGTACAATGATTGTTCTTGGCAGAGGTTTGAAACAAGAATTGCGTTTGTTTTTGAAAGAACAAAAAGTTGGCGAAATACTTCAAAAAAGAAACTTAACAGCAATCACTTTACAATCTTTCGTTAATGAAAATATGCAGATACATACTGTTATCAGCAAAGAAATTATCAGCGAAAATATTGAAGCATTAGACGAAGACATTTTAGAACAAATCGAATTATGAGCGTAAAAGAAAACAGAAATATAGTTATTAAGCGTGTCCGAAAAGAAATTATCGGCCCAGGGTCTGACCTTTTCATTTGCAAAGAAGATTTCAGCGATGAAATTATTGAGGGGAAACCTTTGCAACGTTATTTTTCAGGCATTTTGTTTCCAAAACAGTTACAACCAAATGCAAGTGATAATGGCGAGTTGGAAATGAAAGATGAAGATGCTGACGATATAACTGATTTAAGTGCTGATGCGGTTGAAGAAGAAAACAAACCAAAAGAAGTTTTTGAAGAAGACGATGACGAAACTGATAAAACCGATACACAGCCTAAATACACATCAAACACATTTTTTCCTTCACATTTTGGAATTACGTTTGCCGTTGAAAATACTTGCGAAAAATTTAAAACAACTATTCGTTTCGGAAATTATATCAAAGCAAAGCCCGAAGAAATCAAAATTCCTTACAGTGGCGAAGGCGTAAATTTATTGGCAGAACACGGTTTGAATGGGATTGTAAGTTTTGATGAAGAAAACAAAACACTTTCTCAAACCAAAAAATTACAACGAACCAAAGACGGAAAAACAACCGTAGAGTACCAAGCGTTTCAAGACGGTTTAAGAGCATTCGCAAAAGCTACATCTTACGACCACGCTTTATACAAAACTATTTCAAAGCTGTTTTTCAAGGATAAATACAAACGTAACGACAACAAAATTGAGTTTGAAATAAACATTGCAGATATTATATCTGCCGAAAATCAGCATCTTGAATTAAAGTTATCAGAACAAGCAAACGTAAACACTGAAAATTGGAGCAAAGAGATGAAAGAAAATCTTGTCTTTCATTTTAAACTTTATACCGATTATACAGATAAATACTACATCAAAGCGGTTATAGAAAACAAATCGTTGATTGCAAAAGACAAATTTTCACTTTCAAAAGAAAAGGTAAATCAATTAGCTTGTTTTCAATCAGAAATCAGAATTGAAAGCGAGAAATTACTACCGTTCCGAGATTACAAATCACATCTTTATAAAACCGATGAAGATAGAATGTTGGATTATCTCTATCGTGATAAGTTGGCTTTCGGGATTGGACACAATACGGCTTGCACTTGGGAAAATGCACAATCACCTAACACACCACAATGGATACAATCAACATTTTTACCTGAATACGATGTGAAAAGTCAAAGTTCAGAAACCGATAAAATCAAAGGCGACATTCTGAATATCAAAAAACTTTCTGTTTATAACTCGGATAAAACGAGCATTATTTCAAACTTAAATCAAGTTGCCGAAGCATATAAAAATTGGATTGAAGAAGAACGAAAATCGGCAAACGGAAATGAATTAGGTTTAAAAAACATTGCAAAATGCGAGCAGATTTACAAACGAATTAGCAACGGAATAAAATTGCTTTCAGAAAACGAAAATGCGTTGCGTGCGTTTCAGTTGGCAAACACAGCAATTTATTTGCAAATGTTCCAAACAGCACAGCATTTTAGCAAGAAAAAAGAAGGTTTTGAAGTTTGGGAACGAAACGAAATGTTGCAACACAATTTTGATGATTACGCAAATTTAGATTTTCCGTCAAGCAGAATACCCGAATGGCGACCGTTTCAGTTGGCTTTTATTCTGCAATGTTTGACTTCGTTTGTAGATGAAAACAGCACTGAAAAAGAGTTGATTGATTTGTTGTATTTCCCAACAGGTGGTGGCAAAACAGAAGCATATTTAGCTGTTTCGGCTTTCCTGATTTTTTGGAGAAGAATAAACAATCCCGATAGCTATGACGGAGTAAATATCATCATTCGTTACACTTTACGTTTACTTTCTGCACAGCAGTTTGAACGAGCTTCAAAAATGATTTTGGCTTGTGAGTTTATCAGAAATAGTTATAACGCTTTAGGAGACAAACCTGTTTCTATCGGTTTTTGGGTTGGAGGTCAAACTATTCCCAATAAACTCAAAAAGGATAATGGACGAGATGCAGAAACCAAACTAAAAAAGGCACAAGAAAAACTAAACAAAGGCGATAACTATGTTGTCAATCCTTTTCAGTTGTCCAATTGCCAATGGTGCAATACAAAAATCATTTCCAAACTAAAACAAGACGACAAAGTTTTACAAATCGGACACAGAGTTGGAAAAACAAATTTGCAAAGTTATTGTTTGAATGAAGCCTGTCATTTTTCAGAAACCAAAGGAGGTTTACCTATTGTGCTGATTGATGAAGATATTTACGATAAACCACCGACTATTCTTTTTGCAACGGTAGATAAATTTGCAATGATTGCTTGGAATGGTGACTCAACTAAATTCTTTAATAACGGAACAAACAGAAAACCCGAATTGATTATTCAGGACGAATTGCACCTATTGAACGGAACTTTGGGGAGTTTAGTCGGTCTGTTTGAAAACGCTTTATTGAAACTTTGCGACAATCCAAAAATCATTGCTTCAACCGCAACTGTAAAAAATGTGGACAAACAAATTCTAGGTTTGTACGGACGAGAAGCAAGAGTTTTTCCGCAATACGCAACAAATGCAGACGATACGTTTTTCTCAAAAGTTATTGAAGAAAGCAAACGTAAATATATCGGGATTTTGCCAACAGGAAAAACAACCGTTGTAACCAATTTGCAACTTTTGGCATCATTGCTTTTTGCAAGATTTGAAATTTGGAGACAATCAAACGAGAAGAAAGATGCGGACAGTTTTTGGACAATACTTTCCTACTTCAAAAGTTTGAAAGAAATTGGGCGTTTTTCAAACAAAATCAACTCTGAATTAAAGCCAATCATCAAGCAATTACAAGTTCGTTATTTGAGTGATGATTTTAATTCTGCCAATAATTACAATAAACTTTCTTACCGAAACATTGAATTGACAAGCCGTATTCCGAATGAGAAAATCAAAAAGAATTTGGACTTGTTAGAAAGAGAATTTGACGGAAACATCAAAGAACATACGGCTTACGATTTAGTTTTGGCAACCAATATGATAAGCGTTGGTCTTGATGTTGGTAGATTGGGCCTAATGGTAATGAACGGAATGCCACCAAATACAGCTGAGTATATTCAAGCAAGTAGTCGTGTAGCAAGGAAAAACGAAGGATTGGTCATCACACTTTACGACCCTTTCAATAGCCGTGATTTATCGTACTATGAGGATTTTGTTCAATTCCACAAAACTTTTTACAAGCAAGTTGAACCGTTAAGTGTAACTCCATTTGCGGAAAATGCTTTGGATAAGATGTTGTTTACACTTGTGCTAGCATACTTCCGCCATACTACACCATATACAGCAAATGATATGGCAAACGCTTTAATCGATGATAACGTAAAAAACGAATTACGAAGTAATTTAATTCAACTTTTTATTGAGCACAAGTTTGCTCAAAATGATATTCAACTTGTCACAGAAAAGATAGATGACATTTTGAGAGATTGGAAATATAAAATTGATGCACAAAAAGACTTGAAATATTTTTGGAGAGACCACCCGAAAGAATCGTTGATTGTGCCAATGCAAGAAAAGAAAAATGACGGTGATACATTAACAGCAATGCAATCTATGCGTAGTGTAGAGCCAAGTGCAGAAATTTTAATCAAACAATATTAGATCCTATGCCAAACGATAAAATAAAACACGGAAGAAGCAAACATATTTCAAATTATGGCGGTGTAGGTTCATTGATTGAAACAACCGACAATTCCATAATTATAGAAACCTTTGATGAATGGGGTTATGGCGATTTAAACGAAAAATTAGCTCATTACATCATAAAAGACGATCGTTTATTACAGCGATTAAAAAATCGTTTTCCGAATTTGAAAAATTTGGTTGCAATTCCAACCGATAGGGATTCGTTTTTACATAACGTAAGACCCAAAGCAAGTTATTTTCCGAAATGGTTTTATTGCACACGTTGTAATCGTTTTGCAAATTATAGTGAATGGAAAAAACGTTGGACAGCTTCCGGAAAAAAGACTGATTTTTTCAATCCACCAAAATGCAGTAACAGAGATTGCAAGGAAAATCATTTGGAACAAATTCGTTTTGTAATGACTTGCAGAAACGGACATATTCACGATTTGCCCTGGGAGTTTTGGAACAATCGTTTACCCACAGATAGAAGCCAACAAACCGATGAAGAAAACGAAAATATAAATGAAAAATCAAGCGGACCTCAATTAGATTTTTCAAAAAAATGTTGCGAAAGTCAAGATTTGATTTACAAAATTAGCCGTGAAAATACGGAGCTTTCGGGTATTTGGGTGGAATGTAAAAACTGCAAGAAAAAAGCCAATCTGAAAGGTATTTTCAATTTTGAGCAACCTTGTCTTGGGAAAAAATATTGGCTAAAACCCGATAACGGCAAATTTCACGAAGAAGAATGTAAAGCAAAAACAAGCGTAAAACTCAAAACAAGTAACAGTGTTTATTATGCTAATTCATTAGGTAGCTTGTACATTCCCAAAGAGCAAAATTCGCTTTCTACCGAAATCAGAATTGATATTGATAATATGATTGAAAGTGGAGATTTTACAAATGAGTTAATTATTCAATTAGTAAGTATTCAGAAAAAAATTGACAAGGAACTCATTCAACAATATTTGGACAAAGGAGAAATCAAATACATTCCCGACAACATATACAGAGAAACAGAATACAAATACTTTTTAGAAGAAGAACAACCCGATAATAAACACATCAAGTTTCGTGTAATTGATTGTAGCGAACAAATACACGGATTTTCTAAATTGGTCAAGATTGATAAACTAAAACGAACAACGGTACAAACTTCGTTTACCCGAAACGAACCGATTGATGTAGATTCCATTTTGCAAAATTCTACCGAATATGAATATTCAGTTCAACGGCAATCCGTTTCTAAAAACAATTTTGATACTAAAACTTTACCTGCATTAGAAAGTTATGGCGAAGGAATTTTGTTTGTATTAGACGAACAGAAATTAAAACAGTGGGAACAACAGCAAGAAGTTATTGAGCGAACCGAAAAGATAAAATCAAACGCTGAAAGTGCTGATTGGAAATCACATCAAATCATTGCAAAATCATTAACACCAAGGAAAGTTTTAATTCATACACTTTCGCATTTACTGATGCGTGAGTTGGAATATGTTTGTGGTTATCCTGCATCTTCCCTATCGGAAAGGTTATTTGTTAGTGAAACAATGCACGGATTTTTAATTTCCGCTTTTGACGGAACGGACGGTTATTTAGGTGGACTTTCAAATTTGTGCAACGATTTAGAAAATCTGAATAATATAATCAATAGTGCAATTTTCAGAGCAACCGATTGTTCTTCTGACCCGATTTGTATTGAATCAGAAGGACAAGGCGTTGGACAACTCAATTTAGCCGCTTGTCATTCCTGCACATTGACACCCGAAACAACTTGCGAACTTTCCAATTTATATCTTGACAGAAAATTAGTTGTGAGCAAAGAATATGGATTTTTTAAAAGTAATTTTGTAGTCGAATAAATTATGCCCGAACAACAAAACATAGAATATAACCAAAGTTGGCACGTTGACTACCTGAAATGTGGTTTTGCAAACGCACAAGGTGGAGTTATTTTCATTGGCAAAGATGATAACGGAAATGTTGTCGGAATTGACGACAGCAAAAAGCTAATGGGCGACATACCCAATAAAGTCCGTAATGCAATGGGAATAACTGTTGAAGTGAATTTGCACGAAGAAAACGGAAACCAGTTTATTGAAATTGTTACGCTTCCTTATACTGTTCCTGTTTCTTTGCGTGGAAGATATTATTACCGTAGCGGAAGTACGAAACAGGAATTGACAGGCAATTCACTTAACGAATTTTTACTTCGTAAATCGGGTAAAACGTGGGATGATGTAATTGAACCACGAGCAACGTTTGACGATATTGACGAAAATACGTTTTCGGCTTTCTTAAAAATGTCGGAAGAAAAGGGACGTTTGCCAGATGTTGTTGGTTTGACAACTCAACATATTTTTGAAAAACTATTGCTTACCGAAAAAGGTCAGTTAAAGCGTGGTGCATTGGTCTTGTTCGGGAAAAATCCCGAACGTTTTTACCCAACCACTTTTGTGAAAATTGGTCGTTGGGAAGGCAACAATATTTTATTTCACGATGTAGAAGAAGGTAATTTGTTTACGCTCTTACGAAACGTAACCAACAAACTCAACAATGATTATCTGAAACAAAAAATTCATTTTGAGGGGTTATATCGAATAGAAACAGGCGAATATCCACGAGAAGCAATGCGAGAAGTGTTACTGAACGCATTGGTACATCGTAATTATATGGGAGCTCCTATTCAAATTCGTGTTTATGATGACAAAATGAATATTTGGAATGACGGAGGTTTGCCGACAGGGATTAGTTTGGAATCGCTAAAACGACCACATTCATCAAACCCACGAAACCCGATTATTGCGGGAGTTTGTTTCAAAGGTGGTTTGATTGATGCTTGGGGAAGTGGAACGGTAAAAATTATTGAAACTTGCCTACAAGCTGGACTTCCAGAACCCGAACTTATCGAACAAGATGGTGGTTTTTTTGTAACGCTTTTCAAAAACAACTTGACAAAAGAACAACTTACCAACCTTGGATTGAACGAACGACAATTAAAAGCGGTTGAATATGTGAAGGAGAAAGGCAAGATTACGAATAAGGAGTATCAATCATTGAATACAATTAGTGAACGAACAGCATCAAGAGAACTTTCTGATTTAGTTGAAAAACAAGTATTTAACAGTTCTGAAACAAAGGGAGCAGGTTCTTATTTTTATTTGACAGGAACAATAACGCCATAATAACGCCAATAACGCCATAGATGAAGCCACAATAACGCCAACGCTATTTGCAAGCAATTACTCACGTTGTTTATTATTTATTTTATTGGTGTTCGTGAATGCTCTGCATTTGTTAAAGTCGCACAAGCCAACCGCACAAAACCAAACTTTGCCAAAGAACTTGTAAAGCCAATGTAGAAAAACTGGTTTAAGAATTTCCCAACGCTTCAAAAAAATATAAAAAACGGACAGATCAACACCTGCAACCCAACAGCTCGCTTGGCAAAAGCAGCAGGAAACGACTTTGAATTAAAGTTTCTTCTTAGTTTTAGGGTTTCGTCTTCGGTCGAAAGTTAGCACCAAAAATGCCGCGACTCCAAACTGCTCAAACGTTGGAAGAGAGTGAAAAGAAAGTTTTCGGTATTAATCTAATTCTTTCAATATCTCATCTGCTTTTTCAGCATCAGCAGCAAAAATTTTTATGTCAATACCGGCGGTAGGCGTAAGCCCCATAACATCCATATCGTCAATAATTGCTTTAATATCTGCTTCTTCCAGCCTTTCTTTAGCCGATGTGGCTTTTCCCAAATCATTATAAGTCCTTATTACGATTATATGGTCTTCATTATGTGTTGTCATTGCAAATATTTATGTTATTTAAAAATATGGTAAATATTTGAATAAAAAGAACACCCTTCGTTTTTGGTAATTTTTGTGTTGTGTCTCAATCAATAACGAAAACAAAACTAAGAAAAAGAAAAAATCGTAAATTTGTAACAATAACATCGAAATTTGAAAAGAATGTATAAAACAATAAAAATAGACCGAAATAATCTAACTATAATGGGCGTAAAATTCAAAGACTTGAAAACTCTGGAAAGTACAGCCAATGCATTGGGAAGCAATATGTTTGAAGGCTTTAAGCCTACTCCAAAAGGAATTGAGATTATTCGAGACTACGTTACCGGCAAAATTTCATTAAACGAATTGGTAGCTTTTGCTAAACAAAAAGCTTATGTCTAATTCGTATAAATATATTGACCTTAATTATACATACATTGACCCTAATACAGGAATATTAAGAAATTTACAAAATATTTCAAATGCTGATGAATTAATTTTCGTAGAAAGTAGCGCCGTTACAAAACGACTTAAAGAATTATATGAAAAACCAATAAGAGTCAAAGGAATAGAAACCCTTTTTGAAATTCATAAATATGTTTTTCAAGATATATACGAATGGGCAGGTCAAAAAAGAAAAGTTGAAATTAGTAAAGACGGGAAACAATTTTTTCTTACAACCTATTTTAACAATGCTTTCAAATACATCGATTCTTTAGTATCAGAATATAAAGAAATTTCTAAAAATGATAAAAAGCAGTTAGCCAATAAATTAGCAGAAATTTTAGACAACATAAACTACCTCCATCCATTTAGAGAGGGAAATGGACGAGCACAAAGAGAATTTTTAAGGCTTCTTGCATTAGAAAAAGGACTGAAGCTGATACTTAACCCGCCCGATCGTAAAGGGGTTTACGAAAGATATATGAAAGGAACAATTGAAAGTGATATACAAATTTTATCAGATTTAATCTATGAACTTATCACAAACAACCAATAGAAAATAACGCGAACATGACTGCTTGTTTACCTTCGGTGCTACTTAGTGGTGGCAAAAGCAGCAGGAAACGACTTTGAATTAAAGTTTCTTCTTAATTTTAGGGTTTCGTCTTCGGTCGAAAGTTAGCACCAAAAATGCCGCCACTCCAAACTGCTCAAACGTTGGATGAGGGTGAAAAGAAAGTTTTCGGTATTAATCTAATTCTTTCAATATCTCATCTGCTTTTTCAGCATCAGCAGCAAAAATTTTTATGTCAATACCGGCGGTAGGCGTAAGCCCCATCACATCCATATCGTCCATAATTGCTTTAATACCTGCTTCATCCAGTCTTTCTTTAGCCGATGTGGCTTTCCCCAAATCATTATAAGTCCTTATTACGATTATATGGTCCTCATTATGTGTTGTCATTACAAATATTTATTTTAGTACTATAAAATTACGTAAATATTTGAATAAAAAGAAAATCATTATAAATGTTAGGTTAAGGACGAATGGCTTCGGGCAAAAATATTTATTCAGGCATGTTTTTTATTTTAAATTTGTGCATGAGAGCAAATGTAATTCGTTGAAAAATTAACTTATTTTGAAATAGAACTGTCCAATAATATCATTATGAAATCATTAACCATACTTCTTTTTTTATTGATAAGTTTTTTAACGAATAGTCAGGATAAGATTTATGGCTTTTATGATATCTTCATTTCTGGTTCCACTACCGGCACGGTTGCTCCCAATGGATTAGAGCAAATAGCATTTACTCCATCCTCAAACAAGGGGTCTTTTAGCCCGGCTTCTTCATCACTTAGCGGAGAAATAAACCATATCGGAATAAATAAATATGATTTTTTGTATTCGGTAGAAGGAATAGCTACCGATAATTTTCATGTAAACTCTTATAATACTAAAAATAATTTTTCAGCTAATCGTGCACTGAGCAATATCAGCCTGAATGGGGGTAATGGTTCAGATGCAAGAGTAAGAGGCATGGCTATTGATAAAAATGATGTGGCATGGGTAACAGCTTTTTCGGTGATTGATGGTAAAAATTATGTTACCACATTTAAAACCAATTCATCAGGCAGCGCTACCGACCTTCAATCAAAACCTTATATATTAAAAGCAGACCTAACCACAATAGAGGTTAAAGACCTTGCTTTCGATTTTTTTGGTAATCTGTATGCTTTGGTGCTGGATGGGCTCACGGGTTATCAATATATTTATTACATAAATGCGAAGGCCCTGATGGGTGTTGCACAAGGCGGCGACATAGTGCTATCTAAGCTTTGGCAAATCAGCGAAGCAGCCGGTAAACCCATCAAATATGACCCGAAATATTTTGGCGGTAGCTTTATTGATTTTCAAACTTATAATGCAGAGGGTATCGCTTTTAGCAGCGAAGGTCAATTGCTGATAAGTGTAGATAAAATGTCTTTTACCAATGTGACCGGTGGTTACAAATCGGGTGTTGCAAATATGTTGTATGTTTTCAAGCCTGATGGAGGTGATATTGTGCCCCAAGCAATAATTTATACAAGTCCTGAAAATAAGAATGAAATCAGTTATTGCGCAGACCTGGCGAGTAATTATTATCCGGCTTTTCTTCCGCTGAGTTTTGGGGAAATAAATGCAACCATTCAGGGCAACAAACTGCATGTTAGCTGGGCTACCATTCAGGAAAGAAATAATGTAAAGTTCAGCATATTCATTTCGCCTGACGGCGGTAATTTTTCTGAAGTGGGCAGTGTAAATACGCTGGCTACAGGTGGTAATGCTAATGATTTGACAAATTATTCTTTTGATTACAATCTTTCTAATGCCGGATTTTTGGCGCTATATCCGGTGTGGAGTTTCCTTTTTTTGAGTCTGGCTTTGGTTTCAAATAAAAAAAGCAGATGGTTGATCTGCTTTTGTATAATTCTTTTTGGGTTTGTAAATTGCTCTAAAAAAAATACTGGTGGAGAAAACATTAAAACATATAATGGCAAATTGTTTGTAAAAATCACTGCTACTGATTCTAAAGGAAAAACGATTGGTTCAAAAGTAATTCAGGCTTCGAGATAAACTCAATAAATAAACAAGGTTTATTATTTTGGTAAAAAGTTATCATTAATGTGTTTGACTACTTTCTTTAAATCTTTTGTTTCTTCAAATACCTTCAATTGACGATCGGCCCCGGTGCCATTTTCCAAAATTTTAAGTACATGATCGAGGCGGTGCCTGCTTCCCAAATGATTTACCACCGGATCAATAAACTCAAGCAACTCATATATCAATGCCCGTGTATTTACTTCTTCCTGTTTGCCAAAATCAATTAAGTATCCATCAATTCCGTACCGGCTGGCGCGCCATTTATTTTCGTTCACCAACGCTCGTGAGTATTGAATGAAATTCAGATTTTTGTTTCGAAGCATGTAAATTCTGGCACAAACTGCCTGAAACAGCGCGGCTAATGTAATGGTTTCATCTACCGTCATGGGGATATCGCAAATTCTGAATTCAACCGTATTGAAAAAAGGGTGAACTCTCAAGTCCCACCATATTTTCTTTGCATTGTCAATACAATTGGTTTTGATGAGCATCTTCACATAGTTGTCGTAGTCTTCAATGCTTCCAAATGCATCAGGAATGCCGGTGCGGGGAAATTTATCAAACACTTTGGTCCGGTATGATTTATAGCCCGTCAGCCTTCCTTCCCAAAATGGCGAATTGGTACTTAGCGCATAAATGTGGGGAAGAAAATACCTTGTTGAATTGGCAATATGGTTGGCAATTTCGCGGCTTTCCATACCCACATGAACGTGGAGGCCAAAAATCAGATTGCTTCTGGCGGCATCCTGCAGTTCATTGATGATTTCATTATATCTTACATGGTCTGTTATCAGCTGGCTTTGCCAAAGGCTGAAAGGGTGCGTGCCCGAAGCGCCTATGGTAAGGCCCTGTCCATCGGCGATGTCATAAATGGTTTTTCGCAGTACAGCCACATCATTATAGGCTTCATCCACATCCTGGCAAATGTCGGTGCCTACTTCAACTACTGCCTGGTGCATTTCGGCCTTTACCTTGTCTTTAATAATCTTTTGCCCTTCCTGCACAATCTTTTGCTCATGACTTTTCAGCTCATAAGTTTTCGGATCAAGCACCATGTATTCTTCTTCTACTCCTAAGGTGAAGCTTTTATAATTGATGTCCATTGTTTATCTATAATTATTTTCAACGATTTGTGTTACAAAATCTGAATTGGAACAATTGCATTCTGGATATGCATTTTACTAAATCAGACTTTGTTTATTTGCGCTTTGCTTTACATATTTTCCCCAGGTAAGGTTGTCCATGCCTTCCTGATTAGCTAATGTTCGTTCAATAGCAAAATTGGCGGCTGTTTCAACCACCCAGTCAAAATTTTCCTGTCCTACACTATTGATATCTGCGTCCGGTGCAGGATTGCAGAAATCTATTGCATAAGGCACACCGTTTCGATATGCTAACTCCACAGTATTGAAATCATAGCCCAAGTAATCATTTATTTTCAATACAATATCTGTCATTTGCTGTATTTTTTCTGCCGAAGGCGCAAAATCTGCCTGATATCTTAAATGATGGGGGTTTCTGGGCTCATAAGACATGATTCTTACATATTTTCCACCAATTCCATAGCAGCGATAATATTCCTCAAAAACAATTTCTTCCTGTAGCAACATTACGAGTTGCCCGGTTTCGTTATGCTTTTCATAAAACTCTTCTTTGTTGTTTAGGCGATACACATTTTTCCATCCGCCACCGGCGAATGGCTTCATGTAAGCGGGAAATCCTATTTTGGCAAAAATACCATCCCAATCCAAGGGATAAGCCAGATTGCTAAATGAATCGCCGGAAGTATCATCGGGCATGGCGTTTGAGGGAAGAATAGCTGTTTGAGGAACGTGAACGCCAATTTTCGTCATCAGACAGTTGTTGAAATACTTGTCGTCGGCGCTCCACCAAAACGGATTGTTTACTACGGCAGTGCCGGTGAGCGCTGCATTTTTGAGCCATGTTCTGTAAAAGGGAACATCCTGCGAAATTCGGTCAATTATCAGTGCATAGCCGCTGGGTTGTCCCTGAAGTGCTTTATCTATCTTAACCGGTTCAGCCAAAATTCCTTCTACATTTTTACTGTTCACCCGGTTTACAAATGCTTCGGGGAAAGACCTTTCTTTTCCATGCAGTATGCCTATTTTCTTCATTTCTTAAAATTTTGTTGATGATTTAAATTGGTTTATAATTCTCAATCAAATATATTTTTTTATTTGACATAAACCAAATAATGTTGAATTTTATTGAATTTTGAAAATATTTTCTTTCAAAAAATCCAATTGTGTAATTTTGGCAGGATGGAATTGATTATCAACGCTTGCATAAAGGCAGAACCAGTTACTTTGTTTTCTGCTTTTTTGAAAAGGGATGTAAAAGTCAACTTTTTTGTTCCTACACATTTTGATATTACTGCTGAAATGAGTTTGTTGTTGATCAATGATGGTCAGGACATGCCTGCAATGAATTTTACAGGAATGTTAAATAAACTCTGTTTTGAAAAAAAACTGAAACCCTTGCTATGTGTGGCCATAAGCGCTAATGAAGAACGCAAAATGGAGTATGGAGTAGCTGCCGAAAAAGATTATGTGGGGCGTGGCGCCAAATCGGGGCTGTACACTGAATTTATAGTGAAGGAACTTTTGCCCTTTACATATAATAAATTTAGGGTTAAAAATTTTACCGAAGCAGCCTTTGCCGGTTTTTCTTTGGGTGGTTTAAGCGCTTTAGACATTGTTTGGAACCATCCTGATATCTTTTCAAAGGTGGGCGTGTTCTCTGGTTCGCTTTGGTGGCGGAGCAAGGATGAGGATGATGATGCCTATCGGGATCATGAGCATCGCATCATGCAGCAGCAAATCAGAAATGGGAAACTGCCCGCCGGCTTGAAATTTTTCTTCCAGTGTGGAAAATTAGATGAGGCGGAGGATAGAAACAATAATGGGATTATTGATGCTATTGAAGATACTTATGATACTATTCATGAAATAATTAATAAAGGCTGCAGGTTTGAAGACATTGCCTATTTCGAAATTGAAGACGGACGGCACGATGTAACAACATGGGGCAGGGCAATGCCGGTCTTTTTGAACTGGGGATGGGGAAAAGAAATAGATTAATAAAAATTGAAAACTGGTAAAAATGAATAAAATATTGTTTTCTGTATTGGCAATAATGGTTTTTAATTACGGTTTTGGCCAAAAAAGAAATGATTGGGCAAACTTTTCAAAATATGAGGAGGCTAACAAAACGACTCAAAAGAACGGAGTTGTTTTCATTGGCAATTCTATTACCGAAGGATGGGCAGCCAGGCATCCCGATTTTTTTGTAAACAATAATTATATTGGAAGAGGAATTAGTGGCCAGGTTTCATCGCAAATGCTGGTTCGATTCAGGCAGGATGTTATTAACCTGAAGCCAAAAGCTGTGGTAATTTTGGCAGGGACAAATGATATTGCTCAAAACAACGGTTATATCTCCTTACCTAACGTGATGCAGAATATAATTTCGATGTGCGAACTGGCTAAAGCCCATAAAATAAAAGTGATTCTATGTTCGGTTTTGCCGGCGTATGAATTTGGCTGGAGAAAAGAACTTAAACCTGCTGATGAAATAATAGATCTGAATAAATTGATTAAAAGCTATGCCATTGCTAATCAAATCATTTATGTTGACTTTCATACTGCTTTAAGGGACGAGCGAAACGGCTTGCCGGAGAAATATGCCGCTGATGGAGTGCATCCCACTATTGAAGCCTATCTTATAATGGAGAAATTGGTGAGCAGCGCCATTGCAAAAACCATTAAAAAATAACTTGCTTGATTTAATGCAAAGCCCTAAAAAATATTTTTTCTTGAGGTGAGTGTCGAGGTTTTTATTCTGTTTGTTCATTTTCCACCTAAACAATTGATTGTCTGATTATTAAATAATTATCGGGTAGCCGGAAATTCTGTTTTAACAAATCTTGTACTGTCATACTGTCATAAAAATACTATATTTCTGTATCTTCGCTCCTCAATTATATAAATCAAGAAAACAAAAATGTTAGACATTCCTATTAAAAAAATACACGATGAATCAAGGCAGGGTGAAAGTTTTGCTCCTTTTTCCTTAGATGCTAATAAATATGAAAAAAAATTCTACATAGAAAGCTACGGTTGTCAAATGAATTTTGCAGATAGTGAGGTAGTGGCTGCCATCTTGAACAAAGAGGGTTTTGGAGCTACCAGAAATGTGGAAGAGGCAGATTTGATATTCATCAATACCTGTTCTGTAAGGGAAAAGGCTGAACAAACCGTAAGAAAAAGGCTGACAGAATTTAGAAAGATAAAGAATACCAGGCCTGGCACACTGGTTGGTGTTTTGGGCTGTATGGCCGAAAGGTTGAAATCCAAATTTCTGGAAGAAGAAAAATTAGTGGACATTGTGGTAGGTCCGGATGCATATCGAAGTTTGCCAGCATTGGTAGAGGAAGCAAGTGGCGGCCAAAGAAGTGTAAACGTACTGCTGAGTAGGGAGGAAACTTATGCCGATATTTCACCGGTGCGACTTAACAGCAACGGGGTAGGGGCTTTTGTAAGCATCACCAGAGGTTGTAATAATATGTGTACCTTTTGCGTGGTACCTTTCACGCGAGGCAGAGAAAGAAGCCGCGACCATGTAAGTATTATCAGAGAATGTACCGAGCTATTTGAAAACGGGTATAAGGAGGTTACACTTTTGGGCCAAAACGTGGATTCCTATTATTATAATCCGAACAGCAACAGTACAGACAGCGCTGTTAATTTTGCCAAATTGTTGGAAATGGTGGCTAAAATATCACCTGAATTGAGAGTTCGCTTTTCTACCTCACATCCCAAAGATATTACGGATGAAGTGCTTTATACGATGGCTGCTTATGAGAACATCTGTAAGTGCATACATCTACCGGTACAGAGTGGTTCTACCCGAGTTTTGCAACTGATGAACAGAACTTATACCAGAGAGTGGTATATGAACAAAATAGACCGCATCAGAGAAATTTTGCCCGATTGCAGCATTACCTCCGATATTATTGCAGGTTTTTGCACTGAGGATGAAAACGACCATCAGGACACGCTAAGTGTAATGGACTATAGCAAATATGATATGAGTTATATGTTTATTTACAGCGTGAGACCGGGTACGCTGGCCGAACGTCGCTATGCCGATGATGTACCATTGGAAGTGAAAAAAAGAAGGCTTCAGGAAATTATCGAAAAGCAAAATGCACTCTCATTAGCCAGTTATCAAAAAGATATCGGTAAAACCTTCAAAGTGCTGATTGATGGCGACAGTAAAAGAAGCAGCGAAGATTGGGTAGGCAGAAACTCGCAGAATCAGGTGGTTGTTTTTCCTAAGAAAAATCACGATGTTAAAAAAGGTGATTATGTGCAGGTGAAAATTAATGATTGCACGCAGGCTACTTTGTTTGGAGAAATGGTGGTTTTACAAGAGTTAGTAAAAAGTAATTAAATAATGGATTTACAATCAATAAAAAATCGGTTTGGAATAATTGGTAATTCACCAGAGCTGAACTATGCACTTCAGGTAGCGGTTCAGGTAGCCAACACGGATTTGACAGTGCTGATAATAGGTGACAGTGGTGTGGGTAAAGAAGCCTTTTCTTCCATTATACATACTTTATCTTCGCGCAAGCATAATCCTTTTATAGCCGTCAACTGTGGCGCCATACCCGAGGGAACTATTGATTCTGAACTCTTTGGTCATGAAAAAGGGTCTTTTACAGGCGCTGTGGATGCCCGAAAAGGTTATTTCGAAACGGTGAATGGCGGTACTATCTTTTTGGACGAAATCGGAGAACTTCCATTAGGTACACAGGCAAGGCTGTTGAGGGTGCTCGAAGCGGGAGAATACATTCGCGTGGGTTCGAGCAAGGTGCAAAAAACCGATGTGCGGGTAGTGGCTGCTACCAATAAAGATTTGCTGCAATTAGTACAGCAAAATAAGTTTCGCGAAGACCTGTACTATCGTTTGAGTACCGTACCCATTCGTGTGCCTTCATTAGCCAGCCGGAAAGATGATATTGTACTCTTGTTTAGAAAATTTGCGTCTGATTTTGCACACAAATATAAAACTGCCTCAGTGCAATTAGATGATGAGGCAAAAACACTATTAATATCTTATCCTTGGCCGGGCAATGTTCGGGAGTTAAAAAACATAGCCGAGCAGGTTTCTGTATTATCCGAAAATAAAACTATAGGCGCCAAGGAGCTGAGTCGATATTTACAACCTTATTCTAACAATAGGTTGCCAATGGTGATTTCACCGCAGGATCAACATGAGTTTCAGAATGAAAGAGAGCTGTTGTACAAGCTGTTTTTTGACATGAAAAAGGATGTTAATGAACTGAAAAGGATGTTCCTTGAGGTGCTCCAAAACCCTTCACTCGCCACCGAACATGCTGAATTGATTGATAATATAAGACAAATCAAAACATCGCCCGAAACCTTGCAACCCGTGGTTCAGCCGGTACATTTTCCAATAACACAACCTGTGGTTGCCAATCATACACCTGTTATACATGAAAATGAATTTCAGGAACATGAAGAAGTGGAGGAAGTGCTGAATATTATTGAAAAGGAAAAGGAACTCATCCTCAAAGCGCTTATAAAACACAAAGGAAAAAGAAGGGATGCCGCATTGGATTTAGGCATCAGTGAACGAACTTTGTACAGAAAATTAAAAGAATATGATATCGAAGATTTATAAACCGTTATTTTTTATCGGAATTGCCGCAATGGCACTATTTTTTATCATTACCGAATCGGGGTGTGGGGTATATAAATTGAAAGATGTTAGTATTCCTGATAGTATAAAGGTGGTAAGAGTGAAATATATAGAAAACAAAGCTCCGTATGTAAACCCAACACTGGCACCAGCATTGACCGAAAAACTGCGTCAGAAAATAGTGAGCAATACCCGGTTGAAGCAAACCAACAGCGAGAATGCCGATTGGGATATAGAAGCTATCATTACCGGTTATTCCTTTAGTACAGCAGGCGTTTCTAATCAGCAGGCCAACCGAAATAAACTGACCGTAAACATCAATGTGGTGGTAGATGATAAAAAAGCCGGAAAAAGAGGCCAGCCGCAATCCGTGTCAAGAAATTTTGAATATGCAGGCAGTATGTCTTTGCAACAAGCCGAAAAAAGTCTTGAATCGGAAATGCTGAGAGATTTGTCTGATGATATTTTCAACCGAATATTTTCTAACTGGTAGCCGGTATGCAACATCTGCTTAATGATATAGCCAATTCTTTTTTATCTAAGAGTTTCAGCGAATGTAGTCTGGAAGATGTCAAAAGTCTATGCGACCGGTATCCTTATTCTTCATCGGCACAGCTATTATTTGCCCAAAAACTTAGAGAAACAGGCAGCCCGGGTTATGAAGATCAGTGGCAGAAAACCTTACTTTATTTTGATAACCCGTTGTTAATCAATTATTTGTTTACTATTAAGCCAACAATTCCTCAATCAGTAACAAAAAAAGTCGAAGAAAAAACAGAGGATAAGATTGATAGTTCGCAAATGATTGAGAAAGAAGAAGTTATTGATTCTACAGCAGAAATTTCGGAAAAAGAAGAGGTAAAAATTCCGAAGTTAAAGATTGAGCCTATTGACCCTGCAACTGCCGAGCTTACTTTTACTCCTTATTACACAGTAGATTATTTCGCCTCCCAAGGTATTAAATTAAGTGAGGAGCAAAGGGATAATGATCGTTTTGGCAAGCAGCTCATGAGTTTTACAGCCTGGCTTAAACAGATGCGGCGTCTGCCGGAGGCAGAAGTATATGCTACTTATACCCTGAAAGAAGATAGAAAAATTGAAAATATGGCCGAAAAATCGGTTAGCGGCGAAAATGCCATTACCGAAGCAATGGCGCAGGTATGGGTAAAACAAAACGAAATTTCGAAGGCAATTGAAGTATATCAAAAATTAAGTTTGCTAAATCCCGCTAAAAGCGCTTATTTTGCAGCCAAAATTGATTTTTTAAAAAATAAGTTATGATATTATTGTTTGTAATTTTAATAATTATTGCATCCGTTGTTTTAGGATTTATAGTTTTGATACAAAATCCTAAAGGCGGTGGTTTGACCGGTACTTTTGCCGGCGTTAGCAGTCAGTTTATGGGCGTTAAACAAACCAATGATGTGATGGAAAGAGGAACCTGGATTTTTGCAGCCATCATTGGCGTATTAAGCTTGTTGGCTACTTTCTTCATTTCGGGTGGAAAAAGTAATCAGCCAAAAGGAAGATTACAGGATGTAGGCACTATGCCGGTTCAACAGCAACCCGCACAACCGGCTGCGCCATTCAGCGCTCCTGTTCCTGGGCCTGCTCCGGCTCCTGCAACTCCCGCTAAGTAGTTATTAATCAAGATACTAAAAATATTATACCCTGAAATTATCGGTTTCAGGGTTTTTTTATGGATATATCTTGAAAGAATAAAACGCTTTTCTGATCTCAATCCATGATATTAATCAGATTAGGGGCGATTGCCTTTTATTATAAATCATTATTTGGTAGGTTTGCAGATTATGAAAAAGATGCTGCGAACATTATTCTTTGTTTTTTTACTGTTCTTTACAAATATTGTTTGGGGAAAAACAAAAACCCTGAAAGTACTCCAGTTTAATATCTGGCAAGAAGGCACTATGGTGGATGGAGGTTTTGATGCTAATGCTGATGAAATTGTACGCAGCGATGCCGATTTTGTGATGTTGAGCGAGGTAAGGAATTATAAAAATACACGATTTTGCGACAGGATTACAGAAGCCTTAAGAAAGCGCGGGAAATCTATTATTCTTTTTTTTCGAACGATTCGGGCCTGTTGAGTCGCTATCCGTTGATGGACAGTATCACCGTTTTCCCTTTAGAAAATGACAGGGGAAGCGTTTATAAAGCCATTACAAAAATAAAAAACAGAGAAATTGCCATTTATACCTGCCATTTGGACTATAGAAATTGTGCTTACTATGATGTGTTGGGATATGATGGAAGCACCTGGAAGAAAAGGCCACCGGTTACCAATGTAGATTCTATTCTGTATCTAAATAGACTGTCTGTGCGCGATGATGCCATTGCTTTGTTCATAGCCGAAGCTGAAAAGGATAAAAAAGCGGGCAGATTGGTATTTTTAGGCGGCGATTTCAATGAGCCTTCACATCTTGACTGGACTGAAGCAACCAAAAATCTTTGGGATCATCGTGGCGCTGTGGTTCCATGGGATGTTTCGGTAATGCTCGAAAAAGCAGGATATAAAGATGTGTACAGGGTAATATATCCTAACCCGATTACACACCCGGGGTTTACATTTCCGGCTGATAATCAATTGAAAGAAATTTCAAAACTTACCTGGCCGCCAGAGGCAGATGAACGTGAGCGGATTGATTTTATCTATTATTTGCCTGATAAAAAATTAACCCCTTTGGCAGCGATGATTGTCGGCCCCTCGGGATCTATTGCTTATAATGAGAGAGTAGAAGAAACTTCAAAAGATTTTTTTATAAAACCAATCGGAGTTTGGCCCACAGACCATAAGGCAGTACTGGCTGAGTTTAAACTGAAATTATAATAAAGCAATAAAATTTATAAAATAGAAAATAATGAGTAAGAAATTTTTGGCAGTAATGTTGTTAGTGTCCTTCTGTATTACAAATAGTTACGGACAAAAATCAATGAATAAAGGTAAAAGTAAGAACTGGAAGGCACAGCATGTTATGTTGATTGGACTTGATGGCTGGGGCGCTTACAGTATGGAAAAGGCAGATATGCCTGTGCTGAAAGAGGTGATGAAAAATGGCGCTTATACTTTGAAGAAAAGAAGTGTATTGCCGTCTTCCAGCGCTGCCAACTGGGCTTCGATGTTTATGGGAGCAGGTCCCGAATTGCACGGATATACCGAGTGGGGGTCAAAAACGCCGGAGCTCCCATCGCGTGAACTCAACAAACATGGAATATTTCCTACCGTATTTTCATTACTTCGTGAGGCAGTGCCTACAGCAGAAATGGGTGTGATGTACGAATGGGATGGTATTAAATATTTGGTGGACACACTATCGGTTAATTACCATGCTCAGGCAATAGAAAGCGAGAAAAATCCAACCCTTCTGACGGAGATGGCCGTTAAATATCTTAAAGAGAAAAAACCCACTTTGTCTGCCATTGTTTTCGATAATCCGGATCATGTCGGCCATAGCATCGGCCACAATACACCTGAATATTATCAAAAATTGCACGAACTGGATGGTTATATCGGTAAAATAATAAACGGATTGAAGGAAAGCGGTATGTATGATAATACCATCATCATTTTTTCATCCGATCATGGCGGTATCAATAAGGGACATGGTGGCAAAACCATGCTGGAGATGGAAAGCCCTTTTATCATTACCGGAAAAAATATTAAAAAAGGTTATGTTATCAATGAAAGCATGATGCAGTTCGACATTGCCTCCACTATTGCCTATGTTTTCAACCTTAAGCAACCACAGGTGTGGATAGGCAGACCGGTTACACAGGTTTTTAAATAAAACTATTTTGAGAAATTTATCCTTGTTCCCGATTTTTTTTACTCCATTGTAGTCATATAATGAATTAATCTGCCATCGGATGTCATTCCTTCAATAATAACCCTGAAGGCATCGGTAACATCATTGTTATAAAAAGATAAAACCACTTCCTTCTTTTTGGGGTCTATCAAAACATTTGGATTCCAGTAAATAGTGGTACGCACATCCCTGTCTGCTCCAGGTGCTACGTCTCTACTGTAATATTTAGGCGAATAAAACTCGCGAATTACGGTATAGCCCTCTACTTTACTGCCCGGAAGTCCTTTGCCCGACTCCATTCTGATGTCGTCTCCTCTTCTGGTATAAATGGCAATTGCACCATTAGCGCCATTAAACCCACCCATAAACAGAGGCCTGAAAGCCTTAATATAAGCTACATCATTGACGTTGATGGAAGAAACAAAGTTAACATCGGCGGGCATCTCATCAATGTAAAGCTGAGGCGAGCCACCACGCCAGTTGAGTGTAGCATTTTGTCCTTGCCCGGTGATTTGTAGTCCTGCAACCTTTCCCTGAAGATAAGTAAAAATATCAATCGCACTGGATGCAAAAGGGTCGTTTACTAAGTCAAATTGTATTCCATCGCCGCCAAACATGCCGGAGGTGTATTTTTCATCCATCAATTGTGTTTTTGATTTCCCCTTGGCAGATACAATTACCGCTTCTAATTCTTTATATTTCAATTTTTCAGAATTGGCAAAAGCCTCGCCCGACCTGTCTTTATGGTAAGCGCTGCCTGTAGTATCTGGAAATATTTTTTCTCCCCAATTCTTTCCTACCGTTGGGGTTCTTAATCTATAGGGCATAAATTGTACAGACGTTTCTTTCAAAGATTTGTCCTGAATTTGATAATAAACCTGTGCAGTATCAAAAATTACGATAGAAGGGTCATTAAAAACGCCATTTCGGTCAACCGGCATCAAAAACATATTTCCTTCTGTATTTTTTTGTTTCATCATTACCACTATGGCAGCGCCATTGCCAATCTGAGCAGGCATTACGCCCATCAATTTACCTGAAAGCGACATAAAAGTGGAGTCGCGCGTATAAGTGAGAGGTGGCATCTTCCCCGATACAATAGCTTCCCAATTGAACCTTCTCCATCCGTTAGTAAGCATTACTAAATCAAGATTTTGTTGAGTTTTCTCCGAATTGTCTGAAAAATAATAAGCGGGATTATATACTTTTCCCTTCAATTCACTTGTGAGCATCAGTCTTGAAATAATGTTTTCGCTACTGTCCACACCAATAGCCAAATCTGTAACAGCTATTGATAAATTTGATGCAAGTGAATCGGGTACCTTGATTCTCACTTCATCTCTGGCTCTGTAACTAAGTCCCCAGCGCTCTACTTCAAATTCGGGTTTCACCGTAAATTGTGCATTATTATTAATGTAAGTTATGCGTTCTGTTAGTGGTCGCCAGTTTTTGTCAAAAACAGTGATAGTGAGTATGCCATAAGGTAAATTATGAATGGGTAAAATGCCTCCGATTTCTTTAGCGTTTGTCGGTTTTGACAACATAAAAACAGTGTGCTGAAACATGGTTCCAACTATGTGCACCGTGTCTAATTTTTGAGCCAGTCCCGGCGATAAGGAGATGTTGAAATTTCTGCTGTCAGGCAGTATTTTTACCTGCAAGGCAGCTCCTTCGGGTTTAACTTCAGGTAGTTCTGTGGTTCGCTCCACCTTTTTTTCATCGCTCCATTTTGCTTTATATTTTACACCGGTTTGTGGAGTGATAAAAAAATATCCCATTCCATCATGTATTACTTTGATGCTATCTATCTTTTTACCAGCACCGTCCAATACCACGCCTTTTATTTTTACCGGTCTTCCCCATTGGTCGGTAGCCTTAAAAGCTACTTTTGAATTAACACCTGCAATCAGGTTGCCACCTTCCGGGAAAAAATCAATGGTAGGTTGGATTAATATTTTCTGAGGAGATCCGGCAGAATCATTATTTATTATAGGTATCGTTTTGGAGTATAAAAAACTGGAATCAAAATTAAGCATCCATCTTGTATAAGCTCTTACCGAAATATTTTTCCCTTTGTAACCTGCAGGTATTTCAAATTGTCCCCTGGCAGTGGCATTAATTAATGGAGCTACTGTGTGTTGCAAAATAATTCCGTTGTCATCTATCCAATCTACATAAAATGTTTTGCTTTCCTCCGCCGGCAGTAACTCATTGAGCAGGTATGCTTTAAACCAAATCATTTCACCGGGGGTATAGGTATGTTTGTCATAATGAATATATGCTCTTTCTGGACTGTATTTGACTGCATAGTTTTCTATTTTATTAGCAATGCCCTGCGCTTGCGAATAAGATAATGAAACTAAAAAACAAAAAATCCATAAAAATCTCAGGTCAAAATATTTTTTCATCTTCAATAAATTCAAGTGTTAAAATTATTAAATAAATACTGCCAAACTATGGAAATTTTTTTAAAATAGTATATCGAAGCAACACTTCCAAAAATAACCAACCTAAGGCAGCCAGTACCAATGGGATAAATACTTCTATTGTATCCTGATAATTAATTATTTCTACTTTATTTTTCTCTAATTTATCAATGTCGGCATATACAGCCTGCAAGCTGGCCTTGTCTGTAGCGCTATAATATTTCCCTCCGGTTTCCTTTGCTATTTTTTGTAAAAGTTCCTCATCAATATAATCTCTCACTAAACCACCGCCCGGCACTAATTGTTCTCCGGTATCTTCGAGGCCGCCACCCATGCCAATAGCATAAACTTTTACGCTATTTGCCTTTGCAATTTCAATGGCTGAGTTGGGGTCAATGATTCTGGTCTCAGGCGCTTCTTCTTTTCCATCGGTCAGTAAAATAACGACACGGCTTTTGGCGCTCCCTTTGGAAATACGGTTAACCGACATGGCAAGGCCTTCTCCAATGAGCGTGCCTTGTTCCAGATATCCGCCATCCCTTATTTCAAGCGATTTGATTTGTTCTATTACAGTTTTCTTATCGGGTGTTATCGGGCATTTTGTAAAACTCTCACCAGAAAAGACAACCAAACCGATTCTGTCAACAGGACGGTTTTTTACAAATTCAATTGCTACATCTTTAGCCGCCTGCAATCTATTGGGATGAATGTCTCTGGCTGCCATGCTGCCACTTACATCTAAGCACAAAACGATATCAATTCCTTCGCCAATACTTCTACTGTTTTTCGTATTATGTTGAGGTCTTGCCAGGGCCATAATCAGGCAGGTAATGGCAATCAGTCTTAAAATAAAAGGCAGATGACGAAAATGGGTTTTGAAACCGATATGCTTAATTCGCGAAGTGTCAGACAATAAGAATGTTCCTTGCCTTAAATTGCCTTTTGAGAAATGATCCCAAATCAAAAAAGGAATGATCGCCAGAAAAATAAAATTTTCAGGCCAAAGAAATTTGATATTTTGAAGCCAATCATAAATCATTGGTTCGCATCATTTAGGCTTTGTTCTGTCAATATTTTTTCTGAATTATTAATATATGTCTTTTCATATTCATTTTCAATATACCGGACAGCGTCTTCAATAATTATCTTTGCCGAATCCAATTCTTCTTTATCGGGTTGGTATTTGGCAAATTTTACGAAGTCAGCGAGATACAAAACTTCTGAAATATTTTTATATTTTGATTTGTCTGAAAAAACAATATCAAGTTTTGAAATAAGATTATTTGAAGTTTGATGCAACGACTCAATACCCGTCTTTTCTTTAATATAAGTTCTGAAAATTTCTATAAGTTCTTGATAATCGCCGGTTATACTCACGCTGTTTTTCAGTTGCCTAAGTCGTCTTAGTGCTTTATCAAAAGGAGCTTCAGTAGGTTTCGGATTCTTTATCTTTTCTTTTTTGGGGCCGGTAAGCCAGTAAACGACTATAGTAAGAGTGATTAATAAGAATGCTACGGGATACCACCATTTTTCATATTGTGGTTGCATCACAAAAGGTACCTCTTTAATATCTTGTACATCATGATAGGGTTTGGTAGGGTCAAAAGAATCGGTATAGCCTACTTCAACCAAAATGCTTGGAGTTTTTACATTGGGCCTTAAAGGGATAGGAGGTATCACCCATTTGCCGGAATCAAAACTTGTAATTCTATAAAATTGTCTAAGAATAAAAACTCCGTTTTCATTTGCTTTAGAAAAACTGTCTTTTTTTAAAAATTCAAAATGAGGGATACTGTCGAGTTTTATGGGTTCAATATTTTCGTTTTTAGTGGATCTGACTTCTATCGTAAGTAACAGAGGTTCTCCCAACAAAATTTTACTTTTGTCGGTATAGGCATTGATAGTAGTATTTTGGGAAAATACGAACTGACTTAATAAAGTTAAAAAAATCAAAAAAAGATATGTAGAAAAATTATTTTTAAGCGTCATTTTTATTTATTCATCATCGTTAATTGCTTTTTATTTCGATCTGCTTCTAAAAAATTTTTGAAGCACTTTCACGTAATTATCACCGGTCTTTAAATGCAATAGATCACAGCCGGCTTTTTTAAACATTAAAACAACTTCATTTGTTTTCTCAAAAAAGACATCTTCATATTTCTTACGAATATATGGACTGCCGGAATTGATCCATTTTTCGTTTCCTGTTTCCAAATCTTTTATTTGAAGAAGACCGGCATCCGGTAATTGCATATCGGTTTTATCATATATTTTTATGCCAATCAGATCGTGTTTTTTGCCTGCAATGCGCAAAGCATCTTCAAAACCCGTGTCCAAAAAATCACTCAATACAAAAGCGATACTTGCTCTTTTCATAATATTATTAAAGTATTTGAGCGCAGTGCTTATTTGGGTACTTTTCCCTTTTGGTTCAAGTGCAATCATTTCCCTGATGATGTATAAGGCATGTTGCCTGCCTTTTTTGGGCGGTATAAATAATTCAATTTTATCAGTATAAAAAATAGCGCCCACTTTATCGTTATTGGCCACCGCCGAAAAGGCAAGAACTGCCGCCAGTTCTGTTGCAGTGTCGCGTTTACGCCCATACACGGTACCAAATAAAGAACTGTTACTGATGTCAATCAGCAGCATTACTGTAAGTTCACGTTCTTCTTCAAAAAGCTTACTGTATGGATGCCCGAATCTTGCAGATACATTCCAGTCAATAAACCGGATGTCATCACCGGGGGTATATTCTCTCACTTCCTTAAACGACATTCCTCTGCCTTTAAAAGCGCTGTGATATTCGCCCGTAAACAACTCGCGGGCAAGTTTTTTGCTTTTTATTTCAAGAACGTGTACCTTTTTTAGTATTTCCTGTTTGCTGCGCAAGAAACTATATTTTTAAGTGAATTTTATTTTTAAATTTTTAGAACAATTTAAGGAACATTTACTTTCTTTAATATTTCCTCTATAATCTTCTCCGTATCTACTTCTTCCGCTTCTGCCTCATAAGTAAGTCCGATGCGATGTCGCAACACATCATAAGCGATATTTCGAATATCTTCGGGAGTTACAAAACCTCTTTTATTTAAAAATGCGTTGGCCTTACCTGCAATGGCCAGATTGATACTGCCTCTGGGCGAAGCGCCATAAGAAATCAAAGGTTTAAGTGTATCAAGGCCAAACCTTTCAGGATAGCGGCTGGCAAATACGATGTCAAGGATATACTTCTCTACCTTTTCATCAAGATAAATTTGCCGTACCAAATTTTTTGCTTCAATTACTTCCTGCAAGCTCACAACCGGGTTAATAGCAGGTAGCGCCATTGCTTCCACATTGGATCTTAAAATCAGTCTTTCCTCCTCAATGTCGGGATAATTTACAATAACCTTCATAATGAATCGGTCGGTTTGTGCTTCCGGCAGTGGGTAAGTACCTTCTTGTTCTAATGGGTTTTGTGTGGCCAATACCAGAAAGGGTTCTTCCAATTTATAAGTTTGATCGCCAATGGTTACTTGCTTTTCCTGCATGGCTTCTAATAATGCTGATTGCACTTTTGCAGGCGCCCTGTTTATTTCATCTGCCAATATAAAGTTAGCAAAAACAGGACCTTTGCGCACTACAAATTCATTTTGTTGCTGATTGTAAATGAGCGTACCGATTACGTCTGCAGGTAGCAAATCGGGAGTAAATTGTATTCGGTTGAAATTGGCCCTGATAGCGGTCGCCAATGATTTTATCGTCAGTGTTTTAGCCAGCCCGGGTACGCCTTCAAGCAGCACATGACCATTACTCAACAGCCCGATTAATAGCCTGTCTAACATGTGGCTTTGGCCGATGATGATATGGCTCACCTCCTGTCGGAGCTTGTCTATGAATTCACTGGCCGTTTCTATTCTACCGTTTAACTGTTTGATGTCTTCTGCTGTTTTTATGGGGATTGAATTTGCCATTTTCGGTTTTACTGATTAATTGGTTTTAAAGTTTCTTTTGAGCATTGTTATTTTTTAGCTTAAATACTTCCCGACTATCGGCATCCTCCGTCCCGATCCAAATGCCTTATAACTTACTCTGAGGATAGGGCAAAATTGATTCCTTTTATATTCATTCATATTCACAAGACGCAAAATTCTTGCTACTAATTTTTCGTCAAATCCTTTAGCTATTAATTCTTTAGGGCCTAATCTATGCTCAATATATTCGAACAAAATAGTATCCAGAATGGAGTAATCAGGCAGGCTGTCGCTGTCTTTTTGCCCCGGTCTTAGCTCGGCAGATGGAGGCTTTGTGATGATATGGTTGGGAATGATTTCTCTTTCACGATTAATATAGTGTGCGAGCGCGTATATCTGTGTTTTATATAAATCACCCAATACAGAAATGCCACCTGCCATATCGCCGTACAGGGTACCGTATCCTGTAGCTAATTCACTCTTGTTTGAAGTATTTAACAAAATGTAGCCCAGCTTATTGGAGATGGCCATTAACAAATTTCCTCTGCTGCGGCTTTGAATGTTTTCCTCTGCCACACTAAATGGTAAATCCTTAAAAACGGGCTTTAATTCTGTTGTAAAGGCCTCAAAGATATTTTTAATGGGAATGATGTCGTAAGGATTATCAAGGTTGATGCTCAATTGCATTGCATCCGTCACAGAATGTTCTGTAGAGTATTGTGATGGCATTAATACGGCTCTTACGTTTTCTTTGCCCAAGGCATCCACTGCCAAAACTAAGGCGACTGCGCTATCTATTCCACCGGAGGAGCCCAAAATGGCTTTTGTAAATCCCATCTTTGAAAAATAATCTCTGATTCCGAGAATCAGCGCATTATAAATTTCAGAGATATTCTTTTCTTCGGTCAAATAGTCAATAACGTTTTTGTCATTTCCCACTTCTGAAGCCGAAAAATAAACCGCAGACTCAGGGGCAGAGGCACAATGCTCCGGCTTGATTAAATCATTTGTATCAACGATATAGAAATCTTCTTGAAAATATTTTGCTTCAAAGATTTTATAGCCGCAACTGTCATATACTAAGCTGCCGCCATCGAAAATGATATCTGTCTGTGCGCCCACTGCATTGCAATAAATCATCGGTAAACGATACTTTAAGGTATGTGCTTTTACAATACTATTGCGCACGGTGTCCTGAGCATAATTATACGGCGAAGCAGAGAGATTGATCATTAAGTCCGGTTGTTGCTGAATCAGCTCCTCCATTGGTGTAATCCGGTATAGCGGGTTTTCGCCCATATTCCAGATATCTTCACATATAGTAACCGCCAACTTTTTATCTTTAAATTCCAATACATTCCAATCGTATGCCGGTTCGAAATACCGGTATTCGTCAAAAACATCATAAGTGGGTAAAAGTGATTTATTGACAACTCCCTTTATTTCTTTTTGATATAAGAGCAATGCGGCATTTAACAAGTCTTTGCCTTCCGGCTTGGGGTTTCTTATGGGTGATCCGATGAGTACGCCAATATCTTCTGTATGCTCTTTTATTTGGTCAACCGCAATATAACAGCTATTTATAAAGTCATCAAATTCTAAAAAATCTTTTGGAAAATAGCCACATACACTTAACTCCGAAAAGATAACTAAGTCCACCCCGGCTTGTTTAGCTCTTTCTACTGCTTCTATAATTTTTTGGACATTCAGTTCGAAATTGCCAATATGATAATTTTGTTGTGCTATTGCTATTTTCATAAAAACTTGTAAATAATCCTTTGGACAAATGTAAACCGCATTCTTGAAAGATAATATACTTTAACAAGTGTTTTTATGTAAATTGAGACACCCTCCGGATTACTAAGAAGCTCCAATAATCAAAAAGTCGGGATGTAGAAAAAGCAGACAATAGTATTTATTGAACCATCTTGTTGGCACAGCAGGTACTTGCAAATGCTTCAGGTTTTGCTTTGAAAGCAAAACCCATACCTGTTATATATCCTATGGCATCTTTTAGTGCAGCATGGCTTTTAAAGCATGGCTGTGTGTTGATGTCCACATGTACTTCCATATCTACCTTGTAAGCCGATAACATTTCGCTGAGCAGATAGGCAATTTCCACACTTCTGGCAACTTCGGTCATCATGCGTTGAGTAATCGTCATTTTTTCACGTGATACCTCACTGTGATGATACATAAAACCTCCGCTCCCTTTTCTTACAAAGACAATGGCGGTTGCGAACTCTGTTTCGACTCCTTTTACCTGGCTGTCGGTACCGATGCACACTTTCAATTGATGTCCCAATTCTCGTTCGCGGAGAATTACACCTTTAACCTCTTCTTCAATGAAGCGGTCCAGATATTCTCCCGTATATTTTCTCCATTGTTTAATTTGATTCAGCATGTTACTTGTGTTTCACAAGTATATTAATAAATTGAACAATATCTGTTAATTTTTTATGCACACCCTGTGTAAAATCAAAAATTGTCTTATGTTTAAACCCTTTTTACAATGGTTCAATCTTTAATAATCAACGGAACAAAACAAAAGGTATAAAATGATGCGTTTAAAAATTTTAATAATATTTCTTTCTGTATTGCTGCTTAATTCACTTTACGCGCAAAACGGATATTGGCAGCAGCATGTAAAATATCGAATGGATATTGATATGAATGTAAATAACAATCGCTTTACCGGCAAACAAAGGCTGGAATATACGAATAACGCTCCTGACACTTTACACAAAGTGTTTTATCAGTTGTACTGGAATGCTTTTCAGCCGGGCAGCATGATGGACGAAAGAAGCCGCAGGCAGGGTCGGCTGCTAATTGGCAAAGAAGAAGACTGGGACCCACGTGTAAAGGATCGGATCGCTTATTTGAAACCTGATGAAACCGGATATCAGAAAATTGGCTCGTTAAAGATGAATGGTATTCCACAAAAATTTGAAATACAGGAAACAGTAATGATAGTCTCATTGAACAAACCTATATTGCCAAAACAGAAAGTGGTTTTTGAAATGGAATTTGAAACTCAGGTACCCTTGGTCATCAGAAGGGCAGGGCGAGATAACCCTGATACCAAAGTACGGTATTCAATGAGCCAGTGGTATCCAAAAATGTGCGTGTATGATAAAAATGGCTGGAATCCGCAACCATATATCGGACGTGAGTTTTATGGAAATTTCGGAGATTTTGAGGTAAATATCACCATTGATAAAAATTATATTCTGGGTGGAACCGGCTATCTTACCAATCCACAACAAATAGGTTATGGATATGAAACACCGGGAATAAAAGTAATACGCCCGGCAGGCGACAAATTAACTTGGAGATTTTTTGCACCTAATGTGCATGATTTTATGTGGGCAGCTGATCCGGAGTTTGTTCATCAATCAAAAAAAATACGAAAAGATCTGACTATTCACCTGCTTTATAAAACGACTGATAAATATCCGGCGCATAAATGGGAGGAAATTATGGTAAATGCCGAAAAAGTTTTTCCCTTCATAGAGAAAAAATTCGGTACTTATCCTTACAAACAATTTTCTTTTGTTGCAGGAGGCGATGGTGGCATGGAATACCCGATGGCTACCTTACTTGCAGGCCCCGGAGCCTGGTTGCATGAGTTGATGCACAATTGGTATTATGGAATATTGGCCAGCAATGAAAACCGTTATTCCTGGATGGATGAGGGTTTTACCAGTTATGCCGATAATTTGGCAAAAGCTTTTCTTACCAATAAGCCGGATTCGGTTCAGACTCCCGAATACACTAATTATTTTAACGTAGTAAAATCCGGATTAGAAGAGCCATTAAACACTCCTTCTGATTTCTTTAATACGAATTTGGCATACAGTATGGCAAGCTACTCAAAAGGGGCTATGTTTCTGGAGCAGTTGGGCTATATCGTAGGCGATTCAGTAAGAGATAAAATATTGTTGGAATATTATAAAAAATGGTCTTTTAAGCATCCGACACCCGATGATTTTATCAGAGTAGCGGAAAAAGTGAGCGGCGCCAAATTGGACTGGTATCAATACTATTGGACTGAATCCACACGCACCATAGACTATGCTATTGACAGCCTTTGGGAAGAAAATAATACAACAAAAATACGATTGAGAAATGATGGCCTGATGCCAATGCCAATTGACTTTCAGCTCACATTTAAAGATGGAAGTAAAGAGATGCATTACATTCCCCTTGATTTAATGTTTCATGCCAAACCCTCTGAAAATAAAGACGAAATCAGAAAAGTGTATGCCCCCTGGTTTTGGACGAGCAGCACCTACACGATAGAAACATCGAAGAAGTTGATGGATATTCGTGTTGCAGAGATTGATCCTTCGCGCCGTATGGCAGATGTGGAAAGAAGAAATAACAGGATTGAATTGAAGTATTAACCGGTTATCTTGGATGGCTTTGTGATGGATAAGAAAGTATTAAAAATTTTAATTTAAAAATTAAGTTACTCTCTCATTTTCACTAATTTCGTGAAATCTAAAACGCGTTTTGCATGAGATTATTCATTTTTGCTTTAGCTGTATTTTTTTCTTCTAAAAGTTTGGCACAGTACATTCCGATCATTCCCAATATCAGTATTGAGAACCTAAAAAAGGATACTAAAGAATTTTCTTCCGATTATTATCAGGGAAGAAAACCGTTTTCTCTGGGCGAAACACGTTCCTTGAAGTATCTGAAAACCCGGTTTCAAAAAATAGGATTACAACCCGGAAACGGCAAAAGTTATTTTCAGGCAGTGCCAATGATGGAAACGAAAATCACGCATACTACCGACCTTACGGTTTCATCTGCAAACCAAAAGTTTGATCTAAAGTACATGCAGGACTTTGTACTGCTTGCGCAAACCCCTAAGCCTGAAATTGAACTGAATGACGAAGTTGTTTTCGCGGGTTATGGTGTGGTAGCGCCTGAGTATGACTGGAACGACTATGCCGGCATTGATGTAAAAAATAAAGTGGTTTTGGTTCTTGTAAACGATCCGGGCTATGGTACACAAGATACTACCATTTTCAAAGGTAAAACCATGACCTATTATGGCAGATGGACTTACAAGTTTGAAGAGGCTACCAGGCAAGGCGCCAAAGCCTGTTTTATAATTCACAATACGGCTGCCGCTTCATATCCTTTCAGCGTGGTGCAAACTTCCAATAATGGAGATGACCTTTATCTGGATGAAAGAAACAATCCAAAACCGCATATTGACCTGGCAGGTTGGGTGTCGGCAGATGCAGCAAAAAAAATTCTGACAGCAGCAGGGAAAGACACTTCATTGATTGTAAGCGCCAATAAAAGGACCTTTAAGCCTTTAGATCTGGGGCTGAAATTTTCTTTAAAGGCAAATGTCTCTACCCACTACAGCACTTCTCAGAATGTAATCGGGAAGATAACGGGAACCAAACGCCCCGATGAAGTTATTGTTTATACAGCCCACTGGGATCATCTGGGAATTGGTATTCCCGACGAAAGAGGCGATTCTATTTACAATGGCGCATTAGACAATGCCACTGGTATTGCAGGATTGCTGGAACTGGCCCGAAACTTTAAAAAATTGAAAATTAAACCTGAACGAACTATTGTCTTTCTGGCTGTAACAGCCGAAGAGCAGGGATTACTGGGTTCAAAATATTATGCCGAAAACCCGATTTATCCTTTGAAAATAACAGTTGCCAATATCAATATGGATGTATTGAATGTAAATGAAAGAACCAGAGATATTTACATTGGCGGCGCCGGACAAAATGATCTGGAGGATGATGTAGCTGAGATGGCCCCGCTTCTGGAACGGTATATAACCAAGGGAGGCCATGACACAGGCGGCGGTTTTTTCCGCTCAGACCATTTCAATTTTGTAAAAGCAGGCGTACCCGCATTAGTAGCCGGAAGCGGAAGAGATGTTGTGAAAAAACAAAATGAAGTTATGGGCAGAATGGGACAGTACGGTGGCAGTACCTATCATAAACCTACAGATGAATATAATCCGGCCTGGACTTTTGAAGGCGCTGCAGAAGACCTGAAACTTTATTTCATGATTGGCCACAAATTAGCAATGAGTAACAAATGGCCTGCCTGGAAGGAAAGCTCAGAATTTAAAGCTGCACGGGATAAAAATTAACTCAACTTCTCAGAAAAAGGGACCTCTTTTTCTTTTCGGAGATACATCAGGGTCGTACTTTGGTAAGTCGGGATCAGGTTTTTGCTTAATCCAGATGGTGATTTCTTTGGTTTTTTGAGGATTCGATTTCAGAGAAACCGTAACGGTTACTTTTTTTACTGTCGGATTTTCGGGAAGTACAAGACTGTTTCCGTCAAAACTTCCATAATCTGAAGAGAATTTTAACTCCTTATTGGTTAATGGCCGCCATGATCCATCGCTCATTTTGCCATCTATATTAATATAATTATGTGTGCCCTTTTTTAAACTGTCTGTATATAAATTGAAATGGATACTCTCCACCGATTGCGCCTTGGCAGCTACAAAACCTCCTAAAAACAGTATGGTAATAAAAAATTTTCTCATTTCCTTCATTTGTCAAACGATTGACGAAGAAATAGATTAAAAGGTTTGTTAATAAAATAAAAACTATTCTGCTAATTGTCTTTTATATAATTGTACCGTGTTTTCCAATCCCAGATAGATGGCATCACAAATTAAGGCATGGCCGATACTTACTTCATCCAACCAGGGTATTTGCTTTCTGAAAAACTGGAGGTTTTGTAAATCCAGATCATGGCCGGCATTTAATCCAATACCCGATTCTTTGGCTTTTATCGCTGCCCTGATGTATGGAGCTACGGCTTCTTCTTTATTTTGGGGGTAGTTTCTTGCATAACCTTCCGTGTAAAGTTCTATACGGTCTGTACCTGTATCGGCGGCGCCTTCCACCATTTTTTCATCGGGATCTACAAAAATGGACACCCTGATACCGGCATCTTTAAATACCTTAATAATATCCTGCAGGTATTTCTGATTCTTGATGGTATCCCATCCGTGGTCGGAGGTTAGTTGTCCAAGACCATCGGGAACTAATGTTACCTGGTCGGGTTTGGTTTCCAATACTAATTGTACAAATTTGTCTTCGGTACAATTGCCTTCTATATTGAATTCAGTAGTTATGATTTTTTTAATATCCCTTACATCCTGATAACGGATATGGCGCTCATCGGGTCGTGGATGAACCGTTACACCATCTGCACCAAACTTTTGCACATCAATAGCTGCTTTCACTACATTCGGATTATCGCCACCTCTGGAGTTGCGCAATGTTGCAATTTTATTTATATTTACCGATAATTTTGTCATACTGCAAAAGTAATCACGATTGCCCTTTGCACAAAAGTTAATTGAAAGTAAGGATTCATACCTAATTTTTGAACCTCCTTTAAAACGATATAAAAGAATATGTCAATAGATTTTTCAAGAAGAGATTTTATCAAGAATACTGGTTTGCTGGCTGGTGGCGCGGGTATTTTATCAGGTCTGCCGGCTTCTATTTTAAAAGCCGCTTCTATTAATCCCGCCAAAGGTTCTACATATAAGGATGCGGAGCATATTGTACTGCTGATGCAGGAGAACCGTTCTTTTGACCATTGTTATGGCGCTTTGAGAGGGGTCAGAGGGTTTAATGACAGAAATATACTGAGATTGCCAAACGGGAACCCGGTGTGGTTACAGACCGATGAAAGGGGAAGGTCTTATCTGCCTTTCAGGCTCGATATGCAAAACACAAAAATCACCTGGATGGGAGGTTTACCTCATGCATGGAAAGATCAGGTAGATGCACGCAATGGTGGTTTGTATGACAAATGGCTTTTGGCAAAGAAAACAGGATATAAGGGTTTTGAAGGCGAACCGATGACACTTGGGTTTTATAACCGGGAGGATCTGCCTTTTAACTATGCTTTTGCTGATGCTTTCACAGTTTGCGACCAGCACTTTTGTTCTTCACTTACCGGTACCACACCCAATCGCCTGTATTTTTGGTCGGGCGCTTTGCGCAAAGACGGATTGGCCAAACATCCTGCATTGGTTCGTAATAGCGAGGCGGACTACAGCGCCGAGGTGGACTGGAAAACCCTGCCGGAACTTTTACAGGAAAACAGTATCAGTTGGAAGGTGTATCAAAATGAACTCAGCCTTCCATCAGGTTTGAACGATGAGGACGAGCCCTGGTTAAGTAATTTTACGGACAATGATTTGGAATGGTTTAGCCAGTTCAGGGTTAGGCGATCCAAAAAATACGAAGCCTATGTGATAAGCAAAATAAAAGAATATGAAGATGCCATAGCAGACCTTGAGGAAAGAGCAGATAAATCTCCTGACGATGAACAGATAAAAAAAGTGCTGAATCGCTCAAGGAGCCAACGCAAACATTATAAACAGGAATTGGAGCATTGTCAGAAAGAATTAGCAGCGCAATTGTCGGCATTTGACCAACAATTACATGATAATGCATTCTGCATCAACGATTTTGATCCCGATTACTACAGTACGGAAATAATTGAATATGATGATCATGGCACTAAAAGAAAGATGCGTGCGCCCAAATCAGACATTTTGGCCAATTTTAGAAGAGATGTAAAGGAAGGGAAATTGCCGGCCGTTTCCTGGTTGGTAGCGCCACAATATTTTTCGGACCATCCTTCCGCTCCCTGGTTTGGCGCCTGGTACGTTTCAGAAGTGTTGAATATCCTCACCCATAATGAAGAAGTATGGAAAAAGACGATTTTCATCCTGACTTATGATGAAAATGACGGCTATTTTGATCATGTGCCGCCATTCATAGCGCCCGATTTCCGAAAAAGTGAAACCGGTGCCGTTTCAAATTCCATAAAAAATATTGCAAAAGAATTTGTAACTATGGATGATGAAATCAATCAGAAGGGGATCACACCCCAAAATGCCAGAGAACATGCCATTGGTTTGGGGTACCGGGTACCGTTTGTAGTGGCAAGCCCCTGGTCCAGAGGAGGATTTGTCAATTCTCAGATATTTGATCACACCTCCTGTGTGCAGTTTATCGAAGACTTTGCTTCGCGAAAAACAGGTAAAAAACTAAGGCTTGATAATGTTTCCGAATGGCGGCGGGCTGTATGTGGCGATTTGTCATCCGTATTCAGACCCTATAACGGCGAAAAGATTGTACAACCTGAATATCTGAAGCGCAATGCTTTTCTTCGCAGAATTGATGAAGCCAAATATCAACCCATTCCTAAAGAAAGTGTACCGCTTACAGATGCTGAAATTGATAAACTACAGACAGATTTTGCACTGACCAAAGGTTATTTTTCGCAGGAAGATGGAATAAAACCATCGTCATGGCTGCCTTATGAGCTTTATGCTGATGGAAATGTGAGAAACGGTAAGATGGAGTTTGTATTTGAGGCAGGTAAATCATTGTTTGGCGATCGTGCCAGCGGGAGTCCTTTTTCGGTATATTCCTATTTGCCTTATGGGAATACTCAATCGCCGGGTCATAACTGGTCGTTTGGGGTAGCAGCAGGGGAGAAGTTACAATATGATATACCCCTGTCTCTATATAATAATAATAGGTATCATTTTGCGCTATTTGGGCCAAATGGCTTTTTCAGAGAATTAAAAGGGCTAATCAATGACATCGGCCTAAATATTAATTGTAAATATGGAACAGATTTGGCAAAAGGCAACCGAAACATTGTATTGGTAATATCTAATACCACAGGGGGCGAAAAGCATATAGTGATAAAGGACAATGTTTATGGTCAAAAGGATGTTATAAGAAGAATACCTGCAAAGGGTAAAATATCTGTTTCTTTAAATACGGAAAAGAACAAAGGGTGGTATGATTTATCGATACATGACAAGGGCAATAGTACGTTTTTAAGAAAATACGCAGGTAGGGTAGAGAATGGCCGGGATAGTATAACCGACCCTGCTATGGGATAGAAGTAGCTATTGGTTTTGAGCAGCAAAAATAATTTTTTGGCTGAAAGCCGCTATGGGCGCGCAATTCAGCCGATAAAGGGCTAAAATTTCAAAAAAAATCAAAAAAAGATTTGCCGGTTTCAAATAAACTTCTATCTTTGCACTCCGTTTGCGAAAAGCGGTTAGTTCTCTGATAAAAATTGAATACAAAATATGGCTGATGCAACCATTCATAATTGCTTCTGGTCATACTACTACATACACATAATGATTCCGGTGTTCTTACCGAAATCCGCTTATTACACGAGACAATATCAGCAAATTATTTTTTAAAATAATTTTCCAAAAAATTAGCTGGTTTAAAAATTAAATCGTATCTTTGCAGTCCGCTTTTAAAAAGCAGGAAGTTCTAAGAAAAAAGATTTAAAAATAAATTTGGTGAATTGAAAAAAAGGTTTTACCTTTGCAATCCCAAATCGAAAGTAGCACTACAAGTAAGGTGCAAAAGTTCTTCAAAAAAGTATAAAAATTGATATAGCGTTTAAGGCGCAGCAGGTGGTTCAAGTCCGCAAATATCAGCACATTCAGGGTTGGTAGTTATAAATTACGCTCTGAAAAGTTCTTTGAAAGTTTGGAAGCAATAGCACAATTCAATTCGCCCAAAGGCGAAAACGAAGGTAAGTCAAAGCGAAATAAATTCGATTTGACACGTTAATTTTCTCTTGAGAATTTTAAAATGTCAGTATCAAAACTCATTTACAACGGAGAGTTTGATCCTGGCTCAGGATGAACGCTAGCGGCAGGCTTAATACATGCAAGTCGTGGGGCAAGCGTTGGTAGCAATACCGGCGCCTAGACCGGCAAACGGGTGAGGAACACGTACACAACCTCCCTTCGAGTGGAGAATAACCCGGGGAAACCTGGACTAATACTCCGTAACATGTTGAAAAGGCATCTTTTTAATATTATAGCAGCAATGCGCTTGAAGACGGGTGTGCGTATGATTAGGTAGTTGGCGGGGTAACGGCCCACCAAGCCTACGATCATTAACTGGTGTGAGAGCACGATCAGTCACACGGGCACTGAGACACGGGCCCGACTCCTACGGGAGGCAGCAGTAAGGAATATTGGTCAATGGACGAAAGTCTGAACCAGCCATGCCGCGTGGAGGATGAAGGTCCTCTGGATTGTAAACTTCTTTTATATGGGGCGAAAAAAGGCTTTTCTAAGTCGTCTGACGGTACCATATGAATAAGCACCGGCTAACTCCGTGCCAGCAGCCGCGGTAATACGGAGGGTGCAAGCGTTATCCGGATTCACTGGGTTTAAAGGGAGCGTAGGTGGGCTGGTAAGTCAGTGGTGAAATCTCCGAGCTTAACTCGGAAATTGCCGTTGATACTATTAGTCTTGAATATTGTGGAGGTTAGCGGAATATGTCATGTAGCGGTGAAATGCTTAGATATGACATGGAACACCAATTGCGAAGGCAGCTGGCTACGCATATATTGACACTGAGGCTCGAAAGCGTGGGGATCAAACAGGATTAGATACCCTGGTAGTCCACGCCCTAAACTATGGATACTCGACATACGCGATACACTGTGTGTGTCTGAGCGAAAGCATTAAGTATCCCACCTGGGAAGTACGATCGCAAGATTGAAACTCAAAGGAATTGGCGGGGGTCCGCACAAGCGGTGGAGCATGTGGTTTAATTCGATGATACGCGAGGAACCTTACCTGGGCTAGAATGCTGGGAGACCGATGGTGAAAGCCATCTTTGTAGCAATACACTGCCAGTAAGGTGCTGCATGGCTGTCGTCAGCTCGTGCCGTGAGGTGTTGGGTTAAGTCCCGCAACGAGCGCAACCCCCATCACTAGTTGCCATCAGGTAACGCTGGGAACTCTAGTGAAACTGCCGTCGTAAGACGCGAGGAAGGAGGGGATGATGTCAAGTCATCATGGCCTTTATGCCCAGGGCTACACACGTGCTACAATGGGGAGTACAAAGGGTCGCAACACAGCGATGTGAAGCTAATCCCAAAAAACTTCTCTCAGTTCAGATCGCAGTCTGCAACTCGACTGCGTGAAGCTGGAATCGCTAGTAATCGTATATCAGCAATGATACGGTGAATACGTTCCCGGACCTTGCACACACCGCCCGTCAAGCCATGAAAGCCGGGTGTACCTAAAGTCGGTAACCGCAAGGAGCTGCCTAGGGTAAAACTGGTAATTGGGGCTAAGTCGTAACAAGGTAGCC
>JAMLGU010000013.1 GCA_023957575.1 Chitinophagaceae bacterium | reverse complement strand
TAATTACAGATTACAAATTGCAGATTGCAGATTGTCAATAGCTTAGGGCCTATAGCTTAAAGCCTACAGCTATTTAAAATTAGATGTTAGATTTTGGGTTTCGATTTTTTCTTCTTTTTTTTAAATTATATAAGTAACTCCCTCTAACGCTAATTGAGTTTGAGGGAAAACCTCCTGTGTTTCGCTCAGAAATTCATCAAGAGAGTCATATTTACTGCTAAAATGTCCGATTAGCAATTTCTTAACAGACGCTTTTTCAGCTATCCGGCCGGCCTGCCTCGTTGTGGAATGAAAACGCATAAATGCTCTGTCAGCCAGATTATCTAAATAGGTGGTTTCATGGTAAATCATATCAGCTCCTTCAATATGCTTTATAATTGTTTCATTGTAGCGCCCATCTGCACAGAAAGCATATTTTTTACCTGATCCGGCAGAGGTTGTCAATTCTTTATTTGGAATTATACGTCCGTTCTCATCTTTATAATCGGCTCCATTCTGCAGATGATGGTAAAAAGAATAAGGAACTTTATATAGAGTAGTTTTTTGTACATCTATTTTCCTCAGGTTCTTTTTCTCTTTAAAAACAAAACCATAGCACTCTATACGGTGATCGGTCGGGAAACTGCTGATTTCAATATTATCAACCGTTGCGATGTAGCCGCCACTATTCACCGGCAAAAATTCCAATTTATAGGGCAATACGGTATCTGCTACTTTGAATTGCAGGTCAACGATTGTTTTCAAAATTTCAGGGCCGACAATCGTCAATTTCTGAGTTCTGTTAAGTAGTGCAAATGAGTTCAGAAGCCCGATGAGACCAAAATAATGATCGCCATGCAGGTGCGAAATAAAAATATGTGAAATTCGGCTTCGTCTGATTTTATAATTAATCATTTGTATCTGAGTGCCTTCGCCACAGTCCACCAAGAATTTTCCACCGGAGGTGGTAATCACCTGACTGGTAGGGTGTCGCCCGAAGGCAGGCACTGCTGAATTATTTCCTAAAATAGTTACGCCAAACATAATTGATTCCCATTCAAAATGACTTGCAATGATAACAATTCGTTATTAAACTTTAATTCGACTCCTCTCCTTCTCCCGTTTCTTCTTCATCCATAAACTCTCTTTCGATTTCCTCCATCTGCACAATATCCCATGCCTCACTCTCGGTAGGTGTTACATTAAACAACTCCAACAGTTCCTCTTTGTTCAAAAAAGCTTCCACATTTTTTTGCAGACAGCAAACCACAAAGGAGGCATTATTTTCATAAAACTCCTGTTGAATCTGTAATAGTTCCTCGGCTGCTTCCGCTTCAATATTTTCAATATTACTTAAATTCAACACCAAATTTCTAACCTCATTTTTCAGATAAGGGTTTAAAACGACCTTAATACCATCTGTCATTGTTGCAGTTAATGCTGTTTCTGTAGGTGTTATTACATGAAATTTTTCTTTGGTATCAATTTTGACTTCCATATATATACTTATTTGTAAACAGGTGTTAAAAAATAATTATAAACCTGTCCCAAATATATTTGTTAATATTGTAAATAATATATTTTATCTTTAAAATATGGATAATAATTTTTCTTCACAGGTAAAAGAGATCATTTCTTACAGTAGAGAAGAGGCGTTGAGATTAGGCAATGATTTTATCGGAACGGAGCATTTACTGCTTGGACTGATAAGAGAAGGTGATAATACCGCCATAAAGATTTTGAAAAGTTTTAATGTTGATATTTTCGAATTAAGAAAAGAAATCGAAATGGCTATAAAGGATAAAACCGGTAAAAACATAGCCAACATCAATAGTTTGCCGTTAACAAAACAGGCAGAAAAAGTAATCCGTATTACGGTATTAGAGGCCAAAACCTTAAAAAGTAATATGGTAGAAACTGAACATTTAATGCTATCAATTTTGAAAAATAAAGAAAATATTGCCACTCAGATATTGAATCAGTTTGATGTGGACTACGACATGTTCCGTCAGGAACTGGGCATCATGCACTCCAATGAGCCAAGGGCTGAATTTGGTGAAGAAGGCGATGAAGAGTTTGACGATGAAAAAAAATATTCACAGCAATCCCGAAGTACAGGTGCAAAACCCGGCGGCAAAAGCAAAACTCCCGTTTTGGACAATTTTGGCAGAGACGTAACCAAATTAGCCGAAAGCGGCAACCTCGACCCCATCGTGGGTCGTGAAAAGGAAATCGAAAGAGTTTCTCAGATACTCAGCCGTCGTAAAAAGAACAATCCGATTTTGATAGGCGAACCAGGCGTGGGTAAAACAGCCATCGTAGAAGGGCTGGCGCTGCGTATTGTACAAAGAAAGGTGAGTAGGGTTTTGTTTGACAAACGGGTCATTTCATTGGACCTGGCTTCATTAGTGGCAGGTACCAAATATCGCGGACAGTTTGAAGAAAGAATGAAAGCTATCATGAATGAACTCGAGAAAAACAGAGATGTTATTCTTTTCATTGATGAAATGCATACGATTGTGGGCGCAGGTGGCGCAAGCGGTTCGTTAGATGCAAGCAATATATTCAAACCGGCTTTATCGAGAGGCGAATTGCAATGTATCGGCGCCTCTACCTTAGATGAATACAGGATGTACATCGAAAAAGACGGAGCTCTGGACAGACGTTTTCAGAAGGTGATGGTGGACCCGCCAAGTGTGGAGGAAACTATTATGATTTTGAACAACATCAAATCCAAATACGAAGACTTCCACAGTGTTACTTATTCTGATGACGCAATTACCGCTTGTGTAAAACTCAGCGATCGTTATATTACAGACAGATTATTACCTGATAAAGCCATTGATGTGATGGACGAGGTGGGCGCCAGAATACACCTGAAAAACATCAATGTTCCTGATAACATAGTAGAACTTGAAAAGAAGATAGAGGAAGTCAAAAACGAAAAAAACAAAGTAGTAAAAAGCCAGAAGTTTGAAGAAGCAGCTTCCTTGAGAGATAAGGAAAAAAGATTAGCAGAAGAGCTTGAAAAGGCAAAGGCTGACTGGGAAGAAGAAAGCAAACATAAACGCTACCCCATTGACGAAGAAGCTATCGCGGAGGTCATCAATATCATGACCGGCATACCTGTAAGAAAAATGGTGGAAGGTGAAACTGAAAAACTTCGCAAAATGTCTGAAGATATGAAGGGAATGGTAGTTGGGCAAGACGAAGCAATTGTGAAAGTTGTAAAAGCCATTCAGCGTAACCGTGTAGGACTGAAGGACCCCAAGAAGCCGATTGGCTCATTTATCTTTCTGGGGCCTACCGGTGTTGGTAAAACAGAGTTGGCCCGGTCATTGGCAAGATATCTTTTTGATGCCGAAGACGCATTGATCAGGATAGACATGAGCGAATACATGGAAAAATTTACCGTGAGCCGTCTGATAGGCGCACCTCCCGGTTATGTTGGATACGAAGAAGGCGGTCAACTCACCGAAAAAGTGCGTCGTAAACCTTACAGTGTTATACTTTTGGACGAAATTGAAAAAGCACATCCTGATATTTATAATATTTTATTGCAGGTATTGGATGATGGCCAGTTGACGGATGGTTTGGGCCGTAAGGTAGATTTTAAAAATGCCATCATCATTATGACCTCCAATATCGGAGTGCGTCAGTTAAAAGATTTCGGTTCAGGCGTTGGATTTACAACTTCGGCCAAAATGGAAAACGCAGAAGAAGAAAATAAAGCTGTAATAGAAAAAGCATTGAAGCGTACTTTCTCTCCCGAATTCCTCAACAGGATTGATGATGTGGTAATCTTTAACAGCCTGACCAAAGAAAATATTTTCAGCATTATAGATATTTCTATGAAGCAGGTGTTGAAGCGTATTCAGGCGCTTGGTTACGGACTGGAACTTACCGAAGAAGCAAAAGGCTTTCTTGCAGACAAAGGTTACGACCAACAATTTGGCGCAAGGCCATTGCACCGTGCCATACAGAAATATCTTGAAGACCCGATGGCAGAAGAGATTTTGAACATGAATGTGAAACCGGGTGATATAATGGTAGTAGATTACGACAAAGAAAACGACAAACTTTTCTTTACCGTAAAACTACAGGAAATAAAAGCTCAGGAAGAACAATAAGTTGATTATAAATTTTGAAACACCCGGCATCAGTCGGGTGTTCTTTTACCTGAATATCAAATATTCATCAGATTTAACTATTAAAAATTCAACATAAAATTTTTTTTTGAAATGAGCATTGCACAATATATTGACCACACGATTTTGAAACCCACCACTCTTGAAAGTGATATTGAAAAATTATGCGCCGAAGCAAAAGAATATGGTTTTGCAGCGGTTTGTGTGCCTCCGCCATTTGTAAAAAAAGCAAAGGATTTACTCAAGGACACAAATGTAGGAGTTGCCACAGTCATCGGGTTCCCTTTTGGCTATTCGGCTATTGAAGCCAAGTTGGCTGAAGTTCTTTTGGCCATAGTGGATGGCGCTGATGAACTGGATATTGTCATCAACCTGATTGCGCTAAAAAACAATGACTGGCAATATCTTGCCAATGAAATCAATCACCTGATGCCGGTGATCAAAGAAAAAAACAAGAAGATAAAAATCATTATTGAAAGCGGTGTGCTTACCGATGAAGAAATTATTAAGTGTTGTGAACTATACGGAGCAGCAGGAATTGACTACCTGAAAACATCAACAGGTTATGCCGAAAAAGGCGCTAGTGTGCATGCCGTGGAATTGTTTAAAAAACATCTGCCCCACTACGTGCAGATAAAGGCTTCAGGAGGCATCAGAGATTATGAATTTGCACGTCAGTTGGTGAACGCAGGCGCTACCAGATTGGGTTGCAGTGCCGGTGTGGCCATTGCCAAAGGCGAAGCAGCCGATTCCGACTCAAATTATTAATGTAAAGAAAAGGCTGAAATTTATCAGCATCCCTCAAAAACAGAAACTTCAAAGCCTTCAGCTTTACCTTCATTAAGATAGAAAAAGAGGGAAGAATTTTCGTTTTCTCCCTTTAGCTGAATGACGGACTTGGTTTTACTCCTTTTGAAATTTCCCTGACCATCATCTTCGTAAATGAAAGAGTAATAAAAATCATAATCCTTATAGGTTTCTATGATTTTCATTTTATCATCTCCAACACGAATACCCGACTTTGTTTTCAATAAAGGAGATTTAGATTTAACAGAAAATAAAGCAATTTCAAATTTCGTTTCTGAAATGTAATTTTTGAAAAATACTAACGTATAATTTACGCCTTGGTAATCTGCAAAAATCGTGTCATAGTTATATTCAATAGCATTGCTATTATTTGGAGTCTTTATTTTGGTTTTTAAAATTTTTTCTACATCTTCTTTTTTCATTTCTATCTTAAATGGTCCGATCCGATTCAAAGTAACCTGATAGTTGTTGGGCTCTGACTGTGCATGAACTGTCAATCCTACGAAAAGGAAAGAAATCAACAAAAAATATTTCATGAATATTGTTTTTTTAATTAGACCGATTTAATCTTTATACTTCATTCCCAAATTATACATTACAAACGCCCAGATATCGGCAGCTTCGTCTATCATTTTGCTTGTAGGCTTTCCTGCACCATGCCCTGCATTGGTCTCAATTCTGATAAGTACAGGGTTAGGTCCTTTGTGATATTCTTGCAATCTTGCCGCAAACTTAAACGAATGTGCCGGAACCACCCTGTCATCATGATCGCCGGTAGTAATTAGTGTGGCCGGATAAGACACTCCTTTTTTCAGGTTGTGATAAGGTGAATATTTGTACAGATAAGGAAAATATTTCGCAGAATCACTGCTGCCATATTCGGTAACCCATCCCCAGCCTACAGTAAATTTTTGAAAGCGCAACATATCCAACACACCCACCTGTGGAATAGCTACTTTAAATAAATCGGGTCTTTGTGTTATTACAGCGCCTACCAATAAGCCTCCGTTGCTACCACCGCGCACAGCTATTTTCCCTTTATTGGTATATTTTGATTTAATCATAAATTCGGCAGCTCCTATCATATCGTCAAACACATTTTGTTTGTTGAGCAACATACCTGCCTGATGCCATTTCTCGCCGTATTCATTACCACCACGAAGATTGACAACAGCATAAATTCCGCCCTGCTCTACAAAAAAAGCATTGCTGACACTAAATCCGGGTGTCATCGGAATATTGAATCCGCCATAACCATAGAGCAATACTGGATTATTACCATTCAGTTTCAAACCTTTTTTGTATGTAAGAAAAATGGGTACCCGCGTACCGTCCTTGCTGGTAAAGAAAACCTGTTTGGTTTCAATACCTGAGGTATTTATTTTAAGCTCGGTCTTTTTGTATAAAGTTGATTTGCCGGAAGCAATATCATACCGATAAATGGAGGGTGGTGTGGCAAAGGATGAATAGGAATAGAAAAATTCTTTGTCTTCCTTTTCAGCGTCAAAACCTCCCGCTGTTCCAATTCCGGGTAATTTTATTTCTCTTATTTGTTTGCCATTATAATCATACTGATAAATTTTTGAAGATGCATTCTTGAGATAACTTGCAAACAAATTACCGCCTCCTGTACCCACTCCCTGCAGCATTTCTTCCTTTTCGGCAATCACATCTTTCCAGTTTTCACGTTCGGGTTTATTTGGATCAATGGCTACCACGCGATAATTTGAGGCCTTGAAATTGGTTCTTACCAATATTTTGTCACCATCGTTATCAATTACCGATATCTCCGCATCAAAGCCCTTTACCAATAGCTTAAAATCAGTTTGATTTTTGTCCTGTTGATCCCAATACCATATTTCAGCTCCACTGGTTCCCTGGCTAATTTGCAAAATCAGAAATCTTTCATCTTCTGTAAGTCCGGCTCCAAAATAACGCAAGGGATGTTCCTTATCCTGATATATAATTTTATCATTTTCCTGCTTATCCCCTATCTTATGGTAAAATACTTTTTGGAACTCATTCTTCTTGCTGAGTTTTGAACTTTCATCCGGCTTATTATATGCGCTGTAATAAAAGCCTTCATCGTCTTTCCATGAAGCGCCGCCAAATTTTGACCATTCTATTTTATCGCTCAGTAACTTCTTAGTAGCAGCGTCCATTACAAAAATTTCAGTCCAGTCGCTACCGGCTTTAGACACCGAGTAAGCAACCAATTTACCCGATTTGGAAAACGAAACGCTCCCCAGTGCTGCAAGTCCTTCTTTGCTTAAAGTATTGGGATCCAGAAAAACTTCCGGCTCATCAGTTAAATTTTTAGCCCTGTATAATACGGATTGATTTTGCAAACCATCATTTTTATAAAAATAATAGTAACCGCCTTTCCTGAATGGAGCGCCATATTTCGGATAATTCCAAAGCTCTTCCAATTTGTTTTTTATTTTATTTCTGAAAGGAATTTTTGACAAATAATCATTTGTTACCTTATTTTCTTCTATTACCCACGCTTTGGTATCTGCTGCATTATCGTCCTCTAACCAGCGATAAGGGTCGTCCACTTTTGTACCAAAATAATGATCGGTTATAGTCTTCTTGGCAGTTTTAGGATATGTAACTTGTGCTGCTACACTCATCATAATAAATATACTCAACGTACAAACAATCAGTTGTTTCATAAATAGAAATAATTATTTTGCAAAGGTAAACTTAAACTTGTAAAAAATGAGGTTTAAATGATAAATAGCAAGCAATAGCGATTATTACTTATTATGAATGGCGCCGATAGATTTATATGTAGCCTGTGATAAAATTTTTTTTTCGTTAATGGCTCTGTAATCCAAGAAGCACATCTCCAATATTAATGTAATCCAAATTAGAAACGCAGGAATTGCACGTAAAGAATAGGGTACAATGTATGTATATTTAATATATCTTGGAACAATGTCGGTACCGGAAATAGAAGCTATGATTGCCAATGTTAATAAAGCAATTTTCCACCATTTATAAGGGTTGGGTGAAAAGACAAACCATATTCCGGTTCCTAAAGATGCAATTACGTAGGAGCTTGCCTCGGAACCGGTGCTAAACAGTACAACAAACAAGCAAACAGAGGCCAGAAACTGAAACCTGAAGGCTTGATACTGATATTGCGCGAATCGTAAATATGGCAGCATAAAAAGAAAGAGCGCCGACAGAATAATTAATTTATCTGAACCATTATTAAGGCCGGTTGTTCTTAAAAATCCTAAAATGGAAATATTTTGGAATAAGGATGCCAGATTTTCATTGTTTTTGTCAATTAAGTTTTGCCACCAGCTCTGGTACTGAGTGATTACATACTCCGGCGAGGAATATAACATAGGCAAAACGAAACCCAATCCCAACCATAACAACCCTGTCCATACAAAGCGTACTTTGTTTTTAGCAAAAAAGAAAAAAGCCAGTCCTATAATGCCATATATTTTTGTTAAGAAGCCTATGACAATCAGCAAGGTAGCCCATTCTTCCTTTTTCTTTTCAATCAGCAGAAATGCACCTGTCAATATTGCAGCTATGGAAATATTGAATTGCTGCATTTCAGATGCGCCATACATATCATGCAATACAATAAAAAGTATTATCATAATTTCTCTGAAACCAACAGGCAATTTGCGAATTACAATATATAAAAACATTCCATTGGCTAATACCCAAAGAAACACACCCAGGAAATCGGGCAAAATAGCAAATGGAGCAATAATAGCGCTAAAAAACACTCCATAGTGATTTACATCATTATACTCGGCGGGATATGGCTCATATAAAGGCAGTTTATCGATAGTGTGCCAGCATACGCCTTTAAATATCTTATAATTATTATAATCAAATCTGAAGAATTTCAGAAATACAGCAATGGCCGCCATCGAAAACCAAATAATAGTTATGAATGTATAGTTTGCAAAAAGTTTTTTCTTAAACATAGTTGGAAATTTCAAAAACAAGTTAGTTTAATAGCGAAGCAAATTTTCTTTGTGGATAGAAACAAGTGTCAAAAATCCATAAACAGAAATCATGATAATCTATTTTTTAAACGAATAATCTCTTTGAATAAAATAATTAACCGTTTGAACGATTGCCACATTCACGATGAGCGCAAGGGTTGGAAACCATAGTAATTTTTCAACAAAAAAACGCATCAAATAATAACCTGCAATTGCCTCCAACAGGGTAGAATAAGAAAACCGAAAAAACTGTACCCGCCTTTCCAATACAGAGCCATGAAATACAAAATAATAATTTAAAAAAAAGCCTAACAATATGGTTATCGCCAAAGAAGTAAAAAAAGCAAACATATAAGCCGGTAAATATGGTGTAGATATTTGATATGGCTTATACACCCAATGATAAGAACTATGAAAAATAAGAATATTTACTGCAAAGCAAACTCCCCCAACAGCAAGGAAACGATACACCTGCTTGGTCATAACACCTCTCAACATCGGATAAAAAATATCTAATACTTTTTCAGTAAGGCTGTACATTGTATTTTTCCTTTCTCCCAACATGAAAACTTGTTATTTGGTTTCGAAGCTACCGGCAAGATTTTCTAAAGTATTACCTGAATAATTCTTCTTTTTTATCCATTCCAGCAATCTGGTAAAACGAATTATCATTCTATTACCCGTATTGATACAAGTATATTTTGGGAGACAATAAGCTTTCTTTTTAATATCAATAAACTCCCAGGGATGAAAATACAAATTTAAATATCCATCTTTTTGATACGCCTTTTGGAGAAGTAATAAATAAACAGATAGCGGCAAATTATGAAAACTAAGCCAAAATAAAGGGAAGCGCAACCTTGGTGACACGGATGCCGGAATTTGAATCAATCCTTTTTCTATAAAAAGTGTACGAGGTAAATGCCGGTTATCATAACGCCCCGGCAACCAGGTTGGATTAATGGAGGAATTGTACCGATAACCCGCCGCCAATACATCCGAATCGGCAACCTGCATCATACGAGGCATACGCAAACCTTGTATTTGTCTGCCTGAAAGACTTTCCAACTCCTGCTTCGAACTTAAAAGGTCCTTAATGTCAAATTTTGAATGATAATAGGTATGAGAAGCCAGTTCATGCCCTTCACCCACTATTTCTTTTATTAAATCCAAATTGTTTTGAGCAAATACAACTGTTGAAAAAAAAGTAGCTTTGATTTCAAATTTTCTTAAAAGATCCAAAATTATTTTAAGCCCACTGCGTGAAACACTAATTTGTTCTTCAAATGAAATTACGCCTTTATATTCCAAAGGCATATCAAACTCTTCAATATCAAAACTGAGGCAAACCACGATTTAAAAATTTTTTTCCTTGATAATATAGTTCGGGCGGTGTTTTGTTTGTTTAAAAATCTTTCCTATATAAATACCTAATACACCAAGAATGACCAGGTGAAGGCCGCCAAAAAAAACCACTGTCATTATTAGAGATGCCCAACCCGATATTTCGGTTCCACTTACAAATGCCCATATCACATAAGGAATATACAAAATTGAAGCCATTGCAAAAAAGAAACCCAAGTACACTGCAATATGAAGTGGTTTGGTGCTGAAGGAGGTGATACCACTGACCGCCAATTGCATCATTTTTTTGAAATTGTAGGTTGAACTGCCCGAAAAACGTTGATCGGCCTGATACCGAATTGCTTTTCGAGAGAAACCCATCCATTTAATCAGTCCTCTTAAAAAGGGGTCTGTATCTTCAATCTTTCTAAATATATCTGCAACTTTTTTGTCTATTAACCTGAAATCGGCGCTGCCTTCTTCAATTTCAACATCCGCAACAACCTTAAGTACTTTATAATATAGCTTGGAAGTCCAGCGTTTGGTGGCAGGCTCTTCACTGCAATAAGTACGAAGTGTATAAACCACATCATATCCTTTCTCCCATTCTTCAATTAAAACCTTAATTAATTCAGGAGGATGTTGCAAATCTCCGTCAATAGAGATTACCGCATCGCCAAAGGCATGATCTATACCGGCCTTAACCGCCATCTGGTGGCCAAAATTTTTTGAAAAATCAATAAATTTAATATTCTTATAAGACGAGGCCAGTTTATGTAAGACAGTGCAGGTACTGTCATTGCTGCCATCATTTACATAAATAACCTCAAAATTATATTGAGGCAAACCTTCAAAAACACGGCATATTTTTTGAAACAGCAACACAATATTACCTGCTTCATTGTAAGCCGGTACTACAATAGAAATAGTTTTTTTCAACCCCAAAAAAAGTTTTAGTTTAGTATTATTACATAAAATTAATGTAGTTTTTTGGTAAAAGGCGCAAGAATATTTTTTTTGTAAAAAATATAAAGCACTTTCCGAATATTATAGTAAAAACAGAAATTAGAAAACTGGGCCGAACAGCATGATTATTAATACATCCGAGGTCATGGAAAGCGATTAACATAGTATTAATTATTTGATAATCATTTAATTATGATTTAAATGACAGCTTCCTTTAACAGAAGCATTTAATATAAAGGTCAAAAAGAATGATGCGTAGGTTTGAATGTATTTTATTGACAACCAAAATTATTATTATTTTCAATATCAGGCTATTTATAACGCTTTTCGGTTTTGTTATTTCAAATAACTTAAATATTTAATAGCAGAAAACAAATTATTTTTAAAACAACTTTTTGATATGTAATTTAGCTTATGAATTACAATAATGATTTTTCCGAACGGGCAATTCAAATGCAAACTGATATTGATAATATTTTAATCGATTGTTTAAATGCACCTAAGTTTGATTTAGAGAATTTAAAAGACTACTCAGAGTTTTTAGAGCCTAATCCGCGGATTATTTATGAATTAGAACTAAAAAGGAAACAAGAGGAAGAAGAGCATCAAAGAAAATTAGAATATGAGGCCGAGCAGAAAAGGATTCAGGAAAAAAATGAGCGCCTTAAAAAAATAGAAATAGAAGCTGAACAAAAGAAAAAAGCAGAATTATTGAAAATTGAACAAAAGAAAAAAGCAGAATTATTGAAAATTGAACAAAGACAAAAAGATAGGCGAAAAGAAATAGTAGGGTTTTTAATATTTCTCATAATGTCATTAATAACAATAATATTTATGGTAATTTTCATATCAAACAAATAAATTCGGGTTTAAAACAAAACTAAAAGCAATATGGAAGAAAAAATACTTCGTCAGGAATTTGAATGGAAAAATCGTAAAGAGGAATTCTATAAGCGAAGAGAAGCATTTAATCAAAATATAGAGGATTTAAAAATCAGATATAATGATAAAGAGCCTTCTGCTATTGAACAATATTGTCTTTTAATTCTGCAAAATTCAATGTATCCTTTTGACTTTAAAAAAAATATTGAAGCTCTTTATTCAATAGATAATAAAATTCTTGCAATAGAATATAGTTTACCAATTCCGAATGATCTGCCAACGTTAAAAGACGTTAAATATATTGCAAGATATAATGAATTCAGAGAGTATCATTTTACAGAAAATCAAATAAATAAAAAATATGATGCTGTAATTTATAAAATAGTTCTACGTTGTTTATTTGAGATATTTTCAAATGATGTCATAAATGAAATTGACGCAATAAGTTTTAATGGTTGGGTAACAGCTATTAATAAATCAACTGGCAAAGAAGAGACAAAATGTATAGTTTCGGTCTATGTTAAGAAATCAGTTTTCAATGAAATTAATCTGGAAAAGGTTGACCCAAAATTGTGTTTCAAAGGGCTGAAAGGAGTTGGGAGTTCAACACTATTTGATTTAGCCGCTGTTCAGCCCATTATGATTGTTAATAAAGAAGATAAGCGAATAGTTGAATCAAAAACAGTCTGTTACGACGAAGCAACAAACCTGGCGGCAATGAATTGGGAAGATTTTGAACATCTTATACGGGAACTTTTTGAGAAAGAATTTATGCAAAATGGAGGCGAGGTTAAAGTAACGCAGGCGAGCCGTGATGGTGGTGTAGATGCTATTGCTTTTGATCCTGATCCTATACGGGGCGGGAAAATTGTTATTCAGGCAAAACGTTATACAAATACGGTAGGTGTTTCAGCAGTAAGGGATTTATTTGGAACGGTTATGAATGAGGGCGCGACAAAAGGAATTCTTGTTACAACATCAGATTATGGTTCAGATTCTTATGAGTTTGCAAAAGGGAAGCCGATAACATTGCTAAATGGAGCTAACTTACTTTTTTTGCTTGAAAAACATGGGCATAAAGCAAAAATTGATATTGAGGAAGCCAGGCAATTGTTGAAAAATTAGGCCAAAGAAATACTTAATTTTTTTGTACTTAATTCATTTTCTTTCCATAAAATATTTAACAGTCTCCCCCCTCTGAATTTTACCCGAATCAGTTGTTGGGAATTCATCAATGAAAATGATTTCTTTTGGTTTTTCATATTTGCCCAAAAGCAAATCAATTTGTTTACGTAATGCACTCATCTTTTCCATATCAAAGGTCATTCCCTCGATAAACAAACATAATTTTTCACCTAAGATATTATCGGGAAGTCCGGCAATAAAAAACCTGTTTGAAAGAATTGTTCCGAGCTTTTTTTCAATCTCCTCAGGAAATAATTTTATACCGCCGCTGTTAATGGCATGGTCTGCCCTCCCCTTCCAGATAAATGATTGTTCATTTATCAGTTCTACAACATCATTGGTAACAATCGGTTCAGGCAGAAACGGCACCCGAATAATCAGGCAATCCCGATCATCGGTTGTGAAACGCACTCCTTCAAGCCCATGATACACCGGCGACCTATTGCTCCCGTTTATCCTCCGTAATGCAATATGGGTAAGCGTTTCAGTCATTCCAAATCCGTGAAAGATTGCTGCTTCCAGCTTTTGAGAGGCTTGTTCAAGTTCGGCGCTAACAGGTCCGCCGCCAAGCAGAATTTTTCGGATGGAACCGGTATTGCCGGTACCATGCAACTGCATGGGTGTCAGCGGTGCAAAATCAATAACCAGATCTACCGGTATTTCTTTTAGTGGTGATAAAGAAGGCGCTATACAAATCAGATTCAATCTGCTGTACAAAGCTCGTACAATCATCATTTTACCTGCTATATAATCTACCGGAAGACAAAGCAAAGCATTTTGTCCGGGCTTAAAATCAAAATACAGGGCAGTAGCTTTAGCGCTCTGCAGCATATTATTTTTTTTCGCTGGAATTGTTTTGGGAGCGCCGGTGGAACCGCTGGTTTTCAGGTTTATGGATGGTCTATCATCAAGCCATTCAGCAATAAAACGGCCGATTTTCTTTATATATTCAGAATCACTTCTTTCACAATAACGAATAATTTCATTGCCTTTTAATGGAAGGCCATTAATCATCAGTTCATTATAGTCTTTGAAGCTCATAACAATAAAGAAAAATCCCAATTTCTGTTGGTATGATAATGTAAACCCTGCGCATCCACTGTGTATGGCGAAGGAAAATTATTGGTGTATAATTGCCCTGTTCCTAATCCCTGTGCATAGCCCGACCAACCCAAGGCGGTGTATTGTGCAATTACATTCAGGCCGATATTGCTTTCCAAAGCAGAAGTGATTACCCAACTTCCACCCTTTTCTTCAATCAGTCGTTTCCACTCGTCTGCCGCAGCAAAACCGCCAACGAGCGCCGGTTTTAAAATGAGCAGTTGAGGTAAGATAGTTTTAACTAAAGCTTGCCGTTGTTCAGTGTTTGTTACCCCAATCAGTTCTTCATCTAATGCAATCTTAATAGGCGATTTTTCGATCAATGCGGCCATCTGCTCCCATTGTCCGGCCTTGATGGGCTGTTCTAAATAGCTGATATCATAATCCGAAAGTCTTTTTAGTTTTTCGATCGCTTCATTTAATCCAAAAGCGCCATTTGCGTCTAAACGAATTTCAACATCATTGGCATTGAATTGTTTGCGTATAAAACGAATCAGTTCCAGTTCGGTTTCAAAATCAATCGCACCGATTTTAAGTTTTATGGATTTATAACCTGCCTCCAATTTGGATACAACCTGTGCCATCATTTCCTGCCTCTCTCCCATCCAGATCAATCCGTTGATAGGAATCGAAAATCCATGCTCATTGATGACTTGCGGAAAAATGATTTGCCGATACCCGTTTTCAATATCCTTCAATACCATTTCTACACCAAAATAAATTGACGGCCATTCACTGAGTTCGGAAAGAATCTTTTCTTTTTCTAAAGGTAGCCTTTTGCATACTTCCTTCAGCTTTCCATCATAACCCGCTCTGTCATCATAAGAAAGACCGGTAAAAAGATTACATTCGCCATAAGCCTTTTTTCCATCTTCTTCGCATATTATGAAATAGCTGTCTTTACTGAGCAATACGCCTCGAGAAGTACCGCCGGGTTTGTAAAACTGAAGCGTGTATTTTTTGAAATAGCAATTCAATTTTTAAGAATAAAATTTCTTTTATGGATATTTAGGAAATTTGCTGAAATCGGGTTTTCGTTTTTCCAAAAATGCGTCTCTGCCTTCCCTTGCCTCCTCTGTTGTGTAAATCAGTCTGGTAGCTTCTCCGGCATAAACCTGCTGGCCTATCAACCCATCATCAATCAGATTGAAACCAAATTTTGCCATCTTAATGGCTGTCGGACTTTTTGATAAAATTTCCTGAGCCCACTCGTAAGCTGTATTTTCCAATTCATCATGTGGCACTACTAAATTGACCATCCCCATTTCAAAAGCTTCCTGCGCTGAATATTCTTTACTCAGAAAGAAAATTTCGCGCGCCCGTTTTTGCCCCACCTGACGCGCCAGGTATGCCGACCCAAAGCCGCCATCAATACTGGCTACATCCATATCTTTTTGTTGAAAAATGGCGTGTTCTTTACTGGCCAGGGTAAGGTCGCAAACTACATGAAGACTGTGCCCCCCGCCCACAGCCCAACCGGGTACAACCGCAATTACCACTTTGTTCATAAACCGGATTTGCCGTTGCACATCTAAAATATTGAAACGGGTAATACCGTCTTCTCCAATATAACCGGTTTTGGAACGTGTGCGCTGGTCGCCTCCCGAACTGAACGACCACACGCCATCCTTTGGCGAAGGCCCTTCTGCACTTAGCAAGACAACTCCTATTTCCTGAGATTCGTGGCAAAAAATCAAGGCCTCCAATAATTCGGCCGCTGTTTTATTGCGAAAAGCATTTCTTACCTCCGGCCTGTTGAAAGCAATTCGGCCAACACCATTGCAATATTTGAAGGTAATATCTTCGTATTCTTTTATTGTTTCCCATTGAATTGTACTCATGAGTATTTTATTTTTCTTTTAAATAATTCCAATATTGTTTTAAAACCTCAGGGTTTTTTTCAGCATCCGTAAATATTTCCAAAATAGTTCTTTTTGTTTGATTACTGAAAAATGTTTTCAACGTTGCATCAAGTTCCGGTTCATCTTTCACTGCCAAATATTCCCAACCATGATGAGCCGCCATTTGTTCTGCAGTTGAATTCATGGCAGATTCAATAAATTTCTCACGTTCATCAATACGGTCTGACCCTTCCAGAATTCTGAATATGCCTCCGCCTCCATTATTGATGATAATTATTTTCAGGTTTTGCACATCCAGATCATTCCACAAACCATTGATGTCGTAATAAAAGGCCATATCACCCGTAATAAGCAAAAACTTTTTTTTGCGAGCTGCAGCTGCTGCGCCCACTACAGTGGCAGTACATCCATCAATGCCGCTGGTACCTCTATTGCACCAGGTTTCGGCAATATGTGAATTATCAAAGAGCTGCGCATACCTGATGGGCGAACTATTGGACACATGTACTGATATATCTTGAGGAATGGCTTCAAATACCTTGTAAAGCGCTTTTAAATCACTGTAACCACAGTTTGCACAAAACTCATTGTGTTTCGTTCTTTTATCTTCTTTTAACTGCAACCATTTATCCCTATAATCTGAAATAATACCTGGTAAATAAGATTCTATCTGATTAAAAAAAGAAACAGGCTCCATTTTAATAGCACAGGTAAGCGACTGATAGGTATCCATCATGGCATCAAAAGGGTGAACATTCCAATGATACTTAGGCGGATGATCGCGTAACAATTTTTTTATTCTTTTTGAAACGATGGCATCGCCCACAGTTATCAAAAGTTCGGGAGCAAAGTCTTCGGTTTCCTCGGTATTCAAATGAGTAATACACTGATCAATGTTTTCAATAAAGTTCGAATGATGCACATTAGCAGTTGATTCTGTAAGAACAATCAAATTTTTGAAATGCGAAACAGCTTCAAGCCTGTCCTGCAAAAACTGATCTGCGGGATATTGCCCTGCCAGTACCATTACTTTCTTACAGGAATAAAATTGCTCCGAAAGATTGGAGATGGCTTCTTTTGAAATTAGCACATCGCTTATAACTTCTCTAAAATATCTTGGCGATACCTCATCAACTTCTGAGGTAACATATAGCGGCTCATTTAATGAAATATTGAAATGAACAGGTCCTTTATCGCTCACCGTGGCAATATTGAATCCTTCGCTCAGGCTTCTTCTTACTAACCAGATATCTGAATTGCTGACTGCATCTCCATTCAAGTCATAACTTTTGCGGATATAATTTCTGTATATGTCGCTTTGATTGATGGTTTGTCCGTCGCCCTGCCCAATCCATTCTTTGGGTCTGTCGGCGGTGATTACAATTAAGGGAATTCTTTGATAATAAGCTTCGGAAATAGCGGGAGCAAAATTAAGCGCTGCCGAACCACTTGTGCACACCACCGCAACCGGTTGTTTTAGTTCAATAGCTTTACCCAAAGCAAAAAATGCAGCGCTTCGTTCGTCTCTCACACTACTGCAATTAAAGGCAGGATGCCGGTTAAAGGAAATGGTAAAAGGCGCATTGCGCGAACCCGGACATATAACCACTTCCTTCAGACCCAGACTGGCTAAAGACTTTACAATATGCTGAACGCCTGTTTTATCGGATAGTTTCATTAAGTTTCATTGTTTTTGATGGATTTATCTTTTCGGCTACTGTTTTGCTTTTCAAAATGGTTTCCTGCCACTCTTCCTCAGCATCCGAAGCAGCCGTAATGCCTCCACCGGTATAAATGGCTATTTTATCTTTGCCTACCTGCATACATCTGAGATTGATATACAAATCGGCGGTGGAAGAAAAATCAGTTTGACCAATGATGCCTGAATAATACCGGCGATCGTAACCTTCATGTTCTAAAATACAGGCTAAAGCATTATTAACAGGCAGGCCGCCGATTGCAGGAGTCGGATGCAGATCTTTCAATAATAATTCCAACTTCATTTTGTGAATATCCTCAAAGAGATAATCGGTTTTTAAATGAGCCACCTTTCCTGTTTCTTTTGTGGTCAGCGGCGATTTTTTAATTAGTTTAAAACCGTTATTCTTAAAAACACTTTGGATATGCCTACCTACCATCAAATGCTCTACTGTTTCTTTTTCACGCCAGAAATATTTGCCTGATTCATTTCTTGGTTGTGTGCCGGCCAGCGCCATTACAGCATACAGGTTTTGTCTTTTTTCAAGTAATAGTTCGGGCGTGGCTCCCATCCAGATTCCGGACTGTGGTGTTACCAGCAGATAAGAAAGCGTTTCGGGATATGATGCCGATAATCTTAAAAAACAATCAAACAAATTAAAGTCTTTAGGTTTATCTTCATAAATAACCCTTGATAGAATTGCTTTTTCTATTTTGCCCGAATGAATCTCCTGAAGATAGGCTTTTAATTTCTGAAAATATTCTTTTTTGGTCGTTTCGGGAGGTAATTGAATTTCTGGAAAATCTTTCCCAACAACTACCTTTTCGATGTGCTGTAAGAAATCATTGGTCAAAAAATCATTATTTACCACCGCCAGTTGAAGTTCCTTTTCCAAAGAATCCTCATGGAATGGCGATATCAGAAATACTTGGTCTTTTTGATGTGGCAGAAAGCTTTCTTCAATAGCCATACGGAATGCATTTTCTGCCGGGAAACGATAAAGGCAAAAAGGAATATTTTTTAAAAATAATGTTTGTGCAATTGTTACTGTTAACTCTTTCAATACCAAAAATTCAAACCGCAAATTTATGAAAATTAGCTTAGTTTGAGGGTTTTGAGGCAATGATATTCATCATAAGACTATTGCTTTTTGTTTCGGTTCATAAAAAAATCGGAGCAAAATCGGTTGGCTTGATTGAGCGCTACCTCAAAGCGATTCTATTTTGTAACCTGCTTTCTGTACCGTTTCCATAATTTCTTTTTCGGAAACTGTTTCAGTTTTTACGGTAAGAATTTTATCCTTATTGGTGGTATCCACTTCCCACTCTTCGATTCCTTCCACACTATCCAGATAGGGTTTTACGGTAGCAACACATCCGCCACAATTAATATTTGTTTTAAACCTCAATTTTTTATCCATATTCTTCTTGCCAAATAAATCGGTTAACTTCTTAATCATATTATCCTGAATGTTTATTTATAAAATATATTTCTCAAAATTAAAGAGAAATTTCTTTTTGAACTGTGCGTTTTCTTACAGAATTTGAAACGAAAGTGATTGTAAGTCGTCATTTGCAGCATCCAAAACGGGCTGTGAATGACAGTGGTTTTATGGCTCAATGGTGGACTGTGTAGGTTAGCCATTGCTGCGCATTGCGGCAATGGCCTTGAAAAAAATGCGTTAAAAAAAAAGATTGAAGGTAGTCGTTAAAAAGCCGTCGTTGTTTGAGCGCCGCATTGACTTAGAAATAAATACAACTGCGACGCGAGTTCGACGGGTTTAGGTAAGAAAATAATTTATAACAGATTTTTATTGTACGTTTTTACCTGCTTCAACAAATTTCCAGAAATCAAAGTCAGCATTGAATATATTATCTTCAATTAGCGTCTCTTTTCTAATCAATTGGGATAACAAGCCCTTAAAAAAACATTTCATATCACCACAGGTAAATGAAGATTTAAAATCGTCTCTTAACTCCGAACTGTTTGCAAAACACACCCTTTCTGCTACATCATCGCCGGTTACAAATACCAATCCGGTCTTTTTTTCTATTTCGCTGATCATGTTTTTATCCTCGACAGGAATAGGATTTCTTTCGATAAATTGCTTTACCGACGTATAATTCACCTCTGAATCGCCCTGCAGTTTTTTTAAATACTCCTCAATGGACATATTACCAATTTGAATTATTTAGCTTTCAATCATTTATACACATATTTACAAGCAAAAAGGGATAAGGTTTACAGAAGGAATAAAATACATGTGGATAACAATAAATAATCTACTAAAAATAGCTTTTAGTAATCTGATTCTCAGGCAATTAGTTAGAGGTATTTCATTTACCTTCACCCAGCTTCTTCGAATATATCGTATATTCCTTATACATTTTATGCCCTTCCAGGCGTTCTATTTCGCCTCTCATTTTGGTATTCTCGCGCATAATGAGGTGGCTGTCCACAATAGTAAAACCCAGATTGATAGCCGAGGTGAAAATTCGGGTGGCAAGCACAGCATCTAAGCCTTTGCCCTGCATTCCCCTGCTTATGGAACCCAGAAGCAATACCAGCCTTTTTGACTTTTTAAATGATTTATACAAATGCAACCATCCCAAAGGCAGTATTCTTCCCCGAGCTTTTCGGATACCTTCACTGAGGTCGGGCATTGCAATGATAAATGCTACCACATCATTGTTTTCGTCTGTTATTATTTTTACCAGCCTGGGGTTTAGCAATGGCAAAAACCGGTTTGCAAATTCATTCATTTCAGCTTCTGTTACCGCAGTAAATCCATATATTTTCTGATAGGTGTTATTGATAAGATTGAAAACCGGCTTCACAAAAGGTTTTATTTTTCGGGAAGAAGTAAATTCGTGTACCGTAATTTTCAGGTTGTTTTCTACCCGCTTCACATAATTTTTATATCGTTCTACAATTGTATCGGTAATGGGTACATCATACTGGCAGAGTTCTACATGAGGATTATAATTGCTTTGCAAAATGAATTCTTTCATAAACTCAAAACTGCAATTGGTAACCATCATAGTGGGCGCATCGAAACCCTTGGTTACAAAGCCCTGTGGTTCTTTATCCGAAAAACCCATTGGACCAATCACCTGATTGCAACCTTTTTGCCTTGCCCAGTCTTCAACAGCATGAATAAGTGCATCAAAGATTTTTCTGTCCTCATAACATTCAAAATAGCTGAACCTTGCAGTGTGGATATTGTTCAGCTTATTAAAATCATGAGGAATAATACCCATGATTCGCCCGATAGGCCGATTGTTGTCTAATGCCAGAAGCAAAATGGTATCATTGTGTTTAAATGCAGGGTTTCTTTTTTCCGAAAAAAATTTTTCATCATCAATATATAGCGGTGGCAACCAGGTGGCATGTTGCCGGTGTATTTTTTCGGGCAGATAAATAAAGGTTTTTAAATCTGCTGTTGTTTTAACCTCTTTTATAATAATGGACATAAGCGGTCGAAATTAGTTTGATGAAATAATAAAAGGCAATAACGCAACTCCTGAAAAACATGTATCTGAAGTATCATTACAATTTACTGCCGAAAATATTAATTCTTACAAGAACTGTCAAAAATATTTTGTTCATAATTTTATTGATTGGTAATCAGGAAGATTATACCTTTCAGTTCTGAAATTTTAGGATATGGCAGAAGATTTATCAATAAGCAAAGGGACAAAGGCAGCGCAATACCAATCTATTTTACCGCAGATTAGGGCATTAATGGAGGGAGAAGATGACTTGATCGCCAATCTGGCTAATGTAGCTGCAGCGCTAAAAGAGCAGTTCAACTGGTGGTGGGTAGGCTTTTATTTAGTAAAAAATAATGAATTGGTTTTGGGGCCATTTCAAGGGCCTGTGGCCTGTACCCGAATTAAAAAAGGTAAAGGCGTATGTGGTAAATCATGGGCGTTGGCTGCTACATTAATTGTTCCGGATGTAGAACAATTTCCCGGGCATATTGCCTGCAGTAGTTTGTCCAAATCTGAAATTGTGGTACCTATTTTTAAAGAAAATATTGTTGTAGGCGTTTTGGATGTTGATAGCGAACACTTAAACCATTTTGACCAAACAGATCAGGAATATCTGGAAGAATTAGCAAGGCTCATTAATTTTAATAATGCTTCTGACTAAACAAATTATAGTAACCGGCAAGGTGCAGGGCGTTTTTTTCAGGCAATCGGCAAAAACGACTGCCCGAAGCCTCGGCATAACCGGGTATGTAAAAAATATGCCGGACGGCTCCGTTTTTATTATCGCCACCGGCACAGAAATACAATTGTCCAAACTTATTGAGTGGTGCCACCAGGGGCCTGTAAGGGCAGAAGTGTCATTTGTGGAAGCCGCTAATCTTCCGATACAAAAATTTTTAAAATTTTCAATCCTGTGATTGTAAAATTTCCGGAAGGTTTTTGAGCATATCCTCTGTCATCGTAGCCAGGTCATACTCATGCTTCCAGCCCCAGTCGGCTCTGGCTACCGAATCGTCAATACTTTGTGGCCAGCTATTGGCAATCTGCTGCCTGTAATCGGGATTGTAGCTTATTTCAAACTCGGGGATATGCTTTTTAATCTCGACAGCGATTTCCTTTGGCGAAAAACTCATTGCAGAAAGATTATAGGAAGTGCGAATTGAAATATTTTCGGCCGGCGCCTCCATCAGTTCTATGGTTGCCCTGATGGCATCGGGCATATACATCATCGGCAGATAAGTGTCTTCTTCAAGAAAAGAGACATATTTCTTTTCTTCAATTGCATCATGAAAAATCTCTACCGCATAATCGGTGGTACCGCCACCGGGTTCCGATTTGTAGGATATGAGGCCGGGATAGCGCAGGCTGCGAACATCCACACCGTATTTTAAATGGTAATAATTGCACCAGAACTCACCTGCAAACTTACTGATTCCGTAAACTGTGGTAGGTTCAATAATGGTTTTTTGCGGACAATTTTGCTTGGGCGAAGTGGGGCCAAACACTGCTATTGAGGAAGGCCAATACACTTTTTTCAGGTTTTCTTCGCGGGCAATATCTAATACATTCAGCAGTCCCTGCATGTTCAGGTGCCAGGCCAGTCCGGGGTTTTTTTCTCCTTTTGCCGACAACATGGCAGCAAGTAAATAGATCTGGGTAATGTTTTGACGTATCACCTGCACATGAAGCATTTCCTTGTTCATCACGTCAAGGCTTACGTAAGGACCGCCTTTGAGCAGGTTGTTTTCTTCTCTCAAGTCGGATGCCACCACATTATTGGCACCATAAATTTTTCTTAGGGCTAATGTAAGTTCCACGCCAATCTGGCCTGAAGCGCCAATAACTAATATTTTTTCTTTATGCATAACAGTTGTTTTTTATGATAATTGGTAATTATTTGTCAAACATTGCATTATATGATAAATCTCAGCTATCAAACTAAAATTTCTTTAAGCGGTTTTAAGTAATTTTGCAATGCAAATATATACCTATAATTGTGTAGTAGTTTATTCAGTGCAAAGGTTTGTTCATAAATATTTTTTATTAAAGATGCAATTGAACTAACTGAGCCTGCGTTTTTACTTACCACACAAAACATTAATTTATTTGCTAAAAGCAATCAAATATGAATCGTTCAGTTTATGTTATTACACCTTCTTCCCAAAGCGGGAAGTCGATTGTCAGCTTAGGATTGATGCAGATGCTGCAGCGCAACACCTCAAATGTGGGCTATTTTAAGCCATTAATTGAGGATGAAAATGAAAAAGACAACCATATTGAGACTATTTTAAAGCATTTTAAAATTAATATGGAATACCATGATGCTTATGCTTTCTCAAGAAGAGAGCTTACAGAGTATCAAAACCAGGGCCGAATAAACGATGTTTATGACGGAATTATAAAAAAATACAAAAGCCTTGAGGAAAAATTTGATTTTGTACTGGTTGAAGGCAGCGATTTCAATGAAGAAGGTTCCATTTTCGAAGTGGACTTTAACGGCTCGCTTGCAAAAAGCCTGGGTATTCCCGTTTTATTAGTTATCAAAGATACCTTTGAAACCGTAGCAGAACTGGTAAACCACGTAACTGTGGAAGTAAATTCATTTCTGCAAAAAGATATTAACGTAATTGGTGTCTTTGTATCAAGATGTACCAAAAATACAGTGGATGCCCAAAAGAAAATCGTTAACCGCCTGCATAATGACAAAATACAGGTATCGGTTATCCCTAATAATGAAGAATTAGGAAAACCTACCGTTAAAGAAATAGCGCAATACCTGCATGCCCATGTTCTTTTTGGGGCAGACAAGATGGATGCAATTGCTAAAAATTCGATTATTGGGGGCATGCAGTTAGCTAATTATCTTCCTCGTATTCTGGAAGATTGCGTGAGCATTATTCCCGGCGACCGGGCCGATTTGATTGTAGGTTCCATGCTGGCAAATGTGTCGCACAATTATCCTAATGTGGCCGGAATTGTACTTACCGGCGGTTTTTTGCCCGAAAGGTCTATCATAAAACTGATTGATGGCCCCCAAAAACCCATTCCCATCATGGCCGTAAATACCGGAACTTTTGAAACAGCCAGTAAAGTAGCCAATATCAAGCCCAAAATAACATCAGATAATCTATATAAAATAAAACTGAGCATCAACCTTTTTGAATCTTCGGTGGATACCGAAGCTTTGAGCGAAAGAATCGTTTCGGTGAAAACCGAAAATCTGACACCGAGAATGTTTCAGTATAACATGATTGTAAATGCCAAAAAGGCACAAAAACATATTGTATTGCCCGAAGGAAACGATGAAAGAATCATTGTTGCTGCTTCGCAATTAGCCAAAGACAAGATCGTTTATCTGACAATACTGGGCGATCCGGAAAAAGTGAGAGATAAAGTGAGCAGACTTGGACTGTATTGGGATGAAGAAAGGATTAAGATTGTAAATCCGCTCGACAGTGTTAATTATGAAGACTATAGCAATACATTATTTGAATTACGCAAATCAAAAGGTTTGGATATTACTTCAGCAAAAGACCTGATGCTGGATGTATCTTACTATGGCACCATGATGGTTTATAAAGGCCATGCAGACGGAATGGTTTCGGGCGCTGCTCATACCACTGCCCATACCATCAAACCGGCTTTACAGTTTGTAAAAACCAAACCCGGATTCAATACCGTGTCTTCGGTATTCTTTATGCTGCTCGATGACAGGGTTTTGGTGTATGGCGACTGCGCCATTGTGCCCAACCCTTCAGCAGAGCAATTGGCAGAAATTGCCATATCATCTGCCGACTCGGCAAAAACTTTCGGAATTACTACCCCTAAGGTAGCGCTTCTCTCCTACTCATCGGGCGCTTCGGGTACGGGTGAAGATGTGGAAAAAGTAAGAACTGCAACTGCCATTGTGAAGGAAAAGCGTCCCGACATTTTGTCCGAGGGGCCTATCCAATACGATGCTGCGGTGGATGCTTCTGTGGGTAAAAGTAAAATGCCTGACTCTCCGGTTGCCGGACAGGCAAATGTTCTAATCTTCCCCGATTTAAATACCGGCAACAATACCTACAAAGCCGTGCAAAGAGAAACCGGCGCATTAGCTGTAGGTCCAATGCTGCAGGGCTTGAACAAGCCGATTAATGACCTGAGCCGTGGCGCCACTATCGAGGACATTTACAATACAGTAATAATTACCGCAATTCAATCCACTAACAATTAAGAATTAGAAATAAGCAACTATGTACATCTTAGTAATTAATGCAGGAAGTTCTTCGCTGAAATATCAGCTTTTCGACATAGAATCACGTACCATGCTGGCCAAAGGCCTTGCAGAAAGAATTGCCATTAATGGCGGCAGGATTAAGCATACTACCGTAAAAGGGGATGTTGAAAAGGAAATTATTGTTGATAAGCAATTACCCGACCATACAGTGGCTTTCGAAATCATTTCCCGGTTGCTTACCGATGCCGAAAATGGAGTAATTTCCAAACCCGAGGACATTACTGCCGTAGGACACAGAATTGTACATGGCGGCGAAAAATTTTCTTATACCCAGATAATTACAGATGAAGTAAAAGAAACCATTAAAGCGCTGATACCTTTGGCTCCGCTACACAACCCTCCAAATATTGTGGGTGTAGAGGCAGCCGAAAAGTTTTTTCCAAAGGCATTGCAGGTAGCCGTGTTTGATACCGCTTTTCATCAAACTATTCCAGAACACGTTTTTCGCTATGCCATTCCCGAAAAATATTATACCGAAGACCGTATCAGGGTATATGGTTTTCATGGCACCAGCCACAAATACGTTTATGACGAAGCCAAAAAATACCTGAACAACCCAAAACTTAAAGCCATTACCATACATTTGGGTAATGGTTCCAGCATGACCGCAATAGACGAAAATGGTCATAGTGTGGATACTTCTTTGGGATTTAGCGCACTGGGCGGGCTCATTATGGGTACCAGAAGCGGCGACATAGATCCTTCCATTATTTTTCACATGATGGAGGAAATGAATATGACACTTGACCGGGTTAAACACATTTTGTATAAAGAAAGCGGAATGCTCGGATTGGCCGGTAGCAGCGATGCGCGTGATGTAAGGGCAAAGTATTATAAAGACGACAAAAACGCTAAACTCTGCTACGAAATGTATGGCTACCGCATCAGAAAGTACATCGGTTCTTTCTTTGCACTTCTAAACGGTGTGGACACCCTGATTTTTACTGCCGGACTGGGCGAAAATGATACCCTTACCAGAAAATATGCCTGTAAAAACTTAGATGCGCTTGGTATAAAGCTGGATGAGGAAGCAAACGAAGTAAAAAACCATCCCAAACAACCGGTAGAGATTCAGGCGGCTGACAGTAAAATAAAAATTCTGGTAATTCCTACAAACGAAGAATTGCAAATTGCAAAAGAAACCTACGAATTGATGAAAGGACTTTAAACCGGGGAATTTAATAATCGGTTTTTTCGATGTGTTCTTCGGAGCAAAAACATGTGTAATATCAGCGTAAGGCAAATAACGGTAAGGCCAAGATAAAAACCCTGGTTTAATGTTTTATTTTCCTTAAAAAAGATAAAAGCCATCAATATTCCGTACAATGGTTCCAGATTGTAAGACAGGCTGACGGTAAAGGCTGATAGTTTTTTCAAAGCATTCATTGAAAACTGAAAAGCCACCACCGAGCATAACCATGCCAGCACCAACAACCAGAGAAAGTCGCTTAACGAAGGAATAACGCTTGCCACCGGAAAAGCTTTCAGATAAAACGGCATCACCAATGATAATGCAAGAAATCCACCGGTCATTTGCCAGGTTAGCACCGTTTGCATGTTTATTTGCCGCATTGTCAATTTGAGCAGAATAGGAAATAGTGCCGCAAAAAAGGAAGAAATGACTCCCAAAATGATTCCGGTTTTATAATGTGTGTCAAAATGAAAAATCAGATAAATACCAAAAATGGATAAAATACCAAAAATGAGTTCGATTAAATTTATTCTGACCCTATTGATTACCGGTTCTAAAATAGAAGAAAAAAAACCTACAGCCGACAGGCAAACCAACCCCACAGAAACATTAGCATATTTTATGGAAGCATAAAAAAACACCCAATGCAATGCCGAAAGGAAGCCAATACCCGATATTCTCAATATTTGTTTTGGTGAAAGAGACTGTATTTTTTTTGTAAGCGTCATTAATATCCATAATGTAGCGCCAGTTATCAATAACCTGTACCAAACCAGCAAACCTTCATTGAGTGTAATCAGCTTCCCCAACACACCGGTAAACCCTGCTAATAAAATTGCAATATGTAAGTGCAGAAATGACTTTTTCATTCGACTGCAATCTAAAACATTTTGGAAATTTCTTTGACAATTATTTACGTATTTTAATCTGAGATACTTTGAAAATCATTTTCAGTCTTCATAAAAGTATTTTTTTTGAATTGATAACCACAAGTTGGTTTGCCACTCAAATACAAAATCTTAATTTTGCTGCTGACGGTTGTTAATTGTACTTTGCAATTATAAAAATGCTGTTATGTTTTCGGATAACAATAAACCAGAATGAAGAACTTTTTATAGAAATAATATTTTTATGCCTCAACATACACAAAAAATTCATGTAACCTCCGAAGTAGGTAGATTGCGAAGACTGTTGGTTCATAGCCCCGACAGCGGATTGGGAAAGGTGGTGCCCTCCAAGGCACAAGACTGGCTGTTTGAAGACATTGTACACTTAGATACCATCCGCAGAAAAGAGTATGACTATTACATTAAACTACTCCTTTATTTTTTGGACCCCAAAGTAATCAAAGGCAGGTTAGCCGAAATAGATAATATAAAAAATGACCATAATTTCTTCAAACCCTTCAGCGATGATTTTTATCAGTCCGATAAAGTAGTGGAAATAGAAAGGTTGCTGACAGAAATTCTGGGCGATGAGCGAATAAAAATGAAGTTGGTTGCATCGGTTTGCGCCATAGAAAACTGCACTTATGAGGTGCAGGAAGAACTGATGCACAATACACCTACGGATTTAGCAAGAATATTTATCAGCGGCACTTCCAACGAGTTGGAAATGCTTTTTCCTCCGGTGCCTAATTTTATTTTCACAAGGGATATAGGAATCGTGATAAAAGACCATATTTTGCTAAACAAACCGGCAAAACAAGCGCGAACAAGAGAAGCGTTGCTGATGAAATATATTTTCTTCAACCATCCTTTGTTCAAAAAGCACCTAAACAAGATTATAGAACTGGAAGAAAGTGCGCTGCATTTTTTGGTTCCCGAAGGAATGGAAAGCAGTGGCGTTACCCTCGAAGGCGGCGACATAATGGTGGTAAGCCCTAACCACGTACTCATTGGCATCAGCGAGCGTACCAGCTCAGCAGCTGCTCATCAGACCGTTAATTTATTATTTGAAAAAAAATTAGCAGATAAAATATCGGTAGTCAGGATTCCCCGCAAGCGAGATTATATGCATATTGATACCATTTTTACGCAGGTAAAAAGAAATGTGTGGGTGATGCTGGGTATTTTCTCCAAAAAATATGTCAAAAATGAAGACGTAGATGATATTCAAAAAGTACTTGACCCTGCAAAAAAAGATGAATCCATCAGCGTCATTCAGTTTCACAGGCACGACCCTTCAAAACCTGTTTATTTTGATAATCTGGAAGATTTATTGGTGGATGTGAGCAAAAATGATTTAAAAAGCAAGGAACGAACAAAATTTATTTACTCCGGCAATAATGAGTTTCCCTTTGATTTGCGGGAGCAGTGGACAGACAGTTGTAATGTACTGGCATTAAAAGAAGGTGTGGTGGTAGGTTATGACAGAAACGATAAAACATTAGAAGCATTTAAGAAAGCAGGTTTTAAATCGGTGCATGTAACAGATTTGTTGCAGCAATTAGAAGAAGGAAGCGTATCTGCTGACGACATTACGGACACGTTTATAACAATGCCTTCTGCCGAATTGTCGCGCGCAAGAGGTGGCTACCACTGTATGAGCATGCCTTTGCTAAGGGATGAATTAAAATTTGAATAATGGGAAAAAAATCAACACAAACTACTAATAACATTCTGATGATCAGACCTGCGGCTTTTGGCTTCAATGCCGAAACTGCCGTTAATAATGCATTTCAAAAAGCATCGGAAGGCGACAATGTTAATTCAAAAGCACAACAGGAGTTTGACGATTTTGTTTCGCTTTTGCGACAGCATGATATTAATGTTTTGGTAATAAATGATACCATCAGCCCACATACGCCCGATTCAATCTTCCCAAACAATTGGGTTTCCAATCATGGCGACGGCAGCGTAGCGCTTTATCCAATGTTTGCAAATAACCGAAGGAAAGAAAGAAAAAAAGGTGTTTTAGAAAAAGTAGCTAAAGATTTTACAGTTTCTTCAATTATTGATTTTTCAAATTACGAAGACAAAGGTGTTTTTTTGGAAGGCACGGGAAGTATGGTAATCGACAGAGAAAACAACATTGCTTATGCCTGCCTTTCGCCCAGAACCGATAAATCGGTTTTTGAAGAATTTTGCCGGAAATTTCACTATAAACCGGTCTCTTTCACCGCCCTCGATCAAAACAAAAAGGAAATATATCATACCAATGTAATGATGTGTGTGGCCGACAAATTTGTAGTAATTTGCCTCGAAAGTATTGATAACCGGGAAGAAAGAAATATAGTTTATCAAACCATTCAGCAAACCGGAAAGCTAATTATTGAAATCAGTTTTGACCAAATGAACCATTTTGCAGGCAATATGCTACAGGTACAAAATAATCAGGGCGAAAAATTTTTAGTGATGTCAACACAGGCTTTCAATTCCTTAACCGGAGAGCAGATAGCGAAATTAGAGTCATTTAATTCTATCATTCACGCTCCTCTTTTTACAATTGAACAAAATGGCGGTGGTAGCGCCCGATGCATGATGGCCGAAATATTTCTATCGCCTAAAAACACAAATGGATGAAATACTTTCTGATAATCATACTTTTTGTAAACATTGCTGCTTGCGGAGTTCAAAAAACTTCATACAAAACAAATACCCAACAATACCAGAATGAATATGTAAGTTCACATGAAGTAATAAAAGGTGATGATAAAAAGAAAATCCGGTTTTTTCCTGTGAATAAATCCTATTGTCTGATGGCAAATTTTGAACCTATTAAAAATGCCGACTGGTTTAATGTGCCCACGTCAAGCGGCAAAACAAAAGCCTATAGAAAATACGGAAAATTAAGTTTTAAATTATCCAACAAAGCGCTCACACTGTACGTTTATCAGGCTCAGGCATTGATTCAAAAGCCTGAATACTGGGATCATTTGTTTCTTCCTTTTGGCGATGCCACCAACGGAATTGAAACCTATGAAACCGGCAGATATATTGATCTGAAAATCACTGAAATCAAAGACGGTAAAATAGAATTGGATTTCAACAAGGCATATAACCCTTATTGCGCATATCTGGATGGAATTTACAACTGTCCTATTCCCCCCAAAGAAAACAGATTAGCTGTAGCTATCAAAGCAGGAGAAAAAAATTTTTTGAAAACTCAGTAAAGGTTTTTCATGAGTGCTTCATCGAAACTCAAAGGTTCATACCCCAATTCAGTTCTCGCTTTATCAATGTTCAAACCACTGTTCAATGGCCTTTTTGCAATTTCCTTAAACACTTTACAGGTAACAGGTTGAAGCTGATGATTGTTTATTTGAAGCGCTGAGGCAGTTTTAATGGCTATTTCATAGGGTGTCAAAATATCCTTTCCGCAAAGGTGAAAAACACCTCCCCTTTTTAACTGCACAATTAACCCAATTCCTCTTGTCAGATCTTCTGCATAAGTAGGTGTTCTGAACTGGTCATTCACTACTTTGTATGATTCGTTATTTTTCAGCTTTTTTGCTATCATACTTACAAAACTGTCTCTGCCATACAGTGGTTTGCCATACACAAATACAGTTCTTACAATTGACCATTTAAATTTATAACCCTTAACCAGCTCTTCAGCCCTTAACTTGGTTTCTCCATAATAATTTACAGGGTTAGCTGTTTCGTCTTCTTTGTGCATCCCTTTTTCTCCATCAAAGACAAAATCAGTAGAAAGAAAAATAAAATGACTTTGAAAATGTGCAGATGCCGTCATCAGATGCGCCGTTCCATCTACATTTATAAGGTCGGCCAATTGTTTATTTTGTTCGCAATCATCAGGTTTGCTCATTGCGCCACAATGAATTACAACACCGGGTTTCACCTTTTCAAAAACAATTTCTACCTGTGCTGCATCTGTAAAATCCATTTGCACAAACCGATACTTTTTGTTTGATTGAAATGCAGATGCGTCTTCCTTTGCTGAGGTAGCAGTAACTTCATATCCTTCCTCCAAAAAATGTTTTACTACATAGCTGCCCACAAAACCATTAGAACCTGTAACCAGTACTTGCATGATAAAAATCAGTTTAATTTATTCAGGCTCAAATATAAAAAGAGTTAGCTTTGCTTATTAAAAAATTCGCTCCATGAAAAAAAATATCAGCCGCAAAAATTTTATCAAAAACTCAGCATTTGGATTGGCGGGAGTGGCCCTTACCGATTTTTCGGGAATACATATATTGAAAAATAGAAAAGACAGCATAAACGTCGGCTTTATTGGAACCGGGCACCGTGGGCAGGGATTAATACATACAATAAAAAACAGTAATATCAATCAGTTGAATGTTTCTGCTGTTTGTGATATAATGCCCGATAATCTTGCCGGTGGATTAAAAAGAGCAGGTGAAAACGCTACATCTTTCACAGATTACCGTCGGATGCTGGATGACAAAAGTATTGATGCGGTTTTTATTACCACTCCTATTTTTGAACATTTCCCAATGGCGATGAATGCCATAAGCGCCGGTAAGCACATTTATCTTGAAAAAACAATGACCACCAATATTGAGCAGGCAGTATTACTGGCAAAAAAAATGAAGGGCATAAAAAAACAGGTACTGCAAATTGGGCATCAATACCGCTATTATGAAATGTTTCCTCGCTTAAAATCCCTGATTACCGAAAATTTAATTGGCCAAATTACCCGAATCGAGTGCCAGTATAATCGTAATTCCGACTGGGAATCAGGGTATTGTAAAGACCCAAAAACCGGTAAAATTGTAAATTGGCGCATGTACCAGCATTTATCGGGTGGCGTACTGGGCGAACTGTCATCACATCAGATTGACGTGGTCAACTGGCTGTTAGGCGCTACCCCCGAAAAAGTGTCAGCCATGGGAGATATAAATTTTTATAAAGACGGGCGTACCTGTTGGGATAATGTTCATGCCGTTTATGGCTATGCTAATGGCGTAAAAATGAATGTGATATCCATTCTAAGTAATGAGTTTGACGGATATCGTATCAGACTTTATGGCAATGAGGGTACTTTAGAAGTAGGACGAAATAAGGCTACCTTATTTGTAGAAAGAAAGAAAAAAGAAAAAATCATTTTAGACGGCGTAACCGGTGCTACCAAAGAAGCGCTTGATAATGGCACCGGCCTCAATGTATATACAGATAACGAAGGAAAAGACCCTTCCGTTTATGCTTTAGAGGCTTTTGCCGAGAGTATATTGACAGGCAAAAAGGTTTTTGCAGATGCCGAAAAAGGCAAACAAACCGCAATTTCTGTTCATTTGGGAAATAATGCAGTAAAATCAGGCAAAACAGAATATTGGAAAAAAGAATACGACTCTTAAGTCTTTTTTAGGTGAATAATAGGCGTAGGTTTAACGATTGATTGGATGCCTTCGTTTGCTTTTATTTTAACAGTCCTATTGACCTGAATTAAGTGCGCCTTTATTCAAGTTGGGCGTCATTCCACCAAAACAGTGGCAAAATTCAACTTTTGACAAAACAACAAACAACACTCAGGGCAGACGCATTAAAAGTTATCCGGCTTTAGCCAAAAGCGATAACAAATAATCCTTATCTCTGTCTGCCTTTTTTCTTTTTCGTTTGATGCTAAGCTTTTTGCCACCCTTTCTCTCTTCTGATTGATTGAGCAGGTTAAGGGCTACCTTGCTAACAAAAGAAAAATTCTCGGCAGCAGTTCCTGCCCTTTTAGTACTCATATCTTCTCCAAAACAAACATCTAAAACCCAATGCAGTTTGTTCTCTATGCCCCAATGTTCCCTTATAGCAGTATTGAAGGCTTCAGCCGGCGCCTTTATACTGCTTATATAATGGCGAACCTGCTTTTCTTTTTCTCCGGTCGCTTTATGGGTTCGCTCACTTATTATTTCTATAATGGTTTGAAGCCCTTCCCATTGATCTTTACTGCAAATCCAGTCCATATCTGTTATAATACGGCAGATACGTTTTTCTATGCGACCATGATCTACATTTAATTGCGTATGACTTGCCGTTTGCGGCGTCTGTGCAAAAGCTTCCTTAATGTCATCATTCAGGTGCTTTTGATTATCTTTTACTGCGAGGATATATTCAGCCCCCACTTCCCTGATCTTTTTGGCTATTTCGATTTGACAACCCATGGCATCAATAGTAATCCAGCATCCTTTTAGCATCAATACTTCCAATAAAGCAGGAATAGCCGTAATCTCATTACTCTTATCGTTTACTTTTAGTCGCCCCAACACCATATTATTGGCATTGCTCCAGGCGCTTACCATGTGAATAATGCTTTTACCTCCCTGCTCGCCGCTGTGGCGTAGCTGTTTGCCATCAATACTCACTACTTGCCCTTCACTTATATGGGCAATGCTTTGTACCCAACCCACAAAACACTGCTGCAAAGCCTGCGGATCAAATAGCGAAAACACACGGTTGTATGTATCGTGTGACGGCAGACCACCGGGTAGTTCCAGAAAACGGCTAAGCCATTGTTGGTTAGCTTCCCCATAGTCCTCAATATCATACCAGTCTTCTGCCCCACATATAACCGCCGCTATAGTAATAAATACAATGTCATAGAGCTTATGAATGATTTTATGCTCTTTAGTTCGCGGATCTGGTAACTGACCAAAATGTTCCATAATGGCTGTCATAGCTTTTTGGAACTGCAAGTCCGGGTATTCAATTTGATTTACAAGCAACTTTATTTCCACACCTGTGGATTACTACATATTTTTAATGCGTCTGCCCTGAAACAACACTGACTTTCAAAAAATTATTTGTTATTTTGCATTGTGGATAAATTAGGTTACATAGAAATTAAAATAAGTGGTTCAAAAGGAAATCTTGAACTATCACCTGACAATTATGATATTCGGGAAATTATTTCAATTCTTGAAAACGCAGAAAACCTTCTATACCCTAACGACAAAAAAGATAGACCAACAATAAGTTACAATATTGAAAAGGGCTCAGTAAAGCATATTCTGAAAACTTCAATTCAATACATAATTGGGTTCAATGCCATTATTGGGCAAGTTAATCAAGTTCAAAATATTGACTTTTTAGACCTTTCAACCGCAAAAGCATTTGAAAACATACAAGACATTGCTTCAAAGAAAAACTACGTTATTAGTATCAAAACTTCACTTGAAAACACAAACGAAGTATATGTTGATAGAACAACAAAATTTAAGCGAACAGAGGCAATTTGGGCAGAAGCAGAATTTTATTTTTATGGCAAAGTGACTAATGCTGGAGGAAAAGATAAAGCCAATATTCATATATATACAGAAGATTTAGGAACAGTAAGGGTTCAAACACCAATAACTTTTTTAGAAGAGTATGATGACAATTTGCTATATAAAACACTTGGAATAAGAGCAACTGGCAAACAACATTCTGAAACAGGAGAAATTGATACATCTACATTGAAGTTTGTAGAGCTTGTTGACTATCAACCTAAATATGATGAACTATACTTGAAAAGTTTACGAGATAAAGCAAAAAAATCGTGGCTTGGAAATATTAATGCAGATAATTGGTTAACAGAAATAAGAGGAGGTTATGACGCGTAAATCTGTATTACTTGATACCAGCTTTTTTCTTCGATTTCTAAATGATGAAAGTCCACTTTACAAAAACGCTGACAATTATTTTCGCTATTTCATTGGACACGAAATCACAATGATGATTTCAACAATTTCCATTGCAGAGTATTGTGTTGGTGGAGACATTCACGAATTGCCATTGAAAAATCTTCAAATTGTTCCGTTTAATCTTGACCATTCAAAACGAACAGGAGAATTTGCAAAAATTGTTTTTCAAAACAAAGCGAAACTTAAACTGAATGAAAGAAATATTATCCCAAACGATACTAAATTGTTTGCACAAGCTGACTGCGAAAAATCGGTGGAATTTTATCTTTCATCAGACACAGAGAGTTTGAAAATCTACAACTTATTAAAGGAGCATACAAATCCAAAATTTCAATTTATTGACTTGAACAAACCATACAACGAAACATTTGGAGTTCTTGATTTTGGATAGAAAGGAACGACTGCCCAACAAGGATTTTGCCTCAGGCGGGCTGAAGTGCTAAATTCAAGTGTGGTTTTTCAATTGGCCTTTAGTAATAATATCAACTTTTGTGCTCCGAAACCTGCCCGAACGCAAAGCTGGAAACCGTTTGAGGCGTACTTACAAGATTAGTAGAATTACATATAAATCACTTTTACCTTAATTGTCTTGTTTTGAGTTAATTCGAAACTTGCTTTCTTAAAATCAGGTCGGTTGGCTAATCCGATTGAAGAATAATTTGAAAACCGTATCCTGTCGGCCAACCCTATATTTTCGGTGCAGTTTGATAAGTTGATATTTGCGGGATGAAGACTAGTAATGATTCTAAGGCAAAAGTTATGCGGCGACATATAGAGGCTCAAAGCATCAGCGGGTTAACAGTTACAGAATATTGTGCACAAAACGGAATAGTAAAATCCAACTATTATTATTGGCATAGAAAACTCTCGGAAAGGAAAGTTGCAGGCTTCACTCCGATTCATGTAGGCAGAGATTCATCCATTGAGGTAACCTACCCCAATGGCGTACAGCTTAGTTTCGTCGGTGAAATAAATACAGTCACCATCAAAGTTAATCGGCATGCGTTGCATTCTGAGCACACCAGCTGCCGCCGCTTTTATTACACTGGTCCGACGGATATGGCAAGGGGCTTACAGCTCAGCGGTTTGGTGCGTAATGAAATGAACCAGGATGTACCTGTAGTGGCGATGTATTCATTTTCATCAGTCGGCGGGGTAATAAAATAAATGTTGCAATGGGATGGTGACGGATTTGCCTTGTATGAAAAAGGATTAGAGCGTGGCACTTTTGAGCGACCGGTATCAGAGCACACCGGCCATCCGATAGCTATCGGATATAACATGACAGCTCATCAGTTACAATACATTTTAAACGGTGTGGTATTAAAAAGTATCCGTTATAAGAAGATACAGCCATATTGGCTGAAACTACTGCCAATACTGCATTGCAGCCAACTGTTGGCATTCTTATTGCCTATACATTGTTTCATCGAGACAATCCCTACACATACCGATTATAAAGCCCTTTACGAGCAAGCACAACTACAGATACAGTCGCTGCAATTACAGTTAGCGGAGCTCAAAAAAGGATCTTCTTTGGCAGCAAGGAGAAAATTATTCAGCAATCATCCAATACCAATGTGGTGCAACCAGACTTGTTCCCTGATGATAAATTGGTGAGCATACCGTGATAAAAAACCACGCTGATAAAATCATTTGAAAAAAAGCAAACCAGACTCAACGTAAATCATCCTGGCCGTAATCCGTTACCAGAAGGGCTTCGTGAGCGGAAGAATCACACTACAGCCCGATGGAGATGTAAGTAATTTAAAAGAAGTAGGCCGTGAAGTAAAGAGGTATTGGAATATCAGCCCGAGAGTTGTCGAAAACAATATGTACGTCCTGAATATATTGAAATAACTGAGGACAGATTAAAATGCCAGGCGTGTGATAGCTGCTCTGCCGGCCATGCCTTTGGAAAAGTCCATCGTGCGCCCAATACTGCTCACGCATCTTTTGGTAAGCAAATGGGTAGATCACCAGCCAGTCTATCGTCAGCTTGAGATATTTAAAAGACAGGATGCACCATCAACCACACAGTATCAGGGTGGATAAAGGATGCTATGAACTTATAGAGCCGGTATATAACCTGCACTGTAAAGAGGTTCTGAACACTGATTACCTTGGTGTAGATGAGACCACCATTAAGGTATTAGATAAAGATAAAAAGGGCATCAGCTTCACCGATACTACTGGGTGTATTACGATACAGGCAGGAAGTTAGCATTGTTCGATTACCAGCCGGGCAGAGGCGCTATTTATCCGCAGAGCATGTTGTACAGGTTTAAAGGCTACCTTCAAACAGACGGTTATGATGCTTACGAAACCTTCGATAAAGTAGAAGGCGTTACCACACTATGCTGCTGGGCACATGCCAGGCGCAAGTTTTATGACGCTTCAAAAGATTATGATAATGCCGGTGCAGAAAAGATACTGACAGAAATACAGCGACTCTACGAAATAGAAGCGCACTGCAGAGATGAATGCCTTACCTTTAGGAACAGATAAAAGAATACCGATTCACCCATGCGGTACCCATTCTTACACAGCGCTTAAAAAACTATTACAGGATTTTCTTGTAAAATCATTGCCATCCTCTCCAAGCTGGGCAAGGCGATAAGCTATACGCTGAAGCGATGGGAGAAGTTGTGCCTCTATACTACTGATGGCAAATTGCAGATAGATAACAACTTAGTTGAAAACAGTATCCGCCCGGTGGCTTTAGGCAGAAAGAACTATCTGTTTGCCGGAAGCCATGAGCGGGCCCAGGATGCCGCTATGTTATACAGTCTGTTTGCCACCTGCCGACTGCATGGTGTCAATCCTGAGAAATGGCTGACTCACCTGTTTGAGAAGATAAATGTTACAGCTAAGAATGACCTACACCTACTGCTGCCGCAAAATTACACTGCCGTAGCCTCATAACAATGATGGGGTTCGTCAAAGGGATACAATAAAAATCAAACCCAGAGATGAAGTAAAAATTAATCACCTTTTCAAAATAAATTTCTATTTAATCAATTAAAAACACCAATTATGAAAACAAATTTAATTTTGTCGTTAATGATGAGCGCAATGAGCGCCACTTTTATCACTCATGCACAGGAGTTTGCTAAACTTTCTTTGAAATCCAACCCCCACCAGAAACCAATCACTAATCATCTGGCTCCGGAAGTCAAAATAACCAAGTCAGAGGTAAAGACTGCAGTGCATTTGGAAAAGTTTTACCCAAATGCAAGAGCCGTTAGTTGGCAATCTGTTAAAGGTGGAAAAATCGGCTACTTTGGTCAAACCGAACAATCCTTCGCAGTATCTTTTGACAAAAACGGCAACTGGGTTCAAACTCTTAGAAAATACTATCCGGAATTGTTATCCGAAGATGTGAAAATAAGAGTAGAAGATGCCTTTCCCGAGTATGAAATTTATTATGTTAATGAATATAGAGCGCCTGCTTTGGAAATGCCGGTTTATATTCTTCAAATGAAGGCCAACCGAATGTATATAAACCTAATTGTAACAAAAGAGGAAATGAAAATTCAGAAAAAATTTAGAGAATCAAAAAATAAATAACTGACCGGTAAAACATCTTCTCCTTTTTTGGAGGAGATGTTTTCACTTATAACCAACATTTAAACAGCAGGTAGCATCCAATAATTTGCATCAACAAACATTGTCAAAGCCTTTTTTTGATACAATATAAACGATTCGCTAAAAATGTCGTGTTTTTACAAGTTTATAAGCAATGTGATGCGTTAGTTTTAATTTCAGAAAAAATAAGGAATTGAAACGATGAATATTTGGTTTGGCATGGAATGATGCAACCAAAAACCATAATTCAGATAAAATGAAAGAAGATAATGGCTTCGAGTTACAAGATTTCACCAATATTTTTTAAAGAATAAAAAAAATTCAATGCAAAAATCATTTGGAAAAAAAGTTTTGAAATGGATAGGAATAAGTCTTTTAACTATTGTTATATTGGTCGTCATATTATATGCAGTGGTGTATCTATCTACCCAAAACAGAATCGATAAAATTTATAATGTAATGGTACAAAATCTTACGATTCCGTCAGATTCACTTTCTTACGAAAAAGGAAGACATATTGCCCAAAACAGAGGTTGTATGGGATGTCATGGAGCTAATTTAGGCGGATTTGAGGCTTTTATGCCACCAGGGTCGCCTTTGGGAACCTTAGTAGCACCCAATATCACCCATGGTAAAGGTGGCATAGAATATACCGATAAAGATTGGATTCGCACTTTAAGACACGGGGTTAATAAGGAAGGAAAATCAGTTTGGTTCATGCCTTCGCATGAGGTGAGTCATTTGTCCAACCAGGAAATGGCCGCACTTATAAACTTTGTAAAACATCAGCCTCCGATAGATAATACAGTGCCTAAAAAGGAAATAAAACCATTAGGAAGAATACTGGTTTTTTTGGATAAGTTTCCTTTATTACCTGCCGAGCAAATAGATCATAATGCAAAATATGTAGATGAAATTATTCCATCAATTACCCCTGAGTATGGCGCCTATCTGTCCACCACCTGCCAGGGATGCCATTCAAAAAATTACAAAGGCGGGCCACCTTTAGGTCCCGGAGGCCCAGCCATACCCAACATCAGTCATACAGGCGATGTAGGTAGGTGGAAAGAACAAGAGTTTATAACTGTAATGCGTACCGGCAAAAGACCCGATGGAAAACAATTGTCAGATGCGATGCCATACAAGTACTTTACGTTTAAAGATGATGAGCTGAAAGCAATTTATGCTTTCCTGCATCAGGTGAAATAATGACAATTACAAATAACTTTATATACATTCCACCTCCTGCCCAACTATCATATCTAAATAGGTTAATAGCAAGCACTTGTGTAGCTAAAAATGTCGTGTTTTTACAAGTTTTTGAAAAAGCAAGTCGATACGTTTGCTTATTAGAATCAATTATAAATAGTTCTATAACAATTTTTCAAAAACATAAAAAATATTAAAAGAATTAAAATTAACACGCATGAAAAAACTTTATCTTTTATCATTTGCTATAATGGCCACTACCCTACTGTTTGCTCAATACCAATACCCAGCTACTAAAACGGTGGACAGCAGTGATACTTATTTTGGCATCAACTACAAAGACCCCTATCGTTGGTTAGAAAACCTAAATGCACCGGAAGTAAACAACTGGTTTAAAACACAGGCGGACTATACCAATGGCTTTCTTTCCAAGTTATCGGGCAGAAATGAGCTGATTGCCGAATGGAAAGAAATTGATAAAAAACAAGTGGTGCGAATCAATCCCATTGACTTTATTAACGGAAGGCTTTTTTATTATAAACTTAGTCCTGGTGAAAAAGTGAATAAATTATTTTACAGAGATGGGCTGTACAATGGAGCAGAGCATTTACTCTTTGACCCACTCAATTATATCAAGGGAAAAACACTTTCTATATCAGGCGCAGAACCAAGTCCTGATGGAAAAAAAATCATCATAACCTACCAGCAAGGTGGCAGCGAACTTAACACCATGAACATTATGGATGTGGCTACCCGAAAATTTATTGATACTGATATTGCTCCTGTTTTTGGTGCACAATGGACACACGATGGAAAGGCTATACTTTATGGAACTACCAAAAATTTTAACTCCAACTCCAAGGACATCAATTTTGGACTAAATTCTAAAACAAGATTGCATATTCCCGGTACTAAGAAAGAAAGCGATAAAGATTTTTTTAGCAATGAAAGTAATCCTGATCTAAATATTCGACCCGAAGAATATCCCTCGGCATGGGTAGAACGATTTTCAAAAAAATATCTTTTTGCCGGAAGATCAACCGTGCAGGCAGAAAACTTTTGGTACTATGCACCCATTAGTCAAATAAACGGAAAACCCAATTGGAAAATACTTTGCATGCCAAAAGATTCACTCACTGGTAATTTAATATTTTTTGATGATGAGGTATTTGCCATAAGCCACAATAATGCGCCCTTCTTTAAAGTGTTGCACACTACTTTAAAAAATCCGGATTGGAACAATGCCGAAACCATATTTGATGAAAAGCCAGGTCTTACTTTGCTGGCACTAACCCGAACAAAAGATTACCTGATTGCCAATTACACCGATGGCATCAATGGTCAAATTTTTAAATACAATATTCACACCAAAAAGCAAAGAAAAATAAACCTCCCCTACTCTGGTACTGCTTTTGTTGATGGCCTACCCTGGGATGCAACCAAAACAAACAAGGGTATAAGTATAATTACCTCCTGGAACAAACCCGTGACTGAATTTCAAGTAAATTTAGACAATGATGCATTTAGTCCGTCACGGTTCAATAAACCACCCATATATCCTGATGCCTACACAAAACTTGTGGTAAAAGAAGTGGAAGTGAAGGGACATGATGGCGCCATGATACCCCTTTCCATCATTTACAAAGAAGGCACACCTTTAAATGGGGAAAATGTTTGCATGATGGAAAGCTATGGCGCTTATGGGTCGCCCATGAGACCTTATTTTAATAAACTATACAATTCGTTAGCCATTAAGGGTATAGTTATTGCCATTCCACATGTGCGCGGAGGAAACGAAAAAGGCGATGCCTGGTACAAGGCCGGATTTAAAACCACCAAACCCAATACCTGGAAGGACTTTATAAGTTGTGCCGAATACCTAATTAAAAACGGTTATACATCGGCAGATAAACTGGCTGGTACCGGCACCAGTGCAGGAGGCATACTTATTACTCGTGCCATTACCGAAAGGCCCGACTTGTTTGCCGCTGCCGTATGCAATGTAGGCTGCGCCAATGCCATGCGGCAAGAGTTTGGTGCCAATGGACCTGCTAATACACCAGAGTTTGGCACCGTAAAGGACAGTGTGGAGTGCAAAGCGCTATTTGAAATGGACGGTGTGCAACATGTGGTGAAGGGTACAAAGTATCCTGCCATATTGGGAGTAGGTGGCTACAACGATCCCCGTGTGATGGTATGGCAACCCGGCAAATTTGTAGCAGCAGCACAAAAAGCCAGCACATCCGGCCGACCGGTTTTATTGAAAATAAATTATGACAACGGCCATTTTACCGATGATAAGGATGTTACTTATGCCAACTTTGCCGACCAATATGCCTTTATGATGTGGCAATGCGGGCATCCATTATTTCAACCTAAAAAATAAATACCATGGCTTTTATAGAAACATTTTATCCTATGCTGTGGGCAATAGTAATTTTAACAGCTTGTATTGTTATTTGTTTTAGTATTTATACGATTGTTACCTTGCTGATGGAAATGATGAATACTAATAATATGCTTTGGCATTAAAGTCAGTACAAATCGAAACCAATCTTTTTTCATTTAGCAATACCGGCCAATTATGAAAGGTACTTACGAACAGTCCGCAAATTAAATGACAAAGTGATTTTAATAATATAACAATTAATTGACAATCAATTTGTTGGCAAAATAAGGCAGACGGTCTTTTTGATTATTCTTTCCTAATCTGTTATCAGTAAAAAAAAGCAAATGAGCCAATAAAGATTTTTTATCTAAAACTGCGTACGCTACTACTAAATGTTCAGTTCACCTTACAAATGCAACTTTATTACCTCTGAGATTGTATTTTGGAGACACAAAAGATAAAATTATTATCAGCTCTGTAGAAATTACCTGCTAATTCAAATTTTACCAGAACCTAAGCTTCTGACATTATTTAATAAGAGAAAATACCTGTTTGATATTCAGAGTTTAAGCTGCCCAAAAAGATTCAGGCAGGTATTTTTCTTGTAATTATAAAAAAGCAGCAAAAAAAGGCAGAAAATGTTACCGGTAATTTAGTGCTATCAGCAACAGGTATAGTCTGTTGTAAACAAACCGTTTACGGCAATAATTTTTGCAATATCTATCTTTTCACCGTTATCAAGAGTAATAAATCCCGAGGTCCCGTTTTCGGTAATTTCTTTTATAAAACCCTCTGCCCTGCCAAGCCCATTATCATCAATCATCAACCGGGCCTGCTCTTTGTTTTCATAAAGTTTTTTCAGCTCATTTACAAAACTCTGGCCGGTATTTAAAGTGCATCTTTCGTCCATATCAATATAATTTTTTTTGTAAAACGGCAAATTCAAGTTCTTGCAGATGCCTGCCGCTCAACTCATCTTCTTCGAAAGGTTTTCGTTCACCTGTATCTGAATAACCATGCCGTTTGTACCAGTTTATTAATTCATTTCTGACCGATATCACGGTCATATATACAGTATTACAACTATTTTGTATGGCAAATTGTTCTGATGCATGCAACAATTTTTTGCCTATGCCACCACCCTGAATCTGAGGTTTTACACTCAACATTCCAAGATACACCCTTTCGCCATGTTTCTGAAGGTTAACGCAGCCCACTATTTCCTTCTCTGTATATTTTAAAAATACTGTGTCCGGTTGGCGTATAAGGTCACTAACCTCTTCTTCGTTGGTTCTGGTATCGCCTGCTATCAGGTGTGCTTCGGTTGTCCATCCGCTTTTCGATGCTTCACCACGGTAAGCACTGTTGAGCAAGGCCGTAATTGCTGCTACGTCATTTAACACTGCTAATGAAATATGAGGGTCTGAAAAAATCATTCAGAATAAGTTATTTAAATTTTTAGAAAAATAGAACCGCCATCCCGATAACTGAAAGATTCACCAATATTTAAATAAGTTATTCTTTACAGTTTACAGAATGACGGTTTAATTAAGAACTGCCTTTAAAACAGTAAAAAACAACTATTTCAGCTTGGCAAGCGCTTCTTTAATTCTTGCCCAGGCTTTTTCAATATTTTCTAAACTGTTGGCATAAGAAAAACGTACACAATTTGGCTCGCCAAAGGCGGCTCCCATTACAGAAGATACATGGGCTGTATTAAGGATATACATACACAAATCAGCCGAATCTTTGATTATATTTCCTTCCTCATCGGTCTTTCCATAGTATGAACTCATATCAGGAAACACATAAAAAGCGCCTTCAGGCTCGGTACAACTGATTCCGGGTACGTCTTTCAGCAGTTCCATCACACGCTGCCTACGCCGCGCAAATTCTTTTGTCATTTCCATAGAAGGAGCATTGTCGGCAGTTAAGGCGGTAATGGCAGCTCTTTGGGCTATGGAACAGGTAGCACTGGTAAACTGACCCTGCAATTTTTCCATTCCTTTAGATATATCTGCTACTGAGGCGGTATAGCCAATACGCCATCCTGTCATGGCATAACCTTTACTCAATCCGTTTATGACTACCACACGGTCTTTAATCTCGTCAAACTGTGCAATGCTTTGATGACTACCCACATAATTAATATATTCGTATATCTCATCGGCAATAATAAATATCTGAGGATGTTTTTTAAATACTTCTACCAAGGCTGCCAGTTCCTCCCTGCTGTAAACAGCGCCCGAAGGATTACAGGGTGATGAAAACAGAAAAGCTTTCGTTTTTGGGGTAATGGCAGCCTCCAACTGGGCTGCATTAATTTTAAACCCGTCTTCTACTTTGGAGCGAACCTCTACTACCTTTCCGCGTGCAATTTTCACTAATTCCGAATAAGTTACCCAGTAAGGAGTAGGAATGATTACCTCATCATCATCGTCCACAAGCGCCAGAATAGTATTGGCAAGGCTTTGTTTTGCCCCGGTTGAAACCACAATATGCTCCGGTTTGTAATCCAGATTATTATCTCTTTTTAGTTTGGTACAAACGGCTTCTCGCAGTTCTAAATAGCCGGGTACGGGCGTATAATGGCTCCAGTTGTCGTTGACAGCCTTTATTGCAGCCTGCTTAATGTGTTCAGGGGTGTCAAAATCGGGTTCTCCAAGGCTCAGGTCAATCACATCAATACCTTTTGCTCTGAGTTCGCGGCCCAATTTTGCCATTTTTAAAGTTTCCGGTTCTGCAAAACGCTGTAATAAAGTAGATAAGGACATAATAAATATAATTTAAGTTAAAAACGAATTGTCGCAAATGTAAAGAAAGGCATGTGATAAATTAAACCATTTCACCTGTTTTTAATCAGAAAACAGCATTTTCCGACTAATATCTGGGTAGTATTTTTAAAAATTAGAAGTTTTCGCCTCACGCCATGCCTCCTCTCGCATGAATGTAGAAAAATGATGCATGTTTTGAAAATAGTTATCTCTCAATGTCGTTATTAAATTTGATTTTTCTCAATTTTATTAATTTATGGCCTTTTTTAAGACTAAAACTCATTAAATATATGTATTGAATACCTTATCTTTGCAGCCTTTAAAAATTTTGGGAAATTCTAAGAATTAATTAATAATTGATTTATGCAACTAAAAGGCCTGGTTAGATTCTTTACAATCTTGCTTATCATTTACTCAGTTTACCAGCTTTCCTTTACCTGGTTTGTTCGCAACCACGAAAAGAAATTAGAAAAGGTAGCTCACAATTTTGTCAATCAAAATTTTGGCACTGCCAACCAGAAATATCCTTCAAACAAGGATTCTCAGGAGCTATACCAAATAAAACTGGATTCTATTTATCGCGACAGAATGAACAGACTTCAGGATAGTACCAAGGATGATATTATCACCTATGGTATTACCGGAGGAATCAGTTATCAAAAAGCTAAAGAAGAAGAGTTGAGCTTAGGTCTTGACCTTCAGGGTGGTATGAACGTTACGATGGAAGTGGAAATGGCAGGATTGCTTAAAACACTTGCAAATAATACAAAAGACCCCAACTTTTTAAAAGCGCTTGCAAATGCCAACCAGCGAAAGGCAAACAGCGATGCCAATTTTATCAGATTATTTGCTGAAGAATTTAAAAAATTATCACCCAACACTCCGTTAGCTTCTCTGTTTGCGACTGCAAATCGTGAAGACCTGAAAGTTACAGACAGCGACAGCAAGGTGATTTCCTTCCTTGAAAAACAGGCAAAAGATGCATTTGACAACACTGCCCGATTGATTACTACCCGTATTGACAAATTTGGTGTGGCTCAACCCAGCATAAATGCCGATGCTGAAAAGCAGATAATTACTGTGGAGCTACCAGGTGTGCAGGATAAAGAAAGAGTAAGAAAAAACTTACAGGCATCGGCCAACCTGCAATTTTGGGAAGTGTATAATATTTCCGAAATCTGGCAAAACATTCAGAAGGCTGATGAAATTTTCTTTGCCCAGCATGGAGGAAAAGTAGCTCAGGATACAGCAAAACAATCAGAGGCATCGGCTACCACCACTACTGCAAGCGATTCAACAAAAGCTACTGCCAAGAATGATACTTCGAAAAATCTGCAAGACCAATTGAAAAGCATTGCAGGAGAAGAAAAAGCAGAACAAAAAGCGACTGCCCAAACAGCAACCAGTCAGGAGCAGGAAGCTAAAAAACATTTGTACGGTTGGATCGGCTTCTCTGCCGACCAGCAGGGCCGCCTGATGGATATCGGCAGAATCGGTCAGGTTTTAATAAAAGACACATCCGAAATCAGTAAAATCTTACAATCGGAACATATTAAAAACCAATTTCCTGCCGATCTGGTATGGATGTATGGTATCCCCGAAAAAAAATCTCCCTATGTAGGTTTGTACGCCATTAAAACTTTTGGTCGTGAAAATGCCAAACTTGAGGGAGAAACAGTAACAAATGCCCGTGCAGACTATGACCAAACCGGAAAAATTGCAGTTTCTTTAGAAATGAACGCTACCGGAGCTAAAATATGGGCCGATATGACGACTGCCAACAAAGGCCGCGCCATTGCCATTGTAGTTGACAATACCGTATATTCGGCTCCAAATGTAAATGAACCCATTACCGGTGGGAACTCAAGCATCTCCGGTGGATTCGACCAACAGGAAGCTACCGACCTTGCCAATATTCTGAAAATAGGTAAACTGCCTGCCCCTGCAAAAATCGTTCAGGAGCAAACTGTGGGGCCAACACTCGGCGAAGCAGCTATCAAAGGCGGTATGCTGTCATTCCTGCTATCATTTATAGTAATCTTTACACTGATGTTGATTTATTATAACACCAGTGGATGGATTGCCAACATCGCATTGTTACTCAACCTGTTATTTACAGTTGGCATCCTTGCCGGATTAGGCGCATCCTTAACGGCACCCGGTATTGCCGGCTTAGTATTGACCATTGGTATGGCGGTTGACTCCAACGTACTTATCTATGAACGTATCAAGGAAGAGCTCAGAAAGGGTAAAGGATATGTGGCAGCGATTAACGATGGTTATCACCGTTCATTGCCTCCTGTACTTGACGGACACATTACTACCTTAATAACGGCGATTATTCTTTATTATTTCGGATTAGGACCTGTAAAAGGCTTTGCTACTACACAGATTCTGGGTCTTCTGCTCTCTTTATTCTGTGGTATCTTAGTGAGTCGTTGGGTAACTGACTGGTTTACTGATAAAAACCATCATCTGAAATACTTTAGTAAAATAAGTAATACCATCGTTCAAAGGTCTCACTTTAAATTTATTGAATTTAGAAGAACAGCTTATTTTATTTCAGCAGCAATAATTCTTTTGGCAATCGGAACTATTTTCTATGGCTTTGATTATGGTGTAGAGTTTGATGGCGGACGTAGCTACAGAATCGAATTCAACAAAAAAGTGGATGTAGAAAAGGTAAGAGATGACCTTAAAAATGTGTTCCAGGGTGAAAGCCCCACCATTAAAACAGTGGGAGACGCCAGTGAATTAGATATTACCACCTCCTACCTTATCAAAGACCCTAATGCCGATGTGGCCGACTCATTGGTATTGGTAAAATTATATCAGGGATTGAAAAATCATTTACCTGCTGATGTTACTTTCGAGAAATTTGATAATGATTACAAAAAAGGCTCTAAAAAGGTACTTCCTACCATTTCGGATGACCTTAAAAAGGGCGCTGTAAAAGCTACATTACTGGCAATTTTAGCGATATTCATTTATATCTTCCTGCGTTTCCGCGACTGGAGATACTCATTGGGTACCATTTTCTCACTGCTGCACGATGCCTTATTGATGTTGGTGGTATTTTCATTCTTCCGAAAAATCGTACCATTCCCTCTGGAAATAGACCAGCATTTTATTGCGGCTATTCTTACCATACTCGGTTTCTCGATGAACGATACCGTGGTAATCTTCGACAGAATCAGGGAAGACGGCAGATTATATCCCAATATGGATCAAAATGCCTTAATTAATAAGGCGATTAACGAAACACTGAGCAGAACGGTTATGACCTCATTGACCGTATTCCTTACAGTATTAATCCTCTTCATTTTTGGGGGAGAAGTAACCAAAGGCTTTGCCTTCGCCATGCTGATTGGTGTGGTTACAGGTATTTACTCCAGTATTTTCGTGGCGGCACCGGTTCTTGTGGACCTGAAGGGTGGTATCAGAAAATCAAAAGAATACATTGATATTCACGCACCTAAGGTACAAAAAGAGAAAAAATAAGAATTAACCAAAAATATCTATATCAAACGGGAGTCATTATGGCTCCCGTTTTTGTATTTTTGAACAATTGATGTGATTAAAATCTGCCATTATGAATCAATTTAAATTTCTGTTTTTTATAGTATTATTAAATACAAATTTTTCATTTGCACAGAAAGCAACAGGTTTTCAAATATTAGAAAAACCGATGGAGAAAAAAGTAGATATTTTATTTAACAAAAAACTACTTACCTCCTACATCTACCCCGACTCGGTGAGTAAGGCTGTATTATGGCCTGTCAATACGCTGGAAGGCATCACTGTTACCCGTGGTTTTCCCCTGAAGTCTGTTTTGGGCGAAAGAACCGACCATCCGCATCATATTGGTATCTGGATGAATTATGAATCGGTAAATGGTATTGATTTCTGGAATAACTCTACTGCCATTCCGGCTGAAAAAAAGTCTAAATACGGAACTATCATTCACACCGGAATCAGTTCAAAAAAGGCATCCAAAAACTCAGCCAGCCTCACGGTGACAGCCAAATGGATGAATAATAATGGAGAACAATTCCTTTCTGAAAAAACCATTTATGACTTTAGTGTAATGAAAAATAAATTTTTTATTACCCGTACATCTTACCTCAGTTCTTTAGATAAAGAAGTTGTATTTAAAGATGTAAAGGATGGATTTTTTGCTATCCGAGTAGCACGTGAGCTTGAAATGCCTTCAAAAGAACCATTGATTTTTACCGACATTCATGGCAATAAAACAGAAATAGACCCAACACCTGACAAAAAAGTATCGGGAATGTATTACAACAGTGAAGGCGAAACCGGTGATGATGTGTGGGCCAAAACTGCAAAATGGGTAGTGCTGAAAGGCCGGAAAGATCATAAAAATATCAGCCTGGCAATGTTTGACCATCCGTCCAATATCGGATATCCAACCTATTGGCATGCAAGGGGTTACGGGCTTTTTGCCCTGAATCCTCTGGGCAGAAAAGTGTTCAGCAACGGAAAAGAAGAACTCAATTTCACACTTCCACCCAAAACCTCTCAGAGATTTATGTACAGAGTAGTGGTATCCACTGATGATTTATCCACTGAAGAAATGAACCGGCTGGCAGATGAATTCGCCAAAAAAGTAAAATAATATTTCCAAATTTGTTACAATCATGATTAAACGTTTTATAATAGCCTCCACTATCCTTTTTGCAGCAAACCTGTCATTTGCTCAAACTCCGGTTTTTATCTCCGACAGTTTAGAAAAATACATTGAACGCGGCATGAAACTTTGGCAGGTACCGGGACTGGCGGTATCCATTGTTAAAGACGGGAAGGTGATTTTTCAGAAAGGTTTTGGCATCAGAGATATAAATAAAAAAGATAAAGTGGACGAAAACACCTTGTTTATTATCGCATCCAACTCAAAATTGTTTACAGGCACTACCATTGCCAATCTGGACTATGAAAAAAAATTATCGCTGAACGATAAAATAATCTGGCACCTACCCTGGTTCCGGCTTTATGACAGCGCTGTTACGCAAATGGTTACAGTACGTGATGTACTCTCCCACCGTTTGGGTACCAAAACTTTTCAGGGGGATTTTGTATTTTGGGATAGCAATCTACCCAAAGACTCGATTGTATGGAAGATGCGCTACCTGAAACCTAATGGCTTGTTCAGGCAGGATTACGGGTATTGCAATTCGGGCTACTTAGTAGCCGGTCAGGTACTGCAAAAAGTAACCGGCCAAAGCTGGGAGGTTTATACCGAAGAAAATATTCTGAAACCCTTGGGCATGAATAACACCTATATGCAAACCGCCGGTATGGTTGATAGAAAAAACGTAGCTTCGCCGCATACCAATTTGTTCTCTGCACTTACTTCCATTCCTTTTGACAATGTTGATAATCTGGCGCCGGCCACCAGCATGGTCAGCAATGTAAAAGACGTTTCCAAATGGCTGATGATGCAATTGGACAGCGGCCGTTTTGAAGGCAGGCGGATGTTGCCCTGGCCGGTACTTCAAAAGACCCGCGATGCCAATATCACCGTGAGCAATCGCAAAAATCAATATTACCCCAATCATTTCAGAACCTACGGATTGGGCGTGTTATCGGCAGACTACAACGGCAGGCAGATTTTTTGGCATACCGGCGGCGCCTTTGGTTTTGTTACCAATACCTGCTTTGTTCCGGAAGAAAATCTGGGCATTACCATCATGACCAACAACGACAACCAAAGTTTTTATGAAGCGCTCCGCTATCAGATACTGGATGCTTATCTGGATGTACCATATATAGATAGAAGTAAATTTTTGTATAGCATTTTTACCCAAAACCAAAATAGGAAAAATACAGAACTGAAGAAAATGGAAGACCGGATCAATGCAAGAAACAGTCCTCCCATCAGTCTTGATGATTACACAGGCGATTATTATAATACGGTTTACGGTAAAATCAATATCTCGAAAAACTATAAAGGACAGCTTGTTTGTAGTTTTCAGCATCATCCCAATCTTAAGGGAACAATGGATTATATGGACAATAACGAGTTCAGGATGACCTATTCCAATTTGGGTTATGGCATTTATCCCGCAAAATTTATAATTACAAACGGAAAAGCCACCGGAGTTGAAATCAGCGTAAACGAGTTTTTGGATCTCGATACTTATGTGTTTGAAAAAGATCCTTTTAATTTAATGATAAAATAAACGATGAAAGAATTCTGGAACGACAGGTATAGCCGTGAAGAATATAGCTATGGTCAACTCCCTAATGAGTTTTTGAAAGAAACATTACAAAAGCTGAAACCGGGCAAAATATTATTTCCGGCCGAAGGCGAAGGCCGTAATGCAGTATTTGCCGCATCGCTTGGCTGGCACGCAGATGCGTTTGACTTTGCAGAAGCAGGCAGGGAAAAAGCAATGCAGTTGGCCGCCAGGCATAATGTAACTGTTCATTACACGATTGATAAGTTCACAACCTATCACTACCCGGTCGATTATTACGATGCTATCGGTTTGGTATTTGTGCACCCAGCGCCCGATATGAGAATATTCTTCTTCCAAAAACTATTTGCTGCCCTCAAGCCCGGTGGAGTAATTATTTTTGAAGGTTTCAGCAAAAACAATCTGGAATTAAAAAGGCAAAACCCCTCGGTTGGCGGGCCTGATAATATTGCAATGCTCTATGATGTGGACGAAATAAAAAATTTCTTCCCTGATTTCCAATCCTTAATTTTGGAGGAGAAAATGACCGAACTGAACGAAGGCAGTTTCCATAAAGGATTAGCTTCGGTTGTCAGATTTTTCGGTAAAAAATAATCTGAATCAAAAACAACAAGGTGAAAATTGCATTTTTCAGTACAAAAAATTATGATAGAGCTTCTTTTGAAGCAGTGAATAACGGCAGACATGAGTTGGAGTTTTTTGAAGAACAGCTCAATTCCCGCAATGCGATTCTGGCAGAAGGGTTTGACGCCGTGTGTGTTTTTGTGAATGATAAAGTCAACTCCACTGCCATTGCTGCTTTGGAAAAACTAAATATTAAAGCCATCGCTTTCAGATGCGCCGGCTACAACAACCTGAACCTTGAAGTTGCCCGAAAATCGGGCATCAGGGTGGTGAGGGTGCCTGCCTACTCGCCTCAGGCAGTGGCTGAACATGCAGTTGCGCTTATCCTGACTCTCAACCGAAAAATACATAAAGCATACAACCGGGTGAGAGAAAACAATTTCTCCATCGAAAACCTGACCGGCTTCAATCTGTATGGCAAAACCATTGGCGTTATTGGCACCGGACTAATCGGAAAAGCATTTTGTGAGATCATGCTGGGATTTGGCTGCCAGGTACTGGCGCACGATATTTTTGAACAGGAAGTGCTAAAACAAAAAGGCGTCAATTATCTTCCTTTAGATGAAGTGCTGATGCAAAGCGATATTTTGTCGCTCCACTGTCCGCTTTTGCCCGAAACCCACCATCTGATAAATAAAGACAGCCTTACAAAAATGAAACAGTGTGCTATGCTTATCAATACCAGTCGCGGCGGTTTGCTCAACACTCAGGATGTGATAGAATCGCTGAAGGCAAGGCATCTGGGCTATCTGGGAATTGACGTTTACGAACAGGAGGCAGGTATTTTCTTTCGCGATCTGTCTGAAAGCATTATTGAAGACGATACCATTTCCAGATTGCTGACTTTTCCTAATGTCATCATCACCGGCCATCAGGGATTTTTTACCAAAGAGGCATTGGAACAAATAGCGGTTACCACACTCAACAGCCTCACAGCTATCGAATCGGGGCAGCCATTGGATGAAAAAGTGGTGATTGTGTAAATACGAGGAATCGTTGCGATCTTTCTGTTTTTAAATAATATGACTAACTTTGGTAAAAATATCGGACGATTTTTACATTATTGAAATATTTGATGAAATAAACAAATCCGGACAATTTAAAACATTAAAATGCCGCTTACACTATAGCCAAAAACTCTGAATAATAAATTTTGCAATTTTAAATTCGTAGGAATAATTTCATTTAACTATAACAAACACAGTCATGAAAATTAATTATTTATTGATTACTTCATTTTTATTAATGAGTATATTTTCCTTTGCTCAAAAAGTTTCAGTAAGTAAAATAACAGAAAGACGCTCAACAGGCAAAGATATTTTTGACAACAAATGCGAGGTAGAATTGAAAGTATGGGGCGATGATTTGAGAAAGTACCAATTTGTGAAAATCTCCAAAATTCTGAAAGTTACTGATGACCAGGAGCTTGATTTATTGAGCGAAGAAGATAAAGACTACGATTATGAAAAAATTGATAAAGATGCCATATTAAAATTTGAAACCAAAATACCTGCCAGAAAAGCTTCTGTTTTAAGGGAAATTTCGGGAGAACTAATACTTTTTAATCCGACTACGGCTAATGGCTCCATTATTAAAATTGCAAATTATCAATCGAAAACCAATGTCAATTTACTGCCTGCTTCATCAGACCTCCAATTGGTTTACCTTACAAAGGAATCCATGGAGAAATTGTCTGCTGAACAGAATGCCAAAAAGGAGGAAGAGTTGAAAAAACTTCCGGAAGCAACCCGGAAATTGGCTGAGGGTCTGATTTCAATTTTTGACAGTTTTTCTTTTATGGGAAATAGCCCCAACGAAGTTTCTTTTTACGTCAGTGGAGATCAGTCCAAACTCGCTGATTTGTATTTTGAAGACGCAAAAGGGAAAAAAATCGAACGCAATGGTCGCTCAAGAATGAACAACCTGATTTCTTACAGTTTTGAAGAAAAACCAAAGCCGGACTGGAAATTAGTACTCGTTGTAGAAACGCCAAAATCCGTAAAAAAGCTGCCTTTCAAGCTTGAAAATATTGATTTGCCCTAAAGCATTGAAATATAAATTTCAATAATTCAATAAATTCAAAACGGATTCAATCCTTTTGCAACAGCCAATATAAATAATATTCATTTCAGTCTGAAAAATATTCCAAAACGTTACAAAACTGTCATTTTAAATATATTTGTCAATCATATATTGTAAACTGTCAGATTTTGGTGAAATTCGGCATAATTGTCAATTAGCCGTAATCTTGTGAGTATGAAATTATGTCATAGTTAACAAAAAGGTTTGAAACAGTAGGGCTATTGTTGTATATTTGTAAACTATAAATATTACATTTGCAGTTTACTTTAAAATAAAAATGGAAATAAAAAAGATTTTTTCGGAACGCTTTAGGTCAGCCCGTTTAATGAAAGGCTTTTCATTGCAAGATTTGGCTAATGCTATAGATAATCAAGTGTCTCGTCAAGCATTACACCGTTACGAGAAGGGAGAAGTGATCCCCGATACTGAAAAAATCAACTTATTAAGTAAAGCATTAAACGTAAATCCCGATTACTTTTTTCGAAGTACCAAAGTGGAGTTAGACGAAGTAGAGTTTCGTAAATTGAGTAAAATGCCACAAAAAGAGGCTTCAATTATCAAAGAAATCACTAAAGAAAAACTATCACGTTATTTGGAATTAGAAGAAATTTTGGGCTTATCTAATGAGTTTGAAGATTACTTAAAAGACTTTGAAATTATAACCGAATACAAACAAGTAAATGAAGCAGCCGAGCTTTTAAGAGAAAAATGGGGTTTGGGCTATGGCCCTATTTTCAATATCGTTGAACTTTTGGAAGATAAAAATATTAAGGTTGTTGATTTAAGAGTAAATGAGGACTTTGATGGCTTGCAAACTCGTGTAAACGGTACTATTCCTGTAGTGGTATTTAATGCTAACAAGATAAATAAGCCCGATAGAATACGTTTTACTTTGTTGCACGAATTAGCTCACTTACTTTTGAAGTTTGGCGATATAACTGAAAGACAAAAAGAAACTTTATGTCATCAATTTGCAGGTGCAATGCTATTACCCGAAAAAACTCTTAGAGCAGAATTAGGCGACCATCGAAACAAACTTTCAATTAACGAGTTAGGCAATATCAAAAAACAGTATGGTATCTCTATGCAAGCAATAGTTATAAGAGCCAAAGACTGCGGCATTATCAACGAACACTACACCAAACAATTCTTTTTTTTAATTAAACAGATGAATTGGAAGGTTGATGAACCTATTGAATATAATGGAGCAGAAGAATCAAACCGTTTTAAGCAACTTTTATTCCGTGCGCTAATTGAAGACCAAATTTCAATGTCCAAAGCAGCATCACTGAATAATCAAACTTTGGCAGATTTTAGAAAAGAACATCAAATGGCGTTTTAATTTCATAATTCTCTATGTAAGCTATGAAAGTAAGAGTTGCCGTAACAGATGCTAACATTTTTATTGATTTGTATGATTTAGGATTAACAAAATCGTTCTTCAATCTTGAATTGGAAATACATACAACCTCTGCTGTTCTGTACGAATTGTATTCCGAACAACAAGAAGTGCTTCAGGCCTATCAATCAGTTGGTATGCTTTCTGTACATAATTTACAGGAACAAGATTTCATTGAAATTTATAATGAGAATTACCCAAAATCTTTATCGGAAGCAGACAAATCGGTACTACACGTTGCCAACAAAATAAATGCTTGTGTTTTAAGTAGCGATAAAACACTTCGGAATTGTGCCAAAAATAAAGAAATTGAACACCACGGTATGATTTGGATTTTTGATAAATTCGTTGAAACTACAGTATTAACTTCGAAGGAAGCGAAGGCAAAATTAAATCAACTTGTAGCTTCTAATTTCATTTTTCGAAACAACCAAAAATTAATTGAAGAAATCGAAAAAAGATTGAAAAATTGGTAACTATCATAACAATTATTGAAGATATATAAATTAAAAAAATAACACTGCGATCCGAACTTTTTCAAAAAAGGATGATTTGACCCAACGAAAGTATTGATTTTACTGTATTTGTAAACTGATTTCTCGGAATAAAAGTCCGTTATTAAAAATTAAATGATTTCTGACAATTTGGCTTATTTGGTTTTCCTCTTGCTTTTACTGCGCCTTCTTTTATTTGGTTGCATACATAATCAAGGCTGTGGTAATAGGTTAAGCAAAAACGGATTTTTTCACACAGATTACTAAATGCCTGTGCGCCTTTTGCGATACAGCGCTTTATCAATTCTAATAAAAGATAGGTAATGAGCGCTATATAAATCTGAGATTTTACAGCGTTTTCGCTTGTGCCTGTAAATGTTTTTACCAGTAAATTTTGCTTTAGTTGCTTAAAAAATATTTCAACATCCCATCTGGCTTTGTATAAGGCTGCAATGGTAGATGCTGCCCATCTCAATTCCTGGGTAATAATTTCTAACTGAACATCTTTTTCACTATCATACACTACTATCCGGCGTAACGTTACCTGGTCAATGCCTACTTCGATGGCCTTTTTGCCGGTAAGCCGGATTAATTCATCCTTAAGTATATGCTGGTCTTTATCAACCGGTAATTCTTTTTCACAAATGCTTTCATATACTGTATTGTCTTTTATTCTGGTTACAAATACGTTATCAGCATTAATGCGTTGCATCATTAAACTGAAATCAAAATAGCCTTTATCTTCTACAATAATAGTTCCCGGTGCAAATACTGTTTGCGGATGACCGCGTTTATCATGCACAGCCGCTTCGCCTATATTTACCAGATCAGGAAGCATAAGCGCATGATCCAAACAGGTATGTATTTTTATGCCTCCTTTAGCTGTCCGGAACTTCGCCCATTCAAATAAGCTCAAACATAAGCTGATAGTGGTGCTGTCTATTATCTTAATCACTTTACCTTTTATCTCTTCTATATCCATTGCTTTACCATGTCTCAGTAACAGATTGCTATAATGAGAGAGCAATTTGTAATACATCGTTTCAAATACCTTCCAGCTTCGTTTTGCATTGCCGTCACTCATCGTACTTCTGGCGGGGCTTTGTTGTAATCCTAAGTCTCCAATAAAGGTGGTGTTTACAGCAATGGCGGTACTTATATCGCTTAAAGTCAGGCATTTATTCAGCTGTCCGAACATTTGAGAGACCAGTTGATCGTAAGTCTTATATTTACTACAGAATTTATCACTTTTATGTTTAGCTATACTGCTTTGCAAAATAGAATTAGGAATAAGCTCTAAAATTTGTTTTATAATTGGCTTCTTGTTACTTTTATTACGAGTAAATAGTCCCATATATTTATGAAATTTTGTCACCTCAAAGATAATATGGGCTATTTTCTTTTTTTAACTTCCGGATGGTAGTGGAAAAATAATACAATATCTTTTCGATAAATTCAATAATCTTTGGTAAAAACGATTAGGAGTACAAAATATCATAAAATATCGAAAAAATATACTACCTTAAACCCTTCAATTTTACATACATCTGTATTTTAGTCATGGCAATAGAGAACATATTAAAGAAAGCTAATAAAGCAAAAACTGCACTTCAACAGTTACCCGAAAAGCAATTGAAAAAGTTATTGAGATCATTGGCAGAAGCGATCATAAAGAATGAAGCTGCCATTATAAAAGCAAATCATAAAGATTTGGCTGCCAAAAACCCCGATGACCCCAAAAATGACCGGCTCATGCTGAACGCCCAACGTTTGAAAGGAATAGCAGGCAGCATAAAAAAAGTGGCTGCCCTCCCCGACCCCACCGGCGAAGTACTGGCAGCGCGCACTTTACCCAATGGACTAAAACTGAAAAAGGTTTCGGTGCCTCTTGGTGTAGTAGGCGCTATTTACGAAAGCAGACCGAATGTTACTTACGATATCGCCGCGCTTTGCTTGCGCAGTAGAAATGCCTGTGTGCTTAAAGGCAGCAGCGATGCGGAACATACCAATAGAGTTTCGGTCAACATTATTCAAAAAGTTCTCAAAGAATATGGACTCGATGCAGCTACTGTTAGTCTGCTGCCGCCGCAGAGAGAAGTAGTGCAGGGGATGTTTACTGCCACCAAATACTTAGATGTGCTGATACCACGCGGCTCCGATGGACTAATCAGTTTTGTTCGTCAAAACAGTCTGGTGCCTGTAATTGAAACCGGTGCAGGTGTTTGCCATGTGTATGTGGAGAAAACAGCCAATCTCAAAGATGCCGTAAATATTTCGGTAAATGCAAAAGTGAGCCGGCCATCGGTTTGCAATGCTGCTGATGCCATACTGGTTGATGAAGCAATTGCCTCACAGTTTTTACCACAACTATCAGAAGAATTTGAAAAATTTAAAGTAGAAATTTTTGCAGATGCAACTGCTCATAAACTGCTCAAAGATTATCCCTACCTCCAAAAAGCAAAAGCCGAAGATTTTGGCAGGGAGTTTCTTTCCTTAAAATGTGCAATAAAAACGGTAAAAGGTATTGATGAGGCGCTCAACCATATCGCAAAACACTCTACCAAACATTCAGAAGCAATCGTTTCTTCCAATAAAAAAGCCTGCGAAAGGTTTGTAACAGAAGTGGATGCTGCGGCTGTTTATACTAATGCTTCTACTCGATTTACAGATGGAGAAGAGTTTGGTTTGGGTGCCGAAATTGGCATTTCTACACAAAAGCTGCATGCCCGCGGGCCATTTGCACTCGAAAAATTAGTAACCGAAAAATGGATTGTAGAGGGGAAAGGTCATATTAGATAAACGGTTATTCTAATATTTGGTTGTTAAAAATTTAAATACTAAAATAAGCCAGATGAACAGTCGTAGAAATTTTCTAAAAAACTCAATACTGCTGGGTACCGGAGCATTTTTGTCATCAGACCTATTGGCAGCTGTTAAAAAAAATATTTCTGCCAATGACAAAATAGGAGTAGGTGTAATTGGATGCAGAGGACAGGGTTGGAGCAATTTGAACGCATTGCTAAAAGTACCTGAAGTGGAATGTGTGGCATTGTGTGACATTGACGAAAATGTTTTAAATCAACGGAAAGCAGAATTAGAGAAACTTAATATCCGGCCTAAAATATATGGCGATTACAGAAAACTATTGAATGATAAAGACGTAGATGTAGTAGTAATAGCCACACCCGATCACTGGCATTGCCTCCAGATGATAGAAGCCTGTGCTGCCGGAAAAGATATTTTTTGTGAGAAACCGGTTTCTAATTCAATTTTTGAAGCACAGTTGATGAATAAAGCAGTGAGGCGATATGACAGAGTTGTTCAGGTGGCACAGTGGCAGCGAAGCCAGCAACACTTTAAAGATGCAATTGCATACGTTCATTCAGGTAAATTAGGCAAAATTTCTTCTACAAAAACCTGGATGTACCGGGGAGGAAGCGCTGCATTACCTGTGATAGCAAACAGTCCGGTTCCGGCCGGGGTAAACTACGATATGTGGCTGGGGCCGGCGAAAAAGAGACCTTTTAACAAAAACAGGTTTCACTATGAGTTCAGATGGTTCTGGGATTATGCAGGGGGGCTAATGACCGACTGGGGTGTACACCTGATTGATATGGTTTTATTGGGTATGAAAGCCGGAACACCCAAATCGGTAATGGCTACGGGCGGCAAATATGTATTTTCTGCCGATGCACGCGAAACACCCGATATTCAAATGGCATTGTATGATTTTGGCAATTTTCAAATGAGCTGGGAGCACAATATGGCTACCGGCGTGGGACTATACAACATGTCGCACGGAATAGCATTTATTGGCGAAAACGGTACCTTACTATTAAACAGAGGCGGCTGGGAGGTAAAACCTGAAAAGGACAAATTAGAAGCGGTTTTATGGACAAAATCGGTGGACAGAGGCTTAGACCTACATGCAGCTAATTTTATTGAGGTAGTAAAATCGCGTAAGAAAGAAGACCTCAATTGCCCATTTGATGCCGGTGCAAAAGTAGCTATCGTTAGTCATTTTGGCAATGTGGCCCTGCGAGCAGGAGAAAAAATTTATTGGGATGCCTCCAAAAACAAATTCAATTCAGATAAGGCCACCCAATTAGTAAAGCCGGTTTATCAAAACGGATGGAAATTACCTGTGGTTTAGAAGAAAAGCCGATAAAAATGCACTTGTGGGTTTGGTTTCAGGTTAATAATTATTCAATAAGTATTTTACTCTCCTTTACAAAATAAAATATTGCGGCTTTGGGAATAATTAAGATTTTTACTATTCTGATCTTTCCTTGTTAATTCATCCTACCGCCGAAACTACTACATAAGCAAAAATGCTTCTATTTAAATAACTTTAAAGAAAAAAAAGAGATCATCACCATAAGTCATTGAGAATATTTTTAAATTTATACCAAATAAGTGTATTCAAAAATCTTCTTTCTAAAAAAAAATCCCCAAAGCGGAATGCCCGGGGATTAGAAATATATAAAAAAACTTTACCAGAAATAATAGTAAAAAGCAGCACAGAGGGCTACCACGCCAAGAGAGGCGATAACATCCCATTTGTTCCAGCTTTTTCTGATGAGTGATTTATACTCACCGGTGAAAGTGATGGCATCAATTTGTTGGGCGCTGGGCTTGGGCGTAAAGAAAGAAACGGCTACCATCATTAACATTATAAATACCAGCAACCAGATTTCAAAAATCAGCCAGTTGGTTTTCCAGAACCAGGCTGTGCCATCCCAGAAGCCACCGGACATTACCTTTTTACCGGTATCCGTAAAGACATTCGTTACCAGACGAAGCATACCAATCAGAAAGCCGATTATTAAACCTGCTTCTCCGGCTTTTGGCGTAATTTTTTTGGAGAAAATTCCCATCACAAAAACGGCCACCATTGCCGGAGCCAGTAAAGATTGAATTCCTTGCAGATAAGAATAAAGGCTACCAAGACTCATCATAACCGGTATCCAGATAATACCCAATATTACCACCACAATTGTAGCAATACGACCTACCAATACATATCTGGCTTCGCTTTTTCCTTTGAATTTTGGTTTATAAAAATCTTCGGTAAACAAAGTAGCGCATGAATTGAAAAATGCTGCCAAAGATGCCACCAGCGCAGAAATAAAACCTATGGTAACAATACCTTTAACGCCTGCAGGCAATACAAACTTCACCATCGATCCAAAAGCTGCATCAGTATTCAAAACAGATGCTCCATCTTTCATTATGTATCCCATATCGAAGCCTGAGCCTGCTTTATTTTGTAATGCAATAGCTATCATACCCGGAATTAAAAACATGAAAACCGGCAATAGTTTAAAATATCCCGCTGCAATAGTACCTCTTCGGGCACGTTTCATCACTACATCATTGGGTTCGCCTTTAGTTTGTCCAAGTACCCTTTGTACAATGTGCTGATCGGTACACCAATACCAGAAACCAATTATAGAGGCACCGATAAATACCCAAAAGCCCGGATATTCATCATACATCGGATCGCCCGTTTCAAAATGGAACATGTGGTTGGTACCATAAGCCACACCATCTTTTCCAACATTTAGGGTTCTTGCATAATCCATCATTGCTGTCCACCCATGCCCCACATTACCATCGCCAAGCGCTGCCAAACCAAGAAACAGCACCAGAAAAGAACCGAGAATGAGTATAGGCGTCTGAATGGCTGACAATGTCATCACTCCCTTCATACCGCCAAAAACGGTAAAAATGCCGGTGAGAAGAATCAACCCGATGGCTCCAAACCAGAATGGCAAACCCAGCAGACTCTCCATAAAAATACCTCCGGTAAAAGCGGTAACACTTACCTTAGTAAGCACATAGGCTATCAAGGTAATTATAGACAGCCATGATCCTGTACGATGGGTATAACGTGTCTTCAAAAAATCGGGCATGGTGATGATTTTTCCCAGCTTTGTGTTCATTAGTTGATAAAAGGGTACAAACAACCATCCCAAAATGAGAATCATCCACCCCTGCATTTCCCAGTGTGCCATACCCACTCCGGCGTTAGCGCCTGTACCGGCAAGGCCTACCAGATGCTCGGAACCAATATTTGCGGCAAAAATGGCCGCTCCGATAATGTACCAGGGTTCTCCCTTACCAAAAAGGTAGTCTTCGCTGTCGGCGCCTTTTTGCTTGCGTTTATCCTTTTCGATAGAACGCCAAACAGCCCAAGACACGCCAAGGATTCCGGCAATGATAATGACCCAGTCGAGCCAGATAAATTCGTGCGAATGCCAATTCATATTTTTCCTGTTTAAAAGTTTTAAGGTTTACTTATAAGCGATATCGCTCCAGCGCAATTCGTTTTTGAACTGATACAAGTTTGTATTTTTATCTATTTTCACAAATTCTATACCGGCCATTTCTGCAAAATCTTCCAGGTAATCGGAAGACAAGTTCTGACTATAACAGGTATGATGCGCACCACCTGCCAGAATCCATGCCGCACAACCATCGTTCATATTAGGATAAGGTTTCCACAATACTCTTGCTACCGGCAATTTAGGAAGGTCTGCTACCGGAGCTACTGCCTGCACTTCGTTTACCAACAAACGGAATCGATTGCCCATATCCACTAATGAGGCATTTAAAGCCTCTCCGGCAGCAACATTAAACACTAAGCGCACGGGATCTTCTTTGCCTCCAATACCTAAGGGATGAATTTCACAGTTAGCTTTGCCATCAGCGATGCTTTCGCAAATTTCGAGCATGTGAGATCCTAATACCAACGGATTGGCAGGGTCAAAATGATAGGTATAATCCTCCATAAAACTGTTACCGCCGCTCATTCCGGTAGCCATCACCTTCATAGCTCGCACAATAGCTGCAGTTTTCCAATCACCCTCTCCTGCAAAACCATAGCCCTGACCCATTAAACGTTGGGCTGCTATTCCCGGCAACTGTTTCATACCGTGAAGGTCTTCAAATGTATCTGAAAAACCTTTGTAGTTTCCCTCTTCTAAAAATCGTTTAATACCCAGTTCTATTTTTGCTGCATCTATAAGCGAATCGTATTTTTCACCTCCCTTTTGCAGATTAGGTACTACATTATATTTTTCGTAATACTCAGCAATCAGGTTTTCAATTTCTGCTTCACTCACTTCATTTATCACTTTTACCAGATCGCCGATACCATGTGTGTTTACACTAAAGCCAAAAACTTTCTCTGCTTCCACTTTATCGCCATCGGTAACAGCCACATAACGCATATTGTCACCAAAACGTACAAATCTTGCTCCTTGTAAATCATTCCACCCTGCTGCCGCTCTTGCCCATACATTTATTTTCTGATGTACATTTTCATCTTTCCAATGACCACCGACTACTTTTCTTTTCAGGCGCATACGTGCCATGATGTGACCAAATTCTCTGTCGCCATGAGCGCTTTGATTCAGGTTCATAAAATCCATATCAATTTCGCTCCAGGGAATATCTCTGTTAAATTGAGTGTGCAGGTGCAACAAGGGTTTTTTGAGAATACTCAGACCCCTTATCCACATTTTGGCAGGAGAAAAAGTGTGCATCCATGCGATAATACCGATGCAATTTGTATTATTATTGGCCTCGGCAATGGTTGCATAAATTTCTTCAGTTGATTTTACTGTAGGTTTAAATACCACGTTGACAGGGATGATGGGGCAATCGTTCAATCCGGCTGCAATTTCCTGAGAGTGTTCGGCAACTTTTTTCAAAGTTTCTTCGCCATAGAGGTCCTGACTGCCTGTAACAAACCAAACTTCTAAATTTTTAAATGGTTTCATTTCTGTTTTTTTTTATTATTGTGAAGGATAAATATTAAAATTATGTCATTGGCCATAATAACTATCGGGCCCGTGTTTGCGCTCCCAATGTTTTTGTTTAATGGATTCCTTTAAAGTGATCGCCGATGAATTGATTTGTTCCGTTAGAAAAGCAGTTTTGGCTAAGAACTCCAGTACTGCGCTATTGTGAACTGCTTTATGGGCGTTCTTTCCCCAGGTGAAAGGAGCATGATTGCCCACCAAAATCATTTCCAATTCCTGATAACTTAGCTCTTTTTCCTGAAAACAATTCAAAATCTGGAAACCGGTTTCATACTCATAGTTTCCCTTTATCATTTCATCATCCATTGGTGGCGCACAGGGAATAGGTGCGGTAGTATAGTCGGCATGGGTGGTTCCGTAAATGGGGATATCGCGCAACGACTGCGCCCATGCAGTTGCATAAGTAGAATGAGTGTGTACAATACCTCCGATATCAGCCCAATGCTTGTACAAAACCGCATGCGTTTTGGTATCGGATGAAGGACGGAAAGAACCCTCTACAATATTTCCGTCAAAATCGACAATAACCATGTTTTGAGGCGATAACGCTTCATAAGGTACGCCACTGGGTTTGATGGCAAAAACACCCAGCTCTCTGTCGGCTGCACTGACGTTGCCAAAAGTAAAAAGTACCAAACCCAATTTGGGCAATTCCATATTCGCTTTATAGGCCTCTATGCGAATAGAATCATATTTTGACATAATAGTTTTTTTTACAATTATTTTTTTGATGCTATATATTCCACAGATGAAGTGATTGCGACGCAACGAAGATGCCACCTGCACTTCAGCCGGTATTCAAAAAATTATTTTTTACTTCATTATTTGCGATTCGATAAAAGCGCCTGTTTGTTGATATTTCTGATATCGTTTTTGATAAATTTCCACTTTGGCGGCATTGGGAAAATATTCTTCATCAAAACCGGAGCCCATTGCCTCCATGGCATCTTCTACTTTTTCATACACACCGCCGGCAGTGGCTGCAAACATAGCCGCACCCAGCGCACAGGTTTGTTCTGATTTATGAATTTTGATGGGCATATTCATCACATCGGCCATCATCTGCATGATAAACGGCGATTTTTTTGCAACGCCACCCAGGCCTATCAAGCCCTTTACAGGAATACCCTGGTCAATAAAACGTTCTGTAATGGCTTTGGCTCCAAAACAGGTGGCCTCAACAATCGCCCGAAACAACCGGGGAGCATCACTGCCAAGGTCAAGCCCAAAGAGTCCTCCGGTAAGCAGTTGGTTGGCATCGGGCGTTCTACGACCGTTGAACCAGTCAATAGCCATTTCGGTATGTTCATCTACCACTATCTTTTCTGCCTGCCTGCTCAGTTCGGGAATGACGGCGTCTTCGGTTTCTTTGATGAGTTTTTCTTTTGTAGATTCGTCAATCGTGTCCGATTTAGACAAAATATTATTCAAAGGCCAGGTGATTAATCTTTTGAACCAGGCATAATTGTCGCCAAATGAAGACTGACCTGCTTCCAAACCAATCATTCCGGGAATGATGGAACCGTCCACCTGGCCGCAGATTCCCTGTACTAATTTGCCCTCCATTTCCTGATTAGGTGCCACAATCATATCGCAGGTAGAAGTGCCCATTACCTTGCTGAGGTAATAAGGCTCAATTTGTCCGCCAACTGCTCCCATGTGGGCATCGTAGGCGCCAACACCAACGACGGTAGTTTCCGGTAAGCCCAGTTTTTCTGCCCATTCTTTAGTAATGATACCTGCCGCTTCGTTGGAAGGAAAGGTTTCTTTAAACAATCTGTCGGTGAATCCATCCAGCATGGGATCGAGACTTGCAAAGAACTCATTGGGAGGCAAACCGCCCCATTCTGCTGCCCAAAGTATTTTATGCCCTGCAGCACACCTGCTCCGTTTCATAAGATGCACGTCATTGCCGCCGGTGAGCAGGAAGGGTATCCAGTCGCAGTGTTCCACAAAAGAGTAAATATTATTTCGAACTGCCTCATCGCTCCTCAGAACATGAAGCAGCTTGGACCAAAACCATTCTGATGAGTAAATGCCGCCTACAAACCGGAGATAATTGGTTTCAAATTTTTCGGCATGGGCATTGATTTCGGCTGCCTCTCCTACCCCGGTATGGTCTTTCCAAAGCACAAACATGGCGTTGGGGTTTTCTTCAAAACCGGGCAGGAGCGACAAGGGAGTGCCATGCTTATCGGTAGCCACCGGAGTAGAACCGGTAGTGTCAACAGAAATGGCTTTTATTTGAGCAGCCACTTCAGGCCCTGCCTGTGCCACACTTTCTTTAATCGTTGTTTCCAATCCTTCCAGATAATCCAGCGGATGCTGCCTGAATTGGTTTTTACTTAAATCGCAATACAATTGCTTTTTCCATCTTGGATAATAAAAAACAGAAGAAGCAAGCTCCTCGCCATTGGCTGCATTAACAATAATGGTTCTAACCGAATCGGAACCATAGTCCACACCGATAACATATGATGATTGATTGCTCATATAATTTATATTTGTCAATATTACACTAATAATTTTTTGCAAATAAAAACTGTCATTACCAACGACAGTTTTTACAAGATTATTTCCGGCTCATTACTTTTTTCACCTTCTCAACGATACTTGCTGCATTTAAGCCATACTTATCCATCAATTGTGCAGGAGTGCCACTTTCGCCAAAACTGTTGTTCACACCTACCATTTCCACCGGAAGCGGTGTAGTGCGACTCAATAATTGGCAAACACCTTCGCCCAATCCGCCATTGAGCTGATGCTCTTCGGCAGTAACCACACAACCGGTTTTGGCTACCGACTTGAGTATTGCTTCTTCATCAAGCGGTTTGATGGTATGAATATTAATTATTTCAGCATCTATTCCTTCCTGTTCCAGTATTTCTCCGGCCTGAATAGCTTCCCACACCAAATGCCCTGTGGCAATGATGGTTACATCTTTTCCTTCATTTACCATCCATGCTTTACCAATTTCAAACTTCTGATCGGCAGGAGTAAACACCGGCATTACCGGACGGCCAAAGCGCAGATAGGCAGGGCCTACGTGATCTGCCAAAGCAATGGTAGCAGCCTTGGTTTGATTATAATCGCAGGGATTGATAACCGTCATTCCGGGCAGTGCCCGCATCATTGCCAAATCTTCCAGAATCTGGTGGGTAGCACCGTCTTCTCCAAGTGTCAATCCGGCGTGGGATACCGCAATTTTTACATTAAGATTTGAGTAGGCCACACTTTGCCTGATCTGGTCATACACACGACCGGAGCCAAAATTGGCAAATGTGGAAGCATAGGGTATGTATCCTGAAATAGCCAACCCTGCCGAAACACCTATCATATTAGCTTCTGAAATACCGCATTGAACAAACCGATCGGAGTTTTCCTTAATAAAATCATCTAATTTTAATGAGGCTACCAGATCGGCACACAAAGCCACTACTTTGGGGTTAGTTTTGCCCAATTCTGCCATGCCTGCACCAAAACCTGAACGGGTATCTTTTTTATCAGTATATGTATATTTTTTCATTTCTTATTTGAATTTTTAGGTTTAATAATCTCCCAGGGTTTCGGGTAATTGTTCTAATGCTCTTGCCAATTGTTCATCGTTAGGAGCGGCACCATGCCATTTATGGGTATGCATCATATAGTCCACCCCAAAGCCCATTTCGGAGTGCATCATAATGGCAATGGGTTGCCCCTGACCTATCAATTCTTTGGCTTTAATAAGGGCATCTTTTACCTGGTCAATATCGTTGCCATCGGCCAAATCTACGGTAAGCCAGCCAAAAGCTTCATATTTTGATTTTATGTTTCTGTTATTATTTACTTTATCTGTGGGTCCGTCTATTTGTTTCAGGTTCCAGTCCACAATAGCGATAAGATTATCCAACTGATGGTTGGGAGCAAATTGCACTGCTTCCCAAATCTGACCTTCCTGCTGTTCGCCATCGCCCATTAAAACATAAACCAGGAAATCATCACCTTTCATTTTTTTACCCAAAGCAGCGCCATTGGCAACAGAAAGCCCCTGACCAAGTGAGCCGCTCGCAACACGTATGCCGGGCAGCCCTTCATGTGTAGCTGGATGGCCCTGAAGACGGGAGTTTAACAATCGAAAAGTACTCAACTCCTTTATAGGGAAATACCCGCGACGGGCTAAAACCGAATAAAATAATGGTGAAATATGACCGTTGGACAAGAAGAACATATCTTCTCCATCCCCTGAATGTGAAAACTCCAAAAATCCATCTTCTCCCTTTGCTTCATTAATCCGCATTTGGCTGAAATAAAGAGTAGTTACCATATCGGCACAACCCAAAGAACCACCGGGGTGGCCCGATTTTGCGCCATGTACCATACGTACAATGTCGCGGCGCACCTGCGTTACTATTTGTTTTAATTCATCTGTACTTTTCATTTTTTATAATTTACTATTTAACTGAAATTTTATATTTTGTCTGTGAATGAAATTTTTCTCCGGGCTTCAGCAAAGTAGTTGGAAATGCCGGCTTGTTGGGCGAATCGGGGAAATGCTGTGTTTCTAAGCACAATGCTGTATGAATATTGATGGGTTTGCCATCTGACAATTTATTGGTGCCATCCAGAAAATTGCCGGTATAAAATTGCATTCCAGGCTGAGAAGTATAAACCTCCAGCACCCGGCCACTAACAGAGTCTGCCAGCGTTGCCGCCAATTCAGGCTTATCACCTTGTCTGTTCAGAACAAAATTATGGTCATAACCGCCTTTTACATCATTAATACGCTCGCCAATTTTATGCGGCTGCAAAAAATCAAAAGGAGTACCTTTCACCTCCTTCAGTTCTCCTGTAGGAATCAATGTGGCATCTACCGGCGTGTATTTATCGGCATTAATCTGCAATGTATGATCCAGAATGGTATTGTTCACATCGCCGGTAAGATTAAAATAACTATGATTGGTAAGGTTCAGAACCGTAGGTTTATCGGTTTCGGCGGTGTAATCAATCAATAACTCATTATCATTAGTGAGTTTATACGCTACGGTTACCGTCAGATTGCCCGGATAGCCTTCTTCGCCATCTTTACTCACATACTTTAAGGTAAGCGCATTGGTAGTATCATTCCAGGAAGCATCCCAAACTACCTTGTCAAAACCTTTCAGTCCACCATGAAGCGAATTTTTTCCGTCATTGGCTGCCAGATGATAGGTGGCAGTATCAATTTTAAAAGTAGCATTCCCAATACGATTTGCATATCTTCCAATAATAGCACCGAAATAAGGGTTTTTTTCCTGATATCTGCTTAGTGAATCGTATCCAATAACCACGTTGCTCTTTTTCCCTGACTTGTCAGCCGTTATCCATGAGGTAACAATTCCTCCATAATTTGTTATTTTAACTTCATCGCCCTTTTCATTTTTCAGTGTAAAAAGATATACCTTCTTACCGTCCACCTGCCCCCATTCTTTCTGGATGAAAACTTCAACAGGTTCACCTGAGCGTTCATCTGTACAGGTTACCATAAACGAAACTGCAAGAACTGCAATTATTGAACCCAAAATAAAAATTTTAAATGTTTTCATATTTTCAATTAATTTTTAATCAGTAATAATTTTTGCTATTTGAAAACAAAGCCATCCTAAACCTATCTTCTCTTAAATTGCGTAAAGTTAATCTTTTGATTATTACGGCCAACACTTCTCAACAAACGTTAATAAAAGCAATCAAAAATCGAATTCTGAACCAAAAGTAAAAAATAAATTTCAAATAATTGTATTTTTTACAATATTTTTGAAAAAATTTTTTATTTTTATACCATAAATATTATTTCTATACTTTTGATTACTGAATTATTATGACAAAATATAATAAACAGACCCGGTTACTTGCCGCCATTGATTGCATCATCTTTGGATTTGATGGTGAAAAACTGAAGCTATTACTAATTAAAAGAGCTTTTGAGCCTGCCAAAGACAGGTGGAGCCTGATGGGTGGGTTTGTACAACCCAATGAAAGCGCCGAGGATGCAGCCTATCGTGTGCTTTCAAAACTGACCGGTCTCGAAGGAGTGTATCTGGAGCAGCTACACACTTTTTCAAAACCACAGCGCGACCCGATGGAGCGCACAATATCTATTACCTACACGGCTTTAATAGATATTTTAAGATATCAAAAACAAATAACCGAGGAGTTTCAGGCAGAATGGTTTTTGCTCAACGAATCGCCCGAATTAATTTTTGACCATCAGGAAATGGTGGATATGGCCAAAGAACACATCAGGCACAAAGCGGCCATGTATCCGATTTTGTTTGAATTGCTTCCCGAAAAATTTACACTTCCTCATGTACAGAGTCTTTTTGAGGATGTGTATGAAACCACTTTCGACAAAGGAAATTTTTCCAGAAAGCTGCTTTCCACCGGTTTTTTGATTAAACAAAAAGATAAAGACAAAACTAATTCCAAAAAAGGCGCTTTTTATTACAAGCTGGACAAGAAAAAGTATCAAAAAAATTTTAATACCTTTCAACATTTTATCCGAAATCCAAAAATTGTAAAAAAAGCAAATGGCGAGGTTGTGGGTGAGCAATAATTCTACGTTAATTTATTTTATTAACTAAAAAACATGGATTTTGCAAAATAATGATAATGAATAAAGCACATCTATTTATCTGTTCAATTATTAAAGTTGATGGTACAACGGTTCATCAAAAAAACTTCTCATCACAACCCATTTTTTTTACCAAAACAACAACTCAATAAATCATTATAAATACATTAATTATGGATTCTAAAATTCTTGATACCAAATGGTTGCACCCCAAAGACCAGATAGTAATTGCCATCAGCCGGATATACAATCGTGGCCTCACCACTACCTCCGGCGGCAACTTATCCATCTTAGACGAAAACGGCGACTTATGGATTACGCCCTCAGGCGTTGATAAGGGGTCGCTTAATGCTTCAGATATTACGTGCGTAACCAAAGAAGGGCAAATCATCGGCAAACACAAACCCTCTTCGGAGTTTCCTTTTCATCGGGCTATTTACAACCAGCGACCAGACATAAAAGCCATCATTCATGCCCACCCTCCTGCTTTAGTTTCGTTCAGTATAGTGCGACAAATACCGGACACCAATGTTACGTATCAGACAAAGCATGTATGCGGACCCATAGGTTATGCTGATTATGAACTGCCCGGCAGCCAGAAATTGGGCGATAAGATAGCCGAAGAATTTGCCAAGGGTTATATGGCCATTATCATGGAAAACCACGGCACCGTTTTAGGCGGCAGCGACCTGGCAGATGCTTTTGAACGTTTTGAAACGCTAGAGTTTTGTGCTAAAACCCTCTTGAGCGCAAAAATAATTGGCGAACCGCATTGCCTCACCGATGAAGAGATTCAATATTATATTGCACAAAGGCCCAATGACTTTCCCGAAATGGAAACAGTTGCCCATCCATCCGACGAAAGGGCACTCAGGAGTGAAATCTGTAATATCGTTCATCGTGCCTGCGCACATGGTTTCATGTTCAGCGCCATAGGTACCGTTTCGGCACGTTGGCGCGGAAATGATTTTCTAATTACGCCTACCGAAATTTCCAGATGGGATATGACGCCTGCCGACATTGTGCAGATCAAAGACAAACAAAGCGAACCGGGCAAACAGGCCAGCCACTTAGCAAGACTTCATCAGAAAATTTATGAGCAGAATCCCGACATCAATTGTATCATCTTCTCGCAACCTACCAACCTGATGGCCTTTGGCGCTACCAAAAAATATTTTGACGTGAGAACGATTCCGGAAAGCTGGATTTTCCTTCAGGATGTGGCATCACTGCCGTTTGAAGTTTTCTTAGAAGAAAAAACAGATGAGTTACTCGATCAGTTAAAGAAAGGAGCTACAGCAGTACTGATTCAGAACGGCTCGTTTATGGTAACGGGTAAAACCCTGCTGCAAACCTTCGACTACCTTGAAGTGGCTGAATTTAGCGCCAAATCGCTGGTGATGGGCGCTCCGATGGGTAATATGGTTCCCATCAATGACGCACAGGTGGAAGAACTGAGAGGAGCATTTTTAAAATAGACGGGATAAAAGGGAAACATTAAGCAGAAAAATTAAAATTTATTAAGAGCAATCAATAAAGTGATAGATAAATGATTTTCAATACAATAAAAATAATTGAAGAAAAAATTTGAAAAACAAAAATGAAGGATTAACTTGTATCCAATTATGAGTTGGTAATAATAATTGGACACACTACCAAGCCAAGAGATCGACTAAAAAAAGTGAGTGACAACAAAAAATGACAATTGCTGACGGCGGAATATTCTGACACAGTGCCATATCTGGGAGGTAGGGCTAACTTTAAAATTAAAACAAATGAACAAAATTATGCCCTCATTAATTGCTTTTATTACTTACTTAGCAATCACTAGTCTATTGTTTACTTCATGTTCAAAAAAAGAAACGCCACAAAATGAAAACCAAACACTTTACAAAGACCTGTACTCAAAAGGTGGAATTGTTCACAACGAATAGCTAAGGAAATTTGCTGACAAGCTAATGAAAAACGATTCTAAATTGTCATTAAAATTTAATAACATTGCATTGAGATATGTAAGGTTATGGTCAGGGACTTTCCCAAGATCGGTTGCTCCTTCTACAGAAAAACTAACAACATTAGAAAACGAGATTAATTATGCTGTTGCAGAGGAGGTTCTTCCAGTGTCGGTTTCTTATTTAAAAGACATAGGCTTTTACCAGCAAATTGAAGAAGTAGGAATTGAAGATCCAGCGATTTTAGTAAACCAAATAGTAAACGACATTTACAATAATGTATCGATTGGAAATGACCAATATATTAATGAAGTTATTTCTGAAACCAGTTTAAATTTTCAAAACTTTGTACCAGATTTAAAATATTTACTTGAGAATGGAACATCTAGTAATATTATTTCAGAAATAAACAACTTAAAAAACGCATACCTCAGTCAGATTACAGATAGTGTAGAAGCCTTGGCAATAATAAATGGTTGCGAAACCGCAAAGGCTTCTTTTGCATATTGGAGTAATAGCACTAATACTAATTATTGGGATAATATTGTTTTAAACAATTTCATTCCATCTATATCATATTCGAATAAAACAGTAGCACGAGCAGTTTCCCCAAGAACTAGAAATGAAATAATCGTCGCTGATGGGGTTGGTGCCATAGTAGGTGTCTTAGAAGGTGCTAGAATTAGGGCTACTGTGGGGGACCAGGGGGGACCAGGAGGGACAATGATTGTTGGTATGGCGGGAATGATATTAAGAGGTGCTCATGCATCTGCGAGAGACTATGTTAAAAGCAAAGTTATGGATTGGTTGGGGTGGTAGTATTAGTAATGTCTGAATAAACTTTCAATTTAATGATTAAAAAAAAATTTCATAAACTTAAGCACTTTTTGATTCAAATAATCAAGCAGTCATGGTTTTTTAGTGCATCTCTATTTTTGGGTCTAATAATTACGGGCAATATTAAAAGCACAAAAAATTTTTTTGCTACTTTAATTCTTTGTTTGATCTTTTGGCTATTAGATTTCCTTTTTTTGAAAAAAGCAATTAACAAACTAATGGTCGAAATATTTTATAAATACAAAAAGTATGTTAAAAAAATCTGAACAAAATTAGCATTTTTTCAACAATTATCTTATAATAGAATATAGTAATATTAATTCTGCCAAAAAGGTATTGCCAAAAAGCGGGGCTGGATACTTCGACAAGCTCAGTACAGGCTTTTCAATTGAACATTTGTGCAAGGTTCAACATTTGTTCTTCCCTGCCCGACTGAAGTCATTCAGGCGGGGATTGAACTTTTGTGTTAAATTTCCACCTTCGGCAATACCCAAACCGTTATACGACAGCACATTTTAAAAACCTTACAACAAATTTAATTTTGTTTTCACGTAAATAATATTTAGTTTTACACGTAAACATTTTTATATGAATACGAAACTCACATTAAATCTAAATAAAAGTATTATTGAAAGTGCAAAAGATTATGCAAAAGATAATAAGGTAAGCTTATCAAAACTCATTGAAAGTTATCTGAATTCATTAATTACTAAAGAGAAAAAGGAAATAGAAATAAGTCCTTTAGTGGAAAGTTTAACTGGTGTAATTCCTTCGCAATCAGATAAAAATTCTGAAGAGGATTATTTTGAATATTTAAGTAAAAAATATTCGTAATGAAAAGGATTTTTGTAGATACAAATATTATATTGGACTTACTTGAAAGAAGAGAACAGTTTTTTCAAGAAGCCCAAGAATTATTCACTTTAGCAGATAAAAATGAAATAAAACTTTACGTTTCCGCCTTAACAATTGCGAATGTTCATTTCCTTCTTTTCAAACATTTAAAAATGGAAGCAAGGAAAGTATTAGCTAAATTTAAAGTTCTTGTAGAAGTTTTGCCAACGACTGATAAAATTTTGGATCTTGCTTTGACTTCGAATCTGAAGGATTTTGAAGATGCAATTCAATATTTCACTGCAATTGATCATGATATGGACATTCTTATCACAAGAAATAAGAAAGATTTCAAGAATTTAAATTTGCCGATTTTAACAGCAAAAGAATTTATTAATCGTTAATTGTGGCATCGTATAACGACTAAGGCTTCGTTGGGTGCGCAGCACCAACAATGAAGTTCCCAAAAGCATTCGGGATTGAACGGAATCGGTTAGTGTGGAGATGTCGTGAAGAATAGTTGAGCTATACTATTAAGTTTGGCAGCCTGAGTTTTCAGGAAGGCTTCCATCAGGTATAGTTTCTGATGCTTTATCACAATAAATAAATTAAAAATCAGAGGTCTATTGATCTTAGAAACTACGGTTAATATTCTTCAGAATTGGCTTTTTTAGTTACGTCAGGTCTTTCTAATTCTGTCCAACGGACTTACCACCTTTTCTAACGAAGTATTGCTGACGTGGGTATAAATCATGGTAGTCTTAATATCGTTATGCCCCAACAATTTCTGAATCAGGCTGATATCGGTGCCATATTCCAAAAGATGCGTAGCATAGCTATGCCTTAAACCATGAACGCCTATTTTCTTACGGATTCCGGCTTTCTTTAAAGCCTGCTGAAACACTGCCTGAACACTGCGTTTGGAATACCGGTCTCCATACTGGCCTTCAAACAAATAAGGTCCCTGAGGACGATAGACTATATAGTAGTTTCTGAGTTCTTCCAAAACAGACTGAGGCAGTGTAACATATCTGTCTTTTTTCCCCTTAGCCGATTCTATCAGCACCTGCATACGGCTGCTGTCAATATGCTCGATTTTCAGATTCACGATTTCACTCACTCTCAGTCCCATACCATAACATAGTTTCAGAATGAGGAGATGTTTTGGGTTTATCACCAGGCTGAATATTCGCTCTAACTCCTTAGCGCTTAAAACCTTAGGCAATTGCTTCTGTTTTTTGGGTCGGGGAATGTTCAGGAACATTTTTTCTCGGTGCAGCACTTGTTCATAATAAAACTTAAGTGCATTAAGTCGGCTATGAATTTGATTTTCTGATAGTTTTAGCCGGTCTATACAGTACAGAAAATAGCTCTGCAACTGTTCCGGAGACAAATCATCGGCCTTATGCTGCTTTAAAAGGACGAGAAAGGCGCCGAATTCAGTCAAATAAGTACGTAAAGTATTGGCACTATAGCTTTTGAGTTTCAAAAGATTCCTGTATTGAACAAATGCCTCCTTATTGTTTTCATGAATTTGCAAAATGACACGCTCTGCTACTTCTTTTTCCGGCAGACCGAACAATTTCCGGTACGCCTCCACATTGTATGCATACCAGCATTTTTGAGTATTACTCCAATGCACATGAATATGCTCTCTGAGATGGTTTTTTAGTTCCTG
>JAMLGU010000012.1 GCA_023957575.1 Chitinophagaceae bacterium | reverse complement strand
TCCATAGCTTAAACTAACGTTTTGTGACCAGTTAAACTGAGTTAAATCATCAGGAATTGATAATCGCATACATGGATTAATCTTTGCTTTCGCAAATGGATAAGAGTGTTTACTTGATAAAAACATGCACAAACTATCAACAGCTTTTTTTACTAAATCTATGGTTTTTTGCTTTATCTTTACTTCTTGGTGTGGATTTGTAAATGAAAAATCCTTTAATTCTATGAGCCAATAAACATTTTTTGATTTATCCAACCATTTCTTTTCTATTTCAGTATCGTTTTATCGGTGTTTTCATTGCCTAAGTTTTGCAATATCCAATTACTCATCTTCGTCCACAGGTGAATAGTGGTATTGTCTGCCATACCCGAAATACCGTGGTTCTTGTTGGGATAATAAGCGCTTTCAAACGGAATATTATTTTTTACCAAGGCAGTTACCATTTGCGTTGCATTTTGAAAATGTACATTATCATCGGCTGTGCCATGTATAATTAAGTATTTCCCCCTAATCTTATCTGTAAAATTAATGGGCGAATTACCATCATATCCGTCAGGGTTTTCCTGAGGTGTACGCATATATCTTTCGGTATATATATTATCGTAAAACCGCCAGTTGGTAACCGGCGCTACAGCTACTGCGGCGCTAAACACATCTGCCCCTTTGGTAATGGCCAGCGAACTCATAAAACCGCCGTAGCTCCAACCCCAATGCCCTATATGGCTTTTATCCACATAAGGAAGTGTTCCCATCCATTTGGCAGCAGCTATCTGGTCTTCAATTTCATATTTGCCCAATTGTAAATAAGTTTTCTTTTTAAATTCTTCGCCTCTGTAGCCCGTTCCGGTATTGTCAAAACTGGCAACAATAAAACCTTTTTGTGCCAGCATCTGATGCCAGGCGCTCACTGCTCCATACCGATTAGCCACCTGCTGCGAGCCCGGGCCGCCATAATTGCAAAAAAGCACCGGATATTTTTTGGAAGCATCAAAGTTTGCGGGTTTCAGTATCCAGCCATTAATTTCATCACCTTTACCATTAGGCACTTTCACTAATTCTGCTTGGCCCAGATTATATTCTCTGGCCAAAGCCTGTAATTTCTCGCTCTCCGAGACTATCTTTTCTACTTTTGTGGTGATATTGTTTTTCTTTTTAAGTACTGATACCAAACTGACCTTCTGAGGAATATTGATATTTGAGTAATAATCATAAAACTGCTTATAATCATCGCTAAAAACGGCACGGTGGCTGCCTTCGCCACTTGTGAGCAACGTATTGTTTTTTCCGGCAAAGTCTGCAACAAAAACATTTCTGTCCATTGCAGTTGGATATGCTGCCGTATAATAAATCAGTTTTGCATCCTCATCTACACCAATAATATCGGTAATGTCATATTTTCCATTAGTTATAATTGTTTTCTTTTTGCCATCCATGCTGTATAAATAGATGTTGTTATACCCGTTCATTTCGCTGGTGAACAAATACCCGCTGCCATCTTTCAAAAATTGCCAGTCGTCATTGATGTCAATATAATACTTATTGGTTTCTTCATAAAGCAGCCGGGCCGTACCCTCATCCGGATTGGTGAGTAATAGTTTCAGGTTATTTTGGTGTCTGTTCATCCAAAAAACGACCAGTTCATTATCCTTTGTAGTCCATTTAATTCTCGGAATATAAATATCGCCCTGCTCAAATTGTGCTTTCACATCTTTGCCGGTGCGTACATTATAAATATGAATTTCAATTTTTGAATTGTCGTCTCCTGCTTTGGGATATTTATAGCGGTATTCTTTGTTGTAAAAATTATCATACTCCGTAAACGAATATTCCTTCACCTTGCTTTCGTCAAACCGATAATAGGCCAGATAATTGCCCTGCGGGCTCCACTGATATGCCTGCGTGAAGCCGAACTCCTCCTCATACACCCAATCGCAATTGCCATTGATGATGTGGTTCCATTTCCCGTCGGTGGTAATAGCGGTAGTTTTTCCGTCGGCAATATCATACAAATAAAGATTATTATCCATTACATAAGCTATTTTATCGCCAGCCGGCGAAAACTGGGCATGTAATACTTTTTCATTACTCAGCCTGGTGAGAAGCTTGCTTTCACTATTATATAAATAGGTGAAAGCCTTGGCAGAGTGGCGGTAAATGCTTTCCTGATGAGTTTTTATCAAATAGAGGTTAGACTTGACCGGATTATTGATTACACCCGAAACTCCTGAAAGCGCTTTGCCATCGGCATCTTTTATAGCAGAAGTATTTAGTTTGTCAGTTTTTTCCTTCCCAAAATCAGGGAAAACCATTTCTCCCCTGAATGTACCCTTTTTAAAAATGTCGGCGAGCGTTATCTGTTTTTGGGCAATCGCAAACAATGGCAGAAAGAAAAGAAGCAGTAATATACGTTTCATAATCATTTTTTATGGCTAAAAATAGTCAAATTTTGAAACAAGGCATTACCATTCATATAAAGAATGAAGCTTTTCTTTTTAACTTTACGTAATATATTGATATTCAGCGTTTAATAAATATATGAGTTTCAACCTTAACCTCAATCTCAACCTTAACCTTAATCTTAATCTTAACCTTAATCTTATCCTCAGCCTCAACCTCTCCTTCACCACATCAATTTTATTGAAAAAAAAGATTTTAAATAAAAAGATTTCTATATATTTGCCCCGACAAACTGTATGAGAAGAAAAGTGCTTGGACTATACAGCCTTTCTTTTCCCTCTAAATCTTGATATATTTTGTCCTTATTTGATTTTCATCAATCTCAAAATTGAGACAATTTGACAAGTAAATGAGATGCACGGGAAATGCATTGGGCATCAGTATTGCCACCTTTGCACTTGAAACTCTCTTACCGAGTTTAATCAAATTAATTAATTAAAAAGGCGTTACTTTAAAACGAACCCGCTTAAAAAAAATGAACATGAAAAAGTCAATTAAATGGCTCGTATTAGGAGCCGTATTCAGCCTTCTGGCCGGGCAGGTGATTGCCCAGAATTGTTACTCTAACCAAGGTTGTCAGGACTACAGCAATTTTGGTATTTACTCGTCGTCTGCCGGCACCCTCGAGTATGATAACTTTATTTCCTCATTTCACTCTACCTTTGTAAGAGAAATTGACGGCTCTCTTAAAATATGGGGGCAAAATTCAAAGTATGATGGCAGTGGCGACTGGTTAGTACCAACAGTTATTAGCCGCGCTAATTACAATAACCTGTTTACCGGTACGCCTTTGAAGGCTGCCTTGGGTAGTTCAAAACTTAGTATCCAGCATATTATGTTGACGAACGATAATAAATTATGGGCATGGGGAACTAAAGGTGCTGTGATAAGTAATTCGCTTACCACAAGTAACCAAATTCAATCATTTTCTCTTCCATCGGGTATAAATGCCTCAGATGTAAAAATGCTCTTTGGCACCTACCATACACTGGCACTTGTTACCTGCGGCGGTAGTGTATATGTTATGAGTCAGGTGTCAGCAAACCGTGGCACCGGAACAGGTTCTTCGAATTCTAATAACTGGTATCAGGTGAGAACCAGCTCTACCGCTTTTCTTTCTGGTATTGTGGCGGTTCGCGGTTGTCCTGACGGATTAATAGCCATTGATAACTCCGGAAATTTGTGGACATGGGGTACCCTTACCTATAATAATAGTTCTGCAGCCGCTTCCAGAAGCTATGCCACGGCACTTCCTAAACCATCTACCAGCGGTACTGTAAAAATGGTAGGTGCTACCAGTAATGGCAGTGTGGCCACTTATTATGTCTTATTTGAGGATGGCAACTTATGGGCTATTGGCGATAATACAAGAAGACAATTGGGTAATTGGAGCACCACCAGTTCAAACACCTGGGTACAACCAAGATATACCAGCTCCTCAGGGCCAGTAATGAATAATATATTGTGGATTTCGCCTCAGGAGCACGATGATGCTTATACATCCATTAATGTGATTAAAAATGACAATACATTGTGGAATTGGGGTGAGGAAAGTGGCTATGACCTGGGTAGAGGTACCCAAGCCGATGGGCAAAGTGGAAATCCTCTTAATCCTGGGCAGGCAAGTCAGTGGGCTAGCGGCTACTCCAACCAAAATATACAGGCTGTGGAAACCGGAGGACATACTACCATGGTATCTCAGAGGTGTCAGAAAAAATTTGGTTATGTGGGGCACAGAATAGACGGTAGCATGGGGGATGGCCAAACAAATAGTCAGTTTGAAAGTTTAATTACGTTTAATACAGCCGCAGTAGAAATATGCGGTGCACCCAGTGGATTAGTGGAAATAAACCTTCTTCCAGATGGAGCTGCAGTTACCATTGGTGTTCCCCTTCAGTTAACCTATGCGCCAACAGGTGGTAATTTTAGTATTACATCCGGTAACGCAACAGTAACATCCACCGGTGTGCTTACACCAACCGGCCCCGGTGCAATAGTTGTAAGATATACTGTTGCAGGGGCATGTGAGCCTAATTACAAGGAGGTGACTATTGCTGCTGACAGAGTTAAGATTGATGCGAATGACGACTTCAATGCAGGTCTTGTTAATAAGCCCATTCCCGGTAATGTTAAGCAAAACGATGGAGGAGTAAATAATCCTAAATATGGTACCAGCCCTTCTCTGAAAGGAAGCCCGACCGGCTCCAATCCACAGATTACAATGAATAATGATGGCAGCTATTCTTTCGTTACCGACAAACCCGGCATTTACACCTATGATGTTACTGTGTGTGCAGATGGCGGTACTACCAATTGTCTTACTACCCAACTGGTTATTACCGTAACCAATCCGGGAGAATCTACTTCTAATCCGGGCGCTAATAAGCCTCATGCCGACCTGGATCTTGGCACTACTAAGGTAAATACGCCTATCACATTAGATATCAGGCAGAATGACGGGCCGGGTAACTATGGCAAAACTCTGGATAAGCCTACTATTACAGGTGGTCCAAAAAATGGTACTGCAGAAATTGATCCATCTACCGGTGAACTGATATACACACCTAATCCCGGATTTACCGGAAAAGATACAGTGTACTATCAGGTATGTGAAGTGGCGCCTCCTACAGGTAACTGTGCTACTGCAATGGCAATTATTACCGTAGTTCCTGAAACGGTATCTGCTGCTGGTGGTCCGCATAATACTACATCTGCTACTGATGATTACGCGTGGACTCCGCGTAATACTGCGGTTAGCGGTAATGTTAAAACCAATGACGTGGATATTGAAGGAAATACGACAACTGTAACAACTACAGGAACAACAACTATTGCCGGTGTGGGTACTCTGGTGCTTAATAGTAATGGTTCCTATACCTTTACACCTGATCCAAACTTTACAGGTACTGTAGATTTTCCCTATACCATTTGTGATAATGGAACACCTCAGGCTTGCGATAATGCTTCATTGCACATAGTGGTATATGATGTGAATGAGCGACTTGCTGTAAACTTTGGCAATATTATAGCCAAATGGGTAAATGGTCAATTAATAGTAAACTGGAGTACAATGACCGAAAGCGATAACAGTCTGTTTGAGGTAGAAATATCCAAAGACGGTGTAAACTTTACTAAAATCGGTGAAGTAAATTCTAAAGCAACTGAAGGTAACTCCAATCAGGCTATTTCTTATGATTTTGCAAAATCAGCCAATGATCTGGGAGCAGCTGGTCTGGCAATACTGGGTTTGGCAATCGGCGCCGGTTTGATACGCAGAAGAAAACTGATGTTGTCGCTGGCAGTGATTTCCGTATTGCTGATTGGTTATTCTTGTAACAAAAACAATAATGACGTTATAAATTCAGATAAAGAGAATGCTTACGTGCGAATAGTGCAGGTAAATAAAGATGGTTCTAAGACCTACTCCAAAGTGGTACGCGTAGTTAATGAATAGCACTTTTGGTTAATTGTTTGATTTAGAGGCCCCGGTTCCCCGGGGCTTTTTTTGTCTATTGTAATCCCGCCATTCGTCCTGTCCCTCACCGTCATTTCTTAGCGAAGCGAAGAAATCTCATCGTTTTGAAAACGAGGATATTTCTTATTGCACTTCGCCTCATACTATTCTTCATTTCTTTTCATTCCTCTCAACCTTAACCTCAACCTCAACCTTAATCTTAATCTCAACCTTGATACAAAAAAGTAACAAAAAAAATCAAGGCCTTGAAAAAAATTGCTAAAAATGATTTCGGTAGTCTAAACCCTCGCACAGTAGTTGTACTTTTTTCGAAGACCATACGGCGCTCAAACAACGACGGCTTTTTAACGACTACCTTCAATCATTTTTTTAACGCATTTTTTTCAAGGCCTTTGTCGCGATGCACAACAATTGCCAACTCACACAGTCCGTTATAGCTCCATAAAATCACGGTCATCCAGCCTTTTTTAATCGTCATTTCAATCACCTATAACCGTCACATCGACCAAAGGGAGATGTCTCACTCCACTGCGTTCCGTTGATATGAGCACGAAAAATAGAATGTCGAGAAAAAATAACGGTCATTTCGCAACGTAGCGGAGAAATCTTATCGTTTTGAAATCGAGGAGACTCTTCACTTCGCTTCGATACGTTCAGAATGACGCGAAAAAAGTAATTTTTTTAACGCAATATTTTCAGCGCCAATCCAATAGGGCAACCGAAATGCTAATAATGTTTATAATTCTGAATTTTTATTTGAGCATCAAAAACATATTTAACAGGGGTTTTGCACTCTTACATCATCATAATTACATTATTGTTTTTTAATTTTTTCCAGCATCTCTTGCAGTTCCTTCACCTTCTCAGGATACCGATTCGCAAGATTATTTTTTTCACCACGATCGTTATTCAGATTATACAATTGTGGCGCCTTCAGGTTACCCAGTTCAATATTTACCAATGTGTTTATTGCGCGTCCCTCAGAAGGTTCTATGTATTTCCATCCATCCATCACCATTGACAATGCGCCACCTTGCTGCACATAGGAGGTTCTGCCTTTTTTATCCTTTCCAAGAAATGCCGAAATAGTATTGATGCCATCCTGTTTTATATTCAAAGGCACTTTCAAAAAGTTTGCAAACGAAGCCATGAAATCCATCTGGCTCACTAAAGCATCAGACACCTGTGGTTTTATTTTTTGAGGCCATGAAATTAAAAATGGCACCCTGGTACCTGCTTCAAAAGCGCTATACTTGCCACCTCTCAGGCCGCCCATCGGGTCGTGGCCATTCTGCATAGCAACAGCGCCATCCACATAACCATCATCGAGTACAGGTCCATTATCACTGGTGAAAATTATGATTGTGTTTTTATCAATGCCCCATATTTTTAAGTATTTCATCAACTCACCCACGGTCCAGTCCATTTGCAAAATGGCATCCCCTCTGAAACCTAAGCCACTCTTGCCTTTGAACATGGTGGCAGGCATTCGGGGAACGTGAGGTTCTATCATATTAAAGAGTAAGAAAAATGGTTGTTTTCTTTTACTTTCAATATATTCCAATGTTTTTGCCAGAAAGGTGGTGGAGAGCTCCTCGTCGGTCCAACGGGCGGTTTTCCCACCTGTCATAAATCCAATTCGCCCAATTCCATTTACAATAGTATTATCATGCCCTTGCCCCGGAGAAGATTTCATTTTCAGTAATTCAGGGTTTTCCTTTCCGGTAGGCTCATTCCCGATTTTTTTATTATAATCTACTTCTATAGGATCGGCAGGGTCTAATGCAATTACCTGATGATTTTCTACAAAAACGGTTGGCACTCTGTCGGCTGTTGCAGGAAAAATAAACGAATAATCAAATCCTGTTTCATTGGGGCCGGGCTTCAGTTCACCATTCCATTCTTTTTTTACTTCATTGCCGATGCCGAGGTGCCACTTGCCAATTATAGCTGTTTGATAACCCGCATTTTTAAATACTTTAGGGAGGGTCAATCTATCCGTAGGTACAATCAAAGCGGCATCTCCGGGGAGGATGTGTGCTCCTGACCGCCATGGATACACTCCGGTCATTAGTGCATACCTGCTGGGGGTACAAGTGGCAGAGGTGCTATGCCCATTGGTAAACCTGATGCCTTGTGCAGCCAGTTTGTCCACATTGGGCGTTTGTATTTTTGTAGCGCCATAGCAACTAAGGTCGCCATACCCAAGGTCATCCATACAAATCAATATTACATTAGGTTTTTGTTGTGCAAATAGAATATTTGATAACAAGAATAAACAAAACGTAATAGTAAACCGAAGTTTCATCATTTTTTTTTATTTAAAGTTAGTTGGGCACAATTTAAAAAAAATTAAAAAAACCAAAAAATTAAAATACCTATACTTTTAATTGGGATACGGAACTGTTTTCCCTGTTGCCTTACTTACCGGCAATTGGGCTTTGTTCTTTTTCAATTCCTTAGCGAGTAAATCCAGCATGATTTTGGCTTGACGAGGGTTTTTACCGGATAAATCATTTTTTTCTCCAATATCATTTTTCAAATCATATAATTCTGCTTTCCCTGTTCGATAGCTATACACAAGTTTCCAATCTCCTTTTCGGACAGCGCTATAATAATTGATACCCGGACCATCTTCCGGAATCCATTTATTGGGCGAATGCCATAGAAAAACTCTCTCGGGAGTTTTTGTTGAACCGTTTTTCAAAATGTCAACAAATGACCTTCCATCAACCGTCTGAATAGTTTTATATTTTTTTAGTCCGGCTATTTGCAGAATAGCGGGAAAAAAATCTTCGATTATAACAGGGGTCTCTGCAACAGTACCTTTTTTTACTACACCCGGCCATTTCACTATCATCGGCTCTCTTATGCCGCCTTCATATACCGAACCCTTGCCGGCACGCAATGGAGCATTTTGGGTAAAAGGCTGCCCACTCCTAACCTTAGGATTACTGAGGCCGCCATTATCACTCATAAAAATGATGACAGTATTGCTTTCTATTTTTTTCCCTTTCAGAAAATCCATTATATCTCCCAAACTTTTATCCATTCCCTCAATCAGTGTGGCATATCCTGCTTCCAATGAATCAAGTCCCGCATCGAGGTATTTTTGAAAAAATCTTTTATCCGCATTAATCGGCACATGCACGGCATAATGTGATAAATTCAGGAAAAATGGTTGCTTTCTTTTTATGGGTTCTTCCAATGTTTTCAGCGCTTCCAAAGTCAGCGCTTCGGTAAGAAAGGTATCCGTTCCATAATATTGCTGCAAGTCTGGCACAGCCTGCCAACCAGCCTTGCCGGGCTTATTGCCATAGTTTTCCTGCCCCAGATAGCTCTGCGGATGCCCGGCTCCGGTTCCTGATATGTTTACCATAAAACCGAGGTTATAGGGATTGCTTCCCGGTGTGCCATTGGATCCCCAATGCGCTTTACCGACATGAATTGTAAAATAACCTGCTTCTTTCAGTAACTGAGGGAAAGGTGTAGCATGTACCGTATGTGGAACACCTCCGATATTGCTGAAGCCATTATAATTCCAATCCACCAGTTCAAATTGATCATCTTTACTATCGGTAGGATTATCGCGTACAGGTGAGGTCCAAAGTGTTACCCGATGACGCGCCACATTCATACCGGTAAGCAGGCTTACTCTCGTGGGAGTACATACCGGTGTGGCATAAGCATTGGTAAACTTCATTCCTTCATCAGCCAATCGCTGCATATTGGGTGTATGATATTTTTTATTCAGTGGTGTTACCTCTTTCCAAAAAGGCACAGAGGTATCCTGCCAACCCATATCATCCACCATAAACAAAATGATATTGGGGCGATTGGATTGTGCAAACAACTGTTGAAAAGAAAGTAAAATAGCTAAGACAATTATCTTCTTCATTTGCACAAATTATAAAATATTGGCAAAAAAGTCAATTATTCTTCTCAGTTACAGTCCGGCGCTATAAACCAAGCACTTCCTTCATTGTAAACCATCCTTTTTTATCTGCAATGTATTCGGCTGCCAGTACAGCGCCAAGTGCAAACCCTTTGCGGCTATGCGCAGTATGTGTGATGGCAATATCATCAATTTCGGAAGCGTAAGTGATGATATGGGTGCCGGGAGCAGGGTCCATTCTTTTACTGGTAATCAGCAGTTCATCTTCCGCAGGCGAAGTATCATTCACCCATTTCTGTTTTTCGGTATAAACCTCCATGATTTGCTCCGCCAAGGTAATGGCTGTGCCGCTGGGAGCATCTTTTTTGGCAGTATGGTGTATTTCTTCTAAGCTTACATTATATTCCTGATGTGGATGCATCAATGATGCCAGTTTTTTATTCAGTTCAAAAAATAGATTTACGCCCACACTGAAATTGCTGGCACAAATCATACTTCCATTCAGTGTTTTTGACAATTCCTTTGCCTCTTCTAATCTGTGGAACCATCCGGTAGAACCACTTACAACCGGTACTCCGAATTCGAGCAGTTTAGAAACATTCCCGAATGCTGTATGTGGGCTTGTAAACTCGATAGCCGCATCAGCTTTGCTTAAATTTTCTTTGGTAAACTGGTCAATATTGTTAATATCAATTTTTAATACAATCTCATGGTTTCTCTGAAGGGCAATTTCTTCAATAGCTTTACCCATTTTTCCATATCCGATTAATGCTATTTTCATCTTAATTATTTTTTCTTTTATTTAAACCTCATCACCAGACTGATGCCGCTCGTTTTAGCCAGCTCACTGTATCCCGGCTCTATTTTAAAACTCAGGTTAGGAGAAATATCGAAACTCTGTAAATGCGCATCCACACTGGCTTCCACCACATTCAATGCCCATGCAATAGCAAAATACAGCACTGCATAATCCAACTCGCGCCGCACCCTGTCCCGATAATATTTTATTTCCTGAAGCCGGCCCCTGTCAATGGCCAGCTTTACGTTTTCATCTTTTATTTTATTATAATCCGTACTGTCTTTAGGTATTTTCTTCTCAATGATTTGTGTACCCACAACGGCTCCTAACCTTAGCTGCTTATAATAGGTACGGTTACTAAAAAAATACCAGCCGGTAACACCCAATGCAGCATAAACAATAGGCACTTTCCAGATTTTTCCATTATATACCTGCCCCCAACCCGGAATGATGGCAGAGCGGATGGACGCTACTCTGGGATTGGGAAACCACCGGGATGCAGTATCTTTTTTTTCTTTATCCCCTTTTTCGGCTTGGGCAGATGCTTTTGTCAAATTTTGAAGGCTATCCGTATTTATCAGGTTTTCGTCAATTGTCTTAATAGAACTAATAATCGTGTCTGCCACCTGCTTCACTATGGCGGTATCCTTCTTTTGGGCAAAACCAAAATTGATTGCAAAAAAATTAATAAATATGAAAAAAAATAGCTTCTGAATTGTTGCCATACTGCAAATAAAGGATATATTAATCTATTGCCACGTTAAAACTTTGAAGCAATTTGTTAAGTTCTTCCAGTGAATAATAATCAAAAGTAATTTGACCGCTGCCATTGGCGCTATGTTTCATTTTTACACGGGTTTCAAACTGAGAGGCCAGTTTATCTTCTATCCTTTGATAAACCTGTGGCAGGCCCTTTTTTACAGTTTTTTTGGCAGCGCCATTTTCTTTATACAGATTTCTTACCAGTGTTTCAGTTTGCCTTACCGAAAGATCCCTTTGCTTTATTTCCTTAAACAGATACAGTTGCCTTTCAATAGTATCCACATTTACCAAAGCTCGGGCATGACCCATTGAAATCTCATCCTTTCTTACAGCCAATTGAATATCGGGCGGCAACTTTAGGAGTCTTATAAAATTAGAAACAGTGCTTCTGTCTTTACCCATACGCTCGGCCACCTCATCCTGAGTGTAATCCAGCTCATCCATCATTCTTTTGTAACTCAGTGCGATCTCCATGGCATTCAGGTCTTCGCGTTGCAGATTTTCGAGCAGTGCCAACTCCAGCAACTGATTGTCATTTGCCTGGCGGATATAGGCCGGCACATCGGTCAGTCCGGCTATTTTGGATGCCCGCAGACGACGCTCACCCGAAATCAACCTGAATTTTCCGTTAGCCATTTTGGCCACTGTAATCGGCTGTATGATATCGTGCATTTTGATCGACTGCGCCAACTCACTCAAGGCCTGCTCATCAAAATCACGCCTGGGTTGTTTGGGATTGGTTTCTACCTCGACAATGGGTATTCTGGAGATATTGGTTACGCTTTCTACTACTGTGCGCTTCAATTCGCCGGTACCGCTTTTCAACTCAGCATCAATATTGCCCAGTAGGGAACGAATCCCTTTTCCTAATGCATCTTTATTTTGTTTTTGTGTAGCCATATAAATTACTGATTACAGATTGCAGATTGCAAATTACAGATTGCAAATTACAGATTGCAGATTGCAGATTAACAAATTTATACATTGATTTTTCCCTCCCACCCTATCAATTTTTTCTAATATTTTTTTATAAACGATCTTTTACTCAAAAATCTTTTCGCCATTTGGTATTTTGGTCATATTATTTTTCTGCAAGATTTCCTTCGCAAGGTTTAAATAATTCATCGCCCCTTTACTATTGGCATCATACAGTATAGCAGGTTTGCCAAAACTGGGCGCTTCACTCAATTTTGAATTTCTGTGGATAATCGTATCAAATACAATCTCTTCAAAATGGCGGCGCACCTCGCTCACTACCTGATTGCATAACCTTAGCCTGGAGTCATACATCGTCATCAAAATTCCTTCTATCTGCAATTCGGTATTCAGGCGGTTTTGAACAATTTTGACTGTATTTAATAATTTTCCCAAACCCTCCAGTGCAAAAAATTCACACTGCACGGGTATCAGTACCGAGTCGGCAGCCGTAAGCGCATTTACGGTTATCAACCCCAGTGAAGGAGAACAATCAATCACAATCATGTCATAATCATCTTTCACCTCAGCCAGGATTTCCTTCAAAACCATCTCCCTATGCGGATAATTAATCATTTCTATCTCAGCGCCTACCAGGTCAATATGAGAAGGTATCAGGTCCAAATTAGGGATTTCGGTTTTCAGCAAAACCTCTCTGGCCTTAGCCTGATTGGCCATGCAGTCGTACAAACTATGAGTAATATTGTGCAGGTCGAAACCAACACCGGTAGTGCTGTTCGCCTGCGGATCTGCATCCACCAATAATGTTTTAAACTCGAGCACCGCAAAACTGGCCGCCAGATTGATAGCAGTTGTCGTTTTGCCCACACCACCTTTTTGGTTTGCAACACCGATAATTTTAGCCATACACTAATCAAAAAATTCTAAAAATTCTGCAAAACTAAGTAAGCAGGTTTTTGTTAATTAAGCAAATGTAAATTATTCTGTTACTTAAAAAGAACTAAATAGCCCAAAGTGGACAATTTGTTGTCATTTACTTAGTTTTGGGCAAAATAAACATAAAAAATCATGCGCAATTCTTTGATTTGGTGGATTATTCTTGGTATAATGATTTTAGCCGATGTATATGTTTTTTTTGCTATAAAATCACTTTTTCACGAATCTTCTCAGCGATCCCGAACCATTTTTACAATTAGTTATTTGACGGTTTCAGTTTCAGCAGTTGTTATACTGATATTATTGCCCTATTTCAATTTTCCTCAAAAAACCAACCTGATACGTAGTACCATATTTGCACTGATAGCCGCTTTGTTTTTTGCCAAAATACTTGCATTGTTATTTTTTCTGGTTGATGATTTGAGAAGAGGGGTTCAATGGATAGCCGGAAAACTGTTTTCGATGGCCGGCAGTGAAGTGGGAGAACTTTCGGGTGCCGAAAATGGGGGTATTTCGCGTTCTACATTCCTTACCTGGATGGGCATAGTGGCCGGCGGTGGTCTTTTTGGTACTTTTATTAATGGTTTGGGTAATAAATATAACTATCAGATTAAAAGGATAAAACTGGCTTTTGACAACCTGCCTCCTGCTTTTAAAGGTTTCAAAATTGTTCAGATTTCGGATATTCACAGTGGAAGTTTCAGTAACAAAGCGGCAGTTAACCGGGGAGTGGATAAAATACTCAATGAAAATCCCGATCTGATTCTGTTTACCGGCGATCTTGTTAATAATCAATCAGATGAAATGGAAAATTATACCGATGTTTTTGCCAGATTGCAGGCGCCGTTTGGTGTATTTTCTATTTTGGGTAATCATGACTATGGCGATTACCTGCACTGGAACAGCCCGGAAGCGAAGCAGGCCAACCTTGAAAAACTGAAATCAATTCATGCTCAGATGAACTGGCGATTAATGCTGGATGAAAATCTCCCGATCGAAAAAGGCGGCTCAACTATCGGACTGATAGGTGTACAAAATATAAGTGGTAAATCGGGGTTTCATACCTACGGAAATCTTAAGAAAGCAATGGAGGGCGCTGAGAAATATCCTTTTACCATCCTTATGAGCCACGACCCCTCTCATTGGGATAAAGAGGTGATTACCAATTATGCCCAAATTGATCTCACCCTCAGTGGCCACACACATGGTATGCAATTTGGCGTAGAAGTACCGGGATTCCGATGGAGCCCTGTGCAATATGTGTATAAACGCTGGGCCGGATTATATACCGTTAAAAACCAAAAACTGTATGTAAACCGGGGTTATGGCTTTATCGGATATCCGGGCAGAGTGGGTATTTTACCCGAAATTACAGTGATTGAACTGACCTGATTCATTTTTTATTGTTATATTTGAAAAAATCAAATTTTATGAAAACCGTAAAACTATTATTTTTAGTTTGCTTCCTGATGATTTCAGGAGCCATTTTTGCTCAGGTACATCCGGGCATTAAAGCCGGTCTGAATGCCACTAAAATTGATGGTAAAAGCATGGCTAAAGAATTCCAGTACAATTATTTAGTAGGCGGATTTATTGAACTGGAATTTGGAAAACGCTTTGGCATCACACCAGAAGTACTTTTTAATCAGGCTTCCACTTCTTTGGCCACTAATGTTGACCCGGGTATTTTTAACACAAATCAGGCTAAAGCAAAGTTGAACTATTTGTCTATCCCCATTTTGGCAGATATTAAACTGGCAGGGCCTTTGCACCTCCAGGCCGGTCCACAGTACAGTATTTTGCTTAACTCGGATGAATCTATTTTTAAAAATGGAGAAAATGCTTTTAAAAAAGGAGATTTTTCTCTAGCTGCGGGATTAAAAATTAAAGCAAGCATATTTCGCCTTTCGGCCAGATATCTTGTAGGTCTCGATAATATTAATCAGATTAACAACCAGGAAAAGTGGAAAAAACAAGAAATGCAACTCACGGTGGGTTTAGGTTTTTAAAATAATTTCAATTTTAGTATCAGCCTCCTGAGAACTTCAAGGAGGCTTTTTTGTAGCAAAAAAGCTGTATTAACAAGCCTGTTTTGTCAAATAGCATCTTTTTTTAAGCCATTCTTGCCGTTTTTGGGGCAATGGCATTAATATTGCCAAAATAGTATTGGTCTAAGAAAATTGATTTTTGGACAATCTGGTGACAGTTTGTCTTGTATAAATATTGAGTATGAATTTTGAAAAAACGTTTTTGCGTCCGGAGGACGAAATGGATTTTATGCCCATCATCCCTCTCAATGAAGATGAAGGAGAAGAGGATAATTTTGTGATTCCCAATGAAATAGCTGTGTTGCCACTAAGAAATACTGTGTTGTTTCCGGGGGTAGTATTGCCCATAACCGTAGGTCGGGATAAAAGCATACAGGCTGTAAATGATTCTTACAAAGGCGATAAGCTGATTTGTGTGGTAGCACAAAAAGACAGTGCTGTAGAAGAACCCATGATTGACGACCTGCAAAAAATCGGTACCATTGCCCGAATCATCAAAAGTATTAAAATGCCTGATGGCAGCACAACAGTTATTATTCAGGGTAAAAGCAAGTGCCTTATTGAAAAAATCACTACCGATAACCCCTATTTTAAGGCAAATACAAAAAGAATTGAGGACAGCCCCGAACCAAAAGACACTGATTTTGAAGCACATATATCCAATATTAAGGATTTGGCCTCCAATATTATTCAGCAGTCGCCCAATCTGCCTGCCGAGGCAGCGCTCATCTTAAAAAACATCGAACGCCCCTCATTCTTGATACATTTTGTGAGCAGCAACCTCAATACAACCGTTCAGGAAAAACAACGCCTGCTGGAGGTTTCCGATATCAAAGAAAGAGCGGTGGAACTGATGCAGCTATTGCAAAAAGAACTACAATTTGTAGAACTGAAAAATAAAGTTACCAATAAAACCCGAACCGAATTAGATAAACAGCAGCGTGAATATTTTCTTCAACAACAACTGAAAAGTATAAAAGAAGAATTGGGAGGCGATGCTAATACTCAGGAAATCAAAGAATTGCAAAAGAAAGCCGAATTAAAAAAATGGCCGGAATCTGCTAAAGAAGCTTTTAAAAAGGGTATTGAAAAGCTGGAGCGCATGCATCCCAGCACACCCGATTATTCGGTGGTTTACAATCATGTAGATTTCATGCTGGACCTTCCCTGGCAGGAATATACTGAAGATCATTATGACCTGAATGATGCCCAAAAAACCCTTGACCATGACCATTACAGCATGGATAAAATAAAGGAAAGAATTTTGGAGTATTTGGCGGTACTGAAATTGAAGGGCGACTTGAAAAGTCCGATTCTTTGTTTTGTGGGTCCTCCCGGCATTGGCAAAACCTCTCTGGGAAAAAGTATTGCAAGCGCTATCGGGCGCAAGTATGTGCGGCTGAGCTTGGGCGGCATACATGACGAAAGTGAAATTCGCGGCCACAGAAAAACCTATATCGGCGCTATGCCGGGCAGAATATTGCAATCGCTTCGCAAAGTAAAAAGCAGCAATCCTGTTATTGTATTGGACGAAATAGACAAGGTGGACAGCAACCACCGGGGCGACCCCAGCAGCGCTTTGCTGGAAGTACTGGATCCCGAACAAAACAATACTTTTTACGACAACTATCTGGAACTGGAGTACGATCTGAGCAAAGTACTATTTATTGCCACAGCCAACAGCTTGCAGGGTATTCAGCCGGCATTGAGAGACAGGTTGGAAATCATTTACCTGAACGGATATGCTATTGAAGAAAAAATAGAAATTGCCAAAAGGCACCTGATTCCAAAACAAAAAGAACTGCACGGATTACCCAAAAACAGTTTTAAGATAAGCGATAAAGTATTAGAAAAGCTGATTACAGACTATACCCGCGAAAGTGGTGTACGTGAATTAGACAGACAATTAGCTTCCATAATGCGTAATCAGGCAAAGAAAATAGCCATGAATGAAACATTGGGAGCTTCCTTGACTGCCGATGACCTGCAAAGGATTTTGGGCAAAGCCAAATACAGTAATGACCTGTACAAAACCGTAAATCAGCCGGGAGTAGCCGTTGGGCTGGCCTGGACTTATGTGGGAGGCGACATTCTGTTTATCGAATCTATCCTGAGCGATGGAAAAGGAGACCTTAGCCTCACCGGCAACTTGGGAAATGTGATGAAGGAAAGCGCTACCACGGCGCTGTCTTATCTAAAGTCCAACGCTGCCAAATATGGAATTGACAGTACAATGTTTCAAAAGAAAAATATTCACATTCATGTACCCGAAGGAGCTACGCCAAAGGATGGCCCCAGCGCCGGCATTACCATGATGACTTCTATTGCATCGGTGCTTACAGGAAAGCGGGTAAAACCCTATCTGGCAATGACCGGCGAAATTACCCTTCGCGGACAAGTATTACCCGTTGGAGGCATTAAAGAAAAAATACTGGCTGCAAAAAGGGCAGGATTAAAGGAAATTATTCTTTGCTCTCAAAACATGAAGGATGTGGAAGAGGTAAATGCGGCTTTTATTAAAACCCTGAAGTTTCATTACGTGGACAGGATGGAGGAAGTGCTTAAAATTGCTTTAGTATAAAATTTCTCAAGGATTTACGATTTTAAGATTAATTTTGAATTAATAAAAAAACAATTATGAAACCTTTGCATTTTTTCGCACTATTTCTTCTGGTTATTTTAAGCTTTCAATCATGTAGTAGCTCAAAAAAGACCAAGAGTGATGAACAGAAAAAATTGAAAATGGCAGAAAAGGTATATCGCGCTGATACAACTATTATTATTTATGATGGTCCTATTCAGGGAGAAGCTGTTTCTTTTGCAAAGCAATTGGCAGGTAAGTGGAAGGTAAATATGATGCGTCGGCAGCCCAAATTGGATCCGGAATATCTTTCAGGAGTTACTTTGGAATTTGATACCCTCACCCACAAATTTTACGGGCAAGCGCCATGCAATAAAATCAATGGCGGTTTTGTCATAAATGGATTTGGTATTCGTTTTCAAAATATTGCTTCTACCCGAATGAGTTGCGATAAACTGGAACAGGAAACCTATTATCTGAAATTGCTGAACGAAAGAATATCTACTTACTCCATACAGGGCAATACGCTCCTTCTGCGAGATGGAAGCGCCAATAATGTATTTGAATGTGAACGTATCAAATAACTGATACTCAATTAACTAAAAAAAGCGCCTCAATAATTTGAAGCGCTTTTTCAATTATAATTTACTCCGAAATATTATCCCAAAGCTACTCTTTGAAATTCGGTAACGGTAACATCACCGTTTTCTTTCAGATAATCACCTACTGATTTGCTGCCATCTTTTACATAAGACTGCGCAGTGAGGGTTTGTTCTTTAAAGAACGCTCCCAATTTACCCTCGGCAATTTTAGCCAACATTTCTTCGGGTTTCCCTGCCATTTTTGGATCTTCTTTCATGATTTCCATAATAACAGATTTTTCGCGGGCAATCACATCTGCAGGAACACTCGCAGCATCAACCGCCACCGGACTTAAAGCCGCCACCTGCATAGCCACGTTTTTACCTACTTCATCTGCATCTTTGTTCATGCCTACCAATACGCCAATTCTGTTAGCGCCATGAATATAAGAAGAAACAAAAGGAGCATCTACCCGTACAAATTTTGTAAGTCCGATATTTTCTCCGATTGTAGCTAATTTTTCATTAATCAATTCAGATACTTTCATTCCGTTTACTTCGGTATCCAACAATTCTTCTTTAGTCTTAATATTTTTTTCTACTGAAGCATCAGAAATACTTGAAACAAAAGAGATAAAATCTGCATTTTTAGACACAAAATCTGTTTCGCAGCTTACGCATACGATCGTTCCAAATTTATTATCAGCGCTGGTTTTGGCCAGTACTACACCCTCTTTTGCTTCCTTATCACTTCTTTTGGCAGCTACTTTCTGACCTTGCTTGCGCAACCAGTCAATAGCAGCTTCAAAATCACCATTTGTTTCGGTAAGGGCTTTACGGCAATCCATCATGCCGGCGCCGGTTGTCTGGCGCAATTTATTGATATCCTGTACTGTAATTGTAGTTGTTGACATATTCTTTGATTTAAACTTTATCAAATCTTTCCGTCAGGAAGAGATCTGACAATAAATAATAATAAAATCCTTAAGTAATTGCAGGGCAATAAAACGAATTTCAGAGAGAACAAAAACCCCGATTATCTTCTGGGTGCGCCTCCTCTTTGTCCGCCACCGCCACCCGGAGAGGTTCTGCGACGTTGACCGCCTGCATCCGATGGGCCACGACCACCACTTCCACGTCCGCCTCTGCCGGCTTCAGCTTCAGCCTCAGCTTGCAATTTAGCAGCTTGTTTTTCTTTTTCGTCAGCAAAGTTATCTTCCTGCTCTTCGTCTTTAGCGGCTTGTCTTTCTGACAATCCTTCTGCAATAGCTGCTGTAAGATAGTTAACAATTATTGCAATAGATTTTGTTGCATCATCATTAGCCGGAACCGGGAAATCAACTTTATTGGGGTCGCAGTTGGTATCTACTACTCCAAAAGTGGCGATATTCAGTCTTTTAGCTTCGGCTAATGCAATGTGTTCGTGTCCAATATCTACGATGAACAAAGCAGCAGGAACACGGCCCAACTGGGCAATACCACCTAACACTTTCTCCATTTTTTCCTTATCGCGGGTAAGTGTTAAACGCTCTTTTTTAGTAATGTTATCAAAAGAACCATCACCTAACATTTTATCAATACTCTGCATTTTCTTCACAGATTTGCGCACGGTATTGAAGTTGGTGAGCATACCGCCTAACCAACGCTCGGTTACATAAGGCATTCCCACTTTTTGAGCACATTCGGTAACGATATCTTTTGCTTGTTTTTTAGTACCTACAAACAGGATTTTTTTACCACTGCGTGCAATTTGTTTCATGGCGGCAGCAGTTTCCTGCAAACATTCTACCGTTTTGTTTAGGTCAATGATGTGGATACCCTTCTTTTCTGCAAAGATGTAAGGAAGCATTTTGGGGTTCCATTTCTTTTTTAAGTGACCGAAATGTACACCTGCATCCAAAAGCTGCTGCTGTAATGATGTATTGTTATTATTTTCCATTTATTAAAAATTAATTGATTTGGATTTAAAGTTTGATGACTGAGGCAGAAGAACGATTTGAAAATTTGAACGACTTCAAACCTCAAACCATAAACCTCCAACGTATTAACGTTTAGAGAATTGGTAACTCTTTCTTGCTTTTTTGTGACCGAATTTTTTACGTTCAACTGAGCGCGGATCTCTTTTTAATAAACCGGCTGCTTTCAAAGCAGGGCGGTACTCGGCATTTACTTCTACCAATGCACGGGCGATACCCAGCATAGCAGCTTCTGCCTGCCCTTTAACACCGCCACCGGTAGCATTGATTTTTAAATCAAATTTATCGGTAGCCTCAACAGCTTTAAGCGGGCGTTCTACCTGATTTTGTAAATAAACCAGCGAAAAATAAGTTTTGTAATCTTTGTCGTTGATGATAATGGAGCCATTTCCCTTTGAGATAAACACTCGGGTAATTGCTTCTTTACGACGTCCTACAGCATTTTTTTGTTTTTCCATTATTATTATGCTTATGAGTAAAGCTGAAAGCGATATGCCAAAAGCTTTGTTTAGTTATTTTAAAATTTTAATTCTTTGGGTTGTTGTGCAGTGTGTGGATGGGTATCGCCTACATAAACGAATAATTTTTTATACATTTTGCGACCTAAGCGGTTTTTAGGCAACATACCCTTTACTGCTCTTTCAACAATAATTTCCGGACGACGTTTTAAAATATCGGAAGCCAGTTCTTCCTTGCGACCACCGGGGTATCCGCTAAACCTGTCATATACTTTAGTATCCATTTTGGTTCCGCTAAGTTTTACCTTATCACAGTTGATTACGATGATGTAATCACCCGTATCCACGTGCGGTGTGTAAGAAGCCTTGTGTTTACCGCGCAGCATTGCGGCAATTTTGGAACACATGCGGCCTACGGTTTGATTAGTACCGTCCACAACGAACCAATTACGTTGCACGGTAGCCTCGTTCGCATGTTTGGTAGTGAAATGTTGTTTACTCATTTTTATTTATTTATATTATTTATTACTAAACCGGGCTATCCCCCGATTTCCCGCTGCCGGTCGTGCCGGTTTTTTTGGGAGTGCAAAGGTAGCCACACTATTTTGAGTAAACAAAGAAAATAACAACTATTTTTTAATTCGCTTTTGTAATCAATTGATTATCAATAAATATTTTGCATTGAAAAATAAATACTACAATTTTAGAATTGCTTTTTAAAGAGTTTGACGTTTTCAATATACAAATTTTTTAATTTTTAGCGCCGATTAAAAAACGGAAGAAATGTAATTATATTAAAAATTTAGCCCATTTCACCCACAATAACATGAAGTTTTATTACTGCTGCCGGTAATTTGTCTTTTTCCCATACTCTCTTTCGATGCAGGATAATTAATGAAGTTCCTTTGGCAAGCCCTTTAATCAGAACCTGAATTGGCGCGCTGCCGCCAATCGGTTGCTGTTTAATTTTCTGTGCAGTAAGTTCAGTTTTAAATTCTACAGAAGTAATTTTTTCGTCATTATGCTCCACTACCCACGAATAGCCTGTGCCGGCTTTATTTTCAAGCGTCAAGTTATAAACTTTCCCAATGGACAAAATAATCTTATCCATAGTTGTGAATTAAAGTATAAAATTAACGCTTTTTATACCTATAAACAGCTATTGGGAAATTTATTGGTTTTGTTTTGGCTAATTCCTACAAAAGCCTGATTGAAATCTGTAATTATTCCACATTTCTGATGGTCCAGAAGTCATCGCAATAATTATCATCGGCAATATAAGAGTATGGCATCCAGAAATAACCGGCCAAACCCCATGATTTTCCCCAGGAATTGCGAACCAAAACCCTTTGTGTTTTATCATCATAGCCAACCGCCAATACTGCGTGGCCTCCCACCACTTCTTCCTTAGTTACGTCCGGCATCGGCATGATTCCGTTTTTTGCAACACTGGGTTTGAAGAAGCTTTCATAAACCGTAAAACCAAATGAAATAGGATAACCTTCTGCTAAACAACTTTTGATTGACATGATGCTGATAGGAACCCTCCAGTAAGATAAAATCTGATGGTCGAGCGCAGTCTTATAACAACCGGCTGGTGGTTTCTGCATAAATTTGGCACCCGGAGCAGTGCTGTCATCATAAGTCCAGTCTTTTTCGGGACAAATGCCCTGCTTGTTTAATGACTTGATACCCAACCTCAAATAAGCGCCGCTGTCCGAATTAACCGTATTCATCAGCACTCGCTCATTGTAGTAAAGAAACAGTCTCGAAGGTCGGAAAGTTTTTTTCTTTTGTTTCTTTTTGCCAAATTCGAAAGCAGCACCTAAGGCATTGGCAGTGCAACTGCCCAAATCACCCTGATCATACACGGGTGGGCAGTACTTTTTAAGATCGACCTTTGCAGGAATACTCTTCATCACCTTTAGCGGCGCTGAATAAATAAAATCTCTTGCATCGGGCAAATCGGGAATCCAACCCATTTTAGGGTATTTTTTTGAGGACATGTCCAGTGTTTTAGCTTTTGCCATGGTTTAATTTTTTGGGTGAAAGGTAAAATTTTGGTCAAGTTACATGGTTTATTAACACAAGACAATACCTAATTCAAGCGATGATGAAACTCGGGTAGCAAAACAAATCCTGCTCCATTCTTCCTTTAACACTATTCAGGAACTATCTTTGCGCTCAAATCCTGTTGTAAAACAGCAAAATATTTATATATGAAGAAAACAGACCCACGGTTCGAAAAATTTTCCAATAAGAAAAGTAATGCAGCTATAAAAGAAGCTTTTAAGCAGGAAAAAAGGAAATTCAAAAAAGAAAAAGCTGCCTTTTTTGAACAAAAGAAAACCGAAATAGCATCAGGAAGTCCAAATGCACCGGCAAGGATTGAACGCAAACCCAAGCCAGAGGAAAAAATGCCTTTGAACAAATATCTGGCTCATTGTGGCGTGTGCTCAAGACGTGATGCCGCCCTCTTAATCAAAGAAGGAAAAGTAAAAGTAAACGCAAAGGAAATTATTGAACCCGGATACAAGGTGGAGCATGAGGATATTGTAACCGTAAACGGAAAAAAAATCCACATTTCCAAAAATCTGGTATATATACTTCTTAATAAACCCAAAGATTACATCACAACCACAGACGATCCTAAGAAAAGAAAAACAGTTTTGGATATAATTAAATCTGCCACCAAAGAAAGAGTGTATCCGGTGGGCAGACTCGATAGAAATACTTCGGGCGTTTTATTAATAACCAATGACGGCGAACTAGCTCAAAAACTCACCCATCCCAGCAACGAAGTCAAGAAAATTTATGCTGTTACGCTCAATAAACCACTTGAAAAAAAAGATTTTGACAAAATACTGAAGGGAGTAATACTGGAAGACGGACCGGCTCCGGTGGATGTTTTGGCTTATAGCGATGCAAAAGACAAAAGCCAGATCGGCGTGGAAATTCACAGTGGACGCAACAGGATTGTAAGACGAATCTTTGAATCGCTGGGATATGAGGTAAAGAACTTAGACAGAGTAATGTTTGCCGGACTTACCAAGAAAAATGTGGAAAGAGGGAAATACAGATTTCTTACCGAAAAAGAAATCCGTAACCTGAAATTTTTTGGTAAAGGGAAATAAACTTAATCATAATAATTCAACAATCATTTCTTGAAAACAGCAGATTATATCGTCTTTGAAAATGAATCATTGGTAGCGCTCAACAAGCCTTCGGGATTGCTTTCCATTCCTGACAGAGAAGGAAAAGAAATTTCATTAAAAACGCTTCTTAAAGAAAAGTATGGCAATATTTTTACCGTTCATCGCCTTGATCGTGAAACCAGCGGATTAATCATTTTTGCAAAGACACCCGAGGCACACAGGCATTTTACTACCCAGTTTGAAGAAAGGAAAACTTTAAAAATATATTTTGCATTATTACTGGGTTCACTGAACGAAAAGGAAGGAAGTATAAATGCTCCCATTGCCGAAAACATGATGAAGCGTGGCAGTATGATCATTCATCGGCGAGGAAAAACAGCACTGACCGATTACAAAGTTTTGCACGATTTTGGTATATATTCTTATGTACAGTTTCAAATTCATACGGGCCGGACGCATCAGATAAGGGTTCATGCCAAAGAATTGGGTCATCCTGTGGTTTGCGATGAATTGTATGGAAATGGCAAACCTGTTTTTCTTTCAGCATTAAAACCTAAATTTAAATTATCGAAAAATGATTTGGAGGAACGACCAATGCTCAACAGGTTGGCGCTTCATGCCGGACAGCTAAAGATTATGGATGTAAACAGCGAACTTTTGGAGTTAGAAGCGCCTTTGCACAAGGATTTCAGGGCTATTTTGCAACAACTTGAAAAAAACAAATTGAAGCAATGAATAAAATTTCCGTAATTATTTTGACTAAAAATTCGGCTGCCACCATTGAAAGGGCTATTATGAGCGTGCGCCAAATTAGCAATGACATTCTGGTTATTGACAGTGGCAGTGAAGATGACACGCTCACTATTGCTTCAAAACTCAATGCAAGAATATTTCATATTACCTGGCAGGGATATGGCGCTGCCCGAAATATTGGAGCCAAAGAAGCATTATTTGATTATATTTTTTGTTTGGACAGTGATGAAGAAATAAGTCAGGAATTGGCACAAAGCATCAATAATCTTAACCTGGTTCCCCATGCTGTTTATGGATGTAAAAGAATCAATTTTTTGGGTCGAAAGAAAATTTTATATGGAGAGTGGGGCAATGATTATGTATTTAGGCTTTACAACAGAAATTCAACTTCCTGGAATCTGAATCTGGTTCATGAAACATTGGATGCCAATCATTTAAAAAAAATAAAATTGCAGGGAGTGATGCTGCATTACACTACACCGGATATTGAGACATTTTCTAAAAAATTGGAACAATATGCTAATTTAAATGCCAGACATTATTTTGATCAAAAGAAAAAAGTAGGCTTTATAAAAAGGCATTTATCCCCTGCTTTTAATTTTTTTAATAATTTCATTATCAAACTAGGGTTTCTGGACGGTAAGGAAGGGTGGCAAATAGCCAAAGCAAACTACCATTACACCAGAGAAAAATACTTGCAATTAAAACGCCTTCAAGATAAATCTGCTACAACCAAGAAATAACATTTTGAAGGCCTGAAAATTATTACATCCTTTTGTAAACGTACTGATAGAGATTGAAATCAGGAGACTGCAATTCTTTTTCAATTTCTGATTTCAACTGTTCTTTTTTCGCATTTTTCATTCTTTCCTTTTCAATCAGATGAAAAGCCTTTTCGGCAAGCAGCCAACTTCTTCTTTCTTTGTGAGTGTCAGTGTTTAAGATTTGCTTTATTTCCTGATAAAGTTCGTCAATACCTTTTTCTTTGTTTGCAACGGTTGACACTATCGGGATACGTCTTTCATTTTTGGAAAATGCGGGAGCCAGCATCAGGCGAAGGTTTCTTACAAACAGATCGGCTCCCGGACGGTCGCTTTTGTTTACAGCAAATACATCTGCAATTTCCATCAGGCCGGCTTTCATGGTCTGAATTTCATCGCCCGCCTCAGGCACCAATACTACAACCGTAATATCGGCAAGACCGGCGATTTCTATCTCACTCTGACCCACGCCTACCGTTTCAACAATGATTAAATCAAAATCCGAAGATTTCAGAATGTCTGTAATCTCAATGATTTTAGGATTGAGTCCGCCCATAGACCCTCGTGTAGCCAATGAACGAATAAAAACCCGATCATTAGTGTACCAACGGCTCATGCGAATACGATCGCCAAGCACAGCGCCCAGATTAAATGGCGAAGACGGATCTACACAAAGAACAGCTACTTTTTTACCTTCTTTTATAACTTCATTAATCAAAGCATCTGTGGTTGTGCTTTTCCCTGCACCGGGAGGACCGGTAATGCCAATCACCCTGGTTCGGCTTGCCGGTAGGCTTTGTAAAAACTTTTCATAACCCGCCACTTCATTTTCGACCAGTGAAATGCTGCGTGCCAAAGATTTAATGTCACCCTGCTGAATCTTGTGTAATAATCCCGTCCACATGAAATTTGCTGTTCTAAATTTTTTTCAAATTTAGGTGGTAAAGTTTCTATTTCGGCAAATTTTGAAAATTCTATTTCTAAGAATGTATCATGATTATAACTTAACATTACAAATCAATGAAAAAATCCTATAAAAATAAGCGGGATAAAATCACGGGAATTCACATTTAAGCCACTCAGTATCAATTCATCTTGTCCTCAACCTTAATCTCAACCTTAATCTCAACCTTAACCTCAACCTTATCCTCAACCTCAACCTCAACCTTAATCTCAACCTTAACCTCAACCTTCCATACATCTTTTTCCCTGTATATTTCGTCTTTTTTTAAATAAAATTGTAATTTTGCGCCCCATGCAAATACAGGTATTAAAATCGAAAATTCACCGCGTAGCCGTTACCGAAGCCAATCTGGATTACATCGGCAGCATCACCATTGATGAAAATTTGATGGATGCCAGTGGCCTGATAGAGTTTGAAAAAGTACAGGTAGTAAATGTAAATAATGGAGAAAGGCTTGAAACTTATGTAATTAAAGGTAAGCGAGGCTCCGGGACCATCTGCCTGAACGGTCCGGCAGCACGCAAAGCAATGGCTGGAGATATTGTAGTCATCATTTCTTATGCTACTATGACTCCTGATGAAGCAAAAACACATCAGCCTATGATGGTTTTCCCAAAAGCAGGCAACTTATTGTAGAAGTCAATCTTCGTGAAAGATAATTTTTGTATTCCCAATCCAAAAGAAATCTCCATCTTTTAATAAAATCTTGGTCGCTTCTGACAATCGTTGTGTATTTTTTTCGATATTAAAAAATGTTCCGTTTTTACTCGGCGTACTGTCTTGCAATTTGTAAATAAATCCTCCTCCAGGATTAGCTATTCTAATAATCTGACAGTGATTTTTTGAAATAAATTTGTCGGCAGTTTTAATGGCAATATCGGCAATAAAAGTACCGGCGCCATCACTTCGCCTTCCAATGGTGGTAAAATCCTTATTGATAAAAAAATGTTGCGCCTCCGTTAGAATATTGGGAACAATTTCAAGGCGTGCCTCTCCTCTTTTTTCATTATCTTCAATGGGATGGATATCAATTATTGCTGTTTGTACATCCTCTTCAATTTTTCCCGCCAATCCGTCATAAAAGAAGTTACTCAACTCTCTGCCTGTCAAAAACCTGTCCATTGGCCTCTTCTGCAGACATTTTAAAATGAGCTTGTTCAACCAATTGGGAATTTCATTTCCGGGAACAATCAATAAGTTGTTTTTTTCAATCGTTTCACCTCTACGGATATCAATATCAGGGACTGTCGCTTTTTTGTGCTTTTCGCCCAATTCCAGCATTTTAATATTATCCTTATAATCCGAAATTGGAAAGGGCGCCGAACCGGTAAGCATTTCATATATAACTACTCCAAGGCTATAAATATCCGATTGGGTATCTACCTCGGCTCCGGTCCATTTCTCCGGCGATTTATACTCTGCCATGCCATCTTCTTTCTTGCTATGACGCACGGCATCAGGGTCGGTAAACGAAAGGCCGAAATCAATCAGTACATATCTGAAACTGCCATCTTCTTTTTGCACCCGAATGATATTTTTGGGATTCAGGTCATTGTGAATTATTGAATTTCGCTTGAAAAACGCTGAGTCTTCAAATGTTGTACTGCTATCGGGTAGCTGATAATGATGACAATAACTCAATGCAGATGAAATTTGTGCAATAAAATCAATCGTTTCAGCTATTGAAAAAAACTTTTCTCTTTTCAAAATAGACTCCAGCGTTTCACCATCCAAAAACTCCATCTCTAAAGAAGGCTTATTGTCCAAAATAAACTCATCATAAATCTTCACAATATTAGGATGAGATAATTTTTTCAATATCTCCACCTCGTCTTTAAAATCCCTGTATTCTTTGGAATCTTTGTTATCAATAGAAAAGTCAAGCTGTTTCAGCGCTACAATTCTCTCAGGGTTTTCTCTGCTTCTTGCCTTAAAGACCGCAGAAAAACCTCCATGCCCCATGACTCTCAATATTTCATATTTTGAAGACAGCTCCTGCATATTACTTTATTATCGAAAACTCCAGAATAATTTTATCGTTGAAACATATAGAATCGCCATCCCTTAGTATGTGTGGCACCTGGGGTTGGTTAAGGCTCACACCCTCATAATCATTTAGCCCTGTATTGTAGATTTTTATTTTATGTGAAAAATTATTCATAAATCTTGAACGATATATTTTATATGCGCCAGCCTCTTTGTCAAAAACAATTAAAGCGTGTGAACGGCTCACATAATTATTGATTTTATATTGCTCTTCATCATTTTCCTCTATCCCAATAAAGGCGATGTCGTTATGAATCTTGGGGCCGTTTTCAATTTTGGGATTTTTGCACCGACCAATAAAATACTGTTTGCCGGTTGGCTCCAGTATATATTCTTCTTCCCAGGTGATTCCTTCGGTTGCTTTAATTCGGGCAAGTATTTTTTTAAGTGTTTCAGTCGGGGTCAGCGCTTCCACTCCGATACCTTCCGTTATTTTGGTTACCTTCTCCATCAATGGTGATTCATGCAGTACCTCAACTGATAAATCATCTTTGAATTTTATACCTTTCGACTTGAAATCTCTTTTAATTCTTTTGATAAATTCCTCATCCTTTATCAACGCCTGCAAACCTACATTCTCCACCGCATTATCGGCAAACTTAGAATGAAAAACCAAACCCGAAACCACCGACTTACCATAACTCAACATCCTGACAGCCTTTGTAATAGCGCCGATGCTGATTTCTTTCAACTCTTCAATATTATCAATTTTAGGTTCATCAGCTACCTTCTCTGGCTCCGTCTTTTGAATTGATGTATCACTCAACAACTCCTCTTCGGCATTGAGTTTTGCTGATAACTGTTCTAATTTCTTTTTAATCCAGTTCATTGCTAATTTATCAAATGATTTTAAAAATAACCTGCTGCTTTTAATTGCTTCAACATTTCTACTGCTAATTTTTTCGCATGATCCGAATTACCCACCTCTTCAATCCTTATCGTAAATGCAACGGGAGCGCCTATCTTAGGCGAATGTACAAAAAATGTGTACCAGGCATCGGTAACTCTTTTCCTCACTACTGCATTTCCCTTCTTTATCAGCTTATCACGTTCGGGGCTTCCGGTTTTTCCATACACAGTTAGTCCTGTTGCAGCAGAAACAGAAGCCGATTGCTCTTTCATAAAAGAGGAAAGTAAATTACCTGTTCCTTCTGCTTTTGAAATTTTATTTGCAGGTTCAATGCTGTCCTTTCTGTTCCACGATTTAATGAAAAACCTTGATGCCGCCAGATTTCCATTATTGGCTATAGCGCCTGTCATTTTTGCCAGGTGCAATGGCGAGGCGCTTAGTTCGCCCTGTCCCCAGGCGAGGTCAGAGAATCTGGATGTCAGCCGCTTTCTGGTTCCCATCAGTTTTTTGCTCTTATAAATATCCTTGCCTTTTGATACAAATTTATTCCATTCTTTAAAGTATAAATCATTAGAATAGTTTTCAGGTTTTTGAAAATGAAAACCGCCTCTGTTGAGGATATTCATTCCCAATGCATCATACAAATTAAACAGACTGTTCTGTAGACTTTTTTCATTTGCCAATTTTATGAAATACACATTACTGGATCTTACGATTGCCTTATGCATGTCCACATTCTCATTCTCCGGCTCTCCTTTTCTGATAATTTCTCCGGTTTGCACAAAGAAAGAAAAATTGGCAGCGCCCAATCCATACTGATTCATCGCAGCAAAAGCATCAATGATTTTAACGGTAGAACCCGGGCGTGAATTAAAGGTTATACCCAAATCCTGTGGCACTACAACACGATCATTAAAAATTTGCTTGAATACCGAACGATAATCCTGAGCCTCGATATTACTTATCAATTTCAAATCTTTATATGACGGCATCGGACTAATGGCAGAAGCCAAAACATCTCCGGTCTTTGCATTAACGGCAATTACCGAAGTTCTAAAGTTTTTTGATAGGTCAGAAGATTGAATGATTTTATTAATCTTTTGATTGAGTGTGGCATCCAATGACAGGTAAACATCTTTTTTCTTTTTATTCTGGGCATCGGTTAGCATGCTGTTTTTTCCTGCTTTAATATATGGAGCCAATGCGCTGTAATCATACAGCACTAATTCAGATTCTTTTTCAGTTTCCGGCAAAAACCTATTCTCTTTAAACCTGTCTGATGTTTTTTGAGAGGCAGTACTTGTAACATCAAAACCTCTCAGCATGGTATAGTGCCTGAACTCGGCAGCGTAGCCATTGCTTTCTTCTTTAGCAATTTCTCGGTTGATATCACCCAGCCAAAAGATAAGATCAGCGCTAAATGGGTAGGTTCGCTTATTGTGCAAACTGTCTGTTTTTTTATTGGTTGATTCGGATGTAGCCAATACAATGCCGTTACGGTCATAAATAGTACCGGGCTTAATTTCTCTGAGCATGATACCGATACGGGAATTATAGCTGTATTGCCATTCTCCGCTACGATTCAATACCAATGCGGGTTTTACGATATACCTATTTGATTTTATCTGATAATAAATCAATGAACCGGAGAAGACAATCAACACCCCAAAAAAGAAGAGAAGCGAATAAGCATTTACGTTGTCAAAATTTTTCTTCACATATTCCATCTCCAACGAATCGCCTTTTTCATTTGACATGATGATGATGAAAGCAAAAGCAATCAATGACAAAATAATTCCTGCATTTCCTTTACTCAAAAAAGGAACAGATATACCGGTCAAAGGCATTAAGCCCAAAGTACCACCCGTAATCAGCATCAATTGAATTAAGGTAGCAATGCCGATTCCCGCCATCAGGTAAAACATAAAAGGTTTTCCGGTTCTTCGTGCCGACAAAATAACCCGATACAATAAAATGCCAAACGCTATGAAGATAACAATTATAGTAACGAAACCTAATTCTTCGCCAATGCTCTGCAACATCATATCGGTATGGTGCGCAGGCATTACATTTGAAAAACCATTCCCAGGTCCCTGACCCAAAAAACCACCACTGTTTAATGCCCATACACCATGCGCCACCTGATCTCCGCCCACTAATTTATTCTCCCACATATTGTTGAACATGCCATTTCGGTCGGCTAATCTTTGGGTAAATTCAAAAGGCAATTGCGCCAGCAGAATAAAAGAAGAAATAATCAGTATGATAAAAAATATGGATTCATTTTTCTTAGTAAAAATTGTATAACCCAACGAGCCGATGCAGGCTGCCAGCGACATCCAGGGCAAAAAATTCTGTTGCGCCGAATTAATGAATTTTGAAACAACAAATAAAACCAGTAAATAAACAACACCGGTTGCAATCATTGAAAAAAACTCCTCCTTGGCAAACGAATAAAGAAAAAGAAAGGTAAGCGTCAAAACGATTGCAGGGCCAAGGTCACCGAGAATGGCATAAATCGCTAACAGGAAAACGAACAATGCAAGCATCAACATATTGTTTTTGGTGAGCCATCGATTGTTGGTAATATTGCGGAAATAATCTGCATTTACTGCAAAATAGGCGGCAAAGAAAACAATCATCAATAATTTGGAAAGCTCACTTACCTGAAAACCGAAAAGATTTACTTTCACGCCGCTGCCTTCGGGTCCGGTGCCAAATACTGCCAGCAGCAACATCAACAGAATGGATGCCAGCAACCAGCTATATCCTCTTGGCGCTTTAAGTTGATGCCCCTCCGGTAATAGCCGGTGAACCGGATCAAAAAAACCCGAATGATAAAATCTGTTGACCGGATTATTCCTGAAAAAGAAAATAAATAACGAAGCCAGGAACAGCGTAAAAGCAGCAGAAACAGCCATGCCGGAGCCATAAATTTCGTCTCTCAACGGATCCTGCACACTATATAAAACAATGAGGCCAATACCGGTTATAAACATTATTAAAGGAAGGATAAACAGGTCGCTCCGATAATTTTTTATTGTCAAGGAAAGATGAAATACCCAAAAAGCAATAAGCCAGATAAGCAGGCACACAAAAAATTCTTTTTTGAAATCGGATGGGGTGCGAACGGTAAATATTTTGTCGTTCTTTATCTGCCGGTATTCAGTTTTGTCCAAAATCCTTAACTGATGCGGCTTTGCATTAAAGTCAAATTCCTGATCGGAAGTGATGGCTGCCCTGCCTTTAGAAACGCCAAATTCAAAACCGGGCCTGATGGGCAGCACGCTATAATTTCCTTCCTTCTTCAGGTTGGTAAATTTATAGGCTCCTTTTGCATCTGTTCTTGCATAAAATTCAGTCTGCACAGGCTTTTCGGAAGAGGGCAGGCTATCCCAGTAGGCATCAGGGTAAATCTCGCTCAGCTTGACCAATATTCCCCTTTGTTCAAAACCCTTTTCATCCGAATCAATCTTTCCGCTAATGTCAATACCTGTTTTCACATCCTGCACCGGCACAACAGAAGGATAAGCTTCGGGATTGTTTTGCTCTTTATTATACAAAGCGGTATCCATACCCAGATGCGCCAACGAGTTTAAAAATCTTAGATTGCCAGATTCACTTCCTGATTTTGTAAACAGTGTGGCATCAATCATGAAATCTTTTTTGTTCAGCGAGCCCAGATTGGGCAGGGATTTCTGCTCATTAATTTTCTGAACTAAATTTTTTGTAATAAAGTCAACATAGCGCTCATCCGTAAAATAATTTCCATCCGATAACAATTTTTTCAATTGCTTTGACTGAACAGGCGCTGCCAGATTCAATACCCTGCCCGATTGGTAGCCGTCTTCGGCTGACTGCAAATCCTTTTCAATATTAAAATAATACTGAGCAGCCATCAGCGACAAAATCGCTGTTACCACCAACAATAAAAGCCTTTCGGTCTTTCTTGAATAAATATTTTGTTTTGTCTTATTTTTCATCAATGCGCTGCTCTTGTACTGTCTTTGAAAATGGTATCTGTAGCATTAATCAGGGTATCCTTTAGCCTCAAACTATCCGTAAGGCTTGCCGAGTCTTTATAAACATACACGGTATCACTTATCGGAGGAGGTTCTAAGTTGAGTAGTTTTTGGGTGCCTAACCAGTTTGCCAGAAATCCCACTGCGAACATGGTTACTGCCAGTATTATCCACTCTTTTTTTTTACGAGCCGTTTTTTTCTTTACAACCTCCGGCTGATTTTCATCCACCACAGGTATTTCAATAGCTCTTTTGTATATTTTTTTCTGGTCCGATTTTTTTGCCGAATATTGAGCTAATGCAACAGTGATATTATCTTTCCCACCCAGCTCATTAGCCTTGTCAATCATATATTGCACTTTTTGTTGCAACATGTCGGGTTGGATGAGTATTTCTATCATTTGCGCCTGATTGACTAAGTCGGTCAATCCATCGCTGCAAAAAAGTGCAATATCATTCGGTAGAAAACTATGCTCTATAAAATCAATGTAATCATCTCTGTTCTCAATATCCAAATTTATCTCGCCCAACATCTTTGTAATTTCATTGCGGCGCGGATGGTGCATTGCTTCTTCTTCTGTCAGGTAGCCGCTGTCTTCCTTCATGCCCACCAATGAATGATCTTTGGTGATTTTTAATAGTCGGCCATTTCTGAAAATATACCCTCTGCTGTCGCCTACATGTGCCACATACATCATCTCTTTTTCGGCATCCAATACTGCCACTGTGAGTACACAACTCATCCGGCTAAGTTCAGGTGTGCTGTTTCTTTTTTCGTGAATGATATTGTTGGCGGCAATCACTGCCTCTTTCAATAATTGCAATGGCTCGCCTATACTAAGGTTTTGCAGATAATTTTCAATGGTGGTTTTTGTTATCAATGCCGCTTCGGCGCCGCCGCTATATCCTCCAACACCGTCAATGACACCTATCAGCGAAAGTTCGGGTTTTGACCACAGGTTTTGTACCCACACAAAATTATCTTCGTTTTGCTGACGCATGCGCCCCAAATCGGTTTGTATATATGAAGAAATTTTTCTGCTCATAATTTATTTTTAGATTGCAGATAAAAGACCAAAACAATAAACAATATCATCAACGCCTGAATCATCAGCTTTACTTTTAAAAAACATGCCCTTTGAAATCCAACTGAAAAATACCGCAAACAATGGTAGAATCATTTTTGAGCGGATGCCACACCGGATGCTGCCCCTGAACACTCAGCGACAGTTTCTGCTCGTTTATATAGGCATCTGCATACAAGGCAATATAAAATGCTCTTGCCGCGTCATCATACCTAATTAAAATGTGTTCCTTTTGCAGACTGCCACTGGGTTCATTAATGCAGAGCAAAGTGGGCGTACTGGGCACTCCTTCAATGGCTTTTGTAATTTTCAACTGCTTTTCGCGCATCTGAAAACTATACCGCTCTTTATTCAACACAAACTGAATGGTAGCCAGGCTTTGCGGTGCGGCGCTTTTTGACGTAACCGCAGGGGCCGGAGCCGCCGCAGGCTGCTCACCCAGAAAATCTTTCTTAAACTTAACCCTGAAATGACCTTTTGACAAAATATCAATATTTGCAAAAGTGTGAGGGTTCAAATCATATTTGGAATACTTGGAGTGCTTGCTGCTGATAGACACTTTTATTTGTTCTGAAGAAAGTTCCACCCAGGATTTTTCGCTGGTGGCAGCGCTGATTACCTGCACCGACCCCGGTTCGATATCGCTGTTATCCACTCCTTTTTCGGAAGGGCAATACTGAAAATCCCAGAAATTAGCAATTGGTTCGTAGCGCGGATATTGCGCTTTCATGGAATCAATATATTCATAAAACTCATCCAATATTCCTTCGGTAATGCCGGCCAACCTAAGTTCGGCGCGCTTATAATCTTCGGGGCGCATCAGTATCAGGTAACTGCAATCGTACATCATCCTTTTATTAAAAGATTCCCGTTCAATCGTTTCTTTAAACGAAGCCACCACCTGATCCACCAACGACTGGTTGGTTAAGGTCTTTGATTCTTCCTCCTCATCAGGCAACAGCCATTTTTTAATTTTTTCAAACATAGTTTTAATCTGTTTCCAATTTATAATTTTTCAATCCTTCGTTCCACAATTCGGATAATCTTCATGTTTTCATCTACAATAGCCGAAACATCTACATTATAATTCGACCACTCGTCATTTTCGTTTTGCTTTATTTTGTACAGCATCGAGAAATCCACAAGCAAATTTCCATTTTCCTGATGGGTGAATGAAAAGGAAGATTCATCGAAATCTGCTTCGGTAAACTTCCACTTGTCATGATATCGCTGACATTCTTTCATCACCTCATCCAGCGTAACATTGGATTTTGTGTAATATTGTCTTACCGTGTCCCTGAAATACCGGTACAGGTTGCCGCAACTGCTTCTGTTGGTGTAATAATCGGCCAACAGGTTTTTGGCATTTAATTCCATTTCTTTTTCATCAATAGTGATGGTCACCCTTTCATTATCGGGTTCCTGTGGCGCAGGAAGCGTATCGGGCAGCACAACGGCCGGAATTTGCGCTTCGGCATCCTGTATGGGCGGTTGCGGGCGAGGCTGCACAACCGTTTTCTTATTTCTATCACCGGAATCATCGGTTTTCAGAAATTGCATGATCGCGTCCTTATTCAATGCTATGTAAACCAATCCTGCGATGACCAGCAAAGAAAAAAATATGTTCCTGCCGTTTTTGCGCCTCGGTTGTAACAGCACTTCGGACGATGAACCGGTAGCAGGTACAGTAGCATGTCCTGTATTTGTTGAACGGACTTTAGAATCAGTGATATTCAATTTTCTCAATTCTTTTCGCTCCTCCGGATTTTTAGAAAGATAATCAGGCAGCAGGGATTGCCAGGGTTGAGGAAGCATGGTAGTATTCAGATTCTTTCTAACAATATTTTCCTGCACTTCAAAGTCGGACATTTGATTATCGTAAGGAGCAGCGCCCGTTACCAAATGATAAAAACTCACCGCCAATGAGTAAATATCGGTTTTGTAAGAAAGGGTTTTCATGTCATACACCTGCTCAGGGCTCATGTACATCAGCGTACCCATACGTGACCCGGTCTGGGTGAGGGTGATATTGTCCTTGATTTTGGCGATGCCGAAATCCAGTACTTTTATCTGCCCGTCATCCGTCAGGAAGAGATTTGAAGGTTTTATGTCGCGGTGAATAATATTTTTCTGATGGGTGTATTGCAGTACATCCACCAAATCGTTCCACCATTTTATTAGTTGATCATTGGAAAACCGCTCGCCTGTTTTCAGCCTTTTCGCTAAATCTTTGCCGTGGAGATATTCCATCACCATGCAGGGCCTTCCGTCCACTACCGAAAAATCAAGGATTTTACGTATATTCGGATGGTGGAGCTGCACCATCAGTTTGGCTTCATTTTCGAAACGGGAAACCAACTCAGGGTCGCTGCAAAATCTTTTTTGCAAAACCTTGATGGCAGCAGGCATCTGCAGGCTGTTTTCGGCATACCATACCTCTGCCATACCGCCTTCGCCCAATTTATATTTTAAGACATAACCACTAATGGTTGTATTCTCCATGTTCAAAACCTTAAAGAATCATAAAAGTATTATGATTATGATGAATAAAAAACTGAATTGCAAAACTTTAGTTTTTGGTTCATCAGTTTTTTGCGGCAAAGTAACCGATAGAAATACATAAATTTTAGCAAAAAACGGTAAAAGAACGGAAGAAGTCGGTGAAAAAAACCCGGCTCAACCGAACCGGGCTAATTATTTTAAAACGGAAACCTACTCGGAGCCGGTTTGGGTAGTTCCTTTCGGGGAACTTTGGCATCACTCATGGCTGCCTGATACACCATGGCTGCCACGATGGTAGCTGCCTGTTCTAAATCGCCTGCCACTAAGTGATCATAACTGTCTATATTGCTGTGGTGGGTGCGGGTATCGTACTCTACCACATCCTGAATAAACTGAAAACCTGGCAACCCCACCCCGTCAAATGACTGATGATCCGTACCGGTGGTATTGCTGTAGGTGATGGTGGTAGCGCCAAGGTCGGCAAAAGGAGCCAGCCATTGGGCCATGATGCTGCGGGAAGCTTCATTTTCCTGCAGATAAATGCCCCTGATGCGCCCGGTGCCGTTGTCTAAGTTAAAATACACATCAAACTTTTCGTGTGCAGGTTTCAGTTTCATGTCGGCCCTGTCGGCAAAGGTTTTTTTCACATACTCGCGCGAACCATACAATCCCTGCTCCTCCCCGCTCCAAAGCGCAATTCTGATGGTGCGTCTTGGTTTGATGCCTAATTTTTGCAAAATACGAACCGCCTCCATCATTACGGCGCTTCCTGCAGCATTATCGGTAGCGCCGGTGGCTCCCTGCCAAGAATCCAGATGGCCGCCTAACATCACAACTTCATCTTTCAATTTCTTATCAGTACCTTTTATTTCGCCCAGCACATTATATCCTTTGATATCGTCCGTCAGGAAACGGGTTTGCACGTCTAATTCCAATTCAACCGGCGTCTGGTTTTTTAATAGTCTGATAATCATGTTATAATCTTCCAACGGCAATGCCAGATCCGTAAAACCGGCAGGATCTTCCGATTTATAAGAACCGCCTCCCTGCACAAAAACGGTTCCGTCATGATTTCGGGGCGAAGAGGTCAAAATGGCAACTGCGCCCTCGTCGTGCGCCAGTTTGTTTAAAGTGGCAGCCATTCGACGTGCATTCATGAAATCTCCGAAAAAACGTCTCATTCGCTGATTGGCTCCCGCAGTATCGGGCGCTTTGGGTTTTATATTTTGCATAGAATCCAACTGTGCAGTTGTCCAACGCTCCAAATCGGGCAAATCGTTAGGAACATAATGAACAGGCGTATTCATGATTAGTATTTTGCCTGTAAGTTTACCCTTATAATTGTTTACTAATTCGGCGCTGTCTTTGGCATTGATTAAAATTACTGATGCCTTTTTTAATCCGTTGGTGCCGGCTGTCCACACTTTCGGGAAACCGGCTATCGGTTTGTACCAGGGCGCACTCATGGCAATGTATGATTTTTTCAGTTCCCAACCTTTACCAAAATCGCCCCAGGGGTCTAAAACCACATCCGTAAGGCCCCATTGTTTAAGTTGATTCACTGCATAATCAGAAGCACGTTTCAATCCCGGGCTACCGGTAACACGGGGGCCACTTACTTCTGTTAGTTGGAAAGCAATATCCATTACCTGAGTGTTATTTAATCCCTCTTCTCTTATTTTTTGAATGGTGGTAGCATCCTGCGACCATAAAAAGCCGGGTAAAAAGAAAAGCAAAACCAAAAAATAGATTCTTTGCATGTTTTGTGATTATTAAATTTAGCAAATGATGATTGACATATAAAAATAAATCAATTCTACACTTTCTTAAAATTCATTTTGATAAACGGGAAAATAATCGTTTCAACGAACGGCAGGCTAATTCTTTTCTTGAGGTGCTAAGCAAATTTTGTTCGAACAATGCTTATTCCGATTTTTAACAGTGGCTGCATGAGGTGCCTATTTTGGTTCGGTACCGCGTAAGCGGCATCTCGCAGAAAGCGAGAAGAAGCAAATTCAGCACCGGTGCAGCCACGCAGCCCGCCGGCTGCGGAGACAAAAAGCAGGAATGAAAGAATGTATGCTTGTTTTCAAACTTTTTCTTGATAAAAAGTTTGACAAAAATCAAGGCTGTGATGACTTAGCTAAAAATGAATTTCGTTACGCTAAAATGCCTGAACTCGCTTCGCGCCTGCGTTTGATAAAGTCAGCGTTTCTGCGCTCAAACAGCAGGCATTTTTTAACGCTTCACTACATTCATTTTTTTTACGCTCAGGCATCAAGGCCGTTTGGCTTCGCACGATAACGCTTCGCATGATCGCCGCTTGCCGATTATTATCGCTGCGGAGGCAAAAAGTAGGAATGAAATGCTTACTGAGTAAAAATTTACACTTTTCAAATAATGGTAGCTAACCGGACGAGCAGAGGATGCTAACGGATTTTTTTTATAATAGCACCTCAAAATAGGAATTAGCCGAATTGCAGAAGTTTTGACCGAATTATTACAATTATACCCATTGCAGTACCTACATTTGCAGGAATTAGTTATTTAATAATGAGGAAATTATCATTTTTACTGGCAGTATTTCTTTTTATTCAAAGCTTTTCAAAGGCAACGGTTGTCATAAAGGATACTATTCTTTATCCGGATGAAAAGCATTTCAAAAACATTCAGCAACTTACTTTTGGAGGCGATAATGCCGAAGCTTACTGGAGTTTTGACAGTAAGTATATCGTTTTTCAGAGAACAAGCGCCAAAGACGGCATCCCTTGTGATCAGATTTTTGTGGGAAAAGTTCCCAAAAAAGGTGAAGCATTTACCTACAAATTGGTAAGCACCGGAAAGGGTCGCACCACTTGTGCATTCTTTACCAAAGACGGCAAACACATTATTTATGCCAGCACCCATCTGGGAGGCGATGAATGTCCGCCTGTACCTGACCGTTCGAAATACGGCAATAAATATATATGGCCGCTGTACAGCAGCTACGATATATTTATGACTGACCTGAACGGAAAAATTGTGAAGCAGCTAACCCATTCCAAAGGTTATGATGCCGAAGCCACACTGTCACCGGATGGCAAAAAAATGATTTATACCAGCACAAAAGACGGCGACATAGATTTGTACATCATGAACCTGAAAACAGGCAAGGAAAAAAGAATCACCGATGCATTGGGTTATGATGGCGGCGCGTGGTTTAGCCCCGATGGTAAAAAAATCATCTGGCGCGCTTCCAGACCGAAAACAGAGACCGAAATAAAAGAGTATAAAGAATTGCTGGCCGAAGGTTTGGTGGCGCCTACCAATATGGAAGTATGGACTGCTAATGCAGATGGAAGCAATCAGCAACAAATTACCCACTTAGGTCAGGCCAACTGGGCGCCGGTGTTTATGCCCGACAGCAAACGAATTATTTTTGCTTCCAACCACGAATACAAAAGAGGCTTTCCGTTTAACATGTACATCATGAACGGGGACGGCAGCAATCTGCAGAAAGTAAGTAGAGACAAAGGTTTTGATGCATTTCCAATGTTTTCGCCGGATGGTAAAAAAATACTGTTCAGCAGCAACCGAAACAACGGCGGCACCCACGATACCAATGTATTTCTGGCCGAATGGGCAGAATAAAAAACTATATTTTTTAAAACAATACTTTAGATAAAGAGATAACAGACCATTGATTAAATCTAACATCTAATATCTAATATCTAAAATCTAATATCTAACATCTAACGTCTAAAATCTAAAATCTAACATCTAAAATCTAAATTAATGGAAACCGGATTATTGCACACACACAGTTTATTGAGATGGATTATTTTATTGTTATTGCTGATTGCAATTTTTAAAAGCCTTGGGGCAGGCAACAAACCTTTTACCGAAGGTCATAAAAAAACAGGGCTTTACCTGATGATCGCCTGCGACCTGATGCTGCTGATCGGTCTGGTACAATGGTTCACCGGAAGATTCGGTCTTCAGACAATCTTAGATTCGGGAATGGGCGCTGTAATGAAAGACCCTGTGGCTCGATTTTTTGCAGTAGAACATATCACTATGATGATCATTGCGATTATTTTGGTGCATATCGGAAAATCTTTTGCAAAGAAAAATATACCGGATGCCAAAAAACATCGTAAAACGGTTCTTTATTATGCGATTGCATTAATCATTATACTGGCAGCTATTCCCTGGCCATTTAGAGCAGTTGGCGCAAGCAGAGGCTGGTTTTGAGATAATCCATAAAAGCTTGATGATAACAGATAATTTTGATTGATTCAATTCAGATCAATCAATGTCTGAAAAGAATGTCGGGTAAATACAATTTGTTTATCGGCAATTTGTTTTACCTGACTATTTCAAAACTATAACTTCCTGAACCAATCGTGATTACTACATAATCGTCTTCTTTTCGCAATATTTTAATTTCAGATGTAGAAAGAAGCGGTTTACCGTTTTCGGTAATTAGTTTTTCATCCTTTGCCGGAATAAAAACAGTTGCTCTGGTATTCGCCGGAATTTCAACTTTCAGTTTCAGTTTTGTACTATCTACCGACCAACCACTTTTCACCATACCATAATAAGTTTTTAAACTAGCTGTCGCATTGGAAAAATTAGTGTCAATATGCGGTTGAATTTTTATGTGTTTATAGCCCGGACCATCCTCATAAGTATCTATTCCAGCCATTCGCCGATACAACCAATCACCTATGGCGCCATAGGCATAGTGGTTAAAAGAGTTCATACCCGGCGTTTGAAAACTGCTGTCGGGCTTCATACCATCCCAGCGCTCCCAAATAGTGGTTGCGCCCATCTTGACAGGATACAACCAGGAAGGATAGTCATCCCTCAACAATAGTTTGTATGCGACACTGTCATATCCAAATCTTGTAAGTACGTGGCACAAATAGGGTGTTCCCAAAAATCCGGTAGTCAGGTGCGTGTTATAATTTTTTATATTTTCAACCAACCTTTCGGCGGCTTGTTTTTGCAACGATTCGGGCAGCATGTCAAACTGCAATGCCAGGGTATATGCCGTTTGCGTACCAGAGACCAGACGGCCGGTGGAGGTTACATATTCTTTATTGAATGCCGTTTTAATCCTCTTCAATAAATCACTATACTCGATTACATCATTTTGCTTTTCTAAAACTGTTGCTGCATTAACCAACATTTGCACAGAGTTGGCATAAAAGCATTGAGCAATCAGATATTTATCGGTAACTGCGCTTCTGCCATCATTATCGTCAAAGGGGCGATAAAACAACCAGTCGCCATAGTGAAAACCGGTATTCCACAAATCGTTTTTGGTAGTGCGTCTAACACTTTCCACAAAAGTTTTCATACTGCTGTACTGGTTATGCAAAAGTTGTTTGTCGCCGTAGGCGAGGTACATTGTCCAGGGAATAATAGTTGCCGCATCGGCCCAGCCGGCGCTATTGCCCCCTTTGCCCAGCACATTAGGAATAACATGAGGCACCAGTCCGTCAATCTGATCGGCTTCGAGATCCTGCAGCCATTTTGCAAAAAAATTATTCACATTCATATTGAAAGCAGCTGTGCGTGCAAAAGCCTGTGCATCTCCCGTCCATCCAAGCCGTTCATCACGCTGCGGACAATCAGTAGGCACATCCAGAAAATTGCCTTTTTGTCCCCATTGAATGTTATGTTGAAGTTGATTGACCATTTTATTGGAGGAAGAAAATATACCCGTTGTCTCCATGGCTGAATACAGAGCGACCGCTTCAAAATCATTCGGATTCAGATCACCGGTATAGCCATCTACCTTAATAAACCTGAAACCCATCCATGAAAAATGCGGGTGAAAAGTTTCTTCCGCCTCCCCTTTCAAAATATATTTCATCTGAGCTTTGGCTGCACGAAGATTTTCAGTATAAAAATTACCTTTTTTGTCCAATACTTCGGCATGAGAAATGGTAACGGCATCTCCTTTCTTGCCTCTCAGTTTTACCACCACCCAACCAACAAGGTTCTGGCCAAAATCAATAACTTTTTCTCCTTTAGGAGTTGTGATTACTTTCAGAGGCTTGAAAGTTTCATGTTTTTTAACCGGTTCGTTCACCGTAGCGATGATATTATTTTTTGAATAGTCAGCCACTTTTACTTTTTCCCAATCTCTATCATCATAACCAATTGTTTTCCATCCGGTCTTTTCTTTTGATGCATCAATAATTTCTCCATCATACACCTGTGAAAAGATAATTTCACCGGTAGATGATTTCCAGTTTTCGTCAGTAACCACCTGTTCACTTGAACCATCAGAATATTTAATATTGATTTGCAATAATAATCCTAAGTATTTTCCATAAATATTACCATTGTTTCGCCATCCGAGAACACTACGGTACCAGCCATTACCCAGAATTACGCCAATGACATTCTGACCATTTTGCAACAGTTCCGTTACATCATAAGCCTGATATTGAAGCCTTTTATTGTAGGAAGTCCAGCCCGGAGCAAGCCATAGATCACCAATTCTTTTACCATTGAGAAAAGCTTCATAAATGCCATGTGCTGTGATATAGGCAGTGGCAGATTTTATTTTTTTTCTGAGGTCAAATTCTCTTCTGAATAAAGGGCAAGGCATTTCATTACTCAATTCGGTTACGGGTTCTATCCACTTTGCAGTCCATTCGGTTGTTTGAAACAGTCCGGTTTGAAAACCAGCAGGAGCGCTCCAGGATGATGCCTTACCTTTATTGTCCCAAACTCTTACCTGCCAGCTATATTTTGTATCAGACAAAAGCGGGCTTCCTTTATAATCAACATAAACAGAAGCATCCGAAAATACTTTTCCCGAGTTCCATACCGATTTTTTATCTGATATCAGTTTAATTTCATAGGCTGTCTGCATTACATTTCGTGCATCTGAATGTAATTGCCAGCTAAACCGGGGATGAGGTACACCCAATCCCAACGGCTCTTTCAGATTTTCAGTTAATAAATTATTTACTGAAATCTGGGCCGGAGAAATTATCCCCAAAAACAAAAGAAACAGAAGAAAAAAAGAACGCATGGCAAATATTTGATTTAAATAATGCAATCAATTTCGAAACAAAAATATTTATCTATCCGATATTCAAAGCTAATAACTAAATATTTGAATCACTCTTTTTTTCTTACAAATTTGTCGTCTTTTTATTCCTTATGTTGTATCTTCGAATCAGGGTCATTTCTTTCCCAGTAAGAGTATAATATCTCTCATGTATTCTAAATTATTCGAGCCTGAGAATTACAACAAATTGCTTTTATCGGTATTAATAGATGGTGCAACTCCTCAATCTCAATCTCAACCTTAATCTTAACCTCAGCCTTAACCTAACAACTCTCTACTGCAATCCCGCCAGTTCTAAGCTTTTCTTCTTCAACCTTCTTTCTTCAATATTTTCAATAATCGGATCAGGTTCTAGAATTAAAGAAGTGCCGTTTTCTTTCCACCATGAACTTTCTTTCAGTTTTTTAAGGCTAATCACTCCCGACAAATATTTGCGGTCTTCCTGTGCGTGCCATTGCTCTATCCACTCAAAATCATCCTTTGGAATATCGTTCAACTGATTAAAGCTGACATACACTTTCAAATATATTTCATCATTGATGACATGCGGTGTGTGATGATACAATTTTTTGTACTCATATTTATAACCATATCGCAAGGCTGAAATATCACTCAAAACTGCGGAAGCAGTTGGGAAACTGCCGGCGCCTTTGCCATAGAAAAATTGCTGATCTGCAAAACCACTTTCTATAACCACTCCATTATATTCGTTTTTAACAAAAGCCAAAGGACTCTCGGCTGTTACAAACTGAGGAAGCACAAAAGCTCCCACTCCGCCAAGAACTAATTTTTTAGCTTGCGCCACTAATTTGATTTGTTGTCCTCTAGATTTGGCCACTCCAGCATCCGATTTGGTTACGTTCTGGATACCGTTGAATAAAATCTTATCGGGAGAAGTTACAATACCATAAGCATGATTCAGCAACAATGTCCATTTATTTACTGCATCAAATCCTTCAACATCTAACTTGGGATTGCTTTCGGCAAAACCTAATTGTTGCGCCAAAAGCAATGCCTCTTTAAAACCCAGATTTTCATCAAACATTTTGGTAAGAATAAAATTGGTGCTGCCATTTACAATAGCTCTGATACTATGAAGCAGATCATTATCATAATATTCTTCCAGATTTCTGATTACAGGAATGGATGCACAAGCAGAAGATTCGTACAAGAATGATCTGCCCGTTTTCTGTTGCAGATCAAGCAGTTCCTGCAGGTGTTCCGCAATCATTTTTTTGCTGGAACTTACTGCTTCCTTTTTATTTTTCAATGCCGTTTTTACAATTTCAAATGCAGCATTGGCATCGTCAATCACTTCTACCACTACATTTATTTCTTTATCATTCAGAATTTCATCTTTATCTGTGGTAAAAAGTTCAGGAGGTGCGCTTCTTTTTTTATCGGGATGTTTTATACACACTTTTTTAATTCGTGCCTTTAATGACGGCGTTTGTTGCAGCACTCTGTAAAGTCCTTCGCCTACTACGCCAAAGCCAAACATTCCAATAATCAGTTCTTTATGTTTACTCATAATTTTACTTTATGTTGTTTTAAATTATTTTGATAGAGTCATCAAATCATTATCCTTTTTTAAATACTGTAATTTATAGCATTAATGTCTTTTACCTTTAAAAATTCTCTCAATGCATTACCTATTTGTTCAAACTCAAGCAGGAAGCCATCGTGACCATAATCGGTTTTGATTAATTTCAATTGTGCATTATTAATATGATCTGCAAGAAACTCCTGTTCATCCGGCGGAAATAAAATATCTCCTTCAAGGCTCAGCACTAATGTTTTCGCTTTTATTCGCGAAAGCGCCTGAACAATACCGCCTCTCCCCCGCCCTACATTGTGCGAGTCCATACTCTTGCTTAAAACAAAATAACTGAATGCATTAAACCTTGCCGATAACTTGGTACCCTGATAACGCTGATAGCTTTCACTTTTAAAGTCTTCTAATTTTTCGTCTGTAGTTTCCGACTGTGTTTTATTATATGCTGTAGCATTTCTATACGATAGAAGTCCGATGCTTCTTGCCACTTCCAATCCCTTTTTACCCGCATCTTCATTTTCATTTGTCCAGGTAGCATCTGCTTCAATGGCTAACCGCTGAGAAGCATTGAAAGCCTTGCCCCATGCAGAGTGTATGGCATTAGTAGCCATGGGTATAATATATTCAAACAAATCAGGTTCTTCAATTGCCCATTCCAGCAATTGCTGTCCGCCCATACTTCCTCCGATTCCGATTTTTATTTTTTCTATACCGAGATCCTTCTTCAGCAATTGGTATGATCGTATCATATCACGGGTTGTAAAAAAAGGAAAACGATGATAATATGGCTTACCTGTTTTTTCATCCACATCTAAGGGACTGATGCTGCCGTAGCAGCTTCCAGGAGTATTTACACAAATAATAAAATCTCTTTTAGGGTCAAAAATTTTATCATCGCCAATCATTTCGGGCCACCATTCATGCGGCTTGCTATTGGCAGTGAGCGCATGAAAAATCCAGACAACGTTATCTTTTGCAGGACTCATTTCTCCATAGGTAGTATAGGCCAAATGAAAATTATTAAATTTAGCTTCATTTTCAAGCGTAAATAATTGATCGTATTTGAAAATATTTTCCTGCATTTTTTATTAAACTATTTTTCTTTAAGATAAAAAAATCTAACCCTACCAGTATCGTTTATATAGGCCAAAGACCAATGGTGAAACCCACTGGTCAATAGCCTGAAACATTCATATTTAACAATAAACGTTTAATAATACAATTCTGTTCTGATTCTCAGATTGTTCTTAACTTTCCAATGCCTGTTTGAAAGCCTGTTCAAAATCGGCCTTGATATCTTCGATGTGTTCAATACCCAAACTGATGCGAACTAAGTTTGGCAAAACACCCGCATTCTCTCTTTCACTTTCCGAAAGTTGTTCGTGTGTGGTGGATGCCGGATGAATTGCTAAAGTTTTTGTATCTCCCACATTTGCCAGATGGCTCACTAATTTCAAAGAGTTAATAAATTTTCTACCCGACTCTAATCCTCCTTTGATGCCAAACTGCAATACACCGCCAAAACCATTTTTCAGATATTTTTTGGCTAACTGATGATATTCATTGCTTTCAAGACCCGGATACCACACAAACTCTACACTTTCATGTTGCTCCAACCACTTTGCTAATGCAAGCGCATTATCAACAGTGCGTTGAACACGTAGAGAAAGGGTTTCCAATCCCTGAATCAACAACCAGGCATTGAAAGGACTCTGACAGGGACCAAAATCACGAAGCCCCTCCACTCTTGCACGGATGGCAAATGCTATATTTGGCAAACCAAGGGGATTCCCTTCACCAAATACTTCCCAGAAGTTCAAACCGTGATAACCTTCTGATGGTTCTGAAAACTGAGGAAATTTACCATTGCCCCAGTTGTAATTTCCGCCGTCCACTATTACACCACCGATGCTGGTTCCGTGCCCGCCAATCCACTTGGTAGCCGCTTCTACCACAATGTTGGCGCCATGTTCCAACGGCCTGAAAAGATAGCCGGCAGCAGCAAATGTATTATCAACAATCAGCGGTAAGTCATATTCTTTTGCCAAAGCTGCAAATTTTTCAAAGTCTGGAATACTCAGTTTTGGATTACCAATGGTCTCTATATAAATCGCTTTGGTTTTATCATCAATGTATTGTCTGAAACTATCAGGATTATCCAGATCAGCAAATCTTGCTTCAATTCCTAATCTTTTAAAAGAAACCTTAAATTGATTAAAAGTACCTCCGTACAGATAAGAAGAAGTAACAAAATTTTCACCGGCTTGTAAAATATTGGTAATGGTCAAAAATTGTGCTGCCTGTCCTGAAGAAGTTGCCAATGCAGCAACACCACCTTCCAATGCTGCTACTCTTTGTTCAAAAACATCGGTGGTTGGATTCATTATTCTTGTATAAATATTTCCAAACTCACGAAGACCAAAAAGATTGGCAGCGTGGTCAGCATCTTTAAACTGAAAAGAAGTGGTCTGGTACAAAGGAACCGCACGGCTTCCGGTGGTAGGATCAACTTGTTGTCCGGCATGTACTTGTAATGTATCGAAATGTAAACTCATGATAATTAAATTTTTGTTGTTATTGTTGTTTGTTTTGTTTATTATAAGAATTTTATATTGCAAACTGCGATGCGCTATATTAGTGCATATTTTGCCTGTTGAACTAAGGCACTATGTAGTAAGAATTATTGGAGATGGAGAGGAAGTACCTCTCTTAAAAAATATTATGCCCGCTACGGCATACAACACATACAGCAACACATTACCATTGCAATGCAAACAGAATTGATATGAAAATTGTTTTGTGTCATTTGTTTTGCTAAAATAATATTCTTTGATTTCATGACAAAATTTTTTTAACCTTTTTTCTAAAGCAATACTTAATATATCAGTAAAACATATAGAAAAAATATTTTACAAAAAAATCTAACAAGAAACGGAGAGGCATTAAAAAAGCCCATCTGATAAACCAGATGAGCTTGAAGTATAAAATATTTATTAATCCATAACTACCTGACTTATCTCTCCACAAAATTTTGTGGCTGGAATTGGCACCTTGCATGCGCAGGTTGCCAAGGCTTCACAGGGCCATACCCTCTGCCTTTCTTGATAAGAATTTTTAAAGAACTGGTTGCAAATATAATATAAAAATTAAAATAACGAATTTTTTTTTAAAAAATTAAAATGTATAACCAATGGAGGCATTACCTTCATAATTACTGATTACTGCCTTTACAGGTCGTAATCCATTGGCAAATGGATATAGGTTAAGTAATCCAAGTTGCCCACCGGCAGTAAATGAAAAATGTTTTCCGAAGCCGAGGCCTACCTTACCGCCCACCCCCAAATCAATATGTCTTTGAAAAGTTACCGCTCCGGTTTTGGCCAATCCAAAATCGTCAACAAATTGTATTTTTCCCGAAGAGACTACAAAACTCTCATACCCGGGAGGAGCCTTATAATTGAACTTTCCATTAAGGCCATAAGTGAAGTAACCTCCTCCCCCTGCAAAGAGAGACATTTTTTTAAATTGATATTTGTAAAAGAAATTAACAGGTACTTCCAGATAAATTGGTTTTGGAGTGTAGGTGGCAGTAATGTATAAAGTATCGCCGGCTATGTTAACTTTTCTGTCTTCATTATACCCTTTTTGACTTAACAAAATGGAAGGCTGGAAAAAAAAGTGTTTCGAAATTGGGAAGTCTGCAAAAATACCTCCGTGGTAACCAAGATTAGGATAGGTAAAAACAGCGAATCCATCTTTATCAATTAAATTGACATTAGAATAATTAACACCTGCTTTGATACCAAATTTTGGTTGTGCCATTATGGCGACAGATGTACATAACATTAAAATAAGCAGCATGATATGCAACATTAATCCTTTCTTTTTCATAAAGTATAATAATTATGGTTAATAATCTTAGCAATTATCGCACTTTATTTTTAAAGTAAAATGAATTTTGCCCGGAATTATTTGCTGAAAGTAAATAATTTTCATTTTTCGGGTTTTACAGGCTGTTTTTGGGGGCTTTATCCAATTTTACTCTTCATTGTTGAATAATTTGTTACCATTAAAATCAATAACATCCATCCCTATTTTGCGGTATTCCATAACAACTTATACTGATAATCACTACGATCCGAACTTTTTCAAAAAAGGATGATTTGACCCAACGAAAGTATTGATTTTACTGTATTTGTAAACTGATTTCTCGGAATAAAAGTCCGTTATTAAAAATTAAATGATTTCTGACAATTTGGCTTATTTGGTTTTCCTCTTGCTTTTACTGCGCCTTCTTTTATTTGGTTGCATACATAATCAAGGCTGTGGTAATAGGTTAAGCAAAAACGGATTTTTTCACACAGATTACTAAATACCTGTGCGCCTTTTGCGATACAGCGCTTTATCAATTCTAATAAAAGATAGGTAATGAGCGCTATATAAATCTGAGATTTTACAGCGTTTTCGCTTGTGCCTGTAAATGTTTTTACCAGTAAATTTTGCTTTAGTTGCTTAAAAAATATTTCAACATCCCATCTGGCTTTGTATAAGGCTGCAATGGTAGATGCTGCCCATCTCAATTCCTGGGTAATAATTTCTAACTGAACATCTTTTTCACTATCATACACTACTATCCGGCGTAACGTTACCTGGTCAATGCCTACTTCGATGGCCTTTTTGCCGGTAAGCCGGATTAATTCATCCTTAAGTATATGCTGGTCTTTATCAACCGGTAATTCTTTTTCACAAATGCTTTCATATACTGTATTGTCTTTTATTCTGGTTACAAATACGTTATCAGCATTAATGCGTTGCATCATTAAACTGAAATCAAAATAGCCTTTATCTTCTACAATAATAGTTCCCGGTGCAAATACTGTTTGCGGATGACCGCGTTTATCATGCACAGCCGCTTCGCCTATATTTACCAGATCAGGAAGCATAAGCGCATGATCCAAACAGGTATGTATTTTTATGCCTCCTTTAGCTGTCCGGAACTTCGCCCATTCAAATAAGCTCAAACATAAGCTGATAGTGGTGCTGTCTATTATCTTAATCACTTTACCTTTTATCTCTTCTATATCCATTGCTTTACCATGTCTCAGTAACAGATTGCTATAATGAGAGAGCAATTTGTAATACATCGTTTCAAATACCTTCCAGCTTCGTTTTGCATTGCCGTCACTCATCGTACTTCTGGCGGGGCTTTGTTGTAATCCTAAGTCTCCAATAAAGGTGGTGTTTACAGCAATGGCGGTACTTATATCGCTTAAAGTCAGGCATTTATTCAGCTGTCCGAACATTTGAGAGACCAGTTGATCGTAAGTCTTATATTTACTACAGAATTTATCACTTTTATGTTTAGCTATACTGCTTTGCAAAATAGAATTAGGAATAAGCTCTAAAATTTGTTTTATAATTGGCTTCTTGTTACTTTTATTACGAGTAAATAGTCCCATATATTTATGAAATTTTGTCACCTCAAAGATAATATGGGCTATTTTCTTTTTTTAACTTCCGGATGGTAGTGACTGATAATTAATAAATTTGAACACAAAAATGTTTAAATATGAAAAATCGCTTATTATTAATCTTTCTTTTATTGACAAATTTTGCATTTGCCCAGCGTAACAGTATTTCGATTGGTTATGGATATGGAACAACCGATCAAATAATTTCAGGACTTGCTACGGCATTAGCCGCTGGATTTACTGATGCTAAATCAGCAAATGTAAAATCTACCGGAGCCATTGCATTGTCCTATCATCATTTTAATGAAAGCAACAGGGCAGGCCTGGGCTTTGCAGTCGTTTATGATAATATCAGAAGTGACATACAAAACAAATCGGGAAGTAAAATCAGTACCAGTAAGTCCACTGTGATTACGGCTGCTGCAGAAGGTAAAGTAAAATATAACAAAGGCGAAAACTTTAATATTTACGGGCTTTTAGGAGCAGGATATACATTTACCAATACGACTGACCCGCCGCCTTCTTCGGGCGAAAAAACAAAAAAAGACGGTCATTTCAATTTTCAGATAACACCTATCGGCTTGCAGTTTGGTGGCAATGTAAAAGTTTTTGCCGAAGTAGGCTTTGGATATAAAGGTCTGGCAAATGGCGGTATTCAGTTCAATTTTTAATGCATAATAAAAGACTGGTAGAGGATATTAATAACCTTATTGATTGTAGTGTTATTATCATCACTGTATCTGGGGTCGCAACCATTACTGATTACTACAAAACCAAATTTCTTTTCAGGGTTGAAAAACATGGCGCTGAACAAGCCATAAGCTGAACCGGTATGGCCGGTCATTATTTCGCCCTTTATGAGCTTATCTGTCTTAAGCAAAGCCAAACCATATCCCTCTTTGACTGCCACCGGTGTCTGCATAATCTTTGCGCTTGCTTCTGAAATAATCCCTTTTTTTCCTTTTTTCTTCCCATGATTTATATACATCATCATGTAACGAGCCAAATCAGGAGCCGAAATTTTCATACCGCCTGTAGGCGAAAAAATAGGAGCGCTGTATCCCATCACATAGTTTTCAATTTCTTTTTTTCTGGGGTCATAAGCGCCTGGTGAATAAATGAATTTTGCAGAATCAATATTGAATTCATAAATTTTGGCAAAAAGATTTTGGTTCAATTCATTTACATTATAACCACCATACAGTTTTAATGGTTTCAAAATATGATTGAGTACATAGTGGTCAAACCGTTCGCCCGACACCCTTTCAATAATCGTTCCTGCCATGTTAAAATTTAGGTTACAGTATTGATACCCTTTTCCCGGCTCATAACTGTTGTAGCATTTTTGCCAGTCATTATTTTTAGAAGGGTTAATGGCATCTAAGGAAAAATAACCTTCACTATCGTTTAAACTGGAAGTATGAGATAAAATCATCTTCAAAGTAATAACCACATCAGGATATTGAGGATTTCGGACTTTAAAGCCAATCAGGTCGCTCACATCGTCGTCAAGAGATAATTTTTTCTTTTCAACCAATTGCATAATGGAAGTAGCCGAAAAAGATTTAGATATTGAAGCAATGCGAAAGATATCCACTGTGGATAAGGGCGTTTTCAATTCTGCATCTTTCAGACCATAAGCTTTGGTATAGATCAGTTTATTATTTTTCACCACAGCAACCGACAAACCCATTACCGGTGTTTCCTGCATCAATTGTTCAATATCGCTGGCTGCTTTATCAGCTTGAGAATAGGAAGATACAGAAATCTGAAAAACAATAATTGCAAGCAATAATTTTTTAACCATCAATTTACTTTTTTGCTAAGATAAAATTATAAAGTGTCCAATTTGTAATTTCTTCAATAAACAAACTTAATCCGTTCTTACCGTGGCGTTTCAAAATCAATTTATTTTCTTCTCAGTCTCATGTATCATTTCAATCACATGCCTGCGTTCTCCGGCGCTTGCTATTTCAAGATTTAAAGCTTTTTTGTAGTACTGCAATGCTTTTTTGTACTCTTTATTTTTAAAACAATAATCACCGGCAATGATATAACTATTATACAATGAAGGGTTTTCGGCAATAATACTGTCTGCGATTATTTCTCCTCCATCTTTTACAATTTGTTTGCTTCTCCGGTATTTTTCAAATTCAGTAAATTTTTGAGTATAAATAAAACTGTCAGCAGCTATGAAATTTGCAGCTTCATAAATTTCATGATTCTGTTTCATTCCATTCATTGCAAATACTTTCTTCAAATCATAACACACAAATTCGCCCATTTGCCAAGGGGCGGTAGAAACCCATACCAACAATTTTTGCGGCTCAAAAACGATGGAGTGATGAGCGATGAACTGATTGACTGCTTTCTCGTTTCCGATTCCAATATCCTTATTATCAATGCCTCTGAAATCACGTAAAATATTAATTGTTTTCTGAACCGTGTTTTTGCCATTTTGCGCAATCAGCTGGTTAAGTCTTTTGTAGCGATAGGTAGTGGCATTCTCAGCCATTTGTTCCCGGTTGGAAACTGTATTTTTCAGCGCTTTGCTTTGAAAATGATTGGTACAAAGTATTTCATTGGCATTTGGGTCATATATCGCCAGTGAATCGGGCGTTTTTTCAATCAATACTGCCTTGTTGTCGGCAGCAGAACCAACGAGGAAGGATTCGCTTACAAACATTTTTCTTTTTCGGGCAATAGCGATTGCTTCATCAATATTTCCGGCATATTGAACAATTTCACGCGCTACCAGGGACACCGGCGTAGCTGCACCTTTCGGCATTTCGCTTTTTGCAGCATTGATGGTTACCGTCAAACCCTTTTCGTTCATTCCGCTTACCACACCCGTAAAACCTCCCCAGGTTACACTCATAAACCGATAACCGGAAGAAGGATGATTGAATGAAATGATTTTATTTTTTGCAAAATCATCTCCTACATAAAAATCAAAATTGCGACCTATAATCATTGTGCTGTCTTGTGATGCAGCCCCCCAGGTGCCAAAAGAAGTGCATCCTACCAACATCAAATTTTGCAAAACATGACCGATATCATGCGCCGAATGATAATTCAAAATACGCTGGTATTTTGTGCCAATGTAACCATAATCATCAGATGCGGATTGCGAAATGCCGTATATTTCTTCTTTAAATTCGGGAAGCACATAATCCAGAAGATTACGATTGAACCATCCGATAAAATATCGGAGAAAATGGCGATACACCTGCGAAGGAATCATCTTAAATATTTCTGCAGCAAAATAATCTTCCTGCTTTTTAATTAAGTCTTCGGATAATTTTCCTTCAATCACACCTCTTTCAAAAGGCTGTCCTTCGGTGTACATTTCATAAAGACCTGAATTACTTTTTCTGAACCAATTATTATTAATGGTATATAATCCTTTATCGGTAGAATCAACTTTTAATTGCAAGGCGCTCATATCTTTTATCACAGGAGGTTTTATATTGGAAACCCAAACTAAATAGCCAAAAAACGCCCCAAAGAATAATAGAATTATTCCTAATACTTTTAAAAGACCCTTTAAAAATCGATAAGGTTTACGCATTTTTTATTTTATCTATCAAACTGTTATCACCCAGCAACATTGTGCAGGTAAGGATTGCAGAAAGCGAAGTTCCTAAAATTCCGTGCAAATTTATATTCTGACCTGTTAAAAAAAGATTAGGAATCTTTGTTCGGGGGCTGATTATATTTTCTAAAGGCGTATTATTATCTTTTTGCACCCCGTAAATTGCTCCATCACGCTGACCGATATAATCTCGGTTTGTTAAAGGAGTTGCTGCATAAAAAGAACTGATATTGCCCATTAATTGCGGAAATTTTTCATAAACCAAATCCAGCAACTTCTCCGATCTTTCATATTTAAACCTTTCATAATCCACACCGCGCGATACTTCATACCTACTGGTGTGGAAGGTATGGCGCCACTTTTTTACATCCTCAAACTTCATAAGTGTTAACACCGAAATTGAAGACGCATATTCGGGATTTTTCCTGTCTCTGTTAAAATACAATCCGTAACCCAATGGCCATTCATCAAAATCATAATCGCCCAAACTCCAGATTCTACCTCCTTTTTGATAATAATAATTACAATTTTCGTAGCGAATAGTTTTTGCCTTTAATACAATATAAAGCGAAAAAGATGAAATCGTATTCTCTCTGTTTTCAATCCGCAGCCTGTATCTACTTCTGATTTTTTCTGAATGTAGCATTTTTAATGTCTCGGCCGGACTGATGGCAGAAATAAACTGCTTCGATTCTACAATGCTGCCATCTTCCAAAACCAAGTGGCTGATCAGCTCATCCCTTTCTACTATTTCCTTTACTTCCTTATTTCTCAATATTTCACCGCCGGAGTTTCTGATGAATCCTGATAAGATTTTAACAATCTGAGAACCACCACCTTGCAACTTCCAGCTGCTTTGAATATAACTATTTACTACCAACGCATGAACATAAAAAGGTGTTTTATTGCCAACTGAAGCATATAAAATATTATTGCCGACCAATACTGATTGCAATGTTTTGTTTGAAGTTATTGATTCTATCACTTCCTTTACACCCTCGTTCATCACGGAAAACTTCTCGTGCCCATCACCTTCCAACTTTAAGTGATACAAAGGGAATTTTTCACAAACAGCAATCACTTTCTGATGATAATTTTCAATTGCCTGCGCCTCTTCAGGAAATTCACTAATCAGCGTTGATTTAAAAACTTCCCAGCCCTGAGATTGAGTAAATGAATTTTGTTTTCCTTCAATTAAGATTTTATCAAAGCCTTCGTCCATTTTTTCGAGCTTCAGTTTATCCATCAATCCTGCATATTTAAAGATTTGATACAGATTCTGACCCTTGTCTAATCCGCCCAGATAATGAACTCCGGTATCAAACAACTCCTTTTCTTTTGAAAAAGTTTGCAGATTGCCGCCCAACTGTTTGTTTTTTTCAATCAAACATACTTTGTAACCTTCTTTCGAAAGAAAAACAGCGCTCAAAAGCCCTCCGATTCCGCTTCCTATGATGGCTACGTCAAACATGATTATCTGATAAATTTTTGCATAAATGATACTTTATTTAACCCCCAAACAATTATAAGGCTAACTACAAATGAAAATACAGCCGTAATCAGAATCCTGGCAAAGTCAGAAAGCACAGGAGTATCAAAGATATCATAACCAATTTGCACGATTAAAAAATGAATCAGAAATACGCCAAACATCAATCCGGCTATCTTGGACAATAGCGGAAATGATTTTATGTTTAATTTCTGTACTATTAAAAAAATGGAAATGGTCATCATAAAAACATTAATACCGCAGAAAAACCATACAATTTCAAGGTATTCATAATTTCCCGGAAAAGCCTCCTGTGTTTTTAGAAAACCAAATCCGGTGATGGCATATCCCAAAGCAAACAGCGGAATACAAATTGAAAGCGTTTTCTTCAAAGTCCAACTCAGTGGATAACGCACAAGGTAATGCGCAAGAATCAAATAACCCATGAAACCCGAAACATAATAGAAAGTACCAAACTTGTTCCAGAAAGATTCACCAAGAATCGCCATACTTCCGTAATTTCCGGTGTAGCCCAGAAAAGGCGCCGCCATCTGAAGATAAGGCAGCAATAGCGAAACAAACCAAAGACATAAAAACAATTTCATTTCTTTCTTTGAGGCCTGCTGCACCCAAACGCCAAATATTGGTATTATCAAATATAACCCAATCAACATGTATAAATACCAAAGTGGTGTAGTATCCGTATTAAAATTAAAAATCCAGGTGTACATTTTGGTAAGCGAAGCTTCCAGTGTGTGATTACTGACATCAATAGCCGCATTGGTTGTACCCGGATTGATGTATGTGTAATAGGTATAAAAAAGCAAGGGCGTAACCAAAGACCAGAAAATCAAAGGCAGGGCAATACGACCCAGTCGTTTTTTATAGAATTCTGTCATGGTGCCGCGAACAGGGAAAAGCAAAACGCCGGTCATCATTGCAAACAATGGCACACAGGCTCTTACAAAACTGCCGGTGAGCGCACCGGTAACAAAAGCATTTCGATTGGTATCTAATTGCGATACAAATCCATCACAGCTATGCGACAATACCATTAAAAAGATCGCTATAATGCGTAGCAAATCTATCCATCCGATATGTTCCTTTTTTTGTAAGCTCATGATTATCAGGATTATTATTTATTTAAGGACATTATGCAGTTTCATTACTTTTCTTCAATACCCAGACCACGTTTGATGTAAATCGGGTGTCGTCTATCCTCTCTATTGCCAACTTATGTTTTATTGCAAGTTTTTCTACCATTTGCCCCGAAAGAAAATATAAATCATTTACAGTCTTATTGAATGAAAATATTTTAGTAGAAAATAGTTCGGTGAGTTGGGTACCCTTATGTTTCTGCTTCAGATCTGCATCACCATCACGAATAATCAGGATACCTCCCGGCAATAAAGCATCTATTGCCTTTTCAATAACACTCATCTGTTCTTCAGGTTTTAAATAGTGCAATACATCCATGATGGTGATGCCATTGTATTTCTCCAACTCAAAATGTGCAATATCAGCATGTACAAACTGCAAATCATCTGTTTTTCCAAAACAATGGTTGGCGGTTTCAATTTTCTCTTCATCATAATCAACCCCCGTAATCTGCCGCTTGTTTTGGCTGGCCCAATAAAGAATATATACCATAAATCCATAGCCGCAACCAATATCCAGAAGTTTCCCATCACGGGGCAACAATTCATGAAATGATTGGTAGTATTTTTCGAGTCTTAGCTTAATTTTCAGGTACCACTCCAGCACCGGACCTTTGTAAATGTAGTTGAAAAATAAATGCTCGGCAAAGTATTTGGGTTGCTCCTGCTCTTGCCGAAGTTGCTCATGTTTTTGTTTGAAATATTTAGAAATACTTTTAGTACGCGACTGATAATCACTCCCCCAGCTTGTATCATCAGGCTTAATACGGGGGAGATACTTTGCGGTTACATCACCATTCTTTAATAAAAACTCTCCTTTTGTCATGGTGTAACCCAAACCATGAAGCAATACAGGTACAATATCTAATTGTAACTTCTCAGCCAGGTAAAAAGCGCCCTTATGAAACCGCTTCATGGGAGCAATGGAACTTCTTGTTCCTTCGGGGAAAACCACGATCGAGTAACCTTTATCTGTCTGTGTTTTCAGCAGGTCAACGCTGTTTTCAATGCCATTGGCCACCGGATAAAAGTCAGCCATTTTGATAGCCCAGCCAAAAACGGGTGAATTCCAAACCCATTTATTTGTCAATAAAATAAGTTTCGGGCTTAACATTGCCATCGTCAATATATCTAAAAATGATTGATGGTTAGCGATCACAACTGCCGGTTTATCAAAGTTTTCCTTCAAAGGGTTAACAATATTCTTTTTGAATCTTCCCATAAAGTACATAACCGATCCGCAAAGTTTTGAAAGCAGGTAATGATATAGCCATTTGCCTTTTTCTTTTCCTAAAAGATTCAGTTTGATAATGAAAAGACCAATGATAGTCAGCAATACACTCACAAAACCGAAATATAAAAACGAAATAACTGAATGTGGCCAGCTAAGGATTGTCCAGGGATGAAATTGCTTCTTTACCCTGTTTTTTATCACTAATGAAAAGAAAAACGGGATGAGGATTTGTGCCATCAGCACCACACAGAGAATACCTGTAACCGATATAAATGCAATTGATTTTAAAGCCGGATGTTTAGCAAAAATCAATACGCCTAATCCGGCAATGGTGGTAATTGCAGAAAGCAAAATTGAAGACTTGTAGGAGGCCAGATTTTTCTTTCCGGTTTTGTATTCGTTGATGAGGCCGTCCATCACAAAAAGGCTGTAATCATCTCCCAACCCAAAAATCAGGGTTGACACAATGATATTTACAATATTGAATTTAATGCCTGCAATAGCCATTATCCCCAATATCCATATCCAGCTAAGTAGCATGGGAATAAAAGCCATCAGCATCAGTTCTATTCTGCCAAAAGTTATCAGCAGTACCACAGCAACCAATATAGAAACAATCCACGCAATCCGATTGAAGTCATCATTTACCATTCGGGTAAGCCGTTGTGTGAGGTATTGCCTGTCCAGCGCTACTGCACCGTCTTTCTTTTCCAAAGTTTCTATTACTTTCTGCCTGTTTTCTTCAGGTATTTTTAACACATTTACAACCGTAACATTATTTTTTCCTTCGGTAATAAAATCATCGAGATAATTGACCCGAATATTTTCAAGTGATTGCTTATCAACAGTTGTATAATTTTTGTTTAAAAAATGACTGAAATTCTGGATGGCATTATTGCTGAAACCCAATGCTGATGCCTGTTTGGAAAGAGATTGCAGCATTTTCTGTTTCTTGGCGGACTGCCAGTATTCATTCCATTGTCTGATTCTGGCTGCCTGCAAAGAGTCTGATAAAAACAGGGTAGAAATTCCGGCAGCGCTTGTTATCAGTTTTTGAGTTTTTAATTCTTCAAAATCATTTTGCAGCCTTTCGCTTTTTCTTAACGCCTCATCTAATGTGTTTCCTTCACTTACAACATATAAAGAGCGTAATGCAGCGCCACTAATATCGTTCATTTTTTGCTCGGCCTGTTTTATTTCGGACGACATAAAGTTCAATTGTGTCATATCCGGTTCAAACTGTACTTTTTGAGCATAAAAGAAGAACACAACCGATAGTATCAGGATTATCCAAACAGCCCATTTATTGGACTCAAACCGCACGGAGGCAATTTTATCAATGATATTATTTTTATGCTCCGTTTCTTTTTCAGGTATCCCGATAAAATGAGGTAAAAATATAAGTGAACAAAGCGCTGCGCCTATCAGGCTGAAACCTGCAAACAGCCCAAGGTCTTTAAGCATATCGGAGGCAGCGTATCTTAATGCAAAGAAACCGGCAATAGTGGTAAAACTACCAATGGTGAGCGGCGCTGCTAAATCTTTAATCGTCTGTAAAATACTTTTGGCATGGCGGGCATGGTTAAAGACGTGTAGCGAATAATTAACGGCAATGCCCAATACAATAGAACCCGTTCCCAATGCGATTACAGAAATACTTCCTTTCACAAAATAAATACAGGCCAGCGCGAATGACACACCATAAACCACCGGCACCAAAATCAGAAATGGAGCCCTTTTTTTTCTGAAAAAATAACCAATAAAAAATATCAGAAAAAGAATGGTAATGGTTAATGTGAGGCCGGTATCCTTTCTAAGTTGGGCGGCATTGCCCTCCGAAACCAACGAACCGCCAAAATAAGAAGTCTGCACATGGGGATAGTTGGCAGCTAATGAATCTATTGACTGATCAATAATTTCAAACAATTCCTTATTAGCGCCTGTATTACCCGCAGCATGGGCAGGGGTAATAAATATCATCAGCGTTTTACCATCCTTGGTGATGATATGGTTATCATACAATTCGAAATTATCATCAACCTGTAATTGTTGCAATTTCTTCAAGGCTAAAAAAGAAATGCCTGTCGGGTCATTGGCAATAATATTTTTAACTACAAATGCGGTGGGCGAGTTGAGCAGTTTCAAGTCATTTTCTAATGTTTCTTTGAGTTTATCAGGCTCAATAAGCGTATCTATTTTTTTATAATCGCTTTCGGAAAGAAACACGGGCAGATGCTGCTGAATGGTTTCAAAAAGCTGTACTGTAAAACTGTCGTCAACTTTGTTTTTTATAGACTTTATGTAGGGCGCAGCATGTTTTTGCAATTGTTCCTCCAGCATATCCGCATACATTGTAAGGCTGTCAGGGTCGGTAAGAGCCGTGTCCCGAAGCTGAATCATAATGCTCAACTTATCGGCAAATTTTGAACTCTGGAAAACCTGAGCGAATTTTTCGGTTTTTTCATCTTTTGGAATGATGGCATAAACATCTTCTTCAAACTTCACCCTCAAACCAAAAAACAGAAACACCGCCAGTGTGATAAAAAATAAAGTATAGAGCCACTTTTTTTTATCGCTGAAAAACAAATAAATATTACCAAACAATTGCCCCATCAGATTACCTTATAATTCCTTTTTCTTTGATAAAAAATTTTTTGTCTGTTTATAACTTTTTAAAAACAACATGGTAACGATCCAAAATATTATTGCAACAATTACCGACAAGATAACAGCGCCATAAATATATTGTTCCAGATGGATGCTGATACTTTTTAAAGTCAGACCGTTACTGAAGTCTAAATTTACTGCCCTGTCGCCCATCAACGGCTTGCCCATTAAAAAACTAAGAAAAACGATAAACGGAATCATTGGCGGAATACTCACATGGGCTGCAATGACAAACAGTGTTTTATTGAGCCGCATGAAATGTGCCAACGAAATACCCACCAATAACTGAAAGCCCCAGATTGGAAAAATACCCATAAAACCGCCAAAAGCAATGGCATTGGCCTTTTTTAGATCACTTTCTCCGGGTTTTAACAAAATATTTCTAAGATCCTGTTTCCAGTTTTTATTTCTGAAGAAAAAACGGAAAAAATTTCTGGGCCAGATATAAAAGAAAGCAATTGTAAACAACACGGTATTAACCAAGCTGATACGTGTAAAATCCTTAAACGGCCTAAAGTGCGACACTCTCTCGGCTGCCGGAGGGTAATAAACCGTGATGGGGACCGATACTACTTTTACACCTGCCCAGGCTAATCGCACGATTACTTCTATTTCCAATTCATATTTTCGGGTAAAAAGCCGCATTTTACCGATTGGCGCCAAAGGGTACAGCCTGAAACCGGTTTGGGTATCGGGAAGTTTGATGCCGGTTTCCACTTTATACCAAAAATTAGAGAACTTATTTCCAAAACTACTTTTGCCCGGCACACTCTCCTGATCCATATTTCTGGCGCCCATGATGAGCGCCGAACCTTCCTGCACTAATTTTTCAATAAATACAGGCAGGTCTTTTGCAAAATGCTGTCCATCACTGTCAATAGTGATTGCAAAATGGTAACCCAAATCTATTGCCTTGCTAAAGCCTGTCCGCAGCGCCCAACCTTTGCCACGATTGGGAATGTAGCCGACGATTTCAATATTATTTATCCCTTGAAGAAGGGCAGCCGTTTTATCGGTTGACCCATCGTTTACTACAATTATATTATTTGTATAATGTCGTACACTTTCTAATACCTGTAATAATGTACCTGCATTGTTATAAGTGGGTATAATGACACAAACTTTTAATGCATCAAACTTTTCCTTATACATTTCTCCTTGCATCATGTAATTTCCTCTACCAACAAAAATATAGATTGCGGCTGAAAGTCGGTTACAATTTTAGTTCATTCGGGAAAACCACTCAAAAAGAAAAGCTGCCAAATACTGACAGCTTCCTATTCTTATGAAAATCAAAACTCTATAAATCAGAATGTATATCTGGCTGCCACACCGGCGCTGCTTGGGTAAAAACCATGAAATAACCCTTTATCGGGATTAACAAAGAAGAAAGTAGGTCTCCAGTCGGCAGATACGTTTAAAGGAATATTTTTGAACTTATAATCGGCACCACCGGTAGGGAAAACACCCAAACTAAAACCTTTGTAATCATCCCATTTGGAAGAACTGTATAATGCCGTAGCGCCACCGCCCAAATACCATTTTAATCCTTCTACATTACCAATAGGGAAATGATGCTGATACGCAGCGCTAAGCCCCAGTGTAGTCGTTTTATAACTACCCAAAAGATACCCGTAAGTATTAAAACCAAATCCTACATTAAATTCCATTGCTCCTGCTTCAGACATAAATGTTTTAAATGAGCCCGAAAACACATCATAACCAAGCGCTCCGCTTACCCTGGCACCAATTGCTTGTTTGTATTCGCTTTGTGCATTCGCAATACCCAGAGAAGCGACCAAAACTGTCAATAAAATCATTTTTTTCATCATAGTGTTAAATTTTTAAGATTTAAGATGTTACAAAGATAATCTATTTAATTTCTTTAAAAATTACAACCCCCATCGCTAATATAAGGGATGGCAGTAAAATTATTTTTTTGAAAAGGGAAGAAACCGAATATATTTTACCTAAAAAGTATAACGCGCTGCTACCCCAAACCTGTCGCCCAAAAAACTGCTGTATGCAGTAGGAGCAGTAGCCAGAAATGTGGGTCGCCAGTCGGCAGATACGTTTAACGGAATCTTTTTAAACTTGTAATCAGCGCCTCCCGTAGGGAACAAGCCCACACCGGTACCCTTATAACCACTGCTTTTGTAGGTAGAAGCCGTATGGAAAATAGTACCGCCACCACCAATAAACCATTTTAAACCATTCACCTTTGCAATTTCAAAGTGATGCTGATACGCAGCCGATACACTAAACGAACTGGAACGGTAGCCTGTTCCTAAAACATAATCTCTGTTGCCTCCAAAACCGGCATTTAATTCAATTGCTGAGGGTTCTGCCAGAAATACTTTATATGAACCCGCAAAAATATCATAATCGGATAACGGACTGATTCTGGCGCCTATTGCTTGTTTATAACTACTCTGGGCATGAATACCACCGAAAATTGCCATTAAAGCAACCACAAATGTCATTTTCTTCATCATGTTATTAAGTTTTGTGTTTATAATCTCAAAAATTATACCATTCTAAATAAAAAAGTTAAATGGTTGAAACTTAGCTCAAAACAATTAAAGAAGCAGGATTATCTTTGGCACAGATACAATTTAGGTATTCTTAGCCTGATAATCATTAATTTTGGAAGTTTTTATTATGAAAAAGAAGGCAGTAAGATATTTTTTGGTTTGCGGTTTTCTATTTTCCTTTTTTCTGGCAACAGGTCAAGGTCAAATAGATAAAAACGCCTGCATTAAAGCAATGGCTTCAGGAAATGTATCGCAAATAGATGTTCTGCAAAAACAACTGCAAAAATTTTCAGGAGCCGAAAAGGAAGCTTACGAAGGCGCTTTGCTGATGCGCAAGGCGGAAACATTGGCCGTACCGGCAAAAAAGCTGGCCCTATTTAAAAAAGGTTATAAAAAATTGGAAACCGCTATATTAAATGCCCCATCAAATACCGAATTCAGGTTTCTCCGCCTGATGGTGCAGGAACATGCGCCCAAAAATCTGGGGTACAATAAAAATATTATGCAGGATGCCCAATTAATAAAAACAAATTACAAATCTTTGTCTGCGGCAATGCAAACACAGATTTCAGATTATAGTAAAAACTCCAAGGCGCTTAAAGATATTAATAATTGATTATCAATGGGGAAAATGATTTTAGCGGTTTATTATTCGCAAACGGGGCAATTAAAGCAGATTGTTGACAATTTTACGCAACCATTGGTTGAGGCAGGTCATTCGGTAGAATTTCTTGAGGTGAAGATGGCGCGCCCCTTTCCTTTTCCGTGGCCAACCGATCAGTTTTTTGATACGGTTCCCGATTCAGTGGAAGTTGTACCGGCAGCGCTGGAAGCCTGGGAGACAAAGCATAGCCATTACGACTTAGTTATTCTTGGCTGGCAACCCTGGAACCTTTCGCCCAGTATTCCGTTCAATTCCATCATGCAGGATGAGAAATTTAAATCTATCATAAAAAACACACCGGTTATCACCATTTCGGGCTGTCGGAATATGTGGATAAACGCTCAGGAAAAAAACAAAAGACTTATAAAAGCTGCCGAATCAAAACTTGTGGGAAATATTGCACTGATGGATTTGCACGCCAATCACATCAGTTATTTTACCATTTTGCACTGGATGGGTACCGGGCGAAAAGACCGTAAATGGGGCATTTTTCCAAAACCCGGCGTTTCTGATGAAGTTATAAAAAACGTATCGGTATTTGGCAAAGTGGTAAATAAATACCTGCAAACAGGCGAATGGGAAGAACTCCAACCCGAATTGATAAAAAAAGGGGCTGTAAGGGTTAAGTATTCGCTGATGTTTATTGAGCATAAAGCCGGTAAGATTTTTCAAAAATGGGTAAATCTTATTCGCAAATTCCCAAAAAAAAGAAAATTATTGTTAGCCATTTATAAATATTATATTACCATTGCACTACTTATTGTTTCGCCGATAATTTTGTTGGTGGATTTTATTTTTTTTAGGCCATTTTTGCAAAAACGCATTAAGAAACAAATTAATTATTATTCTGGAGTAGAAATAAAGTAAGATTATGTCATTGAACGAAGTATATATCACACGCACGTCTCATTATTTTCCCAATAGTCCGGTATCGAATGATGAAATGGAAGATTTTTTGGGGTTTATAAACGGTAAGCCATCCAAATCCCGTAGGATTGTTTTGCGAAACAACGCCATCACCAACCGTTATTATGCCTTGGATAAAAACCAAAAGCCTACCCATACTAATGCACAGTTGGCTGCTGAAGCCATAAAAGAACTTTTTAAAAATGATTCCGAAGGAATTAAAAATATTGATTTACTTTCATGCGGCACCTCATCACCCGATCAGTTGATGCCTTCGCATGGCTGTATGGTGCATGGCTGGGTGCCAGAGTTAGGTTCTATTGAGGTAGTTTCGCCTTCGGGAGTATGCTGCGCAGGGATGCATGCCCTCAAATATGCATTTATGGCAGTAAAAACCGGCGATGCCCGTCAGGCGATTGCATCAGGGTCCGAAAGATTATCGCCTTCGTTAGTTGCCAATCAGTTTGAAGATGAGGTTCACAAGCTGGAACAGCTTGAGGAAAATCCGTATATCAGTTTTGACAAAGAGTTTCTTCGCTGGATGCTTTCAGATGGAGCAGCAGCATTTTTGCTATCAGACAAACCGGCTTCGGAAGGTTTAAGCCTCCGCATCGAATGGATGGAAGGTATTTCTTATGCCGACTTTATGGAACCCTGTATGTATATGGGAGCCGAAAAGGAAGAGGATGGCGCTTTAAAAAGCTATGTGGAATTTGACCACCATGAATTAAATGAAAAATCCATTTTCAGCATCAAGCAGGATGTAAAGCTTCTCAGCCCCAATATCGTGCCATTGGGTGGCAAAATACTACCCGAACTGTTCAAACGCAGAGGACTAGACCCTGATACAATTACCTGGTATTGCCCGCACATGAGCAGCAATTTCTTCAAAGACAAAATTTACGAAGAGCACATTAAATTGGGTCATCATATACCTTACGAAAAATGGTTTGTAAACCTGACTACGGTGGGCAATGTGGGCGCTGCTTCGGTTTATTTTATGGTGGACGAGTTGTTTCATAGCGGTAAACTGAAAAAAGACGATAAGATATTCTTGCTGGTACCCGAAAGCTCCAGATTCAGCTATATGTATGCATTGCTGACGGTGGTGTAGAGAAGGAAGTAAAAAAATATTTCCAATAGGTGAAATCCTGATAAGATTGTTCTGTCGGGATTTTTTATTTTCATCAACAACCATTTCGGAGCGAAGCGGAGAAATCTTATTGTTTTGAAAGCAAAAGATTTCTAACTCCGTCGAAATATCATTACCTGGTAAGGTGTTCGTTATTAGCGTTCTAGTATATCGCCCTTGTTACCACCTACCCTATAATATCTAATTCCATATCTAACTTTATTATTATATTGGGTATATTCAGCCATCTTATTGTCACTTTTTTAATTGCTTAATTAGTGCTTTTTTATTATATCTTTGTAATAGATAGGTCAATATGGGAAGCAAAGTTCTTTAAGTAAAATATTTTGAGAATTTTTTCTATATATTTTAGTAATATTATTGCAAAAAATATATACTAAATTGATAGTTAATTGGATATAAAAATAAGAATTGATGATTTTTTAGAAAAAATGCTTGAAAAAGATTATGCTACATCTTTGTTGTTCGTCGAAGAACATGGTCATACGCATGAGGAATTAGTATTTTACTTTTAAAAGTTGGAAATAGAAAAAGTAAGACAGGATATTTTGCAGACAGAAAATAGGCTTATTCAAAAAATATACTGGTCTAGCCTTATACAGATCCTTACTGTTATAGGAAGTATAGTAATGCCGTACAAACTATTGAAGCCTTAAAAAAAATAATATGAAGGAAAATGAACATATAAAAGAGGCGGAACGCTTTATAGCCAACGCCAAAGAAATACTAACCCGAAAAGCTAAAAAGAAAGACGGGTATTATACTGATGCCAAATACGTAAAAATGGCGGGGCATACTGCTTATACCGGTGTGCTGGTAGCCTTGGATGGGGCATTGGGTATAAAAACAAAAGGACGCAAAACGGTAGATTGGTACAAACAAAACATTGCAAAAAAGCATAAAAAATTATTATACCCTTTCCTTGCTGTATATGATACGCTGCATCTGTCTATGGGCTATGATGGCAACCCTAATGCGGCTATTGCGCAATCGGGGTTAAGCGATGCCGAGAAAATAATAAACGCGCTGGCTGTTTGAAAAAAATATATTCAAAAACTCGAAAAAATAAAAGACAAATGAGAAAACTAATTATCCTTATTTTTTCTGCCCACATTTGCGTTCTCTCAAAAAAAAGGCGACCCAATTGGGTTTAATCCCGTTTTAAGAACGGTATCCATTAATTCCGAAAAAGTCGAACCCGTTTCGAGCGATTTATTTTATAGCGATAGTATTGCTTCCTTTAGCTGGTCGTACTCTTCAAAAGATGATGATATGTTTTTGGCTATAAAGAACAACGGTAAGAGGTCGATTAAAGTACTTTGGCAGGAAAGCGGGTATGTTTCATCGGCAGGAAATATTGAACGAATATTTTTTGGCGGGATAAAATTCTTTGGAAGGTATTCAGAACAGTTGCCTACCCGAATTTTTAACAACGCCTCAATTTCTAATAAAGTTACTGTCTATTTATTTATAGACGAAGAGCTGAAAAGAGCAGAATTGCTCAGGCCAAAAATAACAATCTGGACTAAGAAAGACGAAGCGGAGGCGAACGCCGCTAAAATGAGCTTTCGGTTTATTATAGTGTTGGATGTTTCTGGTGAAATTAAAGAGTACGATTTCCATTTTGGGGCGAATGTGGAGTATAAAAAGTAGTCATGCAAACCGAAGAAAGTATAAAAATCAATCCAAATGTTTACAAAGGAATTAACTTATCAGGATGCTGAAAATATACAGACAATACTTGAAGCCCATAAAGAGCCGGATAACATATTGAAATTCGAGTACACCTGTCATGATATGCCCCATATTGATGAATCGTTGTTTGAGTTTTACATGGGAGTCGTTTGTCAAATTAGACCCGTAATAATTGCTAAAATGGACGATCCTAATTTATGGCGAACTACTGACAGACTTAAAGTTTATATTGATAATGAGGGCGGATTTATTGAGAATTTTAAGTGTATTGAGAAAAAGCAAAGACAGGAGGATGAAGATAAAGAATTGAACAGGGGTCAGATGCGGGCAGCTATCGAGGATAGCAAAATTGCCAAGCGAAATTCTATTGCTTCTAATTTGATTGCACTTGTCTCAACTATAGTAGCAATCATTGCTCTTTGGCAGTCATGTGGCTATCAGATGAAGTAGCCTCTAATAGAGTATTAACTTTCTGATGCAAACGAACAAGCAGATAGATTATGTAATCTTCTTTTGTTGTATTCCGTTTTTTAATTTCTTCGGTAAAACTATCTGTTTCAATACAAAATTCGGCATCCCAAAGATCAAATTCATCAATAATTTTCATGGGTTAATATTTAAGTAAAGATAAAACTAATCATGCAAACAGAATACAGTATAAAAAATAACAAACCGGAAGGCCTCGCCAAAATAAATAAAATGCAAAATAATTTTTAGCCTACAAAACCCTGCCAACCGGTTTTATCAGGATTTTATTTTTACATTTGTCCGAATTATTTAGGCATCAACATCATCAATTTTCTACCACTCAATGAAAAAAGAAGAAATTCCACAGGATAAAGGTTATTTTGGGCATATAGCCAAAGAGGTAAAATATGCAGTGGATAGCGAAGGCAAATACATCACCGGACAAAGCACCGGCTGGAAAGTGAAGGAGGAAGCCAATGAGGTGGCCTGGCAAGCTTTTGAATCCAAAATAAATGAGGCAAAGCAACGGGTTTTGAATGGCGAAATAAGCCCTGTATATTACTGGATGGAAAAACGAATGATGGACCTGGCAATAGTAGCACAATATACCGGCCTTTGGAAATGGAGGGTAAAACGCCACTTTAAACCAAAAGTATTTGAAAAACTGAGTGAAAAAAGGTTGCAAAAGTATGCCGAAGTTTTTGAAGTGTGTGTCGAAGAACTCAAAAAGCCATTTTAACTTGTTTTTATTTTATTTATCAAAATGAATAGCCGAAAACAGAAAACCGGCTTCAACCATAAATTCTAATGTCAAATATAGAAACTTCCGTATCGTCATTCAATCATCTGCAAGCCGCTCATTGCGAAAATGGTGTAACCACTGCATTGCTGGGGCACTATGGTATTCATAAGGTTACAGAACCACTGGCTTTTGGTATGGGTTCCGGTCTTTTTTACATTCAGCTACCATTTATGAAGGTAAATGGCGGGCCTGCCATTTCGTTTCGTACCATGCCGGGCATGATCTTCAAAAGAACCTGCAAATCATTGGGTGTAACAGTTACCCGAAAAAAATACAGCGACCACAAAAAAGCAATGGCTGAATTAGACGAAAGAGTGCTGGCAGGCAAGCCAACAGCCTGTCAGGTGGGTGTGTATTACCTCACCTATTTCCCTAAAGAGTATCGGTTTCACTTCAATGCCCATAATTTGATAGTAGTGGACAAGCAGGGCGACAATTACATCATCAGCGATCCGGTAATGGAAAACCTGGTTACACTCAACAGTTATGAGTTGGAAAGAGTGCGTTTTGCAAAAGGCGCTTTTGCGCCAAGAGGCCAAATGTATTACCCCGGTGAGAACCTGCACGAACCATCCGATGAACAAATGAAAAAAGGCATTATTAAGGGAATCAAACTCAATTGTCGAGACATGCTGGACATTCCGGGTTATTTTGCCGGCACATCGGGTATTGCCCACACCGGAAGGCAGATTAAGAAATGGAAAAACCGGTTGGGAGACGACAAATCGCGTATGTATCTGGCGCAGCTTGTTCGTATGCAGGAAGAAATAGGCACCGGCGGCGGCGGTTTCCGGTTTATTTATGGCGCTTTTTTGCAGCAGTCGCATCAGTTTTTGCCCGTTGACGAACTTTTCGATATTTCCAATCAGTTTACAGCAGCCGGCGACAAATGGCGCGATGCCGCTGTTCAGGCCTCAGGTATTTTCAAAGGCAGATTAGGCGCTCAGGCTGATTATGACGATATGGGCGATCGGTTGATCGAAATATCACAATTGGAAGAAAAAGCCTTCAGACAGTTAAAAACAATGATCAAGAAATTGAAATAGTAAAGAAAATCCCGATGGTTAAATCGGGATTTATTATTAATCTATAGAATAATTAATTTTAACAGCATTGATGCTACACAAGACATTTTCCACCTTTTTCTTTATAAAAAGGTGAAGTCAAAAATCAAGCCCGCCCGTGCCGGTACGGACGGGGTTGTGAAAAAATTAGCTAAAAATAATTTTTCTCATCTAAACCTTTCGAACTTCTCCACCGTCATTTCGGAGCGAAGCGGAGAAATCTTATTGTTTTGAAAAGGAGGAGATCTCTCACTCCGCTTTGCTTCATTCGAGATGACACGAAAAAAGAACTCGAAATGTCAATTTGAAAAATTATTTTCTTTACGCAATTTTTTCAAGGTCATTCTTCCAACAAGACAATCGAAATGCAATTCATCTATATTATTCTGAAATACTAAATAATATAGACCTATCAAAGAACTGAATTAACTTTGCGGTTATTCTTTATTATCCTTTTAATCTATTATTACCAAATCCTGATTCTGTCTTCCGGCTTTTTGTACAATTTATCTCCGGGCTGCACATCAAAGGCTTTATACCAGGCATCCATATTCACCAAGGGGCCGATGGTTCGGTATGGGCCGGGTGAGTGCGGATCGGTTTTTATCAGTTGCGCTGCGGTTTCGGGCAAAATGTTTCCGCGCCAAACCTGCGCCCAGGCAAGGAAGAACCTCTGGTCGGGCGTAAATCCGTCAATTTTTTCATTGCGCAGCCCTTGTTCGGTCATTTTAAACGCTTCGTAAGCCACATTCATTCCACCCAAATCGCCAATATTTTCACCTAAGGTAAAATTACCATTTACATGAAGATCTCCTAACACGGTATAAGCATCATATTGTTTTGCAAGCGCCTGAGTTTTAGCTTCAAAGCGCTTTCTGTCCTCGTCTGTCCACCAGTTGCGCATGTTTCCGTCGGCATCAAATTTGCTGCCCTGATCGTCAAAACCGTGGCTCATTTCGTGACCGATAACAGAACCAATACCGCCATAATTGACTGCATCATCTGCTTTAGGGTCAAAGAACGGGAACTGCAATATACCTGCCGGAAAAACAATCTCGTTCAGCGTAGCGCTGTAATAAGCATTTACCGTAGGCGGAGTCATTCCAAAGCGTTCTCTGTCCACCGGCTTGCCCAATCTGCTGATCATATAATTATATCCCCAGGCATTGGTATTGCGCAGATTTTTGAAGAAGGTATTTCGGTTCAGCGCCAGGCCATCATAGTTTTGCCATTTATCGGGATATCCTACCTTGGGCCTGAAAGCAGCTAATTTTGCCAGCGCTTTTTGCTTGGTGGCTTCACTCATCCAGTCCAATGCTTTGATGCGGATAGCAAACGCTTTGCGCAGGTTTTCAACCAGCACATTCATTCTGGCTTTGGCTTCGGGTTTGAAATATTCCTTTACATACAACTGACCCAATAGTTCTCCGATGCTGCCATCAGTAAGCTGCGACATCCGCTGCCAGCGTGGGGTCTGCACTTTCTGGCCGGTTATCACCTGATTATAGGTGAAATTGGCATCTACAAACGGACTGCTCAGGTAAGGCGCTGCACCTTTTAAAATATTCCATTGCAGGTAGGTTTTCCAGTCATTGACAGGAATTGTTTTGAGCAAACCGGAAATTGCCTCAAAAAATTTTGGATTATTTACCAATACTGTATCCTCTCCCTTCACTTTAAGTGCTGCCAGAATACTTTTCCATTCGAGACCGGGTGTTTTTTGGTTTAGTTCGCTTAATGATAATTTATTATAAGTTTTGTACGGATCGCGCATCTCCACCCTGCTCATTTGTGCTTCGGCTAATTTTTTTTCAATATTAAAAATGGTTTCGGCTTTCTTTTGTGCTTCGGCCGGTTTAGAACCGGTAAGCGTAAATAAAGTTGTTATATATTTTGAATAAGCATTTTGAATATCTTTGGTGCGCTTGTCCTCCTTGAGGTAATCATCTCTGTCCGAAAGCGTGGTTCCACCCTGCGATAACTGAGGAATCATTACTTCCACATTCTTTCTATCCTGACCCACAAAGAAACCATACAGAGGCGAAGCAATACCGTTGCTGCGCATATAAGCCATTTCATTTAGTACACCAGTAAGGTTTTTAATGGCTTTGATGCGCGCCAAATCCGCTTTGATGGGTGAGTAGCCTAATTTTTCAATGGTAAGGCTGTCCATCCCAGCTGCATAAAAATCGCCTACTCTTTTTTCAACCGAGCCGGGTGCGGCAGATTTTTGTGCTGCGGCCTTTTCCAATATTGATTTTACGGCATTGATGTTAAAATCTCTCAGCATGTTGAAACTTCCCCAGCGGGTTTCTTTTGCAGGCACCGGATTATTTTTTATCCAGGCTCCACTGGCATACTCATAAAAATCATCGCCGGGTTTTACACTCATATCCATATTGGCCGGATCAATAAATTTTTGAACTTTTTCCTGAGCAAACGCTCCTAACGATAGAATCAGCGCTACAACTAACAAGGAAAAATGTTGTTTGAAATTAATTTTAATCATAAATAATTATTTTAATAAACAGCAATGAAGGTACAATTTTAAGTGAATTACAGCGCTACCGCTTATCAATTTTAAAATTATGACTAATTGATTTTTAGAATTTATAAATTTGTCAATTCATAGATGGATTTTTGTTGATAAACCTGTTAATACATGTTGATAACCCCGTATTTTCGGTGCATTACTTTGTACATAACTCGTGCTGATAAAAAGGGTTAAAAATTTGGAATCGGGGTATTTGAAATAGTATCTTCATAGTGCACTCAAAGAGAAAGAAACTGTAGTCGCAAGACGGCAGAAACGTCTCAAAAGTGTACTTAGCAGATTCTTTGACAATTGTAGCATGAAAATCAGGCCCGACAAATGCAGCAATGCAAATGAAAAGCAGGGAGTTTGTGGTACAACCAAATTAGCAAAGTTGAAGCTAAAAAACCCGGTTAAAATCGGGCGCTGACACAATGCAGAGAAAGCAGGGTTCTACAATGACTGAATTACCAAAGTACAGCAATGTGCTGAAGTGCTCAGACTGAGGAAAAATCGGGGCGCTCCGCAAAGTAGAAGCAAAACAGCGGAAGCCTTGCCAATTGTTCTGCGAGTGGAAATTAGAAGGTTGAGAAGCAGCAATGCCTTGAAGCCTGAAAAATGGAAACCTTGCTCTACAGGGACAATGCAGAAGCTATTAAGAAAGCATCGGGTTAGTAAGTGAAAGTTTGGGCAACCAAACCTAAAACAAAACACGATGCTTTTTTTATGCCCTTTATCTATTCCTTACAAATATTTAAGATAGACATTATACAAAATCTTCTTATCATAATCCGACAAGGTGGAAGAAACATCATTTTGAATAAAATGCAATTTGAACGCCTTTATGGCATCCATTGGCTTTTTTGTATCATAACCAATTATTCTTAACGCCATAATAGGATTAAAGTCGGCAGGCGGTTCTTTCAAATTTAAAGTATCGTACCAGTAACCAAAGCCTGCATCTGCAAGTTTTTTCCAGGGAAAATATTTACTGGGGTCATTTTTACGGGAGGGCGCATAGTCTGAGTGTCCTATAAAATTTTCCTGTGGTATCTGATACTCCTTTTTGAGGTAGGTAAGCAGTTTTAGCAACCCGTTTATCTGAGCATCCGAAAATGGCTCAGACCCATTATTATCTATTTCAATCCCCAAACTGCAGGAGTTCATATCGTTTACGCTCCCCCAGCGCCCGGTACCCGAGTGCCAGGCTTTCATATAGTCATTCAGCATTTGATACACAGTACCATCTCTCGATACTACATAGTGAGCGCTCACACCTGTTCTTTGTATTGAAAAAGTGTAAAGCGTTTGCTCGGCAGTAGTCTGGGCGGTATGGTGCAACATCACATAATTGGGTTTGCGAATACTAAAGTTAGGTGTGGTGTACCACTGGGTAAGGTCGATTGCCGGATTTTTGGAATTTACCGGAAGCTGTGTCATCATCCGCATCATAGAATCGGCTATTTGATAATAGGCCGCCTTTGCAGATGCAGCCTGAATACTGTCAGTAATAAACTTATAATACTCTTTTGAGCGGTAAGCAAAGGATGCCGAGGTAACAGTGTTACTATTTACAGATGTCTGGCTAACCGGCTCTTCCGGTTTTATAACCACAGCAGTCGGATTCGCTTCTTTTTTTATTTCTTTTTTAGCTTCCCTTACAGGTGTTTTTCTTTCTGCCGGAGGAGCCGCTTTTGGAAGATTCTTATGATAGTTTTGCATTTCCCATGCCGACATACGTTTATTTCCCTTAACATCAGTTTCAGAACCAGCAGGATTGCTTAAAACATTTGTTTTCGTGGTTGGCTGACTGGGGGTACAGGCATATAAAAAGATAATCAGGATTACGGATCCTATGACTGATTGTAATTTGTACATTTCTTTACTGTTCTAAAATTCAAAATTATCTGAAAATATATCCATTCGATGTGTGAAAATAACGAAAACTATCGTAAAATTCTTTTGTTATGTTAAAAATGTATCTCGAAACAAGATTTTTAGGAATTTGTTAATTGATTTTAGCAATAATTCAGGTTTTTCTAATAACTTGTACAGGTTTTTTTATCAACAAACAAGAAAATGGCACATTTTGGAATGATAGGCCTTGGTACCATGGGCCGAAATATGGTACTAAATTTAGCAGACCACGGTTTCGAAGTTTGTGGTTACGACCCTAATGAAAACCAGCGGCAACGTCTGGAAGAAGAAGCCGCCGGCAAACCGGTAACATCGGCCGGTTCGCTTCAGGATTTGGTAAATAATCTTCAATCGCCAAAAATCATCATGATGCTGGTACCGGCAGGTAAAATTGTAGATGCTGTGATTGATGGCCTGTTGCCACTGCTGCAAAAAGACGAAATAATTATTGATGGCGGCAACTCGCATTTTATTGATACCGAAAGGCGATTTCAATCTTTAAAAACTTCAGGTATCCATTTCATAGGCATGGGCGTTTCGGGCGGAGAAGAAGGCGCACGAAACGGCCCCAGCATGATGCCGGGTGGAGATAAAGAAAGTTATGAACAGGTGAAAAACATTCTGGAGTCAATAGCAGCTAAAGCGGAAGGCGAACCATGCGTAGCATATATGGGTAATACTGCCGCAGGCCACTATGTGAAAATGGTGCACAATGGTATAGAGTACGCCATGATGCAAATGATTAGTGAAGTTTACAGCCTGTTAAAAGTTTCAGGTTTCTCCAATGATGAGTTGAGTACTGTTTTTGGTGAATGGAATCAAGGCGAGTTACAATCATTTTTGGTAGAAATCACCTCTTTAATCTTTAACAAAAAAGACGAAGAAACCGGCAAAGACTTAGTGGACATGATATTAGATCGTGCCCAACAAAAAGGAACCGGCTTGTGGACTACACAGAGCGCTTTGGAACTGAACGTACCCACACCCACCATTGATATTGCAGTTACTATGCGATACCTCTCAGCCTTAAAGGCAGAACGGGTGAAAGCAGCAGGTTACTTCGATTATCATAAAACCAATATCGCAACTGACAAAGAAGCGATAAAAACCATCTGTAGCGAAGCTTTATATTTTGGTTTTGCAATAGCTTATACCCAGGGAATAAAACTTATTCAGGCGGCTTCGGCAACAAGCAATTATGAAATTGACATTAAAAAAGTACTGAAAATCTGGCGGGGAGGCTGCATTATTAGATCAGCCATGCTCAATGACCTACACGAGGCCTACCTGCAGGAGCCCGATTTGCAGATTGTAATTACATCTCCCCTGTTTTCAAAAAAACTATCGGAAAAAAGAAACAGTGTGGCTGCTTTGCTCAAAACGTCTTTGGACACAGGAACTCCCGCAGCCGCTTATGCATCGGCGCTCAATTATTTTGATGCATATACAAGCGCTCAACTTTCGGCTAATCTTATACAGGCACAGCGCGATTTCTTTGGCGCTCACACTTATGAACGAATTGACAAAGAGGGAAGTTTTCATTCAAACTGGGCATCGTAAGCTACTCATTAATTTTTAAACTTATATTTTTTTAAATACATTTAGCAAATAAACAGACAATTTATGGACTTTAAACAGACACCCGCTAACATCGTAATTTTTGGAGGTTTTGGAGATCTTTCCTGGCGCAAATTAATCCCTGCTTTTTACAATCTTTATATCGGTGGCTACATGCCGGATGAATTTGTAATTTTTGCAATGGATTATAAAGGGCTATCTGATGAGGCTTATGATAAACACATGCTGGAAGGCATAAATTCTTTTTCGAGAAACGGTAAAGCTAAAGATGCAGACTGGAATAAATTTAAAGATAAACTTGATTATTTTCAGGGCGACTTCTCTGTTCCCGATACTTTTCCGCGCTTGAAAGCAGCTTTAGAAAAAAATGATAAAAATTGGGGCGTTAGAGGAACCAGATTGTTTTACTATGCTGTTTCACCGAGTTTTATACAAACCATTACCGAAGGCCTTGCAAAATACAAAATGGCCGGTATGGTAAAAAAAGATCGTATAGTAGTAGAAAAACCCTTTGGAACAGACCTGACCTCTGCCCAGGCACTGAACAGGTTACTGACTAAAAATTTTAAAGAAGAGCAGATTTACCGCATTGATCATTATCTGGGTAAAGAAGTGGTTCAAAATATCCTTGCCTTCCGATTTGCAAATAATATTTTCGAGCCATTATGGTGCAACAAATATATTGACCATGTTCAGATAACCGTAGCCGAAGAAGTGAGTGTGGGTACACGTGGAAAATATTATGACAATAGTGGAGCGCTTCGGGATATGATTCAAAACCACCTGTTGCAAATCCTGTCAGTTATCGCCATGGAGCGTCCCTGCGATTATGCAGCCGAATGTATTCGGGATGAAAAAGCAAAGGTGCTGAAAAGCGTTAGTAAAATTTCGGCGCCAGAAGTAGTCAGGGCACAATATACCGAAGGATCAGTAGCAGGCGCTCCTCAAATCGGATATACCGATGAAGCGAATGTGGCTAAGAATTCAAAAACCGAAACCTTTGCAGCCATGAAATTGTTTATTGACAATAAGCGTTGGAAAGGAGTGCCATTCCTGCTGCGTACAGGTAAATGTATGTCTCAGAATTCATCGTTGATTATGATTCAGTTTAAAATGACTCCTCATAAAATTTTCAAAGACGATGAAGTACCCAACAGGTTATTCATCAGCATCCAACCCAATCAAACGATAAATCTGATAGTAGATGGTAAAATTCCGGGCATTCACATGCGCTTAAAACCGGTGAATATGGATTTTACTTATACTGACGCTTTCTGTGAGCCTTCGCCCGAAGCTTATGAAACCCTGCTGTTGGATGTATTAGAAGGCGATGCCACCCTCTTTATTCGTTCGGACCAGGTGGAGGCAGCATGGAAAATAGTGATGCCCATATTGGATTATTGGAAGACGACCTCTAAAGGGCTAAAAAAATACGCGGCGGGTACTGATGGTCCCAAAGAAGCTGATAAGCTGGCTAAAAGCAATGGTGTTCAGTGGGCGCTCACCTCTCCCAACGAAGAAGCACTAAAATGCGATTAATAGTTTTTGAATAAATATTTTGCTTAAAATTTGAACCATGATAAAAGAAGAAATCCTGGTATGGAGCGATGCAGAGGCATTGAGCCGCGCCGCTGCTTATTTTTTTGTAAAATCATGTAAAGAAAGCATAGAACAAAAAGGAAGATTTGCTGTTGCGCTTTCGGGTGGCAATACACCAAAAAGGTTGTATCAATTACTCGCTACACAGGAGTTCAGCCGCAATATAGCCTGGAAAAAAGTGATGTTGTTTTGGGGTGATGAGCGTTTTGTACCACACAAAAGCGATGAAAGTAATTTCAAAATGGTAAAAGAGGCATTGCTGGATAAGGTAAAAATTCCAAAAAAAAATATTTTTCCTGTGCCGGTCAAGGGTAGCCCTAAGGATTGCGCACTACAGTATGAAGCTACTCTGAAAACTGCCTTGGGTAATCGACCTTGCTTCGATCTCACACTTTTGGGTATGGGCGATGATGGTCATACCGCATCACTATTCCCCGGTACAGATATCTTAAATGAAAAAAAACGTTTGATAAAAGAAGTATGGGTAGAAGAAAAACAGACTTACCGCATCAGCGTTACTTATCCGCTAATAAACCACAGTAACGAAGTAATGTTTTTGGTTTCGGGAAAGGCAAAAGCCCCCGTTATCAGAAATATCATCTCTGGTAAGAAACAAAATGGCGCCTATCCGGTTCAGGGTGTGCAACTTAAAAAAGGCAGCACAATCTGGCTGCTGGATGAAGCAGCTATATCATAATATTTTTAAGTATGCTCAATTTTTTTTAAAATCAGGGTTTCTGTCTCATTGTACAAAAATCAATTCCTGGTTCTTTGCAGTAATTGATAAATAAGGCTTCCTAATTTTATCGATCAGCAAGATTGTTGTATTGCCATTTATATCAATAAAATACAGCAAAATATAATGCAGGGTTTTAACTTCGGGAGAAGGAATAAACCAAAAGACCCCCGGCAATATACCGAGGGTCAAACATGAAAAAAACATTAAACAAAACAAAAACTTTTCACCAAAAATAACCGGCATAATAGCTAACTCATTTACAGTTTTAGTAGATAAACAAGATTTTTTTGTACCAATAATATGCGCATGATTATTCACTTGCCAAAGCAATCATCATGGATAGTTTTTCAATTAAGCCTTCCTCACTTCCACTATATCCTATATCTTTAAACTTTATTTTACCATCCTTACCTATGATAATTTTTGTAGGAAGTCCTTCCACTCTATAGTTGCCTACTACTTTATCTTCGTTATCAATTAATACGTGAAAACGGTATTTATTGGAAGAGATGAAATCTTTTGCCGGTGTTACTTTGTCTTCGACACGCTCCCAAGTATCTATAAATAAAAATTTTACATCAGGGTTTTCATTATATTTTATTACCGCTTTTTGCATAGCAGGAAATGAAGCTTTGCAAGGACCGCACCAAGTAGCCCAAAAATCAAGAACAACCACTTTGTTCTTATAATCGGCTAAGTTTACAGTTTTACCGTCTATATCCACCAGTGTAAATTCCGGTGCCGAAATGTTTAGCATCTCCGACCTTAAATCATTAATAACTTTATTTTTGGCTTCGTTTTTTAAACCTGCCAAATAACTTTCAAAATCAGTTTTCGTATTATTAGTTTTGTTATATATTTCTTTGAGAATATCTACTACTCCATTATTTGCTGCCCCGGATTTTACTAAATCCTCAGCTAATACTTTAACCTGCTTATGGTTCAAAATTTTTTGAGCTATTGTAATATAGGTATGGCTGTATATACCGGGCTTTATAGCTGCGGCTTCTTTGGCATACTTGAATGCCTCAGTATATTTACCAGATTTTTCTAATACCTGTGCGTACGTATGGACAGCTCCGGCATAGCTGTTTATTCTGGTTGTTTTCCACTCCGAGTCAACAGCCATTGCGGGCTTTTTTTCTTTAGGCTTATTTACTTCACTTTTAGCCCAATTCATGGCATCTTTTGCAAAAGATATTGCCTGAGGCTGCGTATTGATATCATTCATAAATATTCCGGCAGCATTTTGGCACATCCGGTATTTTATGGTATTATCTGTAATCGTATTGACTACTTTTTTAAAATTAACCGCATCCTTTTTTCTTAAATAATCTCTTGCCACCGCCTGACGCATCATATTTAAGGAAGCCTCGTGCAGACTGGCATCATCTGCATTTTTAAGCAGTACTGTTAGTTCGTCTAAAATTGCCTGTTGCTTTACCGCATCTCCTTCCGTACTAAAGCCTTTTCTAAACAAACGATCTACCTGGCTAAGTGGTGCCTCGGGAAACTTTTCGGTTTTTAGCTTATCAATAAATTTACTTTGGTTATCAAAACTTAATAAATTGTACAAGCTTGACAGGATAGTATAATCTTCTTTGGTTTTCAACATTTTTATAGTTTGCTCAATTTCTTTTTGAACCATTGAAGTACCGGTTATAGGACTCATTTGATATTGTAGCTTAACCATCTTTGTATAATAGCTTTTTTTACCCGCCGGGTAAAGATTTACTTCTTTAACCAAATATGATAATGCTTTTTCTTTATCTCGTAAAATACCAAATCTTGCTTTTCCTGTTATATCATAAAAATTGGACGCATAGGCGTTTGCTTTTTCATAGGGCTGATTTCCGTCATACAACAAAATAATAAAACCATCATCATTGTTGCTGTCATATTTATCATTATCCATAAAGCCCAGTGCCACAAATCTTGTAGCCGTATCCGTAACAAATTTGGCAGTCAATCTTCCATTCAGTCTGGAAAGCTTTATATTGGTTACATTATTGCCATCAGCGGATGATTCCAATATAAATGCTTCAGGTATTTTTAGCAAGCCTTCTAAATCTGCTCCGGGCATATAAGTTATCGTTATTTCATCGCCGGGCTTAGGTTTTTGGGGTATATAGCTGAAATTGTTTTGAGCCTGTATAATTCCAAAACTCAGTATTGCTAAAATGAATAGAATTGATTTCATCTGTTTTTTCTGTCTCTAATTATTAAATGCTATTATTATCAGTGTGCTTCGCCTTCCCACACTAATCATTTTTAAATTATATCCTATCTTAAGTCATCTGTAGCACTTATATAAGTGACTAAAAACAGGCTTTCTCCCAAAAAAAATTTAAATTTCTTTTATACAGTGTTTTTCTTTTGACGATTATGATAAAAACGACAATGAATGACCATTCGACAGCAGCAAGTATTCTATTTCATTTACCAAAGCAAGCTAAATGAGAAAAGGAGATGTCCAATAAGACACCCCCTTTAACATTATAACTACTTATTTAATGTGGTTCTATTTCTTCACCACTTTTACTACTTTAGAATAAGACTTTGTACCATCTTTATCTACTTGTGCGATACGTACAAATAAGTTATCATTGTTTTGAATAGCTGCTTTATCAGATTTAGTGCAAGAATAGCCTAATACCATAATGGATACAGCCATCATTGCCATCATCAGTTTTCTTCTGCGGGCAAATCCTGCTCCCAATGCCAGACCCAGCATTGCCAAACCACCCAATGCCAAACCATTGGCAGATGTAGTAAAATCGTAACTAATAACACTTCCGAATTGCCATCTTTAGCTTTTGAAACTACTTCGCCAAGCTGCCAAACTGTTGTGCCCCAGCATTTCCAACATCGTACAATTCAAAAAATCAACGTATATTTGTATTATGAAAATAACACTTCAATACCTGAACGACATGAATGGCAAAACAAATGCCGTTCAATTACCGTTGACAGAATGGGAAAAAGTGTTGACCAAACTGAAAAAGTATGAGCAGGCATTGAAATTAAAGTCTGACCTAAAAGACGCATTTGAACAAGTTGCTATTCTTAAAAAAGCCAAAGGACATAAACAGACACTAAATGAATTTTTAAATGAACTTTAGTGTTATTCCCAGTGACAAGTTTAAAAAAGAAGCAAAGCGGCTTATTAAAAAGTTCCCTTCTCTAAAACAAGAACTATCCGAACTTAGTGCTACATTGGAAGAACAACCAGATTTTGGGACACCTTTAGGAAACGAAATTTACAAAGTTAGAATTGCTATCAAAAGCAAGGGAAAAGGAAAAAGTGGTGGAGCAAGGGTAATAACTTATATCGTTACAGAAAACAATGAAGTTTACTGTATCCTGTCGGCCAACCCCATATTTTCGGTGCAGTTTGATAAG
>JAMLGU010000011.1 GCA_023957575.1 Chitinophagaceae bacterium | reverse complement strand
CAACCTGCAATAATGGGAAGTTTCTTGTTATCTGACTTGCTAATAAGTTTTATTAAAAACCCACAAAGTAATGAACCAATTACCCAACCTGCTAAAACCAATAACCAAAGTGAAATTGGCTGATTTTCGTAAAATGCTCTTACTGCAATAGTGTTTTTGTAGTCCAAAGTTGTTGGTGCTGGGTGCAGATTGCCATTAATGGTTTCGGCAATTAAGAAAGTTATTATGGCTGTTGCCAAACCTACAACTACTGAAAGAATATTTCGTTTCATATTTTTATTTTATTAAATGAACTGCAAAAGTAGTCCAACTTTTGTGGCGGAAATTGTAAAAATGTAACCATCATCGAAAAGGGATAAAATGTGGGACAATTTTCATCGTTGGATTTTGCTCTACCAATTTTACATATTCGGTGGGTTTTATATTGGTAAACCTTTTGAAATCGTTGTTAAAATGTGCTTGGTCAAAATACTCTAACTCGTAAGCAACATTTGTAAGTTTATCTGATTTTGAAGAACTAATAGTTTTTAATGTTGTCTGTAATCTATTCAAAGACGATAGCATTTTTGGCGAAACACCTGCATATTCTTTTGACAGGTTATTCAAGTGTTTTCGTGAGATATTAAACTGTTTACAAATTTCATTTATAGATAAGTTCGTTCGGTTGTCCAATAATATTTCTATGGTTGAAATAAGTTTTTTGTTGGGTAGTTTGTTTGTCAATAATTTGCGATAGAGAAAATTCTCAACGAATAAGAATTTTTCGTTCAAAGATTGGGCCTCTTGTAATTGTTCCCAAGTTTCGTTTGCTTCCTTGTTGAAAATGTTGTCAAGCGAAATATAATTGTCAGTATAATAGTGTAATGGGTCGTTAAGAAAAATAAATGCTCCCAATGTTTTAAACTGAACCACCAACATTTTGCTTGTTCCATAGCTTTCTACATTTGTTGGTTTGGTTTGAAGTCCTGCAACCCAATGTTTTTTGTAGTCAATATATTTTGTAAATTCTTTGTCAGTAAAAAGTTTAAAGCTGTCTTCAAGATTAAAAATTAAACTCATAGCGGTTTTAGGAAGTCCTGTTCCTTTGTTATTTCCTTCAATATAAATTATACTGTCAATATAATTGTCAAGAGGAAATTTCGGTATGTGTTTTTGATAAATCATTTCCGTCTGTTGAGGTTTGTCGGTGTCGTTCGGCACGCTTGCAGGTAACTCTCTAATAGACGCAAGTTAACCTATCTTCTTTATTTTTCATGTTTTTCCTTAAATTATTTTTTACCCCTCTGATAATCACTTATTTATTCCTTTATTGATTGCTCTAAACGATTATTAATTTTCATTATCACGCATAATCTATTAGTTTTGTGCATAATTATTATATTTAAAATACGCAGACCTTTGTGCGCTATATTTTTTAATTATGGCTTCATTTCAAATAGACCGATTTCAGTATGTTCCGGGTATTCACCACGGAAAAGAGATAATCTGGATTCATTTCCCTTATAATGCGGAACTAAAAAATCACCTCAGGGAGCATAAACTTTTCATAATTCTCAATGTTATCAATGATTTAGCACAATAACTGAAGAAATTTGCAGTTTATTGATTTAATAATTCATTCAGGAAATGATCAAGTTTATTCTTCTTGCAATTGTATTTTATTTGATGTACAACTTTATTGTAAAATTTGTACTGCCTGTTTATAAAACTACACAACAAATAAAAACCAGATTTAGAGACATTAAAAATCAGCAGGATTCGTATAATAATTCATCTCAACAAACTCAAAATACTGAGGTTTCAAAGGAAAGAGAAGGGGAATATATTGATTATGAGGAAGTTAAATAATATTTGCCTTGCGTTATCAATCTAAAAAAATCTCATTTTAACTCCTTTGCGCTTAAGTATTTCTATTTTTTTAGTTCTTTTTAAAAATGATCGTGGTTGCAGTCTGTTTCATGCGCATGGTTATGAACCCTGCATTGCCGGTAATTGAGCAAATGTCCCGATACAATTAATACAACAGCGGGAATAAGCAAAAGCAGATGGTAATCTAAGAAAACCTGTTTCAAAACCAGGCTGATAATGCCAAGTGTAAAAAGTATTAAGGGTGTTTTGCTATGATGATGTTGTTTGTATCCGTGCCAAAGCGCATAGCTGCCAATTACAAAAGCAAGGATAATCATACCCATTTCAAAAGCCATATTTTCGATGATATTGATGCCAAATAATGGTAAACTGGCCAAAAACAAAGGCAAAATTGCACAATGAATGGCGCAAGCCACTGAAGCGGTAATTCCTAATGCATCCCAGTTTATTTTAAACTTCATAATGCAAAAATAGCAACATTGTTGCAATTATTTGAATTTTTATTGATTAATTTTGCAAAACTTACAAATTTTTTCTATGTCAAAGAAAGGGATTTTTTATATATCGTTTTTTGTTTTGTTAACGTTGGGTTTCTATTTTGTTTCCTCAGCGCTGATACCGGGCTTTAATAAACGGTCGTTGGAACCGATTAGCAAAGTCAGAGATTTTAAGTTTACCACACAGGACGGACTTCCTTTTACTAATAAAGATGTAAAAGGCAAGGTGTATGTTGCGGAATACTTTTTCACTACCTGTACCGGAATTTGCCCGGTTATGAATACTAACATGAAAAAGGTGTATGAAAAATTTGACGACAATCCTGACTTTTTGATTGTTTCTCACACCTGCGACCCTGAAAAAGATACGGTGGGCAGATTAAAATTATATGCCGATTCGATGAAGGTGAATACCAAAAAATGGGTTTTTGTGACAGGGAGAAAGGATAGTTTGTACAATATGGCAAGGTTAAGCTACACAATAGATGACCCTGCTAATAATCTGAATTCGCCTGAGGATGATTTTCTACATACGCAGTTTTGGGCATTAGTAAACAGGCAGGGCGATGTGGTAGGTATTTATGATGGTCTTAAACAGAAGCAAATTAAAAAATTGCTAAAAGATATTGACAAAGAATTGAGTAAAACTTCTAATCTTTAAATAGAGAGATATGAACAATATTCAAAATATTTTAAGAAATAATAAACTCAGTGTAACAGAAGGTCGAAAAAAAATTCTGCAATTGTTTCTGAATACTGAAGGCGCTCTTGCACATTCTGATATTGAAAAAGGTGCCGGCGAAAATTTTGATCGTGTTACTATTTACCGAACGCTTCACTCTTTTGTGGAGAAGGGTATTATTCATGCCATTCCATCGGCGGACAATTCAATTAAGTATGCACTTTGCAAGGATGAGTGCGGCGAGGGTCACCATCATGACCATCATGTGCATCTGGTTTGTAGCGTGTGCCAAAAAACACTTTGCTTAGATGAGGTGGTGGTTCCAATTGTCAACTTTCCTGCGGGTTATTGTATAAAGAATATTGAAGTAGTTGCCAATGGTATTTGCAAACAGTGTAATAGCTGAAAATATAAAAGCCCTAATGTAGAAACATGAGGACTTCTGATTAATGATTTGATACTAATGCAAATTAATAAATTCTTATAATTAATTTATTTATTTAACAATATTTAAGGGATTGCAAAGTTATTTGCCACCAACAAGGGAATAAAGTATTGAAGACCCAAAAGATAATAAGATACTGAAAGCCAATGCCCACCAAAAACCATCTACATGAACCCCTTTGAAAAAATTGGCAGCCAGCATTACCATAAATGCATTGATAACTAATAAAAACAGACCTAAAGAAATCAAAGTTACGGGTATTGTAAGAATTACAAGAATGGGTTTGACAACTGCGTTTAACAATGCAAGAACCAATGCAAAAAGTGCAGCAGTCTTCATATCAGCTATTTTTACTCCTGATAAAATCCCCGGCAAGAGGTATGCAATGAGTGCAGTAATAAGTACTTTTAATATAAAGTTCATGATTAATTAACTTACCTATAAAGATACGATAAATTATGTATATAAACCTCCATTTACCGAAATCACCTGGCCGGTTATATATGCGGCATCTTTAGTGGCCAAAAAACCTACCACGTGTGCAACCTCTTCGGGTGTGCCAAAGCGGTTTACCGGAATGAGTTGTTTCATTTCTGATTCGTTAATTTCGGCGGTCATATCGGTTTTGATAAATCCCGGAGCCACCGCATTGACGGTAATATTTCTTTTGCCCACCTCTTGAGCCAGCGCTTTGGTAGCGGCTATCATGCCTCCTTTGGCAGCCGAGTAATTAGTTTGTCCGGCGAGACCCTTCAATCCCGACAGAGACACTACATTGATGATTCTGCCATAACGCTGGCGTAACATGCTGTTTACCACTATTTTAGTTACGTTGAAGAAACCACCAAGGCTGGTACTGAGCACATTGTCCCACTGTTCATCTTTCATCCACATCAGCAGCACATCATCTTTAATACCGGCATTATTTACCAAAACTTCAATGATTTTATCGTTGTTATTTTCAATCCATTTACCCAAAACGTCCTGCACTTGTTGTCTGTCTGCTACATCAAATGGGATTAATTCTCCAAGAACGCCTGCATTTTTTACTATTTGAAGTGTTTCTTCTGCTTTTTCTTTATTCCCTTTATAATTAATGAGCACATTATAGCCCATCGAGGCAAGTTTGGTACAAATTGCCCGGCCAATTCCTCGAGATCCGCCGGTTACTAAAGCCCAATTCATTTCAGTTTATTTTATGGGTTATTATTTTCTAAAAATGTCTTTATTCTTGCTAATTCCTTGTATAAAGGGGCATCTTCAACGAATTTAGGAAAGATTTCTCTTAAAGCCTTATAAACCGATAATGTTTTAGAAGCCATTTTATCCTGACAATTCAAGTAGTCTATTGCCTGAAGCAATGTCATTGCCTGAATGGAAAGCACTTCATAGGCGTTGGAAATTACTTTTTTGGCAAACTGTGCGCTATTGTACCCCATGCTTACAATATCCTGATTATCATTGTTATTGGAGATACTATGTACGTACATGGGGAAAGAAAGTGTTTGATTTTCGGCAGTGGTGGATGTGGCCGTAAACTGAATGCCCTGCATCCCAAAATTCAACCCTAAAACGCCAAGATTTACAAAAGGCGGAAACTTTTCATTTAGTTTGCTGTTCAGCAAATAGTTCAACTGTCTTTCACTAAGCATAGTCAGTTTTGTAAAAGCAATTTTGAGTTTGTCCATTTCAAAGGAAACATAGTCGCCATGAAAATTACCACCATGAAAAATATTTTGATTTTCGGGATCCACAACCGGATTGTCGTTTACCGAGTTCAATTCATTTACTACAGTTTCTTCGGTATGCAGCAAAGTGTCGTAAACCGGGCCTAAAACCTGAGTAACACAACGTAGTGAATAATATTCCTGCACTTTATCTTCAAAAACATCATGCTGAATATTTTCCGGATTATATAAAACGTCGGAGCGACTGCGAATCATTTTACTGTCTTTCAGTATTTCCCTAAAATCGGCAGCCACTTTGTTTTGCCCTTTGTGATGTTTTACTATATTGAGTTCGTAAGAGAAGTGGTCATCGTATGCTTCCATAATTTCATTCATCATTACTGACAGCATAATTGACCAGTTCAACAAATTATGGGCATTGATAAGGTTTATCATTCCTACACCGGTCATGGCGGAGGTTCCATTGAGCACAGCAATGCCTTCCCTGATTTTGATTTTTAGAGGCGTAAGTCCGGCTATGGTAAAAGCCTCTGCTGCGGGGGTTATTTTTCCTTCATACCACACTTCGCCTTCACCAATAAGGCCCAATGCCAAATGTGCCAGTTGAACTAAATCGCCACTGGCGCCCACGCCGCCATGCTCGTAAATGCAAGGGATTACGTTCTTGTTTATCATGTCGGCAAGCAGTTTCACTATGTCTGAATGAACGCCTGAATAACCCTGAAGCAGGTTGTTAAGTCGGGCAATCATTACGGCTTTACCCATTTGAGGATTCAGTATTTGACCTCCTCCACTGCTATGGCTGCGTATCAGGTTGTACTGTAGCTGCAATACATTTTCATCGCTTATTTTATACTGAGCCATTGGCCCAAAGCCGGTGTTGATTCCGTATATAAGTTTATGGTCAATAAAATTTTTAAGAAATTCAAAACCCGCCTGAACTTTTTCAACCGACAGTGGGTCGAGTTCTATTAATTTACCATCAAAAAGAATTGCTTTAAAGTCTTCCAAAGTCAACCGGGAGCCACCTACCTTTATCATTTTATGTCACAGTATTGATTAAACAAGGTGCAAAAAAACAAAATAAATGGAAGGGTACAAAAAAAGATTTTTTGAGTTATTTTTCTTCCTAATCAAAAAAACAGTATTAAAAGAAGCAATTTTATTGATTTTATGGTGCAGTTTTTCTTTTGTCGATAAATTTTACGGGTTTTCTCACTCCTTCCGGTAATTGGAGTTTTTGCATTTCTTCAGGCGAAAGGTATTTGATATGCGGCATTACACGCAGGCGTGCCTGAAGGTAAGAGGCAATTCGGTTGGTGGTTTCTTCACTCGTGTCGGAGGGTACAAGGTAGAGTAAAACTTCATCGGTGCCTATTTCATTACTATAAACTTCTGCTACATATTCTTTTATGGCATCAGTTTTATGAATAATTTCAAATAACGCAGGCGCAAAAAGCGTAGTGCCTTTGAACTTTATCATTTGTTTTTTGCGTCCAATCACCGGCGACAGCCTCAGGGTTTGTCTGCCGCATTTGCACGGTTCTTTCAACGCCCTGCAAAGGTCGCCGGTTTTGTACCGTAGCAGAGGCATTCCTTCTACGCCAAGTGTGGTAACAGCTACTTCTCCTATTTCGCCATCGGCTACCGGCATACCATTTTCGTCTAAGATTTCTACAATTGCCAATTCCGGATTCAGGTGGCCGCCCCGGCCTTCGCTACACTCTGTAAAGGCAGTCTGCATTTCGGTAGAGGCATAAGTGGAGTACAATTTGATATCCCAATCCTGTGTTATTTTTTTGCCCAAGACATTTAGTTCCAGATCTTCAGTCCTCAGGTTTTCACCAATACACACTGCTTTTTTTACAGATGAAGTATTTATGTTTATTCCGTTGTCTTTAGCATACTGAATTAGTTTCACAATAAAAGAAGGTACTGCTACAATAGACGTGGGTTTCAGCCTGTCAATAACCTCCCATTGCAGCGAAGGCACTCCAGGGCCTACTCTTACTAATCCGGCTCCTAATTTACGGATACCCATGTAGTAAGCCATGCCTGCCATAAACTGGCGGTCGAGGGTGAGCATCAGCTGATAAATGTCTGTAGAAGTGCCATCGGCGCACACAAAGGAACTATATTCATTATAAGCGAGCCTTTGCAAATCATTTTCGGTGAGTGCAATTGTTACAGGGTGGCCAACAGTTCCCGATGTGGCCATGTATTCGATTACTTTATTTTTGGGTACGCACAAAAAGTTTTCGTTCTCTGCCTGTAAATGTTCTTTTTCGGTAGGCGGTATTTTTACAAGGTCTTCAATACTTTTTATGCTTTTAATATCAATACCTTTTGATGCAAACAATTCTTTGTAATAAACAGAGTTAATACTGACATACTCCAGCAAATCCGCAAGCCTGATTTCCTGATAGGCCTTAATGTGTGCCGGAGATTGGAATGATATGGAAGGAAGTTCGTTCATGGGTAGCAAACCTACAAAAAAATTATTCTTCAATCACTACAATTGCAGCAGCAATATTTTTCAAATGGCTAAGTGAAATATTTATTTTTGAGTCTTGAAGGTGTTGTAATGTATTTGCGGTTTCGCCAATGAGTGTAATTTCCGGCTTGCCTAACTCGTTGTTGAATATGTTTATTTCGTTGAAGGCGGTACCTTTAGCCCATCCGGTTCCCAATGCTTTAAAAAATGCTTCCTTGGCGGCAAAACGGGCAGCATAATGTTCAAATTTATGAGTTTTCGATTCACAGTAATCAATTTCTTCTTTAGAAAAAACCATTTCCCGAAAACCCTGTTCTTTTCCAATTTTTGAGGCTACGCGTTCTACTTCAATAATATCTATTCCAACTCCTGTAATCATTTTTTTAAAAAATTAGAATAAAAAGGTTAATCACGGCACCGGATCATAACCATGCCCTCCCCACGGGTGGCACCTTGAAATTCTTTTCAACGACAGCCAAAACCCTTTAAAAATACCATGCTTTTTAAATGCTTCCAAAGCGTATTGAGAGCAGGTGGGTGTAAATCTACATTTTGGCCCCAGCAGGGGAGAAATGACCCACTGATAAAATTTAATCAAAACAATAAATGGCCAACTAAGTATTTTTAATAACTGCTTCATTAATATGCTTTAATAATTTTTTTAAAGCTATACCGGTATTATCAAATATAGACTGGTAATCGGGTAACTCTTTTCCCTGATATACAAAAAATAAAGAAATTTGTTTTTGAACCTGAACTGCAATATCGTTTGCAGAATGTTGTTGAAGCCTGTAAGCCTCTCGCAACAAGCGTTTGATACGGTTGCGGTCCACTGCTTTCTTAAAATTTCTGCCACTTAGTCCAACCCCGCATTTCACTTCGCCGATTCCATCATCCTCAATCAAAAACTGAAGTTTTATATTGCCGGCATAAATACGTTTTCCCGAAGAAAATAACTCCTGAAGTTTTTTTCTGCTTTTTAAACGTTGCTGTTTTGAAAATGTATTTTTTGCTGTTGCCAAAATTATTTCTAATATTTTGTTCGGATGGTTTTCAAAAACTTTTCTATTGATCTTCGTACTTCGCTTGCTGAGGTACGATGATTATTGACCAAAATTGAAAAAAGCAATAATTGATTTTTGCGGGTATATATAAATCCGCTGAGCGCCACTACACCCGACAATGTACCTGTTTTGACAAAAATATGGCCTTTTTCGTCAAGATAATAAGAGGAAATGGTACCGCTGCCACCGGTTGGGAATATAGCCTCAATACGGCTCATGCCAAAATCCTGGTTCATTTTTTTTAGGATAAATACAAAATCCTTTGGCGTAAACAGATTGTAGCGACTGAGTCCTGAGCCATCAACCCAAACCGGCAATTGAGGAATATTTTTAAAATCGGTTTTTAAAATGGTATCAATTACTTCTCGGTTAGTCATCTTGTCCAAAAGGGCGTTACTCACCATCAGTAACATTTGCTCCGCAAAAAAATTATCGCTTCGGTGCATCATTATTCTCAAAACAGAATCAGTAGGTTGAGAAAAAATTGTATAGTTTCTGAACACGCTTTTTTCAGGTTCAGTATAGTGAATTTCCTTACCTAATGTGTCGGCAAGCAACTCCCATCCCATTGTGGCATTAGTGATAAAAGGAACCCTGATTTCAGATTTACCCTTACTGTCGAAAGTGGCAGTATAGCTGTTCGACCTTAAATCTCTTGTAACATTTTTTAAAAAATCACCATTGCCCTCAGTTTTGACAATTATATTTTTCTTTGGGAAAAAATTTATAAAATCCTTATTGTTCTTCCTGAACCAAACTACATTGCTGTAAACAGGAAGCGTCGATCTTTCGGGTTGATAATCCTCCCCATAATCATCCCAACTCCAACCGCTACCCCAAATGGCTGTGTTTAAGCTGTCGGCGATAACATGAATGGGTTTATTTATTTTTTTTAAAAATTCAAAAACAGGTTGATGTAAAAATTCCGGATCAAGAAGGGTGGGGTCTCCGGTTCCTGTTACAATGACTTTGTCATCCTTTTCGGCTACTTTTAATCCTGCTATACTATCACCTAGATATTTCATTGCCAGATAGCAGGTAGGAATTTTCGTGTTGCTTGCAGGCACAAAGTATTTTTCGGCATTATAATTATAAATAAATTTATCCTTCTGCAAATTATAAATGCTGATACCTACGTGAGCAGTTTTTAACCCAGCAGAATTAATGAGATTGTGTTGTGCCGATTTGTTTATTCTGCTTTGTGAGGTGCAGGAAGAAAACACTACAAACAAAACTAAAAGGCAGAGCGTATAGGCTTTTAAAATATTCATACAATATTATTGCTCTAATTTTATGACTCTCTGCTCTTTACTGCTCTGCAACGCTGCATCAATAATTTTCATGGTCAAAATTCCATCAGAAGCAGGTACAGGATTTCTGGCATGATTCACTAATGATTGATACACTTCCTCATAAAAGTTCATATAATTACCAATTTCTGAGCGGGTATTTTTTCGGGTGTGGCTTCCGTTTAAAATTGTGTTCAGCACTCCATCAAAATTATCCGGAGTACGAATCCAAGAACACACATCCGGTATATCGCCGGCCAGTAATCTTTCTTCTTGCAGGTCCGATCTTTGCTGCATAAAGGTACCATTTTCTCCCTGCAAAATATAGGCATGGTAAGGCTCTCTTGCAAATACAGTTCCTTTGATTCTAACTCTAAAGGGCCGTGGATAGTATAGCAATACTTCAAAGTAATCGTTTGCAATTAAGTCCTGCCGCATAGTAAATACATCAGCAAAAACAGCATCAGGGAAACCAAATAACTGTATTGCCTGATCTACCAAATGAGTTCCCAAATCGTGCAGATTGCCTGCTCCCGGTTTATCGCCTTCTTTGTGCTCTTTGCCGCTATGCCCCGGGCGGTAACGATCAAATCTCATTTCAGCCTCCTTTAGTGTGCCCAGAATATTTTCGCTAACCACGTGTTTTAGTGCGAGGTAATCACCGTCATATCTGCGGTTCTGATATACCGCCAAAAAGAGATTCTTTTCCTTTGCCAGTTTGTCCAGTTCGATGGCTTCGGCAGCATTGACCGTAAATGGTTTTTCTACCACAATATTTTTTCCGGCGTTTAAAGCAGCTTTGGCAAGTTCAAAATGTGTTTGCACCGGTGTGTTTACTACTACTAATTCGATATTTTTATCATTAAGCATTTCTTCTGCAGAACGATACAGTTTTGAATCGGGATATCTTTCTCTCGATTCGTTTTTATGCCTTTCTACAATGGCACTCAACCTGAAATGCGGACTGGCCTTAATAAAAGGAGCATGAAACAATTTGCCGCTCATTCCGTAAGAGCAGATTCCTGTATTGATAATTCTAGCCATAAAGAGTATATTAGTATCTGTAAATTTACAAATAAAGTTTAGTAAAATTTAAAAACAGCAGATGACTTTTATCATCTTAGCGGTTCATGTACTTTTCTATGGGTAAACGATTTTGAAGGCTTCGCCCCAAAGTAAGTTCATCGGCATATTCCAGTTCGCCGCCAAAAGCGATTCCACGGGCGATAGTTGTAATTCGGACGGGGTTTCTCTGTATTTTCTTTTGAATATAATATATAGTAGTGTCTCCTTGTATATTTGGACTTAAGCCGAAGATTAATTCTTCTGTCTTTTCATTTTCAATTCTTTGTACAAGGGATTCTATATTCAATTGATCAGGTCCAATGCCATCCAAAGGAGAAATTACGCCACCAAGAACATGATAAGTGCCATTGTATTGCTGTGTGCTTTCAATAGCAATTACATCTCTGATGGTTTCTACCACACAAATGGTATGTTGTTGCCGGTAGGAGTTAGCGCAAATGGAACAAAAATCTCCATCTGCAACGTTGTGGCATCTCTTGCAGAACCTTATCTCTTTGCGCATACGTGCAATCACCTCACTAAATTGCTGAACCTGCTGGTCGTCCTGTTTCAGTAAATGCAATACTAAGCGCAGTGCAGTCTTCTTGCCTATTCCCGGCAGGCGTGAAAACTCATTCACTGCTGATTCTAATAATGATGAAGAAAATTGCATCTGGCAAAGATAAATCAATGTTTAAGTAATCCTATGGTTAAAGTTAAAATAATAGGAGAAACCACTTATTGGTTTCAAAAAATAAAAGACTTCCCGAAAGAAGTCTTTTATTAAGCATAACGGTTCTTTTGACCCGATTATTCGGTGCTCATTTGGTTAATCATATTTAGTAGTTGAGATTCACTTACTTCTGTAAAATTGAAATCAAAAGAGACATAATTTTTCCCATTTTGAGGGGCTGGTATAGTAACCCGTTTCATATCAGCATAAAACTTTCCATTTTTTGAACTTAAAGCCAGAAATGTACCTTCCTGCCCCACAGGAATCGAATTCTGGTAGCTTAAAAATCCTTCTTTGCCCGGAGCAGGTGTCATAATTATTTGTGTAAAATTTATGAGCGTATTTGTTCCTTTGGTTTTGAAAAATAATATGGAGGGGCTGTGTGTACCTGCGAAATTGCCTGTTTCTGTATTAAACTTATCTCCAAAATAACCTAAAACGGTGGTTTTGGGCCTTGGATCATTATAGAAAATATCACAATTGCGCCAGTTGTTTAGCCCGTCCAATGGAAAAGTACTTTTTGAACCATCACTAAAACCTGAACCTGCTATCTGGTCCCATATCATTCCGTTAACTATTGCGTATTGTTCGCTAACAGATACTGAAACAGACTGGTTTTCATGATTATAACCGTTTTGTGTGTAAGTGATAGTGGTATCGCCTTTCCACATAGGTATTTCTTTCCGCGCCTGGCCATTGGCAGTTCCTATGGGAACAATGACTGTGGCTGGTCTTTGAACGGTGGCGGGGCTCATTTCAAGCGTATCATTTCCCTGAGTTGCAAATACAATTATTTCTCCGAAAGATTCCAGCATTTGACCATTGGCTGCAATTGTAGGTTTGTTTGCAAGAATCATTGTTTTAGGCTCCAGAATAATTTTAGCTTTTATTTTAATGCTACCGGTGGTAATATTGCCATCTCTTTTTCTGAATGAATTGGAAGGGAAGTTTATTTCAGTACCGTTTGCGAGTCTTACTGTTCCACCTGCTGTTGCGTCAAGCGTAAAATCTTCATATTGTGGGGCATGACTGGCAAAAAATTTCTCCAAGCGAATAGCATCTTCTAAGTCACTGGTTTTGACTTCAAAAGATACGTTTGTTTTTTTGCAGGAAAAGATTACGGTTGATACACTGATTACAATTAATAATGCTCTGACATTCATAACTAACAATTTTGATTTATTGGAAAATTGATTTTGTTAGTATATCAATTCCTTTCAAAAATTGTTACCTTGTTTTTTCAAAAAATATTTTATTAAAAAATAAACAGGTAAAATGAGAAGTAGGAGCCACCACCCGAAATGGGTTGAAGATCTGAGGATCAGTGGTTGTTCTACACCCTGGAAATAGAAACCTGCCCACAACACCGGATTGAGTGCTGCTAAAGATTTTGCTTCGGAAACATATTGCTTTTGAGCTTTCTGTAGCGCCATTGCGGGACTATAACTTTTATTGAGCTGCTGATAAAAATCTATCATAATTTGAGGAGCTATGTCGTCATCAATTTCCCATCGGGTAGAAATGACTCCCGGTACTCCTTTGCTGATAAATGATCTGCCCAAACTGAGCATGCCTTCATTCTGAGATAATTTGCCTGTGCCACTTTCACATGCAGAGAGAACAACCAACGGACTTTTTATAATGGCGTATTGTAATTCTCCCAGATAGAGTTTATCTTTAAGTACTATAAAAGGTTGGTCCAGACTGTCGGTGGCAACGGCATGAGTGGCTAAATGTACGACTTCGGGATTTTCAAGGCGTTCAAAAAATTCCGATTTTGAAACATTTTCAGCTGCAAAAATACTTGAATTAAAATTCTTCTTCAGATACCTGATTTCTTCCTTCGCTTTTGGGATGGCAGAAAATCCTAAATGCTCTTTGTTGAAACTGAATGCCGAAATATTCAAATGCTGTGTATTATTATTTTCAGAAGTGTTGGCAATGAGTGACGGAGAATAAATAAAGGCATGTTTAGTGATGAGAAATTCAGGATTGTCTTCCTTTTTGCTCAGCGCTTCAAACGGTAACCTATGGAGTGCATCATCAGCCGAAATCAATACTAAAGGCTGTAGTTCTAAAGTATCGGATAAAAATACCTTATAAAAATAATTTGCTTCGAAAAAGTAACGATTGGGATTGTTGGCAAACTGATTACCGACCGGGTCAAAATAATCTTTGACAAATTGATTCAGCCTATTGCCCAGAGAATCTTCGGATATCAGCGCAATTGATGCCTGGCCTTGATTAAATGTTAGCCGGCCATAGGCGGAGTCAAAGTAAATGTAGGAAATGATTGTGTGGTTAGTAGAATAAGCAGCCAGCCATCTTTTAAAATTTATGAAAGAAGGTATCTTAATGATTCTTGAAAAATTATGCTCTTTTAGTTGTAGATCATATTCCTGAGATTCGATTCTGTTTCTGACAACCGATTTTTTTTCTTCAGTTTCTGCCTGAGCCAGAAGCACGTATTCATTTTTTAGTTCTTCGAAAAGTAATTTATTTTTTTGATAGATGGAATCATTTTCCCACTCGCTGGTTCTGAATTGTTCAATAAATAATTTTCTGCTTTTATTCAGTGCTGCCAGCCAGGCAATTTTTTTGATGGCATCATCATCTTTCTTTTCTATTGCTTTATCAAAAAGCCACTTCAGTCCCTTTTTGGTATTTTGTTCATCAGCGTAAATACTGTTGGATGCCATCATTGATGATGAAAGAAGCATTTGAGTATAATATCCGTTCAACATCGCTTTTTCGTACCAACTACCAACAGAAATATCATCATACTCACTAAGAGCATTGGCTATACCGTAATAAGCATTTGTTACAGTAAAATCGGGAAATAAACCATCAGGAGGCAAATTGAACATCTCTAATGATTGGCGATAATATTTTAAAGCTTCGGCAGGCGCTTTCCCTGACAAATAAGCATCGCCGGTTAATACTAATATTTTGGCTTTTTCCCTGCTCGAAAGCTGAAAATGCTGTGTTACAACTTTTTTCAGAATCCTATATGCTTCTTTGTAATTGTTTTTTGCTAAGGCAATTTTGGCTGCATTAATAAATGTGGTGGCTTCCCATCCTGTAAGCTTGTCCTCCGATTTTTCAATTGCTTTTTTATTGCATAGAAGTGCGCTATCCATTTGCTTTGATTCAAGAAAAGCTTCGGTCTTTATGTTATATAATGCAATGGCGACAGGGCTGTTATTGAGAATATTATGTAGTCCTGCGTCAGCTATAGTTTGAACGCTATCAAATTTTTGCATCCAGAAATAGGTAGTTGCCAGATTGAGATGTAGTGATGGAATGATATCAACATCCTGGTTATTGGTTGCCGATCGGATGGCATCATTTAAAACCACCCTAGCTTTAGAAAAATCGCCGATGCGGGTGTAATTATTGGCCAGAGGCTTGGCAACGAATTCTTCATAATACATTTCTTTTTTTACTTTCGGATTATTATTTTGACGATAGTAGTTCAATGCTTTTTCATACCATTGGATGGACTGACTGATATAGCCACTTTGCAACAAATGATATCCATAGTTGATCAGCAAATTGTAATAAACCAATTGTTCATCAGCACTCCCGGGTTCGCGCCAGATTGTTTTAAGGACAGAGTCTCCTTTGTGAAGATATTTTTCGGTTTGATTGTCCAGATTTTCAAAAAGAAAGACTATATAATCTTCTAAAGCATCGCTATTTTTGTATTCCTCAAAGATTTTATTGGGCGATTGGTTCTTAAAAGCAAGGGCAATAAGAACGAAGGCTGCCAGTAAAACAAAATGGCAGCCTGTTATAATGAATGCTTTATTCTTTAATTTTAAAAACGCCATCCGGCATAAAAATAGGTAAAACTATTCTTATTTGTACCGGGATAATATCGAGCGCCAAGATGCGGTCCCCATTTTACAAGTCCCAATTGAACGTCAATAAACGGCTGGAATCGATAATTGCTCATAAATTTAATTTTTTCAGTTTTACTTATCAGATATTTTGATGCGGCGGTTTGCGATTTTTGATGGTAATAATTACTGAGCGTTTCTTCGCCTCCCAGGTCTGCCGACATTAAAGCGCCGGCGCCAATACCAAAATATTTGTTTAGGTTGTATCTGAAATGCAATGGGACCAACTTAATCTGATCAATATTTTTGGTAAGTACTGAATCATACCCGTCGTAAATAAAATCTTTTCTTGTTTCCTTGATGAAAATAAATCCGTCTTTATCTACATGAATATTTTCTACGGTTGTTTTCATTCCTTTTTTATAGAACAATTCAAATTGAAAATAGGGTAAGCGAGGCGCTAAGGGAGCAAGTCCGAAACCAGCTACAAGCCCATTGCCTGAACTTTTTCTGTTTGCTGATGAATGGTGCTCAAAACCGACAGTGATAAGTGGAGAAATGCCCGGTAAAAATCTTCCTGTTGCATTATTGGTAATGACGGGTTCGTTTTTGTCAAAATAAATAGCCGTTCTGGCTCTAAAGGGTTTTTTGTCAAGTCGCTTCAATGAGTGTACACCAAATTCCATAAAGCCTTTTGTACTGTCTTTATCCTGAACTCCTTTTTGATTAGTACCTTTCAAGTAGATCCCTTTGAACGTAAAAAGCGCTCCGTCATCATTTCGTTTCAGTTCCCAACAGCCGGTTGTAATGCCTGCCAGACTATCGCAAGGCGGACAGTAAGGGTGCATATCCGTAATTTTTATACTGGTCATGTCAAACTCTCGGGGAAGGCTGATGTCCAGAGCAACTTTTCTTGCCGGACCTTCGCCTGTATTTTGAAATCGCACTTTATAATTAAATTCCTGATGCTTCTTAATAAAGCGATAAGCCAATGGGCCCCCTTTAAGATTCATTTTGTTGGGATCGTGTGAATTTACTACCGGAATGTTCAGCTTGTGCATTACTGCTTTCCCGGAAGGCGGCACATATACGCCCGTCATTACTAAAGTAGCATTTGTGTCTTTTACCATTTCGGGGGTAACATGAAGTTCTACAAATGAAAATTTACTTTCATTAGCTTCCAAATTATCTAAATCAATGGTATAAATACTTTTATACATCTGCAGGGCTTGCTGAAAAGCCGATGATGCTGTTGAAGATGAAAAATTTAGTACAGTGTGAGACGCGGGGCTGCCGCTTTCAGTAACTTCAAGATTATTGATGGCAAGCATTTGCTCCATCGGATTTTCATTTAATACCATTTTGCCTGTGTTATACAATCTTATTGAAGTGGTATCAAAACAAGTTTGAGAATAAAGCTTTTCGTTTAGCATTAAAAACAACTTTCCACCTGCGGCAATTGATTCCTTATTTTTTAGTCCGATGGTCAATAGCATGGTATCGTTGGGCATTGCCATACAATTATATCGCATTTCGAAGATGCCATTTGCTTTAAAAAAATCCTTTTCATCTACTGAAGGCCGAAAAGCCTGATAGGAGGCATTTTTAACTTCAATTTTTTTCTTTTTTATTGTGGGCTTTTTGCCGTCATCATAGTTGTTGACAGCATAAAAGGAACAATCATATATTCCATTATCCTTGTAAGTGTGGGTTGGAGATGCTTCAGTACTGAAATGACCATCGCCAAAATCCCAAAAATAAGTATAAAAGGGTTTGGGCGCACCCGGTATCTGTGTAAGTTCGCGAAGGGGTATTGAGAATTTAATTCCATCGGTATTTTCAGTTGTTTGAATGACAGAATCTGCCGACTGGGCAAACAAAACCTGAGCTACTCCAATAATAAATATCGAAAAGAAGAGTTTTATTTTCATTTTTTCCATATTAGTCAAACATATATCAATTTTGGTTATGATTTGTTACCTTTTGAAATAATCCTATTTTTACAAAAATTGAATATAATAAAAAAAAGTGCATCCTGACCAAAAATATATTAAAGCGCTGCTGGAGAATGATCATAAACTAATTGATGAAATTTATAAAAACAATGCTTCGTCAATTAAAAAATACCTTTTGTCCAGAGGCGCCAATGAAGAAGAAGCCGGTGATATATTTCAGGAGGCTTTAATAGATACTTACAAAATGGCTTATGACAAAAATTTTACCTTAACCTGCCCGTTAAATGCGTTTTTACTTTTGATATGTAAAAGAAAATGGTATAATGAGGTGCAAAAAAAGCAACGACAAGGGGTAACAAATTTAGAAGATGGTGTATTTATTGATAAGGAAGATGAGCAAAATGCAGAAATGCATGTGAGACAGATGGAACGGGAATCGCTGGTGATGCGTATGCTGGATAAAATAAGCGAAAGGTGCAAACAAATTATTCTGGCGTCTTACACCGGCATTTCTCAGGAAAAATTGGCGGAGAGCCTTGGAGTGAGTTACGGCTATCTGCGTAAGAAAAAATCTATTTGTATGTCGGAGTTAATTGCTTTGGTAAATCAGAAAAAATAATACACATGAATTATGAAGAATACATAGCTGATTATTTAAACGGCTCTCTCGAAGGTGAAGATCTGGAGGCGTTTGAGAGAGAATTGGCACAAAACACCGAATTACAAAAATTGGCAGAAGCATGGAAATCTGCCGATCAGATCATCAGTAAACATATTCGGGCAGAAGAAAACCTGGGTAATTTAAAATCTACACTAAACCATTTTAAAACTGTTTATTTTCAAACTGAAAAAAAGAAAGGCAGGGTGATTTCGATGAGATGGGTTAGCGCTGTTGCTTCAGTAGCTGCAGTTTTCATTATTGCCTATTTTCTTTTTCTCTCACCCAATATTAATAACTTTCAATTACCAGATTATCCAAATGCTGTGGTAAGAGGAGTACAGAATAATACAAAAAAAGGAGCACAGCTTTTTAATAAAAAGAATTATAAAGAGGCGCTGCCTTATTTAAAAGCGGTATATGAAAACAAGCCCGACGATGCCACATCTGCCTATTTTTATGCACTCTGCCTGATGAAGGTTGAAGATTACGATAGTGCATTACCGATACTGGATGCAATAACGCAAGGGACATCGGTTTATAAGGATGAAGCCAATTTCTTTGCTGCTTATTGCGCCTATAAAACAGATAAGAAAAAGGATGTGCTAAACTACGCAATGAAAGTGGGGAAAGACAACCCGAATTATGCAAGTGCACAGAAATTAATCAAGAAATTGCACTGAAAAATTTATTTTCTACTGAAGAATTAATCTGATTTCAAGTTTAACTTGTGAGTCAGCTTGTAAAATGAATAATCATTAAACTACTCCTTAATTTTGAGTCTAACAAAGCCAATTTCATTTTAAATGCAATTGGCTTTTCTCTTGAGGTTAAAGATACTTCCAATTATTTGAATCTGTTTTTTTTGATATTTTCTGTCAAAAAATCATCCGAAAAAAGCTTTTTTGAAAAAAAATAAAAAATTTTTTCAAAAAGGGGGTAACAATATTTTTCAACTGCTGATATACAGGTGAAACAAACATTTTTTAAAAATAAAAATCAACGATTATGAAAAAGAGTATTACAATCAGCAGTATCATTATTTTATTAGTAATTGGAATTTTAAGCTGCCAAAAACAAGAAATTCCGGTTAATGAAGAAACTGTATCAACCCAGCAATTTGCCGGTAAATCACTATTTGTAAATGAAAAGGGTGAAAGCGAAGGAGCCATCATTGTTGGATCAAATGATGAACTTAAAGCCGCTTTTGATAATAAGGAAGGTTACATGGTGCGTAAGGCATCACAAAGCAATAATATATTTTTGCCGGTAGGCCCAGTGACTCCAGCGGATCCTTTCAAAGGTTGCTGGAAAGAAATTAAGGATTATTACAATGCACATTACAGTACTTGGCTGGCGCAAGCCAACGCTACTTGTAGAGACGTTTTAGTATGTCTTACCTGTCCTAATGCCGGGGGTGGATTATACGTACTGTATGTAATCAAGCCTACTTCGATTAAATGTAAGGAAGCTTTGGCGGCTTGGGAATCCATCAAAGAATTCAACATTAGAAAAGCTAATTATGACTCTCCCGAGGTTGCAGACTTCATCAGAAAACTAAAATAAAAGAATAAAAAAGTTACACAACAAATCCCGGTACACCTCTAATGAAAACCTGAAAATCAAATCCCCGCCGAAACAATCGAAAGACGAAATGCAGGTTGCGGGGATTTTTCAATCCTCAATAAAAAAAAATTTAACTGACAGAGTAAAGGGAACTACCTCAATCGGGGATAGTTCCTTTACTATTTTAAAAAAGTCTTGCAGAAATTGAAAACCGATAATTGTCGGCTTAAAAACAGAAAACCTAAACTTCTATTTTTGTTCCGAGAACTTCCAGAAACGCTCTGATCCATGCCGGATGACCCGGCCAGGCCGGAGAAGTTACCAGATTGCCATCAACTACCGCTTCGGTGGCAGCTACATTTTTATATTCGCCTCCAGCGATGGTTACTTCAGGGCCAACAGCATAATAAGCGGTGAGCTTCCGGCCTCTGACAGTGTCCGCAGCTGTCAGAATTTGTATTCCGTGGCAAATTGCAGCAACAGGTTTATTGGCTCCCATAAAGTGTTTGGCAATGTCTATTACCTTTTTGTCCAGCCTGAGATATTCCGGTGCGCGTCCTCCGGCAATACAAAGTGCATCATAATTGTTTACATCCACTTCATCAAAACTGAAGTTAAGTTCAAATAAGTGACCCGGCTTTTCGCTGTAGGTTTGAAAACCGTCAAAATCATGAATAGCTGTAATTACTTTTTCTCCTTTTTTCTTATTAGGGCATACGGCATGCACTTCATGGCCTACCATTGTAAGCATCTGAAAAGGAACCATTGTTTCATAATCTTCGGCAAAATCACCTGTTAGAAATAAAATTTTTTTTGGCATAGCGATATCATTTTTAGTGTTACAAGTTAACAAAAAAAGTTGGTATTTTCAAATAATTAAAGTTGTTATGCTCTAATGATGTTTTTGATTAAAAGGCCCTAATAATCGTCATTTACTTCTCCTTCTCGCCAGAGGGGAGGCGGTCTCAATCCGAGTTTGAATCTATTGTAAGAAAGTTTTATATAGCGATGAAAATCATAATCGCTTGCCATAGAAGTAAATAAATACGAAGGCCGATATTGTAGAACAAATAGGTTGATCAAGCTGTCGCTGTCCATTTCTGTTATGCGCCTGATGAGCGCTTTGCTGAATCGGTGCTTTACAAAAGCTTCCTGCTCATCCTCAATCAACCTTCTTTGAAAAGAAAGCATTGATCGGGTACGCCTGAACCTGAAAGCATTGATGATTTCTACCAGGTCAAAACCGGCTGTTCCGGTTCCTGAAACAGCAGATAATCCCGGTCGCTGAAAATCGAAGGCCTTTGCATAATCTATTCTGTTTTGGATAGAATCTCGTTTATAATCCCTGTTTCTTACTTTGGCTTCGGGCAATAGGGGGATATGAATTTTTATTGAAATATCGAAAGCGTATGGAATCTGGATATCTTTTACTGCAAATTTTCGGGTAGGTTTGTTCAGATAGCTGAACCAAATTGAATCTGCTTCGCTCAGAGTAATATAATAATGGCCGTCTTCGTTGGTAATTGTTCCCTTTCCGCTGCTGCTCAGTACCGATACTGCCTGAATCGGTGTGGTGCCAATACTGTCATACACAGTACCTTTTACAACCACCTGTGCATTAGTAGGTAGCACACAAGTGATTATCATCATCAAAACCAATATAGATACTGCTTTTTTCAATCTTTTTATATTGAGATGTCAAAAAAACTAAACAATTTGCAAAAACTTTGATAAATATATCAGGAGCAAGCAATTGGTTTATATGAATTTGGGTATCAGGGTTTGTTTTTTTTCAAGATTACCTGTTCTATTATCTGTGGAAAGTATTTATGCTCCAAAACATGTATCTTTTGAGCCAGACTGTCGGGGGTATCATCCTTGGCCACAGGGCACTTAGCCTGAAAAATGGTGAGGCCGTGGTCGTATTGCTCATCCACATAATGGATGGTGATGCCACTTTCGGGGTCTCCGGCATCAAGTACAGCCCGATGCACATGAAGACCATACATGCCTTTCCCACCATATTTGGGCAAAAGGGCGGGATGAATATTAATGATTTTTTGAGGGTAAGCCGCTATCATTTTTGCAGGAATTTTCCAGAGGAAACCTGCCAAAATAATCCAGTCTATCTCATAATTTTTTAAGACGGGCAGGTAGCTATCTTCCTTAAAAAATCGCCCTCTTTCTATTAGCAGGGAAGTAATTTTTTCATGTAGGGCAATGCCTAAAACGCCTGCCTCGGCATTATTGCAAACTATTAAGCGCACCTGCACATTGCTATTTCCCTTGAAATAATCAATAATTTTTTGTGCATTTGACCCCGCTCCACTTGCAAAAACGGCTAAATTTATTGCCATGAAAGATTCTTTAAATTGATAAATTATTTCTTAAACAACTTGTCGTTTAAACTGATAAACTTGTTCAAAATTAGCCAAAAAAAAAGACAATTATATGACAAACAATTTAGCCATTTTTATAATAAACTATTTTCTATCGGCTGTAATGCAGTCTGGGAGCGGATTTAAAAAATTTTTGGAATGTTGTTGTTTTGTTAATAGTGAACCTTATTTTTGCACTTATTCAGAGGTTTTTATCCACTTTAAGATTTTATGCTTTTATGACTAATTATAAGTATATACTTAACCGACTAACATTAATTATGATAACGCTATTCGCCGTTACGGTTTCGGCTTCCATAGCACAGGATAGTACTAAGGCCGCAGGTGGCAATAGTGCAGGAATTGAAGAAGGTAAGCAGCTTTTCACTTCCAAGTGTCAGGCTTGTCACTCCGGTGATATGAAATCCAACAGTATTGGACCGGCATTGGGAGGCATAGAAGCACAATGGGATGACAAAGGAAAATTGCATGAGTGGATAAGAAATAATATCGCATTAACTGCTTCGGGTTATCCAAAAGCGGTAGAGGTGTCCAAACTTACACCGGTGGTGATGACTCCGTTTGAAGATCTTACTGATGCCCAAATTGATAATATTTTGGCATATATTGATGCCAAATTTACCGGAAAGTTAGATCAGCCGGCCCCTGCTGCAGGCGCTGCCAAACCGGCAACCAGTGAATCTCAAAATAATTGGATTTTTGCCATTGTTACCTTGGTTCTGGCATTGATAGCCATAACCCTGATGTTTGTAAACCGCAGATTGAAAAGACTGGCCAACGATGTAGAAGGCATACCCACTGTGGAGCCGCTACCTTTCTTTAGAAATAAGGTTTATTTAGCAACGATTGGTATCATCTTATTTACAGTGAGCGGTTATTATTTCTCAAAGGCAATGATTAATATGAATCGTCAGATTCATTATGAACCCCTACAACCAATTTTCTACTCCCATAAAGTTCATGCCGGAATCAATCAGATCAACTGTTTGTATTGTCATGGAAATGCCTGGGAAAGCAAAACAGCAGCCATTCCTTCGGTAAACGTATGTATGAACTGCCATAAAACCATTCAGAAATATAACGGTGAGCAACTTACCGATGCTTCAGGTGCAATGGTTGACGGTACTGCCGAAATTCAAAAATTGTTTAAATACGCCGGTTTTGATCCTCAAAATCCAAATAATTGGGATGAATCAAAGGCAAAACCTATCGAATGGGTAAAAATTCATAACCTGCCCGATCATGTGTATTTCAATCATAGTCAACACGTTAGAGTAGGAAATGTACAATGTCAGACTTGCCATGGTGAAGTAACAGCAATGAATGAGGTTACTCAATTTGCCGAACTGAGTATGGGGTGGTGTGTAAACTGCCACAGGCAAACTGCGGTGAACTTCAACAAGGATGCCGGCTCCGGAAATCAGTTTTACAGCATTTACGAAAAATTCCATAATGATATTAAATCGGGTAAAATGGATAGTGTTACAGTAAAAGATATCGGTGGAATTGAGTGTCAGAAATGCCACTACTAAATAAACAAAAATTTATATATATTGAGAAAATGATTATTTGCGGAGAGATTGAACAAGATTTTATTAATAATTATCAAAATTTCAAATTGATATAATGAGCCAAAAAAAGTACTGGCAAGGCTTCGGACAACTAAATGATCCTGAAAGTTTTAACAAGAAAAATCGTAATGAGTTTCAGGAAGACCTGCCTTTTGGAGATTTTGAGAGTCAGGAACTGTTGGACACTAAATCCCCACGAAGAGATTTCCTGAAGTATCTGGGTTTCAGCACAGCGGCTGCTACTATGGCGGCAAGTTGTAAAACCAAGGTGCGTCATGCTATTCCATTTGCTATCAGACCGGACAATGTAGTTCCGGGTGAAGCTAAATTTTATGCTACTACATATATTCAGGACGGCTATGCGGTGCCGGTTTTGGCTAAAGTGAGAGAAGGAAGGCCCATAAAAATTGAAGGAAATGATTTGTCGTACACCAAAGGAGGTACTTCTGCAGCTGTTCAGGCTTCAGTGCTGGACCTGTATGACACCCATCGCCTGCGTTTTCCTCAAATCAAAAAGGGCGATAAGTTTGAAGAATCGACATTTGAAGATATTGATAAAGCCATCATGGCTGAATTGGCATCTGCAGGCAATGTAGTTTTGCTATCCGGCACTATCAATTCTCCATCTACCTTAGAAATTATTTCAAAATATCCTAATCTGAAGCACGTTCAATATGACCCTGTAAGCTACAGCGGTATTTTACAGGCGAATGAGGCATCAGGTTTTGGAAGAAAATTGCCGTCTTACAAATTTGATGCTGCTGACGTAATTGTGAGTTTGGGCGCTGATTTTCTGGGTACCTGGCTCGATCCAATCGGACAGGCTGCAGGTTATGCCAAAGGCCGCCGAATTGATGAAGCCAGCCCTAAAATCAGTAAGCACTACCAGTTTGAAAGCTATCTCAGCATGACAGGTTCCAATGCCGATGAGCGCTTTACACACCGCCCGTCACAAACCGGAGCTGTTGCACTGGCCTTGCTGGCTGCTGTGGGTGGAGGTGCTACCGCACCGGATATTGCCGATGCAAAATTGAAGGCCGGTATTGAAAAAGTGGCTACCGAATTGAAAGCTGCTTCCGGCAAAGGGCTGGTAGTGTGTGGCAGCAATGATGCAAATATTCAAACGGTTGTGAATGCAATCAATAATGCCATTGGCGCTTATGGCGCCACCATTGATTTTGCAGCTGCCAACAATTCGCGCAAAGGTATTGATAAAGAATTTGCCGATCTCATTGCTCAAATGGAAGGTGGCCAGGTAGGCGCCATTCTGATTTACGGCGCTAATCCGGCTTATGACTATTTTGACGCTCCAAAATTTGCAAAAGCATTAAAAGGAGTTAAAACTTCGGTTTCTTTCGGTTACAGATTAGACGAAACAACCGAATTGTGCAAATATATTATCCCCTCACACCATTTTCTGGAAAGCTGGGGAGATGCTGAACCAAAGGCAGGTGTAGTAAGTTTTATGCAACCTACTATTCATCCTTTGTTTAAGACCCGCTCCTTTCAGTCTTCTTTGTTGAAATGGAGTGGCAGTGATAAAAATTACGATGCTTATTTCAAAGAATACTGGCAGGGAAAATTAGGTGGCGAATCTGCTTATAGCAAAGCATTGCAAAACGGATTTGTTGAAACAACTGCCGGTGGCGGCGGTTCGTATAGTGGCGGTGCATTAAGTGCGGCCGCAACTGCTATTGCCGGCTATCCTGCCGGAGGAAAAGATGAATTGGTTTTATATCAAAAAATAGCTATTGGCTCCGGATCAGGAGCTACCAACCCATGGCTTCAGGAGTTGCCCGATACTGTTACAAAATCAAACTGGGGCAACTGTGCTTTGATTTCTATGAAAAAAGCAGAAGAGTTGGGTATTAAGTTGGATATTGATTACGAATATTATCCCGATAAACCGGTAATTAAAGTACAAAGCGGCAACAACAGTATCGAACTGCCGATATTGGTAATGCCGGGCATGAATGCCAATACCATTGCTATCGCTGTAGGTTACGGACGTGGCGACAAATTGGGCAGAACTGCTGCCGGAGTGGGTAAAAACGTATTTCCGTTTGCTTCGCTCAGTGGAGACACGATCAGCTATGAAGCTATTAATGTAACAGTTACCGATGCCAAGAGAAAAGAAAAAGTAGCACAGACCCAAATTCATAATTCTTATGAGGACAGGGTGGAAGTGTTGCGTGAGACTACTTTGGCTTACTTTAAGAAGAATCCGAATGAAGTAAAAGAATGGCGTCAGGAACTGGTAAATAAGTATGCCAAAAAAACAGGCGATTTCAGAAAAGAAGGAACACTTTATGGGGTACATGACCAACCAGGCCTGAAATGGGGCATGAACATAGACATGAACGTGTGCAATGGATGTAACGCCTGTGTGGTAGCCTGCCATGCCGAAAATAATGTGCCGGTGGTAGGTAAGGCAGAGGTGCTTCGCTATCACGATATGCACTGGCTGCGTATTGACCGTTATTTCATCAGTGATGAGAAAAATCCTGATGATGTAAAAGGCGTGGTATTTATGCCAATGATGTGCCAGCATTGTGACAATGCCCCTTGTGAAAATGTGTGTCCTGTGGCAGCTACTACTCATAGTGAAGAAGGCATTAACCAGATGGCTTATAACCGTTGTATTGGCACCAGATATTGTGCCAATAACTGTCCATATAAAGTACGCCGTTTCAACTGGGCTGATTATACAGGAGCCGACAGCTTCCCGAACAATCAGAACCAAAAGGTGGTGGGTAAATTGGATCCTGTAGTGCATCAAATGAATGATCCGGTGAGCAGAATGGTACTCAACCCTGATGTAACGGTGCGCTCAAGAGGTGTGATGGAGAAATGTTCTTTCTGTATTCAAAGGACACAACATGCCAAACTACAGGCTAAGAAAGAAAACAGGCCATTGAGAGACGGAGAAGCCAAAACTGCTTGTCAGCAGGCTTGTCCTACAGATGCGATTGTATTTGGTAATCTGCATGACAATGAAAGCCATATTAATAAAGTGAGATTTGACAATCCGCAACGGTTGTTCTATTCTCTGGAGCAATTGCACGTATTGCCAAATGTAAGTTATCTGGCAAAAATCAGAAATACGGAAGAGATGCCCGGTGGAACTGAACACAGTGAACATGGCGGGTAAAAAAATTAGGAAAGGCTATTGAAGATAAAGTAAGAATTGAAAAATTTTCTGAATAGTGATGAAGCGTAATTTATAGAAAGAAACAGAAAGTATCTTGAACAAACTAAAGGTAATAACGACAATTGAGGTCAATAGTTCAAAATAAGGCAAAAAATTATTAGAAATATTTTATAACAGGATATGTCATTAAACAGATACGAATCGCAGGCCAGAGGGCCATTGGTAGTAGGAAGTAAAGACTACCACCAGATAACGGAGGATATTTGCCGTCCGGTGGAGGCAAAACCGAGTGCGCTTTGGTGGACTGGGTTTCTTATTTCGGCTGCATTGCTGATTTTTGGAATCGTTTCGGTTACTATGGAAGTTATGTATGGTGTGGGGCAGTGGAACCTCAATAAAACCATCGGATGGGGTTGGGATATCACCAACTTCGTGTGGTGGGTGGGTATTGGTCACGCCGGAACACTGATTTCTGCCATTTTGTTGCTTTTCAGGCAAGGATGGAGAACCGGGGTAAACCGTGCTGCTGAGGCAATGACTATCTTCGCAGTAATGTGTGCCGGTCAGTTTCCTATCTGGCACATGGGGCGTGTGTGGAACGCATTTTTTGTAATGCCTTATCCAAACACCCGCGGACCACTGTGGGTGAATTTTAACTCTCCGCTGCTGTGGGACGTGTTTGCAATTTCTACCTACTTTACCGTTTCCCTTTTATTCTGGTATGCAGGCCTGTTGCCTGATTTGGCTACCCTGCGCGACAGAGCGAAAGTAAAATGGAGGAAATGGTTTTATGGTCTGGCTTCTTTCGGCTGGACAGGCAGCACCAAACACTGGCAAAGGCACGAAGCGCTTTCATTGGTACTGGCCGGTTTGGCTACGCCTCTTGTACTTTCGGTACACACTATCGTATCTTTCGACTTTGCCACTTCAATTGTTCCCGGATGGCACACAACCATCTTCCCGCCTTATTTCGTAGCCGGTGCGGTATTTAGTGGTTTTGCAATGGTGCAAACACTTTTATTGGTAACCCGCAAAGTTTTAAATCTTGAAGAATATATTACTATCGAACATATTGACGTAATGAATAAGGTAATTATTCTTACAGGTTCAATTGTGGGTATTGCTTACCTCACGGAGTTGTTCATGGCATGGTACAGTGCGGTACCATTTGAGTGGTTTGCCTTTAAAGAGAACAGGGTGAACCTGAATAGTCCTTATGGCTGGAGTTATTGGATTATGATGGGTTGTAACGTACTGTCTCCGCAAATATTCTGGATCAAAAAAATGAGACGTAATATACTGGTTACATTCTTTATGAGTATTCTGGTAAATATTGGTATGTGGTTCGAAAGATTTGTGATTATCGTTACCTCCATCTATCGTGATTATCTTCCGAGTTCATGGAGTACTTATTATTCGCCTTCATTATGGGAGGTTGGCTTCTTCCTGGGTACTATAGGTTTGTTCTTCACCTGTTATTTCCTGTTTTCTAAGTACTTCCCTGTTATTGCGATAGCTGAAATTAAGCATATTCTGAAACGCAGTGGCGACAATTTCAAAGAAGCAATGAAAACTGAAGAAGAAGAGTCATTGGAAGCATTTGAACATGCTAACGCACATCACTAATTATCAAAATAAAAGCGATTAATATAAATGGCAATCAAAAAATTTATAACGGGTAATTTTTACGATGAAAAAGTATTATTTCCGGCGGTTACGAAAGTTCGTAAGGCGGGATATAAACTTTATGATGTTTATACGCCGTTTCCAATTCATGGATTAGACAAAGTAATGGGGCAAAAAGACACTGACCTGCACATTGCCGGTTTTATTTATGGTATCACCGGAACCGCTACCGCAATTGGTTTTATCACCTGGGCGCTTACGGTTGACTGGCAGTTGAACTTTGGCGGTAAGCCCTTCTTTTCGCTTCCGGCATGGATTCCCATCATTTTTGAGCTGACAGTATTATTTGCTGCAGTGGGTATGGTACTTACTTTCTGCTGGCTTTGTCAATTGGCGCCGTTTGTAAAGAAAGATCATTTTAGCCCAAAAATTACTGACGACACGTTTTTAATGGCCATAGAATGTACCGATAAAACCAATGAGGCAGAAGCGGTTGCATTTTTACAAAGCGCCGGAGCTGCAGATGTAAAAGTAGAGCACAGAGAAACCGGCTGGTGGTTTGGTACTTATGATAAGGATACAGTGAAGTTTGGTAAACCGGTACCGGAAGTATAGGCGACGATTATTCTAATTTTAAAAAAATTATGTCTAACGTCTGATATCTAAATTCAAAAAAGAGACTTAAACAGAATATGAAAAAATATTTTTTAATAGGCACAATAATAGCAGGCGGATTGTTAGTAGGCTGCGGGGCCGGAAATAATAATCCCGGTTATTCTTACATGCCCGACATGGCTTATAGTGTTGCATACGAAACTTATGCCCCAACCGATGCATTGCAGAAGGCAGGCGTTAGTTCCTACAACGGATTGCCGGTAGAAGGAACTGTGGCTCAGGATGATGATTTAGGTTTTGTGTATCCTTATAAAAATGATTCTTTGGGGTATGCCCTGTCAAAAAATGTAAAGAATCCATTAGATACTGTAGCCAATGTTGACCTGAAAGAAGCTGAAAGATTGTATGAAATAAACTGCGGTATTTGTCATGGTTCAAAATTAGATGGCAACGGCCCCTTATTTAATGGCGGCAACGGACCATATACAGCAGCGCCTAAAAATTTTATGGATAAGGATGTCATAGCCTTGGCCGACGGCACGATGTATCATTCCATCACTTACGGTATCAGAGCAATGGGTAGCTATGCCTCTCAGCTGAAACCTATTCAACGGTGGGAGATTATCAAATTTATTAGAAGTAAGCAGGGTAAAACAGCTACGGCTGCGGCTGCTTCGGACAGCACTGCTGCAAAATAAAAAACAGAAATAAATTATTTAGAATTAATAAAAGAATCGGAATGTCAACAGCTGAAAAATTTATTCCTTCAAAAAAGTATAACACTACTGCTTTTATACTGATGGCCGTAGGTCTGTTAGCCGCTATTGTTTTGTACATTACAACGCATGGCGCTGCTGCCACCCCCGAAGAACAACAAGCCAATAATGCCGTGTTTTGGGCAGCCTTGCTACAAAATAGTGTGTTTTTTCTCATGATATGCAATGCTACAATGTTCTTTATGTGTGCAACTGCATTGGCATGGGGAGGATGGCAAATAGCTTTTACAAGAGTTACAGAGGCTGTTTCAGCAATGGTTCCAATAATTGGCGTAATTGCTGTTGTAATTCTGCTTTCAATTGTTTACGGCGGAAATCATGTAATCTACCATTGGACTGATGCAGCTCATGTGGAGCATGACAGTGTGCTTAATTTTAAAAAAGGATTTTTGAATCCTACATTTTTCACAGTAGTAACCATCCTTACCGTATTCTTCTGGTCATTGTTGGGTTGGCAAATGCGCAAACTTTCACGCAGTACCGATGAAACTTCATGGGAAAATCCAAAGCAGAAATATAATTTTCAGTTTAAAAATACGGTAACTGCCGGTTTGTTTATGATTGTATTTGCATTGACAGTGATGTCTTCTATTCCCTGGCTTTGGCTGATGAGTATTGATGCGCATTGGTATAGTACTATGTATAGCTGGTACACATTTGCGAGTACATTTGTTACGGGAGTAGCAGTAATTACACTTTTTGTAATTTATCTTAAAAATAAAGGGCTATTAGGAATAGTTAATAAAGAACACCTTCACGATTTGGGTAAATTTATTTTTGCGTTTTCAATATTCTGGACTTATTTGTGGTTTTCGCAATTTATGCTTATCTGGTATGCCAACATACCTGAAGAAACCGTTTATTTTCAGTCAAGAACAAAGGGCTTTTATTCTATTGTTTTCTGGACAATGTTTATCATAAACTTTATAGTGCCGCTTTTAATTTTTATGAGCCGCGATTCTAAGCGTAACTACACCATTGTTACTTATGTTGCATTGTTAGTTATTTTTGGTCACTGGTTAGATTTTTATCAAATGGTATTTCCGGCAGTATCGCCTGATAAGGCTCCCAATTTGCTGCTCATTCTGGGAATTGCATTATTCTTTGTAGGTTTGATTATTTATTTTGTTGGGCGAACTTTGAGTAAATATCCGCTCATTGCTACTAACCACCCATTTGTGAAAGAGAGTGTTATTCATCACACTTAATAACAATTTTAAAAATTATTAAGTAATTTTGATATAGTTAAATTTGAAATTATGCAAGTTTATTTTATACTGTTGGTAATAGCTGTTTTGGCTGCGTTGGTATTCTGGCAAATAGCCGAAGCAGGTAGTTTTGTAAACAGAATTAGAAAAAAGAGTTCGTAAAAAGGGAGAAAAACATTACTTAAAATAAAAAATCCGTCGTTTGGCGGATTTTTTTTATAGTTTTTATAAAAAATAAAAATCAAAACATGATATTTATCATATTTTCATTATTTTACACTCGCTTAATTAACAAGATTCTTTTATGCAAACTTTTCTGATTATTCTCATCTTATTATTGGGTTTTTATATAGTTATTCAAATTGCCAAGGCAAATGATTTAATGGCTATCATTCGCGGTGAAGAAAAATCGCGAAAACAATCCAATAAAATAAGCGCCTACATGCTGCTGGGCTTTTTGATAGTAGGGCTTTTTGGCGTTTATTGGACACATCACACATTAGGTGATAAAGTATTAAAATTTGGAAGCGCAGCTTCGGATCATGGTATCCTTGTGGACGAAATGATAAAATACACGCTTATCATTACAGGTATTGTGTTTTTTATAACCCAAATTTTGTTGTTCTGGTATTCTTTTAAATATAGAGAGTCTGATGAGCGTAAGTCTTACTATTTCCCTCATAATAATAAGTTGGAACTTATCTGGACTTCAGTTCCGGCAATTGTTTTGGCAATACTGATAGTATTTGGGTTGATTACCTGGTATAAGATAACAGGTGCTGCGCCAAAAGATTCAATGTTGGTGGAAATAACCGGAAGTCAGTTCAAATGGGAGTTTCGTTATCCGGGAAATGATGGTATTTTAGGGAAAAAATATTATAAAAACATTGATTTGGCAAACGACAATCCACTTGGTCAGATATGGGATGATGCAGCCAACCATGATGATATTTATGTAAGCGGCGAACCAATGCATCTGGTGGTTAATAAACCGGTAAAATTAATAATCGGGGCCAAAGATGTTGTACACAGTGTGGGCCTGCCACATTTCAGGTTGAAAATGGATGCAGTACCGGGCACACCTACCACTATATGGTTTACGCCCATAAAAACTACCAAGCAAATGCAAAAGGAAACCGGCAATTCCGATTTTGTGTATGAAATTGCCTGCGACCAAATGTGTGGCGCAGGACATACAGGTATGAGAGGTGAAATATTGGTAGAAACACAGCAGGAGTTTGATCAATGGATGAAAAACAAAAAGCCTAAATGGGCTACCATCAAAAAAGAAACAACAACCACCGCGGGCGATCAGGTTTCGGCATCAACCCCGGCTATCCCTGCAACGAACTAATTCCTAACCAAAGTAAAATTTTATTACGTCGGCTATCTTTAAATAAAGAAAAAAATGAGTGATATTTTAAATATGCAACCGGAGATTGCCTCACGCGAGGTTGGTCATAAAGAACAACATGTGCATCATCATAAAGAAACTTTTATAACTAAGTATATCTTCAGTACAGATCATAAAATGATTTCCAAACAGTTTCTGGTTACGGGTATCATTTGGGCATTGATTGGTGGACTTTTTTCGGTATTATTCAGGCTACAGTTGGGATTTCCTGACCATAGTTTCCCTATTTTGGAAACCGTATTTGGCCGATGGGCCGAAGGAGGAAAAATACATGCCGAGTTTTATTATGCATTAATTACAATGCACGGCACAATCCTCATCTTTTTTGTGCTTACAGCCGGATTGAGCGGCACATTTTCAAATATGTTGATTCCGCTGCAAGTGGGTGCGCGCGATATGGCCTCGCCATTTATGAATATGCTTTCCTACTGGTTTTTCTTTATAGCCAGTATTATTATGTTTTCTTCCTTGTTCGTACAAACAGGTCCTGCATCTGGAGGTTGGACGGCTTATCCTCCTTTAAGCGCTCTGGGACAGGCATCCAGTGGTTCGAAAGTGGGAATGGATTTATGGATTATTTCGATGGCGCTATTTGTGGTGTCTTCATTATTGGGTAATCTGAATTATATTTCAACCATATTAAACCTGCGTACCAAAGGCATGAGTATGACCCGCCTTCCCTTAACGATTTGGTCATTCCTGTTTACGGCTATTTTGGGAGCGTTGGCTTTTCCTGTATTATTATCTGGTTTGATTTTATTGCTTTTCGACAGAAATCTGGGTACCAGTTTTTACCTGAGTGATATTTTTGTGGCAGGTCAGGCCTTATCCAATGAAGGTGGAAGCGCCATCTTATTTCAACACCTATTTTGGTTCTTAGGTCATCCGGAGGTGTATATTATTATTCTTCCTACGATGGGAGTAGTGTCAGAGATTTTGGCGATTAATGCAAGAAAGCCCATTTTTGGATACACAGCCATGATCGGTTCGCTACTGGCAATCTGTGTGCTGGCGTTGTTTGTATGGGCGCATCACATGTTTGTAACGGGTATGAACCCTTTCCTTGGATCGGTATTTGTACTACTGACGTTATTGATTGCGGTACCTTCTTCTATAAAAGTATTTAACTGGCTTACAACCATCTGGAGGGGTAATATTCGATTTACACCTTCAATGTTGTATGCCATAGGATTTGTTAGTTTCTTTATTTCGGGAGGTCTTACGGGTATTTGGCTCGGTAATTCTACAATTGACATTCACTTGCACGATACCATGTTCAATATTGCTCACTTCCACTTAGTTATGGGTGTGGCAGCATTTTTTGGAATGTTTGCAGGTGTCTATCACTGGTTTCCCAAAATGTTTGGTCGATATATGAATAATACTTTGAGTTATATACACTTCTGGGTTACATTGGCAGGAGCTTATTTGATATTCTGGCCAATGCACTACCAGGGAATGGCAGGTATGCCAAGGCGTTATTTAGACAAAAGCATGTGGGTGAGCTTTAGTCAATTTCATGCTTTGGATGCAATGATAAGCGTGGTAACCATCATCGTTTTCCTTGCACAAATTTTATTCGTGTTTAACTTTTTCTATTCAATGTATAAGGGAAGAAGATGCAGATCAATCAATCCTTGGAGTGCCACTACGTTGGAGTGGACAACGCCTATTAACCCCGGACACGGAAACTGGGTTGGTGAAATTCCGGAAGTAAAAAGATGGGCTTATGACTATAGCAAAGACGGAAGAGATTTTATACTGCAAACAGAAGGCCCGGGAGAAAATGAATCGGTACATTAAGAGAATTTATTTTTCGTGAACAAGGCTGAAGCATTAAATACAGATATTTTGGAAAAACAGGCTGGTTTAAAGGATTTTGTACAGCTGACAAAACCATCTTTGAGTATAATGGTAGTGTTTAGCAGTGTCATCAGCTATCTGTTGGTTCCCGAAGTTCAGTATGATGCCTTACGAATTATTTTGCTTTTTGTTGGCGGTATGTTGGTTACCGGAGGAGCAAATGCTATCAATATGGTACTGGAAAAGGATACAGATGCACAAATGAAACGTACTTTCAGGAGGCCTGTTGCAGCCGGTAAAATTACACCCGAGCAAGGCTGGGGTTTTGCTATACTAACGGGAAGTTTGGGTGTTTTTATACTGGGTTATTATTTTAATTGGACGGCCGGTATTCTGGCATCGCTGAGTTTGTTTCTTTATGGGTTTGTTTACACACCTCTAAAAAAGGTAAATTCTATTGCAGTACTTATGGGAGCTTTGCCAGGCGCTTTACCTTGCCTTATAGGTTGGGTAGCCGGCTTTGTACCCGGGCAGGAAATAATATGGATGGGAGGAATCATTCTGTTTGGTATTCAGTTTTTGTGGCAGTTCCCACATTTCTGGGCGGTAGCCTGGGTAGCTCATAAAGATTACAGCAGGGTTGGGTTTAAATTGTTGCCAAGCGACAAAGGCCCTACAAAATTTACCGCTTTGCAAACGGTAATTTATTCTTTGCTGTTGACCCCAATTACTCTGGCTCCTTTTTTTACAGATATAAGTTCTTTGGATGGCATCAGAGGGATAATAGGAATGATTTTAATTGTGGGAGCCAATATTTTTATGATCCTAAGATCGGTAGGTTTGTATAAGAAAATGGATGTACCATCTGCCAGAAAAGTGATGTTTGGCAGCTATATTTATTTGCCTGTAGTATTACTGGCATTATTACTTGCAAAAATTTAAAAATAATTAAAGAATTTTGAACAAATGATTGTTACAACAGTGGCGCAGGAACAAAACAATAAACTACATCCTTTAAAATTTACACTTTGGGTAGCTATTGCCAGCATTATAATGATGTTTGCCGGGCTAACAAGCGCATATATTGTAAAAAGCAATTTTTCAGGTTGGAGAACTATGGCAATCCCCAAGATTTTTTGGGTGTCCACAGTAGTCATCCTTTTGAGCAGCATTACGATTTATGTGGCTTTGCAAAAATTTAGAAATCGTGAAATGCAAAAATATAGAGCGCTGCTGGGAACTACACTGGTTCTGGGATTGCTGTTTATTGTTTGTCAATTTATAGGCTACTCGGAGCTTTGGAGCCAAAACGTAAGATTTAAAGGGTCATCAGGTGCAGGCCAGTTTTTCTATGTCATCACAGGTTTACATGCGCTTCATGTTTTGGGAGGTTTTGTAGCTATGGCTATTATGTTTTTGCGATCATTTTTTGGTAAAACAAAATCTTACAGTGCAGTGCCTGTAGAAGTGATGGGGATTTACTGGCATTTTGTAGATATTTTATGGATTTATTTGATGGTTTTCTTTTTAATAACAGCTTAAAAATTATTATAAAACAAGTTTATGGACCAATCAACAGCATTATCATCCAAAGGCATTAATTGGTGGGGCGGAGGCAAAAGTCCGTTCAATCTGGAGTATGGCAAACTAATGATGTGGTTTTTCCTTGTGAGTGACGCTTTCACTTTTGGGGGATTTCTGATATCTTATGGTACCGTTCGTTTCAGTCAGAACTACTGGCCCGATCCTTCAGTTGTATTTAACGCATTTCCTTTTGCCGGCCATGCCAATCTGCCGCTCGCATTTGTAAGTGTGATGACCTTTGTGCTCATCCTCAGTTCGGTAACAATGGTGCTGGCGGTACATGCAGGGCATAATCGGAATCAAAAGGAGGTAGAAAAATGGCTGATTTGGACCATCATCGGCGGATTGTTCTTCTTAGGCTGTCAGGCATGGGAGTGGAATCACCTTTATTTTGGCGAACACCCTACAGTGGTGAGCGGCCATATTGAACTGATTGGTCAGGCAACAAATATTAATCCGTGGGGAGAATTAGTACAGGGCAAGGCACTTACAGATGCATTGAACAATACCTCTATAAATACGCTTGCATCGGTGGTGAGCGAAAATCACCTGAGTGATATGAGCCATGCCCAATTGCTGGCTTCGCAAAAATCTGAGTTGGTGAACATGATAGCCAATTCCAATATCCATATAAGAGAAACAGGGCCGGTAGCTTTTGGAGGCTTCTTCTTTGGTATTACCGGATTCCATGGTTTCCACGTGTTTAGTGGTATCATCATCAATATTATAATGCTATTAATGACCCGTGCAAATGTTTTTGAAAGAAGAGGTCATTATCTGATGATCGAAAAGGCCGGACTTTACTGGCACTTTGTAGATTTGGTATGGGTATTTGTGTTTATGGCATTTTATCTTGTATAAATTTCTTCAATTCATTTTTCGAAATTAAAATAATATGGAACAAGCATCTGTTATATCTCCAGAAATTACATTTGAACATCATCAGGAAACTTCTTCTTTTAAGAAAAGGGTAATCAAAACAACCATTATCCTATCGATAATTACACTGATCGAGTTGGCATTAGGTTTTACCATTTATCTATTGCATAAAGGAGCAACACCGCCCAGTTATTCCCTGGTGTTGTTTCTAAAGGGTGTTATTTGTATTCTCACAATGTTGAAGGCTTATTATATAGTTTCTGTTTTCATGCACCTGGGCGATGAACTCAAAAGATTTATTGTCGCCATTATCTTACCCATGCTATTGTTTGTATGGTTTATCATAGCATTTTTATGGGATGGTAGTTCCTACAGGAACCTTAATAATACATACAATAAATATTTTTATGAAACTACAATGCCGGGCAAGCAAACAATAGAAAAAGCTGTGCCTTTGGAACCGGCGGGGAAGCAATAAAATAGTTTGAATTAAAAATGCCACTGAAATCCAGTGGCATTTTTAAATATATTAAGTATGAAATCCTTGCCTAATTCTGTATAGTCCAAACCTCATTTCCTTTGAGGAGCGTATTCAGGTTCGCCGGTTTGGATTTTGCTGCATCTTCAATTTGCTGTTTCATAATATCTTCATAACAAGAGCGGTCATTTTCGTAAAACACACCAAACGGACGGGGCAGATGGTCGGCAATAGCTGGATCATCATGAATGCGTGCCAAAATCTGTGCTTTGTAAATATCATGCTCATCATGTATCCACAAATCATCTATACTGAAATCCTCTCCAACCGTAACTACCTGCGGTTGAAAACCGTCTAAGCGAAGACCTTTATTGTTGTCCTTTCCAAACACCAATGGTTTACCTTGTTCGAGAAACAATGTTTCTTCGGGTTTGGTATCTTTTTCGGTAAAAACTGAAAAAGCGCCATCATTAAAGATGTTACAGTTCTGATATATTTCCAAAAAAGACGTTCCTTTATGTTTATGCGACCTCAGTAACATTGTTTGCAGGTGTTTGGGGTCGCGGTCCATACTGCGTGCAAAAAATGTTGCATTAGCCCCTAAAGCCAGTGAAGCCGGATTGAAAGGATAATCTATACTTCCGTAAGGGGTTGATTTAGTGATTTTATTTTGTTCAGAAGTAGGAGAGTATTGACCTTTGGTTAAACCGTAAATCTGGTTGTTGAACAATAAAACGTTGATATCTAAATTTCTGCGAAGTAAATGAATGGTATGGTTGCCACCAATGCTAAGGCTGTCGCCATCGCCGGTTACTACCCATACGCTCAATTCGGGCCTGGAAGCTTTTAGGCCGGAGGCGATGGAAGTGGCTCTTCCATGAATTGAATGCATACCAAAAGTATCAATGTAATAAGGAAAGCGGCTGCTGCAACCAATACCCGAAATGAATACAATATTTTCTTTAGGAATACCCAATGTAGGCATTACTCTTTGCACTTGTGCCAAAATTGAATAATCTCCACATCCGGGACACCAACGTACTTCCTGGTCGGTAACAAAATCTTTCGACGTTAATGTTTGAGTTAAAACTTCTGACATAATTGTAAATTAATAATTTGCAAAGGTAGATATTACTTTATAACAAATAGTATTTTAAGTGGTTGAAAAATAATTCCATTAAGATTTTTTCATAGAAAACTGATTCTTCTGCAGAATATTATTGTTGCCAGAGATAATGTTTAAAATGAGGATTGCTTTTTTTGTCAACTAATTGCCTATTTTCAGTAACCAAATATATAAATTTGGTATATGTAAAACTGCAAAATATGTTGGACAAGCACAAAGACATAAAGACAGGACAATAAAAGAAATAGTCAGAAAAACATCACTAAGGAAAATGCAATCCAAAGCTGCTATTCTGACTATCTTATCACAAAGATAAAAAGAAAGCCAATGATATGAACAAATATATTAATACCTATTATTGGAACTTTTGCAAAACGTAAAAACGGTTGCTGCTGATGGTTTTGACCAAAAATTTGAAAACATAAGTTTACTTGGCAAACGCTGTGAGGAGGCTATGTATGCAGTAAAGAGGGAGTCGCTAAAAATGCGGTCAACTCATTTAATTGATAGTAACAAACTGTGAAAATAAAACATTCAATTACGTTAGTCAACATTGAGCAATTTGCCGGTATGCAAAACAAAGGAGGTGTCATCACCGTTACTGCTGTCAGTTTATCAAAAGCTGAAATCTTAATTTTTCTTGATGGCAGAAAGCAATTCGAATAGGGCAAACGCATCTGATTTTTAGTCTGAAAAGAAGCCTGAAAGGCTGATGACATAATAGAGATTATCATTTGGTAGTGTTCAAAATCGTGTAGGGATGGCATTTCACCTCTTTGGAATTCTGAAAATAGGGTTCAATCCTGTTCTATCATAAATTTATCCCTCTGGGATTGATAATGATTACCTAAATGTGAATTTAGATGCATTTGCCTAACAATTCAAAGCTTATATGCTTTGGGCTTTATGCTGTATGCTGTGCCTTTTTATTCAAATAGAACACTTAAATCAGTGTTATTTGCGATAACTTTGTAGAAAACAATTTGTAGTGGAATATCACATGAACATCTGGGGTTTTCTTTTTTTGGTCTTGATAGCCATTGGGTTTATTCGACTTTTAATTCAACTATTCCTTAAATAGGGTCTATTTTCCTGCCTCTTTTCGCCTAATCCATTCCAGCTCTTCATATCGCATAGCCCATTCCTCATTACTCAGGCTGTCGGGGTCGGCTAGGTACATATAATAGCTCAGTTGGTCATTGGTTTTGTGAATAAAGTTCCCGTCTTCTACCTCAGTAGCCGGTCAGCAATACTTCATTACTTTTTATTGGGTTGTCTCAAATGGCTCCATTGTACTCTGTAATTTTATGGTTGGCAAGGGGCGAAATTATCAAAAAAAGTTATATAAGTTTTGCTATATGGTTAATTTGTTTATTTATGGTTTTAATCCCTAAAGCTATTTTTTCGTTTTGTTTCAAACGAGCTTTTCGATGTCCTGTGAGATAGTGGCTGAGTTGTTTTTCATTAATGCCGGTAACACGTGAAAGCGCCGACCGGGTAATTAACCCATCTGCCAGATGAAGCATTGCGGATGCCTGCAATTCGTATTCAAATTTATATTTTCCATTTACTATATAAGCTGGTAATTTATCGCCATCTGATAAAGAACCTTCAATATGAAACTTAAATGCTTCCGTAAATTTTTCCTTTACGTCATCCAGCGATTTACCAGTTGCAAACACCATCCCGTTTATTTCACCAGTACCGGCGCTAAAGTTGTCGCCCGACCATTCAACTAATACCTTAATCTTTTTCATTTTATGCTTTTTAAATGATTATTTCCACCCTGCCTGTTTAAAAATACTGTTTAATAATTCCTGTGATAAAGTATCACTTGGCTTTCCATTCACCGTAACCTTGCCTTTTTTAACAGGGTGTTTAAACTGCCGGTGGCTGGTTCCGTTGTGATTGCAAAGAAACCAACCGTCTGCTTTTAAGGTCTCGATGATTTCTTTTACTTTAAATCTTTTCATGTGCAATATTTGTTTTGCCTGATTATTCAAAGATAGAATTATTTCTATCAATACAAAAAGTTATTCAATAATTATTGAAAATCGGATAAAGTTTTCTACCAAAAGTGAACTATTTTGAATAATTATTGGAACTCATAGGTTCCCAATGTCTATTTTCCCGTTCAAACGACAACAAGCCCGAAAAGATACTTTTGTGCAGTGGAGTTTATTTTATCAACGCATCTTACTGATAATAGCACTTTTCTCATGTTATTATAATTGACTAATAGTTCCCATAATTTTGAGGTTGTCAAAGCCCAAAATTAATAACCCGTTCCGATGTATGAATACAAAGTTATAAATGGTAGCACTTCAACTAATTCTTCTTTTTCTTTTAATTATTAAGTAACTTTATAACACTCAAATATGAGAATGATTCGCTGTTTATTAATTTTCTGAAAATCATGATAAAGTATATGAAATTGAATACTTAAAAGAAATGACTATGGAAGAAACTCATTTACGTCAACGGCGGCAGACAACAAAGCTTGGCTTAATAAAAATAACTGAAGCGCTTTTTCCTGATGATAACTTAAAGACAGCTTATTCTATTCAGGATGGAGTGTTTTGCAGGCTTGCCCGTTCTGTTCTTTCGGTAAGGGAGGTAAGGCAAATCGAGTTTCGGATGAAAGAATGGGTGAACAATAATAGTCCAATCAAATTTTTGTACAAAAGGGATGGTTATTATCATTACAAATTGGAAAATAAGCTGGTGCGCACTATTTATCCGGCCAACACCAATACCTCAATGGCAGAAATGTTTAGAATCATTCCGTTTTCCGGTGGTTTTATCATCGACTTTTCTATTGGCGCTATTGATGGGTCGCCTTTGGTGCTGCCCAAAAAACTGGCGGCCACTTACGAAAGAACCCAGTCATGGCTGAGTAATATTGGGATAGAACTGATGCCTGACCTCAATAGTTTTATAGATGCGGGGCGTGGCAATGAATTGATTGGCATTGCGGAAGCTATGCAGGAAAAAGAAATATCAGATATTGCCGATTTGATATTGAGGGCGCATCATGCCATTAGGGTGGTGCTTATTTCGGGTCCTTCATCATCCGGCAAAACCACTTTTGCCCAACGACTTTCTATGCAGCTTAGAGTAAACGGGCTGAGGCCGATACCGCAGTCATTGGATGATTATTTTGTAAACAGGGAATTTACGCCTCGCGACAGCGATGGAAATTATGATTTTGAAAGTTTGAATGCGCTCGATCTGCCGCTGTTGCAAAAGCATATTCTGCAACTGATTAATGGAGAAACGGTTCAGACCCCGATTTTTGATTTTGTAACCGGCTCCAGGTTGCCACAAACGAATACTATGAATTTGGGCTATTCAGATATTTTAGTTATTGAAGGGCTTCATGCGTTAAATCCGAATCTGCTGCCGGGCATCCATCGAAACTTTTTGTTTAAGGTGTACATTAGCGCTCTTTTTGAGTTGAATGTAGATTTGGTTAACCGTATCCCTACCACCGAGGTAAGGCTGATGCGCAGGATGGTGAGAGGCTTTCGTTTTAGAGGCACTAAACCCGAAGCTACACTTGAACAGTGGGATAGTGTAAGAAAAGGTGAGTATGAAAATATATTTAAATATGAGGAGGAAGCCGATGCTATGTTTAACTCGAGCCTGCTGTACGAACTGAATGCCATGCGTCCCTTTGCAGAAGAAGTTTTAAATATGATTGGAACAGAAAGTATTCATGTGGATACAAAGGAAAGATTGTTGAATCTGTTGTCTTTTTGCAAACCATTAGATGCCGATAAAATTCCCTTTAACTCAATTTTTAGAGAATTTATAGGCGGTAGCATTTATTTTTGAGGTTCATAGGTATTAGTTATTATTATTTATTCTTTATTTTTAATTTTATTGCTTAATTAATTGATAATAATAATAATACAAATATCATAAAAATATATTGTGTCATGAATAATTTTTATTTGGCAGGAATTTTATTCATTAAACGGGCATATTTCAGGTCATTTTTTGGCTTTTTATTGGTTGATTTTCTTTCAAAAAAATATTTTTTTGGTGGAAACCTTGTTTTTTAACCTATATTTGATAATTATTTGGTGTTCACTCAGTAATAAGGTTCCGGAATATCACAAATGTTCAATGGTTTTTTAGTACTGTTTTGCACTTTTTCTATTATAAAATTATTTTAAAAATGAACATTTACGTTGGTAATCTTAGTTGGAACCTGAGTGATCAGGAGTTGGAAAATTTATTTTCTGAATTTGGAGAAATTTCTTCTGCAAAAATCGTTTTAGACAAATTTAGTAATCGTAGTAAAGGTTTCGGATTTGTTGAAATGGCCAATGATGAAGAAGCAAAAGCTGCTATCGAAGCTTTGAACGGTAAAGAAATTGACGGCAGAAATATTGTTGTTAATGAAAGCCGTCCAAAAGAAGGTGGTAGTGGTGGCTACAAAAAGAAAAGCTTTGGCGGCGGCGGCGGCTACAAAAAAGGTGGCGGCGGTTACGGAAGCCGTGGCGGTTACGATAGAAAATATTAATCCCTTTTTATAAAAGATTTTTTAGCCTCTTTCTGAGAGGCTTTTTGTGCTACAGTAGGGTTTTTGATGTTAATGATATTATTAGTTTTTGCTAATCAGTTCATTGATGAATGATTCTCTACTGTATTTTTTTTATGATAATTTCGGAAAAGGATTGTAAAGCCAAAATAATTTAATTTCTGCCTTTTGAATGTATGAAAACAGCTACATTATTCTCGGTTCTTGTTTTTGCAATGCTTTTCTTTTCATGCAGCAGTACCAAAAAACTGAAAGCCGGCCCTGTTAAAGAAAATTCGGTGGCTACCCATAGCACAAATAATACAGGCTCAACAACAATGTCTTTAGCGGCCGGTAAATTATTGAACATTAATCGAAATGACCTCATTGCTTACTCAAAAACTTATTTAGGAACGCCATACCTATATGCTTCTGCAGATCCTTCGGCCGGATTAGATTGCTCGGGATTGTTATTCTTAGTTTTTAATCACTTTGGAATCAAGGCCCCGCGAGCCTCCTATAATTATGAAAATATGGGTAAAACTATTGAAATGAAAGAGGCCCGACCGGGCGATTTGATATTGTTTACCGGTAGCGATAACAAAGGTATCAGCCACATCGGCATTATCACCCAAACCCAACCCGATATTATTTTTCTACATTCTTCAAGTAGTAAAGGTGTAATAGAAAGCCGGTTTGAGGGTTACTATTTGCGCCATTTTGCAAAACTCATCAAAGTACTGGAATAATTTGAGTTAATTGTCTTTGAAAAATAATGGAAAAAGTCAATTCTGAAAGTGTTAATTAAAAAATATTTGTTTCAGATGATTTATTTTATTCATCTTTGCATTATGAAAGTTTGCCAATACCATAGTAAAAGCATGAGGGCTGCTCTTATTCTTTGGAGTAAAATTCTTCGCAAACCTACTTAATTCTACTTTTTATAATTTTTGCTATACAGATTTTTCTGCTGTATTGCCGTATTGCAGGTTATGGCCAAATGCCAAACATGTAATTGTATTATTATACCATTTACTAAAAATTTAATAGAATGAAAACAATTATTGAGCCGTTCCGGATTAAGTCCGTAGAACCGATATATTTTAATACAAAAGAAGAAAGAACGAAAATATTAAGAAAAGCGCATTACAATCCATTTTTGATAGACTCAAACGATGTGTTGATTGATCTGCTTACCGACAGTGGTACCAATGCCATGAGTAGCCGGCAGTGGGCAGGTATGATGAGTGGCGACGAGTCTTACGCGGGCAGCCCCAGTTTTTATCGTTTTAAAGATGCCGTGCAAAGCATCACCGGGATGGAATTTATCATACCTACTCATCAGGGCAGAGCATCCGAAAAAATATTATTTAGCCTTGTGGGTGGAAAGGGGAAATATTTTATCAGCAATACCTTGTTTGATACAACCCGCGCCAATATTGAGTTTAGCGGCGCCGAAGGAATTGACCTGGTGTGTGAAGAAGGTAAACATCCTGCCATTCCTGCTCCTTTTAAAGGCAACATGGATACTGTAGCGTTGAAAAAAGTGATTAAAGAGAAAGGCGCAGAAAATATTCCAATGGTGATTCTTACTGTTACCAATAACTCGGGTGGTGGACAACCGGTAAGCATGAAAAATATCAGAGAGGTAAGCAAGATTTGCAAACAATATAAAATTCCTCTCTTTATTGATTGTTGCCGCTTTGCAGAAAATGCTTATTTCATAAAACTCCGTGAAAAAGGATATGCAAAAAAACAGGTGATTGATATTGCACGTGAAATGTTTTCTTATGCTGATGGTGCAACCATGAGCGCTAAAAAAGATGCCATTGCCAATATTGGAGGTTTTTTGGCCTTGCGAAGCGAACATCTGGCTCAGGAAGCAAGAAATCTGTTAATCATTACCGAAGGTTTTCCTACCTATGGAGGTCTTGCCGGGCGCGACCTGGAGGCTATTGCTATCGGGTTAGAAGAAGTAGTAGATGAAAGTTATCTCCAATATCGCATACGTAGCATTGAATATCTTACCGAAAAATTGCATAATGCAGGTGTGCCTGTGATGCGACCGGCAGGAGGTCATGCTGTTTATTTGGATGCGAAAGAATTTTTAAAACATATTCCTGTTGACCAATATCCGGGGCAGGCCTTGTGCTGTGCATTGTATGAAGAAGGAGGCATCAGGGCTGTAGAAATCGGTTCACTGATGTTTGGGAAATATGATGAAAAAGGGAAACTGATTCCTTCCAAACTGGAGTTGGTTCGTCTGGCAATTCCCAGAAGGGTTTACACTCAAAGCCATATAGATTATGTGGCAGAAGTAATTATTGAAGTTTTTAAAAACCGAAAAAAATATAAAGGGCTGCTAATTACCGAAGAAGCGAAATTATTGCGGCACTTTACGGCAAAACTAAAGCCTGTGGTTTCTTAGAAAAAATAAAGTTGAAATTTAAAAATATTTTGTTATGAAAAAATTAATCAAAAACAGTTGGGCCGAACCATATAAAATTAAAATGGTAGAGCTGATAAAGATGACCACGCCTGCTCAAAGACGAAGAGCGCTGAAGGAGGCGGGGTTCAATACTTTTTTACTGAAATCGGAAGATGTTTATATTGATTTACTTACCGACAGTGGTACCAATGCAATGAGTGATCAGCAGTGGAGTGGCATGATGCTGGGAGATGAAGCCTATGCCGGGAGCAAGAATTTCTATCATCTCGAAAAGGTAATTCAGGAGGTGTATGGCTACAAATACTTAGTGCCTACGCATCAGGGTAGGGGAGCAGAGAATATATTGTCTCAAATTATGATAAAAAAAGGAGACATTGTGCCCGGCAATATGTATTTCACCACTACCCGGCTTCATCAGGAACTGGCGGGTGGAACCTTCGTGGATGTGATTATTGATGAAGCACATGATTCTACCTCGGAACATCCGTTTAAGGGAGATATTGATTTAAATAAGGTTGAAAGCCTTATTAAAAAACACGGCGCTAAGAAGATTCCCTATATCTGTGTAGCAACCACCGTAAATATGGCCGGCGGCCAGCCCATCAGCCTGAAAAACCTGAAGGAATTGCGTAAGCTGACTAAAAAGCATGGGATAAAAATCATGCTTGACATGACGAGGATTGCCGAAAATGCTTACTTTATTCAACAGCGTGAAAAGGGATATGAAAAGAAATCGGTTAAGGAAATTGTGAGAGAAATTTGTGACCAGACTGATGGCGCTACCATGAGCGGAAAGAAAGATGCCTGTGTGAACATAGGCGGTTTTTTGGCATTGAATGATTGGGATGCGTTTGAAGAAGCGCGAAACATGGTGGTTGTTTATGAAGGCTTGCATACCTACGGAGGAATGGCCGGCCGCGATATGGAAGCATTGGCAATTGGCCTGTTAGAAAGTGTGCATGACGATCACATGCGTGCAAGAGTAGGCCAGGTAGAGTATCTCGGAAATCAGATGATGGAATATGGAATTCCGATTGTGAGGCCAACAGGCGGTCATGGAATTTTTGTGGATGCAAAAAAATTCCTGCCACATCTTACACAGGATCAGTTTCCTGCGCAAACCCTTGCTGCTGAAATCTATCTGGATGCCGGCATCCGAACTATGGAAAGGGGTATCGTATCTGCCGGAAGAAAACCAAATGGAGAGAATTATTACCCCAAACTGGAACTTGTACGCTTTACGCTGCCAAGAAGGGTATATACACAGGCACACATGGACGTGATTGCAGAATCTGCTGCCAGAGTACTTGACAGGCGTGATAAAATTAAAGGGATGAAAATGGTGTACGAGCCAAAATACCTGCGGTTCTTTCAGGCAAGGTTTGAAAAATTGTAAATCCGATTGTTTGTCATATTAAATGAGCGGTACCGTAGGTGCCGCTCAAATTTTTTACCACTGTGCAATTACCGAAATGCCACCCGTGGTTTTGTCACCCAATTTTACTTTTATATCGGCACTTGAGGGAATAAACAAATCTACTCGCGAGCCAAATTTGATAAATCCCATTTCACCGGCCTGTTTTACTTTCTTACCTACTTCATTATAGTTTACAATTCTTTTTGCCAGAGCGCCCGCTATTTGTTTGGTGAGCACTTCTTTGCCACCCTCAGTTTTATAAACATTGGTATGTCTTTCATTTTCGGTAGAAGATTTGGGATGCCATGCCACTAAATATTTCCCCTTATGATATTGATTATATACAATTTCGCCACTTACGGGATTAAAATTAGCATGAACATTTAACGGACTCATAAAAATTGAAACCTGTATTCTTTTGTCGGGAAAATATTCATCAGCCTGCACTTCTTCAATTACTACCACTTTGCCATCACAAGGAGCAACTATAACATTGTCATCCGAAGTGAATGTTCTTTTTGGAATTCTGAAAAACCATAAAATGATTCCCAATAAAAAAAATGTGATGATTAAAAGAATTATAAATATTGCAAAATAATTTTCGAACAAAACTTTATAACTGATTGCATTAATTGCCAAAAATAATAATGTGGCTATACTGATAGTGGCATTGCCTTCCCTGTGTAATGTCATTTGTGAATTTTGTTGCAAATTTACAACTAAATTATTGAATTTTAAATCTTAACAGGCTACGGCTTCGATAATCGGCTGCGACCATATAAGCTGTAGGCTGTAGGCTGTAGGCTGTAGGCTCTAAGCGATTGATAATCAATAATTTTCAATCCATAATCTGAAACCTTAAACCTTAAACTTTGAACCTTAAACTTTAAACCCTAACGAGCTGCGGCTTTTAGGCTTTAGGCTATATGCCTTAGGCTGTAAGCAATCTGCAATCATAAATCATAAGTCATAAATCACAAATCATAAATCACAAATCTAACGTCTAAAATCTAAAATCTAAAGTCTAATGTAATCTTCAAACCTTGAACCTTAAACCTCAAACTTTAAACCTTAAGAAGCTACGGCTACGGCAATGAGCTGCGGCGAAAAAAGCTATGGGCCTTAGGCTGTATGCTTTAGGCAGTTTAAATTGATTATCAGTAATCTGCAATCTGCAATCACAAATCATAAATCTCAATTCACAAATCTAAATTCTAACGTCTAAAACCTTGAACCTTGAACTTTGAACCTAAAACCTTAAACCTCAAACTTTGAACATCACTGTTCCATTACCTGAAACGTTATCGGTTGTTTGCGGTAGGCAGTTACTTCACTTCCATTTTGTATGGCCGGTATCCATTTACCCGATTTTTTTATCACACGTATTGCTTCCTGCTCCATGCCATAGCCAAAGTTAGTAAGCGGCTTAATGTCGCTCAGGTTGCCGCCTTTGTCCACTTTAAATTGAATAACAACAGTGAAAGTTCCGCCGGTTGCGCCATTTTCAACAGGTACATCACCACGTAGATTGCGCTCCAGGAAATTTTTCCAGGCGTTATTTCCCCCGGGATATTTTGCATCAATTTCTACTTTTTCAAATGGCCTCCCACCATTATCGTCATTATAGGTTTTGATTTCTATAATTCCTTTGTTGTTATCAATTGTTTGAGGAGGAAGCACTACCCCTGCGTCTTTAATGCCTTCAGTAGTGATATTGCTGATTTTTGCTTCTTCAATTTCGGTTTGAGTAGGCGGAGGGGTTACTACCTCCTTGTCCGGCACCACTTTAGGCACTACAAATTCAATGGTTTTTATTTTGGGTGTTTCCACCGGTTTGGGAAGTTCCACAGGCGGAGGTATTTCCTTTTTGTCGGCCTTAATGTCTTGAATAGTTACACTTTCCGTAATTCTAAACCGGGTTTTATTTTCAGCCTTAAACAAAACGTTTTTCAAATAAAACCCTCCTGCAAATAGGGAGAAAATCCCAAGGGTGATTAGAAGCGCTTTCCACATTCGTTTTTCATAAGTTGCTCTCAACTGATAGGCGCCATAATCTTTATTTCTGCCTTCAAAGACAATATCGAGATAAGCGGCGGCAAGTATTTCTGACTGTTTCATAATGATGGTTTTTATGAGTGAATGAATAAATGAACTCACAAGATTCTTTCTATGAAAATGCTATGCCTTTATACATCAGCCATAATCACTGAATGAAAAAGAATCTTATAAAAACCTTTGCCGGCGTAAGTTTTGCTTATAAGATGCAGTGATAAAAAATTTCCATAAAACCTTCTAATTGTAAAAATGACTAAACCGGAGCAATACCCATCTCTTTAGCCTTTTGGATTAAGAAAGAAATAGCAGCATCATAGTTATTGGCAATGTCTCCATCAAGGATAGCGTCTTTCAAAGCGTCTTTCAAAATGCCAACCGGTTTCGAAGGTGCAAGTCCGAACATTTTCATAATCTGATTGCCATCCACTGGTGGCTGCCAGTTGCGTATCTGATCTTTTTCTTCCACCTCCTTGCAGCGCTCTCTTACTAATTTAAAATTTTCAAGAAAACGTCTGACTTTTTGTTTGTTTTTGCTGGTTATATCGGCTTCGCAAAGCATCATTAAGGCTTCAAAGTCTTCTCCTGCATCAAAGAGTAATCTTCTGATAGCAGAATCGGTTATATTTTCTTTGGTGAGGCTGATGGGGCGCAAATGGAGTTCGACTAATTTTTTTACAAAACGCATTTTTTCGTTTTGCGGTAGCTTTAGTTTAGCAAATATTTTTGGTACCATTCTTCCTCCCACTACTTCATGCCCGTGAAAAGTCCAGCTGTGTCCATCTTCATATTTTTTTGTTGCAGGCTTACCAATGTCGTGCAGGATAGCTGCCCATCGGGTCCAGAGGTCGTCTGTATTTTGAGAAATATTGTCCAACACCTGAAGAGTGTGGTAAAAATTGTCTTTATGTCCGATACCGTCTTTATTTTCAGCACCTACAAGGTCAACCATTTTAGGAAAAATGATTTGTAACAAACCGGTTTTATAAAGTAAGTCAAAACCAATTGATGGTTTGTTTGCCAGAACAATTTTATTCAATTCATCTGTAATTCTTTCTTGCGAAATGATTTTTATCCGTTCTGCATTTCGTGAAATAGCTTCCAGCGTTTCAGGTGCGATAGAAAAATTTAATTGGGTAGCAAACCTAATTGCGCGCATCATGCGAAGCGGATCATCGCTAAAAGTCTGATCCGGCTCTAATGGGGTTATAATTATTTTTTCTTCTAAATGTAGCAGCCCACCGAAAGGGTCAATCAATTTGCCAAAATCATTTTTATTCAAACTTATTGCCAATGCATTGATAGTAAAATCTCTCCGGTTTTGATCGTCTTCAATGGTTCCGGGTTCTACTTCGGGCTTACGACTGTGCCTCGCGTAGCTTTCTTTTCTTGCGCCAACAAACTCAATATCGAAATCGCTTGTATGAATATGAGCAGTGCCAAAATTTTTAAAAAAGTTAACCTCCGGCACTTTTGTAAATTTGTTTGCAACTGCCTTAGCCAACTCTATTCCATCGCCAAGGCAAACAATATCTGCATCTGTTGTAGGTCGCCCAAGTATTTTGTTGCGCACAAAACCGCCAATCAGATAGCTCTCTAATCCCAGTTCCTGTGCGGCTTCGGCTATTTTATTGACGATAATTTCTTCTTTATGGTTTAACTGAATTTCCATGTAGGGCGGCAAATATAAAGCAGTTTTGCTTTTTAATTACTTTCTGATAAATTCAATTTCGCCATCATTCCATCTGATGATAGAAGAAGCCAGAGCAGGGTTCGTGTCATCCTGCCTGTATTTTACAACATAATCAACTGCATGAATGATTGACTGATTAATTTCTTGATAAACCTGAGGCGTAGGCTGTCCCGAAATATTGGCTGATGTTGACACAATTGGCTTGCCAAACCTTTTGATTAATGTTTTACAAAAATCATCCCTGCAAATTCTTATGGCGATGCTACCGTCATCGGCAGTAAGATTGTCAGGAAAGCCCAGCCCGTACTCGTAAATGACTGTGGTTGGCTTTTCGGCGGTTTCAAGATAGTCAAACAGACTTAAATCCACTGCTGCCGTATATTTCATTACCTGCCGTTCTGTGGCTGCCAATACGATTAAAGCTTTGCTATCGTTACGATTTTTGATTTTATAAATTTTCGCAATAGCATTTTCATTTGTAGCATCGCAACCTAATCCCCACACCGTGTCAGTAGGATATAGGATAACGCCTCCTTCTTTCAAAACTTTTAAACAATGCGATATATCTTCTTCAAACGTCATGATTCATATTTTGTAAATTAATCTTTTAATACAGATTCATACATTCTCATTACATGGGATACATATACCTCCGGTGCAAATTTTTTTACATGTTCCAATCCTTTTTGTTTCATAGAATGAGCTATTTGTGGGTCATCAAATATTTTTTTCAGCCCCTCGGCAATCTCTTCGGGTTTTGAAGGATTTACTAAATAAGCAGCGTCTCCACCTACTTCGGGCAGGCACGATGTATTGGAAGTGATGACCGGCGTACCACCGGCCAAAGCCTCAACCACCGGAATACCAAAGCCTTCATAGAACGAGGGGTAAACCATGGCTTCAGACATTTGAAAAATAGCGGGAATATCTTCGGTTTCTACAAAGGGATTCTTGCCCGCTTCCTTTAATTTATCTGAAAGGAAAATCACTTGCTTTTCCAAATGATGATCATGTATATATTGTTGGACAGTTTTTTTATATTCATTACCACGCCCGATTACTACCACCGGTAAGTCTATCTTGTTTTTTAAAATATGCAGCGCTTTGCAAATATTCAACAAATTTTTTCGGGGAATAATGGTGCCTACATGCAGAAAAAACCTATCCGGTAAGTTATATTTCTCTTTGATTTTTTCCTTCTCGGAATCATTTTGAATAACTGCAAAAAGCGGGTTGTAGGTTTGATAGATGACCTCAATTTTACAGGGGTCTGTTTTGTAAAATTCAATGATATTTCTTTTGGTTTCTTCACTGGTAGCCATTATCCGATTGGCATTTTCGCAGGCATATCTGGTTTTTTTTGTGTATATTTTTACATCAATGGGAGAATACTCATTTGGATACATTTCGGGAAACATATCGTGCATGGTTACTATTGATTTGATGTTTGTTTTACCCATTCCCAAAGGGATTTCATGACTTAGACCGTGATAAACATCTATCCGATCACGAATTAAGTCATTTGTTATCCATTTTGTTCTCCACCAACTTCTCAACAATTGATGCAATAATTGATCGGGTTGTTTTTCATGCAGACACTTATGGGCAGGAGTGAAGAGTTGCCCGGGTTTAGGATTATATAAAAAATAATCATTTTGTGGAAAATGTTCCGCAAGTAAATTTATCAGCACCCTGCTGAAAACGCCCAATCCGGTACTGTTGTGAAATGCTCTCTTTGCATCGAACCCTAAATTCATAACAGCAAAGATAGATTTGTTTGATACCAAATAAACGAAGGACTTATTACCTTTTTTCCAAAATACTGTCAATTTTTAAGAATAAAAATATTTGAAACGCTGAAATTTGAGGAATTTTCATTGAATAATCTCGAAAGCCATTTTTAAATGGTGAAAAATCGTGGTCGTTTGAAATTTAGGGGAACGTATCCCAATTCTATCTTTCAAACAGCGAACTTTCTTTTATCTTTGGCGCTGTAAAAAAATAATATGCAAGATTTAATTAATGCGGCCTGGGCCGACAGAGAGTTATTAAAAGATAAAAAATGCAGTGATGCCGTTCATGCGGTTATTGAAGAATTGGATAAGGGCCGCCTTCGTGTAGCAGAAAAAAAGGGTACAAAATGGGTGGTGAACCAATGGGTGAAAGAGGCAATTTTAATGTATTTTGCCATCCAGCCAATGAAAAAATGGGATGTAGATCCTTTTGAATTTTACGATAAAATGTTGTTGAAGAAGGATTATGAAAGTCAGGGAGTTAGGGCTGTTCCTCATGCGGTGGCACGATATGGTTCTTTTTTGGGCCGCAATGTGATTCTGATGCCTTCTTATGTAAATATTGGCGCTTATGTGGGCGAGGGTACTATGGTGGACACCTGGGCTACTGTGGGTAGTTGCGCACAGGTTGGAAAAGGAGTGCATTTAAGCGGAGGCGTTGGTATCGGCGGTGTATTGGAGCCGTTGCAGGCGAGTCCGGTAATTATAGAAGATGGTTGTTTCCTCGGCAGTCGCAGTATTGTGGTAGAAGGCGTTGTGGTGGAAAAAGAAGCTGTATTGGGTGCCAATGTGGTGCTCACCAAGAGTACCCGAATAATTGACGTGAGCGGTATTGTACCCATAGAGAGCAAAGGCAGAGTACCCGCCAGAAGTGTAGTAATTCCGGGCAGCTACGCCAAAAAATTTCCGGCAGGAGAGTTTCATGTGAACTGTGCACTCATCATCGGAAAGCGTAAGGCCAGCACCGACCTGAAAACAAGCCTCAATGATGCCCTCCGCGAGTTTAATGTAAGCGTATAAGAAGTTGATTCAGAATAAAATAGAAAAAATCGGGGATGAAAAATTCTTTCTTTTTCTATTTGTCAGGCTATTAATATTTAAACAAATTCATAATCAAAGCGCTCGTTTATAAATCAACCGGAAGCTGGTACACTGTCAAAGATGAAAACGGTGTATTGCATAATGCACGCATAAAGGGGGTATTTAAGATAGATGATATTACCAGTACCAATCCGATTGCAGTAGGCGATGAGGTGCAAATTGAGGTGGAAGATGAAAATGAAGAAACGGCAATCATTACTGATATTCTGCCCCGAAGAAATCATATCAACCGACAATCGCCAAGGGTAAAATATCAGCAACATATCATTGCGGCCAACATAGACCAGTCCGTACTGATTGGCACACTCAAGGAGCCGCGAACTTCGCAGGGCTTTATTGACCGTTTTTTGGTTGTTTGCGAAATGTACTATGTGCCTGCAATCATTGTTTTTAACAAAACTGATTTGTATAAAACCAAAGAGGAGGACAAATACAGACATCTTTCATCCATTTATGAATCCCTGGGTTATAAAACACTGGCCATTAGTGTTAAGGAAAATCGGGGGATTGATGAAATAAACGGTTTATTGCAAAATAAGATTACACTAATCAGTGGACATAGCGGGGTGGGTAAGTCGTCGCTGATAAATGCTATTTTACCGGGTGTTGATTTGAAAACTCAGGAACTCAGCGGCTGGAGCGGAAAGGGGATGCACACCACTACTTTTGCCACCATGTACGATTTGCCGAATGGTGGCAGCATTATTGATACCCCCGGTATTAGAGAACTGGCCATCACCTCTTTAGAAAAAGAAGAACTGTCACATTATTTTCCTGAAATGCTGTCGCGCCTTCAAAATTGCCAGTATAACAATTGTGTACATATCAACGAGCCAAACTGTGCTATTAAAGAGGCAGTACAAAAAGGTGAAATAACTGAAGAACGCTACCTAAGCTATATCAATATTCTGGATACGCTGGGTGATAATATTCCTAAATACTGAGAAAGGATTTCACTCTTCCTTTTTATCTTTAAACCATCCCGAGTATTTAATATAATTATTGGCAATTCGATTTATTTCACCATTAATTAGCTCTTCTGAAATATCTTTTATCTTTTTGGCAGGCACACCGGCATAGATGCTTCCGGGCTCGCAGACTGTATCTTCTAATACAACCGCTCCGGCTGCAATGATTGTGTTGCTATGTACTACGGCATTGTCCATCACAATTGCTCCCATACCAATCAGCACATTGTCATGCAGCGTGCAGCCATGTACTATGGCAGTATGCCCAATGGAAACATTGTTGCCGATATTGGTGGGGTATTTTTGATAAGTACAGTGAATTACTGCATTATCCTGAATGTTAACCTTGTTCCCAATTTTTATGTAGTTCACATCACCGCGCAAAACAGTATTGAACCACACGCTACATTGGTTGCCCATTACCACATCGCCAACAATTGTGGCATTAGGCGCTATGAAGCAATCATCTCCAAAAGTGGGCATTTTGCCCTCAACCGGTAAAATAACAGCCATGTCTAATTAATTTTTTATGCAAACGCTAAAATAATCATTCGCCACCACTTTCTGTATTTCATATTCTGTATTTTAAATTACATTTGCCCAATGCAGGAAAAAATTTTACTTATAACATCACTATTCAAAGAGTGGAGTGGCGGAGAACCTGATTCTATGGAGGTTTTGCAACAGGCCGGCAGCGAGAGACGTTATTTTCGGATTTGGAAAGACGGGAAATCAGTTATTGGTACTTATGGTGAAAACGTAAAAGAAAACGAATCTTTTTTTTACTTTTCTGAGAATTTTACACAAAAAGGACTGCCAATTGCTCATATTCTAAAAATTAGTGAGGATAGAAAATATTATCTGCAGGAGGATTACGGAAGTATTTCACTCATAAACCGCTTGGAAAGTGAGGGTTATACTGATGAAATTTACGGCCTGTTTAAAAAGAGTTTAGAGAATCTTGCAAACCTGCAGGTGAAGGGAGATGAAGGTTTAGATTATAATAAATGTCTGACTAATAAAGAATTTGGTCGCCAGGCAATTATGGCTGATTTGTTGTATTTCAAGTATTACTTTTTGGATGCGCTACGCAAACCCTATGATAAACAAGGGCTGATTGATGACTTTGAAGCATTGAGCAATTACCTTACGCATACTGATCATAAATTTTTTATGTTTCGCGACTTCCAAAGTAGAAATATTCAGGTAATGGAAGACGGCTCAGTACATTTTATTGATTATCAGGGAGGTATGAAAGGCGCTCCACAATATGACGTAGCATCCCTGCTTTGGCAGGCTCGTGCCAAGCTACCCGACCACTGGAAACAAAGTTTGTTGACAGACTATATGAATGTGCTGGAGCCATTGTTGAATAAGCCTTTAAACAGATTGAGTTTTGTAGGTCAGTATAATGGGTATGTGTTGATTCGATTGCTACAGGTGTTAGGCGCTTATGGGTTCAGGGGTTTATTTGAGCGAAAGGCGCATTTCCTCACCAGCATTCCATTGGCGCTAAAAAATCTGAGATCATTTATTTCGAATAATTCGATGGGTATTGCGTTACCTGAGTTTGAAAAAGTATTACAGATTTGCGTAGCCGAAAAAATTATTGAAGAATTTACACCGGTGCAGGCTACCGAAGAAACACCTTTAGTTGTAAAAATCAGTAGTTTTTCGTTCAAAAAAGGATTGCCACAAGATGATGACCCCGAAAGTAAAAAAAATGGCGGCGGCTTTGTCTTTGATTGTCGGGGAATATTGAATCCGGGAAGGTTAGAGGAATTCAAAAGCAAAACAGGCAGAGACAAAGAGGTAATTGAGTTTTTGGAACAACAAACCCAAATGCCTGAATTTCTTCATAGTGTTTTTGACGTGGTGGACATTACTGTAGAAGATTTTATCAAAAGAAATTTCAGTAGCCTGATGGTGAGTTTTGGTTGTACGGGAGGTCAGCATCGAAGCGTGTATGCTGCAGATGCTTTAACCAGACATTTGAAAAATAAGTTCAAAGTAAAGATAAAACTCAATCATTGGGTTCAGGATGAGAAGAACTGGGTGAATAATGGATGATGCAGTTAAATGATGACAATTTCATAAACAAATAAAAATCAAATAATTAAACATGCAGGCAATGATTTTTTGTGCAGGATTGGGTACCCGCTTCAAACCCTGGACGGACAACCATCCAAAGGCTTTGGCAATGATAAACGGAAAAAGTTTGTTGCAAAGAAATGTCGAATATCTTCAGGCGTATGGAATTACTGATGTGATTGTAAACGTGCATCATTTTGCAGATCAAATTATTGAGTCAATTGAAAAAAACAAAGGATGGGGAAGCAACATAATTATCAGTGATGAAACAGATGCCGTGCTGGAAACCGGCGGCGGCTTATTGAAAGCCCAATCACTATTTACTTCAGGAGAAAAATTTATCACGCTTAATGCGGATGTACTTACCGACTTAAACCTTCATCGGCTGCTGGCATATCACGATGAAGAAAAACCGATAGCTACTATTGCTGTTGGCAACAGAATAACAACGAGAAATTTACTTTTTGATAAAATAAACAGATTATGCGGCTGGCGCAATAATGCCACAGGCGAAGAAAAAATATCGGTGCCCATGAGCAATTATGCAGCCAAATCTTATGATTGTGTTGCTGTATTTGAATATGAAATTTTTGATTTGATTTATTTTGATGGAAAATTTTCATTAATTGATGTTTATCTTGATGTGGCCCGAAGCCACACAATATTGGGCTATACCCATGAGAATGACCGATGGTTGGATGTAGGTAAGCCGGAGTCAGTAGCGATTGCGGAAGCTATGTTTTCTTAACTTTTGCATACTTGTTTAATCATAAAAACAACCGTTAATACTTTTTTAAGAAATTAATCCCGATATTTATTACAATTTTTGTAAAAAATCATTGCCTGATGAAACAGATAGGTCTTGTTATAATATTATTTTTTTCTATTGCAAATATCGTTGCTCAGTCTAATTATAATCCCAAAGAAGCTTTCTCTCAGGATTTTTATCCGTTTCCCGGAAATGAGTACAGAAGCGCCGGCGGAGAACCGGGTCCCCGATATTGGCAAAACAGGGCTGATTATATGATTAACTGTAGTCTGGATACTGCCCTTCACGAAGTAAAGGGTAATGTGGATATTGCTTATTCAAACAACAGTCCCGATAATCTGAAATTTGTTTGGCTACAGCTTGATCAAAACATTTATAAGAAGGATTCCAGAGGCACTATTACCAACTCAGGGGCAAGTGCAAGAATATCCAATGAGACCTTTACAGATGGTCTTGTGCTCGCATCTGTATCAATTGAGTATAATGGAAAAAAATATAATCCAAAGTATATTGTAACAGATACCCGTATGCAGATTTGGCTTCAGGAGGCAATAAAACCATCCGGTGGCAAAGTCAAAATTTCAATATCTTACTCTTTTAATGTGCCGGTGTTTGGCACCGACAGAATGGGGCAGCAAAAAACCAGAAATGGCAATATCTATGAAATAGCACAGTGGTATCCACGAATGTGTGTGTATGATGATGTGCAAGGATGGAATGTGCTTCCGTATCTTGGACAGGGAGAGTTTTACTTAGAGTACGGCGATTTTGAATTTTGGGTAAAAGCTCCCGGAAATATGATTGTGGTAGGTTCCGGCGAATTGCTTAATCCTGCCGAATGTTTTTCGCCAAATGAATTGGCAAATTATAACGCTGCTAAAAATAGCGAAACAACTGTAGTTATCAGAAGCGCGGAGGATGTAAAAAAATCGGATGGTTTGCAGAAAAAGCAACCCATTACCTGGAAGTTTAAAATTCATAATGCCAGAGATGTGGCTTGGGCTGCATCTAAGGCTTTTGTATTGGATGGGGCTAAAATTAATCTGGCAGCAGGTAAAAAAAGTCTGGCATTAAGCGCTTATCCTGAGGAAAGCATTAGGAAAAACGGGTGGCAACGCAGTACCGAAATGGTAAAGGGCGCTATTGAGTTTTATTCAAAGAATTATTTTGAATATCCTTACCCGGCAGCGGTGAATGTAGCAGGCGTGGCAGGGGGAATGGAATACCCGGGTATTGTATTTTGTAATTTCAGAGAGGGTGGTGGCGGCCTTTGGAATGTAACCAATCATGAGTTTGGACATACATGGTTCCCAATGATTGTAGGTAGCAATGAAAGGAAAGATGCCTGGATGGATGAAGGATTTAACTCTTTTATAAACGACTTTGCTACGAAATCCTTTAATAACGGTGAATTTAAAGATGCATCATTCTTTATGGAATCTATGCTTACCACTAAGTGGGAGTTTGGAGAAAAAATGGATTTGTTAAACACTGCTGCAGATGTGCTTCAGGTAGAAAATCTGGGGGTTGCGGCCTATTATAAACCTGCAAAAATGTTGCGCATGTTACGAAATGTGGTATTAGGACCAGAGCGGTTTGATGGGGCATTTAAAGAGTACATTCGACGCTGGGCTTATAAGCATCCAACACCCTGGGATTTTTTCCGCACAATGGAAAATGTGGCCGGCGAAGACCTGGCCTGGTTTTGGCGCGGATGGATTTTCAACAACTGGAAACTCGATCAGGCTGTTACAAATGTGAGTTACAATAAAGGGCTTCCTGCCAATGGAGCCATTGTAACGCTCGAAAATCGTGAAAAAATGGTGATGCCTGTGGAAGTTCAGATAAAAGAAAAAAACGGTAATCAGCAGTTGTTGAATCTTCCCGCAGAAATTTGGCAACGCAGTAATGAATACAGGCTGAAAGTTAATTCCACAAGTGAAATAACTGAGGTGATAATAGATCCTGATAAAAAATTACCTGAGTGGGATCGCACTAATAATGTTTGGCGGGCTAAATAGAATTTAGGATTTGACATTACTTCATCACCTGTTTTAGGTATTTTCATTGTATTCGGCTGGTTGTATTTTTACTAAATAAAACTCCTGAGTATGAAAAACCTTATAGTGCTATTTGCTTTTTTGTTTTATTCAGTTTTAATATCGGCTCAAGCCAGTCAGGATCCCGAGTTTACAAAAGGATTTATTTTATTGGGAAAGCTAAGTAATGGATTTACCTCCGGGTTTAAATCCAGTACACCTGATTTGTATTTGGGTGGCATAGGGCTCAATCCACAAATAACAGTTGCCGAAAATGTATTACGCGTTGGTGCAAATGCAGGGATGACCTATAATAATAAGAAGCTGTCAGGGCTTTTTGGTCCCATGCTGGCGCTGAAAATAAAAACACTGGATACAAAGTATATGGGCAGTTATGCCAACATACATTTGCTTGCAGAAGCCAATTGGGGTACAGCCAAACAGCAGATGGCAGGAGGCGGTTTAGCTGTGGAATTGTTTAAGAAAATTCATCTTGGAATTACTGCACAGCGAGATTATCATTTCAACACCTGGTGGTTTCAGTCATTTATTGGTGTGAGCCTTTCAAAATCCAAAGAGTCTGATGATTAATTAAAAACATATAAAAAATAATACTATGAAACGGGCATTGGTTATAAGCGGTGGAGGATCGAAAGGGGCATTCTCTGTAGGTGTAATAAAAGATCTTGTTCAGACGTATCACCTGAAATTTGATGTTCTGGTTGGCACAAGTACGGGAGCTTTAATTACTCCATTAGCAGCACTGGGAATGATTGATAAACTAGAGGAATTATATACTACCGTTGATAATAATCAGATCATCAAAAAGTACAATTTTGGTCAAAGGGTGATTGACGGGAAAGTTTCGATTTTTAGTTTTGAACCGTTGAAATCCATCATCAGTAAAACATATAATGACGCTTTCTTTAATAACCTGATGATGTCAGATAGAGATTTGTATATTACAACGGTGTGTCTGCAAACTCAGAAATTAGTTGTTTTCACCAATGCAAAAAATCCGGTCATGAGTAATTATTATCAGGTGCAGAAGTTTGTTAATGCCGATCAGTTTCGGGCTGCTGTGTTAGCCTCAGCCAGCCAGCCGGTGTTTACGCCTCCGGTGAAAGTAAATGAGAGTGTTGCGGGTGATGCACATAAGGATTATCAGTTTGTAGATGGAGGGGTAAGAGAATATGCAGGCGTGGCTATTGCGGCAGATACAGATGTTTCAGAAATCTTTACAGTGCTACATTCGGCCCGGAAATTTAAGCCCGCCGCTAATCAGTTTACAGATATTTTCAGTGTTCTTCAGCAAACGATTGATATGTTTATAACCGATGTAAGTGAAAATGATCTGTTGCTGCCCTTTCAGTATAATGCCGCATTGAAATATATACAAAGTGTTAAGAACAATATGAAAGATCTGGGTGTAAGCGAGGCGGATATCAATAAATATTTTACTTTAAGCGACCTCACAAATCGCTTTCAAAACAGACCGCCGTTAAAAATTCATGTTATTCAACCCGAAAATCCTTTGGGAGGTGGTCCGGGCGGTTTGGATTTCAATCCAACGGAGATGATGGATATGCTTGCAAACGGCAGGTTAGCCCTTCAGTCTTATGTAGCACAGTTGCCGCCGGATTCTGTAGATTGGGCATAGAATTTTGTAAAGTTGACTTCAAAAAAACGCCTTAGGATTAACCTAAGACGTTTATAGAAAATATTCTTGAGTAGTTCTTATTCGGCAACTACCTCAAAGTCAATTTCAGTGGAGTGGCCATTGCCAAAGTCAATAGTAGCTTTGTGTGTGCCCAATTCTTTAACCTCTTCAACAATATTGATTTTTTTGCGATCAATATCGTATCCTTTTTGTTCACGAATGGCCCTGCTGATTTGCAGATTGGTAACGCTACCAAAAATTTTACCACTTGTACCGGTTTTAGCGCCAATTGTTAAAGGCGACTCTTTCAGTTTTGCCACCACATCATTGATAGCAGCAAGCATGGCTTCTTCTTTTTTCCTTACCTGCTTCAATCTTTCTTCCAGTTGTTTACGATTGGTAGGGCTGTTTTCTACAGCCAGTTTGCGTGGCAGAAGAAAATTACGTGCATAACCATTCTTTACGGTTACTACCTCATTGGCAGCGCCCAGATTATCCACATCCTGAATTAAAATTACTTCCATTTTTATTTGTTTTTATCCCAGTAAATCAAAGGCTTTACTGTCTCCGCTCAATGCGGGTTAGGGAAGATGGCCTATTTCAAAAGATCTGTTACATAAGGCAACAAAGCCATTTGGCGTGCCTTTTTGATAGCATCAGAAACCTGACGTTGTGCTTTCAGGCTGTTGCCCGATAGGCGACGTGGTAATATTTTGCCTTGCTCGTTCAGAAATTTTTTCAGAAACTCTACGTCTTTGTAGTCCACATAGCGAATACCATATTTCTTAAAACGGCAGAATTTCTTTGGACGCTTGTCGGCTTTAATGACCGTAAGATATTTTATTTCGTTCTTTGCCATAATATTATGCCTCCACTGCTTTTTCGGTTCCTGTTTTTACGCCACTAGCCTTTTTTGCATTATACTCAACGGCGTATTTGTCGAGTTTAGTGCATAGGTGACGAAGTACATTTTCGTCACGAAGAAGTTGAATTTTCAACTTCTCATTGAAGTCGGATGGCGCAGTATATTCCAATACCCAGTACAAACCGGTGGTTTTTTTCTGGATAGGGTACGCCAGTGATTTTAATCCCCAGGGATTTTCATGAACGATTGTTCCACCTGCATCAGCAACCATTTGTTTAAATTTTTTCTGCGCAGATTTGAAATCTTCGTCATTCAAAATTGGAGTAAAAATCACCATCAATTCATAATTGTTCATTACCCAATTGTTTTTGTTAAAAAATAATTTTTATCCTTAGTTTTTGCTAAGGGGGTGCAAAGATAAGAGGAATAATTGATTTATGATTTGAAAAGGAAGGTTTTTTAGTATAAATAGCAACATTTTCAATGCCTTTTATTGCTTTTTGTCACCAATTATTATTATTCAGCCTCACGGATGTCTTCTACCTTTAGTTGAAGGCTTTTATTGCCATTCCATTCGTTTTCATCAATTTTAAACACAATATCAAAAGGTTTTCGACTTTCTACAATTGAAAATTTATCTGCAAGATTGAAACCGATACCAATAACAGTGGCTTCTTGCTGCTGAATTACAAACCGAATGTGATCTTCTTTCACAATTTTGCTAAATCCGGTATCAACAACATTTCTGGCAAGGAAGGTTGGCCTCATGTTTTCGGGGCCAAATGGCTCCATTTGCTTCAAAATATTAAAAAAAGGACGGGTAATTTGCTCAAGGTTGATTTCGGAGTCTATTATAATTTCCGGAATTAACTGTTCTTCTTTAATGGTAGCCGATACTACCTGTTCAAATTTCTCCCTAAATGCTTCAATATGATGCTTTTCGAGCGTGAGGCCGGCTGCGGCAAAATGGCCGCCATAACCCAAAAGGTATTCTCTGCAGGCATGAATAGCTTCATAAAGGTTAAAGCCGGGGACACTTCGGGCGCTGCCACTGGCATATTCTCCGCTTTCGGTTAGTACTACTGTTGGACGGTAGTGTGTTTCAATTATTCGGGATGCCACAATGCCTACTACACCCTTGTGCCAGTGAGATTGATAAACCACAGTAGATTTTCTGCCAACCCACTCTTTATTAGCCTGTATAATTGCCAGCGCTTCTTCTGTAATGCTGCTGTCGGCTTCTTTACGATCGGTATTGTCGCTATGCAACATTTCGGCATACTCCAGCGCTTCTTCTTGATTTTCAGCAATAAACATTTGAACTGCCTTACGAGCATCATCCATTCTGCCGGCAGCGTTTACCCTTGGAGCTATCATAAACACTAGATTACTAATCTGCAGTGGTAGTTTTAAACCACTTAGAGTAATCAGGGCTTTTATACCCAAATTGGGGTCTTCGTTTGCTTTTTTTAACCCATAAAAAGCCAGAATTCGGTTTTCTCCGGTGATGGGCACAATGTCTGCAGCAATGGCAGTAGCTACTAAGTCCAAAAACTGAAAGGCTCTTTCGTGGTGGATTTTTAATTTTTCGCAAAGGGCAGAAATCAATTTGAATCCTACACCGCAGCCACATAATTCTTTGTATGGATAGTTGCAATCTGTTTGTTTGGGATTTAAGACAGCAATTGCCTTAGGAATTTCTTTTTCGGGCAAATGGTGATCGCAAATAATGAAATCAATACCAAGTCTATTGGCATAATCAATTAAGTCAACCGATTTAATGCCGCAATCTAAGGCAATAACAAGAGTAAATCTGTTTTCTTTGGCAAAATCTACGCCAGCCTTACTGATTCCATATCCTTCGCGATAGCGATGGGGAATATAAAAATCCACATTATTATGGATACTATTTATAAATGTGTACATGCTGGCTACCGCTGTGGTGCCATCCACATCATAATCGCCATAGACCAGAATTTTTTCATTGGATTGAAGCGCTTCCTCAACTCGCTTAACGGCTTTATCCATATCCTTCATCAGCCACGGGCTGTGAAGCTGATCTAATTGTGGGCGAAAGTAACTTTTGCTATCGGCAAAGCTTTCGATACCCCGCTGCACTAAGATTTTACATAATATCGGATTGATTTTCAATGTATTGTGTAAATCTATAACCTTTGATTCTTCAACTTCTAATATGTTCCATCTTTTATTCAATACTGTTTGTTAATTGTTTGGTCAGGGTATATTATTAAATTAGTATTTTCGTTCGGTTACGTAATGCACCAAATCTTCCAATCCCTTGCGATACTCGTTATCTGGACATTGTTTTAAAATTTCCAATGCTTCATTTTTAAATTCGTTCATTTTTTGAACAGCATAGTCAATTCCTCCAGTATTCCTTACTACCTCCAAAACCCATGCTACCTTTTTTTTGTCATTGTTATTATTCTTTACAATATTAACAATTTTGCGTCGGGTAGCATTGTCGGTATTATTTAATGTATAAATAAGTGGTAATGTCATCTTTTTTTCTTTTATATCATTACCGGTGGGCTTTCCAACGTCTTCGCTGGCGTAATCAAATAAGTCGTCTTTTATTTGAAAGGCGACACCCGTTTTTTCGCCAAAAATCCGCATTTTCTCGGCAATTTCATCGTTTTGGGTAGTACTCCAGGCGCCGGCGCTGCATGCAGAGGCAAGAAGTGAGGCTGTTTTGCTTTTGATTATTTCATAATATAAGTCTTCTTTAAAATTGAGCGTTCGAGCCTTTTCCAATTGGAGAAGTTCGCCTTCGCTCATTTTTTTTACCGCTTCAGATAGAATATGCAATATCCGGTAGTCGTTATTTTCGAGCGATAAAATAAGACCTTTTGCAAGCAGGTAATCTCCCACAAGAACTGAGGCTTTGTTTTTCCAAAGCGCATAAACCGAAAAAAAGCCTCTGCGTTCCGGCGCATCATCCACTACATCATCGTGAACTAAAGTGGCGGTATGCAAAATTTCAACAAGTGAGGCTGCCCGAAAAGTAGATTCGGTAGTGGTACCAAAAAGTTTTGCTGATAAAAAAACAAACATCGGCCGCATTTGCTTTCCTTTTCTTTTAACAATATAGCGCATTATCCGATCCAAAAGAGGGGTGTTGCTTTTAACGGCGCTATTAAAATGGCCTTCGAAATTGTTTAATTCTGCTTTTATTAAAGATAAAGGGAGTTGCATAGTCGTTTATAAAGGCAAAATAAGGGTAAAAAGCTCAGTTTCAACAAAAAATTTCATTTTTTAAATAGTAAAAAATCGTTATATAAAATAAAAATTTTATATTTTTTTTTGTTAAAAATTTGTTTTATAAAGAAATGGCTCTAAATTTGCTCATTAAATGAATATTTAAAAATCGTTTTTAAATCTTAATCCTTAATTATGACAAGCAAAAAGTACACATTATTAGCAGTTTTGTTCTGCTTATTTGCGTCAACAGTATTTGCACAAACTACTGCTACCCGCTCTATTTATGGCGCTGGTCTTGACGTAACCGATGCCAATCTTATTTCAAGTAAGAATTTGCCTCAGCACAATGAGTTTTTGGCCGGAACCTATGATTACCCTGCAAAGCCACGTGATATGTGGGAAATTGGTGTAAGCGGTGGTATGTTTAACATTTTGGGTGACGTAAGATCTGTTCCTTCTATTGGAACCGCAGTTCACATTCGTAAAGCATTGGGTCATGTAATTTCTTTGAGATTGCAAGGAATGTATGGACGTGGTATTGGTCAAAACTATAGGCCTTCAACAGGTTATAAGTATGGTGGCTCTAACAACCCATGGTATGAAAGATATAATCCGCAAGGAACTCAAACTGCAAATTTGAAATTTCCAGAGGTTTTTTATAATTATAGAACAATTGTTCAAGACTTAGGTCTTCAAATATTGGCTAATGTTCATAATATTCGCTTTTATAAAGATCAAACTTCTCTTACGCTCTATGCTTTAGGAGGTCTTGGGGTTACTACCTGGTGTGCTCAAAGTGATGTTTTGGATGCCAATAACAGGCCTTATGATTATTCTAATATCATTAAAACTCAAGATTATACAAAGAAAAAAGATGTCTTGAAACAGTTAAAAGATTTACAAGATCATACTTATGAAAGCCCTGATGAACTTGATCCAAGCATTCCTCACAGTTCACTTTTCAGAGGTTATTATAAACCATCAGTTACAGTTGGCATGGGACTGGCTTTCCGCTTAAACGATCGTTTAAATATAGCTTTGGAAGATCGTCACTCTTATGTAAAATCTGATTTATTAGATAATGTACGTTGGTCTGAGCAAGGTAGTTTAACTCGTGATTTCGATACCTATAACTATCTTTCATTAGGTTTGAACGTAAACTTAGGTAATAAAAAGAAAAGAGTGGAACCGCTTTACTGGCTGAACCCACTTAACTATGCTTACAGCGAAATCCGCAATCCTCGTTTGATGAGGATTCCACCTCCAGTATTGATTGATTCTGATGGCGATGGCGTTATTGACCAGTTTGATCTGGAGCAAACTCCTCCCGGATGCCCTGTTGATACTCATGGTGTAAGCCTTGATACAGATGGTGATGGTGTTCCTGATTGCAGAGACAAAGAAAAAATCACTCCTACTTATTGCCAGCCTGTTGATGCTGATGGCGTAGGTAAATGCCCTTGTCCTGAAGGTTGTGCGGCAGCTGTACCCGAGTGTTCAGTTCTTTTAGGTGCATTACCAAGTGTATCATTTGCGCCTAATTCAAATGTTCTTTCCAAAGATGCACAATCAGCATTGGCAAATGCAGCATCCAGAATAAGAGCTAATCCTACATGTAAAGTAGTAGTAGTAGGATACTGCGCTGCTACCAAGAGGCAACAGCAACTGAGTTGGGATCATGTAAATAAAGTGATTACTTACTTAGTAGAGAAAGAAGGAATCAGTGGCGACAGATTCATCTTCAGTTCCGGTCAGGAAGGCGGAGATTGCAACACTGTAGATTTGCGTGCAGCAGCTCCTGGTGAAGACGGACCTAACACAGTGGCTCCTCCACACCCCAATCTTCGTAAAAAATAATTTTACAAATAATTACAACAAAAAGGACCCCAAATTGGGGTCTTTTTGTTTGTAGTTGGATAGTCTGGCTTCCAAAAACATATTTATAGGTGATTATTATCATCATGTGATAATGAAAAACTATGTATTTTTATCTTCAAAATAAAGTCATTATGAAAAAAATTGTTCAAATCTTAAATGTATTATTAGGAATATTACTTCTGCCTATTGTATCTTTTGCACATCCCGGGCATGGAGAAGGAGATGGATTTTCAATTACGCATTATTTAAAGGAGCCTGAACATCTAGCGCTTATCTTTCTGGTAATAGTTGCAATAGTGTATTTTTCTTTAAGAAGGAAAAGGAGATCATCCGATAAATAATTTTTAAAAAGTAAATTAGTAAATATGTGTGCTACCTGCGGATGTGGCCATACGCCGCATCATCACGATCATTCTCACAGCCATGATAATCATCATCATCACGGTCACGATCACGATCATTCTCATGGACATAACCATTCTCACAACATTGTGGATGTAGAAAGAGATATTTTGCATGAAAATGATTTATTGGCACAAAGAAATCGAGGTTATTTTGATGCCAAAAATATTCTTGCGCTTAATCTGGTCAGTTCTCCGGGTTCGGGCAAGACAACTCTTTTGGAAAGAACGTTGACAGATTTGAAAGAAGAAATTTTGTTTTATGTAATTGAAGGCGATCAGCAAACATCCAATGATGCCGACAGGATAATGGCTACAGGAACCGCTGTTAAACAAATCAATACCGGCAAAGGCTGCCATCTGGATGCACACATGGTGCTGCATGCCCTTCAGGATTTGAAACCTGAAGAAAGTTCGATAATGTTCATAGAAAATGTAGGTAATCTTGTGTGCCCTGCAATGTTTGACTTGGGGGAGAAAGAAAGGGTAGTGGTGATGAGTGTTACAGAGGGTGAAGACAAACCCTTGAAGTATCCTGATATGTTTTACAGTTCCACCGTTTGTGTTATTAATAAGATAGATTTACTGCCTTATGTGCCTTTTGATATAGAAAAGGCTAAGGAATATGCATTAAGAGTAAATCCGAAGCTTAAAATATTGGAGCTTAGTTGTACCAGTGGTGAGGGTCTCGATAAATGGTACGAATGGCTCAAAAATAAAAAATCAGCCTTGGTAGGTTAAAGATTAACTTATGCCAACATATCATATTCACTTCTCAGGAATTGTGCAAGGGGTCGGGTTTCGCCCCCTTGTTTGTCAATTGGCCATAGCCCGGCAATTGAGAGGTTGGGTATGTAATGGTAATGATGGATTGCATATTCAAATTAATGCAACTGAAAATGAAGCAAAAGAATTTTATAATACACTCCTTCTCAATCCTCCGGTAAATGCTGTCATTTTAAAGCATAGTTTTAGCAAAGTAAATGATAAATGTTTTTCGGAGTTTGAGATAGTAAATTCTTTGGATAGTCAGGATACCGACTTGTTGTTAACCCCCGATATTGCAATTTGTGAAAAATGTAAAACCGAAATTGAGGAACCTGCCAACAGGCGGCATCATTATGCTTTTACTACTTGCCTGCAATGCGGTCCGCGCTATTCAATTGTAACCAAATTGCCTTACGATCGTGAAAGAACGACGATGGCTGATTATAAAATGTGTGCTGATTGTACTGAAGAATACAATAATATTTATAACAGGCGACATTACAGTCAAACCAATTCATGCCCGAAATGTGCGATTTCAATTCATTTGTACAATAATAAAAAGGAAAAAATATCAGGGAACACTGAAGAAATTATCTCTTTGGCAAGCTCATATTTTAATGAGGGGAAAATATTGGCCATAAAAGGAATTGGCGGCTACCTGTTAATGTGCGATGCCACCAAGCCGGGGCCAATAAATTTTCTGAGAAAAAGGAAGGAACGTCCGGCCAAACCCTTTGCAGTAATGTATGACAATATTGAAAAGGCTGAAGAGGATGTGATGATTTCAGATGTTGAAAGAAAAGTATTGACCGGCAAGGTAGCGCCTATTGTTCTTTGCGCTTTGAGTAAAAGCCATTCTTCCAACCTTAAAAGGGAATTAATTGCGCCGGGTCTTGACAAATTGGGTGTTTTTCTTCCATATACTCCTTTGCTAAAATTAATAACCGAAAAGTTAAAAAGGCCGTTGATTGCTACCAGTGGCAATCTGAGCGGGTCGCCTATAATTTACAAAGATGAGGAAGCTTTGTTAAGGCTAAGTTCATTTGCAGATTATATTATTACGTTTGACAGGGATATTGTTACGCCTCAGGATGATAGCGTGGTGCAGTTTGCAAAAAGTGGTAAGCAAATAATAATAAGAAGATCAAGAGGCATTGCGCCAAACTATTTCCCAAATCCATTTGAAACACATGAACCAATATTGGCAATGGGAGCGGAGTTAAAAAGCGCTTTTGCATTATTGGACAAAAATAATCTATACATCAGTCAGTTTTTGGGTGATCAGCAGAGCTATGATTCCCAAGCCGGTTATCAGGCTACACTAACTCATTTAAAAAACCTGTTAAAAATTTATCCTAAAAAGATTCTTATTGACAAACATCCCGGTTACAATGTTTCGCAATTGGGTAGAGAAATCGGACAAATGGAAAAAATAGCCATTTGCAAAATTCAACATCATATTGCCCATTTTTTTGCAGTGTTGGGAGAGAATAATTTACTCAATAGTAAGGAAAAAATTTTGGGTATCGTTTGGGATGGCACCGGTTATGGCGATGATGAAAATATTTGGGGAGGAGAGTTTTTTGGTCTTGAAAATCAGAAGGTTACGAGAGTGGCATATTTAGATTATTTTCCGCAATTACTTGGAGATAAAATGAGCCGTGAACCAAGACTTTCTGCACTGGCCTTATGTGGTCATCATGAAATGATAGCTGAAAAATTTAAAGAAGACGAGTATGAATTGTTTTTAAAGCATATTAAATTGAATGATGGGCTAAAAACATCCAGTATGGGCAGGTTTTTGGATGGAATGGCTTCACTTTTGAATATTGTTCAGTTCAATACCTTTGAAGGCGAGGCTGCAATGAAGCTGGAAGTGGCGGCCAGGCAATGCCCTGTAAATCATTTTGAATTTTATGAAGTTAGTTATGATAAAGGGATGCTAAAATGGAACAAAATACCCGAAGGTGTAATAAAGGACGTACTACAAAATATTGAAAAATCGTATATTGCACGTAAGGTATTTGTTTCGCTGGTCAAAATGATAGAACTTGTTGCCCATGATTTTTCTTCAAAAAAAATTGCTTTTAGCGGAGGTGTTTTTCAAAATGTTTTTTTGGTGGACTTAATTGAAGAAATGCTGGGAAAAAAATACGACCTCATTTTTCATAAGCAATTGAGCCCCAATGATGAATCTATCAGCTTTGGGCAGATGGCGTATGAGATGAGAAACAGATAAATGTAAACCTTTAAAATTAAATATATGTGTTTAGCCATTCCAGGGAAACTGGTTTCCATTGCCACACAGCCCGATGAAGTCTTCAAAAAAGGAAAAGTATCTTTTGAAGGTATTTTGCGTGAGGTAAACCTAAGTATGGTTCCTGAGGCAAAAGAAGGAGATTATGTGCTGGTGCATGTAGGCGTTGCCATCAGTGTGGTGGATGAGGAAGAAGCCCAGAAAACCTTTGAGTACCTGAAAATGATAGGTGAGGTGGATGAAGAACTTGGCGAAGAAAGTGGTCTGTAATTCATTTAATAACCGATAATTTGTTGCTGTGAAATATCTTTCTGAATATCGAAATCCTGAAATCGTAAAAGAATATCTTGATAAAATTCATGCCATCACTACCAGGTCATGGACTTTAATGGAAGTGTGTGGCGGCCAAACACACAGTTTAGTGAAAAATGGAATTATCGAGTTACTACCCGAAAAAATCAATATTGTTCATGGACCGGGATGTCCTGTTTGTGTAACAGGGGTGGCAGTAATAGATGAAGCTTTGTGGCTGGCAGCGCAACCCGGTGTTATTCTCTGTTCGTTTGGCGATATGCTGCGTGTACCCGGCTCTTCAAAAAGCCTGTTAGAGGCTAAGGCCGACGGTGCCGATGTACGCATCTTGTACTCGCCATTGGAGGCAGTAGATTTAGCCATCAAAAACCCTGACAAAGAAATCGTTTTTTTTGCAGTGGGGTTTGAAACTACAGCTCCGGCTAATGCTTTGAGCATTGTACATGCCTACAAACAAGGTGTAAAAAATTATTCCATCCTGGCATCGCATGTATTGGTGCCTCCGGCAATGGAAGCGATATTAGATGATGAAGAAAACAGAATTGATGCTTTTCTGGCCGCAGGCCATGTTTGTACCATAATGGGTATGGAAGAATATTATCCCATTGCTGAAAAGTTTAAAACCCCGATAGTAGTTACAGGTTTTGAACCTGTAGATCTGTTGCAGGGAATTTATATGGCAGTTCACCAATTAGAAAAAGGTGAATATAAGGTGGAAAATCAATACGCAAGGTATGTGCATAGAAAGGGGAACGAAATGGCCCGGGATGTGATGAATGAGGTCTTTTCTGTAACGGATAAAGAGTGGCGGGGGATTGGTTCTATCCCCGAAAGTGGCTTCGAAGTTTCGGAAAAGTATAAAAACTATAATGCCCGCCTGAAATTTGACATCAACATTGGAAAGGCTAAGGAAAATGATACTTGCATCAGTGGCGATATTATGAAAGGCCTGAAAAAGCCGCTTGACTGCCCCAACTTTGGCAAAGCATGTACTCCGGAGCATCCTATTGGTGCGCCAATGGTGAGTAGCGAAGGTTCATGTGCTGCCTATTATCATTACATGAACATGGAATGAAAATAGACAGCAACTAACCGTTAAATCGAAAATGCGGTATTAATAATTTCTTCCTGTTCGGCTTTATGCACTTTTTGAAAACCTGATGCAGTAGAGGCGCTTGGTTTTCTACTGATGATGCCGTAATTAATTGTTTTGAGGTTCATCTGCAGAAAGGAAGCGGCTCCCATGTTCAGAGGTTCCTCTTGTACCCAGTACCATATTGCTCCTTTATATTTTTGATAAAGGGCATCTATTTGCTTGAAAGGTAACGGGTAAATTTGCTCCATACGTATTAATGCTACATCATTGCGGCCATCCTTTTCTTTTCTATCTTTAAGATCGAAATAAATTTTTCCGCTGCAAAAAAGTACTTTTTTTATTTCCTTTTCATCTGTAACCGAATCATCATCAATCACTTCAGAAAACCCTCCTTTTAAAAATTCGTCTTTGAGAGAATAGCTGCCCGTGTGCCTCAGATTGGCTTTTGGAGCAAAATTGATTAGTGGTTTTCTAAATGGCCACGCCACCTGGCGGCGAAGCGCATGAAAATAATTGGCGGCTGTAGTGATATTGGTAATTACCATATTTAATTCTGCACAGGCCTGTAAATATCTTTCCATTCTGGCGCTGCTGTGCTCTGGTCCTTGCCCCTCGTATCCGTGTGGTAGTAACATTACCAGCCCGTTCATCCGATTCCATTTTTGTTCTGCCCCTGTAATAAACTGGTCTATAATTGTTTGAGCGCCATTGCTAAAATCGCCAAATTGAGCTTCCCATATTGGTATTACATTTGGTGTAGCCAAGCCGATACCATATTCAAAGCCCAGTACAGCATTTTCGCTCAATAATGAATTGAAAATTACAAAAAGACCTTTTGCATCGGGCAATTGACTCAGCCGGTTATATGATTCATTTGTTTCCTCATCTCTTAATATGGCATGACGAGAGCTGAAAGTACCCCTACCCACATCCTGACCACTCATTCTCACATTAACTCCATCTGTAACCAAAGTGCCGAAGGCTAATAATTCGGCGGTTGCCCAGTCTATTTTTTGTTCGGTTTCAAGTAATTTTACTTTATCATGCAATAATTTTTCTACTTTTCTAAGAGGTTTAAAACCGTCCGGTATTTTCATAATTGCATTAAACACGCCAGTGAGCTCCGCTACACTAACTGCTGTATCAGGGCTTTTATCAAAGTCCTCTGGTTTGGCTCTTCTGAGGCTTTTCCATAATAGTTCGGGGCTTTGGTATTTGTAGGGTAAAGGGTGTTGTTTCACTTCGTCAAGCCTGTCCTGCAAATCGGCCCAGAATTTTTTCTCCATTTCCTTAGCCAATTCCTTAGCATCATCTTCTCCATTGTCCAATAAATATTTTACATATACTTCTCTTGGATTAGGATGCTTTTCAATGATTTCATACATAGCAGGCTGGGTGAATTTTGGGTCATCTCCCTCGTTATGTCCATGACGGCGATAACACACCATATCCACAAATACATCTGATTGAAACTCGTTTCTGTATCGGGCAGCAATCTCAGAACACTTTACCACTGCTTCAGGATCATCTCCATTTACATGAAATACCGGACTTTCAACCATTGCTGCCAGTGAAGTACAATAATTAGCGCTTCGCGCATCTGAGAAGTCGGTAGTAAATCCAATTTGATTATTGATTACAAAATGAATGGTGCCACCTACCTCATAACCTTTGAGCTTGGACATTTGTAATAATTCGTACACTAATCCCTGACCGGCCACCGATGCATCTCCATGAATTAAAATAGGCAGTACGCTTCGGTAATTTCTGTTATGAAGTATATTCGCGCTGCTTCGCGCAAAACCAAGAACCACCGGATCAACAGCTTCGAGGTGCGAAGGATTTGGCATCAGTTTCAGATGGATACTTTCTCCTTTTTCCGTTAACACTTCACTACCATAGCCCAAATGGTATTTTACATCGCCGCTACCCATTGTTTGGTTTATTTCTCCCGTTCCTTCAAACTCACTGAAAATCTGCTCATAAGTTTTACCCAAAATATTAGCCAGTACATTTAGCCTTCCGCGGTGTGCCATGCCAATTACGACCTCTTTCACATCTAAATCGCAAGAAATATTAATGATGGCATCTAATGCAGCAATGGTTGTTTCGCCGCCTTCCAGCCCAAACCTTTTCTGACCGACATACTTTGTGTGTAAAAACTTTTCAAAGATGACTCCCTGATTCAGTTTTTCCAGAATTCTCTTTTGTTGACTAAGGGGTACCGGTTTGAAGAATTCTTTTTCTATTTCATTTATCAGCCAGTTTAGCTTTTTTTCATCATTAATATAGGTAAATTCAAAACCAATATTACCTGCGTAGTGTTTCTGCAAATAATGCAGAATATTTTGCAGTGTAGTGGCACCCAGACCGATTAAATTGCCTGCCTGAAAGGTCTCTTTTAAATCACTTTCAGCCAAACCAAAATACTCCAGATCCAGATTGGCATGACGGTCTTTACGCGGTTTTATGGGATTGGTAGTAGAAATCAGATGGCCTTTTTTTCGATAATCGCGAATCAACCTATATACTGCTATTTCCTTTTCCCAATTGGTTTCAGAAGCCTTTGCTACAGCCTCGCCATTGATTTTCTGTGAAAAACCGCTGTCAACGGCAAAATCAAACCCTTCAAAAAATTTTTTGAGTTCAGGGTCCACACTATCGGGATTCTGCACAAAATCTTTGTATAGATTTTCAACATATTCAGGAGAAGAGCCCGTGATATATGAAAAATTTTTCATTGAAAATGAATAAATTATAAATTAAACAATTAAATAATTGAATTTTTCCAGATTATAGATTAATATTATGCCAAGATACAACCTTTTTGTTAATAAAAAAGCCAAATTCGATTTTGAAAAAGATTAATATCACAGGAGTTCACTCATTTTTTCTAATCTGAGAATTAACTGAGTTGGAAGTCATCTGGCGAAAAGCCGGTTTTCCCTTTGAACTTTATTTATTTTATTCCTGTTCTCGCCCTTTTTAGCAATTCGAAAATACCATCGGCCATAGCATATTAGAAAAAAGTAGGCACCCCCAAAATCGTTTACTCAATATAGTAATCCTTTGTACTCAAATTGCGACTTAGCCGGTCTTCTGATTTAATTAAAGCAATGTCTCCATGAAGGCTACGCCCAATATTGGAAAACTTTACATCCCTGCCGGCCTGTGTGGCATAAAGCATCTCCCTAAAAAAGCACTTTGTGATTTTATAAAATGGTTATGAAATGATTCTTGAAACGTATATGAAATTTTTCGCACATAAAACACACAATGGATGAATGAAAAATTTTATGGGAGTTTATACATTGCTTAATTATAAAAATACTTATGGAGAAAAATCTTCAGGCAATAAAATGGGTTTTGTGTTGCCTGCCGGATTGGGCATTAAGGTAAAAGCAGGTGAACAACTCTTAGTTTTTGTGGATGGCTCGATCAGGCTTTTTAATAAAAATATCGATAACATCATTTCCGAAAACAATCCCAATAAATATATGACAGTGAATGTAGGTGTATCTTACAGCCTGAAAAAAAGAAACATACTCTGGTAAAAAATTCTAAAACACACACAGGAAAAAAGTATTATTCAAAGGAATTCTTAGTGAATAATACTTTTTTCTCTTTTTAGTCATAGGGTAGAAAATTTTCTTTTGTAAGGTTTACTGTTTTACTAATAGACGTAAAAACCGGTAAAAACGCAACAGCTACAGAAAATATTTTTTCAAAAATTTTGTAAGTAATTGATTATGAGTATTTTAATTTAATATTTCTTCAAGTGCAGCAGAAAGGGTAGGGTATTGAAAAATAAATCCCTCTTGTGTTAGTTTTTCACTGCTAACGGTAGCGCTTTTTAAAACCTCAATACTCATTTCTCCTAAAACTAATTTTAAAACAGACTTTGGGATTTTTATTTCGGTGAAAAATTTGCCTTTCATTTGTCTGGCAAGTTCTCTGATAAAATTAGCATTGTTAACTAAGGCAGGGGCAACGGCATTATATACTCCTTTGAAACGGTTGTTTTCCAAAGCGGTAACATATAGCCTTGCCAAATCATCAATATGAATCCAGCTTACCATTTGTTTGCCATTACCCATAACTGTAGCAAATCCATATTTTATGGGTTTCTTAAATTCTTTAATAGCTCCTCCCTCTTTGCTGAGTACTATTCCGGTTCTTAGTTTAATCAATCTGATTCCTGCCCTTTCAATGGATTGAAGGCTGTTTTCCCACTGGTAGCATGATATTCCCAAAAAATCATTAAAGTGTGGCATTTCTTCCCTGAAAGGGGTTGGATTGGGTATTTCCGGATCGGGGCCATACCAGCCAATTGCAGATGCTGAAACGAACGCCTTCAACCGGTTAGTGTTTTTCAGAATCGCCTTACACAACAGTTCACCGCTTTTTACGCGGCTGCCCAATATTTCTTTTTTTCTCTTTTTTGACCATCGCTTTTCTGCTACATTGGCGCCGGCCAAATGGATAATATAATCAGCAGTTGCCACAAGTTCTTCATCAATGATTTGATTGTCAATATCCCATTTAGAAAATGAGACAGAAGGGTTAGTAGAAGTTCTGTCATTTCTTGTAAGAATAACAACCTGATATCCCTTTTTTACTAATTTTTGAGTGATATTGGTACCAATGAGGCCGGTACCTCCCGAAATTAAAACTAATGACATGCAAAAAATAATTTAGACAAATTTAAAAAATCATTTGAGGTATAAAAAATAACCCCGATGGCGAACATCGGGGTACAACTATAAACAACACCCAAACTGAATTCTCACAGTAGGTCAATCGGGTTTTTTGCCATCTAAAAAGGTATTGATTGTATTTATCTGTCCCTGGTTTTTGTCGTCGGAAGTTACTTCCAACTTGCTGTAATAACTTTCGATATGTGACGAATTGTTGTACAGCTCCATATTTCGTCTGATGTAAGCAGGCACCGTCTCAAATTCGTTATTCGGATCGTTGATGTTGGAATTGAATGATAAATTACGCAATTTCTGCAGTCGTTCCTGCTGTTTTAATCGCTGTGTTTCTATATCGTCTTTTGGATTAGATGAATCTGATGTATTGACAATCGTTGTTTGGGCAGTAAAGGAAACAGTAGTATGCTCTTCTATTATTTCTTTTTTTTCAAACAACTCCATTTGTTCATTTTCTTCTGCCGGTACGCCATCTGCTTCCGATTCGATCATTTTTTCTTCTCTTTTTTCAGAAGAATATAAATTTGTCGGCTTTGATAAGAAACTACGAACCGTAACAATATTTTCACTAACGGTCTCTTTGATAATCGGCTGCGGTATCTTCCTGTCTTCAGAAGGAATGGCAGAGGAATGAAAAGCAGACGCTGATTTTTCTTGTTCCAATTCGTTTTCCTTCTGTGTATTTTCTGCAGCTTCTTCATTTCCCAACAGGTAATGAATATCTGCTATTTCCAAACCTGAATCAAAATCGTTGAAGTCGGTTATCGTTGGCATCGGAGCATTCATTACCAAAGGTTCTTCTATTAAAATCGGCTCTAATGTACTGATTTCTTCCGGTGAACCAGAAATGGGTTGTTCTGAAACCGGTGGCAATGATTTAGGTATTTGATGGATTGCAGGTTGTGTATGGTCTGTTTGAAGCGTCATAAATATTTTATCTTCCTGAGGCTCTTCTTTTTTCAGTACAGGTTTTACATACATATTTTTGTTTTCAAAGCCTGTTGCAATAATGGTGATGCCGATGTTTTCACCTAATGAGTTATCATAACCCATACCCAATATTACGTCAGTATTTTCTCCGGCCTGGGTTAAGAGATGGCTCTGAATAATTTCAACTTCATCCATTGTGTGCTCAAAGTCGCCTTCGGCCGAATTGATGTTTATTAAAATCCATTTGGCGCCTTTGATGTCATTATCATTTAGCAGCGGAGAATTTAAAGCTTCTTCTATTGCTTGTTGAGCGCGGTTTTCGCCTGATGCTGTGCCATTTCCCAAAATGGCGACGCCACCGTTTTTCATTACCGTGCAAACATCTGCAAAGTCAACATTGATTTGCCCCGTTGAATTTATAACATCGGTAATACATTTGGCCGCAGTGGCCAGTACATTATCTGCTTTTTCAAATGCTTCACGCATTTTCAGATTACCAAACTGGTGACGAAGTTTGTCATTGCTGATTATCAGTAGCGTGTCCACATATTGTTTCAGTTGTTTAATGCCTTCTTCGGCCTGCAACTGGCGTTTTTTGCCTTCATAAGCAAATGGTGTGGTTATGATACCTACTGTCAATACGCCCAGGTCTTTACAAATTTTGGCAATAATAGGAGCGCCTCCGGTTCCGGTACCTCCACCCATACCGGCAGTGATGAACACCATTTTTGTATTCACTTCCAGTATTTTTCTTACTTCTTCCAGAGATTCTTCTGTGGCCTGTCTTCCGATTTCGGGATTAGCCCCGGCTCCCAGCCCGCTGGTTAACAGAGGTCCCAGCTGAATTTTGTTGGCGATCTTGCTGTGGGCAAGCGCCTGTGCATCTGTATTGCAAATAATGAAGTTTACGCCTTCAATATGCTGGTTAAACATGTGATTGACAGCATTGCCGCCGCCGCCACCTATTCCTATCACTTTAATGATAGATGATTGTTCCTGTGGTAAGTCAAATTGAATCATACTGTTTAAATTAATGGGTGATTATAGTTGTTGTTAATAAAAATGAGTGATTTTATGCTGCTTTTTGCATTAAGATAACTGGCTGTCTTCTTCTTCTTTGAAAATATCAATCAGCTTGTCTTTAAAAACGCCCCAGAATCCTTTAAGCGTTCCCCTTTCCCCCCGAGTAATCTCTTCTTCGGCGACTGTTTCTTCAGCAAGAACTGTGTCAGTGATTTCAGTAGTGTTTTTGATTAAATCTGCTGGTACTTCAACCTTTTTAAAGCCTTTTTCAAAGACTTTACGATTATTTTCAAAATCATCATATCCCTTCAGTATTAATCCTAAACATGTTGAGTAGGTGGGTTTCGCCAATTCCTCAATATGGCCTGCGGCCAAATGCTCATTAGGCAAGCCGATTCTTGCCGGAAGCCCTGTTACATATTCTGTAAGCTGAATGAGGTGTTTTAGCTGGGAGCCGCCACCTGTTAAAACGATTCCTCCGTTAAGCTGACGGTTATCCATTCCTATCTGTTTCAAATGATAGGTAACAAAATCCAGAATTTCGCTCATTCTGGCTTGAATGATGTTGGCCAGATTTTTTACACTGATTTCTTTGGCCGGCATTCCTCTCAATCCGGGAATGGTAATGTAGGCATTGGCTTTGGCTTCATTGGCCAGAGCGCTGCCAAATTGAGTTTTCATTTGTTCTGCCTGGCTTCTTAATACACCCAAACCGGTTTTAATATCATTAGTAATATTTTCTCCGGCAAAAGGTATTACGGCTGTATGGCGAAGTATTCCTTCGGCAAAAACTGCCAGATCGGTAGTGCCACCGCCAATATCCACAATGGCTACTCCTGCCTCAAAGTCTTCCTGACCCATTACCGCAGCAGCTGAAGCTAAGGGTTGCAATACCAGATCTTTAATTCTTAAATTGGATTTTACCACGCTTCGGTTTATATTTCTGATTGCATTTTTGTCTCCGGTGATGATGTGGAAATTGGCTCCCAGTTTTACACCACTGTACCCGATTGGCTTAATAATATTAGGCATATTGTCAACAGTGTATTCCTGAGGAATGACATCAATGATCTGGTCGCCGGCAGGGATATAGGTCTTGTATTGCTTGCTGATGAGAATATCTACTTCCGATTGAGTTATTTCTTCTTCTTCATTTTCGCGTACAATATCGCCGCGTGTTTGAAGGCTTTTTATATGATGACCTGCCACACCCACATAAACTTCATCAATGTTGAGTTCAGGATTCAAGTCAAGACAATTAGCTAATGCAGCCTTAATGGCTTTGATGGTTTCATCTATGTTCAGTACCTGACCATGTTTTACGCCATTTGAATTGGCCTTGCCAAAGCCAAGAATTTCGAGTTTCCCAAACTCGTTTTTTCGTCCGGCGATAACTGCTATTTTGGTGGTCCCTATGTCTAATCCTACGATGATGGGTTGTTCTACATTCATAATTTTCAGTTTTAAGTTGTTATAGTTAATATTTTTAATTAATAATTTTTTTCATTTCTGCCTTTGGCTTCTTAGCGGACTCTTTATTTTTAGTTTTTACTTCATTACTCACTGGTCTGCTGTTGCTATTGTTGGTTTCTTTTTTTATTTCTTTTTTGGATGCTGACTTCTTTGTTGTCTCGTTAACAGTTTTTGTTGTATTGCTTTTTTCTTTTTCTTTCAAAGCCGGTTTCTTTATATCTGTTTTCTTTACCTCTTCTTTCTTTACTAAAGGTTTGCTTACAGGTAGTTTCTTTTCTTCCTTTTTTTCAACAGTAGGTTTCTTCTTTGTTTCTGCTGATTTGTTTTCGGGTTTTATTGCTGTTTTTTCTTCTTTTTTAATTTCCTTTTTAGGCTCTGGTTTTACCGAAGTTTTAACTTCGGATTTTATTAAAGGTTTTGCGTTTGTTTTTATCGGAGCGTTGGTGGCCGGCTTTGCAGCAACGGCTGTTTTTGCTTCCACAGTGGTTTTTATTTCTGATTTCGCTTCTTTTTTGGGTTCTGTTTTGGCAGAAAGATTTTTATTGATTACTACCGGTTCCATAGAAAGAGAGTCTAAATCTTTGTCTATTACTTCTTTGTACATTTCTTTTTCTTCTGCGGAAGTGTCTGTAACGATTATTTTCAGCGGTGCCAAAGCGGGTGCAACCTCCATTAATTCATTAGCATTCCTTGATTGTTGCAAAAGGTGTTCAATATTTTTTCTCAATTGAATAGAATCAATCAAAGTTTGCTTTTCTTTGATGCCTACCACCTGGCCGTCATATTGAACATCTATTTTTTGATATTTGTCAAAGCCCACTTTTTTCAAGACCTGATTATAAAAAAGGAAAATTCTGTGAAACTTGGATGCGATGTCGCTTCCATCTCCCAGATTGATGATGTGGTTGCCAACTACCGGAACCATTTCCATGTTCCAGCAATTAATTCCACAACTGTTAATGTTTATTTGAGATACCTGTGATGACCAAAAACTATCGTTGCTGATAAAAGAAGAAGTGGCAATTACATTTTCAACCAATAAGCTATCGGTTGCATTAAAAACCTTTTTAGAAGGAAAGCCGGTAAATACCGGAACATCTACCGAAATATTATCGGATAAAGGGATATTCCTTCCCGATTCATCCAAGTAAAATGATTGACCATGATCGGTAAATACCCTTGCCAAAGGTTTTCTTTCTGAAACATTAACGTGTAGGATATTCAAATTGTCAAAATATAATTCGGCATTGTAAACCCAGGCGCTTTGCTCCAAAAGGTCTTCAATTTGCGGAAGGTTAAAGTTTTTTATAACCTGTCCTTTTATTTCTCCTTTTGTTGCGGCTTTGAGTAATTTTAAAATTTGTTGTTTGGAAGTGAATTGTTTTCCTTTGGCAGCGCTATTTATTTTGATATCATAGCCCTTGCATAGATTACCTTGTTGCTCCTTCATGGCAGCAGTAATCAACACTACCATGCCTGCCGCAATGCACAACCACATTAGGGTTAAAAACATTCTTTTTATGGCTCTCTTTCTAATCACTTTATTTTTCTAATATTTTTTTTATCTCAGGTACCAATTTGTCAATATCTCCTGCTCCGGCAGTTACAAGCGTTTCTCCAAATTCACGGTTTCTGTTTTTGTTGAAATTATTTTCTACCCAATCAATAAATTGTTCTTTAGGCATAACGGCTTTTGCATCATTAGTCATGTTATTTAGAATCATTTCACTGCTCACGCCTTCAATTGGTATTTCCCTTGCAGGATAGATGGGTAATAGAATTACCTGATCGGCCTCGCTCAAGACGGAAGCAAATTCATTGGCAAAGTCGCGTGTGCGGCTGTACAAATGCGGCTGAAATACGAGGGTACATCTTTTTTGCCTGAATAAAGTTTTTACACCATTTATCAGCGCTTTCAGTTCTTCGGGGTGATGTGCATAATCATCAATAAATACCACTTCATTATTTTTAATTATGTATTCAAACCTTCTCTTCACACCTTTGAAAGAGGCAACTGCAGCTTTTATTTTTTCGTTTTCTATTTTTAAAGCACTTGCGGCTGCTATGGCTGCCACCATGTTTTCCACATTGTGCATTCCTCCCATATTCAACCTGATATTTTCAATCATATTTTCAGGCATGATTACATCAAAATCATAGCCTCCGTCTTTAAGTTGTATATTGTTAGCATATACATCGGCGCTGTCGTTTTGCAAACTGTATGTCAATGTATGGGTAGCCTTCATGTTGCGGTCGAGACCGAGCTTTTTGATCAACAATCCTCCTTCTTTTACCCGCCCGGCAAAATCTCGGAAAGCCTGTTTGAAGTTGTCTTCGGTGCCATAAATATCCAGATGGTCGGGATCCATTGCTGTGATAATTGAAATGTCCGGGCTTAACTTCAAAAAGCTTCTGTCGTATTCGTCGGCTTCAATCACGCAAACATTTTTTTCATTGCTCCAGAAGTTAGTACCATAGTTGGCTGAGATGCCACCTAAGAAAGCATTACAGCCATAACTACTGTCTCTTAAGATATGTGCTACCATTGTGGTAGTAGTGGTTTTGCCATGAGTGCCTGCTACACAAATATTGAAAGAGTGGTCAGAAATTATTTGTAAAACATCGCTACGCTTTACAACGGGGTAGCCATTATTTTGATAATACAGTAATTCCTGATGTTCCTTGGGAATGGCCGGCGTATAAACCACCAGATCGGTATTTTTAGGAATCAGTTCAATATCTTCATGATAATGAATGTTGATACCGTCTTCTGTCAGTTGTTTCGTAAGTAGTGTTTCAGTACGGTCATATCCGCTCACTACTACACCTTTTGAGTTAAAATATCTGGCAATAGCGCTCATGCCAATGCCGCCAATACCTATAAAGTATATGTTTTTGATATTATTGATATTTGGCAAGGCGCTCATCTGTTACTTGTTTATTATTTTTAAAATTTCCTCAGCTACTCTTTCATCAGCATTGGTAATAGCCAGTCTGGAAAGGTTATCTATCATTTCACTTCTTAATGCTTCATTCTTTGCCAGATCAATAGCCATTGCAGCAATCTTTTCTTTTGCTTCACTGTCTTTTACCATCAGGGCAGCTTTTTTATTAACTAACTGCATGGCATTTACCGTTTGATGATCTTCGGCTGCAAAAGGATAGGGAACAAAAATTGTTGGTTTCTGGGTTACACATATTTCGGCTACCGTCATGGCGCCGGCTCTTGCTATCACAATATCTGCAGCTGAATATGCAAATTCCATCTTTGTGATAAATTCATTTATCCACACATTCTTATGCGTTGCTACTTTTGCCAATGCTTCTTTATCGAACGATTTACCGGTTTGCCAAATGAGCTGAAGACCGGCATCTAATAGTTCGTCAAGATGTGCCAAAGCTGCGTCATTAATGGATTTGGCGCCTAAGCTTCCTCCCACTATGAGAAGGGTAGTTTTATTGTTCTCTAACGAAAAATGCTGCAAGGCTTCTTCCTTGTTTATATTCCGGTTTAGAATTGAATTTCGAACCGGATTTCCGGTAACCATAATTTTATCAACAGGGAAAAATTTTTCCATTCCATCAGTTCCGGTAAATACTTTTGTACATCCGGTGCCAAGCATTTTGTTTGATTTCCCTGCAAAGGAATTGGCTTCGTGAATAAAGGTGGGAATACCCTTAGACTGAGCATATTTTAAAACGGGATAGGTAGAATATCCTCCTACGCCCAAAACCGCATCGGGTTTGAATTGTTTGAAAATATTTCTTACCTGAAGAAAACTCTTTATTAATTTATAAGGAAGCCAGATGTTTTTTATCAAAGAACTTCTATTGAAACCTGTAATGTCCAATCCTTTTATATCATATCCTGCCTGCGGCACTTTCTCCATTTCCATTTTTCCCTTAGCGCCCACAAATAATATTTGAATAGTCTTATCTTTTTGTTTCAATGCATTGGCAATTGCCACTGCAGGAAAGATATGACCTCCTGTACCACCGCCTGCTATGATGATTTTTTTATTCACTTGTTCCTCCTTCGTTTGTTTCTGTTATAATCGGTACTTCGATTATTTCATTGCGGTTTTTATTTTCAACTCCTCTTGATACACTTAAAATAATTCCTATTGCCAGGCAGGTAAACAAAAAACTGGAACCACCCATACTTACAAGTGGAAGTGTAACACCGGTTACAGGGAACAGGTTTACTGTAACTGCCATATTGACCATTGCCTGAATGGCGAGTGTAAAACTCAAGCCCAGCACTAAAAAGGCGCCAAAAGCATAAGGACATTTTTTAAATATGCGAATACATCGGTACAAAAACACGATATAAATAAATACGATAAATGCACCACCAAATAAACCATACTCTTCTATGATGATGGCAAAAATGAAGTCGTTATAGGCCTGGGGCAAATAATCGCGGGTAGTACTGTTGCCGGGGCCTACTCCTACAAAACCACCTTTGGCTATGGCTATTTTTGCCTGATTTACCTGATACATTTCATCATTGTCTGCTTCCTTTCCTCCATACATAAAATTCTCCACTCTTCCAATCCAGGTATTTACCCGTACCAATAGTCCGCTATTTGATTTTTTAACTTCAGTAGCCGGCAAGGCAGATTCTACATCGCCTTTGTTATGCTTTGCAATGGCAGCAGTGATCAGCATGATTATCGGAATCAATGCGATACCAATTACCATCAACAGGTGTTTTGTGTTTACCCTGCCGATAAACAATAATGCCATACAACTTGCGCCCAGAAGTAAAGCTGTTGATAAATTGGCAGGAGCAATTAACAAACAGGTAATAGCTACCGGAGTTATAACCGGTAGAAAACCTTTTTTGAAATCTTTGATGACATGTTGTTTTCTGCTCAACAGCCTGGCCAAATACATGAACAACGCAAGTTTGGCCAAGTCGGAGGTCTGCATCGTCATATTGATTATAGGTAGCCGGATCCATCGTGTGCCTTCATTCATTTTTACGCCAAAGAACAAGGTATAGACTAACAAAGGGATGCTTAACAGAAACAGGAATAATGCGACTTTTGAGTAGATGGTGTAATTAACCCTGTGCGCAAAATAGACAATTGCAAAACCTATTAGAATAAATAAAACTTGCTTAAACAGGTATATTTCTGTATTCCCTTTGTAGTTTTTATACGCTAAGGAGCCGGTGGCGCTATACACTGCCAGCAGCGAAATCAATGTGAGTAATACGACTAATGCCCAAATTACTTTATCTCCGCCCGTATGCTTGTCGATATTAAACTCCCAATCACTGTTTTTGATTGCCTTGCTTTTTGATATGTCTGTTGTTAATGACATTATTTATTGAACCTCTTTAAAAATTTTATTTTTATAAATCAATTACTGCTTTTTTAAATTGTACACCGCGATCTTCATAATTTTTAAATAAATCAAAACTGGCGCATGCGGGACTTAACAAAACCACATCGCCTTTTTCGGCATTATTAAATGCCACCTGAACTGCTTCCGAAGCGCTTGCGGTATCAAATATCTTTGCTACTTTTCCATCAAATGCTTCGTGAATTCGTGAATTATCTACTCCGAGGCAAACAATCGTTTTTACCTTTTGATCCATCAGTTCATTCAGCAGGCTGTAGTCATTCCCTTTGTCTAACCCACCCAATATCAGGATGGTTGGTTTGGTCATGCTCTCTAATGCATACCATGTAGAATTGATATTGGTTGCTTTGCTGTCGTTGATGAATTCAACACCTCTGATGAAGGCTACATGTTCCATCCGGTGTTCCAGATTCTGAAATGTCTGTACTGCCTCTCTGATTTTCTCCTTACGAATTTCCATCGTAACGCCTGCTACACATGCTGCCATAGTATTGTATTGGTTGTGTCTGCCTTTGAGTATAAAATCTTCTACACTCATGGTCATAAAATCTTCTCCTGTTCTTACGTACATATCGCCGTCCTTGATAAAAGCTGTTTTGTTTTCGTGTGCCATGCTTATCGGTAGTTGGTTTGAGTGAATATTAAATTGATTTATAAAATTCATGGTTACTTCATCATCTTCGTTGAAGATAAAGTAGTCGCCCTGTTGTTGATTTTCGGTAATCCTGAATTTGCTTTTTATATAATTTTCAAATTTGTAATCATAACGATCCAGATGGTCCTCTGTAATATTGGTCAACACTGCAATGTTTGGCCGAAAACTTACTATATCATCCAGTTGAAAACTGCTCACTTCCACCACATAAACCGGTTTGGGGTCAAGCGCTACCTGCTTTGCAAACGATTCTCCGATATTGCCCACCAACGCTGCATCAATACCTCCGGTTTTCATTATATGGTAAATGAGCGAAGTGGTTGTAGTCTTTCCGTTGGAGCCGGTGATGGCTATAATTTTGCTATCACCGGCATAGCGATAAGCCAGTTCTATTTCACTGATTACAGGAATCCCCTTACGGCGGATTTTTTTTACCAGTTCATTTTTTTCAGGAATTCCGGGGCTTTTCATTATTTCATCTGCGGATAAAATTCTTTCTTCATCGTGCCCTCCTTCTTCCCATTCAATGCCTTCATTGTTTAGTTCGTTACGATATATTTCTTTCAAAGAACCTGCATCTGATAAAAACACATCATACCCTTTTTGCTTTGCAAGCAAAGCTGCGCCTACACCGCTTTCGCCACCTCCGAGTATGATCATTTTTTTCTTCATCTATTAATTTTAAACTTTTTTATCTCAACTTTAATGTTACCAGACTAATCATTACCAACAGTATGGTTACAATCCAAAATCTGGTAACAATTTTTGCTTCATGATATCCTTTCTTCTGAAAGTGATGATGCAGTGGGGTCATCAGGAATATTCTTCTCCCTTCTCCGTATTTACGTTTTGTATATTTAAAATAAGTAACCTGAATGGTTACACTCAACGTCTCTGCAAAATATACTCCACAAAAAATAGGTATCAGTAATTCTTTGTGTACGATGATTGCAATGGCTGCTATTAATCCGCCTAAGGTGAGGCTTCCGGTATCACCCATGAAAACCTGCGCGGGGTAAGTATTATACCATAAAAACCCGACACATGCGCCAATCATGGCTGCAAGGAAAATAGATAATTCTCCGAGGTTGGGGATGTACATGATGTTCAGATAATCGGCAAACACAAAGTTGCCGCTTGCGTACGCAAATATGCCGAGCGCTACGCCTATCAACGCCGAGGTGCCCGGTACCAATCCATCCAAACCATCTGTAAGATTAGAACCATTTGAAACGGCAGTGATGATAAATATTACAATCAGGATGTACAGTACCCATGAATATTGCCTAAGCGATTCGGGTAATAATTTTGAATAATTAAATTCATGATTTTTTACAAACGGAATAGTGGTTATAGGTTCTTTAGTAATAACAAAGTTTTTTGGAACATTATTTACATTTCTGGTAATGACGGTGGTATCATTTTCTTTGGGTACTCCTTTGTATTCGCGCCAGATGATTACATGGCTGTTGAAGTACAAGACTGAGCCAACAATTATTCCCAAACCTACCTGTCCCAGAATTTTAAACCAGCCTGCCAATCCGTCCTTATCTCCTTTTTTGTAAGGAATGCCTTGTTTCTTTGCTATTCTTTTGGCTCTCAATTTCAGATAGTCATCCATAAAACCAATACCTCCCAGCCAAACTGTTGAAATCAGCATCAGAATGATATAAACGGTATTAAGCTTTGCAAACAAAAGGGTAGGGATTAATATTCCCATGATAATGATAATGCCCCCCATTGTTGGCGTACCTTTTTTGGATTGTTCGCCTGCAAGGCCCAAATCTCTTACGCTTTCACCCACAAGGCTTCGGCGTAGCAGTTTGATTAAACGTTTGCCATAAATAAGCGTAATAGTTAACGCCAGGAGAACTGCCATCATGATTCTGAAGGTGAGGAAGTCCATTAATGTTCTGCCGGGAAAATTTATTCCGTTTTGTTTGAACCATTCGAATAAATGATATAACATGGCTTTTCTCCTTTTACTCTTTTTTTAATAAGATTTTTATTTGTTTAATAATTCAAAAATTTCTTTTACGACTTCTTTATCATCAAAATGGTTTTTGATACCTTTTATTTCCTGATAATTTTCATGCCCTTTACCTGCTATCAGTACAATATCTTCATCATTTGCCAAACTGAGAGCCGTTTTTATCGCTTCTTTTCTGTCAATAATTGAAATATATTTTCTTCTTGCTGCAGCAGGTACACCGGCTTCCATATCACTAATAATTTCTGCCGGTTCTTCAAATCTCGGATTGTCGCTGGTGAAGATGACTCTGTCGCTATGCTCGCAGGCCACTTCTGCCATAATCGGCCTTTTTGTCTTATCTCTGTTACCGCCGCATCCTACTACTGTAATCACCTGCTCAAAACCCTTTCTTAGTTTTTTGATAGTGGCCAAAACGTTCAATAATGCATCCGGTGTGTGCGCGTAATCCACAATGGCAATCATTTTTGACTGTGGCGCTACAAGGTAATCAAACCGTCCGTCAGCGCCACTGAGCATGCTCAAGTGTTGAAGAATATTTTGCTTCTCTTCGCCTAAGCAAATGGCAGTACCATAAACCGCCAAAAGATTATAGGCATTAAATTCTCCAATTAGCTTAAAGTAAACTTCCTGATCATTAACCAAAAGGTGCAACCCCATCATGCTGTTGTCCAAAATCTTACCTTTGAAATCGCTGATTGATTTGAGGCTATAGGTTTTTATAACAGCCTTTGTATTCTGAACCATCACCATGCCGCGTTTATCATCATTATTAGTGATGGCAAAGGCCTGCCTGGATAAGCTATCGAAGAAAGATTTTTTTACACGGATATATTCATCAAAGGTTTTGTGGTAATCCAGATGGTCATGAGTGATGTTGGTAAAAATTCCGGCTGCAAACTCAAGCCCGTCAATCCGGCGCTGATGAATTGCATGTGAACTCACTTCCATAAAGGCATAGGTACATCCTTCGTCAACCATCTGCGCCAGCAGTTGATTGAGGCTAACTGCGTCAGGCGTTGTATGTGTAGCAGAAAGTACTTTCTCTCCAATTTTATTTTGAACGGTACTAATCAGTCCACACTTATATCCAAAAGAGGTGAAAAGTTTATAAAGCAGTGTGGCAATGGTGGTTTTGCCGTTTGTGCCGGTAACCCCCACTAATTTTAATTTTTGGGATGGCAATCCGTAAAACTGATGCGCAATTTGTGCCGTTGCAGCAGCGCTGTTTTCTACCTGCACATATACGATTCCCTCTCTTGTCTTATCTGGAAGAACTTCACAGATAATGGCGATAGCGCCGTCTTCAATTGCTTTACCAATAAACTGATGACCATCTGCTACGGTTCCTTTTACAGCAATAAAAGCAGCGCCTTTACTCACTTTTCTTGAGTCAATACATATATCAGTAATATCAATGTCGGCATTGCCTTGCATTGATATTAATTTTGTTTTGTATAAAATGTCTTGCAGTTTCAAGAAAAATGATTTAAATAATTTTTTATGATAACTCTAATAAAACTACCTGTCCTTTGTTAAAGCCTGCGCCAGGCACAATAGACTGGCCGGATATCTTGCCCCTGCCTCTTGCCTGTACGCGTAACCCCATTTGCTCCAATAACCTGATGGCATCTCTCAATCCCATACCCTTTACATTAGGCATTAAGTTGTCTTTTACGATATTGGTTTTTAAAACCGGCTTATGATTATTAGCATACATAGATGCCCACTGACTTTGCTGCACAGAATCTACAAACGGAATATTCATGTTGGTTAAAACATTTTTAAAAGATTGCGTATTGCCGGAATAGAAATAGGTATTGTTGTCTTTTTCACCTTCGTAGCCCTTTGGCGTTTTGCGGTCAACATACATGGCATACAATTTTGTTGCCACTTCTCTGAATACCGGCGCTGCCACCTGCCCGCCAAAGTGCAGGCCGCCACCCGGTTTTGTTCTTACTACCACAATGCAGGAATACTGAGGCGCTTCTGCAGGGAAGTAGCCAACAAATGAAGCCTGATAAACTCTGTGACTATATTTAATATTACCATCGGCAACGTGAGCGGTTCCTGTTTTACCGGCCACTTTGAAAGGCATTCCTTTGAAAGCATATTTCCCGGTACCCTCAGTAATGGCCATTTCAAGGCTTTCCTGCACTGCTTTTAAAGTATTTTTTTTGCATATATTATTTTCGATAACCTGTGGTTCGATTTGTTTGACAATAACCCCCTTGTTTCTGATACTGTTTACCAAATAGGGTTTCATCATTTTTCCTCCATTAGCCACTGCATTGTAGAGTGTGAGTGTTTGAAGCGGGCTTACCTGCACTGCATAACCAAAACTCATGGTGATCATATTCATCAGTCCGCCTTCGCCTTTTGCAAATGGTGCCAGACGTGGTTTTGGCACGTGTGCCAGATCAATAGGGGTACGTGAGTCCATGTGGTATTTATGAATGTATTCTCCAAACTCGGCCGGATTATTTGCAAATCCTTTATAAGCCATTTTGCTGAGACCTACATTGGAGCTGTGCGCCAAGGCTTCTTCAACCGTAACTACAGATTTGCGGGTACGCTCTGCATCATAAACTACTCTGGGGCCTACCTGCATCTTTCCTGCTGTACCTATGTCTATCAGGTCGCTGGGTTTAGAGGTGCCTTTGTCCAAAGCTGCCATAAAGGTTACAAGTTTGAAGGTGGACCCCGGCTCGGTAACACGCAGGGCGTAATTATCATCTTCCCAATAAAGATTGCTGTTGTCCATTTTACCAAGATTGGCAATTGCTTTAATCTTTCCTGTTTTGGTTTCCATTACTATGCAGGTGCCGTAAAGTGCTTCAATTTGCTGCATCATGCGCAGCAGCGCCATTTCGGTTATTTCCTGCATGTTAACATCAATATTGGTATAAATATCTTTACCATTTTCGGGTTCTACCTGAAAACCTTCAACCGGTACGGCACCGCCTGAAATGAAGCGAACTAACCGCTGGCCGTTTTGGCCGTTCAGCAGGCTGTCGTAACTCATTTCAAGTCCCACATTCATTTTTTTAACCTTGCCGTCGCTATTTATATATTCGCGGCTGAGGCCCACCGTACGGTTTGCCAGCAAGCCGAAGGGCGCAATGCGTTTGCTGCTTTGTTCTACTATGATGCCACTTTTGTTTTTGCCGAGTTTTACAAGCGGAAATTCGCGAAGGGCTTTATAATCTTCAAAAGTAATTTTCTTTTTCAGGGGAAAATATCTTGTTCCTTTTTTATAGGCAGCATCAAATTCGGCTCTGTACTGTTTGGCTGATTTGTCGCCATAATACTGAGACATAGCTGTTGCAAATGAATCAATATACTGATGATAAATTTTGCCGTTTTTATCTCTTAATCCATCAGCTTTGAAATCAATATAAATATCAAACTGTGGTAGGGATGTACTCAACATTTGACCATCTTCACTGTAGATGGTTCCCCTGTCGGCATTGATTTCTACTATTTTCTGGTGCATACTATCGCCCATACTACGCCAGTGGTCTCCCTGCGCCTGCTGAATGATGGTAGCCCTGCCCAAAATAAAAACAGATAGAAGTACAATCCCGATAAAACCGAGATACACTCTCCATAATATGTCTTTCTTGATTTCCAATTTTTTATTATTTCAGTTCGTCCATTATTGAGTCTTTCAAAACGTAGGGTGATTCTTCCAGTTCGTTCAATCCAAGAGGCTGTAGCGCTTTTGCCAGTTCGCCGGGTTTGCTTCTAAACATCACTTCGCTTTTCAAACTTTTGTACTCCCACTCTAATTCCTTTACCTCCTTTGCCAATGCATTTATTTTTCTTACTGTTTTGTCGGCTGTGTGTCCGTTATATATATATAGGAGCGCCAGCGATGTCAAGAAAATTAAAAATGGTACCTGTTTCACTATGGATTGATAATTCAACCATTTCTTCCAATTCAGTTTTATCATTTTAAATAGGTTCGTCATTTTCAATTCAATGACTTTGTTTTGCTATATATATTAAACTATCTTTTCTGCTATTCTCAACTTAGCGCTTCGGGAGCGCGGATTCTGCTTTATTTCTTCGGAAGATGCCACTACCGGTTTTTTTGTGATAATTTTCAGACTGTTTTGCTTGTTACTGTTGATAAACGGATTTTCTATTTCTTCCTCAAAACTTCCCTGACGGAAAAAATTTTTTACCAGCCGGTCTTCAATGGAATGAAAGGTGATGACAGCAATTCTTCCACCTGGATTCAATAGCGCTGCAGTCTGCTGCAGCATTTCCTTAAGGGCGCCCAATTCGTCATTCACCTCTATACGCAGCGCCTGAAATACCTGTGCAAAGTATTTATTAGGATTCCCTTTTACGATTTCCCGCAAGGCATTTTTAAAGGCATCAATGGTTTTTAGTGAAACAGTATTTCTTACTGATACAATGGTTTTTGCCAGTGTTTTGGCATTGGTTACCTCGCCATAGCGTTCAAACAGCTTGTGCAACTGAAGCTCGCCATAGTTTTGAACCACATCAAAGGCAGTTTTTGTTTGCCTTCTGTCCATTCGCATATCCAATGCTGCATTGAAGCGGGTACTGAATCCTCTTTCGGCTTCGTCGAACTGATGGCTGCTCACTCCCAGGTCGGCAAGCAAACCATCCACTTTATCTATTTCATGCAATTTTAGAAAACGACCGATATGCCTGAAATTTTGTGGAATGAATAATACCCTGCTGTCGTCTGGAAGATTTTTGGCTGCATCTGCATCCTGATCAAAAGCGATTAGTTTTCCCTCACTGCCCAGTCTTTCCAGAATAGCGTGGGAATGACCGCCACCGCCAAAAGTACAATCGACGTAGAAACCATCAGGTTTTATTTGCAAACCCTCAATCGTTTCCTTCAGCAGTACCGGCACATGATATTCTTGCATGACGTGGAATTTTATTTACCCTCTCCCTCAATCTCAGTCTTACCCTCAATCTTAACCTCAACCTCAACCTCGCCCTAACTACCACCCATTACAATACTTGCCAAATCATTAAATGCTTCCGGTGAAAATGAATCAAAGAACTGTTTGTACTTATTGCTATCCCATATTTCCATTTTGTTACCCAAGGAGGTCATCACCAGATCCTTCTGAAGCGAAGCATACTCCCTGAGCGCCGGAGGCAGTAATAATCTTCCCGCACTATCCGGCTCCACAAAAGTTGCTCCGTTTAAAAAATAGCGTTTAAACTCCCTTACCTTTGGGTCAAAATCATTCAGCGCATTTATTTTCTCGGCTAATGGCGTCCATGAGCTAAGTGGATAAAGGCTTAGGCAATTTTCAAAACCGCGATTTATGACAAAGCGATCGGCATCTTCGGCAGACAACTGCTTTTTGAACCCGGCAGGGAGCAAAAAGCGACCTTTGCTGTCCAATGTTGCTTCATATTCGCCTAATAATACTGCCATTTTTGAAAATTGGGTAAAAATTTACTTTTATTACCACAAAATAACACTTTTTCCCACTTAATTACCAAATTTATGTAGAATTCATTTATCCACAAAATAAAATTTGCTGAAACCCTTTATGGGAGTGTGTTTTATTGATTTTTAAGAAAAAAATTTGATTTTTGATGTGCATAAACTGTGAATTATGGTTGAAAATATGTGTATAAGCATAAAAAATCTATTATTTTAAACAATTTAGAAAAAAACTGAATGTCCTTACATCCAAAATATTTATCTATTGAAGATTTTATCTATACTTTGCCCGAAGAAAAGATTGCTTTTTATCCTTTGAGAGAGCGGGAGGCTTCAAAATTGCTGATATATAATAAGGGAGAAATTTCTGAAGATACTTACCGGTATATTGACAAGTACCTGCCGGCAGAATCATTAATGGTATTTAATAATACTAAGGTGGTAGAAGCCCGTATGTTGTTTCAGAAGCCAACCGGAGGCATGATTGAAATCTTTTGCCTTGATCCGCATGAGCAGTACCCCGACGTGTCTGCCGCAATGGCAATAAAAAAAAGGGTGAAATGGTTGTGCCTGATTGGCGGCGCTTCTAAGTGGAAAAAAGGAATGGTCTTGATCCATCGGATGAACTATGGGGGTAAAGAATTGCTGTTGGAGGCACATTATTTGGAAAAAAGAAGTGATTGCTTTGTAATTGAACTAATCTGGAATGATGAGGAAATGAGCTTTGCCGAAGTTTTGCATCAGGCCGGTAAGGTGCCGCTACCACCCTATATCAAGCGGGAAGCAGAAGACGGCGACGCAGAAAGATATCAGACCACCTATGCCCGGTTTGACGGATCGGTGGCAGCGCCAACGGCAGGTTTACATTTTACCCAAAATGTTTTGAATAACCTGAAGCAAAAAGAAATTGATACCGACTTTGTAACGCTCCATGTAGGCGCCGGCACTTTCAAGCCTGTAAAATCAGAAACCATGGAAGGGCACCAAATGCACGCTGAGTATATTGAGGTAAATAAATCGTTGATAGAAAAATTATTGATTCAATCCGAAAAGCCTATAGTAGCCGTGGGCACAACATCCATGCGTACTATTGAATCTTTATATTGGCTGGGATGTAAACTATTAATGAATCCATCAGAATTTGACAATCAGCTGCCCTTTGTATCCCAATGGGAAGTATATCAATTAGAAAACGAAAAAATCAGCTTACAAGCTGCGCTTGAGCGATTAATTTTCTATTTGGAAACAAATAAAAAAGAAAGGCTTTTGGCCCGTACTCAAATAATTATTGCGCCCGGTTATTCCTTTAAACTCACCAATGGACTGGTTACCAATTTCCACCAGCCTGCTTCCACATTATTATTGTTGGTTTCTGCTTTTATCGGTAATGACTGGCGCAAGGTATATGACTATGCCTTAAACAACGATTTCAGGTTTTTGAGTTATGGTGATGGGAGTTTGTTGATGAGGTGAAGGGGTTACAATTGACCGAATAAATAGGGGTAAACACCTGATTTGTTCTTTTTGGCGCATTTAAAAATGACAAACTATTGACACAAAAAATAACCAACTAATCAGCTAAATAAATAATTTCGTATCGCTAAATCATAAAAAGGTGAATCAAAATCAGTCAAATATTTTTAGTTCTGTGAATATTTATTTACTGAATCCTGCAGTTCAATTCTGTCTGAATCCGACAACTGCTGCCTTTCTCCGACGACCAGACTTCTAATTACATATTACTTCAGATTCTTTGAAGTAGTGGAGTTATATTTATCTTCACACTTTCAAACTTTTTCCCTGTTTAATACTAAATTGAAATAACTATGAAATCTATATATAGCTATGTTGTGAAAACAACATCGCATCAAGACTATAAATATGCACAGCAGATAAGTGATGAAATGGCGCTATCGGCTCAAAAAAGAGGCGTAGCAGTAGCGCAGCGTCCTAAGGAACTGATAAAAGAAAAGATGAAAAAGGGGTTGGCCGTTATCGCCATTAATAACGATACCGGCGAATGGATGGGATTCTGCTATCTGGAAGTGTGGCAACATGAAAAAATGGTTGCCAATTCGGGACTCATTATAGCGGAGGCATACAGAGGTTTGGGTATTTCAAAAGAAATAAAGTTGAAAATGTTTGAATTGAGCAGAGAAAGATATCCCGGAGCAATCATTCTCAGTTTGAGTACCAGCCCGGCAGTTATTCATGTGAACCATCATCTGGGCTTTACAACAATTTCTCACCAGAGAGTGATGACAAATGAATGGTTCTGCAATGGAAGCAACAGTTGGGTTAACTATACCGACCTCATGAAAAATAATCATGGGAATTTACCTTATACTGCTATGGTTTACATACCTGACATCGTTAACAATAACAAGCCGATAATAAAAAGATTGAAAAATCTCAAACAAAAAATCAGGCTGTTTACTAATAAAAAAATGAAGAAAGTGGCCTGATGAATTTTATTGAAAATTATAGATTTTAAAAAATTACTTTTGCAACAATCAGAAATATAGAAATGAGTAATCAGTATAAATTAATATGGGAGTATCGTGGGCCGGATGCCCAAATGATAGCAGAGCATTATGAACACCATCTTGAAGATTTTATAAAGATGCGAAATCTGAAAAGCAATCAAATTGGTGTTGAGGCTTATTCAGAATTTTATGTTACTGCATTTATGATTGTGAGAGAAGATGAGCTGGATGTGGTGCGGCAGGCATTGCGTCCTAACAAAATCAAACAATTAGAAGAAGATTAAGATAATGTCGTTTGTAGCCTGGCACCCCATATTTAAACACCCGCTGCCGGAAGGCCATCGGTTCCCGATGATTAAATATGAGTTGCTACATGATCAGTTACTTTATCAGGGAGTCGTTGATAAAAAAGATTTTTTCAAGCCTGAAATTTTGGAAGTTGCTAATTTAGAAGGAGTTCATTCGCCGGATTACTATCATCGGCTTTTAGCATTAGACCTTACTGCATCAGAAATCAGAAGAATTGGTTTTCCATTGAGCCATCAGTTGGTGGAGCGCGAACTTCGAATTGCAGAAGGCACTATCCGGGCTGCAATAGCTGCATTACAAAAAGGGATTGGTTTTAATATTGCCGGTGGTACCCATCATGCCGGAAGCAACTGGGGCGAAGGTTTTTGTTTGCTGAACGATCAGGCAATAGCTGCACATTACTTATGGAAGAAAAAAAGAATAGATAAAATTGCAATTATTGACTTAGATGTGCATCAGGGAAACGGAACCGCAGAAATTTTTAAGGGTAGGGGAGAAGTGTTTACTTTTTCAATGCATGGCAAAAACAATTTTCCTTTTAAGAAAGAAATTTCTGATATGGATGTACATCTTCAAGATGGCATCAATGGAGCTGAATATCTTGCCATACTGAAAGAAAAATTAGATTTGCTTTTTCAAAAGGTCAAGCCTCAGTTTGTGTTTTATCAGGCCGGCGCCGATGTACTTGAAACCGATAATATGGGAAAACTGAAACTTACAAAACATGACTGTCTTGAAAGAGACAGAATAGTTTTTAATCATTGCAGGGCGAATAATATTCCCGTACAGGTGAGTATGGGCGGGGGTTACTCAAAGAGAGTAGCAGACATTGTAGATGTACACTGCCATACCTTTCGGGAAGGAATATCTGTGATGATGCATTAAACTAAAACATGGCTTCTATTAAATCATCAGCAGTGATATTGCTGAGGTAGCTGTTAAAATCATCTTTTGGTAAGGCATTACGAATAGCTGCCTCATTGTGCGACACTGTTTCAAGCGCTTTTTCAATGCCTTCAATTCCCCTTTCGGAAAAAAAGTCTCCAAATATTTTTACCTTTTCTATAATGCCGTGTTTTACTTCCAGGTTCATTTCCAATACTCCGCCCGGAGTGCGAATGGATTTTTTAAAACTATAATCAGGCGATTGGCCATAATTCCACTCGTTGGTAGCAAATTTTTTGTCACGAAGTTTTTGAATCTGGCGAATATCTTCTTCGGTAAAACTATAAAGCCGACTACCGGGGGTAGTGTCAATTACATAGTCCATTAATTTTTTTGTAAAATCTTCAAGGCTCAATGGCTCTTTCAGATGCTCTGAAATATTGGTAACTCTCTTGGGTACCGACTTGACTGCCTTGTCCTGATATTTCACCGGATTGATTCTCAGCGCTTCACTCACATTGCGCATTTTGGAAGAATACAGTATGGTGCCGTGATGCAAAATTTTATTTTTGTAAACATGTGCAGCATTTCCTGAAAACTTTCTGCCGTCAATCATCAGGTCGTTTTTACCTTCGAACCTTGCATCAATATCTAAACTTCTTATTACATCAATAATAGGTTGGGTAAATTTTTGAAAATCTGTAAGGTTCTTATCTTTTCCCGAATGGGTGAATGAAAAATTCAGATTCCCCAAATCGTGATATACGGCACCGCCTCCCGAAATACGCCTCACTACTGCAATATTGTTTGCTTTTACATAATCATAATTTATTTCTGCGAGTGTATTCTGATATTTTCCCACAATAATGGCGTTGTCATTGCGCCAGAGCATAAAGCAGTCTTCTTCAATATGTTTCAGGATATATTCGTCTGTAGCAATATTAAAATAGGGGTCTGTTGATTCGTGATATATACAAAGCATTTGCAGAATTTTGATCGCAATATATCATTTTGTTAGTAAATATTTTGTCGTTACTTGTAAATATTATCTCAATTACTACATTGCTTACAAGTAATTCTGTGGACACCGTAATAATATTGCAGCTAATTAATTTAGTCTATCTTTATTGAAAGTGAATAGGCAGGGTCTTTTATTGAATAATATAGGTTTACGCTTCATGCGTAGCGAAGCAGATGGTGGAAACATTTTTACCGTGGTACCCAAAGAAAAGCAGTTAGAAGCATTAGACTTTTTTGATAAGCAATTGTTCCAAACGCCTTTTTGGTTATTAGATAAAAAAAAACTTTCAAAAATTAATGTACCCACAGGGCCGGATGTAGCCGAAGATATGCAGGTAAGAGTAATTAATACACTATTAGATAAGGATTTTTTGTTAAAACTACAAGCCACACAAACACAGTACGGTAATGAAGCTTTGTCTTTACCTGAGTTCTTTAATACCTTGCATGGGTATATCTGGAATTCCTTGGGGGGAAGCAAAAAAATACAGTTAGATTCCTATCAGCGCAATATGCAGAAAGCCTACCTCGGCAGCCTTACAGATTATATGATACTTAGAGATGGTCAATACACGGAAACAGATGCAGCTACCATGGTAAAAGCCGAATTGTTTAAGCTGCAAAAACAAATAGACGAAGCCATATCGCGCGGAGCAGATGATATGACTACCTATCATTTATTAGATATGCAAAACAGAATAAAAACGGCACTTAGTGCAAAGGCTCCGGGTGCTTAATTATATGTAGATTATAATTTCCGGGACTTGAAAAAGTCCCGGTTTTTGGTATGTCGGGCATGATATTAAGCTAACAGGATGCGAGTTCCTGTATGTGCCGAGTTGATAGGAAACATTAGCGAATGACAAGGGTGTCGGGGGTGACTCCGAATCTGAAAGAAGTCATCAGCAAATCTGAAGTTCTGACGAATAGAAATCTGATATAAGGCTCTTAAGAGAGGGCAACCGAGCCATGGATTGGGAACGCCCAAAATTCAACCGTAACTCAAAGGAGTAAATCAGGCAGAACGCAGTGAAAGTTTAATATCTTATCCCGAGAGGTCTTGCAGTATGCACCAATGTGCAGATTGTCCAGCGATGAACAATTATATACTACAAGAAGTCAGCAAAGGACATAGTATTTTGTGTTAGGAATAGCACAGAAGAAGGTCTGAATCTTTTAATTTAAGGAGCAGTTAGTTCAAAATTTGTTTTATGGCGCAACAGCAAGAGATAACTTACCAATTAGACCTGTTCAAAGGGCAGGTGGAGGAGGTTATACGCCCTTTTGCTACGAGTGAAACCGTATGTGGAGCTTGGGCAATAAAGGCGTTGCAAGTAAAAGAAGCAGGCGAACAGGAACGAGCCTTAACGCAGTAGTTGATAGGAGCGATATTGTTTATACAATCTCACATCAAATTACAAGAAGTTAAACAGTTAAAAGAAACCGCCGTGTGCGAGAGCATGCACGGTGGTGTGAGAGGGCGGGGGAGTAATCCCCCTACCTACTCGATTATTGGAAATAATTAGTTCAATATTTTTTTTCATTGTTATTTTTATCATACTCGTCAAAAGAAATCACTGTATCAAAGAAAGTTAGACTATTTTTTTGGAGAGTTAATACGGTTTTTGACACTATATAATTAATGGTGGAATGTTTGTAATGTGGGATATAATTTAAAAATGATTAGTGTGGGAAGGCGAAGCACACTGATAATAATAGCATTTAATACCATTACTTCGGTTCTCTTTCGCATGGAAACTCAAGGAAAATGTTTACAACATCAAGCCTCACTTGCACAAAACCCTATATTGTGTGTTCGTCTTATTTGTCAATGATTAGGCTTTCTATAATTGTTTTGATTGTTCTGTCGTCTATATTGTCAAATTCCGATTTGTCGTAAATGGCCAGCAAGTAAACT
>JAMLGU010000010.1 GCA_023957575.1 Chitinophagaceae bacterium | reverse complement strand
GTGCCGATCGCAAACCCTTCGGCCGCGCGGGTCGTGCCCTGCGACCCCAGGAGCGCGACCAGGGCCGCGCCGCAAACTCCCGTCAGGATCCAGATGTGCCGCTTTCGTTGTGGAGTCATGGATATGCCTTTCATCGTTGGATTCAAGCGCATCGCGGCAATAGGGGCTTCCCGAAAGCGTTGCGCTCAAGATGGGGTTTTGCCGTGTAGGGTGGGAAGCGCTGCCGATAGGGTTCTTCGACCCTAACACGCCTCCTGCGGCTCCCGCAAGCCGAATCCGGGCTTTGAACCAAATTGGAACGATATCCCCGCGATTGAGGAATCGAACGCACGAAATGCGGGCGATTCCACTTGCAATCCGCAGGCTCTTATGTTATACATAGGAAATAATACATAGGTCATCCTATGTATGAGAATGTGCATACCCGGAGGTTACCATGTCTGATGCCGCGATGGATCGCATTGACCCCCTGACCAAACTGCCCGGACGCGCCGCCTTCGAAGCCGATTTCGTGGCGCGGCTCGCGCGCAAGGCGAAGAATCCGGCCGTGGTGTCCCTCGCGGTCCTGGATATTGACCTGTTCGGCGCGATCAACGAGGCCCATGGCCGGGATGGCGGCGATCAGCTCATCCGCGATCTGGCGGAAGCCCTGCGCGCGCACCTTGACGCCTCGTGCGCGGTCTACCGCTTCGGCGGCGACGCGATCGCGGCGGTAATGCCGGGCGTGGAGAAGGAGCAGGCCTTCCTCCAGATGGAAGCGTTCCGCACGGCCTGCGCGGGCGATCGCGAGGTGGCGGTGGCGGGGAAGACCGTACAAATCCCCGTGACGGTCAGCGCCGGACTCGCCAGCTACCCGGACGACGGCGACAAGGCCCCGGATGTTGTGCACAAGGCGAACGAGGCGCTGTACCGCGCGAAAGTAAGCGGCCGAAACAAGGTCTGCCTCGCTCGCGAGGAGAAGATGGTGACGAAGACGAGCCATTATATGCAGGGCCAGCTCCTCGGCCTGCGCCGCCTCGCCGAGCGCAAGAAAATCGGCGAGGCCGTGCTGCTGCGCGAGGCGCTGAACGACCTGCTGCGGAAGTATAATGCGTGAGGAGGCTTTTTAGGCTTTAGGCTTTAGGCTGTAGGCTTTAAGCCTTAAGCGGTTTCCGTAATCTGCAATCTGCAATTTGTAATCTGTAATTTGCAATCTTCAAACCTTGAACCTTTATAGGCTTTAGGCTTTAGGCTTTAAGCCTTAAGCGGTTTCTGTAATCTACCAATCTGCAATCTGTAATCTGCAATCTGTAATCTGCTAATCTGCAATCAAAAATCATAAATCAAAAATACGATTACATTCTTTCCGGAACCTGAATACCCAATAAACCCATTGCCGATTTGATGGTGTTGGCTGTCAATGACGCTATTTTTAGCCTTAGTTCTTTCTTCTCTTCAGTTTCTGCACTGCGGATAGAATGGGCAGCATAAAAACTATTGAAAACTTTGGCCACATTAAAAATATAAATGGCCAGCAATGAAGGATTGTGCTCTTCTGCTGCCTGCTGAATAGTGGTATCGTATTGTTCTAACAGTACCAACAATTCTTTTTCCAAAGGCAAAAGCGGCGAAGTTCCTAATGGGTTATCACTTACGGGTTCGTTCCTCAGTATAGATTTGATACGGGCATGGGTATATTGCACAAAAGGCCCGGTGAAACCGTGAAAATCAATACTTTCTTCAGGATTGAAAATCATTCTTTTTTTAGGGTCAACCCTCAGAAGATAGAATTTCAAAGCGCCCAAGGCAAGGGTATTGTATAATTCTTTCAATTCCGTGTCGTTAAAATCTTTCACTTTCCCCAATTCTTCAGTTTTGGCAGTAGCTACCTTTACTAATTCATCTAACAAGTCATCAGCATCTACCACAGTACCTTCGCGTGTTTTCATTCTGCCACTCGGCAGTTCTACCATACCGTAGCTCAGGTGATAAATTCCGTCTGAATATGGTTTTCCAAGCTTTTGTAAAATAAGTTTTAGCACCTTCATGTGGTAGTTTTGCTCATCGGCTATCACATAAATACTTTGATTGTAGGGGAAGTCTTTATATTTTTCATCGGCTAATCCCAGATCCTGGGTAATATATACCGAAGTGCCATCTTTTCGCAGTACTAATTTTTCATCTAACCCTTCAGAGCTAAGATCAATCCACACGCTACCATCTTCTTTTCTGTAAAATACGCCTTTGTCTAACCCTTCCTGCACAAATTCTTTTCCTAAAAGGTATATTTCACTTTCGTAATAGGTCTTGTAAAAATCGGCGCCGATTCTGGTATAGGTTTCGCTAAAGCCGTCATATACCCAGCCGTTCATTTGCTTCCACAGATTGACTACTTCAGGTTTGCCCTGCTCCCAATCTACCAGCATCTGCTGTGCGGCTTTCATAATGGGAGCATTTTTTTCTGCATCCTCCTTGCTCATTCCTTCTTCCACCAATTTTTTCACTTCGGCTTTGTATTGCTCCCCAAACATCACATAATAATCACCCACAAGATGATCTCCTTTAATCCCCGTACTTTCTGGTGTCGCTCCGTTGGCAAACTGCTGCCATGCTACCATTGATTTGCAAATATGAATTCCACGGTCGTTGGCAATGGAGGTCTTTTGAACTTCTGCTCCCTGCGATTTTAAAATTTCGGCTATTGACCATCCCAAAAAAATATTTCTCAAGTGCCCCAGGTGCAAAGGTTTATTAGTATTGGGTGATGCATATTCTACCATCACCTTTTGGGTTACGGGCTGCTCTTTGGGTAATTTTACATTATAACCGGAATAAAGGAAATTTTTCCAGAAGGCTTCTGAAATTGTAAGATTCAAAAATCCTTTAATAATATTGAAAGAAGTAATCAGTTGCGGATTTTCGGCTATTAATTTATTGCCAATTTCATTGCCGAGATCTTCCGGCTTTTTTCTCAGCTCCTTAACAAAAGAAAACAAAACCAAAGTGTAATCACCTTCAAATTCGGGTTTGGTTATATTGATAGCAATTGATTTTTCATCAAACTTTTGGTTATATAGTTGCTCTAAAGTGTTTGCGATAATGGGTTTGAGTATTGATACAATGCTCATTTTTTAAAGTTTAGCTGCAAATTTAAGGGATTGACGGGTTAGATATGGAGGAATTGACCTGAGGACCGAAATAATGGAATGATAATTTGTTTCACTAATTTACGGATAGCATATTGTATAAAAGATTTCTTTGTTAAAATTTTGCATTACTGATTCTATTCATTTGATTTAAAATATCTTCGCTCAGGAATGAGACAGCATTTTTATAATATCAGGGATTTTTTACTGCCGTTCATTGATTTTTTTTATCCCCTTTTTAAAAAATTTCTGCCGATCCAAACCTTCAGATACGCTGTTTCAGGCGCCGGTAATACGGTTGCCGGGTTAATCGCCTATTATGTCACTTATCGTTTTGTTCTTCAAAGACAGGATTTGGATCTGGGTTTTTATGCTTTTAAGTCGCACAATGCCGCCCTGTTTGTTTCATTTTTTGTGTCTTTGTTTATAGGCTTTTTTCTGATGAAATATGTTGTTTTTGACGACAGCAAAATTAAAGGTCATGTGCAGCTTTTCAGATATTTTGCTGTTTCTCTGTTTAATTTATTGCTAAATTATATCTTGCTTGATAAAATAGCAGTCGAGTGGCTGCATATTTATCCAACTTATGCTATTCTCGGTACCACTGCTATTATTGTGATGTTCAGCTATCTGGCTCAACGGTATTTTAGTTTTAGAAAGGACTCTGAACCGATTTATGTTGAGGAGGAGAGTGGGCGAGGTGAAGAAGGCTTATGAAAAAATATTTTATTATTTCTTTGGATTTTGAAAATTTAGAACTATTTGGTCGAGATTGTCAATGGGTTATTTTTAATTGACGAACTCTGCTATCGGAAGTGTTAATTCCTCATGCTTTATGATTTTTTAGGTAAGAAGTCTGCATCACAAGCAATCATGGGTATAGCAGGGATATCTATTATAGCCGGTTCCCATATTCTTTAGGAATCACTTTGATGAGGCTTAAAAGGTGAAAGATGTGACTTGAGACATCATCAGATTTTATCCAAAACACTCCATTGTCGTGGCGGGTATCCGGCAAAAATTGATACAATTTTATATTTTAGGAGCGCTGACTTTTTAGGTAGTTTTCCTAGGTATTCCAGCAGATAGTGGCGGCATCTTTGTTAAATTCTATTGATGAGAATTTATTTTCTTTCATTTCATTTGATGACAGACTATGAACTTAAAAATATCAACCCAGACGACAATGGCGATTTACTCGGTAAAGTGGAAAGGTTATTTGACATTAAGTTTGGCGACACCGAACTAAAGCACATTTCGACTTTTGAAAAAAAAGCGATCCCATAATTATGGTAAAATAATTAAAGGCGTTTGACCTTCATACACTAATTCGTTTATCAAAGACAATCTGAAAAGTTGATCTGTGAAAAAACGTGATCCTTTTTGAATAATTAGTATTTCTTTCTCTTTATTGTTAATTATTTTTTTGATATCTTCAAAGGGATTGTTACTTTTAAAGATGGCTGTCTTAGTCTCAAATCTATCTGCATATAGAATAGATAAATCGTTAAGTTGTTTTTCTATCCCCTCCGTTTTTTCATCTGGCTTTGCCAAATAGAAAAAAGTGATACAGGTATTTTCATTTTCAAAGAAATTCAAAAAACGATTAAATTCTATAATATTCAAAGGGTATTTTTCTGTGATGGCTACAAATATTTTTTCATGACTAAATACTGAAATTTCTTTCGGCATCGCTACTATAATGTTATTAATGTTTTCAATAACTTCAAGAGCAAAGCTACCAAGGAATATTTGTTTAATAATGCCCGTTCCTTTAATTGCTGCAAAAATTAAATTCTCATGTGGCTCTGCTAACAAGTCGGTTAATAAAGTTTGTAAATGGTTTTCAGAAACTAAATAGGAGACTTTCATAGTTGAAGGTATAAGGCGGGCAGCCAGCTCCTTTAATTTTTGAAGGTCTTTATTATTATTGAGTTCTACTATTTTTTGCCTGCTTTCACTATCGGTAAATCCTGGTATTAAAGTAATAGATTGATGTACCAGGATTAATTCGGCATTTGCCTGTTTACTCCAATCGCAGGCATACTTAATTAAATTGTCAGTATATTCTGAGAAGTCGATAAGTAAGATAAACCTCTTTTTCATATTTTATTTTTTTGATTTGAACCCGGATTTTGCAGGCATGTATTTACTTTATTAAAATCATCTTGATTATCAGCCAGAACCATTAAGATATCCTTTGCTTCTATTTGAGTGGAACCGCCTGGTCGAATATAATTACCATTTCTTTTTATCATTACGATAAATGCTGATTTAGGGAACTTTAAATCAACTATTCTCTTATTTACGGCATAAAAATCAGGAAGTGCCTCAAATTCTTGTAAATGGGTTTTGGGAAGGTCCAAGATGAGTTTATCAATATCTGTAATGGGTTTTACTTTTACAGGTAAGGCCACTTTAAGCCATCTGGCAAACACTCCTACCGTTGTTCCCTGAATGAGAACAGATGTTACTGATATAAAAAATACGATATTAAAAATCATGTTTGCTTTATCAATCCCCGCTAATAGGGGATAAGTTGCAAATACAATTGGGACGGCGCCACGCAGTCCTACCCATGAAATATAAAATCGCCTGTTCAACCTCATTTTAAAAAATATTAAACTAAGAAAAACACTTGCAGGACGTGCAAAAATTATTAAAAACAATGAGATAAGGAGTCCAATACCCATTAAAGGGAAAACCTGCGAAGGAAATACGAGTAAGCCCAGTGTCAGAAATAATATAATTTGCATCAACCAAGCCAAGCCATCATACATTTTTAAAATGGTCTTTTTGTGGATTAGTTCCTGATTGCCAAGATAGATAGCACAAATATATATAGCCAAAAAACCGTTTCCCCCCAGAGAGTCGGTTGCCGAAAAGGTAATAAACATTAATGCAATAACCAATATTGGATAAAGCCCCTCAAAGTCAAGCTTAATTTTATTAATTATAATTTTACTAACTTTTCCAAATAATATTCCTGCTACTCCTCCTAAACCCATTTGACGGAGAAAAAGGGGAATTACAGAAATTAAATTTTGATCCTGATTCACTACTAATGTTAGAAAGACAATTGTCAGAACATATGCCATAGGATCGTTGCTACCACTTTCTAATTCTAATGTGGGTCTCAGGTTTGATTTTAATGCGATACTCTTTGAACGTAGAATAGAAAATACGGCCGCTGCATCAGTTGATGAAACGATGGAACCCAACAACATGCTTTCATAAATTGTAAAATCTGTAACCAGATAGACAAATACCCCTAAAAATATAGCTGTAAACAAAACACCAAAAGTAGAAAGTACAAGACCTTGACGAAGTATAGGTTTTACAGAAGTCCAGTTGGTATCAAAGCCACCCGAGAACAAAATAAAATTGAGCGAAACAATACCAATAAACTGAGCAATTTTTGGATTATCAAATCGAATGCTTCCAATCCCCTCCGAGCCTGCCAGCATTCCAATCGTCAAAAAGAGTAATAATGTTGGAACCCCAAATTTGTACGAAGTCTTTCCAATAATAATACTTATAAATAGTAGTATCGAACCCACCAACAGTATATTTTCAATCGTTAAATGCATACTTTCCCTTTCTTAAAAAAAATGCTCAATTTTATAATTCCTACTCACTTAAGATATAAGTGCTCCAAGTGTAATTTTCACTTTTTCAAACCGAAAATTGTCCTTTTGTCTGATATATTTTTGGGCTGATTATAGGAACAGCCGATAAAAAGGGGTAAGTGTAAAATATGTCTATGATAACAATATATTGTACTTCATATCAGCGTAATCTTTTGAAAGATTACAATTATAGACAAATCAATCGTAGTGTAAATTACTTCGTCAAACTTTCCCCACCATCCTTATCATCAAAAGTACTATTAAAATAAAAAAAAAAGAAATTTTATAAAGGAAAAAATTGTACTAAATAATAAAAAGATGTTCAAACAATATCTAACAATTGAAAATTAATTATTATGAATAAATGTTTTGTAAGAACGTTTATACCAATGATAAGTAGCAATGTGGTCAAATGTAAATTGGCAAGTTGATACTTAGTGGAAGGTTAAATACTCATAATTTTTAAAATAGAAACAGCAAAAAGTATGGATTGGATTTCAGATAAGTTAAAGAGTCGGTTCTATATTATGAAAATGTACTTTTTCTTAAAACACTTCTATTTAATTATGGGTTAATGGTTAGAAAAATATATGCAACTAAGTTAACTAATAATACTACTCCATAAACAGCATTACTTCGACCGCCTATTAAAGAAAGCATAACTGTAAATATTGAAATTACTAATAATATAATAGATAGAATGTCAAGTCCTAAAATTAATGGAAAATCATAAATATAACTCGCAAGAGATACGGTTGGTATGGTCAACCCGATACTGGCAATAGCTGAACCCAAAGCTAAATTCAAACTGGTCTGAAGTTTATTTTTTCGAGCAGCAGTTACAGCAGCAATTCCTTCAGGTAGTAAAATAACTCCGGCAATAATAATACCCACCAAACTTTTTGGAAGTCCATAGTTTACAATAACACTTTCCAAAGGAGGTGAGAGACTTTTTGCTAATAGCACGACAATCGTTAAACTTATTAAAAGAAAAACAATGCTGATAATCAAGGATGTATTAGATATAGTATATCCATTATTGTCATCTTTTATTTCATCTTCTGTAATAAAATACTCTCTATGTCGTATTGTCTGGGCTGAAATAAATGCAGCATAGATAGCCAGACAAGCAAAAAATTCAAATAAAATTTGCGCTTCGTTATAATAAGGTCCCGGCTCACCTTTGGTGAAGGTTGGCAAAATCATTGTAAATGCAACGATTGAAATCAATGAGACCAAAGCAATTTTCACAGAATGTGGAGAGAAAGTCTGGGTATGAAATTTTCGCCCCCCAATGAACAAGCTTAAACCTACCACACCATTCAGTAATAGCATTACAGCTGAATATACAGTGTCTCTTGCGAATGAGGCATATTGTTCACCCCCTGTAATCATTAGCGAAACAATAATAGCAACCTCTATAATAGTAATTGATACTGCCAAAATAATGGTGCCATAAGGTTCTCCAACTCGATGTGCTACAATTTCAGAATGATGTACAGCTGACAATACACAGAAAATAAGTAGGATACCTGCAAATACTTGAAAGAAGAAATTGTCATCAAGATAACCGGAAAAATAAAGTAAAAATGCTAAAATTGGAATAGATGTTGTCCATTCATAAAACTTCCTTATATAGTTTACCTTTTTGTTTAAATGCACTTTTTAATTTAAATCTGAGATTTGCTCAAGTTATCAAAGATAATAAAAAGTACTCTAAACACTTTTGAAAATTTGAAAATTTAGAGCTGGTCAGTGAGTAAGGACAATGGCAATTGGTGCTATTGTATCGTTTAAAAGCGATAGGGCGCCAAAATCTGAAAAGCACATTGAAATCTGAAATGGTTGGCAGATATTGTTTAAATCATTGAATATTAGGAATGTAATTTACTTCCCTGGAATTTTTCATTTCTCAAAACATCCTCAGGCTGACATTTTAATGCACAACAAATAGAATCTAATGTGGTAAATCTGATTATTTCTTTCATATTGGATATTATTACGGTATTGCCTAAAACAGATAGAAAATATTTACTATATTCTCAGGGCAGACGCATTAAAAATATGTAGTAATCCACAGGTGTGGAAATAAAGTTGCTTGTAAATCAAATTGAATACCCGGACTTGCAGTTCCAAAAAGCTATGACAGCCATTATGGAACATTTTGGTCAGTTACCAGATCCGCGAACTAAAGAGCATAAAATCATTCATAAGCTCTATGACATTGTATTTATTACTATAGCGGCGGTTATATGTGGGGCAGAAGACTGGTATGATATTGAGGACTATGGGGAAGCTAACCAACAATGGCTTAGCCGTTTTCTGGAACTACCCGGTGGTCTGCCGTCACACGATACATACAACCGTGTGTTTTCGCTATTTGATCCGCAGGCTTTGCAGCAGTGTTTTGTGGGTTGGGTACAAAGCATTGCCCATATAAGTGAAGGGCAAGTAGTGAGTATTGATGGCAAACAGCTACGCCACAGCGGCGAGCAGGGAGGTAAAAGCATTATTCACATGGTAAGCGCCTGGAGCAATGCCAATAATATGGTGTTGGGGCGACTAAAAGTAAACGATAAGAGTAATGAGATTACGGCTATTCCTGCTTTATTGGAAGTATTGATGCTAAAAGGATGCTGGATTACTATTGATGCCATGGGTTGTCAAATCGAAATAGCCAAAAAGATCAGGGAAGTGGGGGCTGAATATATCCTCGCAGTAAAAGATAATCAAAAGCACCTGAATGATGACATTAAGGAAGCTTTTGCACAGACGCCGCAAACGGCAAGTCATACGCAATTAAATGTAGATCATGGTCGCATAGAAAAACGTATCTGCCGTATTATAACAGATATGGACTGGATTTGCAGTAAAGATCAATGGGAAGGGCTTCAAACCATTATAGAAATAATAAGTGAGCGAACCCATAAAGCGACCGGAGAAAAAGAAAAGCAGGTTCGCCATTATATAAGCAGTATAAAGGCGCCGGCTGAAGCCTTCAATACTGCTATAAGGGAACATTGGGGCATAGAGAACAAACTGCATTGGGTTTTAGATGTTTGTTTTGGAGAAGATATGAGTACTAAAAGGGCAGGAACTGCTGCCGAGAATTTTTCTTTTGTTAGCAAGGTAGCCCTTAACCTGCTCAATCAATCAGAAGAGAGAAAGGGTGGCAAAAAGCTTAGCATCAAACGAAAAAGAAAAAAGGCAGACAGAGATAAGGATTATTTGTTATCGCTTTTGGCTAAAGCCGGATAACTTTTAATGCGTCTGCCCTGACTATATTCTATGGTTTCATAAATGATTTAGTTTAAATTTGTATTGCCAATTTCAGAGGTTAAAAAAAGATTGTTTGAATTGAGTTTTTAAGAAAATTGAATTTTTCATCCCTTTATTATTATGTCTTTTTTATTAAGATATTTATTATACCGGGGTAAGTATGTTTGCCTTTTTTCTGTAAGTATATTCTCTACTTTTTGCTTCGCACAACCTGAGCCACCTCTCTCAACCATTGTGGATCAATACAACGTAAACTCCAGACTTACAACGCCAGAAATAGAAAGTACGCTTATTGGAGCTTTGAATTATTTAAAACACCGTCAGGTTACTCAAAAAAAATATAAAATTAAAAAGCAAGATTTCATAATACCTAAATTGGGGAAAAATTATTGGTTGAGTGGTTTAAGAAGTTCTATAAGCAACAGCCAAATAGTAAAAGAGAAACATATCTTAGGTGGTTGGCCCAGTTTTGTTTGTTTTCAGCCAAGTGTAAGTACCGCTTTTTTTCAGCCTTTTCTTACAGCAACGGATTATAATCTATTTTCTACTGCTTCTTCAGCTTATTGTTTAAATTACTTTGATGACCAATTGCTTCTAAATGACAAACGATTTGTTGAAAAAATGAAAACAGGTGCGCTTCATGCTATCGAAATTTTCAAAAGAGGAGAAAGTTACAGTTTTTGGCCAAAGCAGGATGAAAGTGGCATTTCTGTCAATCCTCCTAATATTCCTATCCGATTAATGGATTTTAGGATAAAAATTTTTAAGACCACAGGATTATGGGGTGTAAATATTTATAAAGATGCAAACTTACTGAATGAATGGATTTTAATGATTTACAATAAATCTTTGAACAAAATAGGTGGTCAGGCTTTGTTCAATATCCCAAACGATTCAGACGACACCTCAATGGCATTGATAATCAAATACTTATTAGGTGGCCATCAGGAGGATTTGTCATCTGACCAGAATAATGTAGCCTTAAAAAGTCTTATAGCTTTTAGAGATAGCGGTCGAAAGAAGTTTGACAATCACAACTCTTTAAGTTCCACAGGCGCTTTTCTTACCTGGCACAAGAATGAAAATATTTTTGTTTTTGACGAATCTGAAAAAGGTATTATACCATTGGAAGTCAATAATATAGACATTGTAGTAAATACAAATGTGTTGTTAGCCCTTTCACTGTATGGTTTAACCGAAGCGCCTGGTTACAATCGGACGATGGAAATGGTAACTAAACTAATTGAAAACAAAACCTGGCAGGAAAACATTCTTTATTATCCCGAAAAATTATGGTTCCCTTACTCCTTGAGCCGTTTTGTTAGAAATGGGAATATCGAAAATTCTGAACTTTTGGATCAATTACCCAAATTATTAAATGATATTTTGACAGACCAGATTCACTTCGAAGAGAAACACCAGCATTTGAAAGGCGTCTTTCCTGCTTTTGATTCAAAAAATTATCTTTTGTCCACTGTATTGGGACTCAATACATTACTTAATCTGGGTAGGGAAAGGGCAGAAAAAATTGGTAAGGAAAAAAAATATGACTCCTTAGTTCATCATTCAATAAAATATATACTGAGAAACAAAATCAAGGATAAACAAATATCCCGCAAAAGTAATCTTGCTACTTATTTTTGGAAATCAGGTCCGCTTTACTCCTCTTCCATTCAAAACCTGGCGCATTGGTACTCCAATTCTCAGATGACATCAATGGTTACTGAAGCGCTGGCAAAATATGTAATGGAATTTGATAAGGATTCTGCTAAGTCCTCCAAATTATATATTGCTGAAAATCAAGGTAAACTCAATTTGTTAGAGAAGCCATAAAACTGGGTACCATTGATTTTTTAAATTTTCAGAAAATATTTTTAGTCAAAAAAAACAAAAAATAGAATCATACAAATGTACTCTTTGAAGGATTTTAGTGCCAATGATTATAGATGAACAAATAGGAGATTTTGGCATAGTGGTTAAATAAATAATTGCACAAATATGTAACTGAATGATCGTCAATAATTTATATTTTTAATTAGGATCAAAACAACAAAAAAAACATACGAAATATCCAGTACTGTTCTGAATATTTTCCTTACCTTTGCAATCCGAAAATTTAAACCCTTTCGGATTATTTTATGTTTCAAAATTTTATTATTAAACAATTAAACGCTGATGCACAGGAGAATACTTCTTCTGCCGAACAACCGGTTGAAGAAAATTCTACAGCGACAACCACTGCACCTGTAGAAGCTGAAGCTTCAAACAATGAAACTGCAACTACTGCTGAGGCAGAACAAGCTCCTGCTGCTGAACCTACTCCCGTTGTTGAGGAAGTAGCAACAGAAGAAGCACCTGAGCCGGTAAAAGAAGAAGTTCCGGCACAGCCCGAAACTGCTCATGATGATTTCGACTGGAGCGTGGACAAACGTAACGTATCTTCTTACTCTCAGGAAGAGAAAGAAAAATACGACAAAGTGTATGAAAAAACCTTTATTGCTCTCAATGACGGCGAATTAGTAAATGGGACCGTTGTGGGAATTACCAATACGGATGTCGTATTGAACATTGGTTTTAAAAGCGATGGCCTTATTTCACTAAATGAATTCCGCGATTTATCCAATTTGAAGGTTGGCGATGAAGTGGAAGTAATGATTGTGGAAAAAGAAGATAGAAACGGCCACCTGAATCTTAGCCGCAAACAAGCGCGTACTACTCGTGCATGGGAAAGAATTGTGGAAGTAAACAAAACCGGAGAAATTGTTACCGGTTTGGTTACCAGCAAAACCAAGGGTGGTCTTATCGTGGATGTATTTGGTATGGAAACCTTCCTGCCTGGTTCACAAATTGATGTAAAACCTGTTACAGATTACGACCAGTTTGTGGGTAAAACTATGGAGTTTAAGGTTGTAAAAATTAATGAAACCATTAAAAATGCCGTTGTAAGCCACAAAGCGCTTATCGAAAGTGATATGGAAGCTCAGAGAGCCGAAATCATCGGTAAGCTTGAAAAAGGTCAAGTTCTCGAAGGTGTTGTTAAAAACATTACCGATTTCGGAGCATTTATGGATCTGGGCGGCTTAGACGGTTTATTATATATTACAGATATTTCATGGGGACGCATTACGCATCCAAATGAAGTATTATCTATCGATCAGAAGATCAATGTGGTGGTTCTTGACTTTGATGACGAAAAAAAGCGTATCAGTCTGGGCTTGAAACAATTGACTCCTCATCCTTGGGATGTATTGCCGGCTGAAATTGTAGAAGGCAATATTGTAAAAGGTAAAGTAGTAAATATTGAAGATTATGGCGCATTCTTAGAAATCACTCCGGGTGTGGAAGGTCTGGTTCACGTAAGCGAAATTACATGGGCTAATACGCCTATCAATGCTAAAGAATTCTTCAAACTGGGTGATGAGTACGAAGCAAAAATTGTAACGCTTGATAAAGATACCCGCAAGATGAGTCTATCAATCAAACAAATGACAGAAGACCCATGGAGCGATATCGAAACCCGTTATGCCGAAGGCAGTAAACATACAGGCGAAGTGAAAAACATTACCAACTATGGCGTATTTGTTGAGTTGGAACAAGGTATTGGCGGCATGATTCACATCAGCGACTTAAGCTGGTTGAAACGCTTCAATCATCCAAGTGAATATACTAAGGTTGGAGAAAAAATTGATGTAATCATTCTGGGTATTGATAAAGAAAATCGCAAACTGCAGTTAGGACATAAGCAACTGGAAGAAGATCCATGGAACGCATTGCAGGATACTTTCTCAGTGGGTAGCCATCACGAAGGTACTATCGTGCGTAAAGATGATAAAGGCGCCACTGTTCAACTGCCTTACGGTTTGGAAGGATTTGCTCCTAATCGCCATTTGGCAACTAAAGAAGGTAAATCTTTGGGTATGGATGATACAGCCGAGTTCTTAGTGATAGAGTTTGACCGTAACGAAAAGCGTATTGTGGTATCACACGCAAGAGTGTGGGAGCAAGAACAATATGCTGAAAGAGAAAGCTATAAAAAAGCAGAACGCGCCGAGAGTGAAAGAACAAAACGTGTTGTAAAGAACATTCAGAATAAGGTAGAAAAAGCGACCTTAGGCGATTTGGGTATTTTGGCCGATTTGAAAAAGAAAATAGAAAAAGAAAACAAAGAAGCCGCCAAAGCAGCAAAAACAGAAAAAGTGGAAGCCAAGGTTGAAACTGAAAGCCCCACAGTAGCAGAGGCAAAAACCGAAGCACCTGTGGAAGAAGTAAAAACCGTTGCCGAAACTCCCGCAGTAACAGAAACTGTGGAGGAAGTAACTGCAACAGCCGAAGCAAAGGCCGAAGAAATTTCTGAGGCGGTAGCAGCAACTGAAGAGGAAAAAGCTCCGGAAGCAGCAGCAGATGTAGCAGACAACTCATCGGAAGCTAAGGAAGATGCAGAAGATGCTGCAGAAGAAAAAGCGTAAGAATTATTTCTATACTTTTTTTATAAATTGGCACTGCCTCGGTTTCACCCGGGGCAGTGTCTTTTCTAAAGGCTTACCAACTCCTTTCGAAGCGCCTCAAGACAAAGCCCTACCCGGCTTTGTACATTAAACTTTTTAAATAAGGCTTCTCTGTATCCGTCAATGGTTCTTTCGCTCAGGTTCATTTCGGAAGCTATCTGTTTATAGGTTAGTTCCGAACAGGCATGTTGCAAAAAAATAGCCTCTTTTGGAGTGATTCTGACATCCTCATTTTTATCTGCCTTCATTATCAGCCTTCTGAAATTGATATTTCCTGCATCCGCATTGTAATAACCACGTTTATTAATTTCGTCCAGCGCTTTTTCAAGTTCGTTGGGGTGGGTGTCTTTTAGCAAATATCCGCAACAGCCGGCTTTAAACATGGAAATGATTGCATTGTCATCAGCATTCATAGATAGTGCAACAATTTTTATTTCCGGATAGTTCTGAGTCAGCCATTTGGCAGTTTCAATACCATTCATCACAGGCATATTTACATCTAATAATACTATTTCCGGTAATATTTTTTTTCCCTTCATTTTTCCCTGCAAATCCTTTCCATTGGAAGCCTCCAGTATCACTTCATATACATTGAAACTCTCCAGCATAAGGCTGAGTGATTTTAAAAACAACTGATGGTCATCTACCAATCCGATTTTCGTTTTCATATTTTCGTTTTTTGAGGTAAGGATATTTTTACCGTTGTCCCTTGTCCTACAATTGAATTAAAACTTATCTGACCTCCCAATAGTTCTACCCTGTGTTTCATATTATCAAGCCCCAATCCTCTATTAATCTCATTAATTTCAAATCCTACGCCATCATCTTTTATAATTATGACCATTTTCCCTTCATCCCTTTGCGATTCTATTGTAATATGACTGCAATGACCGTGTTTAATAGCATTCTGCATGGCTTCCTGCACAATTCGGTAAAGGATGATTTGTTTTTCGGAAGGCAAATTAAGATGATGATTAAAATTTAGGGTTGCCTTGATAAGATTGGTGGCATTAATTCTATTTACTTCTGCCATTAAATTATCGCTGAAATTGAATTGCCCCAGCCACTCTTTATCCAACGATTTTGAAAGTGAGCGAATTTCATTTATTGCTTTGGCAAGCGTGGCATTGGCGGTTGCCAACATATCCGGAGGATGTTCAAGCGATCGCTCTGTTAGTCCAATCAACATTCGGGAGGTACTGAGTAGTTGTCCCACATTGTCATGCAGTTCCCGACCTATATGCAAAAAAGTATTTTCCTGCACCTCCATTTGAGATTGTAAAAGCTGCTTATTAAATTCTTCCTCTAATTTTCTTTTTTCCTGGAGATGAGTAAAATCTCTCTTTCTGTAAGCCATTAACATCAATACAATAAAAAGTGATATCAATAAAAGGAATACTGATGCACCCAGAATAATAACTATGTCATTTGGTAAGTTTTGCATAAAATTCCGTAACTTATGTACAGGCAGCAAATTACTAATAATAAATTATGAAATCTCCACAAGGTACCAATCGTGGCAATATCTGCTTCAATCATGTATTTATAGCTTATAAAGATAAAGAATGCTCCTGCAAAATAAGTAAATAACCCGACAATACACCAAAAAATAGGAGTGGATGGCACACTGTCTTCTGGGGATGACATAAGCAGCTTTGAATAAAAATAATATAAGCAATAGCCAACGATTACAAAACTAACTAATGATGCACTGTAGCTGTTATAGTAGGTAACTCCGTCTCCAAAGAAGGTGGATAAAATATTAATCGCTATCAATGCTAAAATTATCCAATTTGTAAGCTTTTTTATATCCGGCAACAAATATTTACCAAAAATGATTAAAATTACTATTACAGACAAAATGGTATTTAATTTATAAACCCAATAATTGTTTGCTTTAAACACCAAATCTAAATAAGTGGAAGTGAAATTGAGGACAAATTGAATCAGGCAAAAAATAAAAATGCCCCTTAGCTCGCCGGTAATTCTTTTTCTTCTTAAAAAAAATGCGGCCAGAGCTATGAAAGGGCCAATAATGTCCAGATTGTTTAATATTAATATAAAATTTTTCAGATTATGTTGTTTATCGTGATAATTATTCGCTATCAATAGTACATCCGGGAGGGTATGGGCAGCCTTCGATAGATGAGGTTATATCACCTGAAGCCTTGAGAGCAACTGCAGTTTTTCTACCGGATGATTTGGCAGAGGCAGTTGCCGTCATTACATTGAGCCGTTTTTTACCTCCTGCGGATACCGATTTTATTTCGGTTTTTACAAGAATTAGTTGACTTTTTGGATTATCAGCCAGTAATTTTTCGAGATCTTTTCTTCTGAAAGAAAATTCAAATGCACATTCGTTTGCCATAGTTAAAAAATTTTAGTGTTAAATAAAACCCAATATTGCAATAATCATACAAATAAAAATACGGGGTTTTTCCCGTATAAAAACGGGTAAATCCACGTTGACTTTGGGTGATTGAAGAAGCGATATTTGTATCAGCAAGCAATCACAATATTAGCTTTCCTATTAAAAGCGCCGATTTTTAATTTCTCAGTTTATCCTATGAGATTAAAAGTGCAGGAAGGAATACAAAAATTCTTTTCCTGCATTTTTTAGTTATAGCGGACAAGTATTATAAACATTTTTATTTTCTATGAATGCCCGCTTTGAACTTTTTGATTGCTTCGCTACTAATGACCATCCCCATGCTTAACCCCAAATTCCTATGTGTAAAATGCTCATTTTCAGCTTTATTGCTGGTAAAACCATGATAATAACCAATGTCATGATTGATGGATATGCCCTCCGTCAGCCGGGTATTAAAACCGATAGAAACCATAGCCCCGACATCTGTTTTGGTATCCAATAATTTCTTTGATTTTTTGCCTAATAAAATATTGTCTTTATTTTCAATCAGTGATTTTCCTCCTACCAAAAACCCTATTGAAGGGCCAAGGCTGATTCTGGGGCGAACTTTTTTATCAGCATCGCCAAAAACAATATTTGCAAATAAAGGAATGCGTATGTAATTCATTCTTGCATCACTCGTTAGTTTTTCTGTTTTGTTCACGAGTGTAACTCCTTCGGTACTAAAAAATGTTCCAAACCCCAGTCCGGCATGATCGCTGAAATTGTAAACTGCCTGTCGGCCTACCTGTACTAACGGGTGAAATTTATAATTGTAATTGGCCGGTTTATAACCATTTGTCCAACTGTGCCCAATGGTGAATTTGTCGTTTACCGTCCACCCTTTTTGAGAGAATGAAACATTCGCCCAAAGGCAAAAAGATAAAATGAGTAAAAAGAAATTTTTCATACTATTAATATTTAGCTGATTGATAATAGAAACTACAATATAAAAGTAATAAAGTTTTTTCTCCTAAAGAATAGAGCTTTGGTCTTTCTATTTTTTTGTTTTTGTTGATAATTTATAATTCAGTCCAAGCCCCACACCTATATTTCGGTATGCGATGGGAGGTGTGTTACTGCTACAAGTTACTAATTTTTGTTGGGCTATTCCGTAATAATAAGTAATAAAAGTCCGGAAATTCATGCGATCATTTATTTTATTGATGATACCTGCATTTCCCAAGAAACCCATATCGGGATCGTTAACCGGATAAGCATTATCTGTTCTTGTTGGCTTCCCGGGACTTTTTGTTTTCCTCGTTCCTGCCATGAAAACACCAAAAGACAGTCCCACATCCGCAAACGGACGCACTCGCGTTTCATTTGAAGTCACCCTTAAAAATACCGGAATTCTTATATAGTGCATTCTTGTAACTATCTTGTTATTCGGATATTTTTCAGTTTCGGACTCGGCGCTATAACCGATTCCTACGCCTACACCCAAATTTCTATATTGACGAACAATATCGGCGCCTGCCTGAAACATAAAATGAGATTCCATCAGGCTGCTCTGGCTAAACCAGTTGCGTCCTCCCACTATTTGTTGCTCCAGCACCCAGGTTTTTGTTTGGGAAAAAGCATTGATGGCAATGCAAATAAGCGTTATCAAAAATAATTTTTTCATAAATAAGTTTTTATTACTAATAGACGTGAAAAAATATTGATATGCAACATTTTATCAAAAAAAATTTCTGAGATTGATCGCATATTCCCCAATCATCTTTTATTCATTGCCAATTGGCTTTTACTTGTTAAATTTGCAAGCTTAAAAGTTTAAGAATAATTAGTGATTATGGTGAATATTACTTTCCCCGATGGGGCAAAAAAAGAGTTTGATAAAGGTGTTACTGCGCTTGATATAGCTAAATCTATTTCGGAAGGATTGGCGCGCAAGGTGATTGCCGCCAACATCAATGGTGAAGTGTGGGATGCCACCAGACCCATTAATGAAGATGCAACCATCAACCTGCTGACATGGAACGAACCGGATGGTAAAAAAACCTTCTGGCACTCATCTGCCCACCTGATGGCCGAAGCGGTGGAAGCGAGTTTTCCGGGAGTAAAATTCTGGGTAGGGCCGCCGTTGGATTCGGGTGGTTTCTATTATGATATGGATTTGGGCGATCGCAAATTGTCGGAAGAAGATTTGGTTTCGCTCGAAAAGAAAATGAATGAACTTGCAAAAACCAATAGCGCCTACATTCGTAAGGAAATGCCAAAGGCAGAGGCTGTTCAATATTTTACAGAAAAGGGCGATGAATATAAATTGGACTTGCTGAGTAATTTGAACGATGGCGAAATTACTTTTTACACGCAAGGGCGCTTCACCGACCTGTGCCGCGGGCCTCATATCCCCAATACCGGTTTAATAAAGGCTATTAAACTTACCAGTATTGCGGGCGCTTACTGGAAAGGCGACGAAAAAAACAAGATGCTCACCCGTGTTTATGGAATCACTTTCCCCACTCAAAAAGAGCTGGATGAATATTTGTTGATGCTGGAGGAAGCCAAAAAGAGAGACCATCGCAAGTTAGGTAAGGAGTTAGGCATTTTTACAATGGATGATGATGTGGGTCCCGGTTTGCCTTTATGGTTGCCAAATGGAACAATAATTATCGAAGAATTGGAAAAACTGGCTAAAGAAACAGAAGAAGATGCCGACTATAAAAGGGTGGTTACGCCTCATATTGCTAAGGAAAGCATGTACATTACCAGTGGTCACTTGCCATATTATCAGGACAGTATGTACCCGCCAATGGAATTAGAAGGGCAAAAATATTATCTGAAGGCAATGAACTGTCCGCACCACCATAAAATATTTGCTGCGGAGCCTAAGAGCTACAAAGATTTACCATTAAGACTTGCAGAATACGGTACCTGCTACCGCTATGAGCAAAGCGGCGAGCTTTTTGGGTTGATGCGTGTACGCTGCCTGCACATGAATGATGCACATATTTACTGCACAAAAGAGCAATTTGCCCAGGAGTTTAAGGCGGTGAACGACATGTATTTGAAATACTTTAAAATTTTTGGCATTGAAAAATACGTCATGCGTTTGTCGCTTCACGATCCCGAAAAATTAGGTCAAAAATATGTGAATGAGCCGGAACTATGGATAGAAACTGAAGAACTTGTTAGAAATGTGATGATTGAAGCCAAAATTCCGTTTGTAGAAGTGAAGGGTGAAGGCGCCTTCTACGGCCCTAAAATTGATGTGCAGATATGGAGTGCAATTGGTCGTGAATTTACATTGGCTACCAATCAGGTGGATTTTGCCCAGGGAAGAAGATTTAAACTTGAATTTACAACACCGGATAATAATACGGATATTCCACTTATTATTCACAGGGCGCCGTTGGGTACTCATGAGCGTTTTATTGGGTTCTTGTTGGAGCATTACGCAGGTAAATTCCCTGTATGGCTGTCTCCTTTACAGGTTAAAGTGCTTCCAATAAGTGACAAATTCATGGATTATGCAAAAGTGGTGGCTTCAAAACTCAAAAAATCCGGCGTGCGTGTTGAAGTTGATGACAGAAACGAAAAAATAGGAAAGAAAATTCGTGATAATGAATTGCATCGGGTGCCTTATATGTTGGTAATAGGAGAGAAGGAGATGAATGAAAGTAAAGTTTCGGTGCGCAGGCAAGGTAAGGGCGATCTGGGAATGAAAGATTTGGATGAGTTTATTAGTAATATTAAGGAAGAAATCATTAATCGAACAAATGAATAATGATTGATAATCAATAATTTAAAAGGAGCTGCGAAAACACAGCTCCTTTTTCATGAATAGTTTTGACTGACCTTCTAAACAATTATGGTGTTACCCAAAGTCAGCAAAAACAATAGTGTTATGATAAAAAATTCATAGTATAATAATACATAAGTTCGGGCCTTAAATTCTTTAACTCCTTTTTATTTCTTTTTAACCATTTAAAAAATAAAACTGAATTACCGATTAAAGCAAGAATATAAATCAGATGATCACGCCTTGTTTGCATTTTTAAAAACAGATTTTAATATTTCTCGATTATTAAACTGAGGCTAAGGTAAAATGAAAATTGAGCAAAAAAGGGGGTATTTTTCCCGTATTTTTAATATTGAGAACAATAATTATCTATTAGCGCCTAAAGTATTACTTTACCTCTTTTCTCATAATGATATTATTCGAAAAACTGCCATCCGGCATTTTTGCAAAATCTTTTTGGATTCCTACTTCTTTGAATCCCAATGATTTGTAAAGATTAATGGCAATAGTATGTGTTGAAAAAACATTCAGCCAAATTTGCTCCAGACTCGAACTGTTTGTTGCCCAATTTAATGCTTGTTGCATCATTATTTTTCCTAATCCGAGGTTTTGCCATTTTTTCAAAATACTTATCCCCAGAGTGGCATTATGCCATATTTTTTTTCTCGTCTCACCCTTAAGATCAATGCTTCCGATAATTTCATTTTTACAAGTAGCAATCAATAGAAGGCTGTTTCGGCTGCTGTTCAACATTTCTATCCATCCCGCCTGATCCTGCACAGTTGGATTGAACTCTTCAATTTCAGTTATCAAAAATTCACCTTCCATAATGCATCTGGTCATAGTATCCAACAGTTGGCGTGCATCCTTCCGTTTTGCTTCCCTGATGACGATTTCGACACCATTTTTGAGTGTTACTTGTTGTGGATCAAATTTCATTATCAGATATTTTCAATTTATATAAAAATAAACCTTTACTTAGCGACCTGAACAATTTTGGCATTAAAATTTTATGAAGATTTTTTTTGAAAAGAGAAGAAAAACATTCTTTACTATACTGTGTTTGGTTTTAGCAATAACAATTAAAGTCATTTCATTTTTCCCCGAATGGGTAGAAAAATATTATAGTAATGGTGTATATATTTACATTTCCAAAATTTTGCGCTTTTCGTTAGGGTGGCTGCCTTTCAGTATTGGCGACCTGCTTTATTTGCTTCTGATTGGGTACCTGATATATCAAATGATTAAATTGGTAAAGAATTTCAGAAAACTTTTCAACCCAAAAAATATTAAGAGAGCATTTGTGAAAATACTATTCATAGGGCTTATAGTTTATGTAGTTTTTTATGGCTTCTGGGGATTGAACTATTCTCGTATAGGAATTTCAGGACAATTAAATTTGGATAACCAGAATTATTCTGTTCAGGATTTGGACACTTTGGTCGCTTTACTCCAGAAAAAATTAAACACAAATGCATCCTTACTAACTCCTGCCATGCGCGATTCCTTCAGACGAAATCGGCAATTATTTGATGGCGCAACCAGGGCTTATCAATTAGCCTCAAGGCAGTACCCATTTTTGAAATATAAAGTTAGGTCGGTAAAGCCTTCTGTATTCAGCTATTTGTTTAACTACACCGGCTATCAGGGTTATTACAACCCTTTTACCGGCGAAGCCCAGGTGAATACTACCATTCCGCAATGCGTGGAGCCTTTTGTGGCTTCGCACGAAATAGCCCATCAATTGGGTTATGCCAAAGAAAGCGAAGCGAATTTTGTGGGTTATCTCGTTGGCAGCAAGCATCCATCTGTTAATTTCAGGTATTCGGTTTATTTTGACATGTACAATTACAGCATCGGAGAACTTTATTATGCTGACAGTGCAAAGGCAAAAAATTATAATGGTGCACTTCATCCACAAGTTATAAAAGATATTGATGATTATCGAGCATTTTACGAGCGCTACAAAAACCCCGTTGAACCACTACTAAAATGGATTTACAGCCATTTTCTGATGTTCAACAATCAGCCTTCAGGCATGGAATCGTACAGCGAAGTGACGAGGTGGTTGATTGCCTATTATAAAAAATATGGCAAGGAAGCGATATGAATGAAAAAGCTGATATTATAAATTTTGCTGTTGTGCTTTTTCAAAAATACATATTTGGATTTGATCGATTGCCTGTTCAATTCTTTTTCTGTCATCTTCTTTTGTAATGTCAATTCCGCAAAAAGTAGTTCCGTTTGCCATACCGTTTAGTACCAGGTGATAAAGACCTGCAATTTGTATGGCCATCAAAGCTCTGAAGTCAATGTTATTGTTTGAGAAAAATGAATCTGAAAATTCAAATAATTTACCGGCGAAAGCTTCTCTTTGTGTAGCAATATTTTTTAGCGCTTTATTTTTTTCACTAATTTCCCAAAGGATGATTTTTTGCATTTCCTTACTGGAATAGAAGTATTCAAAGAGGTTGACCAGCTCTTCAGTTGTTTTATTAGCGTCAATTTCATTCTTTGCTTTTTCCACAAGTTCGGCTGAGGACTTTTCAAAGAAAACAGACCAGTATTCCTGTCGTTTTACGTAAGTTTCTATCAGTTTTTCCACGCTTCCAAAGTAAACGTAAATCAACTTTTTGTCCAACTTAGCTACCTCTGCTATCCGATTAACGCCTAATGCGTTGTGTCCTTTGGTTTTTAAAATTTTTCCTACAGCGTCCAGAAGTTTTTCCTTGGTTCTGGCTTTATTTCTGATTTTTCCGTCAACTATTTTTCTGGGCATACAATTGTTTTTCTTTAAAATATTTTTAATATCCAAATTTAAAAAAGTTTATTTAATTATCAGCGCATAATTTAAATTGTAAAAGATTGTTCACTTGATTATAAATCACTGTATGAATGGGCTACAAATTGTTGCGGCTTAATATTAAAAAAAGTAGCAAACTGAAGGCATTGCTCTTTTAACCTCTCTATGCCAATAGTATCATCCTTATCAATAGCCTCAACCTCAATGAAAGAGCCAAGAGCAACTAATTTGTCAAAATGGATTTTAACATTTTCAACAAAATAGATTTTTCTTTTTTTGTCAACTATTACTTTCACTCCATGAACTTTAGTAAGAATTTCTTTCAGGTTTTTGTCTGGTTTGTGCTCATATAATATCACGTTGGATGATTTGGATTCTGCCGAATTGCTTCGCTCATAATAAATCAAGGAGTTTTCAATATTGCCTTCACGCAGTTTTAATCTTCCGGTGGCAATATTGAAGTAGGTGTCGGTTTGATCGTCTTCACCCAAGTAGGAAGGATTAAATGCTTCTATTAATTTTTGCTCCAGCTCTTCGGTATTTTCTACCTTGGCCTTAAATTCAAAATTCAGATGTGGCATAAAATGTTTCTTATGGATAAGTACTGTGATTGGGATGCCATACACTGCTAAAATCGCCTAATATGGCAAGATTTTGATTAAATTCTATTTTATGAATTTTCAAAAGTGCAATGTCTTCCTGTTTAACTTTTCGGTACATCGGGTGCATGGTACCGCCGGTAACACCTGCTGGTTTTGAAGGGTCATATTGAAACTGTGGATCTACCAGAGTGCCGCGTGGATACATAATGCCCGGAATACCCCTTCCTCTTAAATCCAAATCAGTAGGATGGTCGAGACCTAAAGTATGCCCGTATTCATGCGCTGCAGTTGTGGAACCTTCGTACAGATTTTCCAGTTTAAAATAGCCGGTATTGCATCCCAAACCATCCACAAAGGAAATATTGCCGTGGGCAAATTCTTCAATTCTGAAATAATTATTCAGTGGATTATCATTGGCCATTATTTCTTCAGGATTCACGTCTGATTTCAGTTGGGCCGTGATTTTAAAATTGACTAAATATTGTTCTCCTTTGTATGTAACGATTCCTCGGGGTTCGTTCCACATGGCTTCCATTTCGTTTCGGATTCGTTCTGTAATGACTTCATCGGCGGAAGTGCCATAAGTAATGATATGCGACGAAATTAAAATTTTTCCACCCTCAATAATTTCTACAGTGCCCATTGGATAAAGGTAGTAGTTGTACAGCTATTATTTGGTAGCATATTTATATTTTTTTAGTTAAAAAGTTTTTAAATAAAGATTTATCTAAACAGATTAAAGATGTTGGACGGTTCTAAAATTTATTATTAATATCGACCCACAAAGAAAAGATGAATTTATTGGAAAAAATTTGGAATTTCGAATAAATGACAATAAATTTGTGACAAATGACAAGAGATGAAGTCAAAGAAAAAAAAGTCTGAGTATAAAGAAGATGGGCAACCTCCATTAATCGTTTCAGAACCAATAGGTTATTATTATGCACCTTCTTTTTTCCCGGCAAAAAGCCAAAGTTTGTCCGATATGGATATTCTGAAGGTTATTAAAAGGGGAATTTCAAAAAAGGAATTGGATAATACGATGCTGATGATGGATTTTTCGCTTGACGATATGGCAGCTCTTCTTCATATTTCCAGTAGAACTTTTAGGCGCTTTACTGACGACTCATTTTTGAATACCGAACAAAGTGAAAGAATTGTGGAATTAAATAAGCTTTATCAATATGGTGTAGAGGTTTTCGGTTCTCTCAGTAAATTCAGGCGTTGGATTGATAGTGAAGTGATTGCACTTGGCAATAAAAAACCCCGAGAATTTTTAGATACTTCATTAGGTATTTCTATTTTAAAAACCATCTTAGGGCGTATTGAATACGGCGTTTATTCCTGATGAGAGTATATAGAATCAGCAAATGTAAGTATATAAAGGACCTTTCGGGGTATGGCGCCTTCCTGCAAGGGGGACGATGGAATAGCCCCAATCAATACATGATTTATGCTTCTCAATCTATTGCACTGAGTTTGTTGGAGGTGTTGGTTCATTTTCAACCTCAGATTTCACCTGAAGAATTCTGCCTGTTGACTCTTGAACTTCCAGATAATACTATCGAAATGCTTAGTCCTAAAAAACTGCCTGAAGGCTGGAACAGGTATGCTGTTTATCCTGCGACTCAATCTGTCGGTGATTCATTTTTGAAGGAAAATAAAAAAATTGCATTAAAGGTGCCATCTTCAATTATTGAGCAGGAATCAAATATTTTATTGAATCCTAACCACCCTGATTTTGAACAAAAAGTAAAGATTATTTCGGTACAGGAAATAAAAATTGATAAGCGGTTAGTTGAATAAACGTGTTTTAGCGACGGTTTTTTACAAAGGATTTTTGCCAAGTTCTAAAAATGAACTACATCCTCTTCTATAATTTAGTCGAAGACGTTGATTTTCAATTGACTGAAATAGTACATTTTAATTCATTTGTTTCCCAAAAATTATTATTTTGTCTAAACAAATAATTCATAAATTTAACCAGTGATTTTTTTGGTATTGCTATTTAAATTAACAAAACAAATCTATTAAACGATGACCGTAAACGGGAACTCCTGTCTGACTTGTAAAGTGAAAAATTGTTCACTTCTCAAGCCTTGTACTGATGATACGCTTACAGTTATCAGCAAATTCAAGAGTGAAAGAAAATTTGATAAAGGTGAGTTTGTTTTCAAAGAGGGCGATATGGTCAAAGGCATTTATTTCATCAAAAAAGGGATGGTGAAAATTGAAAAAAGGATGCCTAAAGGTCGGGCTTTTATTTTAAAAATCTGTGGTCCGGGAGGATTATTTGGTCATCGTGGGCATGATCAAAATTTTTATCAGAATTATTCTGTTGTCGCTTTGTCCGAATGTGCATCTTGTTTTATCCCTTTTGATGTTTTTAATGAAATACTGAATAATGCACCAGATTTGGAAAAACAAATTATTAAAGACAACCTTAAAGACCTTGAAAAGATGGAACAACGTTCTTTAAGTCTTGCTTTCAAGCCGGTTAAGGAGCGGGTAGCGGAGGGCATCTTGCTTTTGTCAGAAATTTATTGTTATGACCCTCAGAAAAAGGGATTTTGTATTGACCTTTCGCGTCAGGACTTTGCCGACCTTACTGGCACCACCAAAGAGCAGGTCTCTGCTGTTTTTAGAGAATTTTCACGCAATTCCATTATTAGATATTCCGGTAAAAAAATTAGTTATATTGATTTGGAAGCCTTGAAATCATTTTCTGCTGACAGGTAATGCGTACTTTCTTTATGCTTTATCTTCAATTGTTTAGCACAAAAATTACGATTTCGTAATTTTTAAAAATTTTACATTGTGATTACTTTTTTATGCTTTTTCATAAAGTTAGATTTGTTTATTGATTTAAATCAACAAAACAAAAATCAAATATTATGGAAACCAAGCAACAATCCGAACAGGAAAGAGTGCCTTTTTACCGAATGATTATGGATGATTTTATGCTGCTGTTATTTTTGGGTGTTACTATTTATGCCGTTTTTTATTTAATCTGGGGTATAATGGAATTATCCAATCTGCCTGCAATTCCTGACGAAATAAAAAAGTCTTTACTTAAATAATTATATTAAACCTAAAAACTGTAGCCATGAGTTTATTAAGTCCGGCACAGGGCTGGTATTATAAAAAAGTATCCAAAGATGAAAAAATGTGGATGCTCATTTCACTTGTCCTTTGTATTATGTTGTTTATCTGGATGGTTATGTGGCATGTTTACGGCAAACAAAACCCGTCCAGTACTACCTATAAAACCAGTACAACCGAATTTGCTCAATTAGCAGAAGCCTATGTCAAAAAAAATATGATTGGGGTGGACAATGGAATTCCTGTGGTGAGGCCGGAGCCCAATTCGGATGTGTTTGTGATGGGGGAGATGTGGCGTTGGAGCCCTGTTTTGGTTTTGGAAGTAAATCAGGCTTATAAATTGCATATTTCTTCCAAGGATGTAATGCACGGATTCTCTATTCAGCCTGTAAATATGAACTTTCAGGTGTATCCTACTTATGATTATGTTTTGGAGTTTAAGCCAACAGAAGCCGGAGAGTACAAAGTAATTTGCAATGAATTTTGCGGAATTGGACATCACGGTATGATTGGCAAGATTGTGGTGATAGAAAAAGATGAGGATTTGAAAAAATACGGTTATGAAAATTTTAAAAAATCAACTGCTGCAACTGCTGCAGTTGGCGGGGTAAAGCAGGAAATTTCCGAAGCCGATAAGGTATTGCTGGGTGAGCAGGTATTTACCCTGAAGGGTTGTGGAGCCTGCCACAAAGTGGATGGAACCGTGTTAATCGGGCCATCATGGAAAGGATTGTATGGCAAGGAGGAGAAGGTGAAAGAAAACGGAAAAGTGATTGCTGTGAAAGTGGATGACGACTATATTAAGGAGTCGATTTTAGATCCTTCAAAAAAAATAACCGTTGGTTTTGAAACCACTGCAATGCCTCCTACGCCCATGACAGATGAGGAACTCGATCATATTATTGCTTATATCAAATCTTTAAAGTAACAAAAACCTGCTTATATGTCTAATTCGATACAAGAAACCGGTGTTCTGAACGGAAATGTCTCAACTACGAACTCAATATTCAGGACTTGTGATATTACAGGTTTTAAGGTAGATCTCCGCTCTGAAAAGCTGATCAGAGCAAATGCTGTAGCATCTGTTGTTTCACTGTTAATGGCGGTAGTAGCTGCGCTGTTATTGGTTTTCACCCGTTATCAGCCGGTGCATTTATTAAATGCTGAGTGGTATTATCGCTTGGTTACATTTCACGGACTTAATGCATTGATTTTCTGGATTATATTTTTTGAAATTGCCGGATTGTATTTTGGTTCGACGGTTATTTTAAATACAAGAATGTGCTCACCCCGCTGGGGTTGGATTGCCTTTGCTATGATGGTGGCAGGATTGGTGATTTCCAATATTATGATTCTGATTGGTAAAGCAGATGTAATGCTTACCTCTTACACACCATTAAAGGCTCATCCACTTTACTATCTGGGGGTCATTCTGTTTGCAGTAGGCGCTTTGATTGGTGTTATTCTGTTTTTTGGAAATCTGATGATAGCCAGAAGAGAAAGAACTTATGGCGATTCTCTTCCCCTGGTCACTTATGGCCTGATGACAGCAGCGATTATTGCGGTTATTACCTTAGCTTCAGGTGCCATCATTTATATACCGACTTTCTTATGGTCGCTCGGATTGATTCAAAATGTGGACCCGGCTATGTATAAATTGATTTGGTGGGGACTGGGACACTCTTCTCAGCAAATCAATGTGGCTGCAATGGTTTCTATCTGGTATATGACTTCTTTCCTGACTGTAGGTGGCACTTCTATCAATGAAAAGGTTTCGCGTACTGCATTTGTACTGTATATTCTGTTTATTTGCCTGGCATCTGCGCACCATTTATTAACCGATCCGGGTGTGAGCAGTGCATGGAAAGTATGGAATACCAGTTATGCAATGTATCTGGCTGTGCTGGCTTCCATGATTCATGCCTTCGCAGTTCCTTCGTCATTTGAATCGGCCCAACGCCGTTGGGGCTACAATAAAGGCCTGTTTGAATGGCTTACAAAAGCGCCCTGGGGGAACCCGGCGTTTTCCTCAATTATTTTGGCAGTGATAGGTTTCGGATTTATTGGTGGCACAACAGGTGTTATTTTCGGTATGGAGCAAACCAATATCATTGTTCACAATACAATTGCTATCCCCGGTCACTTCAAAGGGACAGTGGTGATTGGTACAACCTTAACTTTTATGGGTATTACTTATTATCTCATACCACTCATTTTCAGAAGAAAAATAGTGGGAATGGGCTGGGCAAAATGGCAGCCTTGGCTGTTTTTCATTGGTATTGCCTTGCTTTCCATTTCTATGATTGTGTTGGGTCAGTTAGGTGTGCCGCGCCGTCATTGGGATTCCACTTTCTCAGGAGGTCCGTTCACTTATAATTTTAACCCGGCGGTTGATTTCTTCTGGACACTGATGATGCTGGGTGGTACAATAGCTTTCCTCTCGGTGTGCATCTGGATAGGCATAGTAGTTGTATCGGTTTTCTTTGGCCCCAGAGTAAACGGGCCACAGGACATGCAATTAAAGATTTCTCCATTAGCGCCTGAAGCCAAGTCTCATAAAGGATTTGAGGCTCCGGGTACACTTGTATTGACACTTATATTCCTATTAGTATTTCTGGCCTTGTTCTTCCTCAACTGGAAGTGGTTGGCAGCCACTTGGAATGTGAGATAACTCCAATTAACCGGTGGCATTTGCGTTTCGCCATGAACGAGAAATAGCTGCCGGTTTTTTTTAAAAATGAAGTATTGGCAATTAATATATTTATTGACGGTAATCTGGATATTTAATTCCGGATTCAGGCTCCCCGAAGAAAAAAAATTTCTGGGTAGTAAAATTCCTGATATCAGTCTGATTGATGCACAGGGTAAAAATGTGAATCTTTATTCCTTATTGCAAGGTAAGCCGTTGATTATTTCTCCTATTTACACGAAATGCCCCTCCATTTGCGGAGTAGTTAGCAATGGCACCAAAGAAGCTGTTGAAAAATTAGGTACGCTGGGTAAAGATTTCAATATGATCAGCTTTTCGTTCGATAGTACAGATCAGGCTTCTGATTTGCAAAACTATCAGCGAAGATGGAAAATGGATGGCAATCATTGGAGGACAGTTACTTCGGATGCGAATACTATTAGAAGTTTAATGGCTTCCGTCGGATTTGAGTATGATGTGGATACTACTTTGAAACAGTTTAACCATGCAGCAATGTTGGTAGTCATCACGCCCGAAGGCCGTATTTCCAGATACATTTATGGGGTAAGCCCTTCTAAAAGAGATATTCGGTTGGCAGTAATGGCAGCAATGGCCGAAAAAACCACGCCGGGATTGTTTGCAGGATTATATTTGAGATGTTTTGGCTACGACCCTGTGATGAGAACTTATAAGGTTGACTGGCGCTTTATTATCTCTACTTCGGCAGGACTGATGATGATTATTTTTATGTCTTCAATTTTTATAAAATCTTTTATTATTTCGAAACCAGAACATGAACCAAATAATTAGTGCAGATACCATTAGAAAGGAAAGGAATAAAGGACATCAGATTTTTCAAAGGATTGCAGCATGGCCGGGCAGAATATTTTCCACCGAACTAAATCCATTGTACCATTTGGGTGGTATAACAATTTTAATGTTTATAATTGCCTGTATTTCGGGCATTTATATTTTTATTTTCTATAACATTAACCCACGCCATGCATGGGATTCGGTAGAGGCTATCAGCAATAATTATTTTAACGGCTGGATGCGGTCTATCCACAGATATTCTTCTGATCTTTTAGTTGTGTTTATTTTGCTGCACCTTGCTCACACTCTATTTACTTCCAAATTCAAAAGATTGATATCGTGGATTAGTGGTGTGATTTCGTTTTTGGTGGTAGTTACGATTGGTGTAACAGGCTATATTTTGGTTTGGGATCAGAAGGCAAAACTAACAGGGTATCTTACTGCAAAATTATTTTCCGGACTTCGGATTTTCGATCCTGCCATAATGGGTGCTTTTTTGCTTAATGACCTTACGGTTGTGGGTGGATTTTTTAAGGTGGCCTTGTTTGGTCATATTGCGCTGTCTCTCATTACTGTAATCATTATTTGGATACATGTAATGAGGATTTCAAAACCAAAAATTCTTCCGCCTAAGAAACTGACGCTTTATGTCTGTATTGCAATAGGTATTATTTCGTTTGCATTTCCAGTAAAGAGTGATCCTGCTGCACAACTGACTAATTTGCCTGCTCAGACTACTTTTGACTGGTTCTATTATTTTGGCTATTACCTGATGAAAATTTTCAGTGTTTGGCAAAACTGGGCTATTATGATTGGTTCAGGACTGATATTGAGTATTCTTCCTTTTTTTATGAGAAGAAAAGACAGGCCACCTGTTCGTATTGACTTAGATAAATGCGATGGTTGCAATCTCTGTTCTTATGATTGCCCCTACGATGCTATTGACATGCTTATTTACAACGGCGAAAGAAAAGCAATTTTATCGCCTGAAAAATGTGTGGGCTGTACCATCTGTATAGGCTCGTGCAAGGAGCATGCCATTACTCACTCAGATTTTCCGGTGTATGAATTGCTACCGGAATCAAAACAAAACGTTACCGTTTTTACCTGTAGTTTTTTCCCCGAAGCTTTATTTCCGAATGATGTGAATGTGAAAGAATACAAAGTGCCTTGTTTAGGAAGTGTGATGATTAAAGATGTGCAACAGATTCTTGATAATAACAGTGAAAAAGTAGCTTTTCTGGGATGTGAGGATTGTTATTACCGGTATGGTAAAAACTGGGCAGTGGACAGAATGTTGCAGAAGCGACCACCTGCATTGTCGAAAAGATATGATAGTTCAAGGCTTAGGTTGTTTACATTAAATCAGTATAAACCAGAGTTGTTGTCTGAGTTTTCAAAAGAAACCAATGGCAAAAAAGATAAGGAATCTCAAGTGAAAGACTTTTACAAAGTAAAACCTGTACTGGCCGTTCTTATGCTTACTGCTTTTTTTGCTTTGTTTGTTCCTTTTTCAAGTACGACAGTGAAATTTTTCAATCCAAAGGATAAAACGCTGATTGTTAATTTTAAATATATATCCAGTCCAACTGCTTATGAGAAAAGTACTTCTACCATGAAACACATGCAATCGGCTGCTCCGGTGGTTAAAAGCAGGAGCCCGGTAGAATTAAAAATTTATGCCTCAGGCAGCCGCAAATTACTGTATGAAAAACAATATACTCCACGTGGATTGCGACATGACATTGCCATGTTTATCTTCACTCAGATGAATATAACTGAAGACAAAGTGGATGTGGAACTCAAAGAAACCGAGGGTGAGAAGAAAGAACTTATCCTCAATAATATCCCTGTAAAACCCGGCGATGGCACTTTTGTTATTTTGAAGGATGGCAAGTTAGTAGTAGCCAAAGAAGGAACATAGAGGTAGATTGGTAGCGAACGATTATTGTCGAAATGGAGTTATAAATTCAAATTTACAACTCAAAATATTCACCGAAAGTACGCAGATGGTCTTTCAGGTCTTCCATTGCATCAGTAGCATCTGCATTGCCTTTCATTTCATCCAGATATTCTTTGACAGGTGTCAGAAAATGGTGTAATTGTTCATGCGCTTCTCCCTTCATGGTGCATTTTTCAAAAATGGTTTGGAACTCCTTCTGAAGCGGCTCGTACAAAAGGTCTGGTTGTGCTTTGGCTATTATTCCGTTTCTGATGATTGCCTGCATTTTTTCAATACCTTCCACCGTTTCGGGGTTGGCCTTCCATTTTTTGCCATTATCGAGTTGAACTGATACTGTGGTTTTTTCACTATGTTCGTGCTCATGAGTTCCGTCTGTTTGAACTTCAGTTTTATGGGCTTCGGCCTCGTTTTCTACTTTTGAATTTTTTTCAGGACTATTACATGCGAATAAAAGTAATAGTGCAGAAGGAGCAATTATGTGACTAATTTTCATAATTAACGATTTTTCAGCTTAAAATATTTAACTATTTCAGGCAAATGTAAGGTTAAAGAATGACCAAAACTAAAGTTGCTATTTTTATTGGACAAAGTAAAAGAGATTGCCCTTAGCTGACAATCTCTTTTAAAAAATATTCGATTAACAAATTAGTTGCCGATTCATTTTATTTGTCCAAACCGCCTTTTCTTGTAGGGCTGCTCATTTGAGGCCATTTGCCCGGTTGGCCGGTAAACGGACTCACCGGCAGAACCGATTTTTCACGATTGAAGAATGAAGGGTCTTCGCTGGCCATATAGGCAAGTACGGCTGTTAGTATTACGTTCTGCTGCACATCGTCAAACACTACTTTGTCGTAGGTATCCAAATTGGTGTGCCAGGTATTGCTGAAATATCCCCAACTGAGGCTGCTCAGACCAAATGCTGGCGCGCCGGCTGCTACAAAAGAAGCATTATCGGTGCCTCCACTGCTTGGAAAACCGGGGAAAGTTGTTTTTATGTCTTTTTTCACATCCAAAGGAACAGCTTCGAGCCATCTTTGCAGGTATTCATAAGCATGCAGGAATCCTTGCCCCGAAATATTTTCCACACGCCCGGTCCCGTTATCCTGATTGAAGGAGGCCTGCAGTCCTTTCATAATTTCAGGATGATCTTCTGCAAAGGATTTTGATCCGTTCAGACCCTGTTCTTCACTTCCCCAATGGCCAACTATGATGGTTCTTTTTGGGTTTGGATAAAATTTCTTTAGTAAACGCATGGCTTCCATCATCACCAGGGTTCCGGTACCATTATCGGTAGCCCCTGTGCCGCCATCCCAGGAGTCAAAATGTGCTGAAAGTAAAACATACTCATCAGGTTTTTCAGTTCCTTTTATTTCGGCAATAGTATTGTAAGTAGTTTGTACACCAGTTTCGCGGCTGTCGGTACGAATGTTCAATTTTACCGGAGTGCCATTGTCCACCAAACGATAAACCAATCCATAATCTTCAAGCGAAATATCTACTGTAGGAATGGTTTTGGTGTTGGCTCCAAAGATTTTGTCGGCTCCATACTCCTTGCTCCAGTAGTTAGTAAGAATACCTGCTGCTCCGGCCTTTTCAAGCGCAGCGGGAAGCGTGCGGGTATTGTATCCGGTTTTTGAAATTCTGCCCGCCCAGGCTTTCGTTAGCGAATCACGTTCATCATTCATCTTCTTTATTGATTTTTCGGTACCGTATTCTTTCCAGTCGGAATCGGGATGTCCGGTTGGCTGCGCCATGTTTATCATTACAAATTTTCCTTTTACTGATGGCATCCAGGCGGTATATGCCAGACTATCTGCTAAGTCAGGTAGAATAATGACGTCTGCCGTAATGGTTTTACCCTTGGTAGAAGGGCTCCATGCGAGTTGTGTTCCGGCAAGTGATTTTACCCAGGGTGCCACCATATCAATATGTGAAATGCCACGTTCCCAGCCACGCCATTCGCCCCATTTTTCGTTTCGGGCATCTATTCCCCATGATTTATATTTGGCTACTGCCCAGTCGTTGGCTTGTTGCATCTTGGGCGAGCCTACTAATCTGGGACCAATTTTATCTAACAATTCATGAGCAATTTGTTTAAGCTGTGAATTGTTGGTCTCTTCATCCAACATTTTTTGAACAATAGGATCCAGTTTCTTTTGTCTCATTGGAGGCATGCCTCTTTGGCTAAAGCCAACTGTTGAAAACAAGAAAACCAGCAAGCAGAAAAAGCTAATTCTTTTCATAAAGGAGTGTATTTTTGTTTTTTGAAGTTTCTAAGATACAATACAATCCCAAAAAGGACTAAAATTTGTGAAGAACGGTTTTTATAGCTGTTGAAAAGATAAAAAAGAGGCTTTGGGATTTGAAATTTCTTTAGTGATCTAAGTTGGAATGAAATTACTGCATTGATTTATTGGTAAATAGCAATAACTAAAAAACAACACTCTCGATTTAATTGATTGTTTTCCTATACTCAATTCTGATTGGCTTTACTTCACCTACGCAGACCCTGTCTCCTGCTCTTATATACACTGATTCTGCCGCCGAGCTTTTTCTACTTAATATATTTTTATCCAAATCCATTGATGCTTCCATTTTTTTTCCATCAGTTGTTGTAAACTCAAAAACAATAGAGGGATCGAAATATTCATTCTCAAAAGTGTATCCATTCTTGGTTACTTTTCCAATAGGAAATCTTTCCTCATATAAAAAATCTTTTGTACCTATATTAGTAATAACGTACTGTGCTTTACATTCATTATTCATTAGGTTTATATCCTTAACAATATAGTCAACTTCAATTTTAAATTTATGACCATGAGGTGAATCTATAAAATAGGCATTAGAAAAAGTCTTTTTTAGTGGAGTAGTCTGAACAACCGGAGGGGTCGTTAGTTTGACTTTCGGAGAACAGGATAAAATAATAAATACTAAGAAGAGAATTTTTAAAACAGATTTCATGAACAAAATTTTGGTAGTTAAAAAGATATTATTTATTTCGTTTGAATTTGGAATATCAGAAAAAATCGTTTAAGTTTGAATAATACAAGTATAAAACAAGAATATGTATCCAAAGAAAAAGATTAGGTAGAAAATTTTTAAATGTTTATAGCCGGATATTTTTGATTGGATAAAAAATGAAAGGAATAAATACGTAATGATACCATTAATGAATTAGCTGAGATTGCAAAAGAAATAGTAAAAGAAAGTGTTTTTGTTAATGCATTAGCCCAAAAGGGTTAAAACCTACTTAAGAGTTAATTACCTTTTGTCAAGTTAAACTCAAAAGTACTGAAACTGGCATCATTTTGGTTGTTTTTCTATTTTGATTTTTTTACTTATGTTTGAACTCATATAAAAACCTCACTCAACTCATTGAAAATCAATTATATGAGATCTTGTATTGTGATCCGGATTGGATTCGAACCAATGACCTACTGCTTAGAAGGCAGTTGCTCTATCCAGCTGAGCTACCGGACCATCGTTTCAGAGAAAAGATTTTTACCAAAATTCTTCAATCCTCAACTTATTTGGGCTGCAAATATAGAGTATTTTTACAAAAAATGAGATGCAATTTTTACGAATCTGTTTTCCAAAGGCATTATCCATTAACTAATCTAAAAAAGAAGGCTGGCATTATTATTGTACCTTAGTATTAAAAATAAGTTTTATCTTAAATGGAGTACTGTATGAAGATTGTTACTGAAATCAATAAGCGGGTTTTGTTTATATTAATATTATTTTTCAGCCTTACTATTTTTTCCTGCCAAAAACCGACAAATACCATACCTCCGGATACGGGTCAACCTTCTAATTTACCCGAAAGAATCATAAAGGATACGTCTTACGGGTCCGATGCCAGAAATAAAATGGATATTTATTTACCTGCAGGCAGAACCGGTACTACTAATGTGATTGTAATGCTACATGGAGGAGGATGGACGGCGGGTGATAAAAACGAAATGAATTTTCTGGTGGATCGTTTTCGTGCCAAGTGGCCCCAGGTTGCTATCATAAATATGAATTATCGCTATGCAAATGGTTCAACAATAGTTTGCAATACGATACTCAGCGATATAAGAAGGGCAATTGAACTGGTGGTAAATAATAAAAAAACATTTCAGGTGTCCGATAAGGTGGCTTTGTTAGGCGGTAGTGCAGGGGCGCATCTGGCGCTACAGTATGCTTACACTCAGAATCAGGATGGAAGAATAAAATGTGTGGCGGATCTGTTCGGGCCCTCTGTTTTGAATGATTGGCAGTTGTATAACTCTGTGTTTCCTCTGAATTATAAAGAACTCATGAAAAATATTAATGGGAAAGAATGGGATGAAGCATTGTATAAAAGCAATAGCCCGTTTTCAAGAGCGCAGGCTACCTCACCGCCTACCATTATTTTTCATGGCACATTGGATATTGTAGTTCCGATTTATCAAAGTCAGTGGCTAAGAGGCAAGCTGAATGAACTAAAGGCCCCTAATGAATATTATGAATATGTGGATTTTCACGGATTTAATAATGATAATTATACCGACTGCGTTGAAAAGACAATTATCTTTTTTAAAAAGTATATGAACAATTAAATTGACTTTAAAATTTAATTGGCAAGAAAAGATTACAAAGACACGATATTAAAAAAATTTTGTCTGAAAAAAAATGAATTATATATTTGCTGCTGATGAAAGGAAATTTAAATACTAATTGGTGGTGGCGTACAAACTCTTCAGGGGTTGTGTAATGCTATTATCAACTGGTTGATAAAGATATATTCAAACCCCGGTTTAGCCGGGGTTTTTTAATGATAAAACAATGACAAAAATGATAAAGATTACGACAGAAGTAACCTCTATGCTGGCAGATATTTATACTCCGGTAGGTATCTATTTGAGGTTGAGGGATGTTTTCAGAGATACTATTTTGCTGGAGAGCACCGATAATCATGCTGCAGACAAAAGCTGGTCATTCATTGCCGTCAATGCTATTGCCGGTGTGGAAATAACTACAGGCGATACAGTTGAATTGAAATTTCCGGGGCAGACAGCAGAGCGTATTGAATTGGATAGTAATCAAACGATACCTTCAGTGCTCAATGATTTTTTAAACCGGTTTGAAGTAAATGGTGCAGATAACAAGATTGCACGCTTTGCGCAGGGGTTGTATGGTTATACATCCTATGAAGCGATTCAGTTTTTTGAAACAGTTCCAGCTGCCGACTTTAGTAGCGGTAAAGATGCTATTCCGCTGATGCGCTATCGCCTTTATCAATATGTTATTGCCATTAATCATTTTAAAAACGAATTATTTATTTGTGAAAATAAATTTGAAAATATTGAGAGTAATCTTGATGGCCTTATATCGCTGATACGCAGCAAGGATGTGCCTGTTTATCCTTTTAAAACGGTTAAGGCAGAAGCGTCTAACATGACCGATGAAGATTATATAAAAATGGTAGCACAAGGGATAGCTCATTGCCACAGGGGAGATGTTTTTCAGATTGTACTGAGCCGCCGGTTTGAACAGCGTTTCATTGGTGATGAGTTTAATGTGTACAGGGCTTTGCGCAATATTAACCCTTCGCCTTATTTATTTTTCTTTGATTATGGTGATTATAAATTGTTAGGGTCTTCACCTGAGTCGCAATTAATCATTCAGGATGGAAAGGCAATTGTGCACCCAATTGCCGGAACAGTGAGAAGGAGCGGTGATGATAAAATTGATGCGCAACAAACCGTTCGCTTACAAAACGACCCCAAAGAAAATGCAGAGCATGTGATGCTGGTTGATTTGGCCCGCAACGATTTGAGTCGTGGTTGCAGTGAGGTAAGGGTAAGTCATTTCAGAGATATACATTACTATTCTCACGTTATCCACTTAGTAAGTGAAGTAACAGGAAATGTAAATGATGAGGTAAGTTCTTTTGAGCTTTTCGGCAAAACGTTTCCAGCAGGTACTTTGAGCGGAGCTCCGAAAATTAAAGCGATGGAATTGATCAATTCGTTGGAACCCACGCCCAGAGGCTATTACGCCGGAGCAGTGGGTTTTATGGGTTTTGATGGCAGTTGTAATCAGGCCATTATGATTCGTACATTTCTAAGTAAGGATAACCGACTTATTTCTCAGGCAGGCGCCGGAGTAGTGGCAGCTAGCGTTCCGGCAAATGAATTGCAGGAGGTAAATAATAAATTGGGCGCATTAAAGAAAGCATTGATTGCAGCAGAACAAATTCAATAATGAAAGATTTTTTAAACTATAATAAAACAAAATGAAACTTTTAGTTTTCGATAATTACGACTCTTTTACATATAACCTTGTGCAATTAGTTGAAAAGATTTTAAATCAGAAAGTAGATGTTGCCCGCAACGACAAAATTTCGTTGGAGGAAATTGGCAAATATGACAAAATCATTTTATCACCCGGCCCGGGCATTCCGGTTGAAGCCGGATTGTTATTACCTCTGATAAAACAATATGCGGCTACAAAATCAATTCTCGGCGTATGTCTGGGGCATCAGGCAATTGGTGAAGCATTTGGTGGTACATTGATAAATCTCAGTAATGTTTATCATGGAGTGGCTACTAATTGTAAAATTGTAAAACAGGATAATCGTCTTTTTAAAGGTATTAATGGTGGGCTGGAAATCGGCAGGTACCACTCCTGGGTAGTGAGTAAAGAAAATTTTCCCGAAGAACTTGAAATTACCGCCGTTGATAATGATGAAATGATAATGGCATTGAGACATAAAAATTTTGATGTTCGAGGGGTACAGTTTCATCCGGAAAGTATCCTTACGCCTCTCGGTGAACAAATCATGCGTAACTGGCTTTTTGAATAAAAAATTGTAAACAAATGAAAAGAATACTGAATATATTATTTGAGCACAAAACACTCAACAGGCAAACAGCTAAAGAAGTACTGGTTAATATAGGAAAAGGCATTTACAATGAACATGAGATTACAGCATTTATGACTGTGTTTCTGATGCGAAGCATTACACTGCAAGAACTTCAGGGTTTTCAGGATGCATTGCTTGACCTTTGTTTTCGAATGCATTTTGAAGGAATTAATACCATTGATATTGTGGGTACAGGCGGTGATGGTAAAAATACTTTTAATATTTCTACTTTATCGTGTTTTATTGTAGCAGGCACAGGTCATAAAGTAACCAAGCATGGTAACTATGGCGCTTCTACTATAAGTGGCGCTTCTAATGTGATGCAGATGCTCGGCTATAAATTTAAGAATAATAATGAGGAATTATTAAAGGAGTTGGAACTGGCCAATATTTGTTTCATGCATGCCCCTTTGTTTCATCCGGCTTTAAAAAATGTAGCTGCTATCAGAAAAAATCTGGGAATCAGAACGTTTTTTAATATGCTTGGTCCGTTGGTTAATCCTGCTTTGCCTTCTTTTAGTATTATTGGCGTATATAATCTGGAAATGGCACGGCTCTATAATTATCTGATGCAACAAACACCCGATCGATTTGCAATCGTTCATGCTTTGGATGGATATGATGAAATTTCACTTACTGGCGATACAAAAATAATTACAAGAGAAGGTGAAAAAATATACTCTGCAATAGAGTTGGGTGGAATGGAAATAAAACCTGAGAGCATCACAGGTGGTGAATCGGTGGAGGATGCCACTCGAATTTTTACAAATATATTGATGGGGAAAGGAACGCGGGAGCAGGAAGCAGTTGTTCTTGCCAATGCTGCAACAGCATTGAATGTTACAGGTCGCTACCGGTCTTATGAAGAATCATTTGCGGCGGCAAAAGAAAGCCTTCAATCGGGCAAAGCCTTTGATAGTTTACAAAAATTAATCGCATTGCAATCCTGATCTTATGAACATTTTAGATACAATTGTTGCCCATAAATTAAAAGAAGTTGAAGAAAGGCGGAAACAGATTTCAATATTGGGATTAGAAAAAAGATCAAATTTTTCAATGCCGGTCAGGACTTTATCGGCTTCATTAATCAGAGCAGATGGTTCGGGTATCATAGCCGAATTTAAAAGGAAATCTCCATCCAAGGGGTTTATTAAACAAAATGCTGATGTAAAAGAGATTACCGGCGCATATACTGAATTTGGCGCTGCCTGTTTAAGTGTATTGACAGATATTGAATTCTTTGGAGGTGGTGATGAGGACTTGCTTACCGCGCGAAAGAATGATATACCCATACTGAGAAAGGACTTTGTTGTGGATGAATACCAGATTGTTGAGGCAAAGTCGCTGGGCGCAGACGTGATTTTATTAATAGCAGCCTGCCTTAAACCTGATCAGGTAAAAAGATTTTCCGGCCTTGCTGCTTCTTTAGGGATGGAAGCCATCCTGGAGTTGCACTCCGAAGATGAATTAGAACATATTTGTGATGAGGTAAAAATAGTTGGAGTGAATAACCGGGATTTAAAAACTTTCAAAGTGGATATTGAAAGAAGTTTGAAAATGGCTGAAAAAATTCCTAATGATAAAATTAAAATTGCAGAAAGCGGAATAAATACAGTAGATGATATTCTGATTTTTCGTAATAACGGATTTAAAGGTTTTTTGATTGGAGAGCATTTTATGAAACAGTCAGATACCGGATTGTATTTTAAAAATTTTGTTGAAGAACTAAAGTCCAGGATTTGAAAACCTTAAAAATAAAAGTCTGTGGAATGACTCAGTTTTCTCAGGTGGAAGAGTTGGCTGAGATGGGAGTTGATTATGCAGGATTTATTTTCTATGAAAAATCACCAAGATTTATTGCCAACAAAATTTCACCTGATATTTTAAAAAAATATAAAAGAATTAAAAAAGCAGGTGTTTTTGTAAATGAAAAAATTGATAATGTTCTTCAAATATCTGAAGCATTCGGATTAGATTTGGTTCAGCTTCATGGAGATGAGTCGCCCGAATATTGTGATATAATTTCTGCAAAACTGCCTGTTGTCAAGACTTTCAGAGTGTCAGGGAATGAGAATCTGAATCAATTAATTAAGCCTTTTCATCAAAAAGTAAACCATTTCCTATTTGACACAAAAGCCAAAGACTATGGAGGCACCGGCTTGAAATTTGATTGGGAAGTATTGAAAAATATTGATATTCCAACTCCATTTTTCCTTAGTGGCGGAATCGGCCCTGATGATGTGAACCGTATTAAATATTTTTTGAATGAGGCAAAAGCAGCATGTTTTCATGCTTTGGACCTGAACAGTAAATTCGAAATAGAACCAGGTAAAAAAAATATCGAATTGCTGAAAAAATTTTTGAAAGATATTAAACAGTTGAATTAGAAAATTGGAATAATTTTAAAAGGCTAATTTGGTGGTTTAATTTTTATTTCTCTATATTTGACCGCGATTGCAAATTTCCCTTTTGAAAAACGATTGTTGCCGGTAGGCAAATTATAATAAATGGCTTGGAAGTGTTTGAATAAACATTTTCGGGATTTCTTTTATTATAAAAATTTTTAAAAAGGGAAATTACGATTGCTGAATAGACAATTATAGAAAATAAATATTTAAGAAAAAACTGTTTGGCTCATGATAAATTTGACCGTAAAAATCATAAGGAGTCTTTATGCATGCCTGATGCTTCTTTTGATAATGACAATTTTACCTGTTTATTCTCAGGCCCAGGAAGAGGCAAAAAAAATTACCGGAAAGGTAATAGATGAGAGTGATAAACCTATTTCAGGCGCATCTGTTACCAATCTGAGAACGAAATCAGGTACCAATACCAATGAGGAGGGTGTTTTTAGTATAACTGCAAATGTAGGAGACACTATTGAAGTTTCGCATATTGGGATGTTTACAGAAACGCTTGTTTATCATGGGAGACAACCTTTCAATTTTGTCCTTAAAACTGATGACAAAAGAAAACTGGACGAAGTAGTGGTGGTAACTACCGGTTATCAAAATTTAGATAGAAAGATGTTTACAGGCGCCAGCGATAAGCTCTTGGCAAAAGATGTTGAAAGAGCCGGTATCCCTGATTTGTCGAGGATGCTGGAAGGTCAGGTAGCAGGTGTATCTGTACAAAACGTATCCGGTACCTTTGGTGCAGCTCCCAAGATCAGAATCAGAGGCGCCACTTCACTTAGTGGTGATAATAAACCGCTTTGGGTAGTGGATGGTATAATTTTAGAAGATGTTGTAAACATTTCTAATGAATCGCTTTCGACCGGTGATGCCAACACTTTGATTGGTTCGTCAGTAGCCGGGTTGAACCCAAATGATATTGAATCTCTTACAATTTTGAAAGATGCCGCTGCAACAGCTTTGTACGGTGCGCGGGCGATGAATGGCGTTATTGTAGTGACTACAAAAAAGGGTTCTAACACACTTGGAAAAGCCAGAGTGAATTATAGTGGCACTTTTACTACCTTTTTGAAACCCACTTATCAGACTTTTGATATTATGAACTCCTCCGATCAAATGTCTGTATTGCTAGAAATGGAAAATAAGGGCTTCTTCCGTCCTGCCAGCGTGGGTTCTCCTCAATATGGTGGTATTTTTTATAAACTATACAACCAAATGTATAATTATGATGAAGCAAGTGATGCCTGGGCATTAAAAAATGATTTTAATCAAGCGGATAAAATTAAATTTTTAGAAAGGTACGCCAATGCCAATACAAATTGGTTTGATCTTCTTTTTAAGAATTCCCTGCTCCAGGAACATTCTGTAAGCGTTTCAAGTGGGAGTAGTAATGTACAGAATTATTTTTCAACCAGTTTTATGGATGATAATGGGCAGACACTTGGGGATAAAGTAAAGAGGTTTACAGCCAATGCACGTACAAATTTTAAAGTAAATAAAAAATTAAGTTTTGAATTAATATCCAATGCCAGTGTCAGAAATCAAAGAGCGCCGGGAACCTTAACCCGCCAATCCGATCCTGTATTTGGAACATATTCCAGAGATTTTGATATCAATCCTTATTCTTACGCTTTAAATTCGAGTAGGTTGATGACAGCCTATGATGAAAATGGAGATTTGGAATATTTTATAAGAAACTGGGCGCCATTCAATATTATTAATGAACTGGACAAAAATTATATGGAGCTTAAAATGATGGACATTAAGGTTCAGGGAGGTGCGCGTTATAAGATTACACCGGCTTTGCAATACTCTTTAGATGCATCCTACAGATATGCTCAGACCACTCGTCAGCATTATATTAAAGAAGGCTCCAATATGGCTGAATCATTTAGAGCAGCCTACAATACTTACGTAATTGAGAATAACCGAAATCTGTATAGCGATCCAGATTTTCCGTTTAATCTTCCTGTTGTTGTATTAAACGAGGGTGGATTTTTTAATACCACTGAAAATAAGATTGCCTCGTATTATTTGCGTAACAACTTAGAGTATGACAAAGCATTCGGGCTTCATCATATAAATTTATTTGGCTCTATTGAGAGCAGGGCGGCTGACAGGCAAAATTCCAGATATGATGGTGTGGGATATCAATATGAAAATGGTGGTCTCGTGAATCCTAATTACAGATATTTCAAAAAGATGATAGAGGGAGGCGGATCTTATTTTGGAATGGATTATGGTAAAGATCGTTTTATGGCATACATGTTCAGGGGTGCATATAATTTTGCCGATAGATATACTGTAAACGCTACAGTGCGCTACGATGGTTCTAACAAAATGGGTAAATCGAGACAAGCCCGTTGGTTACCTACATGGAACGTATCGGGTGCCTGGGATATTGATAAAGAAAAATTCTTTTTTAGAAATAAAGACATATTTAGTTCAGCCAGAATCAGGGGTACCTATGGTTTGGTAGCTAATATGGGAAATGCTACCAATACCATTGCTACTTTCTATAATCAGATAGCCTACAGACCCTATGAAACTGAAAAGGAGGCATTGATATTTTTAAATAGTTTGGCTAACTCAGAACTTACCTGGGAGAAACTATATGAACTTAATATAGGAGCCAATTTAGGATTTCTGCAAGACAGAATCGACGTAACAATAGATTGGTATAAAAGAGATATTTTTGATTTGTTGGGTGTGATAAATACTTCCGGAATTGGTGGCGAAAATAGAAAAGTAGCTAATTATGGGAAGATGAAATCCGAAGGATTTGAATTGACTATTGGAGGGTTGGCCATTCGTTCTCAAAATCCTGAAGGATTCAGATGGAGAACCCAATTAAATTTCGGAATCAATAAAAATAAAATCACCAATCTCGAAGCCAGCCCCAGAATCTGGACATTGGTTAGGGCCGAGGGTGATGCTTTGCTGGGCTACCCGCAAAGAGGATTATTCTCAGTTAAATTTGATGGGTTAAATCCTGCGGATGGATCACCAACTTTTATTAACGAAGATGGAAATAAAGATAACTATGTTTATCTTCAGAGTTATGAAACCGGAAATCTGAAGTATGAAGGCCCGGTGGATCCAACACTGACCGGTGGTTTTTTCAACAGATTTGATTATAAAGGTTTTTCAGTTTCAGCGCTGCTCACTTTTGCCAAAGGAAACTTCCTCAGGCTACAACAAACCTTTTCATCCACTTATGATGACATGACCGCAATTTCTAAGAAATTGGTAAACAGATGGTTATTGCCCGGAGATGAAGAAATTACAACAGTTCCTTCAATTTTGGACAGATATGCACTGGATAATTATAAAAGATTGACGACTAATACTGCACAGTCAGCAAGTTATCCTTACAATGCCTACAATTATTCAACAGAAAATATTGCCAAGGGTGATTTTGTAAGATTAAAAACCGTAACTCTTTCTTATACGCTTCCCAAAAGAATGACCGATAAATGGGGTATGGACTTTATCCAACTCTCTTTGGTAGGAAATAATATTGCGTTGCTGTATTCGGATAAGAGACTATTAGGCGCTGACCCCGAATTCTTTAATAACGGAGGGGTAGCGCTGCCTATTCCAAAGCAATATACTTTCGCAATTAAAATTGGGTTATAAATAATTTTGATAAATATGAAACAGATTGAAATATTAATATTTTTTGTATTTGTTCTTGCGTTCAGCTCCTGTAAGAAATTTCTGGATGTAAATCCGGATAACAGAGCAGAAATTGATAATGTAGAGAAATTAGCCAAATTGGTTGGTACCGCTTATCCACAATATGGTTATCTGGCAATGGCTGAAATGTATTCTGACAATGTGGGAGATAAAGGACCTCAGGCTCCTGGCACACATACAAATAATCCTTATCCGCAACTTTATAAATGGGAAGATGTGAAGGAAGAAGGTAATAACACACCTACCCAATATTGGAATGGCGTATATGAAGGTATAGCTGCCGCCAATCAGGCTTTGGATGCTGCCACAAATGATATTTTTGGTAAAGCTGCTGATCCTTATAAAGGAGAGGCATTAATAGCAAGAGCCTATGGACATTTTATGTTGGTTACTTTTTTTGCCAAGGCTTATGAACCCGGTGGATCCAATAGTTCTCCGGGAATCCCGTATGTGCTGGCGCCGGAAACAGTTCCTGTTGTTAAATATAGCAGAGGTACAGTAGCATCAGTGTATGAGCAAATAGAAAAAGACTTAGAAGAAGGAATTTCTTTGCTGGCAGGCGGCCACTGGGATGTGCCTAAATACCACTTCACTCCGGCTGCTGCTCATGCGTTTGCTGCAAGATTTTATTTGTTTAAGGGAGAATGGCAAAAAGTGATTGACCACGCCAATAAAATATTCCCGGGTGGTGATTTTAAGGGTAATATACGTGACTTCAATGGCGAAGCATTAAATATAGCTGTATCTGAAGAATACAGACGTTGGTGGAATAATGGCGATCAAAAATTCAATATCATGTTGCACGAGACCTATTCCGTTTATCAACGAAGCAGTAGTTTTGGTACCAGCCGTTTTGGATTTACCAGAACTATCTATAACCAAAGTAATGGGAATACTGCGGCAGGTAAAAACTTTAACTGGAGAGCATGGACTACTGGTGGTACAGATAATCTAATTCTTTATAAATATTTTGAGTATTTTCATTATACTAATGTAACAGCAGGAATTGGTTATCCTTACATCATGATGCCGCTGTTTACTGCTGATGAAGCATTGATGAATAGGGCAGAGGCTTATGCACAACTTGGCCAGTTGGATAATGCTATCAAAGATTGTAATTTGTTTGCAACTACAAGGATTCTGGATTACAATCCTACAACTCATGCTGTTACAGTGGCTAAGTCTAAAACATTTTTTAATGTTACTGATGATAAAGAGGCTATAATAAAAACAGTACTCGATTTTAAGAAAAGGGCTTTTCTTACAGAAGGATTGAGATGGTTTGATATTCTCAGACACAAAATAACTGTTAAGCATAACTTTTTGGACGCAGATGGAGAAGAAACCTTTATTGAACTGGGGCCTGAGGATAACCGCAGAATGTTTCAGATACCTGAGCAGGCAACCAAGCTTTCAGATGTAGAACCTAATCCAAGATAATTTATATGTTAAATAATAAAATTATATTGATGAGAAAGATATTCATTTACTTAATTTTAATAATGTTCAGTTATTCTTCCTGCACAAAGAATGAAGAAAATCTGAATATTGATTTGAATAAATATCCCCTTGATACGCACCAGGCCAATTCTGAGTTAGATAAATGGATTCTTCAGAATTTTAACACACCCTGGAATATTAATGTGGTTTACCGTTTTGACCGTTATTATACCGATATCAATCGTAATATCGCAGCAATCGATCTGGCTAAGGTAAAACCGAGTTTGCAAATGGTTGTAGATGGCTTTACCGGGCCTTATACGAAATTGGCAGGTGAAGCGTTTGGTAAGGTTTATTTTCCAAAGCTTTGGGTACTGTATGGATCAGGCTCTTATAATAGCGATGGAACCATGGTTTTGGGTTCCATGTCTAATGCCAGAATGTTGAATCTTTATGATTTGAATAATCTGGATCCAAATAACGGAGCAAGCATCCGCAGAAGGTTAAGAACGGTACATCATGAGTTTATGCACTCATTAAATCAAACGGTTCCTATACCATTGGCGTATCAAAGTATCAGTGGTGCAGATTATGATCCGTCATGGGCGGGAAAATCAGAGGATCAGGTAAGGCCTTTGGGTTTTGTTTCTCCATACTCAAGTTCGGCCTATACCGAAGATTTCGCTGAGATGCTGGCTCATATTGTGGTGGAAGGTCCGGTTTGGTACAATAATTATTTGCTTCAGGCAGATCAAACCGGATATGACAGGCTGAAAGCAAAGGAAGCTATTGTATATGCTTATTTGCTCAATAATTTTAATGTTGACTTGTATGAATTGCAGGCAGAGGTTCAAAACACATTAAAAACAATTTATAATGCTCAAGATCCTGCTGATCTGTCAACAGGATTTTCTTTCCGGTTAAGTAATGGTCTGGTAAATACGATTACATTTGATCCGACAGCTTCGCATTACACTACTTACGGATCATCGGCTGCTTTTAATACGGTATGGAATAATTATGTAACCAGAACTACCGGACTGGGAAGGGTTCCCGATAATCTTATATTAACATTCACATCTGCTAATACAATGACATTGAGGGTAAACTATCACAATCCGACAAGTGGAGCTGTATTGCAGGCAGATTATGACTTCCTATATACCACTAATGCGAATACAGGAGTTACCTTATTTATCAAAAAACTACCTGAAGGTACGACAACTCAGCATTCTAACGGGCAAACAAGTGTTATGCTCCCCGGCTTTAATGAATTTTTATTGCCTTATTTGACAAATAATATTTTTGTAGCTTCATATCTGCCGGCTACCATTGCGCCAGGTAACCCATTGTATAGATCCTTTGCGGGGTTCTCTGTAAATGGTGTCAGTACAAATTATTTTTATGGACCGGTAACTTATAAATAATACGATAATGAGAACTAATTTAATATATATTTTAATCGCTTTTCTGTTTGTAGCATGTCAGAAAGAGGCTACAGAGTATGTTTTTGATAAAAAGCCGGAAGAACGCATGGCCGAACGAAATCAGGAACTTAGAAGTAAGCTGGTGAGTAGCGCCGATGGCTGGAAGGTGTTTATTCGCACATCTGCAAAAGGCAGTGGTTATGGTTTTTACATGAAGTTTAATCAGGATGAAACCGTAACAATGTATTCAGACTGGAATAATGCCACAGCGACTACTTCCAAAACTTCTACCTATAGCATAAGATTCATTATGAACACCTCCCTGATTTTTGATACCTATAATTATATCGGTATCATGCAGGATCCTCAGGGAAGTGTAAATGGTGGCACACAGCCCAACGGTTTGCAAAGTGATATTGAGTTTGAATATATTCGTTCCTCCGGAGATTCAATTGTTCTGAGAGGTAAAAAATACCAGAATTTAATGTATATGCTCAAAGCAACTGCTTCCGAGGCTTCGGAGTATAATGGAGGTTCTTATTTAAATTCAATTAATAGTTTTAAAAACTATTTTCTAACTAAAATTAATAATTATGTTGCGATCAGTAGTGATGGCGCAAATTATAAAATGGGCATGGTTTTTTCACCAGATACTAAAACAGTTTCTGTACAGGCGCAGAAACCGGATAAGTCATTTGTTTCTGCGGTTCAGGGATTCGGTTATTCTATAGATGGCGCTTTTTTTACGAATGCGATTGAAATTCTGAACATAAAATTCGTTAGCGCCAAACAAAAAGATGCCAATACAATGGTGCTTATAGACAGTCAGGGTAAAGAATATCCGGTATTGCAAAATCCAGTGCCATTGGCTGATTTGATTGATTTGTTTGGATCTGCAAAAACCTATAATTCAATTTATGTTTTTGGCTCGGCAAGTCCTGTTACAGCGGCAACACTGCCTCCGGGAGTTACTTCAGATTTTAGTGCAGAATTTAATGGATTAATAAGCAGGTTTGCCGGAACATCCAGAACGATTGATACTCTGGAATTCAGATTATTAAACAGTACGACAGCTTTAGTAAAAATATGGTACTGGAGTGGAACGACTCACTTCCTTGCAGACGCTTCATTTAATTATACTTATGTAGATGGTACCATCACATTAACAAATTACACTCCTGCTTATTCCAACGCAAACTGGACTACCAGGATTGCTCAAATAGGAAGTTTTGTAAACTGGCTGCAAAGTGGACCGTTTAAGGCAGACTGGGTTTCCAGTTCGATACCTGGGTCGCCAACGCTGGCAGGCCTCTACAAAAAAGATCAGCCTAATAATTTCTTCTATGGGCGAGTCAGAAAACAATAGATAACCTTTTGTTTAAAATCCTCCTTAATCGGAGGATTTTTTATAAAATGTATAAGCGAATATTTTGTAAAAATAAATGAAGGAAAAAATTAAAAAGAATCTTAGTTTTAAAGGCTCATTATTATTTAAATAAATATTATCCTTCAATGGCTTACGAACAAAAACATGATATATCAAAAGAACCTTCAGATAAAATGGCAGGATTAGCACCTCAGCGTCTTTATTCATTGGATGCGCTGCGTGGTTTTGACATGCTGATGATTATTGGGCTCGATAATTTTTTTCACAAACTGGCCAAAGCATCTCCAACACCTTTTTGGACTGCGATATCCGACCAGTTTCATCATCCTTCATGGAATGGCTTTCATTTCTACGATTTGATATTTCCTTTATTTTTGTTTATTGCCGGAGTAGCAACACCCTATTCCTTAGAAAATAGATTAAAGAAGGGGGATACCAAAGGCCAACTCTTGAAACATGTCATTCAAAGAGGTCTAATTTTAGTGCTGCTTGGAGTAATTTATAATAATGGTCTGCAAATTAAACCACTGGCCGAAATAAGGTTTGGAAGTGTATTGGGCAGAATTGGTCTTGCCTATATGTTTGCCAATATTATTTATTTATATACTAAACAAAAAGGCCAAATAATCTGGTTTACAATTTTATTGATAGGTTATTGGATGTTGCTCAGATTTACATCTGCACCGGGATTCCCTGCCGGTGACCTTTCAATGGAGGGGAATTTTGTGTCTTATTTTGACCGGCTTTTTTTACCCGGAAAACTATATGAAACCATCCACGACCCTGAAGGAATTCTGGCTACCATTCCGGCCATCGGAACGGGGCTAATGGGTATTCTTACCGGTAATTTTTTGAAAAGTGGAGAATATTCTTCTGTTCGGAAAACAATGGTACTGGCAATAGCAGGAATAATTTCATTGGTGTTTTCTCTTATCTGGAATCTTGATTTCCCAATTAATAAAAATTTGTGGACAAGTTCTTTTGTACTCTGTACAGGTGGCTTCAGTCTTTTACTGATTGCTTTGTTCTATTATATTGTTGATGTACGAGGTTTTCAAAAATGGGCATTCCCTTTGAAAGTGATTGGTATGAACTCAATTTTGATATATCTGGCCGGCGAGTTTATAAGTTGGAACTACACCAATGAAGCGCTATTTAAATGGTTGGGGCAATTGGTAGGCGAGCAGTATGGTCCTGTAGTATTGGCTGCTACGATCATATTAGTTCAATGGCTATTTTTATATTTTCTGTACAGGAAAAAAATATTTCTGAAAGTCTGACTATTATTAATATATTGATAAAAAGATAATAATAGGGGGTAATATTTTTGACAATTTATCGTTAATTTATTCAAATAAATTTTTGTTTCATTGTTTGTCAAAACTGTGTACCTTGCAGCCGCTATGAGTTTAACAAAAAGACAGATGCAGTTTTACGCCCTTGCATTTCTCAAGCACGACTTCAGGGCCAGTATTACAGTGTTTTTTGTAGCCTTACCGCTTTGTTTGGGTATTTCGTTGGCTTCGGGTGCGCCTGTTTATTCAGGAATTATTGCAGGCATCATAGGTGGTATTGTCGTTTCACTAATTAGCCAATCTCAGTTAAGTGTAAGTGGTCCTGCTGCCGGTCTTACAGCGATTTGTGCGGCAGCCATTACCGAATTGGGCGCTTTTGAAATTTTTCTTCTGTCAGTATCGGTAGCAGGAATTCTTCAAATATTGGTAGGTATTTTTAAACTTGCCGGTTTTACTCACTTCATACCATCGGCTGTAATTAAAGGAATGTTAGCAGCCATTGGTGTAATTTTAATTTCTAAGCAAATTCCCTTGCTGATTGGATATGATGAACCGGACTTTTATTCCAATACTTTATTTAATATCATTACCCTTAACCACAGTTACCAGCACATTCACGATTTATATGACAAAATCTCTTTTGCTGCTATTTTTTTGGTAATAGTATCATTTTTCGTGGTTTATGGTTGGGATAAATTTCTAAAAAATAAAATACCTTTTCTGCCGTCTTCCTTCGTGGTAGTATTAGCAGGTGTTTTACTGGCTATTCTTTTTGAACGTTTTATTCCTTCTTTTCAGTTAGAAAAAAGTCAGTTTGTAAATATTCCTGAAGGCATTTTTTCAAAGGTGAAATTTCCTGAATTTTCAGCATTATGGAAAAATTCAGAGATATGGAAGAATGGAATTATCATTTGTTTTGTAGCCAGTTTAGAAACGCTGTTGAGTACAGAAGCTATTGATAAAATTGATCCCTACAACCGTATTACTCCACAAAACAGAGAAATGATAGCACAGGGCACCGGTAATTTCCTGAGTGGTTTATTGGGTGGCCTACCTATTACTGCAGTAATCGTGAGAAGTTCGGCAAATGCTGAAGCGGGTGCGCGAACAAAATTTTCTTCTTTTACACATGGATTATGGTTGCTGTTGGTAGTATTGTTTGCGGTGCCGATAGTAAATATGATTCCCTATTGCGTACTGGCAGCCATTCTGATTAAAACCGGATATGGTCTTGCTAAACCAAAAATGATTTACGCAGTGTATAAACAAGGTAGGGAGCAGTTTTTGCCATTTATCGTTACGCTGGTTTCCATTCTATTTACCGACTTGCTAATAGGAGTACTGATAGGAATGATATACGCCATTTATTTTATTATCAAACATACTTATCGTGGCGGATTTGTCCTTAGACGTAGTAAAAAAGGTGAAATTTACCATTATATTATTGACCTTGCCATCAATGTAAGTTTTTTAAACAAAGGGAAAATTATCGAGTTGTTGGACGAAATTCCTCCAAATTCAGAAGTGGAAATTTCCGGCACCGACAGCGTCTATATTGATCAGGATGTATTAGAGGTAATTCAGGAGTTTAAACAAAAAGCACACCACAAAAAAATTCAACTTAAACTAAAAGATATTCCTGAAGTAGAAACTATAGCATTGCATTAAGCTTATTTTGATCTGGTGTAGCTTCGGGTTTTACTCAGAAAGTATTTGTAGCCTGTAACATTCAGCGTGTTAATATCTTTTAGTTTGGCAGTAGCCTTTACCCAACCTCCATTGCCGGGCGAATAAGCCTGGCCACCACCATATTCTCCGTTTTTGAAGGTCAGCCCTTTGATGACTACCATGTCCATCTTGTATTCTTCGTCATTGGCTTTCTTTAACCAGCTTATTTTGGCATTATAAGTTCCGTTGCCTGCTCTTGTAAACTGAATTTTTCGGTCTTTATCTGCGTTCAGCCATTCGCCTACAATATCATCCGCTTTTGATTGTGCTTTAGAAACTGAGGTATTTAAAAATATTGATCCAACGGTGAAGAATATTATTAGATATATTTGTTTCATAAGATGTTAAGTATTACTTTTTTATGGGTAAACGAATCGTAGTTTATTTCTTTATAAAATTAATAAAAATGACATGAATTTTGTATAGAAATGAAAAATTTAACAAGTATATACTACACAATTCGTATTAAAATTCTACATTTGTGTACTTGATACACATTATGAAAAGGATTTTTTTGCCATTATTATTGATATTTATTGGTTTCTCGATGTCTTTTTGTAAAAAGGAAAGACCTTCGAAGCCACCCGTTGAGCCACCGGTTACACCTCCTGTAACGCCTCCGGGAGGTGATACTCCTGTATTGACAGGGCTTGTAACAACTAATAAATTATTTCCGTCAGCAGACGAAAGTTTTACGCTCACGTTTGATCCAACCAAAGGAGACGGTGGCCTTTCAGGGTTTACAGGAGATGTGTATATTCATACTGGTGTAATCACCAATTTAAGTAATAATTCTCCTTCAAATTGGAGATATGTAAAAAGCGACTGGACAACCAACAATCCGGCTGCCAAAATGACCCGGCAATCCAACGGGAAATATACGATTGACATCAATCCTCGAAGTTATTATGGAGTTCCTTCGGGGGAATCCATTTTGAAATTAGCGTTAGTATTTCGAAATGCGGATGGCAGCCTGTCTGGAAAAAATAAAGACGGGTCGGATATTTTTTTACAAATTTTCCCTTCCAATACTTTAAATGTGCGGTTTACCGAACCTGAAATGGAACCTTTATTTGACCCTAAACCTGTGTTGAACAATAATAATGCCGGACAAGAAATAAATGTAACGGCTTACGCTTCTCAGGCAACCAATCTGACTCTTTCTTTAAATGGAGCTTCATTTGCCAATGCGAATAATGCTACAAAGGTTACCGGGAAAGTGGCTACTACCAACGGATTGCAAAACATTAAAGTAAGCGCCAACAACGGAGCTGCTGAAAATTTATTTTCGTTTTTTGTAGCCGGAGCTGTGCAGACGGCACCACTTCCTTCGGGAGCCAAGCCATCCGGCGTAACCTTTATTAATGGTGGGGCTTCTGCTGTTTTTGCATTGTATGCTCCCCAGAAATCTTTTGTCAATGTAATCGGAGATTTCAACGGCTGGCAGCCTGATAATGCCTCCATCATGAAGCGAACACCGGATGGGAATACCTGGTGGGTACAGATTGAAAACCTTGACCCCAACAAAGATTATACCTATCAATTTTTGGTGGATGGTAATATGAAAATTGCAGATCCTTATTGTGAAAAAATTTTAGACCCGCAATTTGATTCTTCTATTCCGGCCGGGAATAATTCGGGCTTTGGAACTTACCCGGTTGGAAAAACGACCGGAATTGTCAGTTGGATGAAGGCTAATCAGAGTGTGTATAGCTGGAAAAACCCCGGCTTTGTTCGTCCTGCTAAAAATGATTTGGTGATATATGAATTGCTGCTACGGGATTTCATGGCTGCAAATAATTATACGACTTTGAAAGACACAGTTAATTATTTGAAGAATCTGGGTGTTAATGCGGTTGAATTATTACCCGTTAATGAGTTTGAAGGGAATTTGAGCTGGGGTTATAACCCTGATTTTTATTTTGCGCCCGATAAATTCTACGGTAGTAAACAGACGTTGCAGGCATTTATTGATGAATGTCATTCCAAAGGAATTGCCGTTATTTTAGATATGGTACTCAATCATTCTACCGGTCTCTCGCCGATGGCGCAGTTGTATTGGGATAATGTAAATAATCGCCCGGCAGCCAATAATCCCTGGTATAATGCAGTGAGTCCACATCCTTTGAATTTTGGCCCCGACTTTAACCATGAAAGCCCGGCTACAAAACAATTTGTGAAGGATGTAGTAAAATTCTGGATGCAGGAATACCGAATTGATGGTTTTCGTTTTGATCTTTCAAAAGGGTTTACACAAAAAAATACCGGTAATGATATGAACCAGTGGAGTCAGTTTGACCAGAGTCGCATTAATATCTGGAAAGATTACAATAACTATATCAAATCTATTGACAATAATAACTTTTACGTAATTCTTGAACACTTTGCAGAAGCATCAGAGGAAAAAGTATTGGCAGAAGAAGGAATGATGCTTTGGAACAATCTGAATTATAATTTCAATGAAGCGGCTATGGGATGGCTGCCTACGTCCAACTTCAAAGGCGCTTTTTATCAAGAGCATGGGTTTGCTACAATGGATGGTTTGGTTACCTATATGGAAAGCCATGATGAAGAAAGAATCATGTATAAAAATCTTACCTATGGCAATACCGGTGTTAAAGGGAATTTGGTGAATTCATTACTAAGAACAGAAGCTGCAGCGGCGTTTCTGTTTTCTATTCCCGGTCCTAAAATGATCTGGCAGTTTGGAGAATTAGGATATGACGTATCCATAGATTACAATGGAAGAGTGGGAGAGAAGCCGCTTCATTGGGAGTACAATACAAACCCTGACAGGCTGCGATTGAAAAATGCTTTTACAAGGTTTATCAATCTGAAAAAGAAAAACACTGTTTTTCAGGCCACTAATGTTTTGTATAGTTTAGGTGGCGGTGTAAAATATATCAGACTGATCAACGGAAATCAAACTGTGGTTGTCATTGGCAACTTTGATATCACCAATCAGAATGTGGGTGTGCCGTTTGATACATCGGGTAGCTGGTATGATGCAAAATATGGCAGCGGTAATACGCCTGTCAGCTTTGCCACGTCTCTGGCTCCGGGCGAATACCATATTTATTCAAGAACGATATTGAATGAATAAGAATACAAGCAGATAGAAGTTTTGCGTAAATGGGTCATTAATGAATGATGATAAAAATGGACTACATTGAAAAGAAAAGAAGCAGTATCAACTTCCCTGAATCTTTTTCTTCATGAAATCCATATAAGATGATCTTTCGGTTTTGCTTTGCAGCCAAAAGTAATAATTGAAGTAAAGAAAATATTGCTTTTTTACAGCGTCATGTGTATAGGCTTCCATTTTTTCTAAAAAATCTAAAACGACTTTCGGATAGGTAGCAGGGTTGTTTTGAATGGAAAATTTTTTTAAAAAGAGCATCAATTCTTTTTCAAACGGCCTTCGTGTTTTATTCTTGTGCAATTGCTGGTAAGCTGCGTCAATATTGATGTACAGCCTGTACCAGTCTTTAAGTTCATACATTATTAACAAATGAAAAATCAAACTGAAATAATAAATATCTAACCTGAGTTTAGATTGATTTAATTCTTTTAACTGGTACATCAATTCATCGGCTCGTGCAAAATCTTTTAGTACAAAATAGGAGATACATTCTGTGGTGTAAAAGGTCATTACTTCATTGATTGTAAAATAATTCATAGATTGAGCAAGTGTATTTTTATTGCTTTTCAGATAGTGCTCTAATTTGTCATAAGCGGCGGTTTTATGATAAATTTTTATCTGAGTATTGAAAGCAATAAGATTCCATCTTTGTTTGTCTTCGACACAAAGAGTGTCTGAAATTTTCTCAAAGAATTGAAAATGCCTGACGGCTGATATTGTATTATTTTGCCTAAAGTCAATATAAAAAACAATTGATGCACTCTCTAAAAACAATAATGGGAAAATATATGCTAAATGCTCATATTTCCTCCAGCTCTCAATTATGGAATGAACAAGATTGATGTCAATTTCTTCTGAACCTAAATATGCAACGATGGCCAGGTTGGTTTCATATTGGATTTTAAGAACAGGTTGTTGCGTTTTTTCTTTCTCAATTTCCTTCAATGAAGCGGCTATTTCATTTAACCCTTTAAATTCATCGCCCTCTATGCGGTTATTGCTTTCTCCTTTCAGCAGCAATAATTTTCTGAAAATTTTGGAAAGTTTTTCGAAAGTATTATAGTCTTCTAAACTTTTGTCAATCAGTATTTCCTGCTGAATCAGCTTCTCCTTATTTTTTTTATCATTGCTGAATAAAAGAAGCCGGTATTCCTGTTTTAATACAGAATGGTAATAGAAAAAATTCTGCTCAGATAAAGAATCCTGTTTCAGTATTTTAATATAGGATGTCGCTGTTTTAAATAGTTGATTATTGATTAAAAAAATCAATTTTTCGATTGTAACACATTTATTTTTTTCGTTTTTACATTGAACAACAGTACTTAATATATTTTCAAACAATTTCCTTTTTACTGTGGAGTATTGCGAAGGAGACTTAATCTTCAATTGTTTTTTAATATCTTCTTCATCAAAATTCCCAGAACTTTCAATTATATCAAATAATTTTTGCTCCAGCGTTTTTTCCTCTTCTTTTTCATTGTCAAATTTTTGGCAATAGAGACGCTTTTGATTTGCATCAAGCATTTCAATCAGTCGAAAGAGCTCTGTTTTGCTTTCCTGAAACATCATGATTAAATGAAAAAATTACTTATCAAGAATTAATAAATACCTGAATACCAATTATTTATATAATAAACCTTTAAAATATGACCTAATTAAGCTATAAATTTAATAAAATAATTCAATTGTTTCCGGCTTTGCTGAAAACTATCTTTGGGTTAGAAAAACAGAAAAAAGAAACAGGTCTGTTTGAACCGTTAAAAATTGTCTTACTAAACATTTAAATAAACTAAATATGCAACATAAGTTAGAATTTAGGTTTGATTACAAAAAGGATCGTTACCTCCAATTTTTAAAAATTTTCTTTTTTAGTAACCTTGCCGTTTTGTTTTTTCTTCTCATTTATATAATTATTGAATTTTTGAAATTCTGAAAAAAGGAAAATATTATTGAAACACAAATAAAGTCTAAATTTTGATTGTTTTATTTTCTGAACCTCAGTTCCTTTTTTATAAATATTTTATTCAGTACTTTGCATTGGATGTGTTGAAAAAAAATATTTAAAATGAATGAACTTGAATTATTAGCCGCAGTTTCCAGATTATATGGTACGGATAAAAACTATGTTATTGCCGGAGGTGGTAATACTTCCTATAAAAATAATCATAAAATCTGGGTAAAAGCCAGTGGTACTTCATTGGCGACTATGCAGCCTGACGATCTGGCTATATTGGACAGAGAGAAATTGAATGTAATATCTGAAAAAAAATATAGTGAAGAGACCAATTTGCGCGAAGAACAGGTGAAGCAGGACCTGGCAGAAGCAACGATTACAAAAGAGAAAAGACCCTCGGTAGAAACCTCCATTCATAATGTAATTAATTATCCTTTTATTGTACACTTGCATCCAACATTAGTGAACGGATTGATGTGTGCAAATGATGTAGAAAAGAAACTTCATGAATTATTTGGGAAAAATGCCTTCTTAATCCCTTACACCGACCCGGGTTATGTTTTGTTTAAAAAAATAGAGGAAGAAATTGAAGAATATAGAAAACAATTCAACACGCATCCTCAAGTTATATGGTTGCAGAATCATGGAATTTTTGTTGGTGCAGCTACAACAGAAGAGATTAAAAATATCTATGCCGATACTTTAGAAAAAATAAAGAGAAATATCCATTCAGATATTGAAACGCCGATTGTAAAGACACGGTTTGTCTTTGAAACAGGAGTTTCTGGCAACATCATTAATGTTTTGACTGAAAAAAGTGGAGGATTTGTAAAGATTACTGACTCAGGTTTGATTCAGAATATCTTCTATATGGAAGATGGTTTGAAAAATGTTTCAAAGCCGTTTATTCCGGACCAGATTGTTTATTGTAAATCGAACTATATTTTCATTGATGAAGAAGATGAAAATAAACTGATTGAAGGGCTCGTAACTGCTTATGATAGTTTTTTGGCAAAAAATGCCTACGCTCCAAAAGTAATTGTGATAAAAGGAATCGGTTTAGTTGCCTTGGGTAGTTCTGAAAATGATTGTGCTATTATAACTGATGTATTTGAAGATGCAATAAAAATTGCTGCAATCTCCAAATCATTTGGCGGCCCACATCCGATGACGGATGAACAAATTCATTTTATAGAAAACTGGGAAGTTGAAAATTACAGGAGAAAAGTGGCGACCGGTCAGGGCTAAGGTTAAAGCATTGAAATGAATATTATAAAGATGGAATATTAATATTCGAACTTCCGAAGTGTAGGCGCTTTAAACCAGGTTGTAATAACAACGGATAAAGTCATAACCCCACCAAATACTACAGACGGAATGACCCCCAAAATACGGGATGCAAGGCCGCTTTCAAACTGTCCCAATTCATTACTGCTCAGGATGAACATGCCACTCACACTGCTCACTCTCCCTCGCATTGGATCGGGTGTAAGCAGTTGCATTACTGTGCCCCGTACTACCACACTGATGCCATCCAACATACCTGAAATAAGCAGCACGCCGAACGACAGCCAGAACCATTTAGATAATCCAAACAAAATTATACAAACTCCAAAACCGCCTACTGCCAACAACATTTTTCTGCCTTGTGCCCGTTTCATGGGGAAGAAGGTAAGCAATATAACAATGGTGATGGCGCCAATATCAGTTGCAGCATTCAGCCAACCGAATCCCAAAGGCCCGACCTTTAAAATGTCGCTTGCATAAACAGGAATCATAGCCACCGCTCCGCCAAAGAGTACGGCAAACATGTCTAATGCCATTGCTCCAAACAAGGCTCTGGTTTTATATACAAATACTAACCCTTCCATCACACTTTGCCAGGTAGATTGGTTCCCCTCAGCCACTTGTGGAGGCTTTGGCTTCAATTGTCTAAATGAAAAGATACCGGCTAAAATAATTCCACTGATAAGAAGGAAGGTGTTGTGGATTCCTATTAAAGCTATTGAAAAACCTCCGATGGCATGACCCGTTACTGATGCAGATAAAAAAGTTCCCTGACTCCATACGGTAGCGTTTTGCAATAAATTTTTTGGCACAATAAAGGCTATCATGGCTCCCATAGCCGGCCCGGTAAAAGAACGAAGGATGCCGTTTACAAAGAATACGCCATAGATAAACAGGGCAATCTGTTTGTTTGGAAACAAAATAGCGGCATGAGCGCCAGACAAATAGTATAAAATAACAGCTAAAACAAAAAAACCTGATACAGTGGTAAGAATTATTTTTCGTTTGTCGGCCACATCTACTCTGTGTCCTGAATACAAGGCCAAGGATAGCGCCGGAATTACTTCCGATAAACCAATCAGCCCTATTGCAAATGGGTCTTTGGTGAGTTTGTAAATCCACCAGCCAACGACCGTAGTGGTCATTCGGAGCGCCATTACAAACAAAAACCTTCCCAACATCAGGTACCTGTATTCGGCAATGCGTACTGAAGCAAATGGATCGTCTGTAATTTGGGTATTAATACGCTCTGAGTCGGTCATGAAGAATGCAAAGTTAAATTGTGGCAGTCAATTTGCAAAAGCTAATATTTGATGATGTATGCCTTACAGCGGTAATACCCAATAAACAGATGACATAGGCTTTTTATGTTGGCGGTATGAATAAAACTACAACATCATCGTGAATCAGATTAATTGAATATGGTGCATCCCCGCAGAATAATCCTTTTTCAAGGCATCCAAAATAATATGAAAATGATTTTGATTTTGCAAAAAATCAGCTTTGGAGGCATCTACAAACAAAACCGGCAGGGTTGTTTGTTTCAAAAATTGCAGATAAATATCCTGTATGTTTTGCAGGTATTCATCAGGAATATTTTGTTCATAATCCCTTTGTCGTTTTTTGATGTTCTCCTGAAGTTTGGCTACCGGTGCATGAAGATAAACTAAAATATCCGGCAGAATGAGGTTTTGCTGAATAATGTCAAACAATCGTTGATACAATTTATATTCATCTTGTGAAAGGGTTACTTTGGCAAACAGCAAGGATTTAGTGAACAGGTAATCCGTAATGGTCAGTTCATGGAACATACTTTTTTGCAACAGCAGTTCCTGTAGTTGCTTATACCTCTCCGCCATAAAAAACAGTTCAAGTGGAAAAGCATACTGTTGCTGATTGGCATAAAACTTAGGCAGAAACGGGTTATCGGCAAACTCTTCCAGCACCAATCGTGCATCGAAATGCTTGCTCAACATGGTTGCCAGCGTTGTTTTTCCGGCACCTATATTTCCTTCTATGGTAATAAATTCGTAGTTCATTTTCCTGCTGCAATGTAATTCACAAAAAATAGAATACTTAAATCTTTTTTATCAAACCTGAATCTTCACATTCATCCAAAAGCATAAAAATATTTTTGTTAAAAACAGGATGCACAAACTCAGGAGCTATTTCCGCAAGCGGCACCAATACAAATCTTCGCAAATGTAATCTGGGATGAGGGATGATAATAGTTTCGGAATTGTAAATTTCATCATTAAAAAATAGAATATCAATATCAATGTTTCGGGCATCGTATTTATTAATACGTATTCTGCCCATCACCTTTTCAATGTTCAATAAACGAGTCATCAGTTCTTCGGCATTGTACTCAGTAATTATTTCTAATACCTGATTGTAATAAGCAGGCTGCTGCTCCACTCCCCAGGGTTCTGTTTCATATACTGCAGAGAACTTCTTTACAATTCCGGCCGATTGCTCAATCAATCGGATGGATTGTTTCAAATTTTCTGCCTTGTTGCCAAGATTGCTGCCGATAATTAAAAAAACATTATTCATGGTATCGAATACTTAAAGCCAAATATCTTTATTTTTGATGTTTCATCAAAATTCAAAAAGACAATTATAGAACTATGAAATCTTTTTTCAAAACCTTTTTTGCCGCCTTACTGGCTTTTTTTGTGTTCTGGTTGATCGTGTTTTTCTTTTTCATGGGTATTGCAGCCAGCACTTTTTCCAAGCAGGCGCCGTTGATACCTGAAAAATCAGTGTTGACCATCAATTTAGAAAATCGCTATGATGAAATTCCGAAATCCGACTATCAATCTATGCTAAAATCTAAATCAATTGACGAACCACCCGGTTTGTATGACGTAATCAGGCTGATAAAGAAAGCAAAAGACGATAAAAAAATTAGCGGTATATTATTGGAAGCCGGCGAAAACTCCAATGGTTTTGCCGCAAGCGATGAGATAAGGGAGGCTTTGAAGGATTTTAAAACTTCAGGTAAGTTTATTATTGCATATTCCGATGCCATGAGCCAAAGGGCATACAGCATTGCTAATATTGCCAATAAAGTATATGTAAGCCCAAAAGGTTTTTTTGAATGGGTGGGCTACAGTGTTAATTATACTTTTATAAAAGGCACATTAGACAAATTGGAGATTAAGCCACAAATATTTTATGCAGGCAAATTTAAAAGCGCCACCGAGCCATTGCGTGCCGATAAAATGACCGATGCCAATAGATTGCAGACAAGCGAGTGGCTGAATGATATTTATAATGATTTATTAATGAAAACCTCCGAAAGCCGAAAGGTGGATACTGCCACATTGCATAATTTGGCTAATACCGGAGCAATTGATACACCTGAAGATGCAGTAACCCATAAACTGATAGATGGCGTAAAATATGACGATGAACTAAAAGATGAATTAAAGAAAAACCTTTCAGTGGGTGCAAAAGATAAAATCAGTTTTGTGTCAATCGAAAAATACGCATCAGCCAATACGAATTTAAGTGGATCAGGTGAAAAAATTGCGTTGATTTACGCTCAAGGCAACATTATTGACGGCAGAGGCGATGATGATAATATCGGCGGTACAACTTATATTAACCTTATTCGAAAAGCAAGATTGGATGAGTCTATCAAGGCGATTGTGCTGAGAGTAAACTCAGGTGGCGGTAGTGCATTAGCAAGTGAGAACATTAACAGAGAGATTTCTTTGGCTAAAAAAGTAAAACCCGTGATGGTGAGTTTTGGAGATGTGGCCGCATCGGGCGGATATTATATTTCCTGCTCGGCTGACAGTATTTTTGCCGGTTCTAATTCGATTACCGGTTCCATTGGCGTATTTGGTGTGGTGCCTGATATGAGCAGCTTCTTTAAAAATAAATTAGGCGTAACATTCGATGGTGTAAAAACAGGACCTTTGGCCAATGCCGGAAATATTGACCACCCGATGAACGATCAGGAGAAAAAAATAGTGCAAAGCAGTATTGAAAGGATTTACAGCCAGTTTAAAGAGAGAGTAGCTGATGGCAGAAAAAAAGATACTGCCTATATTGAAACTATTGCCCAGGGTCGTGTGTGGACAGGCCTAAAAGCGAAAGAAATTGGTTTGATAGATGCCTTTGGCGGATTACAGACAGCCATTAATGCAGCTGCTTCTAAGGCAAAATTAAAAGAATTTGAAGTGGTGGAATTTCCGGAGAAACAAACATTGCTTGAGAAAATTTTGAGTATGGGTACAGGAGATACTGTAGCTGCTAAAATTAAAGCAGATATGGGCGAAGCATATTATCTTGTTTACAAGCAATTGACAGTGGTAAGGCAATTAACTCAGGGCGCACAAGCGCGTTTGCCCTTTGATTTTTTTATTAAATAAATAATTATTGCAATAAAAAAATACCACTTTACCCAATAATATCATTATTTATAATGTCTTAAATTAAATAAATTTTTTGAAGAAATATTCCCAATTTAAAGCGTTGTGGGCTATTACAAAAGCGAGTTTTAAAGCTATTTTCAGCCAGCCTTCATCCATTTTTTTCAGTTTTTTATTTCCAATTGCATTCATTTTAATTTTTGCTGCATTTGGAGAAAACAAAACTAATCCCTACAAAGTGGCTATTGATAATGGCTCAGGATTTAACAATCATTTGCTGGACAGCCTTTCATCCAATCCTCTCATTAAAATTGAAAAATATGCCGATACTGCCTCCGAATATGCTGATTTAAGAAAGGGGAAATTGGCGGCCGTCATTCAATTAAACAAACTTCCAACAAGCGACTCGGTTCAGCGTTTTCAGGTGGTAGTCAAATCGAGTGAAGCGAGTGGTGGCGCAGTGTATCAAATTGTAAAATTGATTGATTATCAGGCATTGAAAGTAGAGTTGGCCGATGCGAAACTGCAACGCGAATATATAATTGTCCCCGAAATGATACCCGGTAAAAAATATCGTTCGATAGATTTTATACTGCCGGGTATGATAGGTTTTTCAGTATTGTTTGCCACACTGTTTGGCATAGCTTTTCTATTTTTTAGTTTAAGAGAGCAGTTGGTTTTAAAAAGATTTTATGCCTCACCGGTGAGCAGGATTAATATTTTAGTGGGTATTGGTGTCAGCCGTTTGTTTTACCAGATCATCAATGTGGTTGTGATTATATTGTTTGGTCATTATTTTATGAAATTTACGTTGATTAATGGAGTGGTTACATTCTTGGAAATGCTGCTCTTTTCACTGTATATGCTTTTTTTGCTGATGGGCGCCGGATTAATTATTAGTAGCATTGCTAAAAACGATACGATGATACCACTGATGATTAATATTTTTGCGCTGCCTCAGATGTTACTGGCCGGAACATTTTTTCCATTGGATGTGTTTCCTTTATGGATGCAGAAATTATGTGAAATGCTTCCTCTTACCCAGTTTAATAATGCACTTCGCAAAATTTCCTTCGAAGGCTTACACTTCTATGAGTGCTGGAAAGAAATTGGTTACTTGGGTATATGGACGGTTGTAATTTATTTGGTTGTATTCAGGGTAATGAAATGGGAGTAGTTTATTGATAACGGAGAAAAGAAAGATAAGAAGGAAAAAGAATTATTCACTATTACCTATTCAGTATTAACTATTAACTTATCACTATTCACATGAAATATTTAAAACTCTTTATCATAGGCGCTACTGCATTATTTATTGTGATGCTGGGGCTGTCGCTAATGATTCCTTCAAAAGTGATAGTATCCAGAGCGATTAATTTAAACCCGGGCAGCGACTCTGTATTGAATGAAGTGGCAGATCTGGATCGTTGGTATAAATGGTATCCGGGTTTTGATCAGGTAAAGCTTGAAAATATAAAAACAGAAAATGGCAGGGTAGTGGCAGGCAAAGCCAATGGGATTAGCCTGAAAGTTGATAATTTCAATGACAGTATTGTAACAGTGCAGATGCAAAAATCTGACCGACCGGTAATGGCTTCGTGGAAGCTGATTCGATATGCCTATTCCGATTCGCTGACATTGCATAATATAATGGAGTTTGATTTGCAATGGTATCCCTGGGAAAAACTGTCAGGGCTGTTGTTTGAAAAATCGTATGGCCCTGTTATGGAAAAAGGACTGCTGAATTTGAAAAACGGCAGATAATGATAGTTTTACATACAAAAAACCCGCCAAATCTGACGGGTTTAATTATATGAGTACCAATTTACCAATCTGCAATCAGTTAATCTGCAATTTGCTAATTAATATCTGTACATTTCCGGCTTAAACGGTCCTGCTTTCGGAATACCCAGATAAGCTGCCTGAGCATCAGTAAGTTCATCCAATACCACGCCAATTTTGGATAGATGCAGTCTGGCTACTTTTTCATCCAGATGCTTGGGCAATACATATACATTGTTTTCGTATTTATCATTATTTGTCCAAAGCTCAATCTGGGCAAGGGTTTGGTTGGTAAAACTGTTGCTCATTACAAATGATGGGTGACCTGTGGCACATCCCAGATTCACCAAACGACCTTCTGCCAATAAAATGATATCGTTGCCATCTACATTATAAATATCTACTTGTGGTTTGATGGTATCCTTGGTGTGACCGTAATTTTCGTTCAACCACGCTACATCAATCTCAATATCGAAGTGACCGATATTACACACAATTGCTTTATCTTTCATCAGTTTGAAATGCTCGCCTATAATCAGGTCGCGGCAACCAGAGGCAGTAACCACAATGTCAGCCTCTTTTACGGCATCTATCATTTTCTTTACCTCATATCCGTCCATTGCTGCCTGCAATGCACAAATAGGGTCAATTTCGGTAACAATTACCCGGCATCCTGCACCGCGCAATGAAGCGGCTGATCCTTTGCCTACATCGCCATAACCACCCACCACAGCTACTTTACCGGCCAGCATCACATCAGTTGCCCTGCGAATAGCATCCACTAAGCTTTCTTTGCAGCCATATTTGTTGTCAAATTTCGATTTGGTAACCGAATCATTTACATTGATGGCCGGCATAGGCAAAGTTCCATTAGTTACCCTCTCGTACAAGCGGTGAACGCCGGTAGTCGTTTCCTCACTGATGCCTTTTACATGTTGAATCAGCTCGGGGTAGGTATCCAATACCATATTGGTGAGGTCGCCGCCATCATCCAAAATCATATTCAGCGGACGATCTTCGCTGCCAAAGAACAGTGTTTGCTCAATGCACCAATCTGCCTCTGCCTGTGTTTGCCTTTTCCAGGCAAATACGCCGATACCTGCGGCAGCTATTGCTGCAGCAGCGTGATCCTGGGTAGAGAAAATATTGCAGGAGCTCCATTTAACTTCGGCTCCTAATGCTACCAGCGTTTCTATCAGCACGGCGGTTTGTATGGTCATGTGCAGGCAACCTGCAATGCGAGCGCCCTTCAAGGGTTGCGAGGCTGCATATTCCTGACGAATACTCATCAAACCCGGCATTTCGGCCTCAGCCAGCCTTATTTCTTTGCGGCCCCATTCGGCCAGCGAAATATCTTTTACTTTGTAAGGTAATGCAAAGTCTATTTGCGATTTTGTTACTGTGGACATATTATTTTATTTATGAATTGTGAATTGTGATTTATGCTTTTATGTTGCCGGCGGAGTGCTACTATCGAGCAAATTTGCGACGCTCCGTTCATCGTCCCGAATTACTATCAACAATTTTTTATACGCAAATTTTCTTAGAACACTGTTCGCTGTTGCGCTCTGATAATAATTAAGTTCCAAATTTTATATTTCCTTAAAAACAGGTTTGCAAAGTTATAAAAATAGCGTTATATTCTAAATTTGTTTGGTTAAAATAGAATAAAATAATAAATATATATAATTTTGTAGAAAAATATGCTACAATATGGCTAAAAGATCAGCATTAAAAGCAGAATTTACTACTGACAAGTCTTTCATTCCACTGGATGAAAAGGATATTGCTATTTTAAAACTTTTGCAAAATAATGCCCGCATCACCGTGAAAGAAATTGCCGATGCGGTACATCTGACCACCACTCCGGTACACGAGCGCATAAAAAGACTTGAGGAAAGTGGTATCATTTTAAAATATGCCACAGTACTCAATCCCGAAAAATTGGGTAAAAGGTTGATGGTGATTTGTTATGTATCGCTGCGTCAGCACGACAAACAGGCAGGTTTGAAGTTTATAGAATCTGTCAATCAATTAAATGAGGTGATGGAATGTTACAGTATTTCGGGTGAGTTTGACTTTATGCTAAAGGTAATGGCTGCCGACATGGCCGGTTATTATGATTTTCATGTAAACAAGCTCAGTCAGGTTGAAAATATTGGCCATGTACAAAGCATTTTTGTAATGGGAGTCATCAAGCAAACGCATGAAGTAATCTAAATAGATTTCAACACGTCCTAATAGAACTTATTTTCTTTTACAATAATGTTCCGTTTAAAAATAAAAACGCCACTGAAAAATAGATAATCAGCCCCGTAACATCCACTAATGTAGCCACAAACGGAGCCGAGCTGGATGCAGGGTCAGCGCCTAATTTTTTTAACAGTAAGGGAAGCATACTGCCCGAAAGTGTACCCCAAAGAACTACTCCAACAAGTGTAGTGGCAATAGTAGTAGCCAGTAAAAACCAGTGTACTCCATAAAGAGAAGGCCATATCAGATGGTAAAAGTATATTCTTAAAAACCCAACCACTCCCAAAACCGAACCCAGCATCAGCCCCGAAAAAATTTCTCGTTTCATCACCTGCCACCAGTCTTTTACGGTAATTTCACCCAAAGCCATCGCCTGAATAATAAGTGTAGAAGCCTGCGATCCGCTGTTACCACCACTACTGATGATGAGTGGTATAAACAAAGCCAACACCACGGCTCTGGCTATTTCATCCTCAAAGGCAGCCATTGCAGTGGCAGTCAGCATCTCGCCCAGAAACAGCACTACTAACCAGGTTACTCTTTTTTTGAATAATCTGAACAAAGGGATGTCCAAATAAGGCTCTTCAAAAGATTCGATGGCCGCCATTTTTTGCATATCCTCGCTAAATTCTTCACTGGCAACCCATAGTATATCATCAATGGTAACGATTCCCAGAAGCTTGTTATTATTGTTTACAACCGGAAGCGCCACGCGATTATTCATTTTAAAAACTTCGCTGGCTGTTTCCTGATCATCAAAAGCATTTAATGAAATAACGCGTTCGTCCATCAACTCCGATACTTTGGTTTCGGGGTCGCTTAACAAAAATTCGCCAATCCGTATATCGTCCAGCAAGTCGCCTTTTCGGCTTATCACATATATTACGTTGATGGCCTCACTGTTCTTACCATATTTTTTAATAGTATCAAATACTTCCTGAACGGTATTGTGGGCATACACATACACATAATCGGGGTTCATCAATCGTCCGATACTGTTTTCGGGGTATCCTAACAGTGAAAGGGTAATGTGTCGTTCATTGGGCTCCAGCAGCCTGATTAAATCACGTACGGTATTACCAGGCAGCTCTTCTAAAAAATCGGTACGGTCATCGGCAGGCAGCTCATTTAGCAGTGAAGCAATATAGCTTGCAGGCAGCTCGTGAATAATGTCTTTTTGATTGGAAAGTTCAAGCAGTTTAAAAACATTTACGGCACGATGCACAGACATATTGGCAATGATTTGTGTCTGATATTCAGGATGCTCATATATCAGATCCACCACATCGCTAATATTCTGATCGTCCAGAAAATTTTTTATCTGAAGTTTGTCTTCAGAGAGAATAATTTTCTGAAACTGTTCACTCAACGATATTTCTTCCTCTTCAAGCTGCATTTTTCAAAAATACGAACTTCAATTATTTAAGCAGCTATTTTTTTGTAAGGATTTGATAGGACGGTTTCAGAGTAGTATTTGCAATATAGAAAATAATACCCACCTCATTTTTCTAATTAGCATATCAAATAATCAGATTATCCTTCAAAATGAATTTTAACGGTTTGGTACATCAGTTTGCTTTGCATGATTACAGACGAGCGGCTTGCTTTATCCGAAAAGCCTTTAAGTCCAAACAATCCGGCTGCGTTACCTTTATTTACGGCTATTTCGAGAAAGTCGGCGCTGTTGAAAAATGCTAATTTTTCTCCCTCGTGAACATCAGCATAAGATTTACTGATTTTATTAATGGTTTCGTCTCTCAGAAATAGAATTTTAAACTTTCTTCCTCTTCTTTGTTTTTCAAATTGTTTGCGGGTGATGTTGACAATCACATTTTCAAAATTGTCAATATAAATTATTTGACCTTCAAGAATATTGTCGTCATTTATCGGCTGCATCGGATGTTTTTCGATATAGTTTATGTCAGGAATACCTATTTCCTGTATGGCTTCGCCATTTAAAATTCTTTTAATCGTATTAGCCATAATTTTGGTACAGTCAAGTGTGGTATTTTGGCTTTTTTTGTTAAGCGGAATACCCATCACAATATCTGGCTTTTCTTCAAAAATCATATTGGCTAATCCATTATCAGCACAAAGGATATACTGGTTTCTATGAAAAATCAATAATAGATTTTCGGGAGGTTTTTCAAAAAGATTTACCAATATTATATGAAAGGTAAATTCAGGGAAATGTCTGAAGGCGCTACGACAGATATAGGATGCCTGCGGATAGTTAAAGGGAGATATATTGTGCGATATATCTACAAGCTGTAAATCCGGATGAACTTGCAGCAGTTGGGCTTTAACAGCGCTTATTAAATAGTCCGTAGTGCCAATATCAGATGTAAGGGTAACAAAATTCATAAAAATCCTTTCTTTCGGGTAGTTCCGGTCTATTTTATTAATTGTTTGTCTTTAAAATAAAACTTATAAACCAATTTATCAGTCCAGCCTGGGAAAAATTTATTCATAATGATAGTTTGCTTTGTGAGGAAACTAAGCCAAAGGGTACGCTTTTTGTTTTTTATAGCTTTCAGTATTTTTGCAGCCACTTCATTTGGCGGCATCATTTTGCTTTCGTCCATAGGGTTCTTTTCCTGAGTTTCCCCTTTTTCATTTATCGCCCTGTCTCTAATGCCAGAGGAGGTAAATCCGGGAGCAACCCACATCACGTGCACATCTTCATTCATCATTTCTACCCGCAAACATTCCAAAAAACCTTGCATGGCAAACTTGCTGGCCGAGTAACCTGTTCTTGCAGGCAGCCCTCTGTATCCGCCCACTGAGGAAATACCCACTATGACCCCCTTTTCCTGAATGAGGTAGGGTAATGCTAATTTGGTACAATATACCATGCCATAAAAATTGATATCCATTACCTTTTTTAGTACCTCTGTTTTCATATCTTTAAAAAGCCCGCGCATACTGATGCCTGCATTATTGATAAGTACATGAATGGTACCAAAAATTTTAACCGTTGATTCGATAAACTGCCTGCAATCCTGTTCATTGCTTACATCGCAAACCATAGTGTGCAATGGCGAAGATGGATGAGTGGATTGCAACTCATACAAGCGGTCGTGGTTTCTGCCACAGGTAGCCACTTTGGCGCCGATACCCAAAAGCTGTTCCACCAAAGATTTACCTATGCCATCGGTGCCGCCGGTAACCACTACTACTTTATCTTTGTAATACTCATTCATCGGATTAGATTAAAATAATAGCAAACCTACTTATAATTGGGCAAAATTCAAGTGGGTTGTTCAAATAATTGGTTTTTAAGCAGGTTACAGTTCATTAAAAAATAGTATTTAAGATTTTTAAACCTTTATGTCGAATAACAAACATATTCTATTTCAAACATCCTTTTTGAGAGTACTAATTAAGGAGTGGACTATTCTCCTTTTGCTTACTTTATGTGCAGCAACCGTGTTTGGGCAAAAGCCAAAGGCAGCAAATAGAAATTTGAAGAACTATGGTTATGAAACCGATTCAGAAGGGGCAATCATTAAAATGCCGGATAAGGAAAAGACCGTCTATCTCATTTTTTCGGCGCATGATTATGGCGAAGGAGGAGATACTATAAGAAGCGCCTTGAAAAAGAATAATGTAAAGGCGAGTTTTTTCTTTACAGGCGATTTTTTAAGAAATGAATCCTTCGTGCCGTTAATCAAAAGATTAAAGAAAGATGGGCATTACATAGGTTCTCATTCAGATAAACATCTTTTGTATGCCGACTGGTCAAAGAGAGACTCGTTGCTGGTTACAAAAGAAGAATTTATGATTGATATGAATCATTCTTTGGCTGCCCTTTCTATGTTTGGTATTAAGAAGGCAAAATGGTACCTGCCATCGTATGAGTGGTACAATAAAGAAGTGGTAACATGGTGTAAGGAACGGGGATTATCGGTAATAAATTTTTCGCCCGGCACCGGCACCAATGCTGATTATACAACGCCGGACATGAAAAACTACCGAAGCAGCGAAGCGTTGATGAATAATTTGCTTAAAAGAGAGCAAGTGTCTGGCCTGTCCGGTAATTTTATTTTAATACACCTTGGTACAGATAAAAAACGAATCGATAAATTCTACAATCATTTGGATGAACTTATTCTGGAACTGAAGAAACGGGGATATTCATTTAAGCGCTTACGTTAAAGAGTATGATTTTTTTTAATGTAATTAAGGAATTGTACATTATTTTTCCGAAATATACCCTATTTACGGTATTGTTTGGCATTGCTTATCTCTTCATATTTGCATTAAATTTCTAAACACTTATTTTTTTAATAAGAATCAGTAAGATTTAAAATAAACCTATCTAATCTGACTAAGCATAAAGTGGGCTGAATGCTCACTTTTTTTTGTTATGGCTTTTTGCAGTTTAAACTATTTGCTTGTAAAAATGTTAGGTTATTTTCATTTCTTTGTGGCAAAGTAATATATGGATTGTACTGCAACTAAAATACCTTATTCAGAAACAGGCTATTTTTCGCATGTTGTTACAGATTATTTGAAACGAGCAGATGCATTAAGAGATGCCTACAAATTCTATCCGGATGTCAAAGGGATTGAAGCGCAGATACAAAGCCGTTTATCCTACCAGATCAATCGTAAGGCGCTGGTAGAGGGTTTGAAAGAGCAATATCAAAATATAGAAACTTCACAAGCCACCAAAGAAAATATTGAATTGTTAGCCGATACTAATACTTTCACCATTACTACTGCACATCAACCAAATATTTTTACAGGGCCATTATATTTTATTTACAAAATTCTTCATGCTATTAAGCTGGCTGTTCATTGCAAGGAACTTTTTCCTCAATACCGATTCGTTCCTGTTTTCTTTATGGGCAGCGAAGATGCAGATTTGGATGAGCTGGGGCATATTTATCTAAACAATGAAAAACTGGAGTGGAAAACTGCACAAACCGGCGCTGTTGGTCGTATGAAAGTGGACAAACAATTGCTGCAGCTTATCGGTCGTATTGAATCCGAAGTGGGTGTGCTGCCCCATGCAGAAGAAATCATAGGGCTTGTAAAAAAATATTATGCAGTAGATACAGAAATACAGATTGCCACGCTGGGCTTTGTAAATGAATTGTTTAAGGATTACGGCTTAGTCGTTTTGGTGCCTGACAGCCATACATTGAAGTCAATCGCTATTGATTTGTTTAAAGAAGAACTTCTCAATCAAAGCTCAGAAAAACCGGTTGAAACAACCGGACAAATACTTACAGATCGAGGATATAAAACACAGGCTTTCAGTCGTGAAATTAATCTATTTTATCTGAACGAAAATGGTAGAAACAGAATTGTAAAAGAAGATGAAGTTTGGAAGGTTTTACATACCGACATTGTATATAACAAAGACGAAATTCTAAAATTGGTAGAAACTAAACCGGAACTATTTAGCCCAAATGTGATTTTGAGAGGTGTTTTTCAGGAAATGTTATTACCCAATGTTTCATTCATTGGCGGGGGAGGGGAGTTGGCTTACTGGCTTCAACTGAAAGGATTATTTGACTACTTAAATATCCCTTATCCGATATTGGTTTTACGAAATTCTTTTTTATTTATTGACAAAAAAAACAGGTTATTATTTGAGAAATTGGGCTTCAATATTCAGGAAGTATTTTTACCTATCAGGCAATTACAGGAAAAATGGGTAAAAAAGAACACCGGCAATAAGCTCGAAGTGAAAGCTGAGAGAGAAGCCCTACGAGATATTTATGATTCTATTGCAAAAAGATCGATAGATATTGATATTACATTGCAAAATCATGTAGAAGCATTGAAAACTCAGGCATTAAAGAAACTGATTGAACTTGAAAAAAAGATGCTGCGTGCCGAAAAGAGAAATTATATGGAGGCTATGAGTCAAATCGAAAGGTTGAAGGATAAGCTCTTTCCATTGGAAAATTTGCAGGAACGGATGGATAACATAATTATATTTTATGCTAAATATGGAAAAGAATTTATAGACGCATGCTATCATTCTTCAATGACACTTGAACAGGAATTTGTTATCTTAAATGAAGATTGATGTCTATTAATTATAGAATTTTAATTTGCATTACAACTCCAATATTATTTGCTTTTACTTTAATAATCTGAGCATTTTCGCCTTCAAAGAATTCATCTACCGTTTCACTAAAAATATCCAAATACTTTTTAAAATGATTTTTTGTAAGCGGGTTTTTTTCATGTAGTTTTTTGTGTGTTTCCATTGGATGTCCTTCATAATTGCCTGTATAAAAGATTACATTTTCCCAAAAGGAATACATTTTGGCAACAAACTGTGTTTCATCAATATCAGGGTGGGAAAAATAATCACCCAGAAATTTGTCTTCTTTTAATTTTTTAAAGAAAAAATTAACCAATTTCTCAATATCTGAACGGCATGAAAGGTCTTTTTTCATGAGTATGCTTTTAATTGATTTTGCCCATATTATAGTCTAACCAGAACGCCGAAAAATATTCATTATACATACCTATGAAAATGAATATTTCTTTTCTTTATATCATGTTTAAAGAAAAGGATTAAAGATCTTTTTTCTTAAATCGGTTCAATGAAATGCTAAATGGAATTATTATCCATAATAGTAATAAAACAAAAGTGATCGACAACCCCAAAACATTTCCAAAAAATTGTTTAAAAATGGCGCCCGTATAGCCCATCAATGCAGAAACATCCATTTGCAATTGCATCACAATTCTTGATAAATCAATGGGGCTGAGAGCGGTAAGTAATACCATTGGTTTTTCAATGGGATAATCGCCAAATTGAAATACAATAAATAATAACAATCCATCAAATAGCAGTGCAAAGAACAACCAGATTAAAATAGCAATTCCTATACCTTTTGCCTTATCTCTGGTAAGGATGGCACAAAGACATGCAAGCGCTACAAAAATAACTGTTATGAGAATACCGATGGAAATCATCATTAATGCTACATTGCCTTCGGCATATAACAATAATGGAATGCCGCCGCTGATAAAAAAAGCTGTAGCCAGAGAAACGGATAATCCGATAAATAGGCTAATCCATATTTTGCGTCGCTGGATGGGTTGTCCTAATAGTAATTCAATAAACTCATTGGAGTTGTATAAATAAATGGTGGAGAAAATTATACTCACCAACGGCACTACAAACAGAATGATGCTTTGCACCGTCAGCGCACCTTTGGTTGCATTATCTTCAAGACTGAAGGCTGTAAAACAAAGCAGGCCTAATACCACAGCGTAAGCTATAACCAGCTTATTTTTTATGATGTCTAAAATGATGTATTTGATAATTCTATTCACTGATTCCGTTTTTTAAAACATTAGCAATGGCTTTTGCAATTTTTTGCTCTCCGGTTTTGTTAAGCAATTCAGAAACATGCTGATGAAACCTAACTTCTCCATCCTGCATAAATACCAGTTCGGTAATAAGGTCGTCTAATTCGCTCAACAGGTGGGATGTGATTAATATTAGTTTGCCTTTTTCTTTTTCTTTTATAATTTTTTCCTTTAGAATATCCGATGCCAAGGGGTCGAGGCCTGCTGTAGGTTCGTCTAATATCAATACGTCGGGATTGAACAAAAATGCCAGTGTGGCGCTTACCTTTTGAGTGGTTCCACCGGAAAGTGTCCGCATTCTTTTTTCATAAAGTGAAGGCAGGTCAAAAGCTTTTAACAAATCTTCATCAAGCGCTTCGGAAGATTGTCTGATTTGTTTTATCATTTCGATGATATGGCCAATAGTCATATTGTCAGGGTATCGGCCAATCTGAGGCATATAGCCGATATTTTTTCGATAGAGATAATCATTTTTAATATTTTTACCATCAAAAATAATATCACCTGAAGTAGGTACTACCATCCCCAATATTGATTTTATCAGTGTGGTTTTCCCACAGCCATTGGGCCCTATCAATGCAATACATTCCCCTTTGTTTAAAGAAAGTGTCGCATTTTTTACGGCTTGTAATTTACCAAACCATTTTGATACATTTTTAATTTCAATCATAAATTGAGCTTCTTCATTAAAGGTTTTTCGTCCACAAAATTATCCGGTGTCAGGCTGGGTATCAGCTTTTCACTCCTGTCGAGCAATGATACCAAAAAGCTACGGAATAAAATCATTGCCGGAGGATTCTTTTCTACGATGACAGAGAAAATACTAAGCGGGTGAAAAGGTACATCGCCTATTCCGTCTCTGTTCAGGTCATACCCCTCATATTTGTCCCAATAATTTCCGTTGAAAGTATTCAATACCAAAGTTCCATTTGTACTCATGTCAAAGGTATTGGCCAGAAAGTTATTCTCTTTCAAAACATTATCTGTGCAATTGGCCATTATTTTCATTCCCCAGCCATTCGACTCAATAATATTCTTTTCGATAGTAAGGCGGCTTGCACCATCCATTAAGATTCCGGTGGTATTGTTATATATTTTATTGCCTCTGATAAATCCATCGTAAATTTCTTTTAACATTAAGCCATAAGAAGCATCTCCCCAGTTTTGAACAAATACATTGTTATACATAGATACTCTTTTGGAGTACATCACTGCTACGCCCGCACCGTTTTGTTTAAAAAAATTATGGACATAAATGTCATCATTCGAAAACATAAAATGAAGACCATATCTGGCATTGTGCGTAGAAGTGTTGTTCCAGATAACGCTGCCGGTAACAAACTCAAAGTAGATGCCGTCCCGATGCTTATTAATGGTATTACCAATTATCTGCAACGAATCACTCTTCCAACAATGAATGCCGTTACCCATCTGGCTCTCTTTTTTTCCGGTACCTCTGATTCTGTTGTTTTTAACTATGGTGTGGCGATTGTAGTCCAGAAAGATAGCAAAGAAATTATCCTCCAGTATATTGTCTTCTATGGTTACATAATAGCTGTTATATACTTTTATTCCGCTAATATCTTCCAGTGAAGAAGAGCCTGATTGAATGATTTTAAATCCTTTGACCAATACACCGTTGGCTTTGATAGAGAGCACTTCATATTTATATTGCCCATCCAGCACCGGATAGTCCACACCAATAAAAGCGATAGCTTTTCTGATGAGGATGTTTCCTTCCTTATATATACCCTGATGTACAAATAAACTATCTCCGTCTTCAGCAGCTTCTATTGCAGGCTTGATTTGCGAAAAAGGGAATCCTTTTCCTATATGCAGCGTTTTTGCATTTATGCAAAATGGAACGATGCATAGCAATACTAATAGAAAATATTTACTCATTATTACTTAATAACCTCCTCCCAGTTTATTATTTCTGCACTGTTTTGTGATGCGTATTCAGTAGCTTCTTCTTTTTTTGCAAATGTAGCAATATGTCCGTTCATGGGGGTGCGAATACTATCTCCTTTTACAAAAAAAGCATTTTCTGCTTTTAAGAAGTTTTCGGGTTTATTATGGTCCGGAACATAATAAGTTGCTTTTTGTACATTGTTTTCTTTCATGTAGTGAACCATACATTTGAGGTCATCAAAAACAAATGATCTTCCTTTATCTGTAATTAGTTCGGTGCCAAAACGAAGATCTGATACAGTCATATTGCAATTGGCACAATTGTCAACATTTAGTTTTATGGGTACAGGGTCCGAATTACTGCAAGAAGGCAAAAGTATTGCTAATACGATTCCTAATGCAAATAAAATTGCATTGTTAATTTTTTTCATTTTTTATAAATTAAATTTTTAAGCTTTTTTCTTAGTCCACTCTTTAATTGAAGCAAGCAGCATTAATACGCCTGATCCAATAAACATCCAACCTCCTGTATGAGGGAATGAGTACGCTCCAAAATTTAACAGTTGCTTGAAGCCCAGCAATGGCGGTTGATAAGCCATTCCCGGCACTTTAATAGCTGCATTTGGATCTAAATTATGACCATAGTCATACTCCCATTTCCAAAAATCATACATTGCAACAATACCGAAAATGATGAACAAAACCAGCAGAAAGTACAGAAATTTTTTATTCCCAATAAGGGCTGCAAGTAATGCTAAAAAGGCAAAAAAGCCAATAATGTAAGGTAGCACAGTGAATTCGATAAAGTTTTCTTCATGCAAGGTCTGCATTCCTATGTAGTGATTTAGGCCGTTTATGATTTCCACATCGCCTGCCAATTTGTTAGGATAGATGAGTAATCTTAATCCTTCGGGATACTGAGGGGCATCGAGGTCAATATACCATAATGGAACAAAAATGGAAGCTGCCAAAAGGATTGCTGCCAGACTGAGTAAGGTTCGTGAAAGCCCACTGATTTTTTTACTGTTAGTTGCCATGATTTTTATTATAAAATTGAAAAAATAAAAGGGGCAGAAAATTACTTTCCTGCCCCTTTAACCGATATGTTTACCTTAAATTTTTATTTTTTTGCACTATCAGCCTTAGGAGCAGCATCTTTATCAGCTGCTGCGCCTGTTGGAGTTCCTCCAGGAGCTGTGCTGCCAATACCCCATTTTAACGGAACATTACTACCGGCAGGAGATACTCTTACATAACCCTGCATTTCCTGGTGCAATGCACTACAGAAGTCTGTACAGTAGTAAGGTAGAACACCTACTCTGTCCGGTGTCCATTTCAGTGTGCAGGTTTCACCAGGCATAATCAGCAATTCAGCTGTGTTTGCACCCTTTACTGCAAATCCATGAGGGATATCCCAGTCTTGTTCAAGATTGGTAACGTGGAAATAAACTTCATCGCCCACACGGATACCTTCAATATTGTCAGGAGCAAGGTGAGAACGAATAGCTGTCATGTAAACATGCACTTTGTTGCCCTCTCTTACCACTTTAGTTTCTGCTTCACTTTTTGTTACATAAGGATTACTGTTTTCTTCGATTTTGTAAATCTTCTGAGAATTTTTCATTATCAGATCTGCCGGGCAGGCCTGCGCGTAGTGTGGCTCTCCAATAGTTGGGAAGTCGAGCAAAAGCTGCATTTTGTCTCCGGTAATATCATAAAGCTGGGCGCTTTGTGTCAACTCGGGTCCGGTTGGCAGATAACGGTCTTTTGTAATCTTGTTATAAGCAATTACATATTTACCCCAAGGTTTCTTAGTGTCGCCACCGGGGATACAAAGGTGACCTACTGAATAGTAAGTAGGAACCCTGTCAATGATTTTCAGGTCTTTGATGTTCCATCTAACTAATTCTGAAGATACGAAGAAAGAAGTAATAGCATTACCATTTCCGTCAAATTCAGTGTGCAAAGGACCAAGGCCTGGTTTTTCTACTTCGCCATGAAGAGCGGCTTCATATTTAATTACAGGTATTCCGTCAAATTCGCCGTCAAAAGCTTTATCGGCAATTGCCTTCTGAATTTTATCGAAACTGAATACAGGAATCAGAGCGGCCAGTTTTCCACTACCTACAATGTATTCACCGGTTGGATCCACATCACATCCGTGAGGTGATTTTGGACAAGGGATAAAGTAAGCGATGTCTTTAATTTTTCTGATATCCAAAACAGGTACTTCTGTTCTAATTTCTGATTTGGCAGTATGGGTTTTTTCATCATACACATTGTGTGCATAGCGAACTTTCGATTTGGTACCCTGACCTGCTTTAATCAATTCTTCGGCTTTTTTCCAGTTTACTGCCAGAATAAAGTCTTTGTCTTTTTGAGAAGCATTTACTTCCAACAGTGTATGAGCTTGTTCTGAGTTGTAGCAACTGAAGAAGAACCAATCGCCTGATTTACCTTTACCGGCGTGGCTAAGGTCGTAGTTAACACCGGGAGCGCGCAATTGGAAAGATACATCCATCGCTCCGGTTTCTTTATCCACACCAATAAAACTTAATGTGCCTTGAAAGTTTTCTTTGTAAGTGTTGATAGGCACATCACCATTTTGATCGTCAGCCGGTACGCTAAAACGGGTTCCTGCTACCACATACTCGGTATTTTGAGTGATGAAAGGAGAGGAGTGGTTACCTGCACTGTTAGGTAATTCAATAATTTCTACAGTTTTAAAAGTTTTTAAATCAACTCTTGCCACACGAGGCGTATTGTTGGCATTAGCAAAAATCCATCTGCCATCTACCTCTCCGTTGGTTTGAGATAATTCAAGGTGGTGTTGGTCGTCCCAGGGAACAAAACCGTGAGAAGTTTCCAGCATGGGTTTGGTTTCCTCATTAATTCCATATCCATTTTCAGGATCTATAGAAAAGATAGGAATCACTTTGAAAAGACGACCACTTGGTAATCCGTAAATACCCATTTGTCCGTTAAAACCACCCGAAACGAAGTTGTAAAACTCATCATATTTACCGGGGGCTACATAAGTTTTTTGAGCAGCGTCGGCGCTTACTGCACTACCTGCGTTTTTGGGCTTACAGGAATTAAATGCAAATGGAATAGCCGCTATAATAGCTGCTATCAGCGCAAGGTTGATAATTTTTTTCATAATTTGAAGTACTGTGTTTATTAAAGTAAATTGTTTTGAACCAATTTTATTTTACTCCATCGTTTTCTCTCATAAATTCCAGAATGTTTCTGGCATCATCATCAGTAAGATTTTGATTGGGCATACGAACCAAACAAATTTCTAACTGAGCCTGCAATTCAGGATCTTTATCAATCATTGGATCAGGGTTGGTAATGAAGTTCATAATCCATGGAGCAGTTACTCTGCTGGTTACGCCTTTCCATCCCGGACCCACTAACCTTTCATCTGTTAATTTGTGGCAGGAAGCACATTTCACATCATATATTTTCTTGCCTTCTGCAGCCATTTTGGTATCTAAGGTTTCACCTACTTTTACATTGTCTTTATCCCACTTGCCTTCTCCACGATGTGGGTCGTAATCAGATGTGCTGGGAGTTGTTTTTGCGGCATCGCCTCCGCCATTGTTTTCAGAACTGTTATTTTCACCGCCGCCGCAGGCAATTAAAAATCCCATGGCAACAATTGAGCAAAAGATTGTTATTTTTTTCATCTTGTTTTGTTTTTTTATTATTTGCAAAGGTTAAAAAATCTATAATAAGCTGATATGACTGCAATCATAAAATTAAGATGATATTAATCATATTGAATTGAAATAAAAAGTGAATTTACTGGTTTAAATCTTAAAAATCAATTTTAAAATTGTATTTATTATTTTTGAGACAAAAGTATTGATGCCCTTTAATGAAAGAAATGTTATCCTTTTGTTTCATTGAGTCGTATAAACTCCAAAAGACTCCGTGCATCAGTTTCTGATAAATGAGGATCCGGCATTCTAATATAACATTTTTCGTACTCCTTTTTCAGCTCGGGGTCTTTATCAATCATTGCTTCCGGATTATTAATATAATTCATAATCCATTCCGGTTTACGTCTTTTCAAAATTCCTTTCCAACCCGGACCTACCAGCGTTTCAGAATTAAGGTTGTGGCAGGATGCACAATGCAGGTTATGCAGCAGTTCGCCTTTTGTGGCAAGTGACGTATCAATGGTTTCGCTCAATTTCAAGTTTTCGGCAGTCCAAAAGCCAATACCTTTTTCCACATCGTAATCTTTTGATTCAGCGTTTGTTGCCACTGTTACCGAATCTTCGGTTGTGGATTTGTCATCTTTGCATGAGAAAATAAGGATACTAAAAAATGTAATTAGTAAAGCAATCTTTTTCATATTCAGGAATAATTTGATTGGCAATAAAAATAATACTTTTTACGAAAACCAAAAATTTATTATTTATGATTATTATCATTTTTAGTTTTCGAAAACGATTGTCTTATTTTTATACACCATTACCCTATCCTGAAATACAAACTGAAGCGCTTTTGCCAGCACCGATTTTTCAATTTCCTTACCCAACGACACCATATTAGATATTGTGTGCGAATGATTTACGGGAATAATTTGTTGAGCAATGATTGGTCCCTCATCCAGACTGTTGGTAACAAAGTGAGCAGTAGCTCCAATTAGTTTTACACCTCTTTGATATGCCTGACGGTAAGGTTTGGCACCGACAAATGCCGGTAAGAAGGAGTGGTGAATATTGATGATTTTCATTGGGTAACGGGCAATGAAATCAGGCGATAAAATTCGCATGAATTTTGCCAGAATCAGATAATCATGCTCGTATTTAGCGATAATTTCCAGTATTTGGCTCTCAAACTCTTCTTTGCTTATGCCTTCATGACTTATGTAATAATAAGGTATGTCAAATTTTTCGGTTAATGGCCGCAAGTCATCGTAATTTCCAATTACGCACTGCACAGAAGCCTCAAAGGTATTAAAAAAGTTTCTTAATAGTATGTCGCCTAAGCAGTGATATTCTTTGGTAACGAGTACTATTACTTTTTTTTCAGGTGTCGGATTCACAACTATTTGAGTATCAGCAGGTAATGCGGCAAGAAGTTTTTGCTCTATTTCTTTTGAGTCAGGTCGGGCATCAATATGTATTCTTATATAAAACCTTTCTTCTTCGGTGTTTACAAATTCTCGCATAGATATAATATTGAGTCCGGCTTCTGCCATTACTCTTGCAATATCGGCCACAAGGCCCACTCTGTCGCTGCACTGTAGTAAAATAATCATCCGCTAAAAGTAGGAAAACTTTCCTTTTTTTATACAATTCTTTTATTTTAGTAAAAAATTTACCATAAACGGATGGATAATAACATCATCCTGATATCTGTATAAAGTTAGAATTTAATTTTTTAAATATTGGTTATCAATTGATTAATTACAAAAAAGGAGGGTAAACGGGTGTTTTTATTTTCCTTATTTTATTTTTTTAATAATAAACCATACCTTTGCAAACCATTTGAAAAAATGGATACATTACTGAAGAGGTTCGAAAAGGGTTCCGGGTGGTTCGGAAACGCCTCAAAGGTGTAACAAATAAATTAAAGGTACAATGCCTAAAGTAAAAACTAATTCAAGTGCAAAAAAGCGGTTCAAAGTAACTGCTACCGGCAAAATTACTCATCAAAAAAGTTTTAGACGCCACATTCTTACTAAAAAATCTACAAAGCGTAAACGCCACATGCGTATTGATGGCGTGGTTCATGAGTCTAATATGAACTTCGTAAAACGCTTACTGAGATTGAAGTAAGCCATTGTTAACTATTATTAATTCATCTAAAACTTATTTAAGATATGCCACGTTCAGTAAATTCAGCAGCTTCTAAAGCGCGCAGAAAAAAAATATTAAAACAAGCCAAAGGTTTTTATGGCAAACGTAAAAATGTGTTTACCGTTGCCAAAAACGTTGTAGAAAAAGGGATGACCTACGCTTATGTAGGCCGTAAAGTGAAAAAAAGAGATTATCGTGCTTTGTGGATTGCACGTATCAATGCAGGTGTTCGCGAGGAAGGAATGACCTATTCTGTCTTTATCAATAAGCTTCGTGCCAATAATATTGAATTGGACAGAAAAGTTTTAGCCGATCTGGCTATGAACAACCCCGAAGCGTTCAAAGCGCTGATAGCTTCAGTGAAATAGGGTTTGAGGTTAAATATCCTGTTTTGGCCTTCGGGCAATACGACATTTAATAACCGTTCTAAATATTGGAACGGTTTTTTATTTGAAGTACTTCCTTGAGTACAAATATTTGTTAGAATTAAACTGACAGGATAATCATTTTTAGCCAAAAATCAAGACTGTGAAAAAAAAAATACTAAAAATAATTTTTCTCATCTTAACCTGCGGAACTTTCCCACAGTCATTTCCTCCTTCCTTACAGGTCATTTCGCAGCGAATCGGAGAAATTTGATCGTTTTGGAAACGAGGAAATTCCTTACTCTACTTCATCTGTTGCCAATGACGCACAAAAAAGAACTTTTATAAATTCATATAATTCTACCGGTAGAATACCCGTATTAAAAATTCCAGATTAGGTTCTTAATCATTGACATTAGCCGTATTCTTTTCGTCAACCTTATTTGTAGAGGCATGACTAACCGCCGCACTTATAAATTGTACAAAAATAGGGTGGGGGTTTTCCACAGTACTCTTCAGTTCGGGGTGATACTGTACGCCGATAAAGAACGGATGATCGGGTAGTTCTACAATTTCAACCAGACCACTTTTTGGGTTTTTACCACTCAGCACCATACCACCGTTCTGAAACTCTTCTAAATATTTATTGTTAAACTCCCAACGATGGCGATGTCTTTCGCTGATCAGTTCCTGGCCATAAATTTTATGAGCAAGAGAATCGGGAAGTAGTGCACAGTCGTAAGCACCTAACCGCATGGTGCCGCCTTTATCCGAAATTACTTTTTGTTCTTCCATCAGATCAATTACCGGATCGGGCGTTTTTTCATCCATTTCGGTGGAGTTGGCACATTTCTTACCTAAAATATTTCTGGCATATTCAATAACTGCCATCTGCATACCAAGGCAAATGCCAAAGAAGGGTAAACCATTCTCCCTTGCATATTTTACTGCTGTAATTTTTCCCTCAATACCTCTGAGGCCAAAACCGGATGCTACTAATAGTCCGTCAAGCCCTGAAAGTTTTTCTTCCACATTTTCGGGGGTGATGTATTCGCTGTGTACATTTACCACTTCTACTTTACATTCGTTTACGGCGCCGGCATGAATAAATGCTTCCAGTATTGATTTATAAGCGTCCTGCAATTCAATGTATTTTCCAATCAAACCGATACGCACGACAGATTTAGGATGGTTCAGCCTTTCCAGGAAAGCTTCCCATTTTACCAAATCGGGCTCCGGAGGATTAATAATATTGAGTTTTTTAAGGCAAATGATGTCTAATTTTTCTCTCAGCATTGCCATTGGCACTTCATAAATAGTGGCCATGTCAATGGATTCGATAACTGCCTCTTGCTTTACATTGCAGAATTGTGCTATCTTCCTTTTGATATCCGGTGATAATGGTCTTTCTGTACGGCATACAATTATATAAGGGCTCACACCTTCCTGACTCAACATCTTAACGCTGTGCTGGGTAGGTTTGGTTTTCAGTTCTTTGGCTGCTTTCAGGTAAGGAATCAGGGTGAGGTGAATGACAACCGTATCATCTTCCGGCAGTTCCCATTGTAATTGGCGTATGGCTTCCACAAAAGGCAGGCTTTCGATATCGCCGATGGTTCCGCCAATTTCAGTAATTACAATATCATATTTGCCGGTATTGCCCAGTTCCAGCATCCGGCGCTTTATTTCGTTGGTAATGTGTGGCACTACCTGTACTGTTTTTCCCAAATAAGCGCCTTTTCTTTCTTTATTAATAACCGTTTGATAAATACGACCAGTGGTTACATTATTTGCCTGAGAAGTAAAAGTATTAAGGAATCTTTCATAATGCCCCAGGTCCAGATCGGTTTCTGCTCCGTCTTCGGTAACATAACATTCACCGTGTTCATAAGGATTCAGTGTACCCGGATCCACATTGATATAAGGATCAAATTTTTGTATAGTAACTCTGTAACCTCTTGATTGTAATAGCTTTGCCAATGATGCTGCAATAATTCCTTTCCCCAAAGATGATGAAACCCCGCCGGTTACAAATACATATTTTGCCATAATGCAATAATTTTAGAACGGTTGTAAAACTGTTCTGTGTTAAAATTTTAAATAAAAAAAATGCGACCGGCTGAAAAATTCTGGTAGAAAATTTGAGAGGTCGCACAAAGATATAAAGTTTGATTACAAATCCGTTATTTTTTCATACGGATTCTTGGTCAGGTGTGGAAAAGTTATTATTAACTCATATAATTTTTATCATTTTGCTAATCCTTACCTATTTTTTCGTAACTGGCTACCACGCCTCTGATGAGGGAAGAGCTGAACCCGCGATGCTCCATTTCGTTTAGCCCCACAATGGTGCAGCCCTTTGGTGTAGTTACTTTGTCAATTTCCTGTTCGGGGTGGCTGCCATGTTTCAGTAAAAGTTCAGTAGCTCCTTTTACGGTTTGCGAGGCAATTAATTTGGCAGTTTTAGCATCAAAACCAATTTCCACACCGGCCTGGATGTTGGCCCGGATATAGCGCATAGCAAAAGCAGTACCACAAGCGCCGAGAACTGTAGCGGCATCCATCATTTTTTCGTCAATAATGACCACTTCGCCCAATGCTTTAAACAGGCTCAAAACCAGCTCAATCTGTTGTTCATTTGCATTCAGGTAGCTGATGCAGGTCATGCTTTCCCGAATGGCAATGGCAGTGTTAGGCATAGCCCTAAAGATTATTTGATCTTTTTTGAGCATTGTTTTTAAATCGTTGAGCGAAACACCGGTAATCACCGAAACAATGATATGCTTATTTGTTATTGATTTTTTGAGACCTTCAATTACCGATTCTATCTGATAAGGTTTTACGGCCAGAATTACTAAATCGCTGTTTTTTACCGCTTCATTATTGTCAGAACTGATTTTTACTCCCTTCAAATGCCAGTCTTTGAGCGTAGCCGTATTTCTTTTGGTGATGGTAATGCTTTCCGGTTTGCAAAATTTACTTTTTACCAATCCTTCTGCTATGGCGGTTCCAAGGTTGCCGCCTCCGATTATTGCAATATTCATAAGTATCTTTATATTAAATTAATATTTTGACCCAAAACACAAACATACAAAGCAGAACTGAAATTGGAATTTATTTTTGGAAATAATGAATGAAAGAATTTATTTTTTGATTGATTTTTATCCTTTTCAAAAGCAAGCCTATTATTTACATTGATTTCAAACCTTTTTGGATTATCTTTATAGCATGATACGAAAAACAATACTACTTTGCAGCTTGCTTATCTTATTGATTGGAAATGAGACGATTAAAGCCCAAAACAAGGCCGAACAGGAAAAAATGCAATGGTTTGCCGATGCCAAATTGGGCATATTTATCCATTGGGGAATTTATTCGGTTAATGGCATTTCAGAATCCTGGAGTTTTTTTAATAATTATATCAATTATAAAGACTACATGGATCAGTTGAAGGGATTCAGCGCCGGAAATTATAATCCTCAGTTATGGGTGGATCTCATCAAAGAGAGTGGCGCCAGATATGCTGTGCTTACCTCGCGGCACCATGATGGCGTATCGCTTTGGAATACTAAACAACAAGGGGCTATCTCTATTCCAAGAAACGGCGCAGTAAGAAAAGATGTAATGACCCCCTTTATCAGTGCATTAAAAAGATCCGGCCTTAAGACCGGTATTTACTATTCTCTTCCTGACTGGAGCCATAATGATTATGATGTTTTTACCGGAGCTATAAAAAGATTTAACGTAAAAGATGATCCGCAGCGTTTTGAACGTTTTATCAATTATTATCAAGGGCAGTTAAAAGAACTTTCGAAACAATATAAACCCGACCTGCTTTGGTTCGATGGCGACTGGGAACATAGTGCAGAAGAATGGCGTGCAGCCGAAACGAGAAGACGCCTTCAAAGCTATAACCCTAAGATCATCATCAATTCCAGATTAAAAGAGTATGGCGATTATGCTACACCCGAACAAGGGGTGCCCGTGCAAAAACCATCTTCTCCTTACTGGGAACTTTGCTATACCATGAACGACTCATGGGGTTATCAGCCTTTTGACAGAAACTATAAAACACCCTATATGCTCATCAATACTTTAGTGGATTGTATTTCGATGGGAGGAAATTTATTGTTGGACATCGGACCAAAGGCAGATGGAACTATTCCTGAAGAACAGGTAACCATCCTTAAAGAAATGGGAAGATGGACAAAAAAACATGCGGAAGCTGTTTATGGTACTCTGGCCGGTATTGCTCAAAAACATTTTGCAGGCAAAACAGCGCTTTCGCTCGATAGAAAAACACTGTATCTGTATTTAAACAATAGCCAGAATGGATTGGCGTTGTTAAAAGGTATTCTTACACCGGTGAACAGAATAACAATGGTTGGATCGAATGAACGCCTCTCCTATAAAAAAGAAGATAATAACTATTGGATATCGGTTCCTCAGGATTTGCTTGACCCACAGATGACTGTAATAAAGGTGCAGTTTCAAAAACCTTTGGTGCTGGATGGAGAAGCCGGTCATTTTTCTGACGATTATTTAATGTCCAGAAGAGAACCCGCAAATCAGATTATTAAGAGACTGAGTGAAGATGTGGCTTCGGGCAATAATCCTTTAAGCAATAAAGGTTTGGATGTAAACAAACCTCTTACCAATAAAGAAGTTAATAATAGAGAAGTTTTGGATTGGGTAAATAAACATGCGGAAACGATCGGAAGCGCTAAAAAGGGTCTTTCCGAAGGGCATTATGCAGGTTTATCGGCTTTGTCGCCCGATAAGAGAACAATTTATCTGTTTGTAGAGGGAAAATCAAATGCACCGATCGCACTTAAGGGAATCAATAACAACATTGCCCGCATCAGGATTGTGGGTGAAGGCACTCTTCTCAGTTACAGATTGTTTGACAAGTTGTACTGGAGTGATAAGCCGGGAATCGTTTATATTGATTTGCCCCCGGAAAGGATGGATAAAAATGTGACAATTGTTTCGGTGTTACTGGATGGTCCGGTGAGCGAATATCAGGGAGAGGTAAAAGCTGTGGAAAGTAATTTGTAGAAAAATTTTTCATAGAGAATAATACGGTGCTTATTAATGATAGGAATTTGGTTATTTATTAAATTCTTAAATTTCAGCCTATTTGACAATCATATTTTAAATTTGACTTAAAGAATAATTCTTTTTTACTATTCATTAGATTGGATTATATACTTCCAAAAAGGAAGAGTAAGGACAAACATCTTTTTACATTCCTGATCGAACAGTGAAAACTAATTTTATATTATGACTTTTCAAAAATACAATTTATGAATAATATTGTATTTTATAGAATACATATTTTACCTTTTTGAAATGAGACATTTATGCCGAGCAAACAGATTTTTGCATTAACGATAAATATTATTTTGAAATTGGCGGCAAAAATAAAAATACAAAACAAATCAAAAATTTAGAAAAAGCTTATCTTGCCCTTGATGGTTAAACAATCGGATTTCGTAATGAAATTCCACTTTGGCTATTTGGATTTTTATATTGACGGTTACCCCCCTTCAACTTTATAAAAAAAACAGAGCCGGCTAAAATCAGGCTCTGTTTTTTTTAATATTTTAGTAAAACCTATTATTGCTTTACAAACTGAAGTTCGCCATTAATTTTAACATCTTCACCAACCAATACACCTCCGGTTTCCAATGCCACATTCCATTTCAGTCCGAAGTCGGTACGGTTTACTTTTCCGCTGAAGGTAAAACCGGCCTTTGTTTGTCCGTAAGGATCCTTAGTTACGCCACCAAACTCCACATCTAAAGTGATATCTTTTGTAATATCTCTGATAGTAAGAGCACCTGTCAGTTTGAAATTCTCATCGTCAACCTTTGTCAGTTCCTTACTCTCAAATTTAATTTCAGGATACTTTTCCACTTCAAAAAAATCAGCGCTTTTGAGGTGGTTGTCACGATCGTTTTGATTGGTAAAAACAGATGCCGTCTGAATAGTGGCAGTAGCTTTTGCATTGGTAAAATCATCACCCACTGCATCAATGCTTGCATTGAATTCCTTAAACTCACCTTTAACGTTTGAAATCATCAAATGTCTTACCTTGAAAAGTAATTCGCTGTGTGCGGGGTCCAAAACCCATTTTGTAGTCTCTGTCATTTCTATAATTTTTTAATTGTAATTCGTAATGCAAAATTGATGTTTACGGACTACATCGGCATTGACCTAAGATAAGAAATTATAGAAAATATATTTTTTCGCGCTTATTTCTTAATTATCAACATGTGGATATTGTTGGAATTGATGAAGTGCAGATGAATTTCATAATCTTTATCAGAAAGTTCCTCCAATACATAAACAGGGAAGCGGTAATGGTAAACCAATAAGGCATCGCCCTTTGGTAAAAGACTCAGTTCGGCCAGTATGGCCTGAATATAGCCGGGCTTTTCGAGCAGTCTGACATCAATTTTTTTTAGATGGTCATTATCATACTTACTGAAAATTTTTTCAAAACCTTCTGAATTATGAATTGTTGCTTTTTTTCTTACTATATCAATTTCTTCCTGATCGGTGGTCTGATTGGGTTCTATTTCAAAGTTAATTTTCAGCAGGGCTTCAAAAATCTGATCAGTAGAAATACCTGCTGTCTGGGCTGCCATTTCAATAGTCATACCCGAAGCCATTTCATTTCTCAAAATGGGATTTTTGAGTTTTTCAAAAGTAGGAGTGAGGTCGGCTAAAGCTGAAATGGTTTCATTATTCTCCTTAATAAGTGTTGACACCTTTGTATGTCTATTGATTTTCATTTATAACTAATTCTGCGGCGCAAAGTTATTCTTTCTAAGACATTTTGAGGTATAAAGTTTTAATAAAATTGAAATATACCAATTTTCTCGCCAACTTATGATTGTATTTGTCTAAAAATCTATTTTGGAGAAAGGCTAAAACTGATTGTATAAATAGCAATTATTATCTAAATATTAATTAAAATTTAACTATATATTTAATTAGGAATGAATAAGATGTAATTTAGGTTTGTTTATTGTAGATTCAATTTTCCCTGGAACAGACGAATCATTTTTCTTTTCCTCTGATAAAATCAGACGCAGAGAAGTATCATTAGTGAAAAAGCTCCAAACCCAATTTATAAAGATAATTAGCCTGTTTCTTACACTCAGGATGAGCATCAGATGCAAAAACATCCAGGCAAACCAGGCAACTAATCCTTTAAATTTAAGATAAGGAAGATCTACAACTGCTTTAAACTTACCTACGGTTGCCATTGAACCGCGGTCTTCATATTCATATTCTTCCTGTGTTTTCCCGGTTTGGACTCTTTTTAGATTTTTAGCCAGCATCTTTCCCTGGTTAATAGCCACATTGGCCACCTGAGGATGTCCGTTAGGGTATTTTAGTGTTTTCATAAGAGCGATATCACCGATGGCATAAATGTCATCATAGCCTTCAATTTTATTAAATCTATCTACGACAATCCGGTTGTTTCTTTCAATGGTACCTTTTTCCAATCCTCCAATCAGATTACCTTTAATGCCACCTGTCCAAATCAGGTTTTTTGTTTTCAGTTGTTCCCCATCACTGAGGGTTACAATATTGTTTTCAAATTCTTTTACAAAAATTCCTAATCTGACTTCAACGCCCAATTGTCTTAAAAATTTCAATGAAGCCTTCTGTGCGGTCGTGCTCATTGCCGTAAGCGTAGTCTTACTACCTTCCACCAATATGATTCTTACTTTTGAATAATTAATTCTCGGATAATCTTTTGGCAGAATATTTTTTTTCATTTCGGCAAAAGCACCGGCCATTTCCACACCGGTAGGGCCTGCACCCACGATCACGATGTTAAATAGTTCTTCCGGAGCGTCGGCCCCTTTGGCAACAATATTTTCAAAATTTCTGATAATATTATTCCGAATTTGAATGGCTTCATAGGTGGTTTTCAGACTGTAAACACCACTTTCCGGAAGTTTCAAACCAAAGTAATTGGTAACACAACCGGTTGCGAGAACCAGAATGTCATAGTTAAAATCGCCAATGGTAGTTTTTACAATCTTTTTTTCAGCATCTACTTCCTGAACCTTTGCCAGTCTTATTTGCACATGGTCTTTGTGCTGAAAAATTTTTCTGAAAGGGAAAGAAATGCTTGAAGGTTCGATTCTTGCAGATGCCACCTGATAAAACAGAGGCTGAAACTGATGGTGATTTACCTGGTCTATTAAAATTGCTTCAAAATACTTTGGGTCAAGATGTCTTGCAAACTGAAGACCCGCAAAGCCTCCGCCTACAATGATTATTTTTTGTTTTGTTTCCATTTTATTTAAAAAATTCTTTTAATGCTACAGCTTGGTTGTGTGCTTCATCTTTTGCTCCGTACAGGAAGGTAACTAATGGATGGTCTTTTAAAATGGTTTTCATTTTTGCCACCGAATCATTTTCCTTTAGTTCGGCGCTGTATCTTTTTTTAAATTCATTCCACTTTTCTGGTTCATGGTTGAACCAATGGCGCAATTCATCAGAAGGTGCAATGTCTTTCAACCATTCATCAATATGAGCATTTTCTTTTTTCAGTCCGCGAGGCCAAAGCCTGTCCACCAGAACTCTGTATCCGTCTGCCGGAGCAATAGGTTCATAAATTCGCTTTAACTGAATGGTTGCCATAATCAAAAAGTTTAAAGAACAAAAAATAAAAGAAATATAGACTTCAAAATCTTTTCAGATTTAATATTTAAGGTCTGTTAATTAGTTGAGAACCTTTATATTATATAACAGAGAATCAATATCTCTGTTTAAAATATATCTTACAAAATTGTCAGATTTGTGCAATAATATTTTTCATGTTATTACTGTTATGCAGGATTAATATTGTAATAGCTGATAAGGTAGTAAATTCCCCATCCAATAAACAGAATTATCAAAATCCAAACCCAGGTAGGGATGCTTTTGGGAGTTTCGCTTCCTGCGATATAAAATTTTTCGGTATCGCCTTTGCTGTAAGCGTTGATCATCAAAGGCAAAACGCCATTGACAATTGCATTTTCTTTGATACCCTCTACGCTTATGGCAGGACCATTTCTCACTTCAAAAGGTATAACTCTGATTCCTTCTTTTCCGGTGGAATCTTTACTCACCACCCGTAGCGTATGTTGACCGTCAACCAGCTTATTGGTATCCAGTTCAAAATGCACCGGCGCTTTCAAATGGGCTATCGGCGCCTTTTCATCATCTAAAAATATTATGATTTCACTTGCATCCATTATAATTCGTTTTTTAAAATCGTTCTTTTAATATGAGTTGATGATCTTTCGCCGGGCTTTACCAGCATTTTTATCGAAAAGAAAAGTGTAAAAACCACGATTGCAGCGGTTCCCGAAATAATCAGTAAATCCCACTCGCTCTGTGGACCGGTGCCGTGTGTGATTCCTTTCAGTAGCCGGGGTTGTTGTTTTTCACAAACCGAACAGGCAAAACCTGAAAGAAAGCTAAAAAATGCTATGATTATGAAAAGTAATTTTTTCATGATTATTTCTTTTCAGATTTGATAGCTTCCAGTACTTTTTTAACATCATCCGGAGTTACTTTTTTTGCATTGTTGCCCCAGCTGGTTCTTTCATGATTCATGATGGCAGCTACTTCTTCGGGAGAAAGATTGGCATTGGTGCCTACCGCCAGCATTGGGCCGTATCCTTCGCTTTCACGGGCAGTGTAACCATTCATGATAATGTCCACATATAAATCAATATTATCATCCAGCACAACTTTGCTGCCCTTCAGAGGAGGAAAAGCGCCCGGTAATCCTTCTCCATTTGCCTGATGACAGGCCTGACAATGAATACCATATAACTCGGCTCCATCAATTTCAGTAGCAGCGCCATCACTACCGGCTGTAGCTTCTGTTTTTGCTTTTTTATAAAGAAATTCAGGAGCGATGATTTGATCCGGAAGTTTCGCCTGTTTTAAGGATTGCAGATAAGCCACTAATTGTAATGCTTCCTTCGTTGCTACTACTTTTCCATCAATACCCTTTAAATATTCTGCGGGTACATTTACCACTACATCGCCTTGGGCCGGTTCTTTTTTTATTTCAAAAAGCCAGGGGTAGGCCGGCATCACAGATTCCTTCACTAAAATTCTGGGATTAAACAGGTGGGTGAGGTTCCACTCTTTATTACCTTGTCTGGTTCCTACATTTGTCAGGTCAGGGCCGGTACGCTCTGTGCCCATCAAAGTAGCAGTATTGCGCCAGAAATCTGTTCTTCTGATGAGTGCATAGTCAGCAGCCATGCTCGGCCTTTGCCCCCACATTTTGTCCATATCCACATTTCTTACCTGTTGGGTGTGGCAGCCCACACATCCGTTGGCGATATAAATATATTTTCCTGCTATAGCATCCTGACTCAACGGTTCAGCGCCCGGCAGGGCCTGATTAATTCTTTCATTCTTCAATGCAGGAATAATTGCTACCAGTACTGTAAGCCCGACAAAGAGGAGCAGGGCTGCGAGAAACAATTTCTTATGATCATCAAACCATTCCATTCACTTAAATTTTATTCTGATTACGATTAGTTAATAAATTATTTTGATTGTGCTACATTCAATTCTGATTGTAATATTTCTATTGCCTTTTCGCCAACATCTACTTTTGCTGTAGAAGGCATCATCTTATAAAGGTTGTAAGCAAAGAAGAGATGCGAAATCCACATCAGTGTACCACCAATTGCACGCCACAACCAATAGGGAGCCATGAGCACCACACTGTCAATAAACGGTTTCCCTTCCATCCACATTTTACCTTTCATAGTGGCGCCATACATCAGTGGTACAGTATAAAACAGCAATCCGATTAATGCCAACCAGAAGTGAGCGCCCACTGTTACCTGTGGCGCTTCATTATTGGTCATACGGGGTACAATGGTATAAACACATGCCCAGATGTAGAAACTTATAATTCCATACATGGTGAGGTGAGAGTGGGCTGTAGTAAAATCAGTAAAGTGCCAGATGAGATTGGTACTTCTGAAAGCTTCGGCAGTACCCTGCATTGAACCGGTGAAATAAAAAATGGTTCCTACCAAAAAGAAGGGCAGGGTGTAACTGTCTGCCAGTTGATACCAGCCATTCTTAAATGTCATTAAAAAGTTGGTAGTACCGGCAATTACAGGAATTACCATACCCACACTGCCAAAAATAGCTACTGTCTGCAACCACCAGGGTATGGAACTAAAAACAAAGTGGTGGGTTCCTATCAGGGTATAAAATAAAATCTGTGTCCAGAAAGCCAATATACCCAAACTGTAACTATAAATAGGTTTATTGAGTTGCTGCGGCAGATAATAATAAACCAGCCCGAGTGTAAACAGCATGAACCACATACCTACTCCCTGGTGCATATAGTAACCCTGTACAATAGTTTCTCCTAATCCGTTTTGCCAACTTGGTACATAAGCAACGGTTGCTATCACCAGACAGAACATTATTGCCGAAACGATATACCAATTTGAGATATAAATTTCTTTTGTAGCTCTTCGTGCAATTGTTTTTAAAAAATTTATCAGTGTTAATACCAGGCCAATACCAAAAAGCAACATAATAGGCCAGATGTATTCGCGATATTCGCCACCGCCATTATTTATGCCATCCATTAATGCCAGTGAACCAAGAAGTACTGTGGCATTTATGAGGTAAAGCGAATACCAGCCCAGTTTGTAGCTATACAATGGTCTGTTGCCAACACGAGGCACCACATAATATCCCAATCCGAGCATACCCAATGATGCCCATCCCCAAAAAACTGAGTTAGTATGTACCGGCCTCAGGCGGCCAAAACTCAACCAACTTAAATGGTCTGCATCAGGTGCTACAAATTTGATACCTACATATTCTCCGATAGTAGTACCAAAAAGCAACCAGAATGTAGCGCATATAAGATACCACAATACCAATTTGCTTAACTGAGGATCAACCGGTTTTCGGGTTATTGCTTTTTTCTTTATGGCAACAAATGGCAGCCCCATATCGGGCTTTACATTTAAAATTCCTTTTGTGTCCTGAGCAGGGAGGTTACCACTCAACTCTTTGTGGGTTAATGAATAATCCAATGATTGTTGTCTGCCGGTAATATCTCTTTCAATTTCTTCTTCAGGTTGATTTTTTAAATATTCTGCAAATTTTTTAGCTCTCGTCAAATCATTTTTTGCCGCATAGTTTCGAGTAAGTTTCCTCATTCTTATTGCAAAAAGCGCCATTACCAATATAATCGGAATAAGTAGCAGCGCTATAGTGATGATAATACCTGTTTCGGAAAGTAGCGCTCCGGATCCGCTATTTTGTGCTGATGCATAATTGGAAATACCCGAAAACAACGTAGAGAGAATGACAATCTTTAGTACACTGAGTTTTCTGTTTTTTAATACATCCAATAAACTGCTTAATTGTTGCCTGCTCATATTACTTATTTGGTTTTTATATGCTTCTTTGTCAAAATCTTTTTTACTGTTTTGCATATCCTTTAGTATGCCTTTTACCCTTTTATTAATCCAAATAGCCAAAAAGATGATGACTGCCAGAGAAAATACAATTAGTCCGTCAAAAAATATTTCCATTTACTTATATAATTTAATTGAGATATTAAGATATTATTATCCTATTTAAAAATAAAAAAACATTATTCACGTTTTAAGAAAAATTTTGTTTCCTGTTTTTTTTCCGTAAACTGGATTAAAGTCGTCTTTTTATAGATATTATACATCAAGCTCCGAGCTGTTTTATATTCATTATGTATGGGGCAGGGGTTTATGTCTGAACAATAAGCCAAACCCACTCCGCAGCCCTTGAACATTTTATCGCCATCAATTGCAATGATGATATCTGCTAAAGAAGTTTCAGCATCTTTTTCGGAAATAAAAAAGCCGCCATAGCGCCCTTTGGATGATTTCAAAAAACCTTGCTTACTTAAACCTTGTAGGATTTTTCCGATAAAAAGTTCTGGGGAATCTATATTTTCCGAAATCTCTTTAATGTTTACTACTTTCCCTTTTCGCGATTGCTGCGCTACATAAATCATAGCCCTGAGAGCATATTCACACGTTTTTGAAAGCATAAACAATCAATTGAAACCACAAAGATAACAAGATTTTAATTAGGATGTTTTTATCTTAATTAAAAATTGTAAAATTTTTTTCTCCGGTTTAACCGTTTATCAAATAAATGACAAGTTAATATATAATTACTTTTTTGAGTGATATAAGAGTTGCAACTTTGCGTAGATTAACCAAATTCAAATAAAAAATGGTAAAAAAGTTTTTATTCTTTTCAGCAATCTGTCTGACGTTTGCTTTTAACGCTACATTGTACGCACAAGATGATTTGATAAAAAAAATCAGCGGAAACAAAACCGAGGGAAAAGCCGGTTTTACCTTTACCCGAATTATTGATCTTGAATCTACTCCCATAGAAGATCAAGGTTCCTCCGGTACCTGCTGGAGCTATTCTTCCAATTCATTTTTAGAATCGGAGATGATTAAGGCCGGTAAAAAACCGGTGCAGTTATCAAAAATTTATACTGCCAGATGGTCTTACGTGGATAAAGCTGATAATTATATCAGGATGAGTGGCGCTGTAAGTTATGGCGATGGCGGCGAACCGCATGATGTAATTAATATGTATGCCAAATATGGTATCTTGCCCGAAGCCAATTATACCGGTTTGATTAATGGCGCTGTAAGAAATAATTTTTTTAAAATGCAGCGTTCACTTAAAGGAATGCTCGACAGCCTTTTAAAAAGCCCATCGGGAGTGGTGGATCTCGGCTGGAAAAAAAGATTTAATGACACTTTGGATGCCCATCTGGGACCTGTACCACATACTTTTCTTTTTGAAGGTAAGGAATATACACCCCTGACTTTTGCAAAAGAAAGAGTCGGATTAAATCCGGATGATTATGTAGAATTTATTTCTCAAACCAATACGCCTTACTGGCAAAAAGCAATGATGATGGTGCCCGATAACTGGGCTTTTCAGTGGGACTGGAACATACCTGCAACCGAATTTACAAACATCATTGACAATGCACTGAAAAAAGGATACACTGTTGCCTGGGGCACCGATGTATCTGAACCTTATTTCAGCTGGCCCAATGGTGTGGCTTTTGTTCCTCAAAATCCCGAGCAATACCACAGAAGTGTAACCGATGCCCAAAAGAAGGAATTGTTCAGTGGCCCCAAACCTGAGCCTGAAATTACACCTGAATTGCGTCAGAGAGGTTTGGAAAACTTGCGTACAACTGATGACCACGGTATGCATATTGTAGGTCTGGCAAAAGATCAGAACGGCAAAGAATACTATGTGGTAAAAAACTCCTGGGGAAAAACTAACGATTATCACGGATATTTGTATGTAACAAAAGCTTTTGTACAATACAAAACCACCGGTTTGATGGTGAATAAGAAAGCAATTCCGAAAAATATCAGGAAGAAATTGAAAATAAAATAACTGAAGAAATAATTAAGAAAAAGAGTTAATTCTCTTTTTTGAGGTGCTGCAAATTTTGTTCAAACAATGCTTATTCCGGTTTTGCTTCTTACGATAATGGTTTTCCGATTTTTTAACAGTGGCTGCATGAGGTGCCTATTTTGGTTCGGTACCGCGTAAGCGGTATCTCGCTGAAAGCGAGCGTATGCCCTATACTGTCCACATATCCACGGCTGGGGGTAAAAAAATGAATTAAAGAATGTATGCTTGTTTTCAAACTTTTTCTTGATAAAAAGTTTGACAAAATTCAAGGGTGTGATGCCCTCGCTAAAAATGAATTTCGTTACGCTAAAATGCCTGAACTCGCTTCGTGCCTGCGTTTGATAAAGTTATCGTTTCTGCGCTCAAACAGCAGGTATTTTTTAACGCTTCACTACATTCATTTTTTTAACGCTCAGGCATCAAGGCCGTTTGGCTTCGCACGATAACGCTGCGCATGGTCGCCGCTTGCCGATTATTACCGCTGTGGAGGCGAAAAGCAGGAATGAAATGCTTATTGAATAAAAATTTATACTTTTCAAATAATGGTAGCTAACCGCACGAGTAGAGGATGCTTACGGATTTTTTTTAAATGGCACCTCAAAAAAGGAATTAGCCAGAAAAAGGGTGTATAAATGCCTAGTTCGCTTTATACACCCTTCTAATTTTATAATAGCCTTTAATTATTTCAACATAAATCGTAAGCCTGCATATAACATTCTGCCCGATATAGGCCCCCACACCATTGAGCCATCAAAATAATTGCTGAAAGGATTAGCTGCATCCAAAATAGGACTTTGTTGTCTAAAATCTGTCAAATTTTCACTGCCTACGTAGATATCCCACTTTTTGTTGAATTGTTTGGTAATCTGCGCAGCCATCTGAATATAGGATGGTGAGTAAGGTTCCAATTGAAAGGCAACAGGGTTAGAAGAAGTATTCGGAATTCTTTTCTTGCTCAACCATTGGGTAGTGAAATCAAATTTCCAGTCGTTAAGTGTGCTATATGCCAGATTGATAAATGCCCTGTGTTTTGCTACAAAAGGCTTTTCCATCAAGTTGCCATGATAAGTGGTCTGAACATCTAACCAACGATAGGCCAGCCTTACATCAAACTTCCTCAGCAGCTCATAATTCAATTCTGCCTGCAAACTATTTGAGTAAGATTTGCCGTTCAGATTGTAGAAATTGATTTTCTGAGGACTTAAATCCAAGTCAACCACTGTCTGATTTTTGAAATTAGTGTGATAAGCATCCAGGCTGATGGCTCCCTGACGGCCGTTTAACCTGAAATTGTGAATAAAGTTCATTCCTAAATTCCAAGCTTTTTCAGGCTCCAGACCATACCCATAATTATTGGTAGGATTGATGATGGCATATTGTCTGGAACTTACAAACACGCCTGCATTTTCGGCAAAAATATTTGCCATTCTGAAGCCTGAACCCGCTGAAAATCTCAGATTGGTTTTGGGAGTAAAATCATATTTCAGATTCAGTCTGGGTGTAGTAATCACCCCAAACTGATTGTGGTAGTCCACACGCACACCGGCAATTGCAGAAAATTTATCGGGAGCTGTATAAGTGTATTCAAAGAAAGCGCCGGGTACTACTTCATTGCGGGTGTAACGGGCAATGTTGAAGGTTTCGTCATAATTTTCATTATTAAAACTCAGGCCTGTTCTGAACTTATTGGCTGTAGTGCCGATAATTGATTGATAAATTAAATTGGCATACAGTGTATTTTGTTTGCCGTCGTATTTGTTCAGCCCATAATATGCATTGTTTTTATACATATTACCCGAAACGATAAAGCCGAGGCTTTTATATTTATGTTGCGGAAATACATAACCCAGCTTGCCGGTAAAGCTATATTGTTCTGCATTGATGCCAACGCCATATTTCTTTGTTGTAAGTTTATCAGTTGAGGGATTAAAGTCTAACTGTCCGGCCTGTCTTTTATCATTCATTACCTTAATAGCAAACTGGCCAATCCATCCGTTATTATCCATGTATTTCCACCGGTTGATAACGTTAAATTGCCTTCCCAAGGGCAGGTCTAAAAATCCGTCTTTATTAATATCGTTTTTTGTAAATACGCCATTGGCATGTGTCAGCAGTCCGGTGCTCCATTTGTTGTTCAATTTAGTAGCCAGATTGATATTTGCCTCTAACCTTCCCAAATCATTGATGTAGGTATTCAGGTATAATTTTTCACTGTTGTCCGGTTTCTTTTCTTCCACATTGATCTGGCCTGCGATGCTTTCATAACCATTTACAACCGAGCCGGTACCTTTTGTAAGTTGTATTCCTTCAATCCAGGGGCCGGGGATAAAGGTAAGGCCATAGCTTCCTGACAATCCTTTTATTTCGGGAACATTTTCGGTTAACAATTGTGTATAATTCCCCGCCAGACCAAGTAGCTGTATTTGTTTGATTCCCGTTACTGCATCACTGTAGCTTACATCTACCGAAGGGCTGGTTTCAAAACTTTCTGAAAGATTACAACAGGCTGCTTTGGTCAGCTCATTGGCGCCCAGGTTCAGCGTGTTCAATATACTCAGATTGGACACGTAAGCAGATGCCCTCCTGGAGGTAACCACTACTTCTTTGAGCGTACCGGTAGTTGAGTTTTTTAAGATAATGGTGAGCATATCAGGTTTTGTTACGCTGATGGTGTCTGTGCTAAAACCCACATAGCTGATGGAGAGATGTGTGGGCAGGTCGGTTTTTATCTGAAACACACCGGTACTGTCTGTTACAAAAAATTCTTTAGAGTGAAGACTTTTTATGGTAGCATTTGCAATTGGATTCAGCTTTCCTTTAACCGTTTCCTCCAGTACTACGCCGGTAATGGTATGCATTGTTTTGTTAGCTTGGGTACCCGGCTTTGCTTCACGGTCATAATGACAGCAGGCGGGTAGTTTGCTATACACATCGTCCGGCGCCCGGTAGATGCCGTTGTCATGCCCTGCTTCGGCCAATTTCTTTTGCAAAGTTTCCTTGGTAACTTTTGTACTGTCGTAGCTTACTGTAAGTATATGTGAATTCACATCCCAGTGTGCAGTAAAAGCCTTATTGTCCAGCAATGTGTTTTCAATTCTTTCTTTACACATTTCACAACTGCCCGATACCGGAAATGTTTCGGTTTTCAGGTTTTTCTTTTGGGCAAATATATTTAGGGAGATAATTGTGAATAGAAAAAGTAATAAATATTTCGGATTCATTTGGTAATTTTTTAATTTGATTGATTGATATAAAAATACACAGTAATATTAAATGCATCTATACATTTAATAACGTAAAATCAATTGCCGAATCAAATTAAAAAACTGTTGTATAAAACCTGAAAGTCAGGTTCCGAAAGTGGGGGAGGTCTGTTTAAATAAATTGTATTATATTGATTTTCTACTACAGGTTTTTGAAAATCAATTGAATAAGCATCAGATACCGGTAAGCTGAAATCAAGGAGTTCAAAGGAAATTTGCTGGCTGAAATTCTGATCGGCAGAAATTTTTGCTTCTACTTTTTTGTTTTTACAGCAATCTATTCCGCCTTTCATCGGACATTTATGGTCAACAGGCGTATTTAGCTGAATGCTTACTTCTTTCAATTTACCGCAGCAATAGAAATAGTTCAGGCTTACGCCAAAGGCGGCAAAACCATAAACCATTAGAACAGCTAATACGATAAATTTCTTCATATTGTGTGCAAAGATAGATTTTACCGTTTAAATTTTTTGTTAAATGGGTAAAGATGTAGTAATCAGAATTATTTTTTTTTTACAATTTATTCTACTTTTGCCGTGATGCAATTTTTTCAATTTTGATTTAACGTAATTGTAATCCAATCAATTGTACAATTTTTTATCAAAACTGAAAAAGCAATAAACTAATTCGTTTTTTATACTATTTCTTATGAAAAAATTTATTTCTATTTTGGCAGTAATCATTTTTATGGTTTCTTTTTTTTCGTGCAGTAAAAGCGCCAACAAAGACAAATTCAGAATCCAGGGTATTTCTACACAAAATTTTCCCGTGGTGGACGGTTCTACCTCTACCTCTCCATTAGTGAATACGATTGCTTGCAAACTGTTAGGTATTCCTTACGAATGGATTGGCACCAGCATCTTTGGCGATACATGGATTACCCCTGTTCAGGATAAAATACCTGCCGACTTTGATTACTTCAAACGGGTACTTACGAGCACTACACATGGCTCAATTATGAACCTGATTGATAAAAAAGCCGATTTTATTCTTGCAGCACGCACAATGTCAGACGATGAAAAGGCGCATGCCATTACAAAAGGTATTTCGCTAACCGAAACGCCTGTTGCGCTTGATGCTTTTTGCTTTATTGTAAATGCCAAAAACCCTGTAAAAAATCTTACAACGAAACAAATACAGGATATTTATACAGGTAAAATATCCAATTGGAGAGAAGTAGGAGGCAATGATGCACCCATAAAGCCTTATATTCGTAATAGAAACTCGGGCAGCCAGGAAAAAATGGAAAAATTAGTAATGAAAGGCCTAAGCATGAATGAATTTCCTGTAGATATCGAAATCAGTATGGCAGGGCCGTTTGACAAGGTTTCGTCAGATGAAAATGCAATTTGCTACACGGTGTATTATTATAAGGAATATATGATAAAAACATCAAGGGTAAAGCACATAGCTGTTGATGGTGTATATCCCGATAAAGCAACCATAAAAAGCAAATCATACCCTTATACTACCGAAGTTTTTAAATCGATACGTACTGATCAGGACAAGCAATCAATGGCGTATAAAATATACGAACTGATGAATACTCCGGCCGGACAGGATGTAGTAAAAGAAAGCGGATATGTGCCACTGCAATTTTAGGATGCCAGATTCTTTAAAACAAATTCAGTAGGAATTGATTCCCCTTTGGTAAGCCAGGATATGCCAAAGAAAAGCAACATAATTACCTCCATCACAAACACAAATTTTCCACCAAACCACGATTCGGCCGAATGAGTAAGATAACCCACTGTTAGCATTACTAAGCAAAAAATGATCCCCCAGCCACAATAAAAATATGTTTTACCTTCACCGTCATTTAATAGCCTTTTATTCGGCAGACGTCTGAAATTAACAATACTCATCACCGCCATTGATATAAAAAATAAGGCTGCAAATGAAAGATGAATTTTGCCTACCAGACCGGTGGTTTCAAAAATGAAAAGATTGTCTTTCAAATGGGCATAAGAATCTGTGGGGAAAACGACAATACCCAGAAGACAACATGCTGCAAAAGTCGATATTCTTTTATCGTTCAGCCAAACCCATCTGTCATTTTGCGGATTGGGTGTGTAACCATTATATGTAAAAAGAAAAATAGCGACAGAAATAAGAATACCAATAAATAGCGGCGCTGCGGCAGTATAATAAAAATGACTGATGGATGATTTCAGATTGGCACCTGCCTGATATTCGGCCTCAAGGTGTGATACAAGCAGGGAATTATGCAGCAGGTCGAAATGATTTACAAAAATATTTATTCCCCAGCACAAAAAGGGCAGAAGAATACCGAGAACGCCAATAAGCTGTCTGAGCGTGCGGTAAGAGATGAGAATGGTGTTGTTATTATTCATAGCAGAGAAATTTTGAAGCACAATTTAAGAAAAAATGGTGGATTTTGGATAGATGGATATTATTAAAATTCTATCCTAAAATCAAAATTTACCTTTCAATATTTCTTCAACTTATGAACAGAGGGGAAGATACTAAAATCAAATCAGGGTGACATTATAGTTCGAACTAAATGCCACCCTGATTTATTAAAAATTTTAAATGAATTAAATTTTTGTTTAATACACCTTATTCGAAATTGGCCGGTCAGCCTTTTTACTGCCAAAGGCTGATGGCTTACTACCCATATAAAATGTAAGTGTGCCTCCCTTTAAAATGTCTTTATGAGTAATGTATGATTTGGTATAGGGTTTGCCATTCAGGGTTACTTTTTGAATATAAACATTCTCCTTAGTATTATTTACAGCTTTAACATTGAAGGTTTTGTTTCCGGCTACAGAAATACTGGCGCTGCTTACAGCCGGTGAACCGAAAACATAAGCACCATTTGCTGGGTTAACCGAATAAAATCCCAACGCTGATAAATTGTACCAGGCTGACATCTGGCCCACGTCTTCATTTCCGCAAAGACCGTCCGGTTTGTCGGTATAAAATTCTTCAAAAACTTTTCTTACCCAGGATGCGGTTTTCCATTGCTGGCCTGCATAAGCATAAATATATAAAATATGATGGCCGGGTTCGTTGCCATGTGCATAGTTGCCAATTAGGCCGCTGATATCGGGCGAGCTTTCTTTGTCCAACTCAGCAGGAACTGTAAACAGTGAATCTAATTTTGTAATGAATCTTTTTTCACTACCAAAAAGACTCATCAGTCCCTCCACATCTTGCGGCACTAACCATGTATATTGCCAGGCATTACCTTCGGTGTAGTCATCTTCACGGTGTTTGGATGCCAGTGGGCTGAAGGGCTCATGCCAGGAACCATCGGAGATTCTGCCGCGCATAAACTCAGTTTTTTTATCAAAATACTCTTTGTATAATTTTGACCTTTTGGTAAAATATTGATAATCAGATATTTTACCCATTGCTTTTGCCATTTGCGCAATAGCCCAATCATCAATAGCGTATTCCAGCGCTTTTGCTACAGACTCAACAACTTTTTCGGCAGGTATAAACTGAAGCTCCTGAATGTAATCAATTCCATCTGTTTTTTGCATTGCCGATTGTTTCACTGCTTCATAAGCCAGATTTACGTCATAACCCCTGAAACCTTTTAAATAGGCATCTACTATTACCGGCACAGCATGATAGCCAACCATCGTGTTTGTTTCATTGCCCATCAGATGCCAAACCGGTAATTTACCCTGTTGTTGGTAAATAGCCAACATGGTTTTTACAATATCATTCACTCTTTCGGGGTGTATGATGGTGTAGAGCGGATGGTAAGCACGATAGGTGTCCCACAGTGAAAAAGTAGTATAATTGGTGAAGTCTGCGTTGCGATAGATTTTTTTGTCGGTTCCCATATAATCTCTGTTCACATCGTTAAAGAGAGAGGGGGCAATCATTGTGTGGTATAATGCAGTATAAAAAACTTTCATCGTTTTTTCGTCAGCAGTTATTTTTATCCGGTTCAGCTCTTTGTTCCATTTTTCGTCGGCAGATTTTACTGTTGCATTAAAATCCCAGCCTAGTAATTCCTTTTTAATATTTAGTAATGCATTTTCATAACTAACAGGAGATATCCCTACTTTCATTCTTAAAACATCACCCTTGATTTCATTGAAATTTACAGAGGCTTTTAATCTCAATCCTTTTGCTTCATTTCCGCTTAATGAAGATGTACTGTCAAATAGTGTAATACTACTAAGTGGCTGTGAAAGTTCCATTGCAAAGAATATTCTTTGGTCATTTGCCCAACCTTTGGAAAAACGGTAACCTACAAGGGTAGTGGCATTTACCTGTTTAATATATGTAGCAGTTGGTTTATCCCACCCGACTCCTTCATTCAGGTCAATAATAATATGAGGGTTATTGGCATTATTAGGAAAAGTATATTGATGAAAACCCACTCTTTCTGTTGCAGTCAGTTCTGCCTTAATTTGATATTTATCGAGCAGAACACTGTAATAACCCGGTTTCACAGTTTCATTGTTGTGAGAAAAAGTAGAAACATATCCATTGTCCAAGTCTTTTTTCTCTCCCCGATTGATATTCAGTTTCCCGGTTGTTGGCATCACCAGAATATCGCCAAGGTCGCCGATACCGGTTCCGCTCAGGTGGGTATGGGCAAATCCGATAATATTATTGCTACTATAATGATACCCACTGCACCAGTCCCATCCTTCAAAAATATTATTAGGGCCTAACTGTACTGCACCAAACGGAACATTGGCTCCCACAAACACATGACCATGTGCAGCGCTGCCTATCATTGGATCTACATATTGGGTATAGGAGTTCTGAGCATTCAAACCCGATAACAAAAATAAAAGGGAGTAGAGTAAAAAGATTTTTTTCATTATTGATTAAATTATTGATTTAATGATATTTATATAATTTTAAAGATTGATTTCTTCAAAATTATAACAAAAAGCCGCAATTTTCATGCGGCTTTGAAATTTTAAAATTATTTCTCTTCTTCTTCGAGCGCCTTTCGGTGTGCAGCCACAATTTCTTCTTGCAAATTAGATGCCACTGCTACAAAACCGTCGAACGAGGATGTGAAACTGGCACGTCCCTGAGTGAGTGACCTCAGACTGTTAGAAAATCCTGTCATTTCTTTTTGAGGTACTTTTGCTGTTACTTTTTGATACATTCCTACAGAGTCCATTCCCATTATCATGGCACGGCGGGTTTGCAGTTCGCCCATCACATCACCCATCAGGGCTTCGGGTACAGAAATTTCTAATTGGTCAACCGGTTCCATTAATTTGGGTTGAGCATCTAATACGGCATTGCTGAAGGAACGTGCACCCGCAATTTTAAAAGAAATATCATTGGAGTCAACAGGGTGCATTTTACCGTCAAATAGCATCACTCTCACGTCGCGCACATACGAACCGCTCAAAGGGCCGTTGGCCATGCTTTCCATGATGCCTTTCAAAACAGAAGGAATGAAGCGTTGATCAATAACTCCGCCTACGATACAGTTATAAAAAACTAATTTTCCACCCCATTCGAGGGCAATTTCTTCCTTGCCGCGTATGCTGAATCCTTCGGGCTCGGCCATTCCTTCAAAATAAGGTTCAATTTTAATTCTGACTTCGGCAAATTGTCCTGCGCCACCCGACTGTTTTTTATGGCGGAAGAAAGAAATAGCCGGTTTTTGAACCGTTTCGCGGTAGGCTACTTTTACATCTTCAAAATGTACGCCGATTCCGTACTCGTTTTTGAGCAGATAATCAAAAACAGCAAGATGCAGGTCTCCCTGGCAGGAGAAAACCCATTGCTTCAATTCTTTACTGAAAGACAGGTCGTAAGTAGGATCTTGAGAAACTATTTTTTTTACCACCTCTGTCAGTTTGTCTTCGGCGGCTTTATTGTCGGCTACCAGCGCCTTCCTCACTTTTGCCTGCGGGAAAACCATGGGAATAATTTTTACCTCAAAACCTTTTTCATGAAGGGTTGTATTGGTTTCTACATCTTTAAGTTTGATAATGGCTCCAATATCGCCTGCTACTAATTTATCCACAGGATTACGTTTGGCGCCATCTACAATAAAGAGATTATTAATGTGTTCTTCTTTTCCGGTATTAACATCAATTAACGACTGTCCGGTGGAAAGTTCTCCCGTTATTACTTTTACATAATTGATTTTTCCGATATTCGGTTCATACTGGGTTTTAAATACAAAAGCAGAAGTGGGTTTAGAACCGTCATAACTCAGTTCTTTACCGTTGGCAGTGTTGAAAGGAGGTTTGTCCACTGCCGAGGGCGCTACATTGTCTATAAAGCCCATCAAGCGACCGCTGCCCATATTTTTTGCGCCTGAAAGGCAGAATACAGGGAAGAATGAGTAATGCGCCATACCCGACCTGATTCCGTCTTTAAGCTCTTCCTCGTTGAGGGTACCCTTGTCAAAAAATATTTCCATTAAAGATTCTTCATTTTCGGCAGCTTTTTCTACCAGCTCATTGTGCAGTTGGCCGGCCTTTTCCTTTTCAGAATCTGGAATTTCTAATTTTTCAGGTTTGCCGCCTTCGTCTTTAAAGACGTACATTTTCATCTTCAATACATCAATAATGGCTATATGACCATTATGATTATATGGATATTGAATTTGCACCACATTGTTACCGTAATGTTCTTTGAGCGAAGCCAATGATTTGTCAAAATCGGCATAGGAATGGTCAATCTGGTTGATGGCAAAAATAGTGGGTTTACCAAACTTGTTAATATAGTTCCATATAACTTCGGTTCCGGGTTCTACACCGTGCTGGGCATTGATAACCATTACTATTGTATCGGCTGCCTTTACACCCTGTACGATTTCTCCGATAAAATCATCCAGGCCTGGCGTATCGAGAATATTAATCTTATAATTTCTCCATTCTGTATGAACGAGTGTTGTAAACACGCTCATATTTCGCTCTTTTTCCAGCCTGTGGCAGTCTGATACTGTATTGCCTTCCTCTATACTGCCTCTGCGTGTGATGAGACCGGCTTCAAAAATCATACTCTCGGTGAGAGTTGTTTTGCCCGAATTCTTTGCACCCACAAAGGCGATGTTTTTAATGTGTTTCTGATCAAATGTTTGCATATGTCAAGTTTTTAAAATTTTTAAATGCCCCTAAAAATAATCAATTCTGTCATTGTATTTAAAAACAAATTCTAAAACTGATAAAAAACAGGTTTTGACCTTCTATATTTTTTGATTTATAAGGATAAATAGTGGGAAATATTTTTTTAAAAAAGAAAAAAAATTTGGTTGTTTTAAAATATGTTCTACATTTGTAGAAATATATCTATAATTGTAGAATGAAGAAATTATCAAAAACAGAGGAACAACTGATGGAGTACATCTGGAAGGCTGAAAAGGCCTTTATGAAAGACCTGATAGAAAGTTTTCCTGAGCCAAAGCCCGCCAGCAGCACGGTGGCTACACTCCTGAAACGCATGACAGACAAAGGAGTAATTGGGTACCATCAATATGGAAATTCGAGGGAATATTATCCATTGATAAAGAAATCGGATTATTTTTCGAAACATGTCAATACTTTGATAAAAAATTATTTTGATGATTCTGTACTTCAGTTTGCTTCTTTCTTTGCAAAGGAAACTAACCTCAGCGCCCAACAATTGGAAGAATTGAAAAAAATTGTTGAAAAAGAAATTCAAAAAAAGAAAAAATGATCATCTATTTATTAAAAACGATAGCATGCAGCGCTGTCTTTTACGCATTGTACCACTTTATTTTTCGTAAAGAAAAAATGCTGATATTCAACAGGTTTTATTTATTGGGGTCATTGTATCTATCGTTTTTTATCCCATTATTAACCTTCACCGTTAAAACTCCGGCATTAAGAACAGAACAATATAATTTTTCTTCTGTTCTTGAAAGAAGTTCTTTTCCGGAAGGAGTTGTTGCTACGAATAATGGAAAACTATGGATTTATCTGATCGTTTCGGTATTTATTTTGATCAGTGCATTTTTTGCTTATAAATTTATACGCAATTTTAGGACAATCTGTCAAATGATTTCCCGAAATGAAAAAATTTATTTTAGTTATGGAAGGATTGTGTTGATTGAAAATTTTAAAGAACCTTTTTCATTTTTCAATAATATATTTCTGAATAAAGACGAGTATAAGGAAGGAAGGGTAGAGGAGGAAATTCTGATTCATGAAATGGCACATATACGTCAAAATCATTCATTGGAGATTCTCATTCTGGAGATTCTGAAGATTTTTTATTGGTTTAATCCACTCCTTTACCTGTATTTACAAGCCATAAAGATGAATCATGAATTTCTGGCAGATGATGCCGTAGTAAGGCGAACGAACGACAGTCTTCAGTATCAACAGTTGTTAATTAAATGCATTTACGTAAATCAAAAAATACCGCTTGCAAGCAGTTTTTATTTCATCACAAAAAAACGTTTAATTATGTTACAGAAAAAATTCAAAAAACGGCGGGTATTTCAATTCGGCTTCTTATTGATCCCTATAACAGCTCTTGCAATATATGGGTTTAGCAATAAAAAAATGGTTCCCGAAAAAAATTATGAGTCAAATTTTGCCTTCGCCGATAATAGCGATCTGTCTTATGGTCTTAATGATACTGACAAGGTAAAGGTTTCTGAAGTGTATATAACAGATTCGGTTTCGAAACCGGTTTCGGTAGAGGATGATACTAAAAGGGTAAGGCCATCAAAGTACAGTGAGGTAACTATTACAGATGTGGTGGTTCAGGGAGATACTACCCCACCAAAGCCATTACCTCCGCCACCTCCAAAGAAAGTAAAGCCTTTTGCTGAACCAAAATATGGACAGGGCGCTTCCAAAGAAGAAATGGATGAATATAATTCTATATTGAATGAATTGAAAATTGAGCGAAACGGGAAAACAAGCTACAAATATGTGGAAAACAAATCCAATAGAATTTATGAAATTTATCGAAAAATGAATAAGCCACAAAGAGAATCCGTGGTATCTATTCCACCGCCTCCGCCACCACAAAAAAGCAAAAAACCAGTCAGATTTACCCCGCCTAAAATTGTTAAAGATGAAAAGGTAGGTTAGGATTTGTTAGCACAAATGACTTTTAGGAATTAAAAAAACTCCTGAGGTTTCAATATCTCAGGAGTTTTATAAAAAGCAATTAATTATTAATTAATCTTCCCATTCCAATATGTTATTGAAAACATACTCTTCAGGGTTTTTAAGATATTTTTTTGCAGCTTCTATATCATTTTTGGTAAGGTATTGAAGCCCGTCTTTAAATACCATTTTAGCATCATTTGCATCCATATCTACCAGCCTGGTTTTTACTTTACCGTTTTTATCGGCTACGTCTTTCAGGAACAGCGGTTGCACATTGCCGGCAGTATCGGCTGTTACCACGCAACCGGTCAGCCCCTGGTCAAAAAGAATTTTTACACCCAGCCCCAGAAAAGTACAATATTGCAGGTCATAGGCAGAAGGTACTAAACAACGCAATTCGTAACCCATTTCTACAGGGCGGCTTTTCACATTGATGCCCAATTGTTTCAGTTTTATCTGAAGTAATAAGTTATAAATGTGTGCCTTACTTACGTTTCCAAGTTCAGGATGGCCATGATCATCATACGTAAACTGTATGCCCGAAGATTCAATGTCTTCATCGCTCATAAAGTGAAACACTCCTTCACTCACAATGGCTACACCATAGGGAATTTCCAGAATTTTCCTTTTTACGATTGAAGAAACAATCAGTTTGGTAATTTTATCAAGTGTGAGTTTCGTTTTATTAAACATTTCAGGAATCACAATCATCGGATAGTGGCACGAAGCGCCGATACCGAAAGCCAGGTGTCCGGCTTCGCGTCCCATAGCAGAAATCACAAACCAGTTGCCTGATGAGCGTGCATCTTCGTATATGGTTCTACCTATTCTCACACCTTCTTCCTTAGCGCTCTGATAACCAAAGGTAGGCATACCGATAGGGAGCGGCAGGTCATTATCAATTGTTTTAGGAACGTGAATATTCTGAATAGGGAATTTTCTATCCTTCAGAAAGTTGGCAATTCTGTTGGCAGTAGAGGCAGTATCATCACCACCAATAGTTACCAACAATTGTACATTATTTTTAACAAAAAAATCGGTTTTAAACTCAGGGTCGGCAGGTTTGTAACGGCTCATGCGAAGCACAGAGCCACCACGGCCCAAAATACCATCTGCCTGTTCAAAATTAATATCAATGGTTGATGGGTTATCAGTGAACAGGTTTTTATAACCGTCGTGCAAACCAATAACACGAAATCCGTTTTTTAAAAATATTTTAGAAACAGAACTAATAACGGTGTTAATACCCGGAGCAGGGCCTCCGCCGGCTAAAATTAGAATGCTTTTCTCCATAATTTTCTTTTAAATTTTAAAATCGCACAAATATAAAGCAAAATGTGAGTAATGCATAAGATAAAAACTGATATATATCACTTTAGTCATGGAGCAAATTAAGTTTTTATACTCCATGTATTTAAAACCTTATGTGTACCTTTGCATCCGAAGAAAATATAAATCAATAAAGACTTTTAGGTAAATTTATTTATATGGCAAAGAAAAAAATCAACAAGATAGGCGTATTAACATCGGGTGGAGATGCACCGGGAATGAATGCAGCCATCAGAGCGGTGGTAAAAACAGCATGGCATCAGGGATTGGAAGTATATGGAATTACCAGAGGATATAATGGAATGATTGAAAATGATATTTTTAAATTTCAGCCGGGAGGCGTTTCCAACATAATTCAGCGCGGAGGTACGATTTTGAAAACTGCCAGAAGCAAGGAGTTTCAAACACCGGAAGGAAGAAAAAAAGCTTATGAAAACCTGAAAAAGCATGTTATTGAAGGCTTAGTGGTTATCGGTGGCGACGGAAGTTTCCGTGGTGCGCAAACCTTCGCAAAGGAATTTGATATCCCTTGTGTGGGTGTTCCGGGTACGATAGATAAAGATATGGCCGGCACAGATTCCACCATCGGGTTTGATACCGCAGTAAATACCGCCGTTACGGCCATTGATAAAATCAGGGATACTATGGAAGCTCATGACCGCCTGTTTGTAGTAGAAGTGATGGGGCGTGATGCCGGCTATATAGCCATTGACAGTGGCGTATCTACCGGAGCTGAAAGTATTTTAATCCCTGAAAGAAAGGCCGACCTGCCAAAAATGATTAATAATCTTACACAGTTGGGTCGTAAAAATAAATTTGTGAACCTGATAGTAGTAACTGAAGGAGATGAATATGGTGGCGCCGAAGGGATTAAAAATTATATTAAACTGAGTATTCCTTCTGCCGATGTAAAGATGTGTATTCTGGGTCATATTCAAAGAGGAGGCGCTCCCACAGCTACTGACAGGCTACTGGCTACCAGACTGGGTTATCATGCGGTGCAGTGTTTAATAAAAGGTACCCATAATGTTATGGTAGGCGTTGTAAAGGATGAAATGTGTTTTACACCGTTGGATTTGGCCGTAAAAGCACAAAGAACCATTAGCGAAGAGTGGTTGCAAATTGCAGAAACACTGGCATAGAATATATATTCGAGAAATAATGCTCTTAACAAAAACCTGTCCGAAAGGATGGGTTTTTTGATAGGTGCTTTTCTGAAAGAAATCATCCAATACTGTTGAGGGTTGTCTGTTCTCAAAAAACGACTTGCAGACCCGTAAAAATTGATAATCTTTGGTCAAATCCTTCTTGTGATAATGTGGTATGAAAGACATAATTGCCCATGATAAGCCCGAAAATATTCTCCGTCATTCTAATTTTAGCGCCACTGTTTAATGCAATGAATTGCTGATTGATTTTAGAACTCATTGTTTCCATCGGATATTCATTGTTTAAAAGTTTCAATCTGTATTTTTCATGTTTGATATTTTGGAAAATATATCCTGCCCCCGCAAAAAGACTGATTCCTGAAAAACCAGGGGTTTGAAACCGGACACCTGGTTCTATGTTGGCTATTTTTACATGAGAACTTACGTTGATTTCCTGCTGTGTGGTTCCTGTTTCGCCAGAAGCAGGGGTGTGAATGGTTAAATATTGATGTTCACTAAACTTGCTTCCTGTCAGTGCAAAGTAAAGCGCTACATATTTGTTAAGATTACCCTGCGCTTCCAGGCGAAGCAGAATTTGGTTTTTGGCGGCTTCATCTAGGTTCTTTGTTGAATTGGTGATTTTGTAGTTAGGCCCAAATTGTTCTGCCAAAATTTGTTGAAGTGCTGGGTCTGATTTGATGTTATTTATTAATTGGGTTTCATCTGAAAGTATAGTTTTGCCGGGCCGGTGAAATCCGACTCCCGGCAAAACCGAAAATCCAAATATTTTTTCCTTTGGTATAGGATATTTGATAAGCTTAAAACCTTTGCCGGTAATACTTTCTATATGCTGCCAGGGGAGTTTGGAAATACTTTTCCTTTCCTGACCATTTGAAAAAAGAAAGAATAACAAAAGGCAGATTAGAACCACAATTCGAAAAAGTACTCCGAATTTTATAAAATCCATTGTGGAACATTTAAGTTTAAGTTAAGTGCATTATTTTCCACCCTGGGCTTTATATACTCTTTTAAAAGCATCAGCCAGATCTCCATCTGATTTAATACCAATTGCTTCACAAGCTTTTTCGTGCGATTTATTGTTAATTGCCCTTTCCACACAATATTCATCATATTTCTTTCTTGCCCAATTATCAAAATCATCAATTTTCTTCACTTCCTTATAATCATTCAACAAAATCACCTTAGCCTCAGCACCCACAGCCTGAAAAGTATTCCAAAAATCATTGACTCCTTTGTCCAATTCTTTTTTCTGTTCGGTTTTTAATCCCGATACTTTATTTCCGGTTGATTTTTCAAATTGTTCGTGTGTCTTTTTTTCGAAGTCGCTCAATTTATATACAGTGCCTGTAAGCGCTGCGGTATAAATCCAGAAGGTTTGTTGAATAACTGATTCCCGCTCTTTTTCTGGATTGCCACTGAATGGGGTATTGATTGCTCCTTTCTTAGCCATTTTATCGTAAGATTCTGAAATCTGATTGATGGCCTCTAATAAAACCGGCGCTGCTTCTGTTGGATATTTGTTGATATCAATAGTATGAGTTAATGGTTTGTCGGTGCCGGGTACCAACAACTGAGGCCGACTATCTGTAGCCTTTGTATTGCCAGTAGATGGCAATGAAGTCCAACCCTTATCAGTACTGGGCGCCCAGTTGTGTTTTATCCCTTCATTCGGAGCCAAAACTATCCACTCGCTTATCGGTGGCATGGCATTACCGGCAGGTACCGGTAGCCGGTGAATGTCTGCGCAATAGCCTTCTATTGGAACAGTGGCTGTTTGACCGGGTTGTACATTTACTAAGGATTTTCTTGGCACAATGTATGGCTGATACTGCCCACCGGATGGTATAAAGAAGGGGCCTATCTGCGCATCAATGGGTTTGTCTGAATTGTTATGAACAGATAGGGTGGCAATATGCCCGGTAGTTCGTCCGGTGCCCGTAGCTTTTACTGTTGCCAATTTTTCCAAGTCATTTAGGTTAGGAAGCTCAACCAGATCATTGTCTAACAATTTTGTAAGAAACTCCTTTATCCATTCATGGGTTTCTTTATTCTTCTTATACTTTTCCCTGATCTTTTTTGCGGCCTCATAAAAGTCTTCCTTTACTTTTTCGGCATTATCAGGATTGGCTTCCTTTGCTTTTTTAATAGCATCTTTCAACTCCTTTTGAACCTTTTCCTGTTCGGAAGAAGAGGTTTTCATATTGTCGATATACTTCTCAATTTTGTCTCCAACTTTAGTTCCTTCTCCTTGTGCAGAAACAGGCGTTGTTTTAAATACAAAAAACGTAGTTGTAAGGAATATAATGCAGGTTAAAAATGTCTTCATAATAGTGGTTTTATTGGGTTAACAAATCGTTCTGTTGACTAAATAAGGAATATTTCAAAGCTACAATAAATATTAAGGTTTTCGCACAAAAACAGCTCCATATTTTTATGAAAAATACATTTTTGTAACTTTTTATAAGAAATTATTGCTATTCAATAATTTGAGAAAACGGTTGCATTTGCCACTACCGGTTTCAAAGGACAAATTAGCATATTTAAAAGCGTTGGTTCTTCATTTAGGTCGAGTAAAACCTATAAAATGTGGAAACTAAAAAGTGCAGCAACAATAATTGAAACTTCAAAAAAACGGAGAGGTAATATTTGGGATTATTGGGATGAATTAGCGATATCTATCAAATATTCAAACCAGTTGAAAATAAAGCAAATTCCATTTGAAAAAATCCGGCTTGCAGTATAAGAACATTAAA
>JAMLGU010000001.1 GCA_023957575.1 Chitinophagaceae bacterium | reverse complement strand
CAATTTTTGTTACATTATCATAAAAAAACATATCTTTGTAGAATGGTAGTCTGCGTGTGATGCCTTTATTGACTTATGGCAAATTTCTCGTTTTCTACCAGAAAATTATCGCTTTCTAAACTTATTAAATTATATTAATTTTATTTTTTGCCGTTCTCTAAATCATATTTTCATGAATAAACTTATCTTGACAATTGCTTTTAGCCTTGTTTTAACATTCGGTTTTGGCCAGAATTCAGATATAGTATATGGAATCACAGAAGGAGGGTTGATATATAAATTTTCACCAGTAAATCCATCGAATGGAGATGGATTCAGTGGACCTTCTTCTTTTTCAACTTATACCGGTTCAGCAGCGTTGGGCTTAAATAAACAAGGCACCTGGTTGTATTATATTCCCTTTGGAGAAATGGGAGTAGGAAATGGTAATGGAAAAATGGCTGTTCGATCTATAAAGGTAGATGGAACCTCGAACCAATCCACCACCATCACTAATTTTGATATGAATGGAATTGCCAACCTAAATGATCTGGGTTTTGTGCGTTTAGGTATAGATGCCAATAATGTTGGTTGGATCGTGGCCAAAGAAGCTTTTTCCAATATCATTTATCTGGCTAAATTTAATGCTGCCTCAGATGGCAGCGCTACAAATGCCACTTTCCTTGGCACGATGACTACCAGTGATAATGCTGATGATTTTTTTGCAAATGGCGATCTGGCATTTGATATCAATGGCAATATGTATATATTATCAAATCATTCCCAAGGGGGGACAACAAAAATATATAAGGTAGATAATGGCAGTCTTTTATCGGCTAACGGGAGTAGCAACACTACTCTTCAGTTTAGGTTTAATGTAGTAGATGAGAATGATAACAACTTTTCCGACAATGTAAATGGGCTTGCATTTTCATCTACCGGCAGTCTATATGTATCGGCAGCGGCTGGAATTTATTTTATAGACGCTGCTTCACTCAGTTCAGCAGGAGGCGGAAATGTAAGGTTTTATAAAAAAGCAGAAAATAGCTGGGGATTAACAGACCTTGCTACTAACTATACAGTTAATACTCCATTGCCTGTTACTTATGAAAATGTGAGGGCAACTAATAATAATGGCAAACTGATAGTATCATGGCAGTCATTGCATGAAGCCGAAAGTTTGAACTATACAATAGAAGCTTCCAAAGATGGTAATAATTGGGTATCGCTGGGCACTGTTTCTTCACGGGCAAAAGACGGAAATTCCTCAGAAACACTCACTTATTCTTTCGCCACCGGTAGCTTGCCAATCAGCCTTGCAGGCCTCAGTATAGCATTTTTGTTTGGAGCCGTTTTCAAATCCAGAAAACTTAGACTGATAATGACCATCGTTGGTATCGGATTTTTGATATCCTGCTCAAAGAATATATCTGAAAAAGCAGCAATAGGCAAAAATACAAATTTGTATATCAGAATTGCGAATAAAGATATAAATCAGAAAATCAATTATTCAAAAGTCGTTAAAGTCGAGAATTTATAAATTTAAAATTTATCCTAAGTATAAACCGCTTCTTCAGGAGCGGTTTTTTTATTGATATTTGAAAAAAACAAAGAAATTAACAGTAAATAATGAGTAAATTTCTTCTTATAAAAATCAGTTCATCGATGAAATCCTAACCTTCATCGATGATATAACCTGGTTCATCGAATTTTTTTAAAAAGGGTGCAGCCCAAATTTTCGCTAATAATCAAGCTTCTTTTTTAAATTCGGTTTTTGTAAGCGTTATTATCTTTTCCCACTGGTGGTTACATTTAACCACTCTTAGATTGAGCATATTTTGTGCACCTTCCTTGCTCCATCGCTGTCCTGCTTGTTTCATTCTTTTCTGAATCACTTTTCTGTGCGCTGATTCTATCGCTCCTGAACCAATTATTCCACAACCTATTTCCTGGTATCTTTTATAATCCATCCGCTCTGCGTTAGCCTGAAAATATTCTATCAGTCTCTTAGCTTCTTTGTTTTTGCTTCCTATGTTTCGTACATTTTCTATCACCTGATAAACGCTGCTTTCTAATAATATTTTTTGCTGTTCTTCAAGCCATTGTTTTTCCTTGTCCGGATCTTTAAAGTACTCTCTGGAAAAAGCATGCAGATATTCACTGGCATGATAGTAATCTAAGATTGAATGACTGCAAGGATAGGCATCTTCTATCCAGTTTCTTAACCACGGCGCTCCATCTGTAATAAAGACGACCTCTGTATTTGGATGAATATAACTGTCTATTAAATGTTCCATTTGTTCTATGAACTTTTTATGGCCTCCCAGGTGGGCTACATATTGCGAATTGCTTATCCATCCCGGTTTCTCTGCGGCGTGTATGCAATCTGAACTTTTAAATATGCGTCCCAGTTTTACCTCTTTCCATCCTTCTTCTCTGGTCAAAACCATAGAGCCGTCTGCTTCTACATAAAGAACTTCCTGCTTCTTTATGGGAGTTAAGGTCGTATGTTCATTGATGGTTTTGCCAATCTCTTTGCCGTATGTATCGGTAACCCTGTGCACTTGTGATGAACTTACCTTCACATCCAAAAACTCACCGATAATTTCACCGCAACTCTCGTAACAATCCATCTGGCCGGCAAAGACCATCAACTCCTGCATACGGGGACTTATTTGAAAACCATTTTTACCTTGACTGAACGGGTGACTATTGTTTATTGTTACATGACCCAGTGTCGTAAGGTTTTTTTTTACGCTTATCATTTGAAAGCGCTCCTAAATTCTTTTCAAAAATCTCCTTTCCTAAATCTTTCCAAATATTTACAAACTCCACTTCGTAATTATAGAAGTCTGTAATCTTGTTTAGTGACTGGAGTTCATCGTAACGGGATGCAACTGCATTTAATAATTCTTCTCTGGTCATGGTATATGGGTTTATTTCTCGCAAATTACATATTTTATTAATGCGAAAATTTGGGATGCACCCTTTAAAAACACCCTTTTTTTGTTTTAAGTTTACTTTGTTAAATAAGATTTCTGTAACAATTAAAACACTTAAAATGAAAACAAAATCTCTCTCATTTTTATTAGTATTGTTTATTGCAGTACTAAATGCACAATATGTTGCCGGTCAGGCTAATCCAACTAATGCGTGTTCAATGTCAGGAATTGAAATAATGAAAACTACAGGTGTGAATCCAAATCCCGATACAAATGGTGACATTACCCTTGACCTTTATTTCCCGATAAACATTCACAATGGTGGCCAAAAATTTATCTATATTCATTTTTGGGAAGCCTCAGTATTTCCGGCAGCCCCGTTTGGGGGGAACGGGTCTGTTGCACCAACCTCAAGCGGTGTACTCTCCAATTCAATTGGAACTATTGCTTTGGATGTAAACACATCTAATTTAAGTATTAGAACTACTTATCCTCCTGACGGTAGCATCACTCCAATTTCTACCGGCTTCGCAGTAAACCGTATTGGTAATGAGGATTTCATTTATAGTTTGAAATTACACTTGCCTCAAGGTGGAACTTCAGTAAAGGCAGCTGCCTGGGCCAGTCAGGCTGGAAATGGGAAGGTAGTTCACTGTAGCAGCGGCGGAGACGCAATAATAGTTCCTCTTCCGGTTAAATTTGGCGATATAAACGCCACCTCCAAAAATGGACAATTAACCGTACAATGGCAGTCATTGAATGAAGTAAACAGCACAGGTTATACTGTAGAAGCATCTAAAGATGGTAATAACTGGGTACCTATCGGTACCGTACAGTCTCTGGCTTCAAACGGTAATTCTTCAGGTACGCTGGATTACAGCTTCTTTACCAGCTCACTACCCATCAGTCTGGCCGGCCTGAGCATTGCATTCCTGCTGGGAGCCATCTTTAAGTCAAGAATCGTGAGACTGATTATTGCAGTGGTAGTAGTAGGAGCCGTAGTATTCTCTTGTTCTAAGGACACTAATGAACAGGTAAGCACCGATAAATTCGACAACCTTTATATCAGAGTTGCCAGTAAAGATATTAATCAGCACATCAACTATTCTAAAGTTGTAAAAGTTCAAAATTTGTAGATAGATAGGTTTTCGTTTTAAAGGTGAACCGCCTCTTCCGGGGCGGTTTTTTGTTTGCAATTATCGTTTTAAATACCTGAGAAAAGCAAATTTCTTCCTAATAAATTGTAAACAAAACAATAAAAAAAGCCGCAAATAACCGCAAATAGTAGCTATTTATCCTATTTGGGAATCATATCGGTTTAAAACGTATTTTATTGACTATCATTATTTTATCATTTAATTGTTTATTTTTGACGCTTTATAACCCACTCTATTTTTGTTTTTGCAGTGTTATTTTCCGTAGCATCTTTGCACTGTCAATGACTAAAAAAGCAAATATTATTGAAAACAAGTTTAGCTAAAAGTCATCGCATTAAATCCAAAGTTTGGGTTGTGTAAACGAGACCTGGCCGAAGTGAAAGAAAGATTTTTTTAACAACAAAAACAAAAAGGAGAAACTATGAAAAAAGTAGTATTAAAATCAAGAATCGTAGCTTTAGGATTAGCTGCATTATTTACAGTTTCATTAACTGCATGGGCAATAAGCCCCAAAGAAGGAACTAATCCATCACAGATAAAATACATCGGGTATATAAACAACAAGCCTGTTTATCATCTGGCATTGAACAACCTTACCGAAGGTAAATACTTAATCTCTGTTCAGGATACTGATGGCAATGTGTTGCACACCGAAAAATTAGAAGGTAAAAAAATTGAACGCAACTACCAGTTTGTGGATGCCCCTTCGGATTATTATACGCTTATCTTTGTGATTAACGACCTTTCTACTAAAAATGAAAGCGTTTATAAAATATCAAAAACCAATCAGGTAAGTGAAATCATTAATGTAAACAAAGTAAAATAAGTCAAAAGCCATTAATTGGCAAAACAAAAAAACCCGGCAAATGCCGGGATTTTTTATGTCTGTAAGTTTTTTTTATTATCCTGCCATATCAGGAATATCTTCGGCTTTATAAAGACCCTCATCCAATTTTTTCTTGGTTTCAGTAAAAGCACGAAGCGTTTCATCAATATCCGCATCGCTATGGGCTGCTGTGGGTATGATGCGATAAATTATTTCACCCTTAGGTATCACGGGATACACTACTATAGAGCAGAATATTTTGTAGTTTTCCCTCAAATCCATTACCATATTTGTAGCTTCTGGCACATCGCCTTTCATATAAACGGGTGTAACGGGGCTGTTGGTTTTACCAATATCAAACCCTCGCTCCCGAAGTCCGTGTTGCAAACGATTTACATTATGCCACAATTTTTCTCTCAGTTCGGGCATTGATTTCACCATTTCCATACGCCTGAGCATTCCTTCTACTACAATTAAAGGCAGGCTTTTGGCAAATATCTGGCTACGAACATTATATCGAAGATATTTTAATACGTTTCTGGGACCGGCAACAAAAGCGCCAATGCTACCCATGCTTTTTACAAATGTACTGAAATACAAATCAATATCTGCCTGACAGCCTTGCTCTTCATCGGCCCCGGCGCCGGTAGCGCCCATGTAGCCAAAACCATGCGCATCATCAATAAAAATTCTGAAATTAAATTTCTTTTTCAGTTCGGCTATTTCTTTCAGTTTTCCCTGCTGGCCATCCATACCATACACGCCTTCGGTAATCACCAAAATACCTCCTCCGGTTTTTTCGGCCATTTTTGTTGCTCTGGCGAGTTGTTTTTCGCAGTCTTTTATATCATTATGCTTGAAGGAGTAAGTATGACCAACATGCATTCTAATGCCGTCTAAGATGCTGGCATGACATTCTTTGTCATATACAATAATATCATGGCGGTTTACCAGAGCATCAATGCAGCTCATAACTCCTTGATAACCAAAGTTTAGCAGCATAGCATCTTCGCGCTTGGTAAAATCGGCCAGTACTTTTTCCAGCTCATCGTGCATATCGGTATTTCCGCTCATCATTCTGGCACCCATAGGGTTGCCCATTCCGTATTTAGCTGCAGCTTCGGTATCTATTTTTCTTACTTCAGGATGGTTAACTAAGCCCAAATAGTTATTCAGGCTCCAAACTATCATTTCTTTTCCTCTGAATTTCATTCTGGGGCCTAACTCGCCCTCTAACTTTGGAAATGAAAAATAACCGTGTGCTCTGTCCATGTGCTGACCGATAGGGCCTAAATCCTGTGTAATTCTCTCAAAAATATCTGACATAATAAAATATTGTGTAAAGTGTTATGATAAAAAAATTCGCACAAAGATAACCACCATTTTTTAAAAACCGGGTGTAAGCATAAAAGAATTAAGCTATAAATCCAATTTATGAAAAAAGGCTACCGATTGAGGCAGCCTTTTCAATTTTAATGTTCAGTATGTTTTATTCTTTATTTTTTATAAAAATACCTCTTGGGCTACTTAATCCGGAAAGGAAGGTTTCGGCTCCGGTTCCGTCCAGATTAGCTCGTCTTATCACACTTTTATCTCTATCTGCCCAATAAAATTTATTAGAACTGTAATCAATAGCCATTCCATGAACCCGTGTACCCGGTGCATCCGCTATTTTTACAATACCCGAACCATCCAGATTGGCTCTCATGATGGCCGGTTTATTTCTGTCTTCATAATAAATTTTGTCATTTATTTCATCCACAAACATTCCATAGCCATAAGCGCCTTCAATAATTTTTCCTACGCCCGATCCATCGCTTTTAGCCGAATACAAATCTTCATTATTTACTTCGTAAAAATATAATACATCGGTTTTGCTGTTATATGCCAACGCTCTCATCTGTCCGTCTGCAATATGAATAAATTCCTTTTCCACATTGCTTCCATCCAGATTGGCTCTTGACACATTGCCATCATCATCTGCCCAGTAAATTTTACCTCCTTTGAGATTTATGGCTACGGCGTAAGGATCTGTAATGCCCGATACAAGCGCTTCCATATTACTTCCATCAAGGTTCATCCTCCAGATTTTACCATCATCAGAATCTTCAAAATCGGTATAATAAATCTTCTTATTCTTTACATCGTAGGCAATACTTACGCCACGTTTATCGGCAATACTAACCACATTTTCGGCTACAGAACCGGGATCTAAGGATATCTTTTTAATAAACTTGGCACCATACTCAATAAAGTACATCTCCTTATCGGCATTGGTTACTGCATTGGGGTCTATCACTACCAGATCTTTGGAATAGTTACCCGTTCCGCCATTGCCCACTGCTTTGAGCAAAACTGTATAGGTGCCGGGATTTTTATAAGTCTTATTTGGATTTTTTTCGTTAGACTTAGTTCCATCGCCAAAATCCCAGGTGTAGGTTTCAGCATTTTCCGACTCATTATTGAACTGAATAGGTTCATCTATAAGCAGTTTTGTATTTTTGAAGGTATAGAAACTCTTTACAGTATCGGGTAACGAATCAAAATCGTATTTTTCCTTTTTGCAACCTGCTATTATCAAAACTAACAGAAAAGCGGGTAAAAGTTTATGCATTACAGTCATCATAATTTTACTTTTTTATGTTTGATATCCAAATTTTAAATTAATTTATAGCAAACTGTTCTCCCGGCATATACAGAGAAAATCTTGCATTTTTAAATGAAAGTTTATTATTATTAAACGTTTTTATTTTTTTTGGATTTGAAATAACTACCACCTGACTTTGACCAATAACTTTTGCTATTTTGTTTTTAACAACGATGGCTGTGCTTTCATCTATCCCCACAACCATTTTATCGGGATAATCCCCTAAAACACTCAAAAGCCGATTATACCTGCTTCGCATTATAAAATGCTGATCTATAATGGTATTTGTCAAAAGGCCCATTCCTTCAGCAGTAATTACATTTCCCTTTTTTATTACTTTAAAATCACCTGCGGTACCGGTTTCTTTTTGAGAACCCGTAATCATTATTTTGGACATGACGGCTGCTCCGGCGCTTGTTCCCGAAATGGTTGCCCCGTTTTTGTAGGCATAATGCAATGCCTCATATAATTTTGAGCCATGAACTACGTTCATAAATTTATTTTGATCGCCACCGGTTATGTAAACCAATCTTGCATTCCTAACAGAGTCTATCCGAATTAAATCATCATTTGCCTGCTCTTTTGAAAAATTGAATGTCGATATGCGGTTCTTACAAAATTCGGACAATTGGTTGCTGATTAAAGAAGTTGACTGCTCAGGCAGACTGGTAGCCATTGTCAATACAGCAATATAATCTCCAGGTCTTAAGTTGGCAGTGGAAACCAATTCTTTAGTCAAATCCGGTGAACGCTCGCCTCCGCCAATAATAAATAAACTTCCTTTGGGCTGACCGAGTGAAAAAATCGTCAATCCCAATAGGGAAAACAATATGAACAATATGTGTTTTCTAATTTGCATTAATTTTTTATTATGGCCGCACTAATATCAGATTTCCCGAAACCACGGACCACCAGAAAGATTCAAGTCCGTTTGAATTAGCCGGAGTAAATGTGTTAATATTGAATTTATTATTACTAACCGAGGCAGCAATAGCCGACACCTGAACCGCCTTGCCCTCATTATTCCAGGTTATGGGATTATTGGCTGTAAGCACCTCCGGCTTTTTGGCTGCATCTGTTTTAAGAAAAAATGCTTTATTGGCTCCTACCACTGTAGCCATACCGGTTTCATCAATACACACGGCAGTTTTTTCATCTACTGCAATGGCATAAGGTGTTTTGTTCCAATCTTTCATTATCCTTCCCAAAAAAGCAATAGCACGGCCTTCTCTTTCGCGTTGCGAAAAATGCTGGTCTGTAATTATATTTTGAAGAAAAGGCGCCTGTAGAAAATCATCTTTACCCAAAGTAATATCATTTACATAAGGGTTAGCCATAGCTGCTGCTGAAGTAACGCTACCTCTTTCGGCGCTGTAATAATAATTTCCTAAAATAGCTGCGCCGGCACTTGTGCCTCCCACGGGTACTTTCTTCTCGGTGAGTAGATAATTGATCGCAGCCATCACTTTTGTGCCTTTCCAGTAATTTACATAATCGGCCTGGTCGCCACCGGCTATAAACAATAATTCTGCATTTTTAATAATTCGGGCTACATTGTCGTCTTCGGCCAATTTTCGGGAATCAATTTTAAGCGTTTCTACCGAATTTACTTTCCCTAATTTATACACATAAGAGTTGTAAGCATCGGTGCCGGTAGCACGAATGATCACTACATCTCCTCCTCCACTGCGTTCAATCATCCATTGAAAAGCCGCATCCACATCAGTACCGCCACCCATAATCACAATGCCTGATTTGGTAACAGTCTGCACATCAGCAGTATCGCCCACAATACCTATTGAAGCAGAACGAGTGGCTTGTTCGGGTGGCTTTGGAGCGCCCGGATCAAAAGGATTACGATTATCCTTTTTGCTACAAGCGCTCACTAAAACTACAATACTTATTATAATTACAGAAAGTTTCAAAATCAAATAACTGGCTTTAATAATTAGGGTTCTGTACCATTGCTTTGTTTACCGACATTTCATCTGCCGGAATCGGGAAGCAGTACTGTGCCGTGGTAGGCTCCAGCCTTACTGCACCGGAGGTATTTATTGCATCTTGCGGCAGGCGTACCACCGGCATTTTTCTGCGTTTCAGATCAAAAAAGCGATGCCCCTCAAATGCCAGTTCTTTAAACCGTTCGTCATAAATAGCATTTAGCAGGCTTTGCTTATCATTAAATATCTGATTGGTATAATTGAAAATTCTGGAATTTCTTAAATCATTCAAATCTTTGGTAGCGGCAGTAATTCCGGCTGAACCACTGTTATTTTCCAGTTCAGCTTCTGCACGAATCAGATACATTTCTCCGGTACGAAACATTTTAATAGGCGTAAGGCCCAAATATTTGGGATCGGCACCATTGTATTTTTTTACAAGATAAGCTGATTTTACACCACCCGAATTGTCTTTTCTTGCCTGATTGTAAGTGATATAAGTGTTAAACCGAATATCGTCAGTACGGTTAAACATATCAATCAGCTTAAACGAAGGGGCATACAATACTATATCTCCGGTTTCACGGAAAAAGGCTGCGCCAATTCTGGAGTCGCCTATCACTCTTGCCAACTGCCATACTACTTCTGCCTGGCTATTATCTAACCATATTTTTCCAAAATCATTTTTTGGTGCCAGGGGCTCTTTTGCAATTACTTCGGAGGCGTAGGTAACGGCATTTGCCCAATTTTTTTCATACAGCGCCACTCTGGCTTGTATAGCAGCGACAGCCGTTTTTGTAATCCGGGTATTATTGCCAAAACCGGCAGGAATCAGGTCTTTAGCAGCTTTCAGGTCGGCATTGATATCTTCAAAATTAGATTTCACTGTAGCTCGCGCAGGATACGAAAGCGCTCTTTTTTTCATATAAGGAACACCCATTCCATCCGGTTCATAAGAGGATGAATATGTTCTTAATAACTCAAAATGAGCAAAAGCCCTGAGCGCCAATAACTCTCCCTGATACTGGTTCAATAAGTCCTGAGTGCCGGCATTTACCTGGATGTTTGGCACTGCTTCCAAAACACGATTAACACGATCTATCACTACATAATATTCACTCCACGCCGATGTAACAGAGCCATAGGATGAATTATACAGCCATCTGTGGGTTGCGGTATTCGACACTGTATTTTCTGTTGGCAACATCACTTCGTCTGATACAATGGCTGATGCCTCAATTAAAGTATAGGTCAATGGTGCATAAGCGCCGAGAACACCCATATTTAAATCATTCAGGTTTCTAAATGCTTTCGACGGGTCAATTGAATCGGAAGGTGGCGTATCCAGCTTAGAGCAGGATTGAAACATCAAACCGATACAAAAAAACAGAATTAATATTTTATTTATGTTCATGACTATTCAAATTAAAAATTAATACTTATACCTGCTGTGAATTTGCGGGCGTTTGGATATTCAAATCTTCCATACTGACGATTGTTTTCGGGGTCAAGTCCGCGCCATGTTGTCCAGGTAAGTAAGTTTTCGCCCTGAACAAAAATATCAGCAGATTTAAAAATGGTTTTTCTGAACAATCCGGCAGGGATACTATAATTCAGTTTCAAGTTTCTGAGCCTCATAAAAGAAGCATCCTGAATGTCCTTTGAGGTAAAGTTTCTGGGAATATCTATTCTTTGTAAAACAGCTACATCACCCGGCTTTTTCCATCGGTCATACAACATTCTTTTACTCTGGTTGCTGGTCATGTATCGTTCGGTTTCTATGTAAAAATCTATATTATTCCAGCGTTGCACACCCGATACAAAGGAGAACAAGGCATTCAGAGTCAGGTTTTTCCACCTTACAGAACTGGTAATACCGCCGGTGAGTTTGGGGTACATGCTGGCAGCAAGTGGTACTGCCTGTTGCTCTTCATTATAAACATTTGTAATGGTGCCATCCTTATTATAATAAAGCGCATCACCGGTTTCTTTATCTACACCTGCCCATCGGGGAGCAAAATAAGTACCGTAGGGTAATCCTACTTTTATAATTCTTGTATCGCCATCCGGCAGCTCATCAGTAACATCTGTTACACGCAAAATTTCATTTTTGTTATATCCTGCATTTACACCCACATTCCAATTAAACTGTTTGCTTTGCAAAATGTCGCCACTTAAACTAAATTCAATACCCTTATTACCCATTTTACCTGTACTTAATGGTGCCGAAGTAGCGCCTGAAGTAGCAGAAAGAGGTTGGTCAATGAACATATTTCTGGTTATCTTATTGTATAAATCAACAATGAGTTTCAACCTTTGAGTTTGGAACAGTGAAAGATCAAATCCTATGTTAGACTCATCCACATACTCCCAATCAAAACCGGGATTCCCGATATTATTAGGTTTGATTGCAGGCTGACCACCATAAGAAGTACTTACGGAATAGGTGGGCAAATAAGCAAAACTGCTTCCAAAAGGGCTGGCTGTTTGACCATAACTGGCTCTGAAACGCAGTGCTGAAACAAAATTGCTGTTGATCAGGAAATTTTCCTGTTTTACATCCCAACTGGCACCCACTGAGTAGAACCCATGCCAACGATTGGCTAAGGGAACCGACGATAAAGAAGCGCCATCATATCTGTAGCTTGCTGTAAGGGTATATTTATTATTAAGGGTATAGCGCCCCACACCCATATATGAAATCATGGCACTGTTGGAACGACTGCCTCCCAAACTCGGTAAAAAGGCAGTGCTTACGGTGATACCGGCAGGCGTTTCAGGAAGGCGATCATCGAGGCCGTATCCTCTGTAACTGAATGCTTTATAATTGTTATAAAGGTATTCAAAAAAACCGGAAACTTCAAAATCATGTATATCCATTCTTTTCTTATATGTAATTCCGGAAGTAGAAACCAAATTGAAGTTTCTTCTGTAGCCTTCGCCGAAGGAACCTTTTTGGCCGGTTTGTCTGCTTCCGATATAAGAAAGCGGATTAATGAATGTTTGATCAGTTGAATTTCTTAAATCAATACCTGCCCGGGTACTGATTTTTAATCCTTTCAGGATTTCATAAGCCATGTTGAGGCTTAAAATCGTTTTCAATTGTGCCGTTTTATCCGAAGTTCCATATAGCACATCTATTCCCCTGCTTCCTTCGCGTGTATCATAAAATGGTCTGTCGGTATCTGTAGCATGAAACACACCATCCGAAGTGTAAGGGTACTCATAAGGCAAAGCATAATACACAGATGCCATAGGAGAGCCTACACTGGTACCGCCTTCATTATAAGTAAATTTAGAATTGGAATAACCCAGATTCAGGTTAAGCCCTGCGGTAAATTTGCCGTAAGTCATATTGGTATTGCTACGAAGAGAATATCTATCCATTCCCGTCTCTCTTACAATACCTTGTTCTTTCCAATATCCAAATGCATTATATGTTTGAATATTTTCATTGCCGCCACTCAGGCTAACCTGCTGCTCCATAAATTTTCCATGTTGGAAAAACAAGTCGCGCCAGTCGGTATTCATTGCTCTCAGGCTATCCAAAATATGATTTGCATTTTGCTGCCATGCCGCTGATTGTGTGGCATAATTAGGGTTTTTGGGCGAAAAGCGCCAACCGGGACCAATATCTCTACCGGTTTCTAACCCCACTTCTTCTTCAAAACGCAAGCGTTCGCGCGAATCCATCATTTCGAAGGTAGGCTGTGTTAAAGTAGCTATACCATATTGTGAACTGTAGTTTACGGACAGCCTTCCTTTTTTTCCTGTTTTGGTAGTAATGATAATAACGCCATTAGAGCCTCTGGAACCGTACATCGCTTTGGCAGATGCATCTTTAAGCACCGTCATGGATTCTATATCTTCGGGATTAATGGTTTGAAAATATCCTGCCTCTACCGGTACTCCATCCATAATGTATAATGGTGCAGAAGACCCACTGATGGAGCCAATACCTCTGATAACCACTGAGGCGCTCTGGCCGGGCTGGCCCGAACTGGAAATAACACTCAGGCCGGGTACCTGCCCCTGAAGTATCTGGTCCAGTGAACTCATCGGCACCTTATTAATATTGGCAGCTCCAATTTGTGTGGAAGAACTCGGGCTTTTGCTTCTGGCATAATTGGTATAGCCGGTTATGGTAACCTGCTCCATATTATTGGTGTTTAACTGAAGCGTAATCATCAGGCTGCTTTCGGAACCTAATTTTACAGTTTTTGAAAGGTAGGAAATATGGGTTACAACCAGTTCATCTCCTTCATTTGCATTGATCGAAAAATCGCCTCCATCAGTAGTAGTTGCATTTGCCGCCTTCCCTTTGACGGAGATGATAGCGCCGGAAATGGGGGTTCCTGACTCATCAACTACTTTCCCCGTAATTGTTTTCAGTAACCTATCCACCCCGAAAGTCGTTCTTTTGCTATGCAAATTCTCTGTAAATAAATGCTTCGCATTTGCCTGAAATACAAAAGCTATAAAAGAAAATGCAATTAGGCTCCCTTTTAGTGTATTGTTTATTAAATGCAGCTTTTGGCATTTGTTTTTCACACAATCATTAAGTACCATATTCTATTTGATTTAGTAATACGGGTGAAAAATAGTGTTTTATTTTAAAACGAAGCCTAAAAGCCCAAAAATTTTTTTTTGAATAGAAAAACATTCTTTTAGGGAAACAACCATACCTCTAATTATCATATCATAGCAGGCAAGCAACTACTAATTATTTTTTTAAGAATACTTTTTCTTTATTTGAAATAATTCTCTTTTGTTTAGAAACAGGAGTCCTACACAAAATAATTATAATGAACCATATTCCTTAATAAATAAGAAAGCATATTATTTTAAAATTTCCAAGTATCAGGAAATTTATTCATGCTCTTTTTCTTTCTTATCGGTATTGGGTTGTTCACCTTTATTTTGTTTTTTACCAAATATTTTTTTAAATATATTTTGCTTTTTCTTTGGTTCCTCTGTAACTACTGCCTTAGGTTGTTCTTTCTTAACAGTATCCTTTACGGGTTTTTCGGGTTTTTCTTCTACAAAGGGTTTTGACTCAGGGCCAATATATTCTTCATTATTCAGCATATAATCCTGCTCGCTGCCCACCCCTGCATCCTGCCCTTCGGCTCTGGGTTCCGGATTTTCGGATGTTACATAAATCGAAGGATCGGCCATGCCCATATCATTTGAGAGTGTTGGCGGCTCTATGAATTTCTCATCCTTCAAAATTCCTAAAGATGGATTTGCAAATACTTTGCGAAAAAACGCCTCCCATATAGGCCTTGCGGCAGCGCCACCAAAGCCGCCGGAACCTTCATTTCTTATAAACCTGTCATCGCAACCAACCCACACGCCACCCAGCAGTTGTGGCGTGAACCCCATAAACCAGGCATCCGAATTGTCATTGGTAGTACCGGTTTTTCCTGCCATTTCAGCTACGCCCAATCTTGCTCGCAGCCCTGCGGCTGTACCTTTATCCACTACGCCCTGCATCATCCTGGTCATTATGTATGCCGTAGCTTCACTAATAGCCTCCTTGCGGTTTACGCTAAAATCAAATCTTTTGATAAGATTGCCGTTCCTGTCTTCAATACGGCTAATAAAATAAGGCTTGGTAGAAAATCCCCTGCCTCCAAACATGGAATAAGCCCATTGCATCTCAAACAAAGATAGTTCGCAAGCGCCTAATGCAATAGAGGGGTAAGCAGGCACTTTTGTAGGAATATTTATCCTTCTTAAAAACTCCGAAAACTGGGGTGCGCCTACCTGCTTCATAATATATGCAGTAGCACAGTTGCGCGACCATGCCAATGCCGAAGCCATCGTCATACTCCTTCCGGTACAGGTTCGGCCGGTGGCCGGAACCAACATGCCGCCTCCGAAGTTTTGTTGTGCATCTATAACTTCGCTTTCTGGAGTGAAACCTCTCTCTTCTACAGCCTGAGCATATAACAACGGTTTTATGGTTGACCCTACCTGCCTTTTGGTATTCAGGTTTACATGGTCATACTTAAAAGTTTTAAAACTGATGCCACCCACCCAGGCTTTTACCTCGCCTGTTACAGGGTCCATCACCATAAAACCTGCTTGTACCATGGCTCTGTGGTACTTAATAGAATCCATTGGCGTCATCACCGTATCTTTTTCACGCTGTGGATTCCAGGCAAATACTTTCATGGGTGTTTTTTCATAGAAGGTGGCTCTTATTTCCTTATCTGTCAATCCGTCGTCAGCCAGGTTTTTCCACCGGTCACTTTCCTTCATGGCTCTTTCCAGAATATTATCTCTCCCTTTCCAAACAGCGCCGCTTCTTATAAAACCCTGACTTACTAAGGCTCTTTGAAGCGATGGCACCTGAGCGCTTACAGCATCTTCTGCATAGGTTTGCATCACAGGATTGATGGTGGTATAAATTTTTAAACCATCTTCATAGATATTATAGTTGGAACCATCAGGTTTTTGCAGGGTTTTCAATATTTTTTTCACTTCATCCCTAAGCACTTCTCTAAAATAAGGAGCATAACCAATTTCGTCATCTCTCTTTTTATAGTTAAGTTTGATAGGCATTGCCTGCAAAGTAGCGCCTTCGGCGGCAGTGAGGTTCCCGTTTTCTACCATCCTGCTAATCACAAGATTGCGTCTGTCAAGCGAAGCCTTAGGATTACGGCGCGGATTGTATATACCCGGTCCATTAATCATACCTACCAGCAAAGCTGCTTCATCTACCGAAACCCGGTCGGGCTCTTTTTGAAAAAAGGTTCTTGATGCATTTTTTATACCATAAATATTATCACTGAACGGAACTGCGTTAAGATAGAGTGCCAGAATTTCTTCTTTTGTAAAATTTCTTTCTAACTTAACCGAAATAATCCACTCCTTCAGTTTTTGAATCACCCGAATTGCTTTATTGGATGCTCGCTGATTGAACAAAGCCAATGCTAATTGCTGGGTAATTGTGCTGCCTCCGCCCTCCTTGCCGAGTAGTAAAATCGCTCTTAAAGTGCCTCTGAAATCAATCCCCGAATGATTATAAAACCGCTTATCTTCAGTAGCAGTAAGCGCATTAATAATATTGGGAGAAATATCTTTGTACTTTACAACCGTTCTGTTACCATTTGGCAGGTAATACTTACCCATCAGTGTTCCATCGGAAGCAAAAACCTCCGAAGCCTGCATCATGGTTGGATCTTCCAACTCAAGCATCGAAGGCATTTTTCCAAAAACTCCCCAATTAGCAAGTAGGATGATTGCCAGAAGTATTCCAAATCCTCCAAAAAAAATATACCAAAAAATTTTTACCGACGTTCTCATTCCTATTATTATGAATTTTTTCTTTGCCTAAAATTAATTTTTTTCTTCAACCCATGAAAATACTTAAAACAAATTAATTGATACCAAAAATAACTATTTGATGCGAGCATAAATCATTTAATCCAAAATTTAGCATATTCAAAGCGTTTCTTTCAGTGTTCTTTTTATCTTTATCAAAAAACAAAAGTGTTGGATCAAAAGAAAATTACGCCCTGGCTGAAATATACAGGACTTACCGCCGAGCTGCTGGCGCTCATTGGAATTGCAGTTTATGCAGGTATCCAATTAGATGAAAAATGGAGTGTTTCGCCTTTATTCATCATCTGCTTACCTTTGCTGGTTCTGGTAGTAACTTTTTACAAGCTTATAAAAGAAACCAACAAAAAAAAGATAAATGACAGACAAAAAGATAAGTAGCCGACCTATTTGGATATTGGTAAGTATTTTCCTGATTCTTAATATTTTAGGATTAAGCTTCAGGAGTTTTTTAACAGGGCATCAGATAGACCTGAACGCTGTGCTGACAGCAAATTTAATATTGTTATTACTGAGTGTATATACAATGCAAAAAACGCTAAAATCATTTAGCAATCCCAATCCTCATGCATTTCTCCGAAACTTTTATGCCGGTTTTTTAGTAAGAATAGCCGTTATTGCTGCTGCTGCATTTTTATATATTTACTCCAAAGACGGCATTGTTGACAGGGCTACGCTATTTATTTGTCTGGGGATATATGCCCTATATTCAATTGCCGAAGTATCTGTATTGAGAAAAATTTTGTTTAAGAAAAATAATGCCTAAGAAAGAAGTACCCCTCTTAAAATTAGCCGATTATATGCCGGAAGGCACCTACGAGCCGGTTGTCGAATACCTCAATCACTACAAAGTACACCTTACAATAGCGAAAAGCAGGGATTCAATTTTGGGAGATTACAGGCATAAAATAGACAGCCGCAACCATCGCATAAGCGTTAATGGCAATCTTAATAAATTTGCCTTTCTTATAACATTGCTTCACGAACTGGCGCACCTCATTACCTTTGAAAAATATGGGCGAAGGGTGCAATCGCATGGCAAAGAGTGGAAAACGATTTATGGCCAGATATTGGCACAATTTATTGAACACAAAGTATTTCCACCTGATATCGAAAAAGAATTACACAAAACGCTGAAGAACCCCGGAGCCTCTACCTGTGCCGAAGATGGACTGCAAAGGGTTCTGTATCAATACAATATAAAGAAAAATAACCACATGCTGGTAGAGCAAATACCTATTGGAAGCATTTTCAGACTCAATGATGGTCGCCGGTTCCAAAAAGGGAAAAAACGCACCAAAAGACATGAATGTACCGAATTGGCTACAGGGAAAATTTTTTTGTTCAATGCCGTTTATGAAGTGGAATTGGTAGAAACGATATAGGCTAATTATTTTCGATTATTTTTTACTGTTTCAATTTTTTTTGGATATAAAAAGTTCCCTAATGCTAAAAATAAAGAATTTGAAGCTTTATTGATAAATCAACACTATAGTGCCGCTGATTATCAACCCTGCGCCCAAAGCCACTTTCCAGCTTACCACTTCGTGCAAAAAAATAACAGAGAGAACAATGGTCAGCGCTACACTCAGTTTATCAACCGGCGCTACTTTAGATACCGCACCAAGCTGCAATGCTTTAAAATAGAAAAGCCATGACAAACCGGTGGCCACTCCCGAAAGAATGAGAAAGGCAAGACTGTGTTTGGTGATGGTACTCAATGACTTATGTTCGCTATTGAAAAAAACGATTCCCCAGGTTATGAATAATATAACCACCGTTCGAATGGCCGTAGCCAGATTAGAACTCACATTTTCCACACCTATTTTTGCAAAAATGGCTGTCAGAGAGGCAAACAATGCTGAAAGCAAGGCGTAAATCCACCACATATTAGTGTTAAGTTAAAAGTGAAAAGTGAATAACTAAAAGTAATATTCAATTCATTATCAACAATATATTATAATCCTGATACAACATATTATAATAAACATAACATTAGTTATTTTTAGCCAAAATTACGGGGTAATATGATTGTTTTAATTTATGTTTGTAAAAGCCATTGACCTATCTTTAAACTGATTCTTACAAATCAAAAACCTAATAAATCAAATGTTTAAAAATGATATAATTCATATTTTGGGCTAATTAATAATGGTACTTTTGACTTTTTAAAATCAGATTTAATTATGGACAATAAACTCCCCGAACAAGCCGTGGTTAAACCTCAGTTTGAGGTAATGGACGGTAATGAAGCTGCTGCTTATATTGCGTATAAGTGTAGCGAAGTTTGCGCCATTTATCCTATAACTCCTTCATCCACAATGGGTGAATGGGCGGACGAATGGAGTGCAAAAGGTATGAAAAACGTGTTTGGCACTGTGCCACAGGTTACAGAAATGCAGAGTGAAGCCGGTGCAGCAGGTACCATTCACGGTGCATTGCAAGGCGGAACACTTGCATCTACTTTTACCGCTTCGCAGGGTTTATTGCTAATGATCCCCAATATGTATAAAATCGCCGGAGAACTTACGCCTACGGTATTTCATATTGCAGCAAGAACTCTTGCCACACATGCGCTCTCCATTTTTGGCGACCATAGCGATGTGATGGCCTGCCGTTCTACCGGCTGGGTAATGCTTTTTGGCAATAACCCGCAAGAAGTAATGGATATGGCCATGATAGCTCATGCCGCAACTCTTAAAGCCCGAATTCCTTTCCTGAATATTTTTGACGGTTTCCGTACCTCTCACGAATTGAATGAGGTGGCATTGGTGAAAGACAATGTTATACTGCAAATGCTGGATATGGAGGCTATCAGGGCACATAGAGAACGGGCTTTGAATCCGGCTAATCCTTTTATTCGGGGAACGGCTCAAAATCCTGATGTGTTTTTCCAAAGCAGGGAAGCTGCCAACACCTATATAAATAATGTGCCGTGCATCACTCAGGAAACAATGGATCAGTTTGCAAAACTGACCGGACGTCAATATAAAATTTATGAATACTACGGTGCCGAAGATGCTGAAAAGGTCACTGTGATTATGGGTTCAGGAGCCGGCGCTGTAAAAGAAACTGTTGATTACCTGAATAATAACGGTCAAAAGGTGGGTGTGGTAATCGTTCGCCTGTTTAGCCCGATGGATGTACATGCATTTGTAAATGTTATCCCCAAAACAGTTAAGGCTATCGCCGTTCTTGACCGTACCAAAGAACCAAATGGTGTAGGCGAACCATTGTATATGAATGTTATCAATGCTTTGAATCAAACCGATAATATCATTCATCCAAAAGTAATCGGTGGCAGATATGGTCTCTCTTCCAAAGAGTTTACCCCGGCAATGGTGGTTGGCATTTATAATGAGCTGGACAAAGAAAAACCTAAAAATAATTTCACCATTGGTATTGATGATGACATTACCTTCTCCAGCTTAGATTATGACAAAAACTTTAATCTGGAAGACCAACACTTATTCCGCGGTCTTTTTTATGGTCTTGGAGCCGATGGAACAGTGAGCGCCAATAAAAACTCTATCAAGATTATTGGTGATGAAACCGATTACCATGTTCAGGGATATTTTGTATATGATTCCAAAAAATCGGGATCATTGACGGTTTCGCACCTTAGGTTTGGCGCCAAACCCATTGAATCTACTTACTTAATTAATTCTGCCAATTTTATAGCCTGCCACCACTTTAATTATCTGTCTATTTATGATGTATTTAAATATGCAGTTGATGGCGCTACTTTCCTGCTAAACACACCTTATCCAAAAGATCAGGTATGGCAGCATATACCCAAAAAAATACAGGAAGAAATTATTCGGAAGAAAATAAAATTCTATGCCATCAATGCCTATACAGTAGCCAAGGAGGCGGGTATGGGCAATAGAATCAATACTATTTTGCAAACCTGTTTCTTTGCCATCAGTAATATTTTGCCTCGCGAAGAAGCTATTGCAAAAATTAAGGATGCCGTTTACAAAACCTATTCCAAAAAAGGTGAGGCAGTGGTTCAAAAGAACTATGGCGCTATTGATATGGCAATCAGCGGATTATATGAGATTGATTACACTCAATTCCAAATAGGAGAAACACCTCTCGGCAACCCTGTAACACCGGGAGCGCCCGAATTTGTAGAAGACGTATTGGGTAAAATAATCTCAGGGCAAGGAGACGACCTGCCTGTAAGCGCCTTCCCTATCGACGGCACTTATCCCAGCGGCACTACCAAATGGGAAAAGAGAAATATCGCTGATGCTGTACCGGTATGGGACGAAAACCTATGTACACAATGCGGTAAGTGTTACCTGATATGCCCACATGCAAGCATTAGAGCCAAGGTGTATGATAAATCTCTTTTGGAACACGCCCCGGAAACCTGGAAACATGTTGATCCAATTGGTAAAGAATTTGACAAAGCCACACAGGCATACACATTGCAAGTGTCAACAGACGATTGTACAGGATGCAGCATTTGTGTAGAATATTGCCCTGCATTAAGCAAAACAGAACCTGGACACAAAGCCATCAATATGATGGATAAAGAGTCCTTCCAGGAGGCAGAACGCGACAATTGGGATTACTTCATTTCTATCCCCGAAATGGACCGCACTAAGATAAATAAGAACACGGTGAAAGGTTCTCAGTTTCTGCAACCATTATTTGAGTTTAGCGGTGCATGCGCAGGTTGTGGAGAAACTCCTTATATTAAATTAGTAACACAACTCTTTGGCGAGCGCATGATAGTAGCCAATGCCACAGGTTGCACTTCCATTTATGGTGGCAACTTACCCACCACCCCCTGGACGCACAATGCTCAGGGAATAGGGCCGGCATGGGCAAACAGCCTATTTGAAGACAATGCCGAATTTGGACTTGGACTTGCACTGGCAACCAATAAGAAAAAAGAAATGGCATTGCAGTTATTGGATGAACTTCGTCCTTTCATTGGCGAAACCTTGGTTGATAAAATTCTTACAGCACCTGAGGCCACCGAAGCCGAAATTCAGGCAAAAAGAGAATTAGTTCAGATATTGAAAGAAAAACTCAAAAATGAAAGTTCTCCTTCTGCGAAAAACCTTTTCCACCTGGCTGATTTTCTCGAAAAGAAATCAATCTGGATAATCGGTGGCGATGGCTGGGCTTACGATATCGGGTATGGCGGCCTCGACCACGTGTTAGCCAGTGGGGCAAATGTAAATATTCTGGTTTTAGATACAGAAGTATATAGTAATACGGGTGGTCAAACGTCCAAATCTACTCCGTTGGGCGCCAGCGCCAAGTTTAGCGTAAATGGTAAACCTACCGGCAAAAAAGATCTGGCAATGCAGGCTATAGCCCATGGCACAGCTTATGTGGCACAGATAGCAATGGCAGGCAATGATTCGCACACATTACGTTGTATTCAGGAAGCTGAAGCATTCCCCGGTCCGTCTTTAATCATTGCTTATTCGCATTGTATTGCACACGGTATTGATATTGCCAAAGGCGCCGAACAACAGCAGTTTGCAGTAAAGAGCGGTTACTGGCCATTATTCCACTACAATCCTTTGAAACCCCAGGGCGAAAGGTTTGTGCTGGATACCAAAGACCCGTCTATACCACTCAGCGACTTCCAGTATCACGAAAACAGGTATAAAATTATTCATCAAAAAGACCCTCAAAAGGCAGCTGATTTCATGAAGCAATCTGAAGAAATGAAGACCAATAAATGGCACAGGCTGCATACTTTAAGAGGGTTATAACCTCCCAATTATAATTGCTTAATTACAAGGCGGCTTCTTCGAGAAGTCGCCTTTTTTGATATAGAAAATTAGTTTTCTGAAACTTACAGAAATGGACATTCCAAATTATGCACTTCTTACAAAAGATGCACAAATTGGAAAAATTCAATAAGAATTACGGGGTATGGGTAAATAGATTTTTTTGAATTATCTAACCCTATAAATGAAATCATTATTTTTGAACTGTTTACTGATTGCTTTCAGGTCGTAGGCTACGCTGGCATCAATCATTTTGTCGCCGGTTTCCAACACAAACCCGCCAATTAAGCCCGGATTTACTTTTTCCTCTAATTCAATATTTTGAAAATCGCCGCTTTCTTTCAATTTGTTCAAAATAGCATTTTTCACACTGTCTCCCACCGGAACAGCAGTTGTAAGCTTAACAATTTTAATGTTTTTATATGCGCGATACTGCGTTGCAAAAGCCTGAGTGATTTCATCAAGATTCGCTTCACGGTTTTTGGTAATCAGAAGGTCCAAAAAAGTACGTGTAATTGTATTGATTCGCCCTGTAGTAATTGCATTGATCACATTAATCTTTGTTTGCTCCCTGATGATGGGGCTACGCAGCAGATTAGTAAAATCATGGTTCGATTTGCAAATTCCATCTAACCATTGCATGTCTGCAAAAATCTCTTCTAACTTTCCTTGTTCTATTGAAAAATCAAGTAAGGCTTTTGCATATCTTGCAGCTAAACGAGGATTAGGCATGTTGTATTTTTAGACGTTAGATTTTAGATGTTAGACGTAAGACGTTAGATTTTAGACGTTAGATGTTAGGTTTTAGATGTTAGATGTTAGACATTCAAAAATTAACATCGGACGTTCAAAATCTTTTTTTTAACTTAACTTAATTTCTTTTACCAGACTGTTGATATAATCTTCCTGCTTTGTGGCGGCTGAAAGTTCTTTTTTCAATATTTTTTCGCTCAACTCCACTACCATTTTACCCACTTCGTTCTTTACTTCGGTAATTGCCGCCATTTTTTGGGCGTTGATGGCTTGTTGGGCATCAGTAATGATTTTTCCGGCTTCTACCTTTGCCACGTCCTTAGCTTCGTTGATAATTTTCTCTTTTGTTTCTCGGGCCTCTTTTAATAGCTGTGCTCTTTCTTCGCGCGCCTTTGCTAATAAGGCTTCATTTTCGTTTTGCAGTTGCGCCATTTCTGCCTTTATTTTTTCGGCAGTGGCTATTGAGCCGGCAATGTTTTGTTCACGCTCATTCAGCATTTTGATAATTGGCTTCCAGGCAAATTTTTTCAAGATGAAAAGTAATATCAGAAAAATAATCAATGCCCATACGAAATAACCGAGATCAGGTGTAAGTAAGCCCATAATTAAATATGTATTTTATATTTTAAACTCTTTTTGATTAAAAGGAATACTGCATCCGCCGCCCTTTGCTTTGGATACAGTATAATTTTTGTGGTTCAGTCCTTATTTCAGTACTGCCAGCAGACCGGCAATTACCGCAAACAGCGCAACACCTTCTACAAGCGCTGCGGCCAGGATCATTGCACCACGAATGTCATTAGCTGCTTCAGGCTGACGGGCGATACCTTCATTGGCACCTTTACCGATTTGTCCGATACCGATACCTGCACCGATAGCCGCAAGACCTGCGCCGATAGCGCCACCAAAGTGCGACCAGCTTCCGCTAACTTCCAGTAAAACATTCATTAAACTCATGACTCTGTTTTTATATTTGGTTAAAAAAATACAAATTAGTGATGATGCGTATCTACCACATTCTCTTCAAAATGATGATCACCAATAGCGCCACTGATAAAAATGGCTGTCAGATTGGTGAAGATATAAGCCTGGATAAATGCCACTAATATTTCAATTAAATAAATAAATACTGAGAAAATAACCGATACGGGCGAAAATGCCACACCGGCCACCGTACTCATATTTTTGAAAATAAATATCAGGCTGATAAAACTCAAAATAATAATGTGTCCGGCTGTCATGTTTGCAAACAAACGGACAATCAACGCAAATGGTTTTGTAAACACGCCCAACAGCTCCACCGGAAGCATAATCAGCTTTACCGGCAGCGGCACGCCCGGAAACCAGAAAATATGGTGCCAGTAATGCTTGTTGGAACTAAACAAAATAACAAAGAAGGAAATAATACCCAGCATAGCCGTAAATGCGATATTACCGCTCACATTGGCAGCGCCGGGCAACATTCCAAAAAGATTGTTGATTAATATAAAGAAGAATAAGGTCAACAGGTAAGGAAAGTATTTCTGATACTTTGGCCCAAGATTGGGTTTTGCTATATCATCTCTCACAAAGGTAATCACCGGTTCAATGGCGTTTTGCATGCCCTTTGGCGCTGAAGTAACTCCCTGGCCCGATTTGTACTTTTTCACCATTGAAAGTAGTATCCATATCAGCACAATCACTGCCAGAATCATTTGAGCCACGTTTTTGGTAATGCTGAAATCATATACTTTCACATTGGGATCAACGGGTACAATTTTCTCGTGCTCTAATTTATAGCCGTTGTATGCTGCTTCGCCATGATGAAATTTTGAAGACATAAACACATCAAACCCATTTTGCGGAGAATACAAAATCACCGGCAGCGGAATACTGAAAGTGAATTTGGAGCCATCGTCCTTTTTTATATCAAAAAAATGAAAATCATGTGCATCAGCAATGTGGTGCAGAATGGCAGAACCCGGGTCAAAGGAAGCCTCTGATTCCGGTACAGCAGTATGAGCTTCCTCCTGTGCTATTAAAACATTGGAAAAAAATACAAAAAACAGGCTTAAAGCCGCTACTATCAAGGATTTGAAGCAATTAGACCTCATACTGCCAATAAATTTTCGCAAAGATAAGGGAGGAAGGCTAAAAATGGGCAAATTGTGGAAATCATTTTATACAAGGGCAGATTCAGCATATAAGGAATTTTAGCACCTCATGAAAGGAACGCCGCAATATTGACTAAAATAAAAATCATTGAATTGAGCCAGTAAAGATCCTATTTTACCCATTAATAGAGCTGTCATAAGCTATGGTGAAGCGGAGTTTTTGGGGAGGACATAAAGTGTTTTTTTAGAAGTAATAATTCTTACCTTGGCGCTGCGTAATTTCTGCAACCATGTCCATGCTGTTTCATAAGCGCCAAAACCCATAAAATCCATCAGATTGTATGCACTTGCTCCTGTTTTCTGTGCAGCAACCCACCACATGATATGAAACCATAATAAAAGCGGTTTTCTTGTGCCATGAAAAATCGTTCCGGCTGTTATTGAACCCTAATATTCACATTCCGAGAAATGTATCAATTTATTCTCCGTAATCCAATATTTACTGCTACCGCATTTAGGACAACTGTATCCAACAGGCCATCGCAATTCGAAAATGTAATTCCAGCAATCATTCTCGGTTGAAAAGAAGGTAAGAAATCCTGAAAATCTTTCGGATATTTCTCTATTTCTGTCATTATTCAAAGTTATGTCTTTTAACTTGACCAAAAGGGATAAGCAGTATAGATTAATACAAAGGTAAATTGCGCCCCGAAGAATCCAACAAGTGGTGTAACGCCTTTAACATTGATGCTTTGCCCTTTTTGTAGAGATTTTCTACCCCCTACAGACACAGGTCAACCTGTTTAAAAAATCAACTTAGGAAGGATCCTTTTTTTAAAAATCCACCGGATTCCCGAAAAAACAGGAAGATACAAACAAAAATCATCTGCCACAAAAAACAAAGTAAAATTTCTCATTGCTTAAAGAAACTATTTTACTTTGTAAAAATTTTTTTTCATTAAACGATCGCTTCATGAAAAAATTACTTGGATTATTATTGATTTTTTCGTTGTCTTCTTATGGGCTTAAAGCTCAAACAAAACCTAATATCGTTCTTATTCTGGCAGATGACATGGGTTTTTCCGACTTGGGCTGCTATGGCGGCGAAATTCAGACGCCTAACCTGGACAGGCTGGCAGATAACGGAATTAGGCTAAAAGAATTTTACAATACCGGACGTTGTTGCCCCACAAGGGCTTCCCTGCTCACAGGGCAATATTCGCACAATACAGGCATGGGCTACATGACAGGTTTTGACCAAAATGTATATGGATATAAAGGCGACCTGAATAAAAATTGTGTAACCATTGCACAAGCCTTAAAACCGGCCGGCTATACTTCATATATAAGTGGAAAGTGGCATGTTTGCTCCAATATCCGACCCGAAGGCGACCAAAGCAACTGGCCAACACAACGAGGGTTTGATGGTTTTTTTGGTATTTTACAAGGATCCGCAAGCTATTTTGACCCGGCAACTTTAACAACGGGTAATGATTTGATGAAAGCCCCCAGCGATTTTTACCTCACAGATGCCATTACCGATTCAGCAACTGCTTTTATCCATAATAAAGCTAAGTCTAAAAATCCGTTTTTCCTCTATGTAGCCTACAATGCACCCCACTGGCCACTTCATGCCAAAGAAAATGACATTCAGAAATACATGACCTTATATGAGCAAGGCTGGGATAAATTGCGCGAGGAACGGTATAGAAAACAGTTGAAAATAGGTATCATTGATAAAAAAACAGCGCTTAGCCCCAAAGATACCATTCCGGCCTGGGATGATATTCCTGAGCAGGACAAAAAAATGTGGGTAAAACGGATGGCCATCTATGCCGCTCAGGTAGATTGTATGGACCAGGGCATTGGACGAATCATAGAAGCACTAAAAGAAAATGGACTTAAAGAAAACACAATGGTAATCTTCATGTCCGACAATGGTGCTTGCGCAGAATATGTGAGCCGTGCCAAAAAACCACACTTGCTTGAAACCATCGGAACCGAAAAAAGTTTTGACAGCTACCGAGGTTATTGGGCTAATGTAAGCAATACCCCATTCCGCCTTTACAAAACCAGAGTACATGAGGGAGGTATCCACGCTCCTTTCATTATCAGTTGGCCCGGGCATACTGCTGCTAAAGGCTCCATTTTGGACAACCAGCCTGTACATGTGATAGACCTGCTCCCTACCTTTTTAGCTGCAAGTGGAGCAAGTTATCCCACCAGTTATCATGAAAACCTGACAAATCCGATCAATGGAATAGACATTTCCAATATTTTTATGGGCAAAAAAATACCCCGAAACACCCTTTTTTGGGAACATGAAGGAAATAGGGCCATTCGGGAGGGAAAATGGAAATTAGTTTCCCGAAGTATTCATAAAGTCCCCTATGAAAAACCTTGGGAACTATATGATTTAAGTAAGGATAAAACCGAAATGAATAATCTTGCAGCAAAATTTCCCGATAAGGTTAAAGAATTAGAATCAAAATGGTTGAGCTGGGCCAATCAAAATCATGTTTTACCCATTAATGGGACTGGAATGACCCAACGAGGAAAGGAGTTCCCGAGAGAACATTAAGTGTTGGTTGAAAAATACATTAAAAATCATGAAAGCGTGATTTATTTTGTATTGTCTCTCTAAATTTTTGTTAATTTATTCTCAAAATTATTTTACACCCCTACCCTTTCTCCTTGGTTTTCAAACTGCATTTTATGAAGCCGTGCATAAAAACCATCCTTAGCCAACAATTCGTCATGAGTACCTGACTCTACCAGAACGCCTTTATCAAGCACTAATATTTTATCCGCCTTGCGGATGGTGCTGAGCCTGTGCGCGATGATGATGGAGGTTCTGCCCCTGATAAGCGTTTCGGTGGCTTTTTGTATCAGCATTTCGCTTTCGGTATCAATGGATGAGGTTGCTTCGTCCAAGATTAAGATGGAAGGATCATAAAGCAATGCCCGGATGAAGGAAATCAACTGCCTTTGACCCAATGACAAGGTAGCTCCTCTTTCTTTTACGTTATAATCATATCCACCGGGCAGTTGCATGATAAACTCGTGCATATCAATCATTTTGGCGGCAGCTACTACTTTTTCAGCAGGAATTTCGGGATTGCGAAGGGTGATATTATCCATAACAGAGCCCGAAAACAAAAATACATCCTGAAGCACCAACCCAATATTTCGCCTTAGATATTCGGGCGAAAGTGTTTTTATATCAATACCATCAATACAGATGGCGCCTTTCTGAATGGTATAAAAACGGTTGAGGAGGCTGATAATGGTTGTTTTACCACTGCCGGTGTGCCCCACAATGGCAACCGTTTCTCCTTTTTTTATTTCGAAACTGACATTTTTCAGCACCCATTGCTCATCAATATAGGCAAAGGAAACATCTTTAAAGGCAATATTTCCACTCATCCTGCCCGTAGGCATATAATAGCCCCCCTCCGGCGCTTTTTCCTCATCATCGTTATCCAGCACAGTAAATACTCTTTCGCTGGCAATGATGCCCATCTGCACGGTATTAAACTTGTCGGCCAGCATCCTAATGGGCCTGAAGAGCAGGTTGAGGCAAAGAATAAATGCTACGATGATGCCCTGCTGCCCTTCATGCAGGATTAGCGACTGCCGGGCGCTGTACCAGATTATCAATCCTATGGAAAGCGCCATAATGATTTCGATGACCGGGAAAAATACCGAATAAGCAAAAATGGACTGAATATTGGCATTTCGATGTTGCTTGTTAATTGACTTAAACTTGCTAAACTCCCTTTGCTCAGCCACAAATGCCTGTACAATACCCATGCCCGAAAGATGCTCTTGTACAAAGGCATTGAGCGCCGATACAGCATTACGAACCTTCAAAAAGGATTTATTGATGCTTTCCTTGAAATAATATGTGGCAATAATCATGATGGGGAAAGGTATGAGCGATATGAAGGTCAGCCGCCAATCTACCCAAAACATATAAGCCAGCACACAAATAATGGAAAGGATATCAGCCACAATCGGAATAAGCCCATCGGCGAAGATATCGTTGATGGCTTCAATATCGTTAATCGTGCGGGTGGTGAGCGTACCGATGGGTGTGCGATCATATTGCCGGAGATTCAGCCCCAGTATTTTTTTGAAAACCGATACCCGCATATCCTTCACCACTGCCTGGCCCAGCCATGCCATAGTAAAAGAAAACACGAAACGCATGAGGGTTTCTATAATAATAATGCCAATCTGGATAAGCGTAATATACACGACCATTTTGGCCATTGAGTTGGTAATGTATTTATCCACAGTCAGTTGTATCAGCATAGGGCGCAGCGGCGTAATGATCGCCAGCAGGATACCCAACATTACCGACAGGTAAAATTTTCTTTTATAGGGAGCCGCATATTGAAAAATACGCCGCAAGGTAGAAAAATTAAAAAAGGATTTCTTTTTCCCTGACATGAGGTGCAAGATACTGAATATGACCCAACTGATTTTGTTAAACCTTCACAATAATTACCTCTACCCCCATTGCCCTTAGCGAATCGGCGGTGTGTTCGGATATATTATTATCGGTTATAATCATATCCACATCCTCCATTCCACAGATTTTGCCAAAGCCTCTTTTGCCAAACTTGCTGGAATCGGCCAAAACGATCGTTTTTTGCGAAGATTCAATCATTTTGCGGTTTAGTTGCGCCTCCATCATATTGGTAGTAGTAATGCCATATTCAGTATCCACCCCATCTACACCCAAAAAAAGTTTGCTGCATGAAAAATCATCAAGCATATTACCTGCATAAGTGCCTGTAACAGAGGCAGATGTCCTCCTTACCTGCCCTCCCAATTGGATAACATCCACATCAGGATGATGGATCAACTCCAAAGCCACATTAAGCGCAGCCGTAATGACGGTTAGATGACCCGATGCCGCAATGTTTTTGGCCAGATACAGCACCGTAGTGCCAGAAGCTATCAGGATGCAGTCGTTGGGAACAATCAGGCCGGCAGCACACTCGCCTATTTTTTGCTTTTCGGCAGCCTGCATCATTATCTTTTCGTTTACATGCCGGTCGGGCATGTAGGGATTGTTGAGGGTGGCTCCTCCATGAGTACGAAATAAAAGGGTTTTGTCTTCCAGAAATTTCAAATCCTTTCGAATTGTTACGGATGATACATCCAGTTCTTTACACAAATTGGCCACATAAACCGTTCCCTTTTCTTTTAACTTATTGATAATGTGTTCATGTCTGCTGGTAAGTGTGCTCATTTTTTTATATTAGATGCTATTCAAAATTAATCAAACCCAAAGAACTGAAAAAATTGTTGTAAGAATTTTATAAAATATCGCTCATTTTATTTCTTTTTGTTATAAAAACAACTTAGTTTTACTTTCGATTGGTTGTTTATACATTTTTTTATATTTCGATTTGAATAAATTATTATTCGCAGTGAACTTTAACAGAACTCAATTATTGGAAAAAGCCACCTCCCAAAATACATTATGGGACGTATTGGTAATTGGTGGTGGCGCCACAGGTTTGGGAGTAGCCTTAGACGCAGTTACGCGAGGGTACAAAACCTTATTGGTAGAACAAGCCGATTTTGCCAAAGGCACTTCCAGCCGTAGCACTAAATTAGTGCATGGCGGTGTGCGTTATCTTGCACAAGGCGATGTGGGCCTGGTGCGCGAAGCCAGTGTAGAGCGCGGACTATTACAAAAAAATGCACCGCATCTCGTTAAAAATCAAACATTTATAATTCCGGTTTATAGTTTTTGGGAGCGGATTCAATATACCATAGGGCTCAAATTTTACGATTGGATAGCCGGCAGATTATCATTAGGCAGGTCAATATTTATATCTCGAAAGAAAACCATTGAAGCCTTACCCGACATCAAAACCAAAGGACTTACCGGCGGTGTGCTCTACCATGATGGCCAGTTTGACGATTCACGTTTGGCTGTTAATCTTGCTCAAAGTATTGTAGAAAATGGAGGCGTGGCTTTGAATTATGTAAAAATAACCGGAATAGTGAAAGATGGAAATACCATAGCAGGCGCTGAAGCTGTTGATATAGAAAAGGGCAATCCATTTACCATCAAAGCCAGAAGCGTAGTAAATGCAACCGGTGTTTTTGTGGATGATATTTTGAAAATGGATAATCCGAAGGCAGCCAAAACAGTAGTAGCCAGTCAGGGTATTCACCTTGTAATCAGCAAAGAATTTTACGCATCCACTCATGCATTGATGATACCAAAAACCAGTGATGGAAGGGTGCTCTTTGCGGTACCCTGGCACAATGAAGTGGTGGTGGGTACTACCGATACCCCTGTAGGAGAACCTTCGCTTGAGCCACATGCTTTGGAAAAAGAAATTGAATTTATACTAAAAACCGCCGGGCAATACCTTATTAAAAAACCCAAACGCAGTGATGTACTGAGTGTTTTTGTGGGCTTAAGGCCGTTGGCAGCCCCCAAAGAAAACAATCAAAAAACAAAGGAAATTTCCAGAAGTCATAAAATCATTATTTCCGCCTCAGGTTTATTTACCATTATTGGCGGCAAATGGACAACTTACCGCAAAATGGGCGAAGATATGGTAAATGCCATCGAAAGACATTTTGGCTGGCATGGCACCAAACCCGAAACCGCTCATTTGAAAATACATGGATTTTCTCAAAAGAATGATTGGCAGGATCCGCTTTATTTTTATGGCAGTGATGCCGATGAAATTATCAAGCGGATGAATGGCGCAGCCGATCAATGGATTAGCGAAAGCCTTAAACTGCATGAAGCACAGGTACACTGGGCGGTAGAACATGAAATGGCCAGAACAGTAGAAGACGTTTTGGCAAGGCGTACCAGGGCATTACTGTTAGATGCCCGCGAAAGCATCCGCATTTGTCCACAGGTGGCAAGTATTATGGCCAAAGATTTGAATGAAGATGAAGCCTGGATTCATAAAGAAGTTGAAACATATACCAAATTGGCAGAACAATATTTATTAAACTAAATTAAACTGATTGATGAAATTGACTGAGTTTTTGAAACCGGCTCCACACAAAAAACAATTATCGGAGGCAGAAATAGAACCTACCTATAATAAACTGAGGTGGCAGGTTTTTACAGGCATATTTGTAGGTTATGCAGGCTATTATCTTGTGCGGAAGAATTTTTCATTAATCATACCCGATTTGGTTGAAAAAGGATTTACCAAAACGCAGTTAGGTATTGCATTGTCTGCCATTTCAATTGCTTATGGCATCAGCAAATTTGTAATGGCGCTAAAATCGGATAGAAGCAATGCCCGAATCTTCTTATCGCTTGGCCTGTTTTTGTCGGCATTAATCACGGCAGCAATGGGTCTGTTTGCATTTGCCACATCCTCTATTGCGGTGATGTTCGTTTTTCTTTTTATCAATGGTTGGTTTCAGGGTATGGGCTGGCCTCCCTGCGGCAGGGTGATGGTTCATTGGTTTTCGGTAAAAGAACGCGGCACCAAAATGTCTATCTGGAATGTGGCTCACAATGTGGGAGGCGGTATAATGGCGCCTTTGGCTGTGGCAGGGCTTTCAATTTTTGGCGTGTGGCAGGGCAAACTTTACTTTCCTGCAATAATAGCAGTGTTGATAGCTTTTGTTGCCTATATGCTGGTAAGAGATACGCCTCAATCCTGCGGATTACCGCCGATAGAAGAATATTCCAAGACCCAAACCAAAGATTATGATGCCTTCCATGAAAATGAATTAAGTACAAAACAAATTCTGTTTGACTATGTACTCACAAACAAACTCATCTGGTATATTGCATTTGCCAATGCTTTTATTTATTTGGTGCGTTACGGTGTTTTGGATTGGGCGCCTACCTATCTTAAAGAAGCAAAAGGCTTTTCATTGAGCGGAACAGGATGGGCTTATTTTCTGTACGAATGGGCAGGCATTCCCGGAACGCTGTTATGCGGCTGGTTGAGCGATAAGGTTTTTAAAGGCCGAAGAGCGCCGGCATCCATTATATATATGTTTTTAGTAGCAGTGGCAGTGATCGTTTATTGGAAAAATCCTCCGGGCAATCCGATGATTGATAATTTTGCCTTGGTTGCCATCGGATTTTTAATATACGGACCAGTAATGCTGATAGGCGTTCATGCCCTCGACCTCGTGCCAAAAAAAGCTGCAGGTACTTCGGCAGGATTAACTGGATTATTCGGATATTTGGGTGGCGCTTTGTTTGCCAACGCAGCTATGGGATATGTGGTTGACCATTGGGGCTGGGATGGTGGTTTTGAGGTTCTGGTAGCCTCCTGCTTTCTTTCCATTATTTTGATAGCGCTTACCTGGAAAAAAGAAATACAATCATTAGAATCTAAAAAACTATAACCAAACTCACAAAAATGATCAACAAACTAATATTTCAAAAAATCATGACTAAGTCCGGCATTATTTTTTTGTTGTTACTATCTGTACCGGCTTTAGTTTGGTCGCAGCAGCGAACCATTACCGGAAAAATAACTGCTGCCGCCAATAATGAACCATTGGAGCATATATCCGTACAAATCACCGGTACTTCAAGGGGTACAACAACCAAATCAGATGGCTCCTATTCAATTATGGCAAGTCCGGGCGAAACAATTGTATTCTCTGGTGTAGGTTACAATTCAAGAGAAATGAAAATTGGCCAAAACAGTAATATTTCTATTCAATTAATAGCCAGCACCACTGATTTGGAGAATGTGGTGGTTACCACAGCTTTAGGAATTAGAAGGGAAGCCCGCGCCTTAGGATATTCTCAAACAACGCTTGAAAACAAAGACCTGACCGATGCTGTTTCCAGCAACTGGACAGATGCATTGTCCGGCAAAGTGGCCGGGCTAAATATGATACGCTCGGGAGCAGGACCTACGGGGTCTAACAAAATCATTCTTCGGGGTGAAAATAATCTCACAGGAGACAACGAAGCGCTGATTGTTGTAGATGGGGTAGTTATAAATAACAGTACCGCCAAAAGAACCGCAAATGGCAGTGAAGCCGTTTATGGAACAGGTAGCGACAATATGCCTGCAGACTATGGCAGTGGATTAAACGATATTAACCCCGAGGATATTGAATCGGTAACAGTATTAAAAGGACCGGGCGCTGCGGCACTCTATGGTCAAAGGGGCGCAAATGGCGCCATCATCATCACCACTAAATCTTCAAAAAGAAAAAAGAATGAATGGGGTGTTACCCTGAATTCAAAATTCAATATTGAAGAAGTAAACCGCTGGCCCGATATGCAGTTTGAATACGGACTGGGCTTAGATGGACAAGCCGACTATGATTTTGGATTTTCGGCCAACAGAACCACCAGTTCAGCTTATGGCCCCCGATTCGACGGTCAGCTTTTTTATCAGTACAACCCAATTCGCCATGGCAGAGACTCAATACCCACTCCCTGGATACCATACCCCAATAAATCGAGAAAATATTTTGAACAGGGAAATACGTTAACAAATAGTGTGACGCTGGATGGCAACTTTGGCAAAACCAATGCCAGACTGTCGTACACCAATGTTCAGAATAAATGGATTACGCCCAATACCGGTTACAAAAGAAATACGGTGGCTTTTTCCATCAATTCCAATATCACCAATAAATTAAAACTGTCTTCAAAAATTAATTACACCAATAAATACAGCGATAACCTACCGGGTGCCGGATATGGCAATCAGTCCATTATGTACTGGTTTATTTTTTGGCAGCCCAATGCCGATCTGGATTGGTTGAAGGATTACTGGGCTTATGATGCCAATGGGAATCATTTGGTAGGTACCAAAATATTTTATCCATACAGTTCTTTCCCCGAAAATCCTTATGCCATTGCCTATCAGTTTATCAATAGGTCTGAAAGAAACGGCGTAACCGGAAATGCTCAATTAAGTTATAATTTTACAAAAAACCTGAGTTTATTGGTAAGAACCTCGGCCGACTATGGTGTAGAGCACAGGGCACAAAAGCGACCTTATGACGCAGGTTCCAAAATGCCAAAGGGTAGTTTTCGCACACAAGACATCACTGCTAAAGAAATTACCCACGACTTTCTTTTAAAATATGAAAAAGAATTTTCAAAAGACATCAAATTGACGTTTACAGGAGGTGGAAGCACCCTGAGAAATAATTACGAAAGGGAAGAAATGAGGGCCGACTCCTTACTTAGGCCGGGCATGTTTTATCCCGGAGGCGCCGCCGGCGACCCTGTCTTTATTCCATACAAAAGCAAATATGTAATAAATAGCTTTTATGGTTTGATTGCGGCAGAATACAGAAATTATTTATTTGTGGACATTTCGGGCAGGCAGGACTGGAACAGTGTATTAGCTACGCCCACCAGAACAAATAGTACCGGGTTCTTTTACCCTTCAATCAACACAAGCCTGATACTTTCGGATATGTACAAGATGCCCAAGAAGATCAACTTTGCCAAGTTGAGGCTGTCTGTATCCAGTGTGGGAAGCGGCACCACCGAACCTTACAGAACGTCTTATAATTATGCCAGAAACTATCTTTTCCCTGATAGCATCTATCAGAATCCGGCAGTTTTTGCCAATCCCAACCTGAAACCGCTGCGTACAGTAACCACTGAGCTTGGAGGCAATGTGAAGATGTATAAAAATCGCTTAGGAATTGATGTGGCAGTGTATTTGGGAAATACCAAAAACCAGATTCTGGAAAGAATTGTTGACCGTTCCACCGGTTTTACAAGAGAAGTAATCAATGCGGGGAATGTAAGAAACACAGGACTTGAACTTACACTTAACACAACCCCTGTAAAGGCTAAAAAGAAAAACGGCTTTGGCTGGAATTCGAATATTATCTTTTCAACCAACCGAAACAGAATTATGGATATGCCGGACACTAGCATTGTTTTAAACATGGGTCCTGTAGGCGGCGGACAGATTGTTGCTAAGGTGGGCGGCAGCATGGGCGACTTATATGGGCGTGGTTATGTGCGTGCTCCGGACGGGCAGGTGGTTTATGATGCCGTAACCGGCAATGCGCTGATTACGCAGGAAGTTGTACACATCGGCAATACAATTCCCAAAGGGAAATTAGGTTTTTCAAACGATTTTTCATACAAGGCTTTCCGCTTTAGCTTTTTGTTTGACGGCCAGTGGGGAGGTGTAGCCCATTCATTGATGCATTATAAAATGGTGGAACAAGGAAAATTGAAAGTAACACTGCCGGGCCGGTATAATGGCATTATTGGAAACGGAGTTGTTCAAAACCCGGATGGCACCTACCGTAAAAACGATGTAATAGCCACCGATATTGATGACTATTACCGATCGCACATGGGAACCGACAATGCTGAAGGAAGTACCTTCAGAACTGATTTTATAAAATTCAGAGAAGCAAGGCTCGATTATACGCTACCTGCAAGAATTTTGAGTAACAGCGGCATTCGCAGAGTATCGATCGGCATTTATGGCCGCGACTTATTCATCTGGTCGCCATGGCCAATGTTCGACCCCGAGTTTGGCACACTTAGCGGTACAGACATTGTGCGTGGTTTTGAAATTGCCCAATTCCCTTCGACCAGAACAATTGGCGCCAACCTGATAATTGTATTTTAATAAATGTAAAATGACCAAATACATAAATATGAAAAAAATATTTTATTATAATATTATACTTTTGGTTCTGGTTTCTTCAATTTCCTGTACAAAGGACTTTGATAAAATCAACACTAATCCCAATAATATAACCCAGGTTTCGCCCGACCAATTGTTACCATCGGCCCTGGTAAGTTCTTTTACCTATAACCTGCTACGTAACCGAAACTTCAACAATGAACTGATGCAGGTAACAGTATCGCCCAGCGATGCAGATGGTACCGTATTTCGCTATGATTTCAGATCTACATGGGCAGACTACTTATGGAACGGTCTTTTTGTGGAGCTGAACAATTTCAAAGACATGTATAATAACAAGGAGTCAAACAACAAAAGTTACAAAGGCATATCCCTGATTTGCCAGGTTTGGCTATTTTCTATACTCACCGATACTTATGGGGATATACCATTCTCACAGGCATCCAGCGCTAAAAATGAACTGGGGCACATCATGGAACCGGTATTTGACCGACAAAAAGATGTTTATTTAGGAATGTTTAAAATGCTTGAAGAAGCAAATACGCTCCTGGCGGCCAATGAGCCAATCATTGTAAAAAGCGACCCTGTGTATAATGGCAACATCAGCGGCTGGCGCAAACTTGGCAATTCGATGTACCTGCGTCTTTTGCTGAGAGTATCAGGAAAATCAGAAGTGGCAGACCAGTGTAAGGCCAAGATTAAAGAAATTGCAGAAACCAATCAGAGCAATTATCCTACATTTAACGCGGTGCAGGATGCAGCAATTTTAAGATGGACAGGCACAGCGCCCTATATTTCGCCATTATCAATAAATGTGCGCGAACAGGATTTCAGAATGCCGGGACTTGCTACTTTTTTCATCAGAAACCTTACAGACTGGAATGATCCACGCATCGATATCAACACCTATGGAAAAAGTGGAGTAAACCGGTGGGGAATCGCTCAGGGACCAGGAGGTTTTGCCGGCATTAACAGTGGATATAATCCCGGAGAACCTGCTAATAAGCAGTCTTACTTTTACTCCAATACTACACCGGCCAATAATATGCAAACCGATCCAATGACAGGGCAAATAATGAACTATGCCGAACTGAATTTTATTTTGGCAGAAGCTGCCTTAAAAGGATGGATAAGCGGTTCTGCTGAAAACTATTACAACAAAGGTGCCGAAGCCAGCATTAAACTCTGGCTTCCCGACTGGCCAAAACAGGGAGAAAATATTGTAACCTGGCTCACAAATGCTGATATTCAATGGTTTAACAGCTACTCTTCGGATGAAAAAATGGAACTCATTCATAAACAAAAATATTACGCTTTGTTTTGCAATGACCTGCAACAATGGTTCGAATACCGGCGTACCGGACATCCGGTATTGCCCAAAGGGCCCGGTTTAAGAAACGGCGGGGTGATGCCGGCCAGAATGACTTATCCGATTTATGTACAATCTACCAACCCTACAAATTATAAACAGGCCGTTCAAGCCCAGGGAAATGATGTTATATCCACTCAGGTATGGTGGCAAAAACCATAAATGGCATTAATAAACATTTTATAATAAATGAATATATAAGAAAATGAACAAAATATTTAACTACTTAATTTTTTTGGTTCTTTTTACTTCGATATATAGTTGTAAAAAATCAGGCTATGGCAATTATCCGGGAGGAGAAATCAGCCCCTACATTGCCATATTCGATCTGCGCAGCCTGTATAAAGGCCAGGATGTTCCGCTCACTAAGGAAACGCTCCTTGGCGCTACCAGCATTACAGGAGTAGTTGTTTCCGACCACTCCGGCAATAACATTCCTGAAAACCTAATAATGGTTCAAGACGGGAGACGTTTATCTCAACTCAGGGGAATTGCTTTGGACCTGGGCGCAGATGCCAGGAGCTATACACCGGGCGATTCGGTAATCATAGATGTGGAGGGCGGAATTTTAAAAAGAGTAAATGGTACACTGCAAATTTCAAATATCAGCAAATCCAATATCAGCAAATTACCCGAAAAGGTGCGGCTAACTCCTGTTGTGGCGCCTGTAGCCAATATCATTAATGACCCCGACCGGTACGAAAGCACTTTACTGGCTGTAGTGGATGGAAGTTTTTTGCCGCTGCCTAAATCTGGCGATATATTGTCTGGCGAAAAAACAATTAACGACGGATCAGGGAACATCACCCTTTTCACAGATATAAAAGCAACCTTTGCCAATAATTCACTTTATGGCAGAGCCAATTATTATGGCATATTGTTAAACTCGCAATCTTCTGATGGAAAGCTTATTCCAAAAGTGTGCCCAAGAGTAAAAGAAGACATCATACTACTTAGTTCAAATTCGGAATTGCAGCATATAATTATTACGGGATTTGTAAGCGATGCTAAAGGTGCAGACGGAAATTATGAATACATTCAGTTTATGGCCACCAGCGATATCAACTTTGCCACCACACCGTTTTCTGTAGTAGTTACTAATAATGCAGGCGCATCTACACCAATCGGATTGCCCAAAAACGGATGGGCAACCGGAGGATTGCGTACCTACAAAATTAATATTACCTCAGGCAGTACCAAGAAAGGAGCTTTCTTTTATGTAGGCGGAACTGAAAAGTTGATAAACGGAAAGGGTTCTACTGATATTTCATCGGCCAATTGGGTTAGAGCTGTCAACTACACAACCACAAACGGAGATGATTTTGGAACAAAAACAGGTGGTCTTCTTGCAAATAGTGGCAATGTGTCAGGAATAGCAGTTTTTAAGGGTACTAAAGTAGATTTGAACACCATCCCCGTGGATGTAGTAATGATTGCCACCAATGGTACGGTGTATGATCCCACCCAGCCGGAGTACGGATATAGAATTGCAGACAATGATTTATATAAAACAGTTAATCTTATTACACTGGAGCCGCAGCCATTTTTTAAGAGCGGAAACAACACCTTATCATTCCCTTACAATGCTTCAGATTTGGGATATTTTAACCAATTGGGTGGCAGGTACAATATCACTATGGGCAGATGGACTGAACGCCGAAATCAAAAAGCGATTTTAATGGCGGCAGACTCTCCGCTTTCCTTTATAGAAGATTCTTTCTCCACAAAACTGATGAAGATTGAAGGAAGTACCGAAGTGGAAGACAAATAATTATCCTATTATGCAAAATAAATTATATATAATTATAGTTTCTATTTTCTGGCTGAGTTGTGGGCCTACAAATAAATCGGTAAGAGAGGCTACTCTACCCAAGTTTGACACAGAGGCACATCGTGGCGGACGCGGTCTGATGCCCGAAAATACCATCCCGGCAATGTTGAAAGCAATTGATTTGGGTGTAACAACACTTGAAATGGATTTGCAGATAACAAAAGATAAAAAGGTAATCGTATCGCACGACCCTAATTTTAATACCGACATCACTACCACGCCCGATGGCAAATATCTTACCAAGGAAGACGCTAAAAAACTGATGCTTTATGGTCTCGGCTACGACGAAATTAAAAAATATGACGTAGGACTGAAACCGCATCCGGGTTTTCCCCGGCAGCAAAAACTGGCAGCCATAAAACCTCTTTTGGCTGATTTAATAAGTGAAACAGCATCTTACTCGCATAAGAAAAATGTTTCCTTATTTTACAATATTGAAATTAAATCTAATGCCAAAAATTACGGGAAAAACCATCCACCCGTAGAGGAGTTTGTTGATCTGGCAATGGCCGTTATCAATTCAGGCGGCATAGCCGGTCGTACCATTATTCAGTCTTTCGACCCGAGAGCTCTGATTGTTATGCACCGAAAGTACCCAAAAGTGAAAACAGCTCTTTTAATTGAGCAAAAAGATAAACGCAGCATCAGGGAGCAATTGGACGAAATTGGTTTTACGCCCACCATTTACAGCCCCAACTATCACCTGGTGACTCCCGAACTGGTAAGGGAGTGTCATAACCTAAAAATGAAAGTGCTGCCCTGGACACCCAATACATTAGAGGAGCTAAGGCGACTGAAAGATATGGGTGTAGATGGAATTATTACCGATTATCCTGATTTGTTCAGTCAGTTGTAAACTGCAAATTCCTCAACAAACTCCCGTCACCTTAGCGCAGAAACTTGAATTCGTTGTATAGAACAAAGCCATACGTTAACGCACATTGCAGTTAAGGAGGCTGAAGTTCTTTGTGGGAGCGGCTTTCATTTTTTTTGAGTTCCGGTTTGTGTACTACAGATTTTCTTTTGATAAATAGGCATTTGAAAATTTAACTTTCCAAATTCCTTTGGGCTAAACCATAATTTCCGCAGCTAAATCTTTACTACCCATCACAGATTCTATAGCTCAATTTCAACAAATTCAAGAATGGCAAGCTACAACGTATAAAAATAAGCTGAACCCAGGTATCAATAATGAAAACCCACCTCTTTCAACAACAACCCATGTGCAGGTGTATCGAAAAAGGCCTTGGTGCAGTCTTTGATCTCAATAATGTTTTTAAAATCTTCCAGAGAGATTTTCCCTCTACCTACTTTTAGCATGGTAGCCGTAAGTGCGCGCACCATACCACGCAGAAAACGATTGGCAGTTACTTTGTAAATCAGCCTGTCGTCCATTTTAATCCACTCGCTTTGGAGAATAGTACAGTTATGTGTTTTTACCTGAGTATTACGTTTGCAAAAACTGGTAAAATCGGTATAACCCATAATGATTGATGCGGCCTGTTGCATTTTTTCAAAATCGAGTGTGTAAGGGAAAAAATAAGCAGTTTCAAATAAAAACGGATTTTTGGACTGATAAACAGAGTAGTGATAAGTGCGGCTGACGGCATCAAAGCGGCAATGTGCATCTGGTTTTACAGATTTCAGGCTCTTAATAACAATATCATCAGGAAGAATGGCATTGAGATTGTAAATTATTTTTTCGGGAAACGGTGTATTCCAATCAAAATGAAAAAAATTTTGCAGGGCATGTACACCGGCATCTGTTCGCGAGGAACCGGTTAGCTCCACTGTTTGCCTGAAATAAGTTTGTAACGCCTTCTCTATTTCGCCTTGAATGGTTTGCGCATTTTGCTGCACCTGAAAGCCACTGTAGCGTGTTCCCTTATAACTTACTTCTAAAAAATATCGGGGCAAATCCTTTATTATTTAAAATTGTTCACAACGGCAAATTGCAAATCAACAAATTAAAAGTCGATTATTTACCTATCAACGCATCAAATTTGCCGAGGTAGTAGTCATCTTTGATTTCACTGCGAAGACTGCTGAAATTATCAGCATCTGATACATGAGGCAATGAAGCTTTATAAAAATTAAACTTCCCTGCATTGGACAAAAACATACTGCTCAGGTACTTTATTTGGGCGGTAGTGTAGCATTTGCTCTTATAAGCTTTCTCAGCTTCACTTATCATTTGGTCATCATTATCTCTGTTTGCCATTCTTCTTCTCAATTTGAGAAAATCATCTTCATTTGCAATTGCATTACAGTCGCTGTTGGTTTTTATCACTATTTGCGGACCATCAGTGTTTTCCTGTTTTTGTTCTACCGGAGGCATTTCTTTCACCTCAAATTTGGCTGGTTTCTCTACCGGAGGATTTACTATTTCGGGTATTTCCTTTACGGCTTTGGGCTGCTCTACATTGGAATACACTTTTTTAGGTTCCGGTATAAAAATAGTGATCTGCTCATCATTTCCGTTTTCATCCTTGTCGTTATACACCATCGTTACTCCCTGAGGCGACACCGTAGATGATACCTGAGATACATCTGATCGTTTGGACGCTGCCGGTGTCATTGACTCACTTTCATTTACCGCATTGTTGGCTGCCTTTTCTTCAGCAACCACCTTTTTTGATTCTTCTTTTACCATCACCACAACTTCCTCCACAGGCTTTTCAACCGGTTTTTCAACAATTGTATTTTTTTCTTCTGTGATGGTTTTTGCAGATTCTTTCGGAGCCTCTGCCACTTTAGTTTCTGCCGGTTTTTCCTTTTGGGCAACAACCACTTCTTCCTTTGGCTGTTCTTTGACCACAGGCGTTTCTTTTACCACCACTTTTTCGGGAACAGGTTCTGGTTTCGGTGGCTCTACTACTACCGGTTCGGGCTTGGGTTTTTCAAGCAGGCTGGGGTCATTGGCTGCTTTGGAGAGCACTTTAGTAAAATCCGATACGTTTTCGGCCGGCACCGCTTCTTTTTTTTCATCCTTCACTGCTATTGCATTTTCTGATGCTGATACGGGTTTTTGTACAGACATGGTCTGAAGGTCAAAAAGCCCCCAACCCTCATTGCCAAAATTTTTAATCAGATACCCTTTGTCTTTTGAATCTATTTTGAAATCAAACGTCTGCTCGGGATATTTGTTTTGAGGAAAACCTACCGTTAGTTTATAATCACCATCTTTTAATTGCGGGAGGATAAGATACCCTGATGTATTGGCGCTTATATTTTGATTATTGATTTTAATATAAAAGGGTTGAGCCGGTTCAGTTTGCAGATACACAAAGTATTTGCTCTGGCCATTGCTAAACGAACAGAAAAACAACCCTGTGAGTAAAAAAAAGAATGTCAGTACGGAGTGTTTCATCATTTCCAAATTATTATTATGCAGGCAAAAATAACCCAAAATACCCTATTTACAGATTAAGACAGTAATTTTTAAGTTTTTGTTGCAAAAGGGCATTTGTCTATAAAACAATGTGAAAAACGATTACGGCAAATGTTTACCAACTGCCGCCTGCCCCGCCGCCGCCAAAGCTACCACCACCAAAGCCTCCGAAACCGCCGCCACTGCCGCCGCTCCATCCACTACCGCCACCGCCACCACCAGGAAAAATCCAGGGCGTATAACCTCTCTGCCTGGGCCAGTTATCTGTGTAGCCCCTACGGGATACATAACCACCATCACCCCCGTTACCTTTGCCAAAAATTAATGCCAGTAGCACAATTACAATGATAAAAACAATAATCATGCCCAAAACCGAAAAACCGCCGCCACCGGAATGATAGTCCTCCGGAGCTTTATAACGCCCTTCGGCTGCCTTAATAATATTATCGGTTGCTTCATTTAATCCCAGATAATTATTTCCTGCCTTAAAATTTGGAATCAGATTGTTCTGCACTATTTCTCCGGCTACTAAATCGGTAACAGCGCCTTCCAACCCATAACCGGTGGCAACAAATACACCGCGTTGACCACCTTTTTCCCCTGTGTTCACCAAAATCACTACCCCGTTGCTAAATTTCTTCTGCCCACCTACCCCCCATTTCCTGCCCAGCGCTATGGCATAATCAGCTATGGAGTAACCTTTGAGGTCATCAATAATCACAATAGCTATCTGGTTGGAGGTGCTGTCGTCATAGGCCACTAATTTATCTTCTAACGCCTGGCGCTGCCCTGGTGTGATAAACTTACCCGTAAAGTCGTTTACCAACTTAGGCGGATTAGTCGGATTCACTATCTCGCTTTGAGCAAAAGAATAAAGCGACATGAACAGGGTAAATATAAAGAGTAGCTTTTTCATTTATTTAGATCTTAGACTTTAGATATTAGACATTAGATTACAGATTACAAATTACAAATTACAAATTACAAATTGAGGAATATTAATTTATAGAGATATTTTTCTGTTACCCTTCGTCCAATATTTAATACATTTTTCCATTCAAAGAATTATTTACCAAAAACAATTTCGTCTGGCAATTCATTATGATCATCTGTTTGATAAGGAAAATGATGCGTCAATCCTTCGCCTATCTGCCTTACACACTCACTGATGCCTATAGCAAAGTTTTCTCTGTCAAAATGACTGAGAATATCTGAAATCAATTTTTCCCAGTATTCTTTGCCTGTTTTTTTATAAATCCCCTCATCGCCAAAAATCGCAATCTGCCGATCTCGAAGCGCTACGTACAGCAAAACGCCGTTTCTATCCTGTGTATGCTGCATCTGAAGGTTGTAAAAAATTTCAGTTGCTCTTTCCACAGGGTCAATATATTTGCACTTTCCTTCAATATACACCCTTATTTCGCCACTAGTGCTACATTCTGCATTGCGAATAGTCTGCACTATTTTTTCTTTTTCTTCTTTGGAAAATATATCCAAGGGTTTTTTACGAAAAAAAGATAGACTCATTATTTTAAAATTTTATTTCTACATTTTGGGAAGCGCCTGCATCGGCCTGAAAACCTTCTTTCACTTCAAAGCCAAAAGCCTTTGCTACCAGATTTTTGGGGAAACTGCGTGTCGCCATATTATAGTCGGCTACTGCTGCATTAAAATCGTTTCGTGCCACTTTGATGCGCCTTTCATTGCCTTCAAGCTGGGTCTGCAGGCCTCGATACGCCGAAGTTCCCTTCAATTGCGGATATTTTTCTATCACCACTATCAACCTGTTGGAAGCCGCTGCCAATGTATCTTGAGCGCTGCTTTGGCGTTTATAATTTTCGCCTGTCATTTGCCCTCCTGTGGTTTTCAATGCATTAGCCCTTGCCTGAGCAACCTGTGTAAGCGTTGTCTGCTCAAAATTAGAAACCCCTTTCACCACATTTACCAGATTCGGTGTAAGGTCCAGCCTACGCTGGTACGTACTTTGAACCTCGCTCCACATTTGCTCCATTTTTTCCTCTTTTTGTACCAAAGAATTATATGCAACAATTATGTACAGCCCAAGCAGCACTATGAAGGCGCCAATTAAATAGCCGGAATAACGTTTCCTGTTCATTACAATAATTCCCTTTTTAGAATATGAAAAAGAAAACAGGACGGCTTCAAAAAATTTGACCGTCTTTTCTTAAAAGAAATAAATACACCCTTAAAACTCCACTTTTGGCGCTTTATCGGCTCCTTCATCAGCTTTGAAGCCTTCTTTGGCCTTGAAGCCGAACAAACTGCCCAAAATATTCATTGGGAAAGAACGAACTTTTGTGTTATAGGAATTAATAGCAGTATTAAAAGTCTGCCTGGAAGCGCGGATATCGTTTTCAATTCCTTCCAACTGGCCTTGTAACTGAAGGTAATTTTGATTGGCTTTCAGGTCGGGATAGCTTTCTACCACTGCCAGCAGGCGGCTTAAAGCGCTGCTTACTTCACCCTGAGCTGCCTGAAACTTATTGATATTTTCAGGAGTCAGTTGGTCGGCAGTAATATTTACCGATGTAGCCTTGCTTCTGGCTTCTATTACTTTGGTAAGGGTTTCCTGTTCAAATTTGGCAGCGCCCTTTACCGTATTGACAAGATTACCCACCAGATCGTTACGCTTTTGGTATTCGCTCTGCACATTGTTCCAGGCTTTATTTACGTTTTCGTCTTCAACAATCAGGCCATTATAGCCTTTCCAGGCCATGAAACCAATTACAAGCAATGCGATGATTACAATTAAAGAAGTTCCTTTCATTTTTTTTAATTTTGAAGTTTAATAAACAAATGTAATATAATTCTTTTCTTAAAATTATTCTGTTATAATATTTTCGGCGAATTAGCCATCCATGTCGGTAAACTGTTAATTAATTCATTTTCATTCATTTGTTTTCAAGTTTAATGAGTATTTTTTTATTCAGAAACCAAAGTTTGGCGCGGCCATTTGTGCCCAAAAAAATATCTGGATTGCCTTTATAATTTTCCTTTCCTGCTTCTAACTCAGCTTTTAACGGCTCATCAAGCCATTTGAATTCAAAATCTTCTTTATTATAATTACCTTTTGGGAAACCGGCATCCATATACTTTTCGAGTATGGCACCAAAAGTAGGCTCGTCATACAAAAAAACTGCCTCAAGATTGTAATGGGCAGATGTATCATTTTGCAAACTGCTAATATCCGGGCCTTGGTATTTGGCAAACACATTTAGCGGCTTGTACCTACTCACATCCAGCAGGTTTACAGCAATGGCAGAATCATTAACAGGCTTTGCGGATTCTCCGGTGTTGCCTGTATCATTTTGTCCGCAAGCCACCAATATCATCGCCACCGTCAGGAAAAAGAGTATTCTATTCAAATGATTCATTATCAGGCTTTTAAAATCGTTTCCATCAAAAAAATCCCCGCTTTGGTGCGGGGAAGTATTTATTGAAAAAGGGGAACCACCCGATTTCAATTATAATTTATTGATCACATATAGCCTAACCAAGATGTGCTTCTATCTTCTTCACAAAGTTGGCCTTTGGTTGAGCGCCTACCAGCTTGTCAACCACTTTACCGTCTTTGATAAAAAGAATAGCGGGAATGGAGGTAATGCCATAATCCATAGACACCTGAGGGTTCACATCTACATTCAGTTTACCCACATTCACTTTTCCTTCATATTCTTGCGAAAGCGCTTCAATTACCGGACCGATTGCACGACAAGGACCACACCATTCTGCCCAAAAATCAACGATAGTCAATTTATCGGAATCAATTACTTCGGTTTGAAAATTTGCATCATTAAATTCTTTTGCCATTTGATTTATTTTAAATGTTAATATTTTATAGTAAAAGGAACTGCAAATTTAGTTCCCAAATACCAAACAGGCAAAAATGGCAGTCGGATGTGAAGAAATTGTCAAAAGTATTGTAAATTTTTGCCATTAATGGGTCAGATTTTCTACATCCTCCACTACATGCTTATGTTTAAAAAAGATAGCAAATAACACGGCCACTACCAAGGCATACAGGGCAAATACGAACCAAATTTGCGGCCAGTCTTTAATCATCGCAGGAGCAGACAGCAAGCCATCAGCGCCCACAGTCGCTTTAAACTCATTGGCTATCACCGACAAAAAAGCAGGGTCGGTGGGAGAAGTTTTTAGATATCCTGCCAGATCTGCCGCAGAAGTAAATGTATGCGTAAAATACTTGTCAATGAGCCAGCCCGATACCAAACTGCCCATTACGGCGCCAAAACCATTGGTCATCATCATAAATAAGCCCTGTGCCGATGAGCGTATTTTTGACTCAACCGTAGTCTCAATAAACAAAGAGCCGGAAATGTTGAAAAAATCAAAAGCCATACCATATACAATGCAGGACAACAAAATCATCCATAAACCGGAGGAAGGGTTGCCCATCCCAAACAAACCAAAACGAAGCACCCAGGCAATCATTGAAAGAAGCATTACTTTCTTAATGCCGAATTTTTTCAAAAAGAAAGGTATTGCCAATATAAACAGGGTTTCGGATACCTGAGATAAAGACATGATAAGGGTGGAGTATCTAATTACAAAAGAATCGGCATATTTGGGAAAGAATTTAAACTCATCCAAAAACACGTCGCCATAAGCATTGGTCAGTTGCAAAGCAGCGCCTAAAAACATAGAGAATATAAAAAATACTGCTATTTTGTAATTGGCAAAAAGTTTAAATGCATTTAATCCCAGCAGTTGCGTCAGACCGGCATCTTTATCAATTTGCTTTTGTGGAGGGCATTTCGGAAGCGAAAAAGCAAACAAACCCAACAGTAAAGCAAAAACCCCTGCTATATAAAACTGGTATTCATTTGCCTTGCTACCCGACAGGTTAGTAATCCACATAGCGGCTATAAAACCAATGGTTCCCCAAACCCGGATAGGCGGAAAAGCCTTAACGACATCCAGACCTTCATTTTTCAAAATAGTGTAGGACACAGAATTTGCGAGTGCAATTGTGGGCATGTAAAAGGCCATTGCCAACAGCATCACCCAGAAAAACGTACCCGGATCGGCTACTTGTGGAATGTAAAATAAAACACCGGCATACAGAATTTGCAACAAACCATACAGCTTTTCGGCATTCATCCAACGGTCAGCGATGATACCAGCCAAAGTGGGCATAATGATGGAAGCAAACCCCATCGTGCTGAAAACGGCGCCAAACTGTGTGCCATCCCAATGCTTGTTTCCAAACCAATAATTTGCAATAGTTATAAGCCAAGCTCCCCAAACAAAAAACTGAAAAAAACTCAAAATAGTCAGTCTGAATTTTGTGCCCATAGCAATCTTTTTTTATTTCGGTGTCGAAGGTAAGATTTTTTTAAGCCATTCAATATCAGTCTTTAAATTACCAAAAAAAAAATAAGTAAAAACAATATGGCGGTTTTTTAATTTTTTTTGATATATTAGCCCTCACTAAATTAACAAAGGTATGAGTAACGTAACAAAAATGTTGTCAAGAAAAGGATACAGCTCCATTAGTTTGCCTTCTGGTTCTACCGTTTTGCAGGCAATTGAATTAATGGCAAACAGAAATATTGGCGCTTTAGTAGTTCTGGAAGCGGGAAAATATGCCGGAATTTTAACTGAAAGAGATTATACCCGCAAAGTGATTTTAAAAGGTAAGCACTCCAACGATACAAAAGTGGAAGACATTATGACTACCGACCTCCCGCGTGTGTCGCCCTCCGATTCGGTAGAACATTGTATGACGCTGATGAGTGATAAATCAATCCGCTATTTACCCGTTTTTGATGGTGAACAAATGGTGGGCATCATTTCAATCAGCGATGTGGTAACAGAAACCATTCTTCAACAAAAAGAAACCATCAGCCATTTAGAAAATTATATTCACGGCCAGCAATAATCTAAATCTTAGCCAATACTTGATTAATTATATCACTGATTTCACCCGCCCTGTTCCAGGACATCATGTGTGTGCCGCCCTTGATCAGGTGGGTGGGTGAAATAGTTTTTATGGGGAAAATATTGTCCTTATCTCCATGAATATGAATGATGTTTTCGGGAATCCAAGTATTTTTCCAATTGAGTATTTTGTCAAAAGACCAGTTGATATAATTGATATCTCCGTTTTTTCGGTAGGTATTGGCAAAAGATTTCTCTTCTTCGGTGAAAGCGCCTAATCTTTTATTGGCAATATTATAAGCCCTTTCGCTTTGCTGTATTTTTTTTACCGGAAAAATTTTATCCAATCGAAAAAAACCAATCGTTTTAAGGTGCAAAGGCAGTTCTTTTCGGTTTTTGACACTGGAAATGAGTATTATTTGCTTCACCGGTCTTTGTTTGGCAATTTCTATAGCCATCATTCCTCCAAAAGAAATGCCTATGATTACCGGTTCGGGCTCATCAATATCCTCAGCCAGGCGATGGGCATACTCCTCAATAGATTCTTTAGGCAAAGGATCAAGCCAGTTTAAGAATTTTAGTTCAGCATTTTGAATACTCAGCCGCCCAAATATTTTTTCATCCACCCCAAATCCGGGAATACAAAAAACCTTCATTTAAATTCGTAATCTAAATTCAAAAAATCAATCAAATAGTGCTGCTTTATTAAACCCTTTATCCTCCAAAAGGTTTTTTCCATCAGCTGCCTCGGTAGCAAGTTGGTCGCATCGGTTATTAAAAGGGTTAGTAGCATGTCCTTTTACCCATACCAAATCAATCTGAAAATCCTTAGCCAACCGGTAATACTCCGTCCACAAATCTTTGTTTTTTTTACCCCCTTTAAAATCAGTTTTTATCCATTTGTTCAACCAGCCTTTAGTTATGGCATTAACCACATATTGGCTATCAGAATAAATGACAACCGGAATATCATTCTTTTTCAATGCTCTCAATCCCTCAATCACTGCCATCAACTCCATTCGGTTATTGGTAGTATGTGTAAAACCCGCCGAAAGCTCCTTTCGGATATTACCAAACATTAGCACCACTCCATAACCTCCCGGGCCCGGATTTCCTCGTGAAGATCCATCAGTATAAATTATGATTTTATTTTTATCGCTCATCTGCCAAAATTTAATAGCCGCTCATCAATAGCTAAAACCCTGCTGTAAATAACTTTAATTTTATGAAAATCCTTATTAGTTGTATTCAAAATAAAATTATTTTCCTCAAACAAAATTGCCGAAGGTACTTTTAATGCCAAAAATTTATTTTCAACAATTAGTTCATCTCCATATTTTTTTAAAATATCAGGAGGTGGATTAATATGCCAGTCATTGGGAAGGTCATCTAATGTTAACTCCATTATTGGAGCGCTGTCCGGAATATCCAAACAAATCATACAAGCCCGAAGCCTGGTAACACTGGTAATATGAGCAAGGCTTTCCAACATAGCCAATGAAGCAGAAGAAGCAGTATATAATACCCTTGAGCCCTTGCTATGCCATCGCCCAGGATACAACACTGCACCTGCGCCAGAAAGATCATTAATAAATTCGCATCGGCTAATTCGATAAAGTTTCATCAGGCAAAAATTCCATATTCAATACGACCCAATTCATCCATCAACATATCAATACCCATAGATGTGTCCAAGAATTCCTTTGGCATTTTGTTGCCAAGGGCCATTACCGGCGAACTCATCCAAAGCTTAAACTGATCCATTGTATTAAAAACCTCCTCTCCCCTTGCATACAAAAAAGCCAATTCCACTAATCTTTCAGATTGCTCCGGGTTTAATAGTTGGTTGGCGGTATAGCGGCGCAGTGTTCTATCTGTTGTATGCAAAATATTAGCCATCTCCAAAGCAGAAAATCCTGTAATATCACATAATTCATCAACCGCTTTTTTGGGAACGCCTTTTCTGATAAAACCAATAAAGTCGGTTTTACTTTTTAGTGAATCAAAATTTTTTTCATTCTCCAGCGACAATAATGATAGTACCCGCCTCACAGGATTAATGAAGGCGATAGCAGAAAACCGCTTTTTTTCAGGCTTATCTGTTATCAATACTGCCGACGTTTCATTGACAACAGAAGCAATTTCTTCTTCGGGGTACTTTTTTTTCATCTTTAGTTATTTGTCCCAAATATACGGACTTTTATCCGAAATAAAAATTTTTTTTCTCATAATCTGCTGAAGCAAAAAACCGGCACGAGGCCGGTTTTAATATAATCTTTCCAATATTTATTAGAATGTATATCTCAATCCCATTTGCATCGAGTAAGTACTACCTGTAGAATACAGAGGAGTAAACACATTAGTTGGTAAAGCGCCGCTAAATTCTCTCATATTGAAAGTTGGAGCTCCATTTACATATCCTTTAAACTGAAGCGGGTCGGTAAGGGTAGTCGTCTGACGATAGCCCCATCCTTTCCATTTACTGTTAATCATATTGCCAAGATTAAAGATATCCAGACTGAACTGAAGAGTTTGCTTCACTTTGCCATTCTCACCTCTTCTCACCAACAAATCTTGTAAGAAACGGAAATCAATTTGATTGTACCATGCTCCTACTCCGCCGTATCTGTTTACGTACTTACCTTTCATCTTAGTCAAATATTTGCTGCTTGCAATAAATTCATCATAAGCAGCCTGTTGTTGAGCTACAGTATATTTTGCAGTTGCCACAAAAGGCACATCACTCCCTTTTGCATACACATACATCAACTCGGTATTTCCGTCACCCACAATTGAACCATTCACATTGTAACTCAGTACCACTCCATTTGACCCTTCGTAGAAAAGAGAGAATGTAGATGGGAAATTGAAGATGCCATGTTCGATTCTGTAAGACAAATTAGAAATAATTCTGTGAGGAATAGCATATTGTGAGTTGTCCAGAACATTGTCATTTGGTCCATTTACATTATAAATAGACTGCCATGCAGAAGTGGCTCTGGAGCCCGGATTGGGGCTCACTTCTTTAGCTCTTGAATAGTTGTAAGCCACCATTCCCGAGAATCCGTTTTTAAAGTCTTTAGATAACTGAGCAGTGAAGGAGAATGCATTACCTTTTTTAATATTTTCAAGAACAATAGGAGTTCCCACCTGGTTTGCAGGATAATACAGGCTACTATTAATTCCGGTTGGATAATAGAATCTGTTATCTTGCCCTGTCAGCCTGTCTGTAGGCGCTTTCAGGTTAGGGTTGCGCATAATTACAGCATTGATATCTTTGGTATAAATGATATCTACGGTTGCAGTGAAACCATCACCAAATTTCTTATCAGCGCCAATATTTGTTCTCCAAACCTGAGGAAATTTGAAATCAGGATCAATCAGTACAAAACTTTGTGGTACTGTGGTTCCTGCTGTTTTAACAAAGGCAGGAGAATTGGCATACGCATCAGGGTTAGGGTCAAACTTAGTAATACCTGCTGCCGCAAGGGTGGCAGCGGAGTTCAATCTTACCGCATTTTGATACATACCACTATTGGATGGCATATTGGTTAAGAACACAAAAGGAACTCTACCCGTAAACAAACCTGTTCCGCCTCTCACAATAAAGCTTCTATCTTCAAACACATCCCAGTTGAACCCTGCCCTTGGAGAGAACAAAGGTTTGTTCTTTGGCCATGCTCCTGTGTTATAATTTATCATATTGCCATTCTTGTCAGGGAACTGCAATTCATTAATTTTTGGATTTGGTATCGGATCTTCGCCATAAATCGGCATATCGATTCTGATACCATAAGTCAATTTAAAATTACTTCTTATATTATATTCATCCTGAGCATAAATACCTAATTGTGCCATTTTTAAATTGGCAGAAAAAGGAGAAGGATCGCCGGGAACCAAAGAATAAGTATAACCATAATAAGCAGGAGCCTTTTCATTCAAAAAGTCATCCAACGTATTGTAAGCATAGTGTCCGGCAGCGCCACCCATAAACATATTACCGATTCTTTGTCTTTCAAAAGTAATACCTGTAGTTATATTGTGTGCTCCAAGATATAATGTAAGGTTATCAGTGAAATTCAAAATATTATTTACAAGTTGGTTATTTTTTGTAAAAGGATCGGAACCTAAACTGATGAAATTTTGACCGGCTCCATTAAAAATATCCACTGTCGGAAAAAATACCGGATTACCCCATGGCTCTCTGATATCGCTTGAGTTAGTGTATGTGGCAATAAACTGATTTGCGGTTTTGGAAGAAAATCTACTATTCAATTCGAATGAACCTGATTTAACCAATCGGTTGGTAGCATAGTTGCCACTGGCAAATGACATGGAGTTGGCGCTGAAGCGGTTATTAGGCAAGCGGTTGAAAGAGCCGCCTGTTACTACGATAGGACCGTTTTGAGGCAAACTGCTACCGTTTTCAGAAGAAACTTCATAACCTTTGAAGTCAGAGTATTTTAAAGTGAGTTTATGCTTGCTACTTATATTCCAGTCAATTTTTGCCAACAACTTACGGTTATTTTCATCGAAGTTGGGGAAATTCTCATAAGCACCCAAATCATATCCATATTTTGCTTTCACGAAATCATATACTTTTTTAAGATCGGCTAAAGTAGTATTAGAAGGAGTTCCAGAAGCAGTAGAACCCTTTGGCACAAAGTTTATGCCCGGCCTTGATCTTTTTTCATACTCATAGCTACCAAAGAAGAATAATTTGTTCTTGATAATGGGTCCTCCCAAAGTAGCACCGGTAACTGTATTGCTATTTGGAGTTTTTGAGAGTTCTCTTTCATTTACTTTATAGCCATAAGAGTTTTGATTTCTAAGGTATCCGTAAACAGAACCATGAAACTTGTTGGTACCACTCTTTGTTACTGCATTTACACCTGCACCCGTAAAACCGGACTGGCGCACATCAAAAGGCGCTATACTCACGCTTACCTGATCAAAGGCATCCAAAGAAATGGGGGAACCGCCACCCGGAGCCAAATCATCACTTAGACCAAAGTTATTATTCAAATTAGCTCCATCTACCTGAAAGTTGTTGTAACGAGCATCTCTGCCTGCAAATCTGGTGCCATTGGCCTGAGGAGTAAGTCTTGTAAAGTCGGTAATAGACCTTGAAATAGAAGGCATGGTACGTAATTGCTCGGAGCTAACTGATGTGGAAGCCCCTGTTTTTATGCTTTGGCCTCGCTTACTGGTAGCTGTAACATTCACATTCTCAAGGTTTTTACTATTTAAATCTAAATTAGAAGTGATAACAAAAGGTACACCTAACTGCAATGTTACATCATTAAAAATTTCAGTGCCAAAACTAACATGACTAATTTTAACAGTGTACGGACCACCAATTCGCAAACCGTTCAAATCGAACAAACCCTGACTTCTGGAAATAGTTTCATAAACTGTTCCTGAGGGTTCATGAGTTGCAGAAATTGTAGCACCTTCTACAGGATTGCCATTTTTGTCTTTTACAGAACCGGTAATACTACTGGTAGTAACCTGTCCATTTACATAAACTGCGGTAAGAAGCGCCACAATTATGAACAAATAAATTTTCTTAAGCATAATTCTAATTTTATTTGGTGCAAATAAAAGAAATAAATTTTAACATTTTACTTACAAGTGTTAACAAATTGTAACCATTCCTTGTTAGTCAAAAAAATTGATCTGAATCAAGAAAAATAAACCCGATTAAGGTTTAATTAAATGAAAGTAAGGCATTTAAACAACCAACCTATTAAATGGAAGCGTTTTTATCCCCCTATTTTAATTTAATTATTGCCCAAACCTCATTCTTTACCTTTACCTCAATCTCAACCTTAACCTTAACCTCAACCTCAATCTTAATCTCAACCTTAACCTCAACCTTATTGTTAAGCATTATATCTTTGCAAAAATTTATTATTGATGTTGGACAGTATTGATAGCGCTATTGAGGATATAAAAAAGGGTAAATTAGTAATTGTGGTGGATGATGAAGATCGTGAAAATGAGGGCGATTTCATTACAGCAGCCTCAAACGCCACTCCTGAATTGATTAATTTTATGACCAAAGTAGGTCGTGGGTTGATTTGTGCGCCAATTTCTGAAACAATTGCCGACAAGCTACTCCTTCCACTAATGGTAACTAACAATACCGCACTGCACGAAACCCCCTTTACAATAAGTGTAGATTTGCTGGGACATGGATGCACAACCGGAATTTCGGCTCACGACCGGGCAAAAACCATTCAGGCGCTAGCCGATGAAGAAAGTAAGCCCGAGGACTTTGGCCGTCCGGGACACATCTTTCCCCTAAGGGCAAGAGATGGAGGCGTGCTGCGCCGGGCAGGACACACCGAAGCCACCATTGACCTTGTAAAATACGCCGATTTACCGCCGGCGGGTATTCTTGTAGAAATAATGAACGAAGACGGCACCATGGCCAGACTTCCCGAGCTGATTGAAATTGCAAAAAACTACAACCTGAAAATAATCTCAATCAAAGACCTGATAGAATACAGGGTAGCCAAAGAAACCCTGGTAGAGGAAGTAGTAAGAGTGAAAATGCCTACTAAATACGGTGATTTTACGCTCGTTGCTTTTAAGGAAAAAAATACTACCAATGAACATATTGCCCTCATTAAGGGCGAATGGAAAGAGGGTGAACCCATTCTCACAAGAGTTCATTCTTCTTGTTTTACGGGTGATATACTCGGCTCATTGCGTTGCGACTGCGGCGATCAACTTCATAACGCTATGAAAATGGTGCAGGCCGAAGGAAAAGGCGTAATATTATACATGAATCAGGAAGGGCGCGGCATTGGGTTGATGAACAAGTTAAAAGCCTATAAACTACAGGAAGAAGGAATGGATACTGTAGAAGCAAACCTGCACCTCGGCTTTAGAATGGATGAACGTGATTATGGTGTAGGAGCACAAATATTAAGGCACCTGAATGTAACCAAACTTCGGCTGATGAGCAACAATCCTAAAAAACGGGTGGGGTTAATTGGTTATGGGCTGACAATTGTTGAAAACGTACCCATTATTACCAAACCTAATTGTTATAATGAATATTACCTGAAAACCAAAAAAGAAAAACTCGGTCATGAGATATAGGCGCACTTGGCTTATTTAAAATTCATCGCGCTGAGCGCTGTCCTTAACGGGTTTAGTTTGAGAATGAATAAGAACCGCCGCCGGCTCTATCTTTTTTAAGGTATCCGGCATTACCGGAGATGTCTCTGGAACAACAATCTTATTTCCTGAGCCGCTACCTGTAAACAAATCTATAAATCTATCAAACTCACGGCGATACGACAAGCCTGCACCGGTACGTTTTAACTTTGCCGCACTACTACTGGAGGTAGTAAGATAATCCAGATTTTCCCGATAGAATAAATTAGCCCGGATAGTGCCACTGGCATTAATCAGCCATTCCAGCGTTACATCCGGCAAAAACTGGACGGTTTGTTGCAACGAAGATTGTAAAGGCACTTCCATTGAACTTCCTAAAGAAATAATAAATCGATCTTTAAAAACAGGAACGGTAAGCGCGCCGCTAAAATTGGCCTGATTAGGAAGATTAAAAGCATTATTCCCTGCTGTCAGTAGGTTTCTATTATAAAATGAACTTCCAAAAACAAGGCTTACCTCCGAACCAAACAATTTGGTCAATTCATTATTTAGCTTTTTATTTATCTCATTGAATAATAAACTGGAAATACTGCTGATAGTACTATACCCAAACTCATTAACCGCACTACTGATTTTAACATCGGCTATACCAGATTCGGGTGGCGCAAAACTGTTAAACACAATTAAATAAGTTACCTGGCGGGTGATTTGGGTTTCATTGTTCTGAAGCTGGTCAAAAAGATAAGTAACATTAAAATCATTTCGATACTTACTGTTGGGATCAAGATCAAGGCCAAATTTAAATTTCGGTTGAAAAAGCTGCCCCGTCAGTTTTGCATTTACATATACATTTTCGCGAACATTGCTAAGGTTCTGATTCAGGTCAAAACCACTGGACAATGTTGCAAAGCTCACCCGCTCAGCTTTATAATAAGCATCAAGATTAATATTCGCTGCCATTGGGTCGCCATTCCAAACGATTGAGTTCTCAACTCCTTTCTTTATGATAAATGGTTTTTTAAAGAAAGACTGAAATGTAAAGTCATACTCGCCTTCATGAATATCAAACCTGCCTTTCAAGCTTAATGGTTCCGAAGTTCCTGCACGAAGATTGAGCGTTCCGGAGCCTCTGCCTTTTATTTCATCACCTGTCAGGTCATCCAATACAAACCTCATCAACACATTGGGATTTGCTGTTACATCTAAATCATATACGATATTGGATAATGTACTTTTATAAAGACTGTCTGCCATTTCTACCCCGTATTTTCTCTCCACCATCCACTCAGGCATTTTACCTGCCTTGCTGTCGGACGAAGCAATGGTAAAAGTGCTCTCATGTGCCGTAGAAGCAATAGCATCTATTTTCATATAGGTATTGTTGGCATAGCCAAATAACACAAAGGAGCCCGTAGCTTTTACATCGCCATAAAACAGTTTATTATCATTGAAGGTAGTTCTCAACACCTGCACAGGGCGGTTATTGGCTTCATTTCGGGTACCGGGCTTGCGCGTTGATACCGTGAGGTCAAAAAACATTTTGCTGAATGCTTCGTGCTGAATGCCACCTTGAAGATAGATTGGATTGTGGGTTACGGTATCCTTCAAAACAATACCGTCTAAGTTTATATTATTAGCTGTAAGCGCAATATCACAATCCTCAACTTTATAATAACACTGGGTGAAATTAACCTTTAATCCCGCATCGTTCATTCTTCCTTTGCCTACAACGTACAATGCATTGAAAGGGCCTTTTACATCAAACTTGCCGGTAACCTCTCCTCCGATATCAGAAAACAAATCACCAAGAAAGCGCGTAAGGTATTTGAGGTCAAAATGATTGGCCGTTAACGAAATAATATTTTTCTTCTGGCTTTCTTTGTCTTTAAGGTAAAAATGAATATCGTAGGCAAGGTCCTTCTTTTGCGGATTGAGTGTGGCTCCATTAATTAATAATTCCTGAGAGGGTAAATCATACAAAACCTTCGCAGTCAAATTCCCAAGCGAATCATTATCCAACCTGATACCTTTACCCATAAAATTATCCGTCATAATGCGCATCTTATTTCCGGGGTTTTCAACTAATATATCGGCTGTCGCTAACCCTTCTAACCTGTTGGACGGCATCAGATAGAGCGCCAAATCTCCAAGATTCAGGTTTTTTAAAGAAACGGCAATATCATTCCAATCACCTGCTTTTGACTTAACTGTTTTTATATTTATCTCCTGATTGCTCTCCTTCAGCGACACCTCCCCAAAGGCAGACATATTGGTTCTAAACTCCAATTCACCGTCTTTTTCAATTGTCCAGGTTTTTCCCGCTACCATAAAAGAAGAAGGGTTGAAGTGAATTTTGGCGCCATTATTATAAGTATAGACAAGTGCATCTAACGAAGCCTGCCTAACGGCAGTGTTTTCGCCGCCGGTAAACAGCATTATTTTTGAAACATCTTCTTCGGCAACAATACTAAACTCCACCATAGGTATAGAGGCGCTGTCGCTTAGAACAATGCTATTGGCCTTACCGGTCAACGACAACTTGTCAATATCTCCTATTGCCGAAATATCTATATTGTCAAATTCAATTGTTTTATATTTAAAATCCGGGGCATCCACATTTAAAATAATATCATTTGTAATGGTGTTGATGCTTCCGGCAATATGGCTATTATTTCCGCCCGCAAGGCTGCTATCTATTAAATGCAGAAAATCGCTAAAATAATAGGTTTTGATATCAAACGAAAATACTTGATTTGCCGGTACTTTTTTGGGTGGTTTAATGTATGCCGGATAATAATGGGTCAAAAAGCTGGTGACCGAGTTGGGCATATCGCTGATATTAAATTTTCCGCTCAGACTTGCCGTAAACTCATTAGAGTATAAACTTAGCACTTTTTGAGAATCTACTACGGCGGAGTGAAGCGCCAATGAATCAAAAGACATTGGTCGCCCATCGCGGGTTAGTACAGCATCCGAAATACTGGCGCTACCCAGAAAGTCGTCAATTGTTTTTCCGCTAAAGTGGGCATTTGCTTTACCGCTTAATGAAATATTGTCTTTAATCAGATTTAATGGCTTAAAATTCAAATGGTCAATATGCGACAGAAAATCAAATTCAGGTATTGCTTTTCGGCTGTCTATTGAACCGTTCAGCGTTAATTTAATATTAGGATCATCTATTGATGCATTACCATTGAAATTATTACGATTTACATCTCCATCAAAACGGATATTCTGGTATCGGTATTTGTTATAATCAAAATAATTAACTTTCGTTTCAAGCGCCACATTTCCCTTTTCGGGATTAAAGCCTGCTCCTTTCAGTTTGGCATCAAGGCTCACATAGCCCATCATGGTATCATTCAATAATTTTCCTAAATTAAATCCGGAAGAAGAAATATTACCTGTATAAACCGGCGGTCTTCCCTTTGGCAATTTCATGTTTACATCAGCTTTTACTTTTCCCAAAGCCGTTTCAATACTGCCATAAGTAACAAAATCGTTTATAAACCCGGTGAAACTTCCGGAAAAATTTACATACTGCAAATTGTTAAGGCTGATGTTGTTCATCTTTTTTAGTTCGGGCGCAAATGAAACCGCATCAGCATAAGTGGTTTTTAGATTCTTGGCATTTATTTCAATAAATGTTTCATTTATATTTGGCAAACCCGTTAAGGAAGCATCGCCATTAAAATAGGTTTGTTTGTCCGTCTGAATTTCTAATTGTTTCCCTTTCAGTGCAGAAACCGGTCCGCGAACATTTCCTTTGAGGTTGATTTTTTTCTTCCAAGTTTTTAATGCAGGCGCAAAAAAAGCTATATCATCGCTGCTCACTTCTGCATTATTAAATCTGCCTTCCAAAACAACCTTATCAATAAAATCACTCATATCAGTATTAAAATTCTGATACTGCATGCTGAAATAGTCATGTAAATAACTGTTATTGGTGTGTATATCCAGATTATGGAAAGTCATTTCTCTGGGCGTCATTTTCAGTTTAGCAACCAGTTTCTTTACATTAAAACCACTTCTTTCTATAGTGCTGAGTTTCACATCTGCCGTAATGGTGTCCAATTGCCATTTGGCATTTTCAAAATCTCCATTAATTTTTGTAAATTCAATATGATTACCATCAAAATAGCTGGTTGGGGAAGGGGTATTGTCATTATCCACCTGCAACTTACCATTCACCAAAGAAACTTTATCGGCAAAAATCTCCCATTTATCCTGATTCCATTCGAGCTCCGAAGTATCTGATTTTTCCTGTGTTTTAACCGATACCGATTTTTTTTTGCTTGGTTTATTGCCTTTGTAATCTTTTATTGCAAAATGTGGTCTATCTATAAAGATGGAAGCCAACTCAATTCTATTTTTATTAAAATCAACTTTTTTAGGATTCACATTTAAAGCGCCCAGATACAACATCATATTTTGGCCATACCACCCATCATCCTGTTTTATAAGAATGTTTTTCAAATCTACTTTCTTAATAGCCAGATTGATATTACTTTGTGTCTGCGGTTTCTTTTTATTGCCCCATGGCGAAAAATAGTCAATTAGAAATTGATGCCTCCACACAGAATCACTTCTCTGCAGATGAATGTAGGCGTCTTGCAAGCCAAGATATTTAAGTTCAATTTTATCTTTCAGAAAAAACCAGTCGGTAATGTTTACACTAAGGTTCCCCGCACTTAAAATTGTATCTTTCTTCTGATCTTCTACTAATACGCCCTGCAGGTGCATTTTGTTAAAAAGAGAGAAATCAACGTGTTTAATTTCAATTTTTGCCTGAAGATCTTTTGACAGTTTTGATGTAACCTTTCCTATAATCCAGTTTTGCACGGGTGGCAATTGAATAAGCATCCACACAGCTATCAATAAAAAAAGAATTGATGCCAAAACAATTAATAATATCTTCTTAAATTTTTTCAGGATACTAACAGGTTAATACATTTTGCAAATTTAATTTATTCATAACCATCATACAAATCTGTTCAATTTAGTTATTTTTTTTCAATGCCACAAGATTATAAAAATAACTCATAATATTGCTTAATTTTTATTAAAAAGCCTGACTTTAATGAAATATTTAGGATTTTTCATTTGTTTTATGTTTATGCTTCTGCATGACCTGAAAAGTCAGGAGTTCGGCGCTAACCGTTTTTCAACCCGATGGAGGCAAATAAACAATGATACAGTTCGGGTTATTTTTCCTAATGGGAATAACGCTACCGCAAATGAAGTGGCAAATATTGTGCTAAACCTGGCTGCTCAAAACAAAATTTCATTGGGCAACAGACTAAGGAAAATCGATATTGTGCTTCAAAATGCCCCTGTGATTTCCAATGGTTATGTGAGCCTTGGACCTTTCAAAAGCGAGTTTTACCTCACACCGCCATCAGATAATTTTGACATGGGAACGCTTCCTTGGTCAACACAACTGGCCTTACACGAGTACCGCCATGTGCAACAATATAACAATTTTTACAAAGGACTGAGCAAGGCAGGGTATTTTTTGTTTGGTCAGGAAGGTTATGCACTTGCAGTGAATGTGGCCATACCAAATTGGTTTTACGAAGGTGATGCTGTTTTTCAGGAAACTGCATTGTCTGCACAGGGACGCGGAAGGATGCCCACCTTTTTAAAAGCATACCCTACACTTTGGACAGCAGGGAAAAACTACAATTGGATGAAACTCCGTAACGGCTCCCTGAAGAATTATGTACCCAACCATTATGACCTGGGGTATCTGTTGGTCAACTATGGCTACGAAAAATATGGTCCTGATTTTTGGAAGAAAATAACCTCAGATGCCGCTGCCTTTGAAGGGTTGTTTTATCCTATGCAGAAGGCAATCAAAACTTATTCCGGCATCAGATACAAGGCTTTTATAAAGGATGCTTTTGATTATTATAAAGGTATTTACAATATCGATTCACTGAAAAACATTAACTCCGAATCGGACAATAAACGGCGACCAAAATCTTCTTCTGTTGAAAATTATTTTTATCCTGCTTTTATATCTTCCGACTCAATGCTTTACCTGAAAAACAGCTACAAAGCCACTCCTGCCTTTTACATCAAAGACAGCCTCGGCGAGCATTTCCTTCGCAAAAGAGATATTGGTTCAGAAGAACAATTTTCATACAGAAACGGAAAAATCGTCTATGCTGCTACAGAAAATCATCCACGCTGGCATTGGGAAGGTTACAGTGTGATAAAGCTTCTGGATATAAAAACAAACAATCAAAAGAGGTTAAGTAAAAGGTCAAGATATTTTTCGCCCGACTTATCATTCGATGGGAAACAAATCGTAGCCAATCATTCGCTCATAAACGGAGGCGCTTCGCTTATACTGCTGGATGCAGAAAATGGCCAGGTTCTGAAAGAAATTATAGATACCGGTATTCATTATTATTCTAAGCCAAAATTTGTAAACGACAGCATCATTATTTCTTCAATCAGATTTGCAATGGGCAAAAATGCTTTGGCATTAATTAATCTGAATTCAGAAAAAATTGAAAACATTACACCGCCCACTTTTAACACAATCGGGCAGATTAATGTTAGAAACGACAGCGCTTATTTCATTGCCTCTCAAGGATTGAAAGATGAAATATTCTGTATTAATTTGAAAACCAGACAATTAGAAAAATTAATAACCGATAATATTACCAACTATTTCATCAATGCAAATGACAATTTTCTTGTATGGAGTAATTTTACTACTGATGGTTATCGCTTGAAGCAGACAGAAAAGGACAATGCAAAATGGCTGAAAGTAAGTCTTAACCAATTAGCTGAAACAACATCCGGAATCGTTACTAAATATTTTGCTGATACGTCATTGGTAAACGAAATTAGTTTAGAAAAATCTTTTACCGAGGGAAAATATACCAAACTGCACTGTCCAATAAACATTCACAGTTGGCGACCTTTCTATGAAGCGCCCGAATATAGTTTAACGATTTATGGGAATAATATTCTTAACACCACGACAACTGAAATATCTTATTTGTTTAATGAAAATGACAAAACCCATGCTGTAGGCACCGAGTTACGATATGGCGGCCTGTTCCCGCAAATCAGTTTCGGCTCCAAATTCACCTTCAATAGAAAAGATTCCGTGCAGAAAAAACTCAAAGAGTGGAATCAATTGGAGAATCATGTAGGACTTAGTATTCCACTGCAATGGACTAAAGGAAACACTTATCGGTTTTTTAATGTGAGCAGTAACTACGTTTATCGAAATGAATATAACATAGGCATCTTAAAGGATAGCTTTCGAACAAGAAATTTTGGGTATCTCAATCACAGTATTAGTTGGGCACAGCAGGAGCCAATGGCCAGGCAGCACATTTTTCCCAGACGGGGATATAGTGCATCGGTTCAATACCTACATACTACCAATCTTTACAAAGCCCGTCTTTTTTTCTCAAAGGTCAATATATTTCTACCAGGATTGTGGCCTACCCACAATCTTGTTGTAAGCGCCGCCATGCAGGAAATGGGTGCAAAAGATCGCCGTTTTAGCAATCGAATGCCCTATTCGAGAGGTTTTATTGCTGTTGATTCGGCAAGGGTCTTGGGTGTGCGCACCAATTATCATTTCCCGTTAGCATACCCAGACTGGGGCTTTGCTAATCTGCTTTATCTACAAAGGATAAGAGCAAATATTTTTTATGATTTCACAAAAATTAGCGGTAAAAAAACGTCTTATAAAAAGGACATGCAGAGCATCGGTACCGAAATATATTTTGACACCAAATGGTGGAACAGTTACTCTTTAACTTTCGGCATGCGTGGAGGATATCTGCTAACCAAAGAACCGCAAATACCCAACAGGAAATTTTTCTTCGAACTGATTTTGCCAGTCAGTTTATTGCCCAATTAAAAAAACAAATTTAGGCCAAATCGGCGCTGATTAGTTTTAAAAACTCACTTCTGGTAGGGTTTTTCAGAAACAATCCGTCAAAAGCCGAAGTAGTGGTAATCGAGTTTTGTTTTTGCACGCCGCGCATCATCATGCACAGATGTTGCGCTTCAATAACCACGCCAACACCCAAGGGGTTCAATGTATCCTTTATAGCATTCATAATTTGCACAGTGAGGCGCTCCTGTACCTGCAACCTGCGCGAAAAAACATCCACAACTCTGGCCATCTTGCTCAGTCCGGTAATCCACCCATTAGGGATATAAGCGATGTGGGCTTTCCCAAAGAAAGGAAGAATATGATGCTCACACATACTGTATAACTCAATATTCTTAACCACGATCATCTCGCTCACATCTTCATGAAACTTTGCAGAGTTGATAATATCATGGGCATTTAACTGATATCCTTGTGTAAGGTATTGCATTGCTTTGGCTAATCTTTCGGGCGTTTTCAGTAACCCTTCTCGTTCAGAATCTTCGCCAATCAAATTCAAAACCTCCTTATAATGCTTCATCAAACCTTGTGTTTGCTCCTCACTATAAATTTCTTTCTTTTGGTAGCTCATTGTTTTATTCTAAATAATTTCAAAAGTAATTATCATTTTGATTTATCCTTTCATAAACGTTTTAAAATACATAATGTTTACTGCATCAGCACATTTATTGAACAGGAGGAGGATTAACCGGAGGCGGTAAAATAGAGGGATTTACCTCCTCAATCTCCTTATTCTTCTCTGTCTTTTCATTTCTGGCATCATCAATTCTTTTTTGTTGCGCATAAAGCGAATCCAGAACAGTCATTAACTTTTGTGGGTGATCGCGGTAATAATCGAGGCTTTTTTCAAACTGCTTTTTAGTAATGCCGTTTGACTTAAAAACTTTTTCCAACAACTCATTATTAACAGCAGCCCGGTTCAGGTCATAATATTTGGAAAAAATATACCCGTTGGCATATTCACCTGCCAGCGTTACATCCCACAATACCTTTTGCATTTTATCTCTGGGCAAAACATCTTTGGGCGTGCTTCCCGAGCACGCAGCGAGAAAAATAAGAAACACAAAAATTAATTTAATCTTCATCTTAAATTGTTACTGTTGATTTATATTTTAAAACAGTATTGATAATATCAGTTGCCACCTCAGTCTTAGGTTTGTGGTCAAATATTATCTCATTGCCATATTTTGTAAAGATGGTAATTTTATTACTGTCTGCGCCAAAAATCATACCGTCCTGTAAGGAGTTCAGCACAATGAAATCAGCATTTTTTGTTTTAAGTTTTTGCAGTGCATTTGCTTTTTCGTCATTGGTTTCTAATGCAAAGCCCACCAGTGTCTGATGTTCTCTTTTTATTTCGCCAAGGCTTTTAAGAATGTCTTTTGTTTTTATCAGTTTCACTTCAGGCGCTGTATCTGTCTTTTTTATTTTGGTTTCTTGCACCTTTTCGGGTTTATAATCGGCTACCGCAGCCGCCATTATGGCAAAATCAGCACTTGCAAAATGACGGTGGCAGGCATCATACATTTCATCAGATGATGTAATGCGGATAACAGTCACCCCATCTGGAATTTCTTTTGAAGACACAGGACCTAATACCAGCGTTACATTCGCCCCTCTGTTTCTACATTCTCTGGCGATTGCCAAACCCATTTTTCCGGAAGAATGATTGCTGATATAGCGCACAGGGTCAATCGCTTCCTGAGTAGGCCCTGCAGTTATCAGCACATTTTTACCTTCAAGATCCTTTGGATTACTGTTTTCAAAAAATGATTCAAGATATTGTACAATCAATTCCGGTTCCTCCATTCGCCCCGGGCCAAACAAGCCGCTTGCCAACTCACCGGTGGCTGGCAAAATAATTTTATTGCCATAACTTTTTAGCAGCATCAGATTATTTTGTGTAGAAGGATGTTTCCACATATCTTCATCCATTGCCGGAGCAATAACGACCGGACAGGTTGCCGATAAATAAACAGCCAGCAATAAGTTATCACACTGGCCTTGCGCCATTTTACTGAGCGTATTGCAGCTCATTGGCGCCATCACCATTACATCTGCCCAGCGGCCCAGTCGCACATGGTTCGACCAGGTGTTTTCGGCAAACATATCTGTCAGCGCCTCATTTTTTGAAAGAGTGGACAAGGTTAAAGGCGATACAAAGTCTTTGGCTGCGGGGGTCATTATCACCCTTACTTCAGCTTCCTGCTTTACAAGCAAACGCACCAAATAAGCGGTTTTATATGCCGCAATGCTGCCTGTAACACCTAATAATATTTTCTTCCCTTTCAGCATGAAACATCAAAATTAAGTGATGCGGTTAAAAATACTAATAATAAAATATTAATCTTTTTTTCCAAAATAAAAACCACAGCCATTTTTACAACAGCCGTGGTCGAAAAAATATTTGAAAAAGGATTAGCTGAACAGCTCGTCCTCAGCTTTGCGATAATAAATTTTATCATCCATAAACTCCTGGGTAGCCAGCAGTGCAGGGTTGGGCATTCTTTCGTAGGCTTTCGAAATTTCGATTTGTTCTTTATTTTCATGTATTTCTTCCAAAGAATCGGTATGGCTGGCAAACTCATCCAGCTTGCTGTGCAATTCTTCTCTTATTGAAATATTTATCTGGTTGGCACGTTTGCCAATGATTACTATTGACTCGTAAGTATTTCCGGTTTTTGCTTTAATGCTGCCAAGGTCTTTGGTTTCCACATTGCTGGCGATACCGGCGCTAAGTTGTCGTCTTAATTTGCTCATTATTGCTAAATTTTTGTATTTCCGAATTAGAGATATTCATATAATTGTCTATTTCCTTGCGCCATTTGCTTTCAGGAAAACGATCAAAAAATTCATTACATTCTGTAAGTACGTCCTGATACCTTTCCACTTTTTTTTCGGCCACACTCAGTTCTGCAAAACGATAGTAAGATTTTACTACCATGTACTGATATTCATCCGCCAATGGCGATTCAGGAAAATTGTCCATCAGACTGGTAAAAGCTACTCCTGCCGCCCTAAACTGCCCCATATCATAATACAACTTAGCCCCCTTGTATTCTTTAGTTTCCAGCCTGTTTCTTAGTTCGTCTATAATTCTATTGCTCTCAGCCACCCTTACCGATCCCGGATGTGTAACCACAAAAGTCTGAAACATTCCGATCGCTTTAATGGTATTGGAAGGATCCAGCTCAGGCTTAGGAGCCAGTTTATAATTTGTATAAGCCCTCATATATTCCATCTCCTCTGTTCGTGGGCTGTTAGGATAACTTTCTACAAATGTTTTAAAAAGATTTTCGGCATTCAAATAATCTTTTTGATTATAAATGGCATAAGTCCATTTGTACAAAATATCTTCATACTGCGGCGTGCTGGTATAAAAAGGTTTAATGTCTTCAAAAATAGTAGCTGCCTTCCCATATTTTTTACCGGCAAAAAATTTTTCGGCCATCTTCAATTTATAAGCAGGGTCTTTACTTTTTAAAATCTTGTTCATGCCCGGACCACAAGAAACCAAAGAAAGCGCAAAAAATATGATAACAAAAATCCGCATAAAGTGTGCAAAGTTAATTAATAATAGGCAAATCTTGCGAAAAAACTATAACCACGCAAGTTTAGGGTAGTTAAGTTTTTGATAAAGATGCAATGAAAGCTATCATTTATAATATATTTTTAATAACTGACTGATTATCAAGTATTTATTTTTACACATAAATTGTTTAACTTTGTGGGACATTTTTAAACAACTAACAATTATGGACGATTTTTCTGTTCCCTTCAGTATAAAAAACTTAGTAAACTATGCTCCCCAAGCCATTGTAAGCAGGGCGATTATCAAAAATCCGGCAGGCAATGTAACGCTTTTTGCCTTTGACAAAGGCGAAGAATTGAGTGAACATTCGGCGCCGTTTGATGCTTTTGTGCAAATTCTGGACGGCGAAGCAGAGATTACCATCGGCGGCGTTAAACATACTGTTTCTAAAAGCCAGTCAGTAATTATGCCGGCTAATGTACCCCATGCTCTTAAAGCAGTGCATCAGTTCAAAATGATGCTGACAATGATTAAATCCTAACTTTAATCGTCTGAGGGTTTTTGCTTACTTATCAACAGATTTTTTTCGATAAGTCGGTTTTTGCGGTAGGCTTTGCGCTCTGTTTTAAACAGATCCCTATCATATTTTTTGGTAACAATACCATTAAGATCAGGGCGGCCGGCATCTACCCAGGCAGTGTACCAGAAGTCTGAAATATAGTTTGCAGTGGCTATCAGTTGGTCGTTGATGGAATTGCCCAAAGCCTTGTTGTATGCCTTTGCAAAGGCAGATGTATAAAACCTGCGGTTTTTACCCCAGCGTACCTGCCATCTGTATTTTGTAGAATCGGTAAAGTGTTTGGAAACCTCTTTTTCTTTTGCGAACATTTCAGGCAGCAGCGAATGGGTGTGCTGCAATATTTGCCAAGCGGTATTGGTGATAGAACTGATATATTTTGCCTTATGTCTGCTTTTCAGGGTATAGTTGGTTATTTCTATTTCGGGCACAGTGGTTTCCCACAAATCATGAAGACCGTTCTGACCGGTCAATTGCCCGTCATAGTTGAGCGAAGTGTGCAGGGGTACGTGCGCATCGGCAATATAATGACCCAGGTCGGCGGCATAGAAAAGAATACTATCCCTGTTTTTCATTTTGAAGGCATTAGTCAATTTTTGTTGAGTTTCTTCGATAGTATAGGGAAGTGTACCATATTTAAAAAGTGTATCGGCGCCATATTTAGCTTCTGCTTCCTGCCGGTTGCGCGGTATGGCGGCAAAAGGATTATCGCCGTAATACTCCATATCCATAAAGTGTTTGTTGCCCTCGGTACTGTCTGTACTCCGGCGCTGGTCGGGGCGCGGCGCATTATATACCAGATAATCCTTTTCGCTGAAAAACAAAGGCCTCATTTTTTTGGGCAGACCGTATATCGCCAACTGGTTTACAGTGCGATGCACCAAAAACCCCCAACTGCCAAAACCTATCAATATTATTACCAATGAAAAAAGAAATACACTTTTGCGCATCGTTAATTGTTTGAAATTTTTGCAAAGGTGCAGGAAAAAGGTAGAAAAGTTCAGTAAAACTGCGATGCAAATAAATTTTATTTTCTATTCTTCTATTTTTTCATCTTCTAATTTAGCAGTAACCTCAGGCATAATTCTTTTAATCGGATTGGCTCTGGCTTCTTCATACTCTTTCCTGTTTGCTATCACATCCATACAGAAATAGAGCGCATGAAGAAATGATGAATGATCTGCCACTCCTTTTCCTGCAATATCAAAAGCCACACCGTGGTCTGGCGAAGTACGTACTACCTTTAATCCGGCAGTAAAATTCACACCTTCGCCAATTGCAAGAGATTTGAATGGAATCAGCCCCTGGTCGTGATACATGGCCAGCACTGCATCAAATCTTTCATGATAGCCTCTGGCAAAAAACGCATCAGCGCTATAAGGACCAAATACCAGCATATCTTTATCCTTAGCCTGTCGGATAGCCGGTTTTATGATGGTTTCTTCCTCACTGCCCACCAATCCTCTGTCGCCTGCATGTGGATTTAAACCCAGCACTGCAATTCGGGGCCTGCTTACATCAAAATCTTTTTTCAGACTGGCATGCATTATATTTAACTTGCCCAGGATATTTTCGGTGGTAATGTGCTGTGCCACTTCGCTGATAGGCACGTGTTCGGTTACTAAAGCCACACGCATATTGGAAGCGCACATCATCATCACTACATCAGAAACTCCAAAAAAGGATTTCAAAAAAGGAGTATGTCCGGTAAACGAAAAATCGGCAGACTGCACATTATTCTTATGAATGGGAGCCGTAAGCAAACCGTCAATTTTCCCTTGTTTTAGGAAATTACTGGCAGTTATTAATGATTTAACAGCATATTTTCCACCGATTTCATTTAATATGCCGGGGTTGATATTTACATCCTCATCCCAACAGTTAAAAATATTAACCTGCTTAGAATTAAGGCAGTCAATATCTTTGGTATGGTAAAAATTGAAATTGGAATCAGGAACCGTCTTTCTGTAAAAATTTATTACTTTATTGCTGGCAAAAATTACCAGCGTACAAAGCTCTGCAATTCTTGTATCTGAAAAAGCTTTTATAATCAGTTCGATACCGATGCCATTCACATCACCACAGGTTACGCCAATAATCGGCCTTTTTATATTCGTATTCATTTTTTTTAAGATATTCTGCGAAAGTAAAGAATTTGGGTAAAAAGATTTGCACTTTTAATTAAATCACTTTATTTCTACAACAAAACGTCCAAAATGTTTTACCGGCAGTAAATATAGATTAAAAGAAAAAAACTTTGACCGGAATAATTTGCACCCAACCAAATATTACAGCTTGACTTTAATAACCTAATTTTGCCTTATGTATTCGCTAAAAAAGTCGCTGGGTCAACACTTTCTGAAAGATGAAAATATTTGCAGAAAAATTGTTGAGGCTATCAGCGAAGACACATTTTCACAATTGCTGGAAGTAGGCCCGGGTGGCGGGGCGCTTACCAAATACCTGATAAAGATGCCGGACATTGATTTTAAAGCAGTAGAACTTGATGAGGAAAAAGTGGATTATTTACTAAAAACCTATCCCGAACTCGAGGGCAGAATCATTCATGAGAGCTTTCTGGATACGCAACCGCCATTTGAAAACGAATTTAATATTGCAGGAAATTTCCCTTACAATATTTCCACTCAAATTTTATTTAAAATACTGGAATGGAAAGATCAGGTGCCGGTGGTGGTAGGTATGTTTCAAAAGGAAGTGGCACAGCGAGTGGCTTCACCGTCTGGCAATAAAGTGTATGGCGTATTGAGTGTGCTGGTACAGGCTTTTTATGAGGTAAAATACCTGTTTGATGTGCATGAAAACTGCTTTAATCCGCCGCCCAAGGTAAAAAGTGGTGTAATTAAATTATTACGAAAAAGCAGTGTAGAGGAGATGAAAAGTGAAAAAGATTTTTTCCGGCTTGTAAAAATGGCTTTTAACCAAAGGAGAAAAACTTTGCGCAACGCCGTCAGAGGAGTTTTTCCTGAAGAAGTTTTAAGCGATACTATTTTTGACAAAAGAGCAGAACAATTATCAGTAAAAGATTTTGCAACATTAACCTTTAAAATGAAATGATATTTTAAAATGAAAGTAATTATTACGGGCAAGGCCCATCCTTATTTGCAGGAGTTTCTTACAGAAAAAGGGTATGAGGTAAATTATGCGCCTGCTATTTCTTATGATGAACTCAAAGAACAAATTGGTGATGCTACCGGCATCGTGCTTACCACACGAATTACTGTGGACAGGGCTTTGATTGATGCAGCGCCACGCCTGAAATGGATTGGTCGCCTTGGCAGTGGCATGGAATTAGTGGATGTGCCTTATGCCGAAAGCAAAAACATTCTTTGTGTGAGCAGCCCCGAAGGAAACAGAAATGCTGTGGCCGAGCACTCCCTGGCAATGATTCTGATGCTGATGAACAAAATAAATATTGCTTACAACGAAGTAAAGCAGGGCATCTGGAAGCGTGACGATAACAGAGGAACCGAGTTGACAGGCAAAACTGTAGGTATTATTGGATATGGAAATACGGGTGGCGCTTTTGCCCGTTTGCTGGCGCCGTTTAATGTAACTGTGCTGGCTTATGATAAATTTAAAAGTGATTTTGCATATAACTTTGTAAAAGAAGCCTCATTAGAGCAGGTTTGCAAATATGCAGATATTATCAGCTTCAACGTGCCGCTAACCGAATTTACACACTATATGCTTAATAAAGAGCTTATCCAAAAAATGGAGCAGAAACCCTTTATTATCAACGCTTCCAGAGGAAAAGTAGTAAATACCGACGATCTCATCTGGGGCTTGAAAGAAGGATTGATTGCAGGAGCCTGCCTCGATGTGTTGGAAAATGAAAAGCTTAGTTCCTACAACGAAAAAGAAAAAGAGCAGCTCAAATGGCTTACTAACCAGCCCAACGTAATTGTAACACCTCATATTGCTGGATACAGCCATGAGGCATTTATAAAAATGGTAACGGTAACGCTGGAGAAGTTGAATATCAGGTAGAATATATAAAAGGGGTAAAATGAAGGTTTAAGCATAGAAAAAGTTGAGATATGAAATATGTCAAAAAAACTTTTTATTTCACCGATTCAAAAGCTGTAGGCTGTAACCTTGAACTTTGAACCTTGAACTTTTTAATATGCTACAGCTATCGGCTTTTGGCTATGGCAAAAAAAGCAATATGCTTTAGGCTTTAGGCTATAAGCAATTTGTAATCTGCAATCTCAAATCTAAAATCTAAAATCTGCCAACCTTGAACATTGAACCTTAAACCTTGAACTTTTTAATATGCTACAGCTTTCGGCTTTCGGCTATGGCAATAAAAACAATATGCTTTAGGCTTTAGGCTATAGGCTTTATGCAATCTGTAATCTGTAATCTGCAATCTGAAATCTGAAATCTGCCAACCTCTTATTCTCCTACCCTTTCTTATCTTTGCAAAATGAAGCAACAAAACATACGCCACTTAAACTTAGAAGAACTGGAAGAATATTTTTTAAGTATCGGCGATAAAAAATTCAGAGCACAGCAGGTATATAACTGGCTGTGGGTGAAGCCGGTGCAAAGTTTTGATGCCATGACTAACCTCAGTAAAGACCTCCGTGAAAAACTGAAAGATGATTTTAGCTTCCCATCATTAAGAATTGATTTGACGCAACACTCGGATGACGGAACCATCAAAACCCGATTTGCCGCCGGCGACCATCATAAAACAGAAGGCGTTTTAATACCCACTGAAGAAAGAAAGACCGCCTGCGTCAGTTCTCAAATCGGTTGCAGTTTAGGATGCAAGTTTTGCGCTACCGGTTATCTGGGAAGAACCCGCAACCTCAATTTTGATGAGATTTTTGATGAAGTAGCGCTCATTAATGAGCAAAGCCTGCAAACCTTTGGCGCCAAACTTACAAACATTGTGTTTATGGGTATGGGTGAGCCACTCCTGAATTACAGAAACGTATTAAAAGCAATTGAGCGTATTACATCGCCGGATGCGCTGGCAATGAGCCCAAGAAGGATAACTGTATCTACTGCAGGGATTGCCAAACAAATCAGGCAGTTGGGCGATGACCAGGTAAAGTTCAAACTGGCGCTTTCGCTTCATGCCGCCAATGATAAAAAGCGCAGCGAGATAATGCCCATCAATGACACTAATAACCTCAAATCATTGATTGATGCACTCAATCACTTTTACAAACAAACCAAAAACGAAATCACTTTTGAGTACATCCTTTTCGATAATTTCAATGATAGCCTTAAAGATGCCGATGAACTTATAAAAATTTACCGTCAGGTTCCGGCAGACCTCATCAACATTATCGAATACAACCCCATTGATTATACACACTTTAAAAAACCCTCGGAAGACAAAGTAAATGCCTTTATGCAGCATCTTGAAAAAAACAGGGTGAATGCCCGTCTGCGCCGGAGCCGCGGAAAGGATATAGATGCCGCCTGCGGACAATTAGCTAATAAAGAGTAATCAAAAAATTACTTTAAAGATTCTTTTTCATCAAACGCCCGAAATTCTTTAAAAAGGAGTGCTGTACAGCTTCCGGGAATACCACCATCAATAATATTTTTGTCAATTTCAATTACAGGCAGCATTTTTTTTGTAGTACTTGAAATGAAGACTTCTTTGGCTTTATATAATTCATCCAAAGAAATATCTCTTTCCTCTATCTCAAAATGATTTTTGGCAATTTGTAAAATGTGTTTTCTGGTCACCCCGTGCAAAATATTATGAACCGGAGTTACCAATATATCCTCATGGGTTATCATAAAAATATTTGAACGCGGCAATTCACTGATTATACCGTTTTGATAATATAAAACATCATCAGCTCCTTTATTTTTCACTTCTTCCTGCATCCACACTCCCATCAGATAATTAATAGATTTTGCCTGTGGCAATTCTCTTTGATAATGATGACTTATAAGCCTGAGCCCTTTATTATACTGTTCAGGTTTTGGAAATACCACAGGCTGTTGCTGTATGATCAAATTAGGTGTTGCCGGTGTGTAGGCATCTGTAGAATAACCTCCTGTAAGTGTTATCTTTATTCCCGATTCGGGAATATTGTTTTTAGCAATCAGTTGTTCAATAATTGCCTTTAATTCATGCTTTTGTTGTGGCGGCTTCAACCGCATCAAAGTTGCCGAGTGAAAAAATCGTTCAAGATGGTCGTCCAGATAAAGCGGCTTATTATTGCGGGTTCTGAAAAAATCAAAAATGCCATATCCTCTCTGGATGGCAAGATCGTGGATACCGATGACAGCTTTTTCTTCTTCAACAAACTGATTGTTTAGCCAGGTCCATCTCATGGTTTATAACGGTTATATTTTTTTAAAATGGTAATTACTTCTTCTTTTGGAAGCGCTTCTATCGCCCTTCCGCCTTTTCCTTTCATGGTTTTGGCTGCAAAAAGCGAATTGATGATTGCCTGCTCGGTTGCTTCAATGGCTGCCAAAAAAAGGGGAGACATATCATCATTAAAAACCACAGCAGTCCGGTAAAAGCTCTGTCGGGGGTTATGCGGCACACGCACGTCAGGGTTTGCAGAAAATGCAATCACATAATCGCCACTGCCATTACTGGCAATGCCGCCTGTTTTTGCAAGTCCCATAAAAGCCCTTTTGGCCAATCTTTCTAAGTTTCGGGCATCCATAGGCGCATCCGTAGCAACAACAATCATGCAGCTGCCATCGGCAGGATTATTCAGCTTATCACGGAGGTAATATTTTCCCAATTCCTTACCAACCGGCACACCATCAATCTGCAACACTCCTCCAAAATTGGTTTGCACCAGCACGCCCACCGTATAACCACCTAAGTTTTGTGGCAATACCCTTGAGGCTGTTCCGACTCCTCCCTTAAAACCAAAGCAAACCGTACCGGTTCCGGCACCCACATTTCCCTGCGCAACAGGGCCTTCAGCAGCTTTATTTATAGCTTCCAATACGTTTTCTTGGGTAATATGCCTGCCTCGGACGTCGTTGAGATAGCCGTCATTGGTTTCGCCCGCCACCACATTCACGCTTTGTACATTTTCATTTCCTTTTTGAGTTAAAGTATAGGTTATCACGGCATCAATGGCTGTTGCCACACTTAAAGTGTTGGTGAGTACTATCGGGCTTTCGATATTACCCAATTCCCGTACCTGAGTGAAACCGGACAGTTTTCCAAAACCATTGCCTACAAAAATAGCCGCCGGTACCTTTTGCTGAAAAATATTTCCGCCATGCGGTAAAATGGCGGTAACTCCGGTATGCACAGTATCGTCTTTTTCCAATGTAAAATGACCGACTTTTACTCCGGCAACATCGGTAATTGCATTTAATTTTCCTTGCGGCAGAATTCCAATTTTTATGGTAATAAACTGATTATCAATATGCTGCGATAATGCAGGGTTCCAGAATAAAGCGGGGATAATGAATGTAACAATTAATTTTAACAACATGGTTAAAATTAATGATATTTACTGAAAACCGAAGATTCAATAATCAATATGACAGGTAGTATGTTGATTAGGTAAACAAATTGTTTCAAATAGAAATCATGTTTTCTATAAAACTTCGTAAAAGCCGGAACACAAAAAAAGCAAAAAATCCTATTGCTTACAGCCTATCGCCTATCGCCTTAATAAGCCCGTGCAAATAAAACTCTTTGTTTGGAAGGTTTACCTGACAGGATACAGGCACCTTCCTCCACTCCCGAACCATCAATCGGTATGCATCGAACAGTCGCCTTTGTTTTTTCTTTGATTTCGGCCTCTGTTTCTGCGGTGCCGTCCCAATGGGCAAATACAAATCCGCCTTTCTCATCCAAAATTTTAACAAATTCACCCCAGCTATCGGCATTGGTAATATGCTCATCTCTGTAAGCCCTCGCCTTTTCAAACATCGCCGTTTGAATATCCTGAAGCAATTGTTGCACATAAGCGGCAATGCCTTCTAAAGAAACAGACGTTTTTTCTTTGGTATCGCGGCGGGCTACTTCCACCACATTGTTTTGCAAGTCGCGTGCGCCCAATGCCAGTCTTACCGGCACCCCCTTCATCTCGTATTCGGCAAATTTCCATCCGGGGCGTGCATTATCATTGTCGTCGTACTTTACGCTGATTCCCAAGGCTTTAAGTTCTTTCATAATTTCATTGACCTTGGTATCTATCTGTTCTTTTTGCTCCTGACCTTTATAAATAGGCACAATCACCACCTGTAGCGGCGCTATTTTTGGAGGTAAAATCAATCCCTGATCATCGCTATGTGCCATTACCAGCGCACCCACCAAACGGGTACTTACACCCCAACTAGTGGCCCATACATATTCTAATTGGTTTTCTTTGTTTAAAAACTGAACCTCAAAAGCTTTTGCAAAGTTTTGACCCAAAAAATGCGAAGTTCCGGCCTGCAATGCCTTACCATCCTGCATCAATGCTTCAATGCAATAGGTATCCACCGCACCCGCAAACCGCTCGCTCTCTGTTTTAACTCCTTTAATAACCGGCATTGCCATAAACTCTTCGGCAAACTGAGCATAAACATTCAGCATTTTCACGGTTTCCTCTACCGCTTCTTCCTGTGTGGCGTGTGCAGTGTGGCCTTCCTGCCACAGAAACTCCGCCGTGCGCAAAAACAAGCGGGTACGCATTTCCCAGCGTACCACATTTGCCCACTGATTGACCAGAATTGGTAAATCGCGATAGGATTGAATCCAATCTTTGTAGGTATTCCAGATGATGGTTTCACTCGTTGGGCGCACAATCAGTTCTTCCTCCAGCCGGGCTTCGGGATCTACTACCACACCACCTCCATTAGGATCATTCATCAACCTGTAGTGAGTAACAACTGCACATTCTTTGGCAAATCCCTCTACGTGTGCAGCTTCCTTACTAAGAAAGCTTTTGGGTATAAACAAAGGAAAGTAGGCATTTACGTGCCCGGTGTCTTTAAACATCTTGTCCAAAGCATCTCTCATGTTTTCCCAAAGGGTGAAGCCATAAGGTTTAATAACCATGCAGCCCCTTACTGCCGAGTAATCGGCAAGGCCGCCTTTCAGCACTAAATCGTTATACCATTGCGAATAATCCTGTTGTCGTGGAGTGATCTCTTTACTCATAATATTATACTGTAAATCAATATATTCTATTAAATTTTAACTATTTTTTCAGAGCATTGTTAATTAACAACACGTTAAGCATCCTTTTTACTAAAATCACGTCAATAATAGTGTAACTTTACCCTGAAATGTGCAAATGTAAATTTATTAAGTGTAAGAATGAAAGTAAAGATTTGATTATTTTTGAAAACTATTTGTAATAATATAAACTGAGCCACAATGAAAACGAATACATTAATTATTATGCTGGCAATTGCCCTTATGATGGGGGGATGTGCCACTGCCTATCAAACCGGTCAAACGCCGGATGATGTGTATAACTCTCCGGCTGCACCCGAAAGTGAATATGTAAAAGCCAGGAAAAGCGATGACCGGCGTTACCGACAATATGACGGAGAAGAAGATTATGCATACGAAGACTATGATGACCGCTACCTTCGTATGAAGGTGCGCAACCGCTATCTTTGGAACGACTTGGATGACTGGTATTATTACGGCAATCGTTATAATTTCAGTTATTATAACAACTGGGGATATTGGAATGACCCTTGGTACTGGAACAATCCTTGGTCGCCGGTAAGCTACTGGAACATGTATTATAACCCCTATTATTACGGCGGCTGGGGAATGGGCTGGGGTGGTCGTTATGGCGGCTGGTATGGCGGCTGGGGCGGTTGGTATGGCAGCTACTGGGATCCCTGGTACAACCCCTGGTACTATGGAAGTTACGGATACGGTTACGGCTGGGGATGGGGATCATACTGGGATCCATATCTTTATGGCCCCGGTTATTTTGTGGGAGGTACCAGATCAGTTTATTATGGTCCCAGAACAACTAATCTGGCAGCATACAGAGGCTCCGGCGGAACCGGTGTCAATAGAAATGTATATAGAAACGGTGTGAGCAGCAATAGCAGTAATTTGGGTGGATATCGAAGCACTTACGGCGTGCGAAGCGAAGGAAGCGTAAATACAAACTCTAACAACTCAAGCGCCAGCTCCAGACAAAGAGCCGATGCCATCAGAAGCGGTAATTATAACAGCAGAAGCAACAATGATACTTACAACAGGTCAACTTATCCAAGCTCTTCGCCTACCATAAGCAGTGGTAGCTCCGGAAGGAGTTCGGGAGGTAGCTCAGGTGGTAGTTCAGGCAGCGGTTCCAGCGGAAGCAGCGCTCCTGTAAGAAGGTTCTAAAACAATTATTAATAAAATAATTATATTTAACTCAAATGAAAAAAAGTTTATTGACCATTTTTTCCTTCGCTATTGGCGGAGTAATATTGGCCCAAACACCAGAGGACGGTCTGAGATATTCCTGGCAGACTGCTACCGGAACTGCCAGAGTGCAGTCATTGGGAGGAGCAAGCGGCGCTTTGGGCGGCGAAATCTCCACCATGTTTTCAAACCCCGCCAATATCGGATTTTACAAAACGGGTGATTTGGTTGTATCCGGAGGGCTGAACTTCAATAAAACCACATCTACGTACTTTGGCAGCTCGGCGCCTGCACAGAAATCAAATACCGGCTTTTTTGGTACATCAGGTATTGTATTAGGGAAGGAACGCTATGGAAACGGCTCAGTAAAAAGTACAGCTTTTGCACTGGGTATTAATAGGGTAGCTGATTTTAACGGCACTGTACGTTTTAATGGCAGAAATACCATGAGCTCTATGTCTGAAAAGTTTCTGGATGAGGTAAAAGGTATTGACCCCAACACTGTAGCAGCCGGAAACGGATATCAGTTTGGCCCTGCCCTTGCCCTAAATACTTATTGGATTGATTATGATAAGAATACAAAACAATATCTGTCAAATGCCGCAAAAATCGCCGCTAAAGGCGGTGTAGATCAGGATGAACTATTGAATACTTCCGGAGGAATAACCGAATTTGCCATTGCAGGTGCAGCCAACTTTAATGACAAAGTATTTATTGGCGGCACCATCGGATTACCAACGCTTCGCTATAGCAGCAACAGAAGTTTCTTAGAAATGGACCCTGATGAAAACGATGCCACAAATGGATTTAATTATGCCGAATTTAAGGAAAACCTAACCACAACCGGAGCCGGTATCAATGCTAAATTAGGTATTGTGGTAAAGCCAACCGATATGTTGAGATTAGGTTTCACAGTACATACACCCACTTTTTATACCCTAAAGGATAATTATTGGGCTTACGTAAAAACCGACAGGGAGAATTATGCGCCATCGCCTTCACTTGACAAGGTTTTATATATGGCATCTGATGATAAAGCCTTCCCCGGTGCAGGCGTTTTTGATTACAATATGAGAACGCCTTATAAACTGATGGGCAGCCTTGCCTTGATGTTTGGAGATGTAACCAATGTGGCATCACAAAGAGGCTTTTTGACAGCCGATGTGGAATATGTAAATCATAAGGCAACAAGATTTTCTACCGGAAACGGAAATTCTTCGGACAATAATTATTTCCGTGACCTAAATAGTACTATTCAGGATTATTATAAAGGCGCTGTAAATGCCAGAGTAGGCGTAGAGTTGAAGTTTAACACCCTTATGGTAAGAGGCGGAGGCGCTTACTATGGCAGTCCTTATGCTAATGACAACCTAAAAAGCAACATTTACCAGGCTACGGGTGGCATAGGTTACAGAAACAGAGGCGTATTTGTGGATTTGGGCTATGTACAGTCTTTTGGTACTCAGGTATATTTCCCTTATCACCTGAACAAAGGTTCTTATGCTGCCGATATCAAGAACAATAGCTCACGCTTAGTATTAACATTAGGATTTAAAATCTAAAAGTGCTTAGTTTATATTTAGTAGTTGAACGCCCCGAATTGTTTCGGGGTGTTTTTTGTGGGAGACGTTAGATTTGTGATTATAGATTACAGATTGCAGATTACAGATTGCAGATTACAGATTGCAGATTGCAGATTACAGATTGCAGATTGCAGATTGTCAATCATTTAAAGCCTACAGCCTAATGCTACCTGCGGCAGCCGGTTGCCGAAGCCGTAGCCTATTAAATGTTTGAGGTTTAAAGTTTAAGGTTTAAGATTGCTTATAGCCTACAGCCTAATGCTTATAGCTTATTTCGCCGCAGCACTTTAAGGTTTAAAGTTCAAAGTTCAAAGTTTTAGATTTCAAATTTGAAATTGCAGAATACTGATTACAGATTGCAGATTACTAATTGCAGATTACTGATTGTCAATCATTTATAGCCTACAGCCTAATGCTTACAGCTTAAAGCTTTTTTAAATTTTAATCTCATTATCATCATCATCCCTCAACATTCTATCTGTATCACGCTCTTCGGCCTCTACATATTCGAGTATGAAATTATTTTTCCCCTGCCCCACCATAATTTTCAGATAGTTGAGCTGTACCATTTCTAAAACTGAAAGAAACAGAAAGATAGCATGCATCCTGTTTTCGGCCACTTCAAACAGTTTTTCGAAAGACACATTTTTCTCTCCTGCTGCCAGCCCCAATACATACTCACGGCTCGACTCCATTGAATAGTTGTAATGAATTACCGTGTGCATCGGCTTGTTAATCTTTTCATCATAGCGCTTCATGGCTTTTTCGAAAGCCTTCATCAGTTTAAACAAGGTAATGGCCTGAATTTCAGTTCCTTCACCGGCTTCCTCACCAATTTGCGATAGTTCTTTCTGTATATTTCCCCGCTTCACCATCAGCATGCGCATCGCTTCCATTTCAGCCATTTGGGCAGATGCTTCCTTGAATTTTTTATATTCAAGAATTTTGCTCACCAGTTCTTCTCTGGGGTCTATTTCATTGCCCTGCTCATCCAATTCTTTACGAGGAATCAGCATTTTAGCCTTTATGCGCATCAGTGTTGAAACAAACAATATAAACTCGCTTGACAGCTCAATATTCAAAGACTCCTGCTCCCTAATATAACTCAGAAAGTCATTGGTGATTTTTGTAATCGGAATATTATAAATATCCAGTTCGTCTCTTTCAATAAAAAACAATAAGAGATCGAAGGGCCCTTCAAACTGGGACAATTTTATTTGATAGGTGGCATTATTGTTCACAATAAAAATGAATTTGAACTAAAAAATATAAAGCCCTGCCTTGCAGACAGGACTTTACAAATGTAGTAAATCGAATATTTTATTACCGATTTATTTTTTCAGAGAATCCCTGATCTCCATCAACAATTGGTCGGTCGAAGACGGTCCCGGATCAGGTGCAGGAGCTTCATTCTTCTTCAATGTATTAATCGCCTTTACCATCCAGAAAATCACCAATGCCAACAAAAGGAAATTAACTGCCACAGTAACAAAACTACCATAGGCAAAGATGGAAGTATCTGCAATCTTTCTGGCTTCTTCTAACTTTGTACCTGCAGGCACATCTCCTTTCAAAACCCAGTATAGGCTGCTGAAATCGGGTTTTCCTATAAGTGCGCCTACAACCGGCATTATTAAGTCATCAATAATGCTGGATACAATTTTGCCAAAAGCGCCGCCAATGATAACACCGACAGCCAGATCAATTGCATTTCCTTTAACGGCAAATTCTTTAAATTCTTTAATCGCTCCCATGTAAAATTGTTTTAAATTTTTAGTAATTAATAATTTTCACTGAGTAAATATAGTGTAATTCTATAAATTGGCTTATTTCAATAATTCCAATTTACTCACTTTTCGGCTTTTCAGACGCAAGCGAAGGATATTTCATATCCAGATTTTTTAATGTATCCCTGAGCGTTTTTGCAATCACATACTCTTTATACCAATTTTGGTCGGAGGGTACAATGATCCACTCAGGATTGTTACAATGTTTGAAGCAGTCTTCATACATTTCATAATATTTGTCTCTGAGTTTTGCTTCTTCAAAATCACGGTCATTGTACTTCCACATTTTCTGAGGGTTGGTCATTCTCTCCTGCAATCTTTCCTGCTGCTCTTTTTCGGAGGTATGCAGGTAGAATTTCAGAATTTGTGTATTATTATGTTTTTGCAGGAGTTTTTCAAAATCATTGATTGCCTGCATCCGTTTTTTGGCCAGATCATCATCGCACCAGCCATGCACACGTGTAACCAGAATGTCTTCATAATGAGAGCGGTTAAAAATCTGAATCCGGCCTTTAGCAGGAGCATTTTTATGAATCCTCCACAAAAAATCATGCGATAATTCCTCTGCCGTTGGCACTTTGAATGATGCCACATCCACACCCTGAGGGTTCATTTGACCAAACACGTTACGAATAGCTCCGTCTTTTCCACTGGCATCCATGCCCTGTAATACCACCAGAATGGCATGTTTGCCTTCGGCATACAAAAGATTTTGCAATTCGTTAAGGTCTTCAACTATTTTTTCGGTAGCTTTTTTGATCTGCTTTTTCTCCACATCTTTTGGAGCTCGGGTATCAATTTCTTTTAAGTTATAATTTGACATTCCTGATAATTTATTTACCTGCTTAATTAAAATAAGGAGGACTTTGCCTCCTTTATCTGTAAAAATCTATAAGCCTTTAAATAGCCATTATTTCTTTTTCCTTCTGAGCCAGATGTTTTTCTACAATAGCAATGTATTTGTCAGTCAGTTGCTGCACAGAGCCTTCTGCATCTTTTGCCGCATCTTCGCTAAGTCCATCTTTTTGTAGTTTTTTGATGTGCTCAATAGCATCTCTCCGGCCGCCACGAATACCAATTTTTGACACTTCACCTTCGGCCTGGCTTTTCTTCACTAATTCTTTCCTTCTTTCTTCGGTTAATGGAGGCAAAAACAGTCTGATGTTTACCCCGTCATTTTGAGGATTGATACCGATATTAGCTGCAATAATGGCTCTTTCGATGGGTTGCAGCATATTTTTTTCCCAGGGCTGAACATTGAGGGTTCTGGCATCCATTACGGTAACATTTGCCACCTGATTGATGGGTACATGAGAGCCGTAGTAATCTACCACAATGCCATCCAGAATCTGAGGGCTTGCTTTTCCGGCTCTTATTTTGGCAAGTTCTGCTTCAAGGTGGCCGATAGCCCTTTTCATACTTTCTTCTGAGGTTTCAATAGTTTTTATTAACTGGTCTTGCATATTCTGATACTTTATGTTATTTGCAAAGCTAATTCAAAACCATTTGATAACAAAAGAGTAAGTGTTAATTTAAGAAGCTTAAAAATATTTCTTCCTTTAAAATTGAAATTGTTGATTTTCTGAATACCTTGCACCCTATGACAGAACCAGCAAAATATAATTTTTCGAAAGATGGCATCTTAAAACTGCTGTTTCGGTATTTTATGCAGGGCATCTTGATTCTGGCGCCCATCAGCATCACCATTTATATTTTGTACTGGCTTTTTGATATTATTGACGGGTTTTTAAGACCCTTTGTTTCGGTGCCGGGAGTGGGTTTTTTAACAATTATCGGGTTTATCATTTTTGTGGGATGGGTGAGTAGTTATTTTATAATGGAGAGTGTCATTAATTTTTTTGACCACTGGTTAGAACGCACACCGGGCATAAAACTAATTTACAAGTCAATAAAAGATTTTTTTCGTGCATTTGCAGGCGACAAGAAAAAATTTACCAAAGCCGTATTGGCCAACGTGTTTAATAATGATGTATGGATTGTGGGATTTTTAACCGATGATGAAATGGATAAATTCAATATGGAAGCCGATATGGTGGCCGTGTATGTGCCTCAGGCATACAACTTTGCAGGACAATTATACATTTTACCCAAAGACAGGGTAAAACCTATCGAAAACATTACTGCAGGCGATGCTATGACTTATACCGTAACCGGTGGGGTGGTAGAAACGGAGGCCAAATAATTTATTTTTTCAACTTGTCTTTAAACACTTTTCTAAACTTATCCACCTTGGGTCTGATAACAATACTACAATATGGATTTTGGTTTTCATTGTTATTGAAATACTCCTGATGATAGTCTTCGGCAGGATAAAAAACAGTGAAAGGTTTTATTTCGGTAACAATCGGATTATTATATGCGCCACTTTTGTCAAGCTCAATCTTGTAATGCTCCGCCTTTTCTTTCTGTTCTGCATTATGATAATAAATTCCGCTGCGATATTGGGTGCCCACATCATTCCCCTGTCGATTGAGCGTGGTAGGATCATGGGTTTTCCAGAAAATTTCCAGTAGTTCATCAAAACTGATTATACCAGGGTTGTAAAATATTTGAAGACACTCGGCATGACCGGTTTCACCCGTACACACTTCTTTATAGGTAGGGTTTTTAGTGTGCCCGTCTGTGTAGCCGCTCATTACTTTTTCTACTCCTTTCACCTCCTGAAATATGGCTTCGGTACACCAAAAGCACCCATTGGCAAAGGTGGCAGTATCGGTATTTACATTCATAATATACTCCTTTTTATGATTGGGATTTTTTGCTGTTTTTTGTGCACAGGCAAATAGTGTAATCAAAAACAAGCCGGTTATTGCTATACCCTTTATCATCTTTTAGTTTATTTCGTATAAAAAACAACAAAAAGCCTGCTTTGTTGAATCGTCTAATATTTAAACACTTTGCCCCCTGCAATTACCTCCTGCGTTTTTTCATTAAAAGTGGCTTTCTGGCCGGTACGTGCCGCAGCCGTTGTCATAATATTGGCAATGCTGTGATAATAACCGGCTTCAACAGGCGCATTGGTCTCCTTTCTGCTGCGTACACATTCCATCCAGTTTCGTACATGCGAGCTGGTAAGATTGTCGGCGCCGGTATTGGCCGAAGCCACTACCTTTTCTGCCAGTTCGGTAAGCGAAACTTCGGGTAGTAAATTGGCCTTCATTCCCATTGCCTTGGCATGGCCTTCGGTCAGGCCCCCCTTGGGTGACACCTTATTGGTAATCAGATTCAATTCGCCTCCCACAGAATAATAAATCTCGGATGGGTTTTCATCGCCGTTGTGCATCCGCGACATAAACACCACCTGAAAACCATTGTCAGGGTCATTTTCGGGACCATAATCAAACACTGCCGTGGTGGTATCCCAGTTTCTTCTGCCATCTTTCCACTGATAAATACCACCATTGGCCACTACACTTCTCGGGTGTTTCAGTCCGGTAAACCAGTGTACTGTGTCTATCTGGTGGCTCATCCACTGGCCGGGCATGCCCGATGAATAAGGCCAGAACAAACGATATTCCAAATATTTTCTTGGGTCCCAGGACTCAAACGGTCTGTTTATCAAATAACGCTTCCAGTCTGTATCTTCCTGCCTGAGCTTTGCCACAAGGTCGGGCCTGCGCCAGCGCCCGGGCTGGTTCACATTCCAGGTAAGTTCCACCATCGTAATGTTTCCAAATTTTCCCGATCTGATAAAATTGTTCGCCGCCATATAATTAGTTCCGCTTCTTCTTTGCGAGCCAATCTGAATAATTCGTCCGGAATCCTTTACAGCCTTCAGTGCAGCACGATTATCAGCCATCGTTTCGGCAAATGGTTTTTCTACATAGACATCACATTTTGCTTTCACGGCTTCAATCGTGTGCAGTGCATGTTGAAAATCGGCGGTACTGATTATTACCGCATCCACGTTTTTCAGATTATACAGTTCTTCATTATTGCGGCATGCGGTGATTTTATTATTCATTTTGGACTGAATATAATCTACCCCCAGATTTCGGCGGTAGTTCCATAAATCGGACACTGCCACCATATCGAAGTTCAACTCTTTGTTATGGTTTAAAAAAGAAGGGAAAAGAGAAGAGCGGAAACGGTCAGAAAAACCGATTACACCCACATTTACTCTGTCATTAGCCCCCAGAATCCTTCTGTAACTGTTGGCGCTAAATCCTTTTGAGGCCAGATACAGACCTCCGGTGGTTAATACCGCATCTTTGATAAATTTTCTTCTTGAGCCGGGCATAGCAATCAAATTTTATTAGTTATATATTTCGGTTAAAAATTCATTCAGTGCTATATTACTTTCTTCCACCTCTTCCAACATTCCGAGATGGCCTGAATTTTCCAAAAGATAAATATACGACTTCTCAGGCAAAGAAGACAAGCTCAGCGCATCCTGATAAGGAATCAGACCATCGCTTTTCCCAATGATAAAAAGTACCGGCACCGGAGCGGTTTCTAAAACATCTGTTCTGTCTCTTCTGGCAATCATCGCCTCATAATATGCAATTACCGATTCATCTGAAAAATTGGGGATATTGTCCACCGTTTGCATTACCAAATCAGGATTATTATTCCTGGTGATTTCAGAAAACAAATTCGGTGTAATTGATTTCAAAAATGCCAAAGCGCCATGTTTTTTCACAAAATCAATTCCTTTTTTTCGGTTGGCTATTTTTTCTTCCGAATCAGCTATTGAAGTAGAATGGTACAAGCCAAAGGCCTTTAACCTGTCCATATATTTTTCTGCAAAAGCCAAGGTGGTATATCCTCCCATGCTGTGGCCGATGACTACAAATTTTTCAAGATGCTCGGCATCAGCTATTTGCATTACCGAAGCCGCCATCGTTTCCATGCTCATTTCGTCAAGCAGTTCAGACTCTCCGGTGCCGGGCAATTGCGGAACGATTACTTTAAAATCTTGCTTCAAAAAAGGAATCTGATTCTTCCACACACTGTCATCTTCTCCAAAACCATGCAGAAGAATAACAGGATTGCCCTCGCCATAAACAGAATAACTTATTTTTTTACCATTGAAATCAACTGTCTTTTTCATTTTTAACTCTATCTGTTTTACTTTTTTAATCTTTTAAAAATTGCAATGCCAACAAATACTACCGTCAATACCGAAAATAGCTTCGACAGTATATCGCCATGTTTTGCAAAGAAAGTTTTACCGGTAAAGGCAGCTACCTCCTGTTTTAAAGCGCCTTCCTTATCCCAGCCCAATTGCTGCACCACATTACCATAGGGGTCAATGAAACAACTGATACCGGTATTGGCGCTACGGGCCACCCATTTACGGTTTTCTACTGCCCTCAGCCGGGCATAACTCATGTGTTGCTTGTAGCCCTGGGTATCTTTCCACCAGCCGTCATTGGTCATGATGCAAATCAAATCTGCATTTAGTTTCGAGAAATTAGAAACGTATTCGCCAAAAACACTTTCATAGCAAATTGCAGGTGCAATCACAAAGCTGTTGTTTGTGGTTGCCAGATCTTTTGCCTCGTCATTACGGGCATAAGTACTGGTAGTACCTCCAAACTTCTCAAACAGCGGCGCCATGAAGTTTAAAAACCTCGGCAGGCTCTCTACCCCCGGCACTAATCTTGACTTATGGTAAAAAGATATTTTGCTGCTATCCATTAATGCAGCGCTGTTATAGGTTTCAAAATAGCCTGAACCATCAGGAAAAGGTCGGGCATAAATGCTTATCTTAGAAGCAAAAGTGTTATAACCAACCAGACCCGTTACTAAATTAGCTTGTGGATGAGTTCTCAAAAAACTGAAAACCGGATGCAATCTGAAATCTTCTTTCATCCGGCTTTCGTCCACACTAAAGGGAATGGCGGTTTCGGGCCACACTATCAGGGCAGTTTGGGCATCCAGCTGACTTTCGGACAGTGCAATCATTTTATGAATCTGCGCTTCCTCTTTTCCGGCTTCAAACTTTACATCCCAGGGGTCAATATTGGGCTGCACCACCACCACGTTATATTTATTATGTGCTACCGTGAGGCTCTTTTTGCTTACCAGCCACGAAAGAAATATCGGGAAGCATAGAACCAATATAAAAGCAAGAATATTTTTGAAATAATGGGTACTCCGCCCTTCTATTCTGTAAAGACGGAAGGCATTGAACATAATCAGGTTGGCCACCAATACCCAAAGGGTGCCGCCTGTAGTTCCGGTATATTCGTACCACTGTACCCAGGTCGGATGGGTAGCAAAAGCATTGCCTAAGGTGAGCCAGGGCCAGCTCAGATCCCAGTTTTGGTGCAGGTATTCAAAAGTAATCCAGTAGGAAATAAAAGCCACAGTACTCCAGAAAGTATTAAATCGCTTCCTTGTAAAAAAATATACCATCCAGGGTATGGACATCAGAATACTGTTGACTAAAAAAGCCATAATTCCGCCAATTAGCGTGGAATTGGCTACCCACCAGGTGGTAAGCACATTCCAGGTAAGCAAGGTAAGAAACTGGTACCCCAGAAATTTTTTCCAGTCTGTAACCCTTTCAGCTATAAAGAGTAATGGAAGCCAGGCAATAAATATCAGAAATGTCAAAGGACTGGTGGGCCAGGCTGCCCAAAGCAACACCCCACTCACAACTGCTGATATTAAATTTGAATATTTAGATGAATTCATGCAGACACTTTGTACCCAAAAGTATGGAAAAGTTGAGGGTTTTACCTATTATCGGCTATAATTTACATTAAGTTTTTGCGCTATCCAATGCCTCTTATCCCTTAATTTTGCGCCCTATGGCAAATAATAACAGTAAACCCTCATCAGAAACAGGGAAATTTCAGGCGATAATATCGCACTGCAAAGAATATGGATTTATTTTCCCCAGCAGCGAAATATATGACGGGCTGCAAGCCGTGTATGATTATGGCCAGTGGGGAAGCGAATTGAAGAAAAACATTAAAGACCATTGGTGGAAGAGCATGACACAGATGCATGAAAATATTGTAGGTATTGATGCCGCTATTTTTATGCATCCGACTACCTGGAAGGCCAGTGGACACGTGGACAACTTCAGCGACCCGATGATAGATAACAAAGATAGTAAGAAGCGCTATCGTGTGGATCATTTGTTGGAAACTTATGCAGATGAGTTGAAAGAAAAAGGCGAAACCGAAAAGGCTGAAAATATTCTGGAGCAAATGAACGCATTGTTAGTGAAAGATGACTATGCGGGGTTAAAACAATTGATTGAAGAAAATAAAATTACTTGTGGCATCAGTAAAACCTGTAATTGGACCGATATTCGCCAGTTCAACCTGATGTTCAGCACTCAGTTAGGTTCTGTAGCCGAAGAAGCAAATGAAATCTACCTGCGGCCTGAAACGGCTCAGGGTATTTTTGTAAACTTCCTGAACGTACAAAAAACCGGAAGGATGAAAATTCCTTTTGGAATTGCCCAGATTGGTAAAGCTTTCAGAAATGAGATTGTAGCCAGACAGTTTCTGTTTCGCATGAGAGAATTTGAACAAATGGAAATGCAGTTCTTCATAAAACCGGGCACCCAGAAAGAATGGTACGAGTACTGGAAAGAAGAAAGGCTGAAATGGCACCTGAGCTTTGGCACCGATCCGGCAAAATATCGTTTTCACGACCATATAAAGCTGGCACACTATGCAGATGCGGCTTGCGATATAGAATATGATTTCCCAATCGGATTTAAAGAGGTGGAAGGTATTCACAGCCGTACCGATTTTGATCTGCGCAACCATCAGGAGTACAGCAAGAAAAAAATGCAGTATTTTGATACCGAAATCAATCAAAACTATATCCCGTATGTAATAGAAACTTCCATTGGGCTGGATCGTACCTTCCTGATGATCATCAGCAACTCATATACAGAGGAAGATTTGAGCACGCCTGAAAAACAGGATAGCCGTGTAGTGATGAAGTTTCCGCCACAATTAGCTCCGGTGAAATTAGCAATCTTTCCGCTGGTAAAAAAAGACGGATTGCCCGAAATAGCCAAAGAGGTACTAAACAAGTACAGAGGAGACTTCAAATGTTTTTATGAAGAAAAAGATACTATTGGCAAGCGCTATCGCAGAATGGATGCCATCGGCGCACCTTTCTGTGTAACCATTGACCACCAGACTAAGGAAGATAATACCGTAACCATCCGCCATCGCGACAGTATGAAACAGGAAAGAATTCATATTGACAGGATTGGGGAAGTGGTGCAAAAGGCGATTAGAGGGGTTTAGATGTTAGACGTTAGATATTAGATTTTAGATTTGTGATTTGTGATTGCAGATTACAAATTGCAAATTACAGATTACAAATTGCAAATTGCAAATTACAGATTACTGATTGTCAATCGCTTAGAGCTTATAGCCTAAAGCCTACAGCTCAACTCGCTGCAGCCGATTGCCGAATCCGTAGCATTTTGAAAATAAACGTTAGATTTTAGATTTGTGATTTGTGATTTTGGATTGCAGATTACAAATTGCAAATTACAGATTACAAATTGCAAATTGCAAATTACAGATTACTGATTGTCAATCGCTTAGAGCTTATAGCCTAAAGTTAGACGTTAGATTTTAGATTTATGACTTTAAGATTTATGATTGCATATTTGCAAATAGTTCAAACCGCTTAGAGCTTACAGCCTAAAGCCTACAGCTTATTTCGCTGCAGCCGATTGCCGAAGCAGTAGCCTGTTAAGGTTCAAAGTTCAATGTTTGAATAAGAGATAAATTAAGGAAAATAACAAAGAGGCCGTTTTTTAAGCGAGCTCTTTAATATTTAAAATAACTAATTGAACTTGAACCTTTTACAAAATTGTACTCCTATCCACCAATACATTTCCTGTCATATTCTCCGGAATTTCAAGTTTCATGAAAGTAAGGATGGTAGGTGCAATATCTCCTAATTTACCTTCCTTAATCGTTCCATGCCATTTATTGTCAATGATAAATAAAGGAACAGGGTTCATAGTATGTGCCGTATTGGGCGAACCGTCTTCATTTATGAGATAATCACTGTTACCATGGTCGGCAGTGAGGAAAATCACATAATCCTGTTTCAGGGCTTCTGTTACAATTTGTTCCACACAATGATCCACTGTTTCCGCTGCTTTGATGGCAGCCGAAAATACGCCTGTATGCCCCACCATGTCCGCATTTGCAAAATTCAGGCAAATAAAATCAGCAGTTTGATTATGAATTTCGGGGAGCAAAGCCTCTGTCAGTTCATTAGCGCTCATTTCTGGCTTCAGGTCGTAAGTAGCCACTTTGGGCGATTGTTTCAATATTCTGGTCTCACCTTCAAACGGTACTTCCCTGCCGCCACTAAAGAAAAAGGTTACGTGAGGATATTTTTCGGTTTCTGCAATACGAATCTGTTTCAGCCCGTTGCGCTCGATTACTTCTCCTATCGTATTGGTCAGGTCTTCATTTAAAAAGATGGCTTTTACGCCCACAAATTTATGGTCATACACCGTCATTGTAGTATAATCCAATTGCATTTTGTGCATCCCAAAATCAGGATAATCATTTTGGGTGAGCACTTCAGTAATTTCTCGACACCTGTCAGTACGGAAATTGAAGCATAAAACATGATCACCTTCTTTAATAGTAGTTACCGGATCTCCATCAGCATTGGTAATAACGGTTGGTTTAATAAATTCGTCTGTTACTCCTGCATCATAACTGTTTTTTACTGCTTCAATAGCGGAAATCGCCTTTTCTCCCTCTCCTTTAACCATTGCATTATAAGCCAGCGCTACACGCTCCCAACGTTTGTCTCTGTCCATGGCATAATAGCGACCATCAACAGTTGCAATTTTACCTACACCAACAGCGTCCAGATGGCTTTGTAAATCTTCAATGAAACCGAGTCCGCTCTTAGGATCGCAGTCGCGACCATCGGTAAAAGCGTGGATAAACACATCCTGCAATCCTTCATTCTTACAAATATCAACTAATGATTTCAGGTGATTGATATGGGAGTGAACGCCACCATCGCTAACCAAACCCAGTAGATGAAACGCTTTATTATTGGCTTTTGCCGCTTGAATTGAATTGAGCAACACTTCGTTTTTAGCCAACTCGCCACTTTTGATAGCTACATTAATGCGCTGAAGCTCCTGATACACAATGCGTCCGGCGCCCAGATTCAGGTGTCCCACTTCGCTGTTTCCCATCTGGCCCTCGGGCAACCCTACCAATTCGCCAAAAGTAGTAAGGGTGGTGTTTGGGTATTTGCTGTACAATGATTTGGTAAATGGAACATTTGCGTTTTGGATAGCATCGGCAGATGCAACTTTCCCAAGTCCCCAACCGTCCATAATAACGAGAATAGCTCTTTTTTGTGACATAATGATTTATTTATTTAAAATGTTGATATTCAAGGATCTTTGTAATAGGAGCGAAAAAGTGATTTTGCAAAATTAACAAATAAATTCTTACATAAAAGGTGATATTTAACATGGTTTAAATGGTAAGAGTTTGTTAATAAAATAAGCAGCATCTATTCTCTGAGATAAAAAAAAATGATTAGCGTATTTTATTTTTGTTTTTTATTTTTGTTTTTAATATTCTAACCATTGAAAATAATAAAAAAGATGAAAAAGATTTATACAATATTACTGGCAATATCCTTTTTATTTATAGGGGTTGCCGCCTATGCCCAAGGTCTGGATGGCGTAACTGCAGGTTTGAAATCTGGAAATGCAGTACAAATTACCAACAATTCCGGTGTAAATTTATTATTGACGATAGCCGATAAAGGCGGTAATTACAATAAACAGCAAGCCCAGCAAATGCTAAAGGGTTTTTTTGACAAAAATGCTGTAAAGACTTTTGAAATTAAACACAAAGGCGATTCACCAAACGGACGTTTTGCCATCGGTACCCTTACAACGGCAAACGGCAACTACCGTGTAAATATTTTTATGAAAACCGAAGACGGAAAAGAATTGTTAAAAGAGCTTCGTTTTCAACTTATTGAATAATTTTTAAAAATACTTTGTAATAAAAGTCTCTCATTACGGGAGGCTTTTTATTTTTACAACATGACAAACGAATTTAAACAAAAGCTCTATCATCTAATTGATGAAGCACTCAAGGAAGATATAGGCAACGGCGACCATTCTACGCTTTCCTGCATCAACCCTGCCGCAAGAGGGAAAGCGGTTCTGAAAGTGAAACAGAACGGTATTCTGGCCGGTGTGGAAGTGGCAGAAGAAATCTTCAAATATAAAGAGCCCGGTTGCAATTTTACCCAATTGAAAAATGATGGCGATGCCATGCTGGTTGGCGAAAACGCATTTGAGATAGAGGCTTTGGAACACACCATTCTTCAGTGTGAGCGATTAGTACTCAATTGTATGCAGCGCATGAGCGGCATAGCCACGCTTACTAAGCAATATACCGATAAACTAAAAGGCTATAAAACCCGCCTGTTAGATACCCGTAAAACCACGCCTAATTTCAGATTGCTTGAAAAAGAAGCAGTGCGCATTGGCGGCGGTGTCAATCACAGGTTCGGATTGTACGATATGATTATGCTGAAAGACAATCATATTGACTATGCCGGCGGCATCGAAAATGCTATTAATAAAGCATATAATTATGTGCAGAAAAACAATCTGAATATACAAATAGAAGTGGAAACCCGCAGTATTGATGATGTGAAAAAAGTTTTGAGTGTAGGAATCGGGAAGGTTTTCCGGGTGATGTTAGACAATTATACGCCGGCACAAATTGTGGAGGCTTTGGCGCTGATAGAAGGCCGTTTTGAAACCGAAGCCAGCGGCGGCATCAATTTAGAAACCATTGAAAGCTATGCTGCTACCGGAGTGGATTATGTGAGTGTTGGCGGATTGATTCATCAGGCAAGAAGTTTGGATTTGAGTTTGAAGGCGATAGTTTAAAGTTCGAAGTTCAAGGTTCAAGGTTGTTAATTTATGATTTGTGATTTGTGATTTAGGATTTGCAGATTATAGATTGCAAATTACTGATTGTCAATCATCTAAGCCTACAGCTTCTTTATATTTTAAAGTAAAATTTTATGAAAAAAAATAAATCAGATAGTAAAGGATTTGTATTTAGTACCAACCCTGATTTTGAGTTTGACCACGATGAGAAGGAATTCGAAACGCTTCCGCCGGCACAGCAAAAACTGAGATTGCAGTTAGAAACCAAACATCGCGGAGGCAAAACCGCCAGTATTGTAATGGGTTTTATCGGCAGTACCCAAGACCTTGAAGACCTGGCAAAAAAACTCAAATCATTTTGCGGTACCGGGGGATCGGCTAAAGATGGAGAAATCATCATTCAGGGCGATAATAGGGATAAAATGCTGCAGTGGTTTCAAAAAAACGGTTATACCAATGTAAAAAAGAGCGGCGGATAATTATTGAAATTCTTAACAAATAAATTTGATTTTCAATTCATTCTTCATCATATATTTACAAATTGCAAATTATATATTGCAAAAAGAAATTGATATTATCCAAATAATTCCATATTAATGAATCTGAGGCTTGCATTTATTTTGGTTCTTTTTTTCTGTGGAATTATTGGAGTTGAAGCACAGCAAAAAAAAATTACTTTGTATGGATATGTAGAAGATGCCGAAACCGGCGAAAAACTACCCGGCGCCAGCGTTTTGATTCTCAACACTAAATCGGGCACCACAACAAACAATTACGGATTTTTTACCATCACTATTCCTGCCGGCAATATTCAGCTCATCATCAGCAGTATCGGATACAAAGCCTATGAGGAAAATCTTTCGCTCAACACCGATCAAAAAATAAACTTAAAACTTATTCCCAACAACAATCTGGATGAGGTAGTCATTACCGCTCAGAAATCGCCTGCCATTCAACAGCAAACCCAGATGAGCCGGGTAAATGTGCCTATTACTATGGTTAAAAGCATGCCTCGGTTTTTAGGCGAAACCGATGTGCTCAAGACGATCCAATTACTTCCGGGCGTTTCGCAAGGGTCAGAAGGGAACAGCAATATATTAGTACGCGGTGGTGGCCCCGAGCAAAATCTGATACTGCTGGATGGTACGCTCATTTATAATCCTTCTCACTTTCTTGGTATTTTTTCCACCTTTAATGGCGATGCCATCAAAAACGTAGAACTCTACAAAGGCGGTTTCCCAGCCCGGTTTGGCGGCAGGCTTTCCTCTGTGGTGGACTTAGTAATGAAGGATGGTAATATGAAAAAAATAAATGGCGATGCTTCAATTGGGCTTCTGGCATCTAATCTTACTTTAGAAGGTCCCATAAAAAAAGATAAAACCTCATTTTTGGTTTCAGGCAGGCGAACTTATCTGGATCTGATTGCAGAGCCGCTTGCAAAAAAAACTTCGGAAGGCGAATTGAAAAACCTCGGCGTATATTTTTATGACCTGAATGCAAAACTGCATCACATTATTTCTGATAAAGACAGAATTTTCGCCAGTTTTTTCGATGGGCAGGATGTTTTTAACGTCAAAAACGAATACCAGACAAGCAAATACCTTGAAGGGAATACAGCCAAAATAAACTGGGGAAATACGATTGGCACCCTGCGTTGGAATCATGTTTTCAACAACAGATTATTTGCCAATACCCTCATTAACTACACCCGATACAAATTTTTCAGCGATTTTATATTTGAACAAAAAGATACGCTTCGTTACAATCTTGTTAGGGCTAAATATTCTTCTTCTATTGAAGACCTTGGCGCACGAATTGATTTCGACTACCGTCCTTCACCCGAGCATAATATTAAAACCGGAGCTACTGCCACTTTTCACACTTTCAGGCCGGGCGCACTCACCTTCAAAGCGGGCGATGCAGGCAATCCGGGTATCAATATGTCATTTACCAATCAGGTACAACACTCTCCCGAATTGGGGCTATATGCCGAAGACGACTGGCTGATTTCCAATAAGTTGAAACTCAATGCGGGTGTACATGCCAGTGCTTTCAGGTCAAAAACCAAGTGGTACGGCAGTGTGCAGCCACGATTGGGATTAAGGTATTTGTTACCGGCAGACATTGCTTTCAAAGCCTCTTATGCCCAGATGGTGCAATACATCCATTTTCTTACCAATAACTCAAATACACTACCCACCGATCTTTGGGTGCCCTCCACCGACAGGGTGAAGCCGATGCGCTCGCAACAAGTGGCTATAGGTTTTGCAAAAACGATTATGAACGGCAAAGTGGAAGCGTCCATTGAAAGCTACTACAAAAAAATGGATGGGGTGATAGAGTATCTGGATGGCTCAAGTTATATCAATTCGTCTGTAGATGAATGGGATACCAAAGTAGAAGCAGGAAATGCTACTGCCATTGGGCTTGAACTGTTTTTGCAGAAAAAAGTAGGTAAAACAACCGGCTGGATCGGATATACACTCAGTAAAAGCGACCGCGTGTTCCCCACCATCAATTTTGGTAAAAAGTTTTTTTATAAGTATGACCGGTTGCACGATTTTGAAATAGTGGTTATTCACAAACTAAGAAAAAATATCGAACTCTCCGGTAGCTGGCAGTTTCAAACAGGATCGCCCTACACCCTGCCGGTAGCACAATACGAATCCATTTCAGGTTACTCTCCCAAAAGCAATAACAATAGTACCGGGGTGGTGGATTATATCAAAGGCAGAAACGAATTTCGGCTGCTGAACTACCACCGATTGGATGCAAGCATTACCTTTATCAGGCAAAGGAAAAAGTATGAAAGGTCATGGAATATCAGTGTTTATAATGCTTATAACCGGCAAAATCCTTTTTATTATTATCTGGGGCAAAGCGATGAAGATACCAATAGTAATTCTCAAAGGGTTTTGAAGGGGATTACCCTACTGCCACTTGTTCCGGGTATTTCTTACAGAATAAAATTTTGATAAATGAAAATACGGTTGTTGTCATATCTTCTGATTTTTGTTGCCATCGCAATGATTTCCTGCGGTAAGCAGCGAACAGTGGCCATTGATATTCCCTATGATGGCGATAAGATCGTGCTCAATTCCATCATGACCAACGACAGCATTGTATATGCCCACATCACCAAAAGCGCCTCTGCCAAAGCAAGCATTGACAGCCTTACCGAACTGAGCGGATGCACAGTAGATTTGTATGAAAACAACCAGTTGAAAGAAACCCTTGCTGAAACGCTGATTAATGGCAGAAGATATTACGTTTCGAAAAGCAAAACGCTTTCTAACCGCAGTTACACGCTAAAAGCTTCGGGTGGCAAACTGCAGGGTGTAGAAGGGACAGACCAAATACCCGCCAAACCCGGCTTCAGCCCATTGGAATTCTGGAAAATCAGTAACCCTCCAGACAGTCTTAAACCTTACCGGATGACGATAAAGATAAAAGACCCCGCAGGAGAAAAGAACTATTACCGGCTGAAAATCTATTCGGCAAGCTACAATACCGGCACCAAGCGATACACCATCAACAAAAACTCGGAAATATCTTTCAGCCTTGATAATTTTATTGATGAAAAAGGAGTTTTTGGTGTGGTGAGCGACAATCTTTCCCGAACAGGATTTTTTACGGATGATACTTTTAACGGGCAGGAAATAACGCTCAACCTCAGCCTCAGAACAGCCTCCGGCGAAAGACTTTATGTAGCACCCGAACTCATGGCGCTCTCCAAGCAAGCCTATTTATACTTTGACTCTAAGAAAAAGCAGGAAAACAACAAGGATAATCCCTTTTCCGAAGCCGTAATTGTGTATAATAATATCTCCGGTGGCTATGGCATTGTGGGTGGCATGGCAGATAGCATTACGGTAATCAAGAGGCTCAATTAAAAAATTTGTTCAAACCAATTGAATTGTTATGTGCACTACGCATTTAACCCATTAGTCGCCAAAATCAAATTTTTATAATATTTCCAACGTTTGAAAAAAATGAGTAGCTTTGAACTTGATAAATTAATAAATTAAATTCAAATAATGGTAGAATATAACAAAATAGTCCAAGGCGATTGTTTGGAAGTGATGAAGACTCTTCCAAATGAATCTTTTGACCTAGTTGTTACTTCACCACCTTATAATCTTAAAAATTCAACAGGTAACGGAATGAAAGATGGTCGTGGTGGGAAATGGAAAAATGCGGAGTTAGTTAATGGTTATGCTGACTATGATGATTGTATGCCACACAATGAATATGTTGAATGGCAACGCAATTGTCTTACGGAAATGATGAGACTAATTCCAAATGATGGAGCTATTTTCTATAATCACAAATGGCGAGTACAAGCCGGATTTCTTCAAGACAGGCACGATATTATAGATGGTTTTCCTGTGCGACAAATAATTATATGGCAAAGAAAAGGTGGAATTAATTTTAATGCAGGTTATTTTTTACCAACTTACGAAGTAATTTATTTAATAGCCAAACCTGACTTCAAATTAGCACCGAAAGCAAACGCACATGGCGATATTTGGGAGTTTAAACAAGAAACAAACAATTCCCATCCGGCACCTTTTCCTGTGAATCTTATAGATAGAATTATATCCTCCACGATGGCTGAAACGGTTCTCGACCCGTTTATGGGTTCTGGTACTACAGCAATTGCTGCATTATTAAATAATAGAAAATATTTTGGAATTGAGCTTTCGCCAGACTATGTATCAATGGCAAAAGAGCGAATTTCACAATTTGAAAATCAACCAAGATTAAATTTTCAACGAGTATAAATTTTGAGTACAAATAACACTATTTCAAGAATTGAAAATAAATGGGAAAATGTATATTGGTTTTCTCGTATGCTTATTAATAATGATAAGTATATAACTGTTGGTAAAGAACCAAAGCTATTAGCATCAATAGCTAGTAGTCTGCGATTAATATCAAAAGAAAGCAAGGGTAAAAACACCTTAGAACTTCAAAAGAAAACCCTACAAAATATCATTCTAGAACGCTTTAGAAATTCAAAATCAAGTTCAGATAGAGTTGAAAGGCTTTTAAGAGATTTGGATGAAGTTATTCTAAACATTGAAGATATGAATGTTTTCATTCTAACCTGTGAAAATGTTATGATTCCACTTTTGCAGGCCATTAAAAATATTCCAAATAACGACCGTGAATTTACTCTAAATATTGCAAAATCTTACTTAGACATTCAGGGCGAACAAGGCTTAGCAACAGTAATTTCTCTTTGGGATGATTTAGGAGTGCGGGGCTGCTTAACAGTTGAAAGAACAGAAATTATTAGAGCTTTTGCAACTCTAAGAGTTTTATTAAATAAAGAAAATGGAGTAGAAGAGAACGATAAGGACATTGTATTGACAGCATTTACTCAAGAATTTGAAAGAAGGGCGGCTCAAAAAAGGAAGAAAAGGGCTGGTGGAAGCTTAGAAGACGTAACAGATTTTATTTTAGATTATTATAATGTTACTCGTGCAAATGCTCCTGAACACTTTCAAGCAGATATAGAAGTTGATAATTGGGTTAAAACAAAAGACGGTTGGCTAATCGGCATTTCTTGCAAAAGAACATTAAGAGAAAGATGGAAACAAGTATCGTCTGCGGATTCTTCAACATTAAGCAAGTTTAGGATTAAGCATATTTATCAGGTTGTAACTTTTGATGAAGACCTATCTGATGACAAATTAACATTATTGGGAAGTCAACGGCACATTTTCTATCTCCCCGACAATAGCAGAAGACTGGAATATGCTTCCAAACATATAGGACTAAAAGATTATGTTAGACCAATTTCTGAATTGATTAACGACATAAAAAGAGAATTATAGTTTGTTCAGTACATAAGCGATTTATCTTCTGCCCTACCAGGTGGACACAAGGCGGCAAAGCATTTCAATTGAACATTTTTGGTAAGAAAAACATTATCTTCTAACTACTGTCGGTAAATTCCACACTGCGTCAAGCCGCAAAAACGGAGAACGCCAAAGGTTTCCAAATTCAAATCACAAAATCATTTCACGGCACACTCCAGATTTACGGTAATACTTGCCGTTTTATTTTTTGAAGAAGTATTGAAGGTGCCGCCGTAGCTGTAATCTTCATCACTGTTTTGGCCGGTAATCTGAAAGATTCCCATGTTGGCTTTACTCACGGTTCCAATGCTGCCATCCGTATTTTTGGCTATAATGTCTGCCCTTTTTCGGGCATCTTCGGCAGCTTTGGCAAGCAGGTCTAATTTCAGGTCGGCGAGTTTTGTATAAAAATAAAGCGGCTCGGGAGAGTTCAGTTCAATGCCGGTTTCAATCAATTCGGTGATTTCGCGCGACAAGGCTTCTACCTTGGCAATGTCATTCGACTGTACTTTCACATTCTGAGTAAGGTTATAACCTGCAAATTCATTGCCACTATACTTGCCATCCTCACTATATTTTGAATTGAATATCTTATCAATCTTTACAGACGAAAAAATAATTTCTTCCGGCTTGATACCTTTTCTGGTCAGATATCTTTTTACATTGCTTTCATCTTCCTTCAATTTGGAATAAGCCGATTTCAGGTCAAAAGCTGAACGGTTATAGCTACCGTTCCAGGCGATAAGGTCGCTCGTAAAATCTTTTTCGGCGCTGCCGGTAACACGAATAACCTGTCTGGTTTTAAACTTATACTTATAGGCATTGGCAACAATAAAAGCGCCCAGAATAATACAAAGCCCAACAAGTGCGAGGCCCAAAAAACTACGGGATTGAAATAAACCGGATAAGGGTTTGGAAGCAGAATCGTTCATAGCAGATTTTTTGTAAAGTTAGCGCCTTTATTAATGAAAAAAGAGTAAAACCATTTAAATTTTGGTCTTACCCTTTTTTTATATTTTTATATTTTTTTAATTAGCCAGTTCAACCATTGCAGGCAATGATTTAACCAAATTTTCTTCACCGTCAAAACCAATTTCCTTGAATTTGATATTACCGTCTTTTCCAATAATGAATTTGGTTGGGATGCCGGTTACTTTATAGCTTGAAACCACCTTGTCTTCATTATCCATCAACACATGAAATTCATTATATCCTTTATCTGCAATGAATTTTTTGGCATTGGCCACTTTATCGTCTTCGGTTTGCCATGTGTCAACAAAAAGGAACTTAACATTTGGATCATCTTTGTATTTATTCACCATTTTTTGCATTCCCGGCATAGAAGCGATACAAGGTCCGCACCAGGTAGCCCAGAAATCCAGAATGACTACCTTTCCTTTAAAATCAGACAGATTAACAGTTTTACCATCCATATCCTTTAAAGTAAACTGAGGAGCAGGATCGTTCAGCATTTCTTTTTTAAGTTCTGCCACCATTTTATTATAAGCTTCTTTACCTAATGCTACCAGATACATATCAAAACCTGCGTCGGATTTTTTTTCGGCTACATAAGCATTTTTAAGAATACCGGTAATGGTTTCGTTTGACTTGCCATTTTTCAAAAATTGCTCCAGAATGGGTTTGTACTTGCTCGCCGGCATCGCCTTTTCTGCAATCAAAGCATAAGTATTATTATGTGCGGTTTCCATTCCTTTGTTAATCACATTTGCTTCTTTGGCAAAAGAAAGCGCTTGCTTGTATTTACCCAAGCGATATAATACCATAGCATAAGTATCGGCATAAGTGGCATAATCTTTTTCTTTTTGGGCTATCCACTCGCTGTATCGCTGCATTTTCCCTTTTTCACCGGTAGGTTTTTTCCAGTCAGCCTTTCCGAAAGTAACTGCATATTTAGATAATTCTTCTGCCAGTTTTAAGTCGGTACCTTCTTCCTGCATTTTCCAGGCGGCGCTGTTGTACAAATTAGCCTTAGCCCTGTTATCAGTTACTTGCGAAGCAAAGTTTTTAAATCCATCCCAGTCTTTTTTTGCAATGTAAGCATTAGCAATATTTTGTTGTATGAAATTCACCAAGGGTGTAAATTCATCCGTTTTGCCCGATGCTTTTGCCTCTTCTATTGTTTCTTTCAAAACTGCTTCTTTACCGGCAAGATCGGGAGCAGCCATATATTTTGCATAATATGCATTCATATCTTTTTTGGCTTCATTAGAAGGGAACTTCTCTGCTTTCATCTTAATAAAAAATGTAGCCTGCTGCCTTAATCTGAGTATATTGTAATAAGAAATCAGATTATCGTAGTCTTTTTCAGATTTCAGACCTGATTTTATTGTATTTTCTATTTCTTTTTGAATAGCCGCATTGCCCTTTTCCATATTTTCTGAGTGTAATGCCATCAGGTAACCCACCATGTTTTCACTTTTATCCTTTGGATATAATTTAAACAGGTTTTCATAAGTTTTTAAAGCCTTCGCATTATCTGTTTTCATTCCTAACTTATACTCTCCAAAGGAGGAATAAATGCTCGCCACATCCAAAAAACTTTTGCTAATCGGCTTACCTTCTTCATTGTTCAACTGAATGATAAAACCGTTGTTGTTATTAGTATCGAACTTATCATCTGCCGTAAATGCAAATGCCAGCATGCGGGAATTGGCATCAGTTTTTACCGACCCAACTAATTTACCGTATTCTCTCTTGAGAGTGAGGTCTTTAATCTCTGCGCCCTTGTCAGAAAATACGATTGCATAAGCTTCGGGTATCTTCAAAATGCCCGTCAGGTCGCCGCCTTGAGTGTAACTGAAGTTGATGACATCGCCGGGTTTGGGATTTTCGGGTGTGTAGGTAAAGTTATCCTGAGCAAAAGTCAGGGTGCTGCAAAAAATAGCAACCAAAAGGAAAAAATGCTTCATATCTATTCGTTTTTTAAAAAGTGTGTAAAATTATGATTCTGTTGATGATTTAATGATATAAAATACAGGAACGGGCAATTTATAATAAGAATTTTAACAAAATGAGTTGATGTTTTTTTAAGAAAGACAATAAATAATTAACTGCCTGCCTGGCGGATTGCTTCTTTCACTTTGCCCAAAACATCTGTCTGCAACATTTTTACGGCTTCGTCAATCATACTACTGAAGGCTGTTTCGTGCGAAATACCATGTCCGATAATCACGGGTTTTTCTACCCCCAGCACCGGTGTTCCTCCGTAAAGCTCAAAATTGAACCGGTTAAAGTAATCGTTGTCAATATTTTGTTCTTTAGCAATATCGTATAATGATTCGGCAAGTTTCAGAATAATATTACCGGTAAATCCATCGCAAACCATCACATCTGCTTTATCTGAAAAAATATCTCTGCCCTCCACATTTCCTATAAAATTGATGACTTCATTTTCCTTTAGTAAAGGATAAGTGGCCTGCATCAGCAGATTGCCCTTACCTTCTTCTTCTCCCACATTCATCAGCCCCACTTTCGGATTTTTAACACCAAGAATATTCTCTGAAAAAACCGAACCCATGATGGCAAACTGATTTAGCTGTTCCGGTTTGCAATCCGAATTGATACCCACATCGAGCAAGAGGCCGGTTCCGCCGTTTTGTTGAGGAATGATGGATGAAATGGTTGGCCTGAGTACACCTTCCACAGGTCTGATACTAAACATGGCCCCAACCAGCATAGCGCCGGTATTTCCTGCACTCATAATGGCATCAATTTTGCCTGTGGCAAGATATTTAAACCCGATTGCAATGGAGGAGTCTGTTTTTTCTTTCAGGGCTTTTGTAGGATGCTCATGCATGTCAATTACCTGAGTGGTAGGCACCAGCGTAATTTTTGCATCAGAGATATTATAAGAGGTTATATGAGGCGTAATGGCATCGGCATTGCCAAACAAGAAAAGATGCACATCTTCTCTCTGGTTTTCAGAAAAATATCTGGCAATGCCTTTTACGGCTTCTAAAGGGGCATAATCGCCACCCATCATATCAATTCCTATATTCATTCAGCAAGAGTTCCTAAAATTAAAAATCCCAAATACAAATCTACACAAAGATTAGAATTGTATTTGGAATACAAGAAAATTTATTAAAAAAAAGTATGCTAAATGCAATTACGCTTTGGAAGGAGCCTGTTCAGCAACTACTTTTCCTTTATAAATCAACTTTCCTTCGCTTACGTGTGCGCGATGGCGTACATGAACTTCACCTGAAGTAGCATCTGTACTCAATGTGGTACCTACTGCTTTATAATGAGTTCTGCGTTTTGCACTTCTTTGCTGACTGTGTCGGCGCTTAGGATTTGGCATAACTTATATAATTAAAAGATTCTAAAATTAATTTTCTTTATGTTTAAACTTTTCCAAACCTTTCCACAAAGGATTTACAGATTTGGAATCTTCTTTTTCAGTTTCTAACTTTTTCAACATTTTCAGCGCTTCCTGATTGCATTGCGGTCCATCTGCATTTTCATAACTGCATGTTTTGTGCATCGGAATACTCAGGTTGATGAACTCATAAATCCAGTTTTCCACATTGATGATGCTTTCTCCTCTACTGATATAATGCACATCGGGGTCGCCCTCCTCTTCATTCATCAATTCGGGATCATCCACCATTTTTATCATCATGTTGAACTCGTCCCACAATTCAAGCGTCAGATTGCTGTTGCAACGATCGCAATCAACATCCAACTGACCTCCTACCTCAAACCTCAGCATCATAAAACTGCTTTTTTTATCCAAAAACAGCTTAATGTTTGCTTTTACATTATGGAAATCCTGCTGCTGAAAAACCTCAAAGAACCTGTCTGTAATTTCATAGTTGAACTCATGAACCCCAGGTTTCAACCCCACAAAAGCTATATCGTACTCTCTTCTATGCATCATGGTTAAACTATTGCTTCCAAAACAGAGTTTGCAAAGGTAAGGAAATTTTATTAAAATTCATAGAATAATTAATTTTGGTCGTATTGCTGCTACAAAGGACATTTTTCATCATTTTATCAAGAAAAAGGGGGAGCCAAAAATCAAGACTGTGAAAAAACCAGGATCATTTCGAAGCGAAGCGGAGAAATCTTATTCTTAGGGAAACGAAGAGGTTTCTCACTCCACTGTGTTGCGTTCGAAAATGACAGTAAAAAAGATGGTCCATTCGAAATAACAGCAAAAAGACACTTCTATCGAAATGTTGGCGGGCATTGTGCAAATAACCTTACACAAAAATTAAGGCCCACTTAGGACTGACTAATCTATTTTCAATTAAATTATCCAATCAATGATAAATTACAGATAATCAAATACTTATTTTTCAATTTTTAGTTATTTAAGTAATTATTTTTTGTTTTTTAATCTTTTTTTATTATTTATCAATAAATATTTATCATATTTGCATTGTTAATCAAAATTTTAATAATTATGTCAAAAACAAACAACTTCGTATTTTGGAGCCTATATATTGTAGCATGGCTCATCTTTGTAGGCTTATCTATTGAAGCGGGAGGCTTCTTAGTAAATTTCTTTTTCAGCTTATATAATCCTGATTTTGTCCAAAACCTTTACCAAAAGTTGGACCTGTCAAAAATGTATCAGGAAAGCAAATTGGTTTTTTTCAGAGTTTATGGTTTTATTCTTGCTATTTCCATTTTGAAAGCTTTGCTGTTTTACATAGTTATAAGGTTAATGCACAAAATGGATTTGAAAAAACCGTTCAGCACTTATGTTGCAAAACAAATTTTGCAAGTTAGCTATTATACCCTTTCAATTGGATTGTTGAGTTTAATCGCCAGACAGGTAGTTAAAAATTTAATGCACTATGGTTTTGTTCCAGACAATTTAAATGAATTTTGGGCAGACAGTCAGGCATTTATTCTAATGGGAGCTGTAATCTATATCATTGCAGTTATTTTCAAAAAGGGAGTAGATATTCAAACTGAAAACGATTTAACTGTATAAGCCATGCCAATTATCGTAAACTTAGATGTGATGATGGCAAAGCGAAAAATGTCGCTTAACGAACTGTCTGAAAAAGTAGGTTTAACGCTTTCCAACCTATCCATTCTGAAAACAGGAAAAGCAAAAGCTATTCGTTTTAGCACATTGGAGATAATTTGTAATGCACTAGAATGCCAACCCGGTGACATTTTGGAATATAAAACCGATGAAGAAATGACAACGAATCGATAACAAACAACTTGACAAGAGAGTGGATGAAGCGCTTCGATTGAACAGAAGTGCAAAGTTATATGGTTGTAATTTTATTTAACATTTGGGCTAATATCCGCTCACTCGCAAATTTGCCAACCGATGGCATAAAAAATTATTTTCTTACAGCATTTTTTTCAAGGCCAACCCAAAGAGACAACCGAAATGTCGGCAATGTTAATTACTCTATTAAGATAAATATAAAATATTGATAATAAGCATTTTATCTTCCTATCGTTTATTTATTCATCATTCAATAATCCTCGTGTATAGCTATGCAGGGTCAAAACAAAATCCATCAGATAGTCTTTACCTGCTTCTTCGGCAGTAAAATACCAGGGATTCATGATGGTGGAGCGCAATACAAAGATGCCGGTTTCAGTATATTCTGCCTCAGAAATTTTCAGATTCTTCAAAAGCGTTTTTACAGAAGATGCTGCATACTGGCTGCTCTCAAACCAGGTTTTAGATACAAAATATTCCTGAGCATGCAGCAGGCGCTTGGTATCATTTGATCTGATTGTCAATCGGTTGTACAGGTTTTTGTTTAAGGTATTTAGCTCCTGCAATGGAACCGCCTTTATTTTCAGGTTTTCACCATCCCATTCTGCCGGTACAGCTACATAGCAAATCACATTCGTATCCGTTTGATCATATACTGCCTTGAATGTAAATGGATTAGCACACATTTCTTCCTCTTCAAACAATGATTTTTCAATAATTTTAAATAGCGCTTCATGTTTTTGAAGGTAATCCAGTAGTTTTCGGGTATTTAACAGAGAGGTTCTGATGATTTTGCCATGCCCGAATGTCTCCAATGGTATGGTTTTGTGTGCCAGCCAGGCTGCGGCAGCGGCCGCCCCGGGCTTGGAGCCTTCCAGTATAAACGGACCTACGGCATTGATTGTTACCGGTTTATCAACATCGTAAATACCTCCTCGTTCATCAGAGATGTATTGCGCCTTTTGAGTAATCAGCTCAGTAACTACTTCATTTTTGAATGCAACAATGCCACAGGGGTAGGGAATATAACCCATTTTATGCGGATCAACGGTGATGGAATCTGCCTCGGGAAAACTGAGAAAGGATTTATAAAGCTCGGGATCATCCCATGAAATGGCAGTTTGGATGCCGGTATCCACTCCCTTGATATGAATAGAATAGATTTCCTTTACGTCCAAAGCATCCGCATATTGACCTGCCAGTTCATTCAAATCTACAGACTGTATCGCCTCCAAACCGGGGTGGGTAAACAGGCTGCGGAGGTATCCGCCCCATGCAGCGTCTATGTGAAACCAAAAAGATCTGTTTTTCTCCACTTGCAAATCGTTCCTCACTTGTTGAATTTTCCTCAATGGATCAACTGCTCCTTCCTCGGTAGTACCTGCAATACCGATTACACAGGCCGTATAATTTTCAGGTTTTTGGTTAAAAAGCATTTCTTTCAAAGCATCGGCATCCATCCTGAATTTTGAGTCCACCGGAACCGCCACTACCGCATTTTCTCCATAACCCAGAATATTTGCCGCTTTTTTCACAGAGTAATGCGCTGCTTCGGAAACATAAATCAATGGCGACATTTTTATTTCATCATGAATTTTCAGGATGCCAGTATTGTTGACATTAAACCTGCTTTCTTTGAAAAAACGATTGAGTTTTCTTAAATAATAATCGCCTTCGTCATTTTTAGACAGATGAGAGGCCAGTTTTCGAACCAGCAGAATCGCCTCATCCGATGATAAGTGAAGTAAATCCTGAATACCGGCTTCTGATACAGATGCCATGGCACCATTTGCCAGAACTACCTGATAATCAATATTTTCCTTTTTACAAAATTCCTGTACCATCAGTGCATTGAACTGAGCGGTTCGGGCTACCCAAAGCGCCTCAATATTGGCAACCGTACCGCCCGAGGTAATATGTGCCCATGCCGTTTGAGGATTGTACCCCAGCATTTTTGAAACCATTTTACCCACCTCAATTTCAAGCGGAACCGTAATGGGCGCTGCTTCATTGGTAACATTGTTGGGATTGTACAACATACCGGCAAAATATCCAAGCACCGAAGGAAGCGTTTGCTCACTCAGCATGTGCGCCACATAGCGCGGCGAGAAGAACGGAAAGTGCGATTTCAGCTGATTGAGCACCGAATCCACCTCGCTCGTCAATTTATCAAACCAATGGTCATGCTCGCGCCGTTTGATTCGGTTGAGAATGATGGGGTCTTCCAGAAAATAATTTCTGCGCCAGTGTACATAATCCTGAAAAATATAATTAATCATTTCGCCCCAGATTCCGGCATGTTCGGCCTTTGGCCCCAAAAACCACGCCGCCAGAGGGTCATTATGAGAATCAGATGATTCCGCATTAAAATATTTGTCCTGCATAAATTGTTTTTGACAGTTGTTACCGTTTACTACAACAGTAGAAAAAATTCATAAATAAATAAATTAACCTACAGTTTCCAATGCCTGTTTCATATCATAAATAATATCTTCATAGTTTTCAATACCTATGGAAACCCTGATCAGCTTTTCTGTAATGTGCAATTCTTCTTTATAAGGCGATTCAATATCCACATGGGTCATGGTGGCAGGATGCTCGGCAAGGCTCTCGGTGCTACCCAAACTCACAGCCAGTTTGATCAGTTTCAGGGCATTTAAAAATTGAAACGCTTCTTTCTCGCCACCTTTAATGTCAAAGGAAATCATGCCGCCGTTGGTCTGGCACTGTTTCTGCCTGATCCGGTATTGCATTCCGTCTTCCTTAGTGAGGGTTCCGGGAAAACAAACTCTTTCTACCTTAGGATGGGTCAACAAAAATTCAGCTACCCTGTTGGCATTAGCTGCCTGAATATCCATTCTGGCTTTTAAGGTTTCCAGACTGCGTGATAACAACCAGCAGGTGTGCGGACTTGCCATGTTGCCTAAAAAAGTCCTTAATTTTTTCACTCTTGACATCAATTCGCCTGAACCCAAACAAGCGCCTGCAATTACATCACTATGGCCTCCGATGTACTTTGTGGCTGAATACAATACCAGATCGGCGCCATTCTTTAAAGGCTGCTGCCAGACAGGCCCCATGTATGTATTGTCCACCGCAACGTAAACCTGTTTTTCATCGGTGGAAAAATAATCGGCAACCTCCCTGCCCATTTCGATATCAATAAGGTCGTTGGTAGGATTGGCAGGCGTTTCAATATAAATCATTGCCAGCCTGTCGGCCTTTCCTGAGCTTTTTACAATTTCTATCAATTGGTCTTTGGTTTGGTCAACCCTGAATTCAACAACCGAAATTCCAAATCTGGGCAAAACCTTATTGATAAAATAATAAGTACCCCCGTACAAAGGCCCGCTGGTAAGCAACAAATCACCCGGCGACAAAAACTCGAGCAAAACCGTACTGATTGCTGCCATTCCGCTCTCAAAAACGGCGGCATCCTCAGCGCCATCCCAAACAATTAGTCGTTTTTCGAGTATTGCAAGGTTCGGATTATTAAGTCTGCTGTAAATAAAGCCCAGTTCCTCATCCGGTTCAGGCGTACGCAAACCATAAGCTATTTCAAAAAATGCCTTACCTTCTTCGGCAGACTGAAATGAAAATGTAGATGTCAGAAAAAGGGGACTTTTTACGGCACCCGCAAACAACTCAGGCTTATAGCCATAAGACATCATTAAACTTTCGGGATTCATAACAATTAATTGAGATACAGAATAATATTTCTGCTATGGCAAACAGAATAACACTGCAAGTTACGAAGTATTTTTCAAAGGCATGTGTAGAAAACTTATTTCTTAGTGTGCAAAATCTACCTCAAACCTTCCTTTAATGCGCTCCATCGGCGGATTGAAATAACCATACTTGAGATCGGGAAATTCTTCTTTGATCAATTTCATCATTTTGCCGATACCCATACATTCACCCGTATCCGTTACGCCGATTTTGCGTAAATACCAGTCGGGATCAATGTTAAAACTGCGCCATTGAATCATTTTCAATCCGGTTTCTTTAATCAGTTTTCGCAGCGCTTCATATTCTTCCACATTATCGGTCATTCCGGGAAACACAAAGTAGTTGAGCGAAGTCCATCCACCGAAGCTGTTTACAATCTTCAGGCTTTCGATAATATCTTCAAACTGGTAATTATTGGGTCTGTAATAAGGCGTATAGATTTCCTTGCGGGCGCTGTTGGTACTCACCCTGATGGAGTTCAGCCCTGCTTCGCAGAGTTTTTTTACCGCCTTCGGCTTTGACCCGTTTGTATTGATGTTGATGCTTCCCTTTTGGGTATGTTTCCTGATTTCCAGAATGGTTTGTTCTATGATGCGCCACATCAGCAACGGCTCGCCTTCGCATCCTTGGCCGAAACTGATGAGCGGATAGGGCGCTGTTTCAAGATGTGGAACCGTAAATTCGATAATTTCTTCCACACTCGGCCTGAAACTGAGCCTTTCCTGTGGTGATACAATTTCTTCTTCATCGGGCTGAAGCGATATACAACCCACACAATTGGCATTGCAGGCTGAGGAAACCGGTACCGGACACTCCCATCTGCCCATAAAATAATTGCGGGCTGCCGGGCAATGATAGTTGAGCGCACAATTATTTGCCAGATGACCTACCAATCTGTTTTTGGGGTATGATTTTATGAGATGACTGATGCCATCTTCTACTTTTCTATCGTCAAAACCACGACATTCCTGCCGGATATCCTGTTCAATGCGAACAGCAGGAACATAAAATTTGTCATCCATCCAGCCGACAGCTGTGTAGCAAAAAAGTGGCAGCACCGGCGCTTCCGGCTGAGTTTCATAGGCCGACAAATAAAAGGCAGTATGTGCAGGTGGCAAAAAGGCTGCTACCGCCCAGCCCTTATCGCAAAGACGCAGGTCTCCCGTTTTTACATCAATACCAATACCTCTTCTCCCCGGAAGTTCGTAAAGAGAGCCTCCATCCGGCAGTTCAATCCAATCTTCGTTTGGAACCAAACAGGCATCCCAGCCGCTACGGCCGGTAACATAAAGGCCGGTATCTTCAAAAATATTTCCCTTGCCATCAGAATAAAGAAGGTATGGTGTTTGTTTTATTGACATTTTTAAAAAGTTGGAGATTCACTAAAGCGGCAAAATTACCTAAGTTTTGCAAATTGGTAATGAGGTTTTTATCAGGAAAGGATCCAAAGACATCAAAAAGCAGCCTCCAACGCTTCTTTACAACAAAAAAAAGACTTAGGAATTTGCCCGGGACAACCGGCTCCGGCAAAATTCATTGAATTCCTGCTCATTAACAATTTGCCCTGAATTATTAATAAAATGTTGATACACTTTGTTGTTTTTACAGTCGATTGTAAGTATATCGTCTTTCAAAATCACATTGTTCAGATCTGCCCAATCCATATTTTTTAGGGAAGCTGGGATAGGTAATTTTCTCAGTATCAATGTTTATAAAAAATTTTCTACGAGAAACAGTGTAGAGTCCCCACAGTATCAGATTGGCTACAAAAGCAAAATTGAAACCATACCTGATCCAAAAAACCGAATATGCCAGCATCAAAATACCCAATGGCAGCAATTTTTTGTTTTTACGATGATTCCTGACATCTAAAACTACCAATAAAATAAACACCACAAGCTGAACAAAAACCTGCAACAAATAGTTCTTTTCTTCAGGCATCGCCATTGCCATCATCAGCAGATTAAACAACAGAATGCCGTAGGCAATCACCTGATAGACTTTCTCCTTTTGATTGGGTATCGGGAAACTGTATTGCTTTGTTGCCAAGGCGAAACTTAATTTAATGGTTCGGCCGAAGGATTGCTGTGTGCCAGTACATTGCAGAGTTTGAACAAAGCTCTTGCACCCACATTGGCGTTCCAGTCGGTTTCTGCAATGCCCACTTCCACCAAGTCGAAGCCGACAATCTGCCTGCCGCTTGCCATAATTTTTTGAAAAATATAAAATACTCTGTCTAATTCAAAGCCTCCGGGAACAGGTGTTCCGGTATCAGGGCACAGTTTGGGGTCAAGACCATCAATATCAAAACTGATATGAATTTTTTGAGGCAACTGGTCAATCATTTCCTCAGCAATATGCTTAAAGGTGTCGCCATCATACTGCCTGCTCTTTATTTCTTTATCGAAATAAGTAATTACCCGATATTCACTGTTTTTAATGTACTCCCATTCATCCTGCCCAAAATCGCGTACGCCAAACTGCATAATATTTTTGATCTGTGGAATTTCCTTCAGCGCATTAAACATAATACTGGCATGAGAATAATTAAACCCTTCATAAGCTTCTCTAAGATCGCAATGCGCATCTATATGCAATATGCCAAAATCCTCATGCCTTTCGGCCAATGCCTTGTACAATCCCAGCGGAGTGCTGTGATCACCCCCCAGTAAACCAACCAGTTTACCTTTATCTAACAGTTCTTTTGCCTGCTGGTAAATCCAGTTGTTGAAAAACACACCACCTTCATTGATTTCCTTGATGGTTTTTTGCATGAACTGGTTTTTCTCAAGGTCTTCACCTTTTGAAATGTAATCAATATACAGTTCTGCTTCCTTTCTAAGATAATCGCTTTTTAAAAGAATTTTCCTATCAGTAGGCATCAGGTAAAATCCTCTTTTCCACTCGTCCGGCATATCGGGGTCGTATAAGTCCACCTGCAGGCTGGCTTTCAAGATCGCTTCCGGCGCTCTGGAAGTACCTCCTCCATAACTCACCGTTACCTCCCAGGGTGCATTAATGATAACCACATCAGCATTTTCGATAGTACTGGGTAGCCCGAAAATGTTATTATTGGGGTTTCCTACGCTATTCTGGTCAAAATTTTTTAAGTCTAACATCTCAAATGATATATTATTAAAATAACTGCACAAAAATAGTGAGAAGAGAATACTTTACTCCCATAATATTATTTTTATAACTTTGCAACCTTTTAAAGCTGCAAAAAAGTCGGAGGTATATTACCAAAAGTCTTCAAAATTTTGCTTTATGCATAAGGCAGCAATTCATTATTCTGAAAAATCTGTAATTAAAAATGGCAACTATCAGACCGTATCGCGCATTGAGACCCAAAAAAGAATTAGCCGAACAAGTAGCGTCTAAGCCCTATGACGTATTGAACAGTGAAGAGGCAAAAGAAGAGGTAAAAGATAATCCAAACTCATTTTTGCACATCACCAAATCTGAAGTGGATATGCCCCAAGGCATTGATATTCATACTCCTGAGGTATATAATAAAGCAAAAGAAAACCTGCAGAAATTTCAGGAAGACGGCATTCTTTTTCAGGAAGAAAAGCCATGCTATTATATTTATACATTAGTAATGAAAGGTCATGAGCAAACCGGTCTTGTATGCTTGTCGTCTGTGGAAGATTATTTTAACAATGTGATAAAAAAACACGAGTTTACCCGGCCCGAAAAGGAAAAAGACCGTATTGACCACATGACTACTATTGAGGCACAAACCGGTAAGGTTTTTCTGGCATACAATAATGTGGAGGAGATTGACAGCATCATAAACGGCTGGAAAACTACACATTTGCCCGAATATGACTTTAGCGCAGCAGACGGAGTACAGCACACGGTTTGGGTGATAAATGATGAAGAAATTATTGAAAAAATCACCATCATCTTCGGCGAAAAAGTACCCAGTACCTATATTGCAGATGGCCACCACCGTGCGGCATCGGCAGCCAAAGTGAGCCAGACACTGACAAACAGTGAAGAAGCAAAATATTTCCTTACGGTAATTTTTCCTGCCAAGGAGCTGGCCATTATGGACTACAACCGCCTGATAAAAGACCTGAACGGATACACTCCCGAAGATTTCATCAGCGCTTTACACGAAGATTTTGAAATAACTGCTTCTGAAGAGGCCGTAAAACCACTTTCATTGCATGAATTTGGCATGTATCTCGAAGGCAAATGGTATCTGTTGCGTTCCAGACCCGAAACCTATACAACCGATCCGATTGGCGTTTTAGACGTTTCCATCCTTGCCAATAATGTATTGGATAAGCTATTGGGCATCAAAGACCAGCGTACCGATACCCGTATTGACTTTGTGGGTGGTATCCGCGGATTGGGCGAATTAGAAAGAAGGGTGAACAGTGGTGAAATGAAGGTAGCCTTTAGCCTGTATCCGGTAACCATTCAACAGCTTTTTGACATTGCCGACAGTGGCAATGTGATGCCGCCCAAAAGTACCTGGTTTGAACCCAAACTGAGAGATGGCTTACTGACGCATTTGCTGTAAAGCAAGGATAGGTAGTAGTATTTCATGGGTTGGTCATTTACTAACCCTTCCGGTATTTTCTATAGAAAGGTTTCGATAAATGTTTATTAATATAGGCTTTCACTATTTGTGTCACGAACAACGCATATTTGAACCTTAACTTTCTTTTTTTACGTATAAATCGAAACCAAGTTTTTAGAGGTATAATGTAGTCCGGCTTCTCTTCTCTGAGTAAAGTAATATTAGCTTTTGAATAAAACCCTTTGTCGGCTACAATAATGGCCTTCTTTACCCCAGACATAGCCAATGTATTTTTAAATGCCTTTACATCCCTGATGTTGCGGGTACTTTGCTTAAGCAATTTATGGTTTTTATACAATAAAAATGGAAATACGTACAATTCCTGAATGACGTCATTTTTAAATAATTCCATAATCCTTTTTAATTTTTTTAAAAGGTAATAATTATAGCCACTATTACGGCAATATTTTACTCGAACTATTCTATTCAAAGACCTATTTCTATTTCGATCTGGCAAGTAGCCCATCGGTAGTATTGGAGATTTGTTTATTATTGCTTACAGAGGCCAGGTTTTTAAATAAAATACGATCACTATTTACAATTTTCAATGTCCACTTTATCTTCCTATCGGGAAAGCGCATGCTAATAACATTTTTTTCGGGAATATATTTCCATACACCATGCTCGCTATTAATGGTATTTAATACTACGCTATCGTTTGGTAAAAACTGAATGGTAGGGGGCGATTCCGCCGGAAATCCAACAGTAGGTGTAGGGGGATATGATTTACCCTGGTGTATTTCCCACAAACCAATTATTTTCATTTGAGAAGAAGAAGTGTTTTTGGCATGCACATTTCTAACTTTTTGAGCATGTAGATTATTTAAAATAAATGTGCAAAAGATCAATATGAAAACAATTCTGAAATAATGCATTTGATTGAATTTTAATTTAAAATATGGAAAACTATGCCCAAATAGGTTCTCCGCAAGTATAAGATATGGCATACTTGAAATTGAATGCGCAAACGCAATGATCATTCAGTGTAACACACACACCTCGTTTTGTAATATCGTCGTCATAGTAACAAGAGCTAGCAGTTGCGCAACCTGCTGTTCCACCTGATCCTGAAAGGTTACCCCCCATCACCATTTTCAATTGCTGTCTTGTTAATACTTCTGCGCCTTCAATGTTTTGAAGGCTTAATTTTAATTTTTTCATTTTGTAAAAATTTTGTGATTGAAAATAAATTATCACCACAAAACTCAAACACTTCGTTCTACTATATTTGGAACGAAAGAAAATAATGTTAATGTTTTCTTAAAATACTCCTTCGAAGAAATATGATTTTACATTTCTAAAATTTTTCACTCTTGCGATTTTTTTTGGTAGTCCCTGACTTATTTGTCGTTCCTTACCTTAATAGCTATTTATTCATTTATTTTTAAAAACTTCATACAATTTTCTGAAAATATCTAATGAACTGAAAATACAATAACCCCGGCTTCGAAAAGTATCTTAAAACTAAAATCGGCATAAACCACGAGATTTATTTAAAATCTCGTGGTTTATATTTATCTTTGGGTTCTATAAATATTTTGTATTTAAGATGATTGAACAAGCGCCACAAATTGAAAGAACAGACGAAACGATACCTATCTTGGCTAAACTTCAGATGAATGGCAATATACAAAAAATACAAGATGAATATTTATATTGGGACAAAATAAAATATAAAGCTAAAGATTGTACTCCTAAAGAACTGTGGAGTGCAATAAAACTATTTCGATTTCTGAGAAGAAAAGAACTTAAATTTCATTCGTTTAAGTTTCATTATGTAATAACAAATTACATTCATAAATCGCTACATCAATTTGATATGAATATTGGTGGAACATTGGGGAGTAACACCGGCATTGCTGAAACGGATAAGGCTAAGTATATCATTAGCGCTATCATGGAAGAGGCTATTTCCAGTAGCCAAATGGAAGGAGCTAATACTACCAGAAAAAAGGCAAAAGAAATGATTCAGCAACAGAAAAAGCCTAAAAACAAATCTGAGCAAATGATTTTGAACAATTTCATTACGATGAAGCATATTGTTCAACAAAAAAATGATGACTTGTCAGCCGAGAGTTTATTATACATTCATAAACTTATTACCGATAATACATTAGGTGATATAGAAGATGAAGGAAAATTTAGAGAAAGCGATGATGTGCATATAGTCAATCATGCTAATAGTGAGGTTGTACATACACCACCTTTACATTCTGAGCTTAAAAAACTCATAGATGACCTGTGTTTTTTTTTCAATACCGATACCGAAGAATTTATCCACCCTATTATTAAAGGTTGTATTATTCATTTTATGATTGGATGGATACATGCTTTTACAGATGGGAATGGGCGTACTGCGAGGGCTGTATTTTATTGGTATATGCTTAAAAAAGGATATTGGTTAACGGAATATTTGTCTATTTCAAGAATTATCAAAAATTCAAAATCACAATATGAGAAAGCATATCTCTATTCCGAAATAGATGAAAATGATTTAACCTACTTCATTACCTATCATATTAGAGTGATGGAAAAAGCATTTGATGCATTGAAAGAGTATATCAACCGTAAACAAAAAGAAGTGTTCCAAGCGGCGAAATTTATGAAAATACCGGGAGTAAATGATAGAATGGCACAAATTTTAAAAATAATACACGATGACCCAAATAAAATTCTAAACGCTAAAGAAATGGAATCAAGATTCAATGTGTCAAACTTTACCGCAAGAACAGATTTAAAATCATTGGTTGAATTAGGTCTTTTGGAAATCATCCAAGTGAACAAGCAAAAACAAAACTTTGTAAAATCTTCAACTTTTGAAAACACATTGAAAACATACAAATTATAATATACCGTCGCTTACATTAAGCGTATTGAAAAAGCCCATAATAATCGAACAACACAACAGGCTTAGGACAGTAAGCATGATGCAGAACTGCGTTTATCGAAAACCAACTTTGGTAAAGTTGACAGTGGTATGAAAATACAACTTCGATTTGATGCCTATCCTTATCAGGAAAGTGGTGCAAATCAAAACAACGAGTTCCAATTCAAAACAGGATTGAAAACACAAGCTCTCATCATTACGAAATATATGTGGCTGCTGGAAAGATTGTATTATAGCATAGTGAAATCAACTTCGTTAAATAAATAATGTAAAAAACATCCGATCTATTATTTTCCGAACCCAAAGCGAAAAAAGCCGATTTTTGTTTAAAATAAAATAGCCTGCCTTTGGTATTGACGCAAAGAATATTTCTATTTATAATATTTTCCATTGCATTACTTGGTGTATATGGGCAGGAAAACATTGCACCTCGTCCTCCAACCAATCTTCGAAGCGTTACGGTGTCCATCAAACCGGATAGTTTTGTTCTGGATACCGTAAGCATTGTTCCGCATAGTTTTTCAATCAAGGGTGTGGATAGCGCAGATTACAAATTAGATTATATAAATGCGGTTCTGTATTGGATTAAAAAACCCGCCACAGACTCTGTGCAAGTTTCATATCGCGTATTCCCGATGAAACTCAACAAAAAAACAACGGGTATGAATTTTGACAGCTTAGTGTTGTTCTCGGGTTCCTCCATCGCCTCGCAGGTTATCAATACATCCACACAAAGGGATATTTTTAATTTTGGTAATATCAATGCGCAAGGTAGTTTTGGTCGTGAAATCGGTTTTGGCAACAATCAGAGCGCAGTGGTCAACTCCAACCTGAATGTGCAACTCAGCGGTATGTTGGCCGACAGCATAGAACTGCAGGCGGCCATTTCGGATAATAATATTCCCATTCAGCCGGATGGCAATACTCAACAACTCAATGAATTTGATCAGGTGTATATTCGTTTCAAGAAAAAAAACTGGCAGCTCAATATTGGCGATATTGACATCCGTGAAAATGAAAGTTATTTTTTAAATTTTTACAAAAGACTTCAGGGGCTTGCCTTTGAAACAACTAATAAAATTTCAAAAAACAGTTTATCCAAAACAGTAGTAAGTGGTTCCATAGCAAAAGGGAAGTTTACAAGAAATGTATTTAACGGCCTTGAAGGAAATCAGGGACCCTACAGGCTCAACGGCGCCAATAATGAAACTTTTTTTATTGTTTTGGCAAATACAGAGCGGGTTTTTATTGATGGTCAATTATTGCAACGAGGCGAAGACCAGGACTATGTTATCAACTACAATACTGCCGAAATCACTTTTACACCGCGCCGAATGATCACTAAAGACACCAGAATCCAGATTGAATTTGAATACGCTGACAGAAATTTTCTGAACACTAACTTATTTGCCACACAGCAGGTAGATATCAATAAAAAACTCAAAATCAACTTTGGCTTTTTTCAGAACAGTGATTCAAAAAATTCATCCATCAATCAGGTGTTGGACAGTAAACAAAAGCAATTCCTATCGGAAATCGGCGACAGCATCCAAAAGGCTTTTTATCCGTCAGCCATTCTGGATTCCTTTGCGGCAGGAAAGATTTTGTATGAAAAAGTGTATGACAGCTTAGATAATGTCGTAGATTCTTTTTACCGATATTCAACCGATCCATTGAAAGCTAAGTATAATCTGGGTTTTACTGAAGTCGGTTTTGGACGGGGGAACTACATACCTGATAATGGAAATGCGAATGGCAAGGTCTTTAAATATGTTCCTCCCGTCAACGGGGTGAAGCAGGGAAACTTTGAGCCTGTTACCATTCTTATCTCTCCCAAAAAACAACAGCTGATGAATTTGGGTATTGATTACCAATTATCAAAAAATACATTGCTGAAAACAGAGTTTGCCTCGAGCAACTATGATGTAAACACTTTCTCAAAAATAAACAATGGAGATGACAAAGGCTTTGCCGCTAAAGTGAACCTCAGTAATGCAAAGCAGGTAAAAAGCAAAAATGATTTGAAGCTATTGTCTTCTGTAGATTATGAGTATGTTCAAAATAAATTTCAACCCTTAGAAAGATTACGGAATGTGGAGTTTACCAGAGACTGGGGATTGCCGGTTGTAGCCGAAAAAGCAACCGAACATTTCATTAAGGCTTCTGTGGGCCTGAAAAACAATATCGGAAATTTAGTGCAATATGATTTTGTAAGCTATAACAGAAGCGATCACTACAAGGGTTTTCAAAACGCCCTCAAACAAATAACCAATCGGAAAAACTGGTTATTTAATAACGAAGCAGTCATTACCCATTTCAAAACAGAAACCCACAAGGGATATTTTCTGAGACCGATTATAGATATCAGCAAAAAATTTCCAAAACTTGCCAACTGGAGAATCGGTGGAAGATACACGCTTGAAGAAAACAATACAAGAAGCGTAATTACTGACACACTTAATCCTCTTGCATTTTCTTATGATACTTACACGGTTTTTGTAAAATCGGACGAAGCGAAAATGAACAAATACGGACTTAGTTTCTACAGCCGAAAAGATAAATATCCTGTAGGTAAAAATTTTAAAACGGGTGACAAAAGCTACAATCTGAACTTGCAAACTGAAATTTTATCAAACAGCAAACGACAGTTTTATTTGAATACTACTTTCAGAAAATTAAAAGTTATTGATCAGCAAATCAGCCGTCAAAAGGACGACAATACAATTCTCGGCAGAGCCGAATATATGATGAATGAATGGAACGGGTTCCTTACCGGCAATATTTTGTATGAAGCCGGATCGGGCCAGGAGCAAAAACGGGAGTATGCTTACTTAGAAGTACCGGCAGGCACAGGCCAATATACCTGGATAGACTATAATGAAGACGGTGTGCAACAACTAAACGAGTTTGAGTTGGCTGCTTTCAAGGATCAGGCCAAATTTATAAGAATACTAACACCCACTAATGAATATATTAAAGCTAATTATACAACCTTTAATTATAGTATCAATCTTACACCCAAACAATTATTCCTCAAAAAGGATAAGGCGAACAAAGATCATTTTCTTTCAAAATTTATCCTTACCAGTTCATTGCAAATCTCCAAAAAAGCGCTTGCGCGCGGTAGCTTTGGTTTTAATCCTTTTTCTCATGCTTTGAATGATACAAACCTGATTACACTCAGCACTACCTTTGTAAACACGATTTCGTTCAACAGACAAAGTACGGTGTGGGGGCTTGATTTCAGCAGCATTGCCAATAACAATAAAGCCTTACTGACTTATGGTTATGAAAGCCGCAAAAATACAGACTGGCTGCTCAAATCAAGAATAGGCGTTGGCAAAACAAGTACCTTTAATTTAAATTTGTTAACAGGCACAAATGCTTTAAATACGGATAACAATAAATTTGAAAATAAAAATTATGAAATCAGAAAAAACAGCATTGAATCATCTTTTTCCTATGTAGGAGGCACCACCTTTCGGCTGACCGGAGGATACAAATTTGAAAAGAAAAAGAATGTGCCACTTTATGGCGGAGAAAAACTGACTGCCCATTCTTTGCTTGCCGAATCGAAATATAATATATTGCAAAGCGCAGCGCTTACCGGAAAGTTCACTTACCAGTCTTTGAATTATAAGTCTTCAAAGACCGGTCAATCTACTGTTAGTTATATTATGATGGACGGCTTGATGCCGGGAAATAATTTTCTGTGGAATCTTATGCTCACAAAACGAATTTTGAATAATCTCGAGTTAAATCTTATTTATGACGGTCGAAAATCAGGCAAAAGTAAAACCATCCACACCGGCAGCGCATCCATTACGGCCATTTTTTAGAAATTTTTGTGAAAAAGAAATTTGAATTACGACAAAAATCATGTACATTTGTGACAAATGACAGAATATGAAAAAAGGCCCCAAAAAATATAAATTGGAAAATGACCCGGAAAATATTTCAAAAATGATTGTTTCCGACTATCAGGAAATTTATGAAATTCCGCAAAAAACTTCTCGTAAAGAAACTCTTACTAAAAATTTTTCTTATTCAGATTTTAAAAAAATTGCAGACAAGAGCCCCTTTACCTTAGGCGAATGGGCCGATCTGCTATACACCAGTGAAAGAACACTCCATCGCTACGCAAAAGACGGTAGTGATTTTAATGGTCTTCAAATTGAAAGAATCCTCCTTCTCGAAAAACTGATTAATGCCGGAAATAGATTTTTCGGTAAAGAAAATTTTAAACAATGGTTATCCTTCAGGCCTTTTTCTTTAAATGGTGAAAGGGTACGTGACCACTTGTTTACTGCCGAAGAAATTCAAAATATAATTGACCTTATTGGTCGCATTCAACACGGCATTCCTGCATAATGATTGTTTACAGACTTGCTAATTCTGAATATAAAGATGATCTTTCGGGCTATGGTTCATTTTTGTACGGAGGCAGATGGAACTCCAGGGGTTTGTATGCGCTGTACGCCACCGAGCATATTTCTTTGGCTGTGTTAGAAATCGTAGTGAACTATAACCGATCTGCTTATTCGATACGTACCTCCTATCATTTATTGGAAATTTTTATTCCTGATGTTCCGTTATTGCAAATCAATGTTGCCATTTTGAAGAAGAAATGGCAGGAAGATTTTGAATATTCTCAAATGATGGGCGACCAGTTTTTGCAACAAAAAAACCATTTATTACTAAAAATTCCCTCAGCAGTCATTCCGGAAGAAAACAACTTCCTCATTAACCCCGACCATCCTGATTATAAAAAAATAAAAATTAAAACGAGCAGGCCTTATGGCCTTGATACAAGGTTATTTTAGCATTTAGAACGCAGCAGGCTTCAGATGTAAGCCTGTTGTTTCATCCAATCCGAACAACAGATTCATATTTTGAACTGCCTGACCGCTGGCCCCTTTCAGTAAATTATCGGATGCCGAGTGTACCACTAACTTACTTCCGGCCTTCTCCAGTTGGATAAGCACTTTATTGGTATTGACAACCTGTTTGAGGAAAATAGGTGTTCTGCTCACACTGGTAAAAGGATGTTCTTTATAAAACTCCTCAAACAAAACATACAGCTCTTCGAGAGAGAGGTCAGTATTTATTGTGGAACTAGCGAATATGCCTCTGGTAAAATCACCCCGCCAGGGAACAAAACTCAAGTCAATATCTGAATTGGGTTGCAATTGGGTTAAAGATTCACCTATCTCTCCCAGGTGTTGATGGGTAAGTGTTTTGTAGGCCTGAACATTATTGGCTCTCCAGCTAAAATGCGAGGTAGCCGATAGTGATTGACCGGCTCCGGTGCTTCCTGTGATTCCGGTAGTATAAATTTCTTTTAATAATCCGGCTTTTGCCAATGGCAATAATCCTAACTGAACAGTGGTGGCAAAACAACCCGGATTGGCAATGTTTTTAGCTTTTTTAATTTCGTCTCTGTTCAGTTCGGGCAGGCCATACACAAATTCTCTGTTAATTTGTGGTTGATTGCGATCTTTTTGAAGACGAAAATCATTTGCCAGATCAATTATCTTTATAGAATCTTCAAATTTATTTTCGTTCAGAAATTTTGTGGAAGCTCCATGACCCAGACACAAAAAAAGCGTATCAATATCCTGAGAAAATTGGCTTGCGAACTTTAAATCGGTATCACCAAGCAAATCCTGATGCACCTCGTAAACGTATTTGCCGGCATTACTTCGGCTATGAATAAACTCAATTGAAAGGTCAGGATGGTTGATTAATAATCGAATCAATTCACCTCCGGTGTAGCCTGCACCTCCTATAATTCCTACTCTTATCATTTTTTAATGCCCGTAAAGTTAATGAAATTACTTCAATATTCTGCAATCCTACTTGCCTTGGTTATTTACAGAATGATAAATTGCTGTTTGATTTCCAAATATTTTGGTAAATCCTTTCACGTCATCGCCGCTAAAGCCGGTATTTAACTCTCCATAACTTCCAAATGCAGGGTTCATCAGATCGTGACGACTTTCGATGCCTATCACCTGAAAACGATAAGGATACAGTTGAATATAAACATCTCCATTTACATTTCGCTGACTACTTTCCAAAAATGCTTCCATATCGCGCATCACAGGATCCAGAATTTGACCTTCATGAAGCCAGTTTCCATAAAATTGCCCTATCTGATCCTTCCACTGTAATTGCCATTTGCTTAATACATGTTTTTCTAAAGCATGATGACCTTTGATAATGAGCATCGGTGCTGCCGCTTCAAATCCAACCCGTCCTTTGATGCCAATGATGGTGTCGCCTACGTGTACATCTCTTCCAATCCCATAACCACCGGCTATTTTCTGCACGTATTGAATGGCTTCTACCGGGTGTTCAAATTTTTTATCGTTCACTTTTACAAGTTCTCCGGTTTCAAAACTCAATTTAATCTCTTCTGAGCCGGTCTTTGTAACCTGTGTTGGCCATGCCTCTTCGGGCAGGGTCTTTCTTGAGTTGAGCGTTTCTCTTCCGCCCACACTGGTTCCCCAAAGTCCTTTATTGATTGAATAAACCGCTTTCTCAAAATTCATTTGTACACCTTTGCTTTTCAGATATTCAATTTCACTTTCACGGCTTAGGTTCATATCACGTATGGGGGTTATGATTTCCATTTCAGGAATCATGATTTGAAAAATCATATCGAACCGAACCTGATCATTTCCTGCGCCGGTGCTACCGTGCGCAACTGCATCTGCATTTATGCTTTTGGCATACTCGGCTATGTGCAATGCCTGACTTAGCCTTTCGGCCGATACGCTTAACGGATAGGTATTGTTTTTTAATACGTTTCCATAAATTAAATATTTTATAATGCTGTTGTAATAGCTCTTAACTGCATTAATGGTTTTGTGCGATTTGACTCCCAGATTTTTTGCGTGAGCTTCAATTTTTTCAATCTCCTCTTCACTAAAACCTCCAGTATTTACAATGATAGTATGCACATCGAAACCTTTTTCTTCAGTGAAGTATTTTACACATAACGTTGTATCCAAACCTCCACTGAAACCCAAAACAACTTTTTTAGCCATGATTAATTAAGTCTTTATGATTAATGTACAAATAAGTTAAAAAATGATTTTAAAATATCACCTCCGTTATTCTTTTTCTCTTTTCTCAAAAACGGTTTTAGAAATTTCCATTGTTTAAAACGCAGAAGCCTTTCAAGTCCTTTTTTATTTTTTTCAAAATATTCTTTGGTTTCTTTTGGCTCATAATGATCTTTAGGGTCGTAGAGCATTGCTGTACAGAGACAATTTTTACGGTCTTTGCTCATCAATATATCATAATTGACACAGCTTTTACATCCCGCCCAAAAATCATCATCCTGGGTTAACTCGGAATAAGTTACCGGTTCATAACCCAATTCACTGTTTATTTTCATCACTGCCAATCCGGTGGTCAAGCCAAAGATTTTGGCATCGGGATATTTGGTACGGCTCAATTGAAAAATAGTTTGTTTAATTTTTCGTGCCACACCACTTTTTCTATATTCCGGAGCCACAATAAGACCCGAGTTTGCTACATATTCGTTATGTGTCCATGTTTCAATATAACAAAAACCCACCCATTTCCCATCTTTTGTAAGCGCAATTACTGCTTTTTCTTCATCTATTTTTTTCTCTATATAATCAGGACTGCGCTTGGCAATACCGGTTCCTCTTGCTTTGGCCGATGATTCCATTTCATCGGTTATTGTTTTAGAATATTTTTTATCGTCCGGCTCTGCTTTTCTAACTATAATATCTTTTAAATCCACTCTGCTGCAACATTTTAATATTGAATAATGGGGACCAATCCTGGAAAAGTTTATTTGGGGAGTTTTTCACTGACAGGTACCAAGGTCAGGGGTAAGGCCTGTCAGCTTTTCGTATTACAATAGGGTCTTGGTGCAGATACAAACACGTCAAACCCTACTGCATATACTCCCGAGACAGTACATCGGTAAAAATGATAATGTTTTGTATGTGTTAAAAAACGATTCATTTCAAAACAAATTGTAATTTAGACGTGCAAAAATAGTGTAATAATCAATAAAGAAATACTAAATTTAGATTTTAAAAATTTATCTTATGAATTCAGATTTAACAACAGGCCAAATCAAAACCAAAAAGAAATCGGGTTGCTTAAAATACTTTTTCCTCTTTTTCCTTTTATTGATTCTTGCCGGCGGAGGGTATATTTATTGGAAATTCTATTATCCTTATACTTCAGATGGCGTAAAGTCGGGGTACCTCAACTTTGCAGTTGAAAAAGGGCAGATTTTTAAAACTTTTGAGGGAAAATTAATTCAGGAAGGGATACGCGGCGCGGTTGGAGGCGGTATGCAATCAAATGAGTTTGAATTTTCGATAAAAGACAAGAAGGTTTTTGATGTGCTAAAAATGAACTCCGGCAAGCGTTTTGACTTGCATTATAAGGAATATAATGGCGTGTTGCCCTGGAGAGGAAATACCCGATATATTGTGGACAGCATTATTTCAATGAAAGATGCTCAACCGTCCCCGCCAGTTCCTTTATCTGTTCAGTAAAAATATTGCCGGTTTTTTGTGAATGTCAATTGAAAGATTTTTCCATTGAGCAATTGTTTTTGTTTTGATACTTTCACTACTGCCGGTAATATCCACTGCAATACATAATCTTGTGCGGGGGGAGCAGGTTTTCAAAATTGTTTGTATCATTTGATTGTTTCTGTAAGGTGTTTCAATAAATATTTGTGTGAATCCTGTTTTTGCAGATACAGTTTCCAATTCTTTAAGCGCCTTCATCCTCTGGCCTTCATCAATAGGAAGATACCCATGAAAGCTAAAATTTTGCCCATTCATACCACTGGCCATCAATGCCAGTAATATGGAGCTTGGCCCTACTAAAGGATTAATTTTCACATCGAGCTCCTGGGCTGTTTTTATCAATAGTTGCCCGGGATCGGCCACTCCGGGGCATCCGGCCTCACTTACAATTCCTATTATTTTCCCTTCTTCAACCTTTTTCTTAAATGTTGCCTGAACAGCTCCTTCTGCCTTTCCGATTGTTACCCATTCATAGTTATCAATAACAATCTCCCTTTTCAATTGCTTAAGAAACCGCCTTGCGGAGCGTTCGTTTTCTACAAAAAACGCCTCACACTTTTCGATTGCTTCCAGTATATAGGCAGGTAATACTTGAAGCCCTTCTTCATGAAGAACAGTAGGAATCAGATAAATTTGCGAAACATCAGCCACAATAAATAATTATTTTCAAAGATATTATTTGTCTTTATAAACCTAACAACTAATATTAATTCTGCATATTTTTAAGGCAAAAAAACCTTCATTTTTTAAATACAGGCAAATTATTATTTAAACAAACCAAGAATTTTTCCATTTCCCCGATCGTATAGTATTGAAAACGAACACTTTTTTTATAATTTTTCTAATCTTTTAAACAAAAGTTAATACATTTGCTTTGCAGTTCGTACTATTTAGACCAGTTTTGGCAATTTGGAAAGAATATTATTGTTTCATAAATTGCCGGATTTGTTCTAATTCAAAACTATGATATTTAAATAATAACAAATGATTACCTCATGAGAACGAGATTAATTTCCGGATTAAAAACACTGATTGTAATTTTTTCTTATATCGCAATTGTAGCCATTTTTTTGAGCAATCAGCAAAACACGAAGACTGCGCAAAAGCCTACTATTGAAAAGAAATCTACTATAACCTTGCTTACATATATAAAGTAAACAGGGCAATATTTCTTAAGTTTTCTTACTTCATCCGGTATTTTCGCTGTACTCTCGGACTGTCAAAGTAATTATTCAATTGCTTTTCACTCATGCTTTCCGAAATTTCTGTAGGTACATCAGCCAGTTGATTTTTGCTTTGTCGCAGTTCCTTTTTCAGCATTTCGGTTTTTGCCAATATTTGAGGGTCTCTTTCGCCCGACAGTTTATTATCGGTAATCATGTACTCCAATCTTTTAATTGTAGAGCGCACGAGTGTAGCCTGATTCTGATCTACAGTTTTATTGGGTGCAGCTGCTTCCTTTATGGGTACTAATGCCACACTTACACTTGGCAATACTTTTCCGGTGTTTTTGGCGCTTGGATTATCTCTTGTAGAAAGAATAGTGCTGGTAACTCCGGCAGTTCCTGTGGCTACATCGAAAGAAGTTCGATAGGACTTGGTTTTTCTTATCTTTCTGTCCAATTGAAGAAAGGTATATTTCAATTGTAAAATCCAGGTTTTCATTTCAGAAACTGCATCAACATAGTCCCGGGTAGCAATATCGTAGTCCATTGCATCTTTTACAATTACTCTTACAATCGCTGTGTCCGAAAAATTAAATTTTGAAGTTCCAACAAAGTACAAATCTACCGTCTTTTGCTTGTCCTTATCTTTATCGTTCACAAAATCATAAGGTGGCGTCCATTCAAAACGATCATCACATTCCTTTGGTAATTTGTAATTGCTAAGTGTAATGTTGCTCGAAAACAAAATTTTATCAATCTGAAAATTGCCATTTTCGCACATCACATTGAAACTCAGTTTATTACCTTCTTCTACAATAACCGGGCTTACCACGCTTGGTTTAATGCGCGGCAATATTACATCGGTGTTATAAAATGTAATCAAAAAAGAAGTATCCACTTTGTCATATTGGTTCGAAAGGTTCTGAACACCTATTTGCACAGGATATTCCTCATCATACTTCAACCTGCCGGATAAAAATAATGATTTGCTGGATTTGAAACTAAGCATTCCATTGTCTTTATCAATTTTCAAACCTGCCGGAGAATTTTTAATATACCAATAATAATTTTTCGGATTTTTATTAATTCTAAGTTGATAACTAAAGTTTGAATCAACATGAATAGAGAAAAAAGGGCTTAAGTTAATGATTCTCAGTGCGGTATCATAATAAACAGGAGCAGGAGCTATAATTTTTTTTATTTCTACAGTATCCTTTTTTTTAGGACTTATCGTATCTATACCCTGCCCAAAGACCGTTACACTCGCACAAAAAACAATTACTATTATTATAAATAAACGTTTCATCATAATCAAGCTGTAAAAATAGAACAAATTTCTGCAATAGACGTATTTGGCTAATTCTTTTTTTGAGGTGCTATGCAAAATAGCCTGCTATTCGATACATAAAAAAATCACGGTCTTTGATGCCAAAATTATTTGCTAAGAATCGTTGGATTTTTCCATTCATATTTTCGGCTTTGGCATTGGTTTGTCCTTCTTTAAAATAGTTGACAATATCATCCTGATGTTTTTCTATCATTTTTCTTACTCCTCTGAAAGCTGCTATTTTTGATTGATTGACTTCATCGCACCAGTTGTAAAGTTCTTGTTCTATTTTGTCCATTGATTTGCCGATGTTTTTTCCCTGATACCACAACCTCAGCTTTTGAGTGAGCCGGTAGGCTGTTTCTAATATTGGGAAACGGTAAAATAGTTGTTGCATGATTTCCAGTTCATCTTCCTCCCATTCATCTTGCATTTTGAAAAGAATATAGCGGCTGCGCTCCAATAGTTCAATATAGCTCCAGTGTGTTTGTTGTTCATCCGTGTCAGATTTTACAAGAATTGTTTCTTGATTAATATATTGGGTTTTGAGTTGTTTGCGTACCTGTTGCAGCGCATCTAAGAGATGCTTGATGACATGGAACTTGTCTATCACTAACTGTGTATTGGGAAAAATGTCTTTGCATAGTTTTTTATAGGAAGGACTCATGTCACAGCTGACCGATTTTACATCTTCCAACACGTGCGGCAGGTAGTGTTCCATTACTTGTTTGAGTTCTTCCGGCTTCATGGTTTGTGCCAGTAAAGCTATTTTCCCTGATTGGGCATTGGTCATAATGGTATACATTTTTTTGCCTATTTGCTTTTCATCAATGGTCATGTGGCTGCCAAAATTTTCTGCTTTTGCTATGGGTACCGGTTTTTCTTTTGTTACCTCCCCACTGGTCTTGTCTATTACTTGTATCTTTTTTTCTCCCCACTTTCCGGCTGCAATATCTTTTCGGTAATCGCTTATCTCTTCTTTGTACCAATAATGTACCGTTTTGGGCTTTAGGCCAAACATATAAGCCACAAAACTTATGTTTACAGGGTGTTGCTCTATTCTATATTTTTAAAAAGCCCGCCATGTCAGGAGTTAATTTGGCCGAATCCTCGGTAATCACATACTCGTTGCTAAAATGCTCATCTGTACCGGAGCGTTTCCAACGCCTTCGTTTCATTACCAGATAGACCGGCTTAGTGGAAAATCCATGGCTGAGTATAGTTATCGGATTGCAAAAACCATCCAACACTACATCTGAAAACCCTTTAAGCTTTGTGGGAACATGCTCCCGCTTTTCCCATAATATAATTTGCCATTCTTTGTGGAATTCTTTTACCTCCGCAATATCAAAAAAGCCTAATAAATCACGCGGTACCATCATTCGGCTTAATTCAAATAATACATTTGATTCTACTTGTTTTTCCTTTTGTCCCATAACCATAAAGATAATAATAGCACCTCAAAAAAAGAATTAGCCACGTATTTTGGTATCAAAAGGTTTCCATTGGGGCTTTTCAAAAAAAAATCGCCCATTGTAGAAACAACGGGCTCTAAACCAAAACTAACTGCTTATGAGAAAAACAAACTTTATTATTGTATTACTATATCTTTTGACGCTGCTTTTGCTTCTTCCTTTTTACCTAACTCCAACTTTAAGATTCCATTAACATATTTAGCGTCAATCTTTTCCTGATTTATCTTTTCATCAAGCGTAAAACTTCTTTTGAAAGAACGAAAATGATACTCCTTTCTAATATTCTTTTCAGTTTCCTCGTTTACTTCTTCCTTCTTTTCGGCGGAAATGGTCAACAGGTTGTTGTCAAGATTGATTTTGAAATCAGTCTTTTCAAATCCGGGAGCCACGATATCAACCTGATACAAATTATCTTTCTCAACAATATTTACCGGGGCAAATCCTTTCATACCGGTGTTAGAAACATCTTTCTTTAAAACAGATGGCATTTCAGTGAAAAAGTCATCAAACAAGTTCGATAAAGTTCTTTCAAACGGAACTACATTAAATTTTAAGTTTGTCATAGTCTTTTGTTTTTAAATATTTAATAAAATAACTTCATCGGTAAATAATCAAATTCAATTCCATTTCGAAAATACTGCCATAAAATAATATTTCTTTTAATAAATATGCCATTTTGTCGCTACTGCATGATTATTAAATGACATTTTGTCATTTAATACTTAATTTTGATAATTAACGCCCGCCAACACTCAGCAATACAAAAACTAAATCTTTTCAAATCTGCCAGCCATCAACTTTTTCTTTAATTTCGTGTTTTATACAAAACAAAACGCAAATTATATGTATCCAAAAGAAATTGTTGTTCCAATGAAAGAGGAACTTACTGATAATGGTTTTGAAGAACTTCTGACTCCAGAAGCCGTAGAAGAAAGCCTGGCCAAAGGAGGCACTAACTTATTGTTTATCAATTCTGTATGTGGATGTTCGGCCGGTACTGCCCGCCCGGGTGTGTTGATGGCCGTAGCAAATGCCGTCAAAAAACCTGACCAACTGACTACCAGTTTTGCAGGATTTGACATAGAAGCGGTACAAAAAGTAAGAGAACATTTGTTGCCCTACCCTCCGTCTTCGCCTTCAATTGCACTGTTTAAAGATGGCAAATTGGTTCATTTTGTAGAAAGGCACAATATTGAAGGCCGGTCTGCCCAAATGATAGCAGCCAATTTGATCGCCGCTTTTGATGACTATTGCAATTAGTTTAATGTATATTATTATAAATGAGTAAATCACTAATTATCTTTTAATTAGCAATTTACTCATTTCTTTTTTTTAATATTGCCAAAATTTAACTTCGCAAAAGAATGTATCCCAATCTATACTATGTTTTTAAAGATTTTTTTGGAGTAGAATGGAATTTTCTGCACTTCATTAATTCCTTTGGTTTTTTTGTGGCTATTTCCTTTATTTTAAGTGCCTTTTTATTGACTTATGAGCTGAAGCGTAAAGGGAAAGAAGGAATTTTTAAACCAATTGAAGAGAAAATAACAGTAGGAAAACCGGCTTCAGCCGGAGAATTAATTTCTAATTTTTTAATTGGATTTATTTTGGGTTACAAAATATTGGGATTGTTTTTTTCTGATAATTCTGCAGGAGTAAACCCACAGGATTACATTTTTTCATCAAAAGGGAGTGTTTTAGGCGGTTTGTTGCTGGGTATTCTGTTTGGCGGAATGCGCTGGTACGAAAAAAATAAGGAAAAACTTGCAAAGCCTGAAACAAGAACGGTTAGAATCTGGCCTCACGACAGAGTTGGCGAAATAACCACAATTGCTGCAATTTCAGGCCTGGCGGGCGCCAAATTGTTTGACACCTTTGAGAACTGGGATTCTTTTGTTAAAGACCCTTCCTCCATTTTTTCAGCATCCGGCCTCACTTTTTACGGCGGGCTGATTTGTGCAGGCCTTGCTCTTTGGTGGTACACCAGAAAGCATCAGATAAATTTTTTACATTTTACCGATGTATTGGGTCCGATAATGATGATGGCTTACGGGGTTGGTCGTATTGGTTGCCAGGTATCGGGCGATGGAGATTGGGGAATATATAATGCAGCTTTTAAAACTTCACCCACAGGAGGAATTTCAAGAGCAACTATGGTCGATTTTCAGGAGGCGCTGACCAATAATGCGCCATTTTTTGCAAATCATGACTCAACTCATGCATTTGTTCCCAAACCATCCTGGCTGAATTTTTTGCCCGACTGGTTTTTTGCTTATGATTTTCCACATAATGTTAACGAAACCGGAGTAAAATTGGCCGATTGCACCGGTCAGTATTGCAATCATCTGCCTATACCGGTTTTCCCTACTTCGCTTTACGAAATCATTTTTTGCCTGATTCTTTTTGGAATACTCTGGGCAATAAGAAAAAGAATCAATATACCCGGCGTACTGTTTGGTATTTACCTGATATTCAATGGGGTAGAGAGGTTTTTTATTGAAAAAATAAGGGTGAATGTAAAGATGAATTTTCTGGGAATGCATATTACCCAAGCCGAATTAATATCGTTTGGATTAATCGTTTTGGGCGTAGTGTTGATTATTATTTTACGAAAAAATTACAAACCTGCAAAAATAGCAGGTACATAGACAACCTTTTTGTCAAAATTGTTGTTTGAACTAAGTAACTACAATTAATTGGTATTTACAATTTCTGTCGTATCTTTGCACGTTCTCAAAATTACCTAAAAATTTTGAGATGGTGTACCCTAACAGAAACAAAGTTTGTTTTAATATTAAATAGAATATGCGTCAGCTAAAAATTGCTACACAGATTACCAACCGTGATTCGCAAGCGGTTGAAAAGTACTTACAGGAAATTTCAAAAATCTCGATGATCACACCAGAGGAAGAGACTACTCTTGCCCAAAAAATAAAAATGGGCGATCAGAGAGCTTTGGATAAACTGGTTCAGGCCAACCTCCGCTTTGTGGTTTCTGTGGCAAAACAATATCAGCATCAGGGTCTTTCATTAAGCGACTTGATTAATGAAGGAAACTTAGGGTTGATAAAAGCTGCCCAACGTTTTGATGAAACCAAGGGGTTCAAGTTTATTTCTTATGCCGTTTGGTGGATTCGCCAGTCTATCCTTCAGGCCTTGGCAGAACAGGGCAGATTAGTGAGATTGCCTCAAAACAAAATTGGGACCTACAATAAAGCAAACAAGGCATACATGGCTTTCGAACAGGAGCATGAAAGAGAGCCTTCTACCGAAGAGCTTTCGGAATTGCTCGAAATGAGCGAAACTGAAATCAACAATATCTTTCAGAGCAATACCCGCCACACTTCATTAGATGCACCCGTGCACGAAGCGGAAGACGTGGCGATGGGAGATCTTTTGGAAGGCAGTTCCGATACCGATGACGATGTGATGAAGGATTCATTGAGAAATGAAATTCGCAGGGTGCTTAAATCTCTTTCTCCGCGTGAAGCAGAAATCGTGAATGCCTATTTCGGCCTGGATGGCGAAAATGGTGTAACCATTGAACAAATTGGCCAGAAATACGACTTGACTAAAGAGCGTATCCGTCAAATTAAAGAAAGAGCCATCAAACGCTTGCAAAAAGCAAGGTACAGTAGCGCCCTGAAATCATATCTGGGATAAATAATTTCCTTAAAATATATTAAAATGCAGGTTTTAAACAGACCTGCATTTTTTATTTCTGTTGATTTTTATTCATGAAGAAATTTTTATACATTGGCTTTATAAAACATTTTTACAAATGCTACCGCAAGATTTTTCTGAAATATCTGGCCTGAAAATTAAAAGTATCTCAATGGTCTCGGGCGGCGATATCAATGATGCTTTTAAATTGGAAACGGAAGATGGGCAATATTATTTTTTAAAGGTTAATGATTGCAACCGCTATCCCGAAATGTTTGAAAAAGAAGCCAAAGGTTTATCCACACTCCAAAAATCGTGTAGGCTGAAAGTACCCGAAGTGATAAACTATGGTATATATAAAAATCAACAGTATTTAATGCTCGAATGGATTGAAAAAGGAGCGCCGGCAAAAGACTTTGCACAAAATTTTGGAGCATCAATAGCCGAATTGCACCAGATTCGCCAACCCTATTTTGGATTTGAGCAGGATAACTACATTGGCAGTTTGCAACAAATCAATACTCCAACTAATAATTGGGTCGAATTTTATACGAACTATAGAATCCTGAGATTAGTAAAATTGCTTTATGACCGAAATGATATTTCGGCCAAAGATTTACAACGGGCCGAAAATTTCTGCAAACAATTAAACAAGATTTTCCCTTCAGACCCCCCGTCTTTACTGCATGGCGATTTATGGAGTGGAAATTATATGATTACCAAAGAAGGTTATGCCTCCATTTATGACCCTGCAGTTTATTATGGCCACAGAGAAATGGACATTGGCATGAGCAAACTTTTTGGCGGGTTCTCCACTACCTTTTATGATTCGTATAATGATTTCTATCCTTTGGAGAAAGGCTGGCAGTCGAGGCTCCCTTTTACCCAATTATATCCATTATTGGTTCATGCGCTACTTTTCGGAGGGCATTACATTCAGAGTGTCAGAGAAATACTGGTGCCCTTTTAACAGACTATATGATTTTAATCATTTGATTAATTATTTTTTTTAATTATTTGTTTAAATCATTTATCTAATCCAACTTTGCTTTCAAATGGGAAAAGCAAAGAATTTGGAAAAGGAAGATTTATCCACAGAACTGAAAATAAAAGATGCGGCAGCTATCGTTTTTCAGAAAAAAGGATTTGCAGCTACGCGCACCCGCGACATTGCTGAAGAGGCAGGACTTAATCTTGCACTGATCAATTATTATTATCGCAGCAAGAAGAATTTGTTTGATATAATCATGGCGGAAAAGCTGAGTACCTTCTTCAGAACTTTTATCCCTTTTATATTATCAGAAGATCAGACACCTGACGAAAAGATTAAACGCATATCAAAGGACTACATTAATCTGCTTTTGGAAAATCCCGAACTGCCCTTATTTGTATTAAACGCTATTCATACCAATCCGGAACATTTTACAAAAATGATTTATGGCGCCGAACAAATTCAACACTCACCTTTGGTGGCCCAATTGAAAAGGTTAAACCCCAAAGCAAAGTTTGAGCAGTTTTTTCTGAACATAATGGCGCTTTGCGTCTTTCCGTTTATCATGAAGCCGGCTATTTCACACCTTTCAGATATTTTATCAAAAGACTTCGAAAACCTGATGAAGGAACGAATAGAGATGATTCCGAAATGGATGGATGCAATGATTAAAGTAAAATAAAACTCACATTACTTAAAATGAACAAATTTTATTACATATTAAGATTCACACCACTTTTGGCATTATTATCCATTGCACCGGGAATACTAAGAAGCCAATCCGTAACATTAGAACAATGCCACAACTGGAGCAGGAAGAATTATCCCTTAATAAAAAATCAAGAACACATCAAGTCGAGTACCAAATATTTGAATATTAATGCCAATAGGGCCTATTTCCCTCAATTAAATGTCAATGGTCAGGGTTCCTATCAATCTGAAGTTACTCAAATTCCTGAGTTTGCTCCAAACATTACAGTACCCACAATGAGTAAGGATCAATATAAATTGCAGGGCGAATTGATTCAGACTATTTTTGACGGAGGCTTTCGCACCAGCCAGATTAATATGCTCCAATCGCATGAGAAAATGCAGCTACAACAATTAGAAATCAGTATGCATTCTGTCAGACAGCAGGTTATGGATTTGTATTTTGCTGTTTTAATGTTTGATGCTCAACTGAAACAACAGGCAATACACAGGCAAAATTTACAAAACACTCTGGATAAAGCAATTGCAGCACTTGCAAATGGCACTACCTTTAAAAGTTCTGTAAACGAGCTAAAGGCCGAAATGATTAATGCAGACATGCTGGAGTTTGAAACCCGGACAAACAGACAGGCTATCATCGAAATGCTTAATCAACTCACGGGTCAAACTTTCACAGCAACCACAAAGTTTGAAGAACCGGTAACCCGATTAACCAACAATCTTACAATAAATCGTCCAGAAATAAAAATGCTTGATTTACAAAAGCAAAATATCCTCATTCAGAAAAAACAGGCAGCATCAGATTTATTACCTACAGTCAGCGCTTTTGCTATGGGTGGTTATGGCAGGCCTACACTCAATATGCTTTCTAACGATTTTGGCACTTATTGGATGGCTGGTTTAAGATTAAAGTGGTCAATGAATACCTTGTTCTCTTTACCCAACACACTGAAATCTCTGAACATGAATGACAAAATGCTGGATGTAGAAAAAGAAACATTTCAGTTTAATACAAAAATGGCTATAGATAAAGAAAACAGTGAAGTGTACAAATATCAGCAGTTAATGAAACGGGATGATGAAATCATTGCGCTTCGAAGTTCGGTGATGGAATCGGCAAAAGTTCAATTAGATAATGGCGTTATTACAACAACAGATTTTATTGTGAAATTAAACGCCGAGTCACTTGCCAGAGCAACAAAGGAATTGCACAGGTTGCAACTATTAAAGGCTCAGTACAAAATATTAAACCTTTCGGGAAATTAAACATAAAAACAGAAAACATGAAGAAGTTGTATATTTTCTTTCTGGCGACAATTGTGGTTTTTAGCTCATGTAACAACCAAAAAGATTTTGACGCTGCGGGTAATTTTGAAGCAGATGAAGTAATTGTCTCTGCACAACAAAACGGGGCCATTCTTTCCTTTGAGGTAACAGAAGGTCAAAAGTTAGACTTAAATCAGAGTGTCGGACAAATTGATATAGAAGCTCAGAGACTTCAAAAAGATCAAACAAGTGCCGTAATAACCTCACTGCAACAAAAAACAGTAATACCCGATCCTCAAATTGAAATAGCCCGAAAACAATTAGCCGTTCAGGAAGAACAATTAGTTTATTTAAATAATGAAAAAAGGCGTTTACAAAATCTTGTAAATGCTGATGCCGCACCACAAAAACAATTAGATGACCTGAACCAACAAATTGTGCAGGCGCAAAAACAAATAGAAGTTACCAAACAGCAAATAAATTCATACAGTGAAACAGCCGCCAATCAAAACCGTGCCATACTCAGCGAAAAAAATCCTCTTGAAAAATCAACGGCACTCATTCAATATCAAATTCATAAAGGGCAAATTATTAATCCCGTAGCAGGTACAATTCTTACAAAATATGCAATGGTCGGAGAAATGGCAACCATTGGAAGGCCATTATATAAAATTGCCAATATCGATACCTTAACGCTTAAAGCATACATTACCGGCGATCAATTGCCACAGATAAAACTTGGGCAATCGGTAAAAGTTCGCATTGACGATGGCAAAGGAGGTTATAAAAACTATCAGGGCGCCATCAATTGGATTTCTGACAAATCGGAATTTACACCCAAAACGATTCAGACAAGAAGAGAAAGGGAGAATCTGGTGTATGCAATAAAAATACGTGTAAAAAATGATGGCTTTCTCAAGATTGGCATGTATGGCGAAGCCATATTCAAATAGAAGGGAGTAAGAAACAATTGCAATTAATTGAAATTTTTAAATGAACAGCTTAGTCTTAAATAATATCACAAAGACCTTCGACAAAGGTTCGGTTCTGGCAGTGGACAATGTAAGCTTTTCTGTAAAAGAAGGTGAACTGTTTGGATTAATAGGCCCCGACGGAGCCGGCAAAACTACTATCTTCAGGATTCTTAGCACTCTTATGCTGCCAGACAAAGGTAATGCCTCAGTTTTAGGATATGATGTTGTAAAAGATTATAAAAAAATAAGAAACTTAGTTGGCTATATGCCTGGCCGATTTTCATTGTATCAGGACCTGAGTGTAAAAGAAAATCTTCAATTTTTTGCAACACTGTTTGGAAAAAGTATTGAAAAAAACTATGATATTATAAAAGATATATATGAACAGATTAAACCATTTAGCAATCGCCGCGCAGGTAAACTTTCCGGAGGGATGAAACAAAAACTGGCGCTCAGTTGTGCGCTGATTCATAAACCAAAAATTCTATTTTTAGACGAGCCAACCACAGGAGTGGATGTGGTTTCCCGCTTTGAATTTTGGGAAATTCTAAAAAAACTAAAATCACAGGGAATTACTATTTTAGTTTCCACTGCTTATATGGATGAAGCAATGAAATGTGAAAGAATTGCCCTTATCCAAAAAGGGAAAATGTTAGGGTTAGACACACCTCAGAAAATCATTGAATCTTATCCGATGAAACTTTATGGAGCAAAGGCAGATGATATTTATTCGTTATTAAAAGATTTAAGAAATTATGATCAGGTAGAAAGTTGTTACCCTTTCGGAGAGTGGCTTCATGTAACAATAAAGAATCCAAATGCAGACGGATTGGAGGTTTTAAAAACTTTTCCGAATTCGTCAACGCATCAGAACCTTGAAGTAAAAATAATAGAACCGGGAATTGAAGATAATTTTATCAGACTCATGAACACATCAGACAATAGCCGGGATAATAATTAATTCGAATGAATATTACAGAAGCAAATATTACTAATAATAATGGTTTACTTTCAAAGGAAGAAAAAGAGCCTGTCATTATTTGTAAGGATCTTACAAAAAAATTCGGCGACTTTGTAGCAGTTGACCATATAACGTTTGAGGTTAACAAAGGCGAAATTTTTGGTTTTCTGGGCGCCAACGGTGCAGGGAAAACAACTGCCATGCGAATGCTTTCGGGCCTCATCTATCCAACTTCGGGACAAGCAAGTGTAGCCGGTTTTGATGTATATCACAAACAGGAGAAAATCAAAAAGAATATTGGCTATATGAGTCAGAGGTTTTCTTTATATGACAATCTGAGTCCTTTGGAAAATATTACCTTCTATGGCGGCGTGTATGGAGTGCCACGAAAAGAAATAAAGGAAAGAAGCAGGTTGTTGATTGAACAATTAGGACTGCAGAATGAAGCCAACAAGTTAGTCGCATCATTGCCATTAGGCTGGAAACAAAAGCTTGCTTTTTCGGTAGCTATTTTTCATGAACCTAAAATTGTTTTTCTTGATGAGCCAACCGGCGGTGTGGACCCTATTACCCGCAGGCAGTTCTGGGATATGATTTATGAAGCCGCATCAAGAGGTATTACCATTTTTGTCACTACTCACTACATGGATGAAGCAGAATATTGTAATCGCATTACTATTATGGTAGATGGAAAAATCGAAGCGCTGGATACACCCGGCAACCTGAAACGAATTTATAATGAAAACAGTATCAACGATGTCTTTTATAAATTGGCAAGGAAAGCAACCAGAGAAGAATGAAATAATGCAAAAAAAAATTGTTAAACTTTTGAAGCATGAAACATGAAAATTATTATAGAAGAATAAAACATAAACCACCAAAAAATACTTTTTATAAATATAAATTGTCTTCTGGTCAATATAGTCTCGTCATTACTCAATTCTCAACGCTCAATTCATAATGAAGCAGTTTCTGGCCTTTATAACAAAAGAATTTTACCACGTTTTTCGGGATAAAAAAACGTTATTGATTTTGTTTGGCATCCCATTGATGCAAATCACTCTTTTCGGATTTGCTCTAACCAGTGAAGTAAAGAACGCTGATATCATTGTGATAGACAACGCCAAAGATGATGATTCTGAAAAATTAATCAATAAATTGCGCGCCTCAACCTATTTCACTATTTACGAGAAGCAAATTGGATATAACGCAATTGAAAAAGAGTTTAAAAAAGGACAGATTAAAGCAGCCATCATTATTCCTCCAAAGTTCAATAATGACTTAATCAAAGGTAAAAAATCCCAAATACAGATTTTAACTGATGGAACAGAACCCAATGTAGCTAAGATGCTGGTGCAATACATCACTGCCATCACTATGGATTATCAAAGAGAAATTAATGCTACAAATTCTCCAATGATGATGATTATTCCTGAAATCAGAATGTTGTACAACGAAGAAGGAAATGGCTCCATCAATTTTGTACCCGGCGTAATGGCGCTTGTGTTGATGATTGTTTGCACTGCGCTTACTTCTGTGGCTGTAGTGCGCGAAAAAGAATTAGGCACAATGGAAGCTTTGCTGGTTTCTCCATTTAAACCAATCGGCGTATTATTGGCAAAAGCATTACCTTATCTTGTTTTATCATTTGTCAATCTCAACTTCATTTTATTACTGGCTGTTTTTGTAATGAAAGTACCTATGCAGGGGAGCATCCTTCTATTTTTCTTTTTTAGTATGATTTTTATTGCCACCAGTTTATCAATGGGGTTATTGATTTCAAACATTACTGATTCGCAACAAGTGGCCTTATTGCTTTCAATGATAGGCATGATGCTTCCTACAATCGTTTTTTCAGGATTCATTTTCCCGCTCGAAAATATGCCTAAATTCTTTCAATGGTTTTCATATATTGTACCTGCACGATGGTACTATACCGGGGTAAAATCTATTATGTTGAAAGGGCTTGACATTCATTATATCTGGAAGGAAATGGTTGCACTTTCTATGATGGGCACCTTTTTTCTGACTATCGCCATCAGCAAATTTAAAATCAGACTGGCATGAAGAAACTGAGATTTTTACTTGAAAAAGAATTTAAGCAAATCTTTCGCGACAAGAGTATTGTGGCAATGATATTTGTTTTACCCATTATGCAGTTAGGTATTTTACCCATCGCTATGGATTTTGAAGTAAAACAGGTTAATATCGTGATAATAGATAATGACCACAGCCCTCTGTCATCAAAACTCATTAATAAAATAGGCGCTTCAGGCTACTTTAAATTGTTAGCTTACGAACCTTCATTCAGACAAGGGCTTGAATACTTAAAAAGCAGCGAAGCTGATATCGTTCTTGAAATTCCCAATTCATTTGAAAAAAATCTAATTAAAGAAAATGCTGCAAAAGTAAATTTGACAGTGGATGCCATTAACGGCACCAAATCATCAATGGGTAGTTCTTACCTGACTTCTGTTATTGCCGACTTCAACAATAATATTCAAATATTTCAAAATAAAAATATAGTACAGCCTGTAATTATAAATATCGAAAATTCTACCTGGTTCAATCCTTATGCGAATTACAGTTGGTTTATCGTTCCAGGGATTCTGGCATTTTTGTTAACCATATTCGCAGGATCCATTTCTGCCACAAATATCGTGAGGGAAAAAGAAATGGGAACCATCGAACAAATTAACGTAAGCCCGATAAAAAAATGGCAGTTTCTGTTAGGCAAACTGATACCGTTTTGGGTAATGGGTATGATTATTTTGACAATTGGTTTATTGGTAGGTATTATTTTTTATAAAATCAGGCCGATAGGCAGCATTCCAATGATGTATGCTCTTTCCGGGATTTATCTGATTGCCTTATTAGGCTTCGGCTTATTTATAGCCACCATCAGTAATAATCAGTTGCAGGCAATGTTTATATCATTTTTCTTTATAATGATTTTTGCATTGATGAGCGGATTATTTACTTCAATAGAAAGTATGCCTGAATGGGCGCGAATAATTTCTCATTCATTACCCATTACCTATTTTATCAAAGCGCTTAGAATGATTATTCTTAAAGGAAGTTCTTTTGCCGACATTCAATATATCTTCGTTATTCTGATTGGTTATGCTATCGGCCTTAACGGATTAGCAATATTGAACTACAGAAAAACGACTTAGAATTTCTTTGCCGGTTATCTCAATAATCTATTCATCTTCGAACCAGTCGTTATGCTGCTCCTGCACACGGATAAAGGTTGTCCGTTTGGTAAGTTCTTTCAGGTGGCCGGCACCCACATAAGTACAGGTAGAACGCAAACCTCCTAAAATGTCCTGAATGGTATCTTTAACAGAACCACGATATGGCAATTTAATGGTTTTGCCCTCAGATGCCCTGTATTCGGCTACTCCACCGGAGTATTTATACATTGCTGTTTGAGAACTCATTCCATAAAATAGTTTATACTTTTTTCCATTCTCTTCTTCTATCAACTCTCCGCCACTTTCATTATGTCCTGCCAACATTCCGCCCAGCATTACAAAATCTGCACCACCGCCAAAAGCCTTTGCCACATCACCCGGCACCTTGCATCCGCCATCCGAAATAATTTGTCCGCTTAATCCATGCGCTGCATCTGCACATTCAATAATTGCCGAAAGCTGCGGATATCCTACTCCGGTTTTCACCCTGGTAGTACAAACCGAACCGGGGCCAATACCTACCTTAACAATATCTGCACCCGACAGCAATAATTCTTCCACCATTTCTCCGGTAACTACATTGCCGGCAATAATAATTTTATCAGGATATTTTTCTCTTACCTTTCTTACAAAGGAAACAAAATGTTCTGAATATCCATTTGCAACATCAATACATATAAAACGCAAGGCAGGGCAAGCTTTGATAACTTTCTCCAGCAATTCGGCGTCTTTATTTCCGGTACCGGTACTCACACTCACATAGTCCAGTATATTCTGATTTTCTTTATAAAAATTTTTCCAATCTTCCAGACTGTAATGCTTGTGCACTGCAGTAATTAATTGATGTTTTGCCAGTTCCACTGCCATTTCAAAAGTGCCTACCGTATCCATATTTGCCGCAATGATTGGAATTCCCTCCCACTCATTTTCACTATTTTTAAAATTAAATTTACGTGATAACGACACCACAGATCTTGACTTTAGAGTAGAGCGTTTTGGCCTGATCATTACATCTTTAAAGCCAAGTTTTACATCCGATTCAATACGCATAATATATTATTTGGTAAAATTATTTGTTACATATTCCTTCTGTACTGCCCACCCACCTCATAGAGTGCATGAGTAATTTGTCCTAATGAACAATATTTTACTGTCTCCATCAGTTCTTCAAAAATATTTTCATTGGCGAGCGCTACTGTCTTTAGTTTTTTTAATGCCTTAGCCGATTTATCTTTATTGCGTTCCTGAAATGCTTCAAGATTCTTTATCTGCAGTTCTTTTTCTTCTGTAGTGCTTCTGATTACTTCGTTTGGCAAAATTGTGGGGCTTCCTTGTTTATTCAAAAAAGTGTTGACGCCTATCAAAGGCAGTTCACCTGAATTTTTCTGCATTTCATACAGAAGGCTTTCTTCCTGTATTTTATTTCGCTGATACATTCTTTCCATAGCTCCCAAAACACCTCCTCTGTCGCTGATACGATCAAACTCAGTCAATACCGCTTCTTCTACCAAATCGGTCAATTCTTCTATAGCAAAACTGCCTTGCAAAAAGTTCTCTGTTTTTGCAGTACCCAATTCTCTGTTAATAATTAGCTGGATGGCCATTGCCCGTCGCACACTTTCTTCGGTGGGCGTGGTGATTGCTTCATCATAAGCATTGGTGTGCAGCGAATTACAATTATCATAAATAGCATACAGCGCCTGTAATGTTGTACGAATGTCATTAAAATCAATCTCCTGTGCATGAAGACTGCGACCACTGGTTTGTATATGATATTTTAGTTTTTGAGACCTTTCGTTTGCCTTGTATTTATGCTTCATTGCTTTTGCCCAGATGCGCCGTGCCACCCGGCCAATGACGCTATACTCAGGGTCCATACCATTGCTAAAGAAGAAAGAAAGGTTAGGTGCAAAATCGTCAATTTCCATTCCTCTACTTAGGTAATACTCCACATAAGTAAAACCATTTGCCAAAGTAAACGCTAACTGGGTTATTGGATTGGCGCCGGCTTCGGCAATATGATAACCACTGATGCTGACACTGTAAAAATTACGGATATTATTTTTAATGAAATACTCCTGTACATCACCCATCATTTTCAATGCAAATTCTGAGGAAAAAATACAGGTATTCTGTGCCTGATCTTCCTTTAGAATATCTGCCTGAACAGTACCGCGCACCTGCGTTAATGCCTGTTGCTTTATTTTTTGATACTCTTCTTGGGCCAAAATCATATCACCGCTCTGCCCTAACAATTTTAATCCTAAACCAATATTTCCATCAGGAAGCGTTCCTTCATAGTGGGCGGTTGATTTCTGTACCGGCAATCCAATTGTAGCGCTAACTTTCTCACACAATTGATCAATTGCCGTATTCAGAAAAAACGCCAGAATAATAGGCGCCGGACCATTGATGGTCATTGAAACCGACGTATTGGGACTACACAAATCAAATCCGCTGTAGAGTTTTTTTGCATCATCAACTGTGGCAATGCTCACGCCGCTATTGCCTACCTTTCCATAAATATCGGGTCTCAAGGCAGGGTCTTCGCCGTAGAGCGTAACACTATCAAAGGCTGTACTGAGCCGCTTTGCCGGTTGGTCGAGGCTCAGGTAATGAAATCTTTTATTGGTTCTTTCGGGGGTTCCCTCACCTGCAAACATTCGGGTTGGGTCTTCACCCTGACGTTTGAGTTCAAACACACCAGCGGTAAAAGGAAATTTACCCGGCAGGTTTTCCTGTAGTTGCCATTCCAGAATATCGCCCCAGTCTTTATATTTGGGTACTACTACCTTTTTAATAACCGATCCGCTTAAAGATTTTGTAGTCAACGGCTGTTCGATAATTTTATCTCTGACTTTATATTCAAAAACGGTTTTATTGTAGGTCTTCCTCACATTTTCCCAATCGTCAATCAATTTTTTACAAGCATTATCCAGCGTAGCTTCCAACTCCTTCACTTTTTCAAGAAGTAAATGAGTACTTTCTTCTTTCAATAATGCAACCGCTCCCACTAATTGGTAAAGTTTACTGGCTGTTTCGCTTTGTTCCTGTACCCAACTGTCGTACCAGCGAATGGTTTCCGCTATTTCTGATAAATATCGTACTCGCTTTGGCGGTATAATCTGTGAATTGTTAATTGTGTCATTTATATGAGGATGATGTTTTACATGGCCTTTAAAGGTAACGCCTGCTTTTTCTTCAATTTTTTCCATGATGCGCTCAAACAATTCATTAATTCCTGCATCATTAAACTGGGCTGCAATGGTGCCCACTACCGGCAGGTCTTCATCCTTTGCAGTCCATAAGAGATGGTTACGCTTATACTGTTTTTTAATGTCATGCAAAGCATCTAAAGCGCCTGCTTTATCAAATTTGTTGAGGCAAATAACATCTGCATAATCCAACATATTGATTTTCTCCAACTGCGATGCCGCTCCATACTCAGGAGTCATCACATACATACTCACATCACAGTAATCAATAATGGAAGCATCGCTTTGCCCTACACCTGCACTTTCTAAAATGATAAGATCAAATCCTGCAGATTTACAAATTTCAAGTGTCTGCTTAACCGACTTACTCAGGGCTGCATTATCCTCTCTGGTAGCCATAGAGCGCATAAAGGCACGAGGGTGAGAGATGGCATTCATTCTTATCCTGTCTCCCAATAGTGCGCCGCCGGTCTTCTTTCTGGAAGGGTCAACCGAAATAACAGCAATGGTTTTATCCTGATAATTATTTAAAAAGCGCCGCACAATTTCATCGGTAACGGAAGATTTTCCGGCTCCACCTGTACCGGTAATACCAAGAACGACTCCATTACCTTCCGACGAGGCAATTATCAATGGCTCTTTTGGTTCAATTCCTAATTCCGCCAAGGTAATGGCCTTAGCAATTTTTCTGATATCTTTTACTTCTCCCAAGGGATGGCTATCATTCCATTTTGAAACAACCGAAATACCGTCATCCTGAGATAGGTCAATTTTCTTCAATAAATCGTCGATCATTCCTTCAAGCCCCATCTGCCTGCCATCATCCGGACTATAAATTCCTGCAATCCCGTATTGATGAAGTTCTTCAATTTCAGATGGCAAAATGGTGCCGCCTCCCCCGCCAAATATTTTAATATGCCCGCACCCTGCTTCATCCAGCAAATCTTTCATATATTTAAAAAACTCCAAGTGGCCTCCCTGATAACTGGTAATAGCTATGGCATGGGCATCTTCTTCAATGGCGCATTCCACAATTTCATGCACACTACGATTATGTCCTAAGTGTATTATTTCTGCGCCTTTACTTTGCAAAATTCGACGCATAATATTAATAGACGCATCATGTCCGTCAAAAAGTGAAGCGGCTGTTACAATTCTGATTTTATGATTCTCAATACTCATACACAAACAATTGTTAGCAAAAATAAGATTATTAGGGGAGCTTTGAGATATTTCAACCTTAACAAAACTCTATACAAATATAGTTTTTGAAAAAAAAATAACACAATATCTTAAGCATTTATTTCATGTATTAACCGTGCTTTCTAATGGAATCTTAATCATTTGTATCCTTTTCTCCTTTCCTCATTTTCGGCTACCTTTGCAGTTCTTCAGCAAAGTAAAATGAATAAAAGAATTTTTGTAGAAAAGAAAGCGCTTTTCGACGTGGAAAGCCCCCGAGTTTTGAGTGAAATACTTCAGGTAGCGCCAGAAGTATCGAAAGTAAGCGTATATAATATTTATGATATTTTTGGATTGGAAGAAGATGATTTCAACAAAGTGATAAATGCCACTTTTGTTGATCCGGTTACGGATATAGTACATAACCAGAACCCTGCCACGCTTCCATATATTGCAATTGAGTTCTTGCCCGGTCAATACGACCAACGTGCCGATAGCGCAGAGCAGTGTATTGCCCTGCTCACGGGAAGAGGCAGCGCTAAGGTACGCAGCGGTAAACTGATTGAAATGGAAGGCATTTCCAACGAAAGTCTCGGAAAAGTTAAGGACCTGCTTATCAATAAAGTGGAGAGTCATGAAAAAGACCTCAATGTTTTGGAGTATCCTTCTGTAGAGGCACCGTCAGATATTGCTGTTCATCAGGGTTTCAAAGATTGGAATAGTGTTAAGCTCAATGACTTTTACAATCAGCATGGATTTGCTTTTGGCTTTGACGACCTTGAACATATTCAGCAGTACTTTCAGCAGGAAGACCGCGACCCAACCGAAACAGAGCTAAAAGTACTCGATACCTACTGGAGCGACCACTGCCGCCATACTACTTTCGAGACTGAATTAACCGATATATCTTTTGAAGGAAAGTTCAAAGCTACATTAGAAAGTATTTTCAATGATTACCTTGATAAAAGGAAATTTTTGGGCAGAGCGCAAAAGCCTGTTTCCCTAATGGACCTGGCTACGGTTTGCGGAAAATATTTTTATAAAACAGGAAAATTAGAAAACCTGGTGGTTTCAGATGAAATTAATGCCTGCACCATCACCATTGATGTGGAATACGATGGAAAAAAAGAACCCTGGTATTTATTATTTAAGAATGAAACGCACAATCACCCTACCGAAATAGAGCCTTTTGGCGGAGCCAGTACCTGTCTGGGTGGCGCTATTCGTGACCCGCTTAGTGGTCGCTCGTATGTGTATCAGGCAATGAGGCTCACCGGCGCGGCTGATGTATTGGAACCAATAGGAAATACCTTGCCCGGTAAGCTGCCTCAACGAACAATTACCAAACAGGCAGCAAACGGTTACAGTAGTTATGGCAATCAGATTGGACTGGCTACTACAATGGTGAATGAAATTTACCATGAAGGATACAAGGCCAAGAGAATGGAGGTAGGCTTTGTAGTAGGCGCTGCACCTATTGACTGGGTGAAACGTGAACAGCCAAAACAGGGAGATATTGTGGTAATACTTGGTGGAGCTACCGGCCGCGACGGAATCGGAGGCGCTACCGGCTCCAGCAAAGAGCAGGACGAAACCAGTATTCATACCATGAGTTCGGAGGTGCAGAAAGGGAATGCAGTAGAAGAGCGAAAAATTCAGCGATTGTTTAGAAAACCGGAGGTAACCAAACTCATTAAAAAATCAAATGATTTTGGCGCTGGCGGTGTTTCGGTAGCAATTGGAGAAATAGCTCCCAGTATCGAAATCAATCTGGATGTGTTGCCACTGAAATATGAAGGTCTGAATGGTACCGAACTTGCCATCTCCGAAAGTCAGGAGCGCATGGCTGTGGTTATTGATCCTGCCGATAAAGAGAAATTCATTGCAGCCTGCAACAATGAAAATATTGTAGCTGTAGAAGTGGCCAAAGTTACAGATTCGGGTAGGATGAAGATGTACTGGAGGGGCAATAAAATTGTGGATCTCAGCAGGGTATTTTTGGAAACAAATGGCTGTCCGAAGAAACAAAATGTAACAGTTAGCCACCTACAGGATGTAAATAACGAAACACCGGAACTGACTGAAGAAACTTTCCTGAAAGCGCTTTCAGAAAAAAATACTGCCAGCCAGAAAGGATTGATTGAGATGTTTGACAGTTCAGTAGGTGGCACTACAGTAACCATGCCATTAGGTGGTAGGTTTCAGATCACCGAAATGGAAGGCAGTGTGCAAACGATTCCGGTTTTGAGGTCAAAAGATGTTGAAACAGTATCCTTAGCCAGCTGGGGTTATGATGCCGAAATAAGTAGCGACAATTCAATGATCGGAGCAGCCAATGCTGTGGTTGAAAGTGTTGCTAAAATAGTAGCGATGGGCGGTCGCTATCAGAACATAAGATTGAGTTTTCAGGAATATTTTGAAAAATTGGGCAATAATCCACAGAAATGGGGCAAGCCTCTGGCATCACTACTTGGCGCTTACGATGCACAAATGAATCTCGAATTAGCCGCAATAGGCGGAAAAGACAGTATGAGCGGTACTTTTGGCGACTTGAATGTGCCGCCAACACTGATTTCTTTTGCCTGTGCCAATGGCGAAAAGAAAAATATAATCTCACCCGAATTTAAAAATTCGGGCAATTTCATTTATCTTTTTGAACACAAACCAAAAGAAAACGGACTGCCTGATTACAATGCGCTCAAACAGGCATTTGATTTCATACCTGACCAGATTGGTAAAGGCAATATTGTTTCTGCAAAAACTATTAAAGAAGGAGGCCTGGCAGTAGCGCTTGCCAAAATGAGTTTTGGCAACCGGCTGGGCTGCCAAATAAATTATAGTGGTGTGCCTTTGGCAAAATCTATCGGCAGCATATTGATAGAAAGCAAATCAGCAATTGACCACCCTTTATTTAACAATTTTGGAACTGTAAATAATGAAGAGACAATCTCCATTAACAATCAGAAATTTGAAATCACTCCTCTGTTGAATGCCTATACTTCTACTTTTGAGAAGCTGTTTCCAACTATTGAGAATAAGAAAGAAATTATTGAGCTTGATCCGACAATCAATAACACTCAGCCTGCTAATATCATCATTAAGAAACACGGTATTACACCCAGAGTTTTTGCACCGGTATTCCCCGGTACCAATTGTGAATTTGAAACTAAAAATGCATTTAGAAAAGAAGGCGCCGAGGTAAGTTCATTACCATTGGTCAACATCAGCCATCGGCATCTGGAGGAAAGCATTGATGCATGGGTGAAGGAAATCAATAATTCACAAATACTTATTTTAAGCGGAGGTTTTTCTGCCGGTGATGAACCTGACGGCTCTGCAAAATTTATAGTGAATGTGTTGAAAAACGAGAAAATGAAAGATGCTGTTCATGCATTATTAGAGCGCGACGGTATGGTTTTGGGTATCTGTAATGGTTTTCAGGCATTGGTGAAATCCGGCCTTTTGCCTTACGGCCAAATCAGAGATTTGGATGCAGGATCGCCTACCTTGGCACACAATGCCATCGGCAGACACATTTCACAAATGGTGAATGTAAAAGTATTGAACGACAACAGTCCCTGGTTGCGCGGCATGAAAGATAATATTTACACTATTCCAATCAGCCATGGAGAAGGAAGGTTTATGGCAGGCAAAGAGGTTCTGGAGGATTTATATAAAAAAGGACAGATAGCCACTCAATACGTTGACCATAACGGGAATGTAGCACACGGTATGCCTTACAACCCCAATAATTCATTTTTTGGGATTGAAGGCATTACCAGCGAATGTGGAAAGATTTACGGACGTATGGGACATACCGAAAGATTTACTGACGGGTTGATGAAGAATATTCCGGACGCCGGTTATCATAATATTTTCAGGAACGGCGTGGATTATTTTAAGCTATAAAAAAATTATTTTTACCAACAACTATTTTATCAATTAATTTCAAAAGATGAGGCGGCTAATACGTAAATTTTTACAAAAATTTGGATACGATATCATTAAACTTCGGCCAAAATTTAATCCCGCATCTATTGATAAAGAAAAAGTGATTGCAGAGTCAGGTTGGCTGAGAAGCTATGGGTTCAATTCAATAATTGACATTGGCGCCAATGAGGGACAGTTTTCAACCAAGGCAAGAATACTTTTTCCCGAAGCTTCAATTTACGCTTTCGAACCCATAAAATCCGTTTACGACCAACTTATAAAAAATTTTACAGGCGATAAAAAATTTAATGCATTTGACGTTGCATTAGGAGAACAAAAGGGAGTTATAACGTTTTTTGAAAATGAATCTTCTGCTTCTTCCTCAGCCTTAGAAATGGAAAAGAAACATGCCGATCACTTTGATTATACAAAAAATGTTACGGCAATATCTGTGAATGTAGAAAAATTGGATGATGTTTTTGCAAGTCAAAAAATAAATGAACCATTACTGATAAAATTAGACGTTCAGGGATATGAAAAAATCGTCATAAACGGCGGGATGAACACCATCCGAAAGGCTGAAATGATTATTACCGAATTATCATTTACCGAGCTTTATAAAAATCAGGTATTGTTTGACGAAATGTATCTTTTATTGAAATCACTCGGTTTTAAGTACGTGGGAAATATAGAACAGCTTCATTCTCCCATTGATAACTCAATCCTGCAGGCAGACGGAATTTTTATAAAGAATCATTAGTATGAATTCGCAGAAGCCTTTGATATCAATCGTTACACCGGTTTTTAATGGCGAAAAGTTCATTGAAGACTGTATTTTAAATGTACGTAATCAAAGTTTTCGCAACTACGAACACATTATTATTGACAGTTGCTCTACAGACAATACACCCAACATTATTAATCAGTTCATCAATGATTCTCAAATAAAATATATTGTAAAAAAAGACAATAGTCTTTACGAAGGGATGAACAACGGCATCAAAGAAGCAAGAGGGGAATGGCTGTATTTTTTTGGAAGCGATGATGCATTTGTTAACAATGCTGTTTTGGAAGAAATAAGTCATACGCTGGTGCAAAAGAGCGAGGGCGCTGTTTATGGTGATGTTTGGCTCGAAAAATTGGGAAGGTGGTTTGATGGCCGGTTTGATATCGAAAAAATATTGACTAACAATATTTGTCATCAGGCTATTTTTTATCACAGATCGGTTTTTGAAAAAGTTTCATTATACAATTTGAATTATAAAATTTTGTCTGATTATGACATGAATCTCAAATGTATTTTGGGAAACAAAGCGCCTTTTGAATATCATCTGCTGAGAATTGCCCGTTTTGCCGATGGCGGTGTAAGCGCCAAACATAAAGATGACAATTTTGAAAATGATTATGCCAAAATCATTATTCAATATACCCTAAACGGGAACTGGAATTGGATGAAAAAATACTTCTATTTGTCAATTTGCTTCAGAAAAATATTCTTGAGAAACAAACTTAAAAAGGGGTTTAGAGAAATCAATAATAATCTGAAAACCTGGCAGACTATGCTAACCCTACTTTTTTTCTTCACATTAAATCCTATTCTAATTGTATCAAAATTTTTTAAAAAGGGTTAGAAAAGAATCATTTAAGCTATAAAACTTAAGAAGATTTGTTATCTACCTTTTCGCATTAGTTGAATATGAAATGACCATTGGCTTTACATTCTTTACATCTGCATTATTGAAGCATATTTTACATAAAATTAATTTCAAGATTTTATATTTTGAATAATCAGTAAAAAGTAGTCTTCTGACAGCAAGTCAATTAAATGGATTTACCTGATTTTTATTTTTTTGAGCAGATTGTTCGCTTCTTTAGTATTTTGCTTCATGTCTTTGAGCGTTTTGTTCTCTTGGTTATTTTCAGATGTATTTTGATCTTTCGAAATCTGTTGGCTACTATTACCTTGCTGCACTAATTTTTCTACATTATTTTTTGCAGCACTCTTATCTGGATTGTAGGCCATAAGATGCTCTAATTCCATGGGACTTCCAGTTGAGATTTTATCAAATTTCACAAAGTATTTACGTTTTATGAGACCTGTTCTCTCGTCTCTCTCCTCACTAAAACGTTCTATATTACCATCAAAATATTCTTCCCCCTTTCCATCCCAATTTACAGTAACTCTATCTCCAATGTTCCACCGGTAATATTTTTCTTGCTCCTTTTTTAATTTTTCAAGCGTTATACCCTTATCCTGATCCGGAAAAGTAACATAGAGTTCACCTTTTATGAGTTCTCTTTTTTCGCCTAATTTCGTCAGAAAACTTTGATCTTCTCCAATACCTCCCGGTAACCAATCCGTATTTAGCACCTTTTTAATATTGGGATCATGTTTACCTGTTCCATCATCTCTATAAAAACGAACTCTTAATACCCGATGAATCGGTTGTACATCACGCCCCCCAGTACCTAAGCGAAGCACATCATATTCTATATTGAAAGAAACTGAATTGGGGGTATGCCACTCCCATTTAGGCGCTGCACTTAACTTAAGCTTAGGTTTCTCACCGATACCATCCCAGTAATCGTGTCTCAAAAACTCACCAATGTTTTTATTGATATGACTTAGAACTTCTGCCTCCGATGGATTGTCTATTCCTTCATAGCTGTTACTAGCCAAATAACCTCGATTAAATACCCATTTTCCTCCGATAAAATCATATCTATAGTCGGACCGCTCCCAACGATAAATGCCGGGCCAGTCGGTTTTCCATTTTGATTCTACTGTTCGCAGAAAATATTTTTCAGTAGGCTTAGTATAGATGTGGCCCTTTTCTGATGTAAATCTGGTTTGAATTGCTCCTTGACCTTTCAAATATTTGGTAATTTCAGCATCAGATGGCTGGGCTACTACAAGAGGATACACGCCCAGAGAAACTAAACAACTATGGATTGCAAATCCATAGGTTGAGTACATTGACTGAAAGTCATTTGAACTTGCTGTAAACAGCATTGAAAACTGTAAACTGAAAGTTCATTAAAATCACTCAAGAATGAAATTCTCATCGCTATTTGGATTATCCCTGTGATGTTCCAAATAATTCTGAATCATCTCATCAGTAATATTTCCACTACTCCAAGCTCCGTAGCCTATGCCCCACAAGTGTTGACCCCAATAACGTTTCTTCAATTCTACAAACTCATCCATCAGCAATCTCGCACTTCTACCCTTCAAACGCTTCACAATCTCGCTTATCGACAACTTCGGCGGATAACTTATATGCAGATGAATATGGTCTTTACTCACTACACCTTTTAGTATCCGTATATCCATCGTATCGCACATCTGACGTATTAAATCCCTGCATCGAATCTGCACTTCGCCTCGCATTACACCATACCGATACTTTGTACTCCATACTATATGAACATGCAATTGATGAACACTATGGCTACTTTTACGATTGGCAACATTTTCCATTTGACAAAAATACAACGATATTTGTAGAAGCTAAAGCCTTGGACTAAAGTCCATAGCTTAAACTAACGTTTTGTGACCAGTAAAATTCAAAAACAAAATCAGACCTGTCAACCTCCATGTTTTTTCGTTTAATCTAATTAAGAAAATTCTGGCCTTTTTTTCGATTCGAAGTTTTGTATCAAAAAGCCATCCGCAAACTCCATTTATTTACTTTTGCAAAAAAGTACTTTGAGCAATCCATTCATTTCTATCTGCATTCCCGCATACAACCGGACTAATTATCTGAAACGATTGTTACAATCAATTGAAATTCAGTCTTTTACTGATTTTGAAGTTGTTATAAGCGATGATAGTGATGGAGACGAAGTATCATTACTATTAAAACAGTTTGAAAATAAATTTCCGATAAGATATTTCAAGAATCCAAAACCATTGGGCACACCCGAAAACTGGAATGAAGCTATACGAAAGGCAAAAGGAAAATGGATAAAGTTGATGCACGATGACGATTGGTTTTCGGATACAACATCATTGCAACAATTTGCGGATGCAGCCCTGAAGCATCCTGAAAGCTTTATTTTTTCTGCATTTATAAAAGCAGATGAGTCAACCAATGAGGAAAAGGCGGTTTTTCCTGAAAAGTTCAGGCTAAATCTGCTGGAAAATGAACCTTCTGTATTGTTGGCTAAAAACTTTATAGGCCATCCAAGTGTTACACTACACAGGAACGATCAAACGATTTTTTATGATTCGCATCTGAAATGGTTAGTGGATATTGATTATTATTATCGTCGTTTGAAAAACGAAAAAGCGTATTTTCTTCCTCAATTATTGATAAAAATCGGTTTCAGTGACACTCAGGTTACAGCAAAGGTCAAAAATATCGCTGAAATAGAAATACCCGAACATTTCTATTTTCTGAAAAAAACAGGTGTCGAAAGCTTAAGAAATGTTCTTATTTATGATTATTGGTGGCGTTTTATCAGAAATTTCAAAATCAGAAATACCAATGACTTTCGCAAATCGGGTTACGTGGGAGAAATTCCTGATGCATTGAACAAAATGGTGAGTGTACAAAAGCACATACCAGAGCAATTATTAAAAATCGGGCTGATATCTAAAATATTGATGACCATTCATTTCCTGATTAATAAACGTAACCTATAATTTTTCAGACAACTGCGATTTAAAATTAAATACTTGCTTTGAATTTTGTATTTTTAAAGCATAATTTGGCACTATATACCAAATTACACTCTTTGGAGCAAAATAGTTATCAGGTTTGTAATTTTTATTTATAATAGGAAATCATTTCTTAATTCTAAAAATTAATTTTTGAAAAAAGGCAATTTCAGGAGGGTTACATGAAAACGGTAGAACAGAAGCCTAAATATCATTTAAACGAAGAACAGGAAAAAAAACTCATTGTACGGGAATACCGGTCATTATTGCGGGCATTGAAGGATAAGATCAAGCCAGGCGATAAGAGTATTTTGCGTCAGGCTTTTGAGGTAGCCGCTGAAGCGCATAAAACCATGCGTCGCAAAAGTGGAGAACCATATATACTCCATCCGATTGCGGTTGCAAAAATCTGTGTAGAAGAAATTGGTCTGGGGGTTACATCATCTGTGGCGGCCCTGCTACATGATACGGTAGAGGATACTGACCTTACCTTACAAGATATTGAAAGAGATTTTGGCCCCGAAATTTCAAAACTTGTTGACGGGCTTACCAAAATATCCAATGTCATTGACGTAAATGCCTCCAAGCAGGCCGAAAATTTTAAAAAAATACTATTAACACTCACTGATGACCCTCGTGTAATATTGATAAAGCTGGCCGATCGCCTCAACAACATGCGAACCCTCGAAAGCATGAAGCGGGAAAACCAGTTGAAAATTTCTTCCGAAACGGTTTATGTGTTTGCACCTCTTGCTCACAGATTAGGTTTATATACCATTAAAACCGAATTGGAAGACCTGTCCATGAAGTATCTGGAACCGGATACCTATCGTGAAATAGCAAAGAGGCTGGCAGAAACAAAAAGAGATCGCACGAAATACATCAATGAGTTCATCAAACCTATTAAGGAAAAACTCGAAAAAAATAATTTCAAATTTGAAATTCAGGGACGTTCCAAAAACATACACTCCATTTGGAACAAGATGAAGAAAAAAGAAGTAACCTTCGAAGAGGTGTATGACCTTTTTGCCATCAGAATTATTTTGGATTCGCCACCCGAAAAAGAAAAGGAAGAATGTTGGAAAGTATATTCATTGATTACCGATGAATACACGCCCTCAATAGAAAGGCTTCGCGACTGGGTAAGCACGCCTAAGGCAAACGGGTATGAGGCGCTGCATACTACTGTGATGGGTCCCAGAGGAAAATGGGTTGAAGTGCAAATTCGTACAAAGCGAATGAACGAATTAGCCGAAAAGGGTCTGGCTGCCCATTGGAAATACAAAGAAGGAACAAATGTGGAAAACCGTTTTGATAAATGGTTCCAGCAAATAAGAGAGGCGCTCTATCATCAGGATACGGACAGCGTCAATTTTTTACAGGATTTTAAAACCAGCTTCCTTACCGAAGAGATATATGTATATACCCCACGGGGAGATATTAAAATGCTTCCAGTGGGCGCTACTGCCCTTGATTTTGCATTTTCTATCCACACCGCTGTGGGTTCTCGCACCATTGGGGCCAAAGTAAACCATAAACTGGTACCCATCAGCCATAAACTTAAAAGCGGTGATCAGATAGAAATTCTTACCAGTAATAAACAAACACCCTCAGAAGACTGGCTGGCCTTTGTTGTTACCGCCAAAGCAAAGGCTAAAGTAAAAGAGGCGCTAAAAGAAGAAAAAAGAAAAGTAGCTGACGAAGGAAAATATACACTGCAGCGTAAAATGGAAGGAATAGGCGCTTCCATGCAGCAGGAAAACCTCGATGAACTCGTTAAGTTTTATAAGCTCAATTCGAACCTTGACCTGTTTTATCAGATTGCCATAAAAAACATTGACCTCAAAGAATTAAAGGAATTTAAGGTCATCGGCGACAGGATTGAATTTCCAAAACCCATAAAAGTCGTCAACGAAAATAAGATTGAAAGTCATGGCGCGGCCCTTCATCCTACCAAACAAAAGGATGCTGAACTTATAATTTTTGGCGAAAGCAGCGATCAGATCATGTACCATCTTGCCAATTGTTGCAAACCCATTCCCGGCGACAGCGTTTTTGGATTTATTACCACAGGAAAAGGGCTTACCATACACCGAACCAACTGTCCCAATGCCGCCAGATTAATGTCAAACTACGGACACCGTATTGTAAAAACAAAATGGGCCAAAAACAAGGAAATTTCTTTCCTCACAGGTATTAAATTGGTAGGGATAGATGACGTAGGTATGGTGAGCAAAATAACCAATCTGATTTCGTCTGAATTAAAAATCAACATTTCGGCATTAACCATCGAAGCCAATGATGGTGTATTTGAAGGCAACATAAAAGTATATGTGCATGATAAAGAAGAGCTTGACAACTTAGTAAACCGGCTCAAAGCGCTCAACGGAGTAGAATCGGTGGACAGGTATGATATGGAAGATATACCCGCATAAGACAAAACAATATCTTTGCCAGGAAAATGAACTTATAATATAGTGATTTTATTGTTATAAACTTTTATTGATTATCCTGATAAGTAGCCATATTTTTGCACCCAATCAAAAAACCAAATTAAATAAACAAAAAATGGTAGATGTAATTTTAGGCTTGCAGTGGGGAGATGAAGGGAAAGGCAAAATTGTAGATTATTTTGCCAAAAATTATGACGTAATCGCAAGATTTCAGGGAGGACCTAATGCAGGCCACACTTTATATAAGGATGGTCAAAAAATTGTATTGCATCAGATACCCTCCGGCATTTTTTATGAGGGGAAAGTCAATCTTATAGGCAATGGCGTGGTACTTGACCCCATTACGCTGAAAAAAGAATGTGACAGAGTTGCCGCCTTTGGCGTGAATTTACAAGACCGACTTTATATTTCAGAAAAAGCAAACATTATTATTCCCACACACCGCTCATTAGACAGAGCATCCGAAGCGGCAAAAGGAAAGGAAAAAATAGGGTCCACGCTGAAAGGAATAGGCCCTGCATATATGGATAAAACAGGCAGAAACGCACTGAGGGTAGGTGATATTGTGAGCAGCAATTTCCACGATGCTTATAATGCACTAAAAGCCAAACATCAGGTGCTGCTGAAAACCTTTAAATATACTGATGATATTACCCAAGACGAAAAGGAGTTTTTTGAAGCAGTCGGATTTCTAAAAACCTTACCCATTGTCAGCGGCGAATACTTTATTAATCAAAAAATAAAGGAAGGCAAAAAAATATTAGCCGAAGGCGCTCAGGGAAGTATGCTGGATATTGACTTTGGCACTTTCCCCTTTGTAACATCTTCCAATACTATTACGGCGGGCGTGTGCAGTGGCTTAGGCATAGCACCGCAACATATTCAGGAAATAATAGGCATTACCAAGGCTTATTGTACCAGAGTGGGTAGCGGCCCCTTCCCTACCGAACTTGAGAATGAAGACGGCCAAAAACTTCGCGATATTGGCAAAGAATACGGCGCCACTACAGGCCGCCCCCGCAGATGCGGATGGATAGACCTTGTAGCACTCAACTATGCCTGTATGATAAACGGAATTACAAAGATTGTAATGACTAAAGCAGATGTGCTTGACAATTTTGAAACATTACAAATATGCACGGCATATCAGTTGGAAGACAATATAATTAAGCAAATGCCGTTTCGGTTAGACGATGTCAATTATCAACCGGTTTTGGAAAAATTTGAAGGATGGAACTGTGAAACCCAAAGCATAAAAAAATATGAGGCCCTGCCCGATAAAATGAAAACTTATATTAACTTTATCAATCAATATCTGGGTGTGAATGTTCGTTATATTTCCAATGGCCCCGAAAGAGAACAACTGGTTGAAATATAATATTAAAAAATATGTTTTTAAAAATTTGGAGAATTAAAAACTTCGATTAAAATTTACAGCGAATTAATTTATTAGATCATGGCAAAATCGAATAAATCAAAAAGTAATACTGAAAAACTGCACCAAAAGGGTGAAGATCACGTAAAAAAGACATCATCAAAATCGAAAAAAGATAACGATTTTGATGATGATGATGATTTTGAAGAAGATGAACTTCTAACTAAAAAAGGTAAACATCTTTCCCAAAAGAATAAACGCAAGGAAGAGGAAGAAGAGGACGCTGAAGAAATTGAAGATGATTGGGATAAAGTAGAGGAAGAAGAAGACTGGGATAAGGATTTTGAAGAATTTGACCTTCCAAAATCGAGAGGGAAATCAGGCGGCAGAAAAAAATCGTTTGATGAAGAAGACGACTTCAAAATCGACAATGAATTTGATGACCTCTTTGGAAATGCAGACGATGACTTTGAAGATGATGATGACTTTTAATTAAGAACAATAAAGCCCTGATGCAAAGTTCCTTTGTTGTCAAAAATCAAGATTTTAGGCTTTTTATATAGGCTTATATTACCTCCATTAGGTAGAATTACACTGAAAGAAAGGTTAATAAATAGCAGAATTTTGGTACAAAAATGCTTTTGATAAGGTCTGAAAAGCGCCTTTATTTTTACTATTTTTCAAAAGTTTTTTGGCTTAAAAGCCCTTCTTGCCTTCTTATTTGGGAGCTTATCATTGCTTTTTGACGATATATGCAAATATTATTTAATGTCAATTGTCAAAAATAATAAACTCAAAACAACCTGTCACAAAAATTATCATTGATAGGTTTCATACGCATTACATAATATTTTAAGATATAATATTTTAAATATCAAACACAAACAATTTATTCATCTGTTTGAAAACTTTAACTATTAACCTAAAGCCAAAAACCGGTAAGCTGTGATTGTTGGCTTTTGACAAAAACTGATACAATAAAAAAAATAAAAAATAAAATTCTAATTTTTTTTGGAAAATAATAAATTAATATTTACTTTCGTATGAGAATTTTCATAGGATAAGGTTTAATGGTTAATGGTTTTTGATGAAGTCCCCATCAGCAAAAGTGATGGGGATTTTTTTATTTTGAATATCGCTCTATTTGATTACCCGATAATATTGTGTAGCCCTCACAATCAGCTAAACGAAAAAAATTTACATCTGGGAAATTTAATTTGATATTGCTTTCTTTAAATCCAGGCATTATTTTGATATTAAAAACTATATCTCTTGTTGCACTTATTGCCTTTAAGGGAGTAAGGACTTCTTTAGCTGTAATAAACAAGCAACGGAAAGTTTCAGAAATAGTATTAATATTTTCTTGACAATCAATTATTGTATTAGTCTTTGAATCCCCAAAAGAGAAGTGCAATCTATCCTTGTAGTTGAATTTCTCGTGAATAAATTCAATATCTACAGATTATTTCTCTTTTGTAATCTTGCTAACAAGTTCTCCCAAACCTTTTTTCCCAGGCTGGAAAGTATCTGTTAGCTTTTCAGCAACGACCTTTTTAAAACTTATATCTTCATTTTGCTTACGTTTTCCATATATATCTATTACTTTTGCAGAGGTGTATAGTAGCCTCAGCAATCCTGTTTTTCTTGTATCATTTTTCCTATTATTACATTTACATTAGCAAATTCATCACTTTTGAATTCATTATAACCCATAAAATTTTTTAACACTATTGATTTAATCATTATTCCATAATTTCTTTTTTTTAAGCAATTTTATTATACTCTTACTTGCGAAGATAAAATATAAATCGTTTTACACAACTCTGGTATGATAAAAGATTCAACCACATTCGTTAGTTACTCCATAATGCAAATATTAAAAAATTTACTGATTACAGCTATCTATTTTGTGTAGAAATTTTACCTTTTTAGAATTTATTTCCTCAAATAATTCTGCATCAATACTTATATTTACATATATTTAATTCAGAAACAAGGAAACCCCCTGATTCCCAATGATTAATTATGTTTAAAAAAGTATTTATACTTCTATTGTTTATCCTTATTTATGAAGGAGCAGGTTCACAAATTTTAAGAAAAGAATCCACTTTCACCCGACAGGATACCCTCAGAGGTAGTATTGGCAAAGGCCGTAGCTGGTGGGATGTAAAAAAATATGATATTAATGTAGAAGTAAATATTCCCGAAAAATTTATCAGGGGTTTTGTAGATATTACTTTTACAACCCAAAAAATAAATACCGGTATAATGCAGATTGATCTGCAGGAGCCCATGCAGATTGAAAAAATCGAAAACCTATCCGTTAATAAACAATCCATAAACTTTACTCGTGAAGGAAATGTCTTTTGGTTAGACGTGAGCAAACCCAAGATTTTCAAAACAGGTATTAACAAAATTCGTATTCATTTTTCGGGCAATCCCAAAGAGGCAAGAACACCACCCTGGGATGGTGGCTGGATTTGGCAAAATGACCAATTGGAAAGACCCTGGGTTACGGTAGCCTGTCAGGGGCTGGGGGCAAGCGTCTGGTACCCATGCAAAGATCATCAGTCCGACGAGCCTGACAACGGCGCTACCCTCACCATCATCACACCCGACACTCTGGTTGGTGTTGGAAACGGACGATTGGCTCAAAAAACTGCGCTCCCCGATAATAAAATTGCATGGCAATGGACAATTGTCAATCCTATAAATAATTATCTGATAGTACCCTCGATAGGTAAATATGTGAATTTTACTGATGAAATGATAGGTGAAAAAGGCGAATTGGACTTGAGTTATTGGGTTTTGGATTATAACCTTGATAAAGCAAAAGAACACTTCTCCATTGTGAAACCCATGATTAAATGTTTTGAGGACTGGATGGGCCCCTACCCTTTTTATCAGGATAGTTACAAATTGGTGGATGCGCCACACCTCGGCATGGAACATCAAAGCGCTGTGGCTTATGGCAATGGCTACATGAACGGCTATCGTGGTATGGACAGAAGCGGCTCCGGTTGGGGCAAAGACTGGGACTTTATTATCGTTCACGAAAGCGGGCACGAATGGTTTGCCAATAATATTACTACAAAGGATCTGGCCGATATGTGGGTTCACGAAAGTTTTACTACCTACAGCGAAGCTTTGTTTGTACAATGCAGGCATGGCTTACAGGCAGCCAATGAATATGTAATTGGCCTAAGAAGAAATATCTTTAATCGGCTCCAGATGATTGGCCCTTACGGAGTAAATAAGGAAGGCGATGATATTTATGACAAAGGCGCCAATATGATTCACACAATCAGGCAGGTTATCAATAATGATGGTATCTTCAAAAATATTTTGCGTGGGTTAAACAAAGATTTCTATCATCAAACTGTAACCACTAAGCAAATTGAAAATTATATTTCTTCAAAAAGTAAAATTGATTTTTCAAAAGTCTTTGATCAATATCTTCGAACGGTTCATATTCCAACATTGGTTTATAAGAATACCGGCAACCATGTTCAATACAAATGGAGTAATTGTGTAAAAGGATTTAATATGCCGTTGAGGTTAAAAAATAATATTTGGATTTATCCAACAGAGAATTTTCAATCCATCGGTACCGATAAATTAGGCAATACCGGATTTGAGGTAGATAAAAATTTTTATATCCTTACCAAAGAAATATAGTGTAGAAGAATATTTGTAAGCAAGCGCCAACAGAATGAACAGCAGTAACATCCGACGACATAGTATTATTTCTTCCATTATTATTTATTTTGGATTTGCCATCGGCGTTATCAATACCTACTTTTTTGCAAAGGAAGGATTGTTTACTAAGGAAGAATACGGACTTTATGGTTTGTTCATTGCTGTAGCGTCCGTGATGGCCTCCTTTGCCAATCTGGCCATGCCGTCTTTTATTTATAAATTTTATCCCTACTACAACGACAATTTGCCTCCAAAAAAAAATGACATGCTCAGCTTGTCATTGTTCATCAGCATTATTGGCTTCATCGTAGTACTGGCAGGCGGTATCTTTTTTCAGGATCTGGTTATCAGAAAATATGGTGAAAACTCGCAGTTGTTTGTAAACTATTATTATTGGATTTTCCCCCTTAGTTTAGGGCTTACGCTTTATAATGTACTGGAAGCTTATACCTGGAATTTACATAAATCAATTGTTACCAATTTTGTAAAAGAAGTAGAATGGCGATTCATTATCACTATTTTAATTGTACTGTTTATCTTCAGAATTTTGCCGGATTATAGTTGGTTTGTAAAAGGTTTTTCTTTTTCTTATCTGGCCATCGCATTCACGCTTCTTGTATATCTGCTGTACACGCGCAAGGTTCACTTCATTTTTTCCCTGAGTAAGGTAACGCTTAGGTTCAAAAAAAACATATACCGTTTTTGTAGTTTTATTTTTGGGGCCAATGTCATTTTTGCCATCACGCAGGCTTTTGACACTATAGTTATTGCTTCCGTTCTTCCAGACGGGCTGGGCAAGGCCGCCATTTACACGCTGGTACAATATTTTTCCAGTGTTGTACAAGCGCCACAACGCAGTATTATTGCCGCCTCCATTCCGCATCTGGCCCAATCATGGAAGGATAAGAAAATTGACAATATTCAACGGATTTACCGGCGTTCATCTATCAACCTGCTCATTTTTTCCTGTATTATATTCGTACTGATTGCTGCCAATTTTACGGATGCTATTAAAACCATTCCACTCAATCAGGACTATCTGGCAGGCTTTATAGTATTTATATTATTGGGTATCACTAAAATAATAGATATGGGAACCGGCGTAAACGGGCAAATTATCGGCACTTCCCGCTATTGGAAATTTGAATTAACCAGCGGTATTATTTTACTGTTGTTCATGCTGCCGCTAAACTATTTTCTTACCAAAAAAATGGATATTATGGGTACTGCACTGGCCGGTTTAATATACATGACCATTTACAATTTTATCAGGATATTGTTTCTTTGGCAAAAATTCAGATTGTTCCCTTTTACTTCCAAGTCGGTTTACACAATATTGTTAACTATTTCGGTTTACTTTTTTGCCTTTTATTTCTTTAATAATATGAATGGCTGGCTGGCTATGGTTATCAGGAGTGTTGTAATTGTGGCTTTATTTGCAAGCGGAGTTGTTATATTAAAACTAACACCGGACCTACGCCCGGTGTTGCAAACTATTTTAAAAAGATTAGGTAAAAAATAAAATTATTTTTTTACTAAGAACGGATTTGTAATTTTTGAATCGTTATCCAGCAATCTGCCGGCGCCAATGTAGCGAGATACATAATAATCTTCAAATAAATCGCTGATAACAACGCCTCTTCCACTTGATGAATGGGCAAATTTATTATTTCTGATATAAATCCCAACGTGTGAAACTCCGCCGCGCGTATTAAAAAACACTAAATCTCCTTCTTTTAATTCTGTGGTAGAAATACGACGACATTCCTTATACTGCTCTCTTGCAGTACGAGGAAGCTCAATGTCATACACCGATTCGTACATAGCCCTTACAAAAGCGCTGCAATCAATCCCCCTTTTGGTAGTTCCCCCATACACATATCTGGTGCCATACCAATAGTCAAGGCTTTCTAAAAGAGACATATTATCTAACAGTTCAGGGAGCACATTTAGTCTTTCCGCATATTTTATCTGCAAATCACTTAGCTCTTTAGTTTCCGAAGCCACCCTATCAACTGCAATTTTTGAAACGTTGCCAGAAATATTATTTGAAAATGAAGTAGCATTTGCCAATTCCTGAAATTTATAAAGAGTAACATCTCCCGTTGTCAATTGCAATTGAGAATTCTTGTTTGGTAAAAAACCATTACTCCCTTTAAAAACCGGAGTCGATTTTGGCTTATAATTAACCGGATATGTATTTACAGATGCAAATGAAGACCCCGCTGTGCCAATGGTTATCATCGCTCCCATCAATAAAATCTTCAGCATAAAATAGTCAATTGTTGTTAATTTCAGTACAATTGGTTTAATAATTGTACACCAAGTTTTTAATTTCTCATTGTTAAAAACGAATTTTTGAAAACTTTATTGCCCATCAGTTCATATTTTTTTATCTCTACTTTATATATGTTTGATTATCAGAATATTATAAAAATATAATTTTTTATTTGGTCAAAATAAACATTAGGAATAATATTTATTTATAATATCACATAAATTGACGTAAACACTAATGTGTATAAAATAAGCGAATTTTTTAATAAATTTAGCTCAAATTAGCAGGATGAAATTCTCACATTTACACGTTCATACCCAGTATTCCTTATTAGACGGAGCGGCCTCCATTAGTTCTCTTTATAAAAAGGCAATAGCCGATGGGATGCCTGCCTTGGCTATTAGCGATCATGGAAATATGTTTGGTGTTTTTGAATTTGTGGCAGAAGCCTACAAAAATCTGGATGAAAACGGCCAACCCAAAGTAAAACCAATCGTGGGTTGCGAGTTTTATTTAGTGGCAGATCGAACCCAAAAAACCTTTACAAAAGATAAAAAAGACAAGCGATACCATCAGATTTTTTTGGCCAAAAATGAAACCGGTTATAAAAACCTGAGTAAATTAAGTTCTCTGGGATTCATTGAAGGCTTGTATAGCAAATATCCCAGAATCGACAAAGAATTAGTGCTAAAATACCATGAGGGACTTATTGCCACCACCTGCTGTCTGGGCGCTTCAGTGCCTCAGGCAATTTTAAAGCATGGAGAAGCCGAAGCAGAAAAGGAGTTCAAATGGTGGTTAGACCTTTTTGGCGAAGATTTTTATGTAGAACTGCAACGGCATGGCATTGCCGATCAGGACAAAGTAAACGAGGTATTGCTGAAATTTGCAGCCAAATACAAAGTTCCCATCATTGCCAGTAATGATTCGCATTATGTGGAGCAGGAAGATTTTAATGCACACGATATTCTTTTGTGCATCAACACAGGCGAAAAGCAGTCCACACCCGCCTACCGGGGCGACTTTGCCGATGATGATATTCAACTAAAAAATATGCGTTTTGCATTTGCCAATGACCAGTTTTACTTTAAAACTACTGCGGAAATGTCAAAACTTTTTCAAGACATTCCCGAAGCGATAGACAATACGAACGAAATTGTGGGCAAAGTGGACTTATTGGATCTGAATAGGAAAATTTTGTTACCCAACTTTCCAATATCCGATACATTTAAAATCCATACGAAAAATGAAATATATGGCAAAGAAGAACTCACTGCCGATTCGCTCAATCAATGGGAGTACCTTAAACACATTACTTACGAAGGCGCTCAGAAAAGATATGGGATAATAACAGATGAAATTCAGGAGCGAATTGATTTTGAACTGTTTACCATCAAAACAATGGGTTTTGCAGGCTACTTTCTTATCGTTAGCGATTTTATCAAAGCCGGTAGAGACAGAGGTGTTTTCATAGGGCCGGGAAGAGGTTCGGCGGCAGGCTCTGTGGTAGCTTATTGCATCGGCATCACTAATATTGACCCTATTAAATACAACCTACTTTTTGAGCGTTTTCTGAATCCAGATCGTAAATCCATGCCGGATATAGATACTGATTTTGATGACGAGGGACGTCAAAAGGTAATTGATTATGTGGTTGAAAAATATGGTAAGAATCAGGTAGCTCAAATTATTACCTATGGCACTATGGCTGCCAAAATGAGTATTAAAGATGTGGCCAGAGTAATGGATTTACCATTACACGAATCTAATATGTTAACCAAATTGGTACCCGATAAAACGGGAATTTCGCTAAAGCGGGTTTTGCACGCCCCTATTCAACCGAAGGAAAATTCTAAGGAAAAAACATTAATCGAAAAAGAAGGACTTAGCACAGATGATTTGGATGGAGTGCGAAAAATACGTGAAATTTACAATGAAGACAGTCTTCAGTCCAAAGTGCTACATGAGGCAGAAATTTTGGAAGGCTCTGTACGAAATACCGGTGTACATGCTGCCGGAATCATCATTGCGCCTATGGACTTGAAAGATTTAATACCTGTAGCAACCAGTAAGGATTCGGATTTATGGCTTACTCAAATTGAAGGAACCTCCATCGAAAGCGCAGGAGTAATAAAGATGGATTTTTTGGGTTTAAAAACGCTTACTATTATTAAGAATGCTTTGGAACTCATCAAGCAAAACAAAGGAATAGAAATAGACATCGACAATATTCCGCTTGACGATCAGAAGACATACCTACTATATCAAAAGGGTGAAACAAACGGTACATTCCAGTTTGAAAGTATCGGTATGCAGAAATATTTACGAGACCTGAAACCCGACCGCTTTGATGATCTGATTGCAATGAATGCACTATTTCGCCCCGGTCCAATAGCCTACATACCTAACTACATAGAAAGAAAACATGGGCGTGAAGAAGTAATCTACGATCTGCCCGAAATGCAGGAATTTTTGGAAGAAACTTATGGTATTACGGTATATCAGGAACAAGTAATGCTGCTGAGTCAAAAAATAGGCGGTTTTAGTAAGGGTGATGCCGACATCCTGCGGAAAGCAATGGGGAAAAAACAAAGGGACACGCTTGATAAAATGAAGAAAAAATTTATCGAAGGAGCTGCCCAAAAGGACTATTCAGTAGATAAATTAGAAAAAATATGGACAGATTGGGAAGCTTTTGCCCAGTATGCTTTTAACAAATCACACTCTACCTGCTATGCTTTTGTGGCCTATCAAACTGCTTACCTGAAGGCGCATTACCCCAGCGAATTTATGGCCGCAGCGCTAAATAGCGCAGGCTCTCTCGAAAAAATTACCTTTTTTATGGAAGAGTGCAAAAGCATGGGAATCAAAGTATTAGGGCCAGACATTAATGAATCTCAAAAAGGATTTGCAGTAAATAATAAAGAAGAAATTCGTCTTGGTCTTGGAGGGTTAAAAGGAGTGGGTGAAGCCGCCATTGAAAGTATCATTTCCGAAAGAAACAAAAATGGGCTTTTTAAATCTGTTTTTGATATGATCAAAAGGGTAAATCAGCGAAGTGTAAATAAGAAAACGTTGGAAAGTTTAGTTTACGCAGGAGCCTTCGATTGTTTTTCCGAATTGCACCGTGCCCAATATTTTTACACTTCTCCCGAAGATAATTCAACAGGTTTAGAAAAAATAATCCGTTATGGTCAGGTATGCCAAAACGCTTCTGAATCATCAGCAAACACCCTATTTGGCAACCTATCCGAAAGTATGCAGGTGCCACCTCCCAAGATTGCTACTTGCGACCCCTGGCCTTTGATCGTACAATTAGATTTTGAAAAAGAGGTAACAGGTATTTTCATAAGCGGTCATCCTTTAGATAATTATCGTTTTGAGATGGAAAACTATGGTATTACCCAGATATCATTTTTAAATAAATACGGCGAAAATACTGAAAACATCAATGCCAATGCAGTATTCAGAGTTATGGGATTGGTAAGTGATGCCCAGCATCGCATTTCAAAAAATGGCAACAGATATGGCAGTTTTACTATAGAAGATTATTCGGGAAAATTAAACATTACCCTCTTTTCCGAAGATTATTTGAAATTTTCACCAATTCTACAAATTGGATCAACAGTATTTCTTACAGGTTATTTCAAGAAAAGATTTAATGGAGAGTATTCCTTTAATCTCAATTCTTTGCTATTAGCCGAAAGCGTAAAAAAGAATCTCACTAAAAAATTATCCTTAAAGTTGCCGGCTGAGGATATCACAGACGAAGTAGTTCAATTTGTTTATAAAAATTTCAGAAAAAATAAAGGGAACGCTACTTTAGCACTAAGTATATACGATAAAAATGAAGATATCCGTATAGATCTGTTCACAACTTCCAAGGGCTTTGAAATGAATGACGAATTCATTTCTTTTCTTCAAGCACATCCGTATTGGGGGGTAAATATTATTTACAACTGATTGTTTTTCAAAATTTCCGACAATTAAAAAATCCCCAAAATTTGGGGATTTTAAATTTTCAAAATATTTCTTAATTATCCTTCCTGAATTTGGAAAGTAATTGGTTGCTTACGATAAGCTTTCACCTCACGACCATTTTGAATGGCAGGTTTCCATTTTCCCGATTTCTTTAACACACGTACTGCTTCCTGTTCCATACCAAATCCAACACTGGTTAACGGTTTGATATCGCTCACATTACCTTCTTTATCAACCACAAACTGAACAATTACTGTGTAAGTGCCCGGAGAGGCGCCATTATCTGTTGCTACATCGGCCCTTAGATTTCTTTCAAGGAAGGTTCTCCAAGCACTGGGGCCGCCCGGATAAGAGGCATCAATTTCCACTTTTGTAAAAATTTCAGGCTCAGGTTCGGGTTGTTTTTTCACTTCCACGATACCCTTTCCGGCATCTACTGCAGCAGGGGGAACTACAATACCTATATCTTTAACACCCTCCTGATTGATAGTGCCGATTTTGGTTTCTTTCAACTCTTCCACTGCGGGTGGGGGTTGCTTTACTTCCTCATCCTTTACCACCTTAGGCGGTGTAAATGCCTTTGTTTCAATTTTGGGTGGTGGTTCCTGCTTTGGAGGAGGCGGCGGCGGTGGAGGTGGTGGTTCATTCTTTTTTTGTTCCTCCTGTTTTATGTCTGAAATTGTAACCTCGGCAATATTCACTTTCTCCACTTTATTTTTGGAGATCGTATTTTGCAAAAGCGCCAGCCCTGCAATAACTGCTACAGAAATTCCCGTAATAATCAAAGCCATTACCAACCGCTTTTGGTAAGTTTTGCGAAGGTCATAAGCGCCGTAGGCCTTATTCTTTCCCTCAAAAAGGAGGTCGAGATAATCCGTATTTAAAATTTTATTGGGTTCCATTATTATCTTTTTATTTAACTAAGACGCATTAACTATAAATATTCCATACATCCATTAAACTATTTTATTTAGCAGGAGGAGCTGTGTTCATTCCTGCAGCACTTTCTGTAAGTTTAACAGCTTCCAATTCTGTAGGAAAAGGAGGAACCAATGCATATCGGGCAACTTTATTGATGGTCATTTCATCCAAAATATCTACTACGTTTTTATAAACCGCATCATCTGTAGGTTTAATAATAACGAAGAAGTCTTTTTGTTTGCAATAGTCATCAACTGTTTTTCCTTTAGCCTTCGCTTCGGCTTCACAAGCCGGATCTGATACATATTTGTCAACTACTTCTTTCTTTTTATTGATAATCACATCGCGAATTTCTTTGAAAGTAGCAGATTTAAAATTTGCACCTGTAGGATCCAATTCTCCTTCATAATAGAATAAAGAATTTTCTTTACCGAGCAATATATTCAGCGCTCCGGATTGTTTTACCTTAGTTTCCTCATCCTTTTTATCGGTATCTTTTGGCATATTTAAGTCCATAGTGGTGGGGGCGCTCATTGTAGCCGTAAAGATAAAAAACGTAATCAGCAGGAATCCAATATCCACAAAGGGAGTCATATCCACCCGCGTATTGAGTTTTTTCGCTTTTTTAACGCCAGGCCCTTTTTTTTGACCATCGTCACCACCGGTATCCATACTTGCCATAGTCGTAAAATTTTAATTGTTTAAAAATAATTATTTTGCTTCTTTCGACTTCCCTTGTAATCTTTCTTTATAAAGATCCGTTCCTTGGGGAGCTTCTTCAGGAGAAGTAACAAGATTGTACTTTTGCTCATCGTTCTTTTTCAAAGCGTCCACAACAGCCTTAAAAACAGGATATTTGGATACAGCATCTCCTTTTATGAGAATTTTTAACTGCTCACCGGCAAAAACCTGTTTTGCAGCTGCTATCCAGTAGGTAAGTTCAGCTGTAGCAGAATCTAAAACCGGAATACCCTCCTGCTTATATTTCAATTGCTGATCATGGGGAAGATCAAAAAATCCTTTTAACTTACTAAATGGCATTCCAATCATATCACCATCTCTGTAACTGTTAACATCTTCTGTCGTCAAAGGTATATTTCTAAGTTTTGAAGCTTCAACAATCAAGTCAAAAGGTTTTTGTTTATCACTTTTTGACATAATTGAAAAATATACTTTATCGTCTTTATCAATGCTTATCATCACAGCATTATTGTCGGGCAATGGCTGTGAAGATACAGAGTTGGGAGTAGTAATCGGCACCGGTTCGGCCGGCTTAAATTTGGTTGCCATAATAAAGAAAGCCAAAATAAGGAATGCCACATCCACAAAGGGTGTCATATCCGTATCCGTTGAAGCTTTTTTTACTTGATTTCTGGCCATATTTAATATTTTTATTTATAAGACGAATATTTTTCTGTTTTCCATAAACTCATCAGTTCTTGCACAAACTTATTATTTGTACAAAGAAGCAAAAGATTGAGTTAAGGTAAAACCTGATTCGTCAATACCATGAGTAATGCTATCAATTCTGGTAGTAAGCATGTTGTAAAGAATCAATGCAATTGCAGAAGTACCAATACCCAATGCCGTATTATATAAGGCTTCGGAAATACCCACAGCCAGTTCAGCTGCATTACCGCCACCTTCAGCGCCTAAGTTGGCAAATGAACGAATCATCCCCATTACCGTACCCAAAAGGGCAATTAACGTACCGGTAGAAACAATGGTAGAAAGGAATACCAGATTTCTTTGTAGCATAGGTAGCTCCAATGCAGTGGCTTCTTCTACTTCTTTTTGAATTGCCATTACTTTTTGATCAGTAGTAAGACCCTGTTCTGTAATCATTTCATTGTACCTGCGCAAACCTGCTTTCATTACATTACCAACAGAACCTTTTTGTTTATCGCACTCTGCCAATGCAGCGTCAATATTTTTATTGGCTAAATGATATTGTACTTTGCGCACAAAATTGCTGTTATTGCCTCTACCCAGCGCCTTACTGATAGTTAGGAACCTTTCGATAGCAAATACAAAAGTCATTAATAACATACCAATTAGAATAGGCACGATAATACCACCTTCATAAATCCGATGGAAAGCGCCTTTAGGGCCTTTATGGTCGGGCCAAAAACCACCTGCAGCATCGGGTGATTCAAAACCTGAAGCACCTCCAATCCAATATCGCCAGATTGCATAACCTGCAACGAGGCACAAAATTGGGGCAACCCAAGAAATTAAATTACTGCTTTTTTTCGCTTGCACTGAAGTTGTAGCCTTCGCCGGTGTAGCTTGATTTGTCTCAGCCATGATCGTAGTTTTTTAGTTTTAAAATTTAATAAGAAATAATTTTATGGTACAATTCTAATAAAAAAAATGAAACAATTAACGTTTTAGCTTATTTTTTTTTTACGATGCTCAAGATAGAACTTTTTTTTAAAAATTCTCCAATTTCCAAAATGATTTTAGTCATTATTTAAAAATACCTGTTTATAGGGGCAAATTTGATATAAATGGCCTCTATCCTCTGCCCTCAATTACTCATATCGAAGTGCATCTATTGGGTTTAGCCTCCCTGCTTTGATAGCAGGATAAATTCCTGCCAATAACCCAACCATAGTGCAAATGGCTATCCCATAAAAAATCCATGCCCATGGAACTACAAAACCGGTATTTAAAACAATCGAAAAGGCATTACCCACCAATATTCCAAGCACGATACCCAATATCGCTCCTAAGATACTGATTATTATTGCTTCGATGAGGAATTGTTGTTTTACTATTTTTTTCTTGCCTCCTATGGCTTTTATCAATCCCACTTCTTTGGTTCTTTCGGCTACCGATACAAGCATGATATTCATGAGCCCGATGGCAGCGCCTATTAAGGTAATAAGACCAATAACAGTGGCGGAAATGGTTAAAAACCGCAGGCTGTTCATTGCCTTTTCTACAATGCTGTCACTACGGTCAATACTGAAATTGCTATCGTCGGTAATATTTATTTTTCTGATATTTCTTAAAAGACCTTCGGCTTCTCCCACTGCCATTTCCAGACTGGCTATATCATTCACTTTTACTGCAATCACATAAGAATAATTAGGTTTTGAAAAATTTCTTTCAATATTTGTATAGCTGGTTATCAGCATATTATCTCTGTTAAAGCCAAAAGTAGTCCCTTTTTCCTCCAAAACTCCTATTACCTTGTAAGGGATACTATTAATTTTTATCGTGTGATTCAATGCTTTGTCTGCCGGTTCGCCAAAGAATCTTTTAATGATTTCGTAACCGACAATACACACATTTTGAGCGCTTTTTATTTCAGAAGAAGTCATATTTCTTCCGGCAATTAGTTTGTAAGCATTTAAATCAAGATAGTTTTCGTCTCCGCCAAACATCATCACATTTGGACTGGTTTTTTTTTCATTAAAAGAAACAATATTATCGCTTCTTCCAAATATGGACAAGCTGGTGGCAGTACCCGGAAATGAATAATGATGGGCAAAATATTCTGCTTCGCGCCTTGTAATGATTTTATTGAGGTTTGATTTTTTTTCTTTCTTTCCTTTTTTGGATACTGTTAAATCCTTGCTCCCCCCTCCAAAACTGATATTTCTTTCTTTGTACCGGATGGCAAAAGCATTGGCGCCCATACTGGCAAAGCTCTCAGAAAATTTTTGATTCATTGCTTTAATGGCGGTGATGATACCCACTAATGCCATGATGCCAAAGGCAATAATCGTAACCGTGAGCGCTGTACGAAGCTTATTGCCTCCCACAGTTTTAAGGGATAAAGAAAAAACGTCGGCAAATTTCACAATTGCAAGTTACAACTATTGAGTGGCAAGCTATCAAAATATCTTGTTAGAAATATAAATGAACCAGCAAAACACCGGGCATTATACCTAAAATGATTATTAGTGCACAAATTGCTACCATCGAATATTTCTCCACAGTAGTTGCTCCTGTAAAGTTGTCGGGACCTTCTTTGAAATACATAGCCTGTATTACCCTGAAATAATAATAAGCGCTCACGGCAGCCATAATAACTGCAAATACAACCAACCCGATATATTTTCCGGTAAGCACTGCCGCTTTCAGCATATAAAATTTACCAAGGAAACCCACACTTAATGGGATACCGGCCAGAGATAGCAAACAGATTGTGGCAGTGAGTGCAATCAATGGCTGATGCCTTGCCAAACCGTTAAAACCTTCATAACTGTAATCATTCATTTTGGCAACAATAGCAAAAATACCAATCGTTGCCAGGCTGTATCCGGCAGCATAAATAATCAAACCTTCATGAGCAGACTCGTTCATTGCAAATACTGCAAAAAGCATAAAACCTGCATGAGAAATACTGGAATAAGCCAGCATACGTTTTACACTCTGCTGGAATGTGGCCGTAATGTTACCGATAAGTAAGGTAGCAACGATCAATACAGCAATCCACACTACCCATGTACTGCTGAGATTTCCAAAAGCATTTTCAAATAAACGGATAAACCCTATAAATACGGCAACCTTAATAACAGTGGCCATATAAGATGCAAAAACGGTTGGCGCACCATCATAAATATCGGGTGTCCAGAAATGAAAAGGCGCTATCGAAGATTTAAAGGCCATTGAAAACATCAGCGTGAGAATTCCTGCTACCTGAAGATTGGATATTTTATTGCCTTCCAACATACCTATCTGCATCTGATTTATATCAAAACTTCCCTGAGAGCCATATATCAACGCAATACCCAGCAACATCACACCTGTGGAAAAAGAGCCTAACAACAAGTATTTGAGCGCTGCTTCATTACTTTTTAAATTTCGTTTTTCAGCGCCTGTAAGAATAAATGAGGGTATGGTAACAATTTCAATAGCCAGAAATAAAATCAGTAAGTTCTGGAAAGAAGCCAGTAATATGACACCTGAAATGATGAAGAAAATTAATGCAAAATAATCGGCAGGATAGTTGCCCACTTTTCGAATTTCGGTTCCACTGACCAGCGTAAATAATATGGTTACAAAAATAGCTATAGCAATAAATACCAGACTGAAGTTATTAAACTGCATAAAACCGGAAACATCAAAATTGAACCATTTGGTTCCTTTAAGTTCAATGCAATTGGCCACAAACAGTAAAGCCATTCCTGCAAGAGCTACTCTCTTAATGACAGTGTATCGCTTTACCCAAATGCCGGTAAACATCATAACCACTCCCATAATTGCCGATAATAATAATGCGTTCATATTTATTTTACAATAATTCTTTTTTCAATTGAATAAACTCTCTTGCTTTATTGCTTTCAGAAATATTTATTTTTTCAAAATTAAATGTTGAATATCCGAAGCCTTTAATAATGAATCCGATACCCCTTCCATCATATTGAGGAAAGGTTGCGGATACACCCCCATTACTAAAATGATTACCAATATAATACCCAAAACCGCCTTTTCAGGAAAATCAATATCGGTTCCCTTTACAGTAAGTTCGTTAGTATTGCCCAAGAATACTTTACGGGCCATGCTAAACATATACACCACACTCAGGATAACACCCGTAGATGCTACCACTGCATAAATGACGCCGTAGGAAGTTACAGTAGAATTGAATATGCCATTCAGCATCAGGTACTCTCCTATAAAAGCATTGGTAATTGGCAGTGATACTGTGGCAAACATAATTACGAAAAAAGCAATCGCCAGTGCAGGCGCCTTTTGGGCCACACCGCCTAATTCACTCATTTTGCGTGTGCCAAATTTTCTTTCAATGATTTCTATAATCACCCAAAGACCCAGAATATTGATACCATGAGAGAACATCTGAATCATGATTCCCTGCATTCCGCTTTTGCTTTCGCTGAAAGCGGCTATACACATCAGCCCTACGTGAGCGATGGAAGAAAATGCTACAAGGCGTTTCATATCATCCTGACGGAACGCTATGATGGATGCATACACAATACCAATCATTGCCAGAAAAGAAGGATTGTCGCCCATTACATAAGAACCAACGGGCAACACCGGAAGCAGCCAACGTAGCAATCCCAGCACACCCATCTTTACCATAATAGCGCTTAAAACAGCCGTAACAGCAGTTGGCGCCTGCTCATAAGTATCTGGCTGCCAGGTATGGAAGGGGAATATCGGCATCTTAACCGCAAAGGCAGCGAAGAGCAGCCAGAATAACCACATTTGTTCTTTTACACTCAGTTTTGAATTATAAAAAGCATCAATGTCAAATGATCCGCCATTTTTAGACCAGATATAAATCAGTCCGACTAACATCAATAAAGAGCCTATGAAAGTGTAAACAAAGAACTTAAACATTACAGGAATACGCCTTGCCCCGCCCCATTGCGAACTCAGAAAGTACATTGGTATTAATGCCAGTTCCCAAAAGAAATAAAATACCAAGGCATCCATCGCCAGAAAAACGCCCATCATTCCGGCCTGTGCGAGCAACATCAGTGCAAAGAAATTCTGCGGTTTTTCATAAGCAGTTTTCCAGGTGCCTATAAAAATGATCGGGAAGGATATAGCAGTGAGCATACACAACATCATACCCATAGCATCTGCCTTTATGGAGAAAGTACTTCCCAAATCTCCCATCCAATCAGCCTTGAATGACAAATACTCAGGAGCATTTAAAACAGATACCCCCAGTATAGCTACTATAAAGGTAAGTACTGCCACAAACAAGGACCAGGTTCTCACCTCGCTTTCTTTTTTCAGGAAAAAAGTAGCCAGTCCGCCCAGTAAAGGAACTAATATCAACAACAATGCGATCATATACTCTAAACTATAATTTTTGAGATTAATTTCATTATAACTGAATTCATCCCTGTATAAAAAATAATTTTTACTATTCTTAAATTATAACATCAAACACAAAACTCACAAGCTCTTTACCAATATCATCAATTTACTTTCTGATAAAAAACTGCACTACAAAAATTACCAACATACTCAGCACCATCAGCAGCACATAAGAACCAATCTGCCCACTCTGTATCCAGCGCATTTGTCTTCCACCATATTTTACCAATCGGCCCACTCCGTTTACGATACCATCCACCACTTTGGCATCAAATACATCTTTGAGGAAGCTGCCAAATTTTTTGTATGGAGTTACCACAACAGTATCATACAATTCATCCATATACCATTTGTTTTCCAGCACTTTTCCAAAACCCCGGGCATCTTCCAGATCGGGATTTTTGGCATATTTGCCCCAGGCATAAAAAATACCAATAAGCGCCACTAAGGTAGCCGCACCCATCAGTATCCATTCTGTACTGTGCGATACCTCATGCGCAGGGAGCAATGGTGCAGAACCGGCAAAAACAGGGCTCAGGAAATTTTGTAACCCATGTGCGCCTTCTGCCATAATAGCCGGAATACCTACAAAACCGCCAATGACTGACAGAATAGCCAAAATAATCAACGGAATTGTAATGGCTTTAGGGCTTTCATGCAGGTGGCTTTCCTGCTCTGTAGTTCCTCTAAACCGGCCTTTAAAAGTAGTAGCGTATAAACGGAACATATAAATTGCAGTAAGCAAGGCTGTAAACAAAGCGATTCCCCACAATATTGGAGAATGAGCCCATGCAGCAGCCAGTATCTCATCTTTTGAGAAAAATCCTGAAAACAGTGGGAACCCGGCTATAGCCAAACAGCCTATCAAAAAAGTAATATCGGTTGTTTTCATATATTTTCCTAAACCTCCCATTTTGCGAATATCCTGCTCTCCACCCAGTCCATGAATAACACTACCGCTTCCCAAAAACAGTAGCGCTTTGAAGAAAGCGTGCGTCATCACATGGAAAACAGCAGCTATATAAGCGCCGCTACCCAATGCCAGAAACATAAAGCCCAACTGGCTGACTGTGGAGTAAGCAAGTACTTTTTTAATATCGTTTTGTTTTAAAGCAATGGTAGCCGCCAGTAATGCGGTTGCCAGGCCAACCACTGCCACTACATTCAGCACCTCCGGCACCATTGAGTACATCAGATTCATACGCGCAACCATATACACACCTGCAGTAACCATCGTGGCTGCATGTATCAATGCCGAAACCGGTGTAGGACCGGCCATCGCATCAGGCAGCCAGGTATAAAGCGGAATTTGAGCGCTTTTGCCGGTAGCGCCAAAGAATAATAACAATGCTACTGCACTGATTTCACCGTAGCTAAGTTTTGCCAAAGCAGCCGGCGTCATAATTTCACTGAATGAAAGGCTTCCAATTTTACCACCAATGATGAAAATGGCAATCAGAAAGGCAAAATCACCAATGCGGTTCATGATGAACGCCTTGGAAGCTGCTTTATTAAATTCAGTATTTTTAAACCAATAACCTATCAGCAGATAAGAACAGATGCCAACACCTTCCCAACCGATATACATTACCAAAAGATTATCAGCCAGTACCAGCATCAACATTGAGAATATGAAGAGATTGAGATAGGAAAAATATCTTCCGAAATGATCCTGATTTTCATCGTGCATGTACGCGGTGGAATACACATGAATAACGGCGCCTACACCGGTAACAATCAACAGAAAAAGCGCCGAAAGCTGATCAATTTGAAAAGCAAATGGAATTTTAAGATTGCCGATATTTACGAAATCAAAATATTTATACACGCCACTACCGCCGGCTCTCACCTCCATAAATGCCAGAATACTTAATATAAATGAACCAATCACCACGCCGCTACCTATACGGCCAATTAATCCTTTTGATAATTGATTTCTCAAAAGTCCGTTAATAAGAACACCTAAGAACGGCAACAGAACGATAAATAATAAATACAGTTTCATCAATAGTCGTTATGGTTTTTATTAAACTATTTTTAAAAAATTAATGTTTCAGCCTGTTGAGGAAATTGATATCCACAGTATGAATATTCCTGTACAGCATTACAATAATAGCCAATCCAACACTCACCTCTGCTGCAGCAACCGCCATTACAAAAAATACAAATATCTGCCCGTCTGCTCCTGCCGAAGCCATTGTAGCTGCTTTTGCTGCATGGTGCATTTTTGAAAAAGCGACCAACAAAAGGTTTACCGAGTTGAGCATCAATTCAACGCTCATAAACACTACAATTGCATTACGGCGGGTAAGAACACCCACTACACCTATGGTAAACAAACACAATGCTAATACGATGTAATAATTAATCGGCATAATTTCAAATTACTTTATAAATATTTATTTATTCTCTTAAATCTTTTTTGTCTATTACACATTGTCCATTTTACTCCTTTTTCCCGATTACCACTGCGCCTACCATTGCACTTAAAAACAGGATACTTGCAATTTCAAATGGCACCACAAAATTGCTGAATAACTCTCTTCCCAAATTTGCAACCAGGCCGATATCACCCGTACCTGCCTCTACAGTATTTTTAGCAATCTCTGTATTGCGCAAAGCAGCCACTAATACCAGCAGCAAACATCCCCCGGCTACAAACCCCGCAATCTGTATCCATTTGTTTTTTAATGGGCTACTGGGTTTGTTCAGGTTCATCAGCATGATGACAAACAGAAACAGCACCATTATTGCTCCTGCATAAACGATAATATTTACTATTGCCAAAAACTGAGCATTTAACAAAACATAATGGCCCGAAATACCAAAAAAAGTAACAATCAGCCAAAGCACACTATGCACAGGGTTTTTACTGGTAATCACCATTAAAGCGCTGAACAAAACAAGCACCGTGAGCGTCCAGAAAAGTATTTGTGTGATACCCATTTTTTTATTTACGATTTATGATTTGTGATTTACGATTTTGGTTCTCTTTTAATGGTTCCCAATGCTTTTTTATATTCCTCCGGCTCTGTAAGCGGATTGGGGATTAATAAATCTTCCTTTTTATAAATAAACCCTTTACGATGATAATTTGCCGGAGCATGTGTTTTACTCAGATAAATGGCATCCTTGGGACATGCTTCTTCACACAAACCGCAGAAAATACAACGCAGCATATTTATTTCGTATCGGGCAGCATATTTTTCTTCTCTGTATAAATGTTCTTCGTCGGGTTTGCGTTCTGCGGCCTCCATTGAAATTGCCTCAGCAGGGCAGGCTACTGCACAAAGCCCGCAAGCGGTGCATCTTTCTCTTCCTTCTTCATCCCGATTCAAAATATGGAGCCCTCTGAACACATCGCTATAGCTTCTCTTTTCTTCAGGATATTGAATGGTAACTTTTCTTGAAAAGAAATGTTTTATTGTGACAGCCATCCCTTTCATTATATTCCACAAATACAAACTTTCCAGCCATGTCATTGGCCTCCTGTCCACCGGTTTGGCTCTTTTTGTAAGTTGTACTCCCATTATTTATTTAAATCAATTTAAAGTATTCAAGAAATGTAATTACATATTTAAAAACCTTCTCCTATTTGTTCAACCATAATACAACAGCCGCTGTTATCAGCATATTGAGTAATGCCAATGGCACTAAGCGCTTCCACCCTAAGTGCATCAACTGGTCAAAACGAAAACGCGGAATCGTCCATCTGATCCACATAAACAGGAACACTGAGAAGCAAGCCTTTATCATCAGCATAGAGAAACTCAAAAATGCTACCCAGTTTTGCCCGATGCCGGCTGCCAGTTTTGTTTCGTCAACAAAAGGAATATCATACCCACCCCAAAACAGTGTGGCCATCAATATTCCGCTCATGAACATGTTGATGTATTCTGCAAAAAGATAGAAACCCAACTTCATACTGGAGTATTCCTGATGATAACCCATGTTCAACTCGTTTTCTGCTTCAGGCAGGTCAAACGGTGTACGGTTACACTCAGCCATTGCACAAATAAAAAATATCAGGAACCCAAATGGCTGATACAATACATTCCAACCGTGTTGCTGTTGCAGGCTTACAATTTCACTCATTTGCATTGTTCCGGAAACCATCAGTACCGCAATCAATGAAAGCCCCAGCGCTAATTCATAAGAAACCATTTGAGAGGCTGCCCTTACACCGGATATAAGCGAAAACTTATTGTTGGATGCCCAGGCGCCAATCATAATACCATACACACCCACGCTGACTACTGCAAAAATGTAAAGCACACCAATATTAATATCTGCAACCTGTAGTGGAATTGTATTTTTACCTATCGACAATGCCGTACCCCAGGGAATAACCGCACTTGTAATGAGCGCTGTAACCATCGCCAGCATAGGCCCTAATACAAACAATATTTTTGAAGAAGCCAAAGGAACTACTTCTTCTTTGAAGAATAACTTACCACCATCGGCCAAGGGTTGCAAAATCCCCAGAGGGCCTGCCCTGTTGGGGCCATACCGGTCTTGTATATAAGCTGCTACTTTTCGTTCGCCATAAGTAGCATACATCGCCACAATCATACAGAGCGTAACGATTAAAGCAATCAATATCAGCTTTTCTATTATAAACAACCAGTCTATTGCCAGAATATACATTTCTTAAAAAGTTTATCTAGTTTTCTTTTTTGTCTTCAATCTGTTTTTTGTTAAAAACATCACTTGTAGCCGGACCCTGAATTTTGCTAAGGTCAATGGATGGATTGTTTACATCACTAACCGTATGAATATCCATCATCAACTTTGGCTTACGACCAATCACTTCACCCACTGTTTCGTGAGGCACTTCCAAGGCTTTATATTTATTAGCGCCCTTTACAGAATAACGAGGAATAGTACTCAAACCCTCTATTACCCAGTCGTTAACATCTTTTTTCTCGAAGCGGCACTCATTACAAATCCAGCCGGTTTCGCCATAGAAAGATTGTACCTCGCCCCACTGGTCTTTTCGGGTAGTTACCCTAAGCACCTGATTACCTCTTCTCCAGAGCGTTACTTTGCCGCAACAGGTGGGGCAATCACGATGCGCATCCTCCGGTTTGGTAAACCATACCCGATTTTTAAATCTGAATGTTTTATCAGTAAGCGCTCCCACGGGGCAAACATCTATAATATTTCCAATAAAATCATTTTCAAGCGATTTCTCAATATAAGTAGCTATTTCGCTTACCTCGCCTCTAAACAGAACGCCGTGTTGCCTTTTATTAGTAACCTGATCGGCAGTGAATACACAACGATAACACATTATGCACCGGGTCATGTGCAGTTGAATGTATTTGCCCAAATCATGTTTTACAAAAATTCTTTTTTTAAACTCGTATCTGGAGGCTTCGTTACCATGTCCATAACTCAAATCTTGTAGATCACATTCGCCTGCCTGATCGCAGATGGGGCAGTCAATCGGGTGGTTGATTAAAAGAAACTCTACCACCCCTTTTCTTGCATCCAGCACTCTCTGACTGGTTACGTTTTTCACCTCCATGCCGTCCATCACGGTGGTACGGCAACTGGCAACCAATTTGGGCATTGGCCGCGGGTCACGCTCGGAGCCTTTACTTACTTCTACCAAACAGGTGCGGCATTTACCACCACTTTCCTTTAGTGGCGTATAAAAACACATTGCCGGAGGCGTAACATGCCCGCCGATCATTCTTGCAGCATGAAGAATAGAAGTGCCCGGCGGTACCTCGATGGTAATGTTATCTATGGTGACTTTAAATAATTTATTTTCTTCTGACATAATCTATTTCACAAATTGAAATATGAAAATTAAAAAACCATTGTTATTATATATTCAACCTCTTCATTCTAATTTTTACAAAAACGCTTCACGTTTTTCCTAAAAATCTATGCAGTCACTTCAATCGAATCTGCATAGTGAGCAAGGCCATAGTTTCTCGTCTGCGCCTCCTGTGCATTGGTTACATGCCATTCAAATTCATCTCTGAAATGACGGATTGCTGCCGCCACCGGCCACGCCGCTGCATCTCCCAAAGGGCAGATTGTATTTCCTTCAATATTTTTTTGCACATCCCAGAGCAAATCAATATCTCTCATGGTACCCTGTCCGTACTCTAATTTATGTAATAATTTATCCAACCAGATAGTGCCCTCACGACAAGGTGAACACTGCCCACAACTTTCGTGATGGTAAAATTTTGCCAGTGTGTAGGTATGTTTTACAATACACTGGTCTTCATCCAATACGATAAAACCTCCACTACCCAGCATACTTCCGGTGGCAAAACCTCCATCCGAAAGGCTCTCGTAGTTCATAATTCTTTGCTCGCCTTTTGCGGTTTTCAGCAGCAGGTTGGCAGGTAAAATAGGTACTGAAGAACCTCCCGGAATACAGGCTTTCAATCTTTTTCCGTTGGAAATACCGCCGCACCATTCATCACTATAAATAAACTCTTCGACCGAAATGGTCATATCAATCTCATACACGCCGGGTTTATTGATATTGCCGCAGGCAGAAATCAATTTTGTGCCCGTAGATCTTCCCACGCCTATTTTTGCATATTCAGCGCCGCCATCATTGATAATGGGCACCACAGATGCAATTGTTTCTACATTGTTAACCACCGTTGGTCTGCCCCAGGCACCCTTTACTGCCGGGAAGGGGGGTTTAATCCGAGGATTTCCTCTTTTGCCTTCTAATGATTCCAGCAATGCCGTTTCCTCTCCACAGATGTAGGCACCGGCGCCGCGTTGAACAAAAATTTCGCAATCGAAGCCGCTACCCAGAATATTTTTTCCTAAGAATCCGTTATTCTTTGCTTCCTGAATGGCTTGTTCCAAAATATCTACAATCCACGCATACTCACCCCTTATATAAATATAGGATCTATTACTACCCAAAGCGTAAGAGGAAACGATGATTCCTTCAATTAATATATGAGGAATAAATTCCATCAAATACCTGTCTTTAAAGGTACCGGGCTCGCTTTCATCGGCATTTACTACCAGATGGCGCGGAACTCCTTCGGGCTTGGCAAGGAAACTCCATTTCATACCTGCCGGAAACCCTGCACCACCTCTACCTCTCAGGCCGCTGACTTTTACTTCTTCGGTTACCTCGTCGGGGGTCATGGATTTAAGCGCCTTTTCCACACTCCTATAGCCACCCTCACGGCGGTAAGTATCAAAATATCTGATACCTTCCACATCTGCCTTTTCTAATAATAATTTTCTACCCATTTATTACACCTGCAATATTTTAATAAAATTTTTTACTTATAAAGTTCTCAAAATTGACTGCAATTTCCAGCGCCTTTTCTGCATCCTGCCTGTCTATATCTTCAAAATCATCTGGATACCTTGATTCTAAATATACTGCGCTTAACCATGCTAAATCATCACTCAAACTTAAAAACGATTCATCATAAGAACTACACATTTTATTAAGATAAATCAAATCATGTGTTTTAATTAATGTTGATTCATTCTTTAATAAAAAAAACTTTCAAATATTTTTCAACGCTTTGCTGGCAATGTGTTAAAATAGCTCTCTACACAAATTCATGCTGCAATTTTAACTCCTTTGCTACCAATAAATCATTCTTAGCATACTCTAACCACCTATCAATATTGCCACTATCCAAAATACAATGGTTTTGAGTTCTTTAAAATATGATAAAGAAACGATTGTTTGTTCCCTTTCAATAAATTAAATTCATTTAATGAATAAATTTTAAAATCTTTAGGGAAAAACAAATTCTCCGTCATAGTTCTAATACTCAAAGATGCTATCAACTTTCGCCGTTCTTCCTTACTCAAATCATTCTTTACTACCACCAACAAATCTACATCACTATCTTTATCACCTTTTTTTTCGGCATAACTACCAAAAAGATACATTTTTATTGCTTTTGTTTCATTCGAAACAATTTCTGCTAATTTTTGTATTTGTCTTTCGGTAATCAATTTATACCTTTTTTTAATTCGCTTTTGCCCTGCACTCCTCAATTATCCGGTCCACCTTTTCCTTTGTCAAATGTTCTTTATAAAACTTACCTAACTGCATCATCGGTGCATAACCACAAGCCCCAAGACATTCCACCGTTTTTAAGGTAAACATGCCATCAGGCGTTGTTTCTCCTGGGTTGATATTTAATTTCTCACGAATATAATCTATTATTTCATCACTGCCGCGCAACATGCAGGGACCGGTCTGGCATACTTCAAATACAAATTTGCCCACCGGTTTCAGATGGTACATAGAGTAAAAGGTAGCCACTTCATATACTTCTATGGGTTCCAACTTTAGCAAGGAAGCAACATAGTCCATTGTTTCTACGCTGAGCCATCCAAACTCTTCCTGAGCCAGGTGCAATACAGGCAACAAAGCGCTTTTTTGCCTTCCCTCAGGGTATCGGGCAATAATTTGCTGTATCTGGTCTAACTTTTCCTGTGTAAACTCCACCATTTGTTTTAAACGATTTATCAATACTTTTTTGTTGTCGATTTTGTTTTAAGCATCCATTTCTCCTGCTATCAAATTTAATGAAGCCATCGTCATTACCACATCGCTTATCATGCTCCCCTTCACTAATTCTTCAAAAGCCTGATAAAAAATAAAGCAGGGCCTCCTAAAGTGCAGTCTGTACGGCGTGCGACCTCCATCGCTTATGAGATAAAAGCCTAATTCACCATTGCCGCCTTCCACTGCATTGTAAACCTCGCCTGCCGGTATTTCCGACTCGCCCATTACGATTTTAAAATGCCAAATCAGTTCTTCTATTTTAGTATAAACCTTGTCCTTGGGCGGCAAATAATATTCCGGAGTATCTGCATGATACTTAGTTGCTTCTTCACCTTTAAGATTTCCCAATTTTTCGAGTGCCTGACGAATAATGCGCATACTTTGCTTCATTTCCTCATTGCGCACCAAAAACCGGTCATAAACATCGCCCGTAGTACCCACCGGAACGTCAAATTCAAATTCTTCATAACTACAATAAGGATCCACCGCTCTCACATCATAGTCCACACCTGCGGCCCGCAGGTTAGGCCCGGTAAATCCATAATTCAAAGCTCTTTCGGCAGAGATGCCTCCAATACCCTTTGTGCGATCCATAAAAATACGGTTGCGGGTGAAAAGGGTTTCAAATTCGGCAAGGCATTTAGGGTATTCTATCAAAAACTTGTCCAATTTACGAAAAGCGATATCATTAAAATCTCTCTCAAAACCGCCAATCCGCCCAATATTGGTGGTGAGGCGTGAGCCACAGACTTCTTCCCAAATTTCGTAAATATCCTCCCGGAACTGCATTACATAAAGAAAACCGGTGGTTCCTCCGGCATCATTCCCCATTATAGAATTGCAAATCAAATGGTCGGCTATGCGCGCCAGCTCCATAATGATAATCCGCAGATAATCAACACGTTTTGGCGTTTTTATTCCTAATAATTTTTCGCAGGTGAGATGCCATCCCATATTATTGATGGGCGCCGAACAGTAGTTCAACCTGTCTGTAAGCGGCGTTATCTGATATAAAGGCCTACGTTCTGCAATTTTTTCAAAAGCACGATGGATATAACCGATCGTCTGCTCTGCTGAAACTACTTTTTCACCATCCAGTTCCATTATATTCTGCATTACTCCGTGCGTTGCAGGGTGTATGGGACCAAAATTGATAGTCGTTGTGGTTTTTTCTATACTACCTACCGGTAGATTAATATTGCTTTGTGTTTCTGACACTTTATTTGACATTTTGTTTTAAGCCTTATCCCATTCAGGGAAAAATTTAAACTAAAAATACCTGTTTTTTATGATTTTACCATTAAAAAGCCCTGATAACATCTCTTCCAAACATTTCATCATCTTTATCCACACGGCTTTGGTCTTCTACCGGAAATTCTTTTCTAAGAGGCGAATAGTCCATTTCTTCCACATTCAAAATTCGTTTCATATTAGGATGTCCTAAAAAATTAATCCCAAAGAAATCAAAAGTTTCCCGCTCCATCCAGTTGGCAGCCATAAAAATACCTGTAGCCGTAAACACTTCAGGTTTTTCCACATCTGTAAACACTTTCATTCTTACACGAATATTTTGCTCCAGGTTGTGCAAATGATATACTACACCCAATTCTTTTCCTTTGTTATTGGGATAATGTACTCCGCACAAATCTGTAAGAAATACAAAGTTCAATTCTTCATCCTGATGCAAAAAGTACAGGACTTTCAGATTAATATCCTTATCTGCAACAAAAGTCAACAGGCCATAGGGTTCTTCAAACGCATATACCTGTTCACCAAACTTTTCTTGTAGTTTTTCCTGAATTGTTTTGTTGGTTAATGCCATTTTATCAGTAAGTTCTAATTTTCAATACCTAAATTTTAAAACACAACCATTTTTCATACAACACATCATTCCTCAATCACATTATTTATTGTATTCCATAACTTTCAAGCAATGCTTTGTAATGATCGCTGTTGCGTCTGCGAAGGCTTTCTTTTCCCACAAGATCCTGAATGCGCATCAGCCCGTCCAAAAAAGCTTCTGGTCTGGGCGGGCAACCCGGCACATATACATCCACAGGCACCACCTGGTCAATCCCCTGTAAAACACTGTATGAGTCAAAAATTCCGCCACTGGATGCACAGGCTCCAACAGCTAATACCCAGCGAGGCTCCGCCATTTGAATATAAACCTGTCTGAGTACCGGTCCCATTTTTTTTGAAATAGTACCCATCACCATCAACAAATCGCATTGGCGGGGGGTAAATGCAAGACGTTCACTTCCGTATCGTCCGATATCATAATGAGAAGCCATTGTACACATAAATTCAATTCCACAACAAGAGGTGGCAAAAGGCATTGGCCAGAGTGAGTTTTTTCGGGCAAGACCAATGATTTTATCCATACTGGAAGCAAAAAAGCCCTCACCCATATACCCCTCGGGCATATCGGCCATACTGATGTCGTTTTCTAACTTTTTTACTTTTACATTATATTGTACCGGACGCATAATTTTAATTGATGATTTTTGATTTATGATTTTTGATTTGCCTTAAATTACAAATCTAAAACCATATAAATATAAACTACTCCTCCCAATTCAAAGCTCCCTTTTTTACTATATATATAAATCCACTTATAAAAAACCCTACATACATCAATACTGCCAGAAAACCCGGCCAGCCCATTTCTTTAAAAATTACGGCATAGGGGTAAAAAAATACTACTTCCACATCAAATAAAACAAACAGGATGGCAGTTAAAAAGTATTTTACAGCCATCGGCTGCCTTGCCTCTCCATGAGAAGAGATACCGCTGGTAAAACTTTTTAATTTATCGGTAGTCTTTCTTTTGGGGCCTAAAAGGTTCGTTACTATTATTAAAAGAATTATTAGCCCTGCTGCGAATGCTATCTGCAAGCCTACCGGGAGGAATGAGGCTGATGTATTTCCGTTGTTTATTATTAAATATACCATAGCAATAAAGAGATGCACAAAAATAAGGTAGAGCCACCAATTTACCTCATGTTTTTTAATTAACCAAAAATAAAAAAAACTGCCAGAACATTCTGACAGTTTTTTTAATCAATTTATTAAAAAATCATCGCCCACCCTTTGGCTTAACCGTTTGCTTAGGCATGGTTGCGGCGGTAGTTTTTGTTGCTCCGGAAGCTACTTTTTTCAGCATATCTATACTGGATTGAAGCGATTGCTTAGTTTCATCATTTGGAGAAGCATCTCTACACATTTCAAGATATTGTATTGCTTTCACTTTATCTTTAACTACATCATTATAGTAGTTTGCCAGTGTCCATGTAGCCGAAAAAGTATTACTCATTGCATCTTTTGACGTATCTTTTTTAGAAAAAGCAATCAGTTTTTCGGCATCGGGAACTAAAATATTTTTAGCATTAGCTGAGTCGTATATTTTGCTACAGTTAAATGTCCATAAGTAACCATAGTTAACGTCAGGATACTTAGTTCTCATCTGATCAAAGACTTTCCAGGATTTTTCATACAGTCCTGCTCTATAAAAACCAAAATATCCGGCATTGAAGTAATCATTAATTGTTACTCTGTCGGCCGGTTTAATTTCTATCAGTTTTGCCAACAGTTCGCCCTGCATTTCATATTTACCCTTATCTGCAAAAAACTTAGCGCCTTCCTGCAGCATATCAATTCTGTTTTCTAAAACTGTATCCGCCTTCAGACCATCCAGATAACTTTGATAAACCAAATGTTCTTTTCCGGGAGTGGTAGAATAGGCCATTGCTTTAAGCGTGTAGTCTCCAGGTACAAAATCATCCTTTTTTTGCTTTGCAAAATAATCTTCCACAAAAGGAATTGCCTTGGCAGTATCCTTTTTTTCAATATTACAATATGCAATTAATTTATAAACCATTGGGTTGATCGTTTGGCTTCCGCTATTGAGTAATTTTTGGCCAGAAGCTATAGCCCCATCATAATTTTTATTGAAATAAAAACTCATGGCATTGAAGTACTCATTATTTGGATTATCAGGTGAGTGTTCTACTATTTGCTTTCCAATTGATTGAGCGCCTTCAAAATCTTTCAACCCTAATTTATAATAATAAAGTTCATAATAACCAAACAAAAAGTTAGGATCAGAGGCTATTGCTTTTCTAATATTATCTTCAAATAAAGGCCAGTTTCTTTGCGATTTAAATATCAATGCCTTTCTATAATCGGCCTGTGCAAAAAGCGGGTCAACATTTAAGGCGCTTTGGTAGGCATCAAAAGCCTTGCTGCCTTCACCGGGATTTGCTCTGCGATAAGCATCTCCCAGATTGATATAGATATCAGCAATCATCCAGTTGTCTTTTTTCTTTGCAGAAGTAGCAATTTTAGCGGCTTCTTCTAATTTTTGTACGGCCCAATTAATATCGCCTACTTTGTCAAAAAGAGCATAAGCCTGCGACATTGCCCTACCCACTGCATTTAAAATTGCAGGATCATCCTGCTTTTTACCTTTTGAGTTGGTTAAAGCTTCTTCGAATGCTTGTTTGGCTTCATTTACTTTTTTATCTTTCAAAAGAAAATAACCTTTACCTACCAGCAAATAAGGCGCTGTGGGGTTATTAGCCAAGCCTTTTTCGAAGGTTTGTCTGGCCAAATCCGGGCGATCTTCAATCAAATAATTACGCGCAAGCCAGTAAGCGCCCTCAGGAGTGTTTTCATACTTTTGCAAAATTTTGCCTGCAACAACTACCCTGCCCGAATAGAGTTCTTTAATTCCATCGCGCAACGACTGGGCATTGGCAAGTCCCATTATCATTCCACCAAGTACGAATAAAAGTAATTTTTTGTTAATCATCTTTTTATAGTTTATAGTTTTTTGAGTGTGTAAATATAGTATAAAAATTTATTTTTCGTCTTCATTTAGTTGTATCGGCCTTAATCTGAAACTCTTCAAACCAGGCATTAAATACGCTCGTTTAAAAATTAACTGCCCAATCTCTCCGCTCATAAAGTTTCCAAAACCCCACCCCAGGCCCTTATGGCTTTCTTTTAAAATATATACAAGATCTCTGGTCATCGGATACTTTTTCATATATAAATTCGCTTGCAATGGTAAGATATATTTTCCGGGTGTATCGTTGCTTTCTAAATGGGCAATTTTAACTTTTTTTAAAAAACTTAACTGTTCTCTGTCATCCTGATTTCCTATCCAGCTTACCCCGATAAAACCGACCGCAAGGGGTGTTCGGGCTACATAATTGATTACAGAGTCGCTGGTACGGGTAGCTACTGCTTTTTCAGTAAGTTTTTCGCCTTTCAATACCGAATCCATGATATACCGAACTGTACTTGTGGCTTTAACACCATCAAATACGGGAAAAAGTCCTTTGACATTCTTACCGGTCAATATTTCTTTAATTTCTGCCATATTAAATAATGAGTCTGAAGAACGAGGATTTACTATTACGGCTATTGCATCCCTTGCAACTGCCAGCTGTTTTACAACTGTACGCAAGGAGTCAACCACCGACAGCCTTTCCGGTTCCGTCAATTCAATAGTAGAAATCACCATTCTGATACTGTCGTTCCACAAATCTTTAACACAATCGGCTTCCGGTTTGTATTCCACATTAATCTGTGTGCCTCTGTTGTTTGACTCATACACTTTTACAAGCTCATCAATGATAGGCTTGAATGACTCATCGGCGCTGATGGTGATTTCTCCCCGCAAAGGTGTATCCTGTTTTTGATTATCTTTTTCTTTATAAGAAGTACACGAAACATCACCTAACCCTAAAAAGCCAATAATCAATAGTATCCAATACTGTTTCATTTCTTCCTTTTTACAAATACAATCTCTTTAACAGCATCATAATCAAATAGTTATACAATTTAATTTCTTCTTCCTTTTAAAGCCTTATAAGTACGCCAAACACCATACAGAACAATAACAACCCCCAGAACTGTATAGGTAGTATCTGCCTTGTAACGGTAAATAACAAAAGCCCCGAGCAAAACAAACAACAACCCCATAGCATAAACCAGTAATGACCTCATGCCCACCAACCGCTTATTACGCTGTTCTTCGTAGTCTTTAATAGATTTTAATGACATAAATAAATATTTACAGTTTGTTTCCTCTATGACCCCAAAACAAAAATAATCCATAAGTTCGGGGATCGGTTCAAAAGTATTTAACTTTTGGTTTTAAAAATTAAATTCCTGTAAAAACATTTGTAATTAAATTTGAACCATAATATGTATTTCATTAAAACGCCTAAATGGCTTAAAATATTGTATAGGTCATATATTTGGAATATTCCTACTGATGAAAAGGCGCTCTATCTTACGTTTGACGATGGGCCACATGCTGTAGCAACTAACTTTGTGCTGGATGAATTGAAGAAATATAATGCTAAAGCCACTTTCTTCTGTATTGGGAAAAATGTAGTGGCTGAAAAAGCAACCTACCAACGAATACTTGAAGAAGGGAATACGGTGGGCAACCACACCCACAACCATCTAAACGGCTGGAAAACCAAAGACAGAGAATACATAGCCAATATACTTGAAGCTGCACAATTTATTGATTCTGATCTGTTTAGACCTCCTTATGGTAGAATTACCCGTTTTCAGGCCAAAGCGATAAGCGATACGCATCAATACAAAGCCAATGGCTTTAAAGTAATCATGTGGGATGTACTCAGTGGCGATTTTGACAACAAATTAAGCCCTGAAGACTGCCTGCTCAATGTCATTAATAATAGTACAAACGGTTCAATTATCGTTTTTCATGACAGCGAAAAGGCATATATGCGGATGCGTTACGCATTACCCGGAATATTGGAACATTTTAGTAAAAAAGGATTCAGGTTCGAGGCATTGAATAGTTCTTTACTAAATAAATAAGGGCCTGAGTGAATACCCAAGCCCGATTTTTAATCCGTACCCTATGAAAACTTGGCTGTGAAGTTAAATTGTTTTAAACACTTTCACAAAAAAAATATTATTAAAGAGTTATAAATAAAAGAAAATTTATCTTTTTACGATGTTTATAGATACACACGCACATATTTACAGTGAAGAGTTTAGCGGAGAATACCCCGAAATGATTGAAAGAGCAGGCAAAGCCGGCGTAAAAAAAATCCTAATGCCGGCCATTGATGCCTCTACTCACGGCGCCATGCTGCAGCTTGAAGAAAATCATCCCACAACCTGCCTGAGTATGATGGGGCTGCATCCGTGTTCGGTAAATGAAAACTTAGAAGAAGAATTAAAAACAGTAGAAAATCATTTGAAACAGAGAAAATTTGTAGCCATCGGGGAAACCGGGCTTGATTTTCATTGGGATCTTACTTACAAAGAGCAACAATACCACGCCTTTGAACAACAGGCCGAATGGGCCATTGAGTACAACATACCGATTGTTATTCATAGCCGAAAATCCACTCAGGCCTGCATTGATGTTATAAAAAAATATACTCCTAAAGGCCTCAGGGGCGTGTTTCATTGCTTCAGCGGTAGCCTGGAACTTGCAAAATCAATTATTAAAGAAGGTTTTTACTTAGGTATTGGTGGCGTGCTTACTTTTAAAAATGCGGGTCTGGCAGAGGTGGTTACTCAGTTACCGATGGAATATCTGATTTTGGAAACCGATGCACCCTATCTGGCGCCTGTGCCTCACAGAGGAAAAAGGAACGAGCCGGCCTATATTCCACTCGTTGCCGAAAAATTAGCTGCTTTAAAATCAACGACCATTGAAGATGTTGAAACCCTCACCACAAAAAATGCTATGGAATTATTTAATTTAACAGATGATAATGCTTAACTTTGCCACCCTATTTTTGGAGACCTGCTCGAGTGGTTGAAGAGGCACGCCTGGAAAGTGTGTATCCGTCTAAAGCGGATCAAGGGTTCGAATCCCTTGGTCTCCGCAAATAACATTGATAATCAATGTGTTAACCTTTATAATATCCTTCTACCAAGGAAGTGATTTTCAGTTGGTTGCTGAACTCCGATAAAGGGAGTGTCGTAAAAACTTTCACCTTAACTTTTTGGCCCGGCAACAAATCGAAATAATTATTTTCAAAAAAGTTATCTATTCCTTCAATTGACATATACACTGCCCGGGCAAATTTATCAGCCGACAAGGTTACTTCATATCCTCCGGCAACAGGTTTGATGGTTTTTGTAATGGCCACATCAGGATAATTCATATCCTTCTGCTTTACCAGAAAATAATTATTGGTATAAATATTTCCACCTTTTTCCCGAAAAACAGCGCTGATAACGACATCTTCCCTTCAGCTTCCTTTCAGCAATTCATCTACACCGATAGAAAGCTGCACATTGCTGCTGTTTTCCGGCACTACAGATACTACTTTGTATTGATTCATTATTTTACCATCCAACCCTATGACGGTCAATTCTAAACTTCCCGAAGCCTTGCTATGCCTGTCAGAAACAATATACACCAATAACTTTCCTTCCTTTTCAATAGGAGAAACCAAAATATCCCTGTAAGCCTCTTTGGCAAAATATTGTTGCGCCTTCCATCTGTCATAATAATCTCTGGCAGACCAAGATGCCACCGGCCACACGTCATTATGTTGCCAGTACAAGGTTCCCATGCAGTAAGGCATATCCCTGCGGTGTGCTTCCATAGCCGTTTTGATGGCATCGCCCTGAAGCACCTGATTCATGTAGAGGAATGACTCAAAATCTTTGGGTTTGCGATACTCGCTCAACAGGTAGCTCTCTATCAATCCATTGGCATGAGCGCCTCCCCGCTGGTGCGCCATCATCACTTCCGAATGAATATTCCAGTCTTTTGGGTCGGGGGCATACAGTTTTACTGTTGCCAGTTCGGGAAATGATTGGAAACCGTATTCGCTGAAAAAACGGCTTCTTTCAATATTGTATTTTTCTATCGGCTCCTTGTTGTGCCACACGCGCCAGTAATGCCTGTCGCCGCTGGAGTCATTGCTCAGTTGTCCGAATTCTGAAAAGGGAGATGTAGGCCAGTAAAAAGCTTCGGGATCATTTTCCTTCACCACCTTTGGCAGCATCACGTGATACTGCTCTACCAATTGGTTCCAAATTAGTTCGGCATATTTCGGATTTTGTTTTTCATACTTTTTTTTCCAACCCCAGCCAAACCAGGCTTCATTGTTTTCGTTATTGCCACACCACAGCGCAATGCTCGGGTGGTTTCTTAACCTTCTTACATTTTCTATGGCTTCCTTGCGCATGTTTTCCAACAGCGCGCCTTCTGCAGGATACACACTACAGGCAAACATAAAATCCTGCCAGACCATAATGCCATATTTGTCGCACAAATCGTAAAAAATATCGTTTTCGTAAATACCGCCGCCCCACACCCGAAGCATGTTCATATTGGCATTTACGGCATCGAGAATTACTTTTTCGTACTTAGCATTGCTGACTCTGGGTAAAAACATGTCATTCGGAATATAATTTGCGCCTTTGGCAAACACAGGTTTTCCATTCAGTTCTATATAAAATGACTTGCCGTGTTCGTCGGGTTTATGAATCACTTTAATGGATCGGATACCGATTTTTTCTTCCTTAGTATCAATCGTTTTTGAATCAACAATTATTTCTGCCTTAAAGTCGTATAAATGGGGTTCTCCCAATCCGTTGCTCCACCAAAGTTTGGGATTGCTGATGCTTATCGGAATTTCAATTTTATTTAACCCCTTAGCTAATTTGACTTTCTTTGTTGCCAAAACCTTTTTACCTGTTTTATCAGAGATCATCATCCGGGCATCTTCAATATTTTTGTCGGCAATAATTTCTCCAATTACAGAAATATCCGCCTTTTTGACCGATACGTTTTTTTGTTGATAGAAAATATTTTCTATGCGTGCATCATCCCAGGCTTTTATTTCCACAGGCCGCCAGATGCCCGAAGTAACTAATCTTGGACCCCAGTCCCAACCATAGTGATAACCTGCCTTTCGGGCAAATACGCTTAGTTTTTTGTTAAACAAGCCGCCGTTTTCCGACTGATCATTGGAGGCCTCATACTGAAATGGCAATGCCTCCCATTTTGGGAGATCCATCTTTATCGGTGAATAAAAATAAACCTTCAACTTATTTTCACCCGGCGCTAACTTGCTTTTTATTTCGGCGCTCCATTCCCTAAACATGTTATCGGCGCTGATTATTTTTTCGCCATTCAGGAAAACATCAGCGTAAGTATCCAATCCTTTGAAATGAATTTCGATATGCTTTTTTTGCAGTATATCCTGTGGCAAACTGAAGGTGGTTTTATATATCCAGTCTTCTTTATCCACCCACTGAACGGCTCTTTCATTGAGTTTGAAATAGGGGTCTTCAATGATTCTGTTCTTCATAAGGTCGGTATGCACCGTGCCGGGCACCTCTGCCGGATACCAATTTTCGAGCCTTGCCTGCCTGAATTTCCAATCAGACTTTAATACAAAAGAAACTGCTTCCTGCGACATAACTGACAAACTACCGAGTACTAAAAAAAATAAAAATATTGATCTTAAAATAATTTGCATAAAAACATAATTACCGAATACTTCATTAAGAGAATCCTGTTTTGTGAAAATACCATTTATTTTTTTACAGTGTAACAATTATTACCCATTAGTTTGCTACTTTCACTTTTCTTTGCAGTTTTATTATTTTTTAAACCTAATTATTTGGAGATTCTTGGTTATTTACTTTCCACACTCATCGGCGTATCATTGGGGCTGATTGGCAGTGGCGGCTCTATTTTGGCAGTTCCCATCTTAGTTTATCTGTTTGGGGTAACGCCCGAAAATGCTACCACACATTCACTTTTCATTGTAGGGATTACATCTGTCATTGCTTCGTACAAGCATCACCGGCAAAACAATTTAAAAATCAAAACGGCGCTGTTGTTTGGCATTCCTTCTTTGATAACATTATTGCTCACCCGAAAATTTATCCTGCCGGCGCTGCCGGAAATTATTTTTTCGACAGGCAATTTTCAACTCAGCAAACACACCCTGATAATGGTCGTATTCTCCGTATTGATGATAGCAGCTGCACTATCAATGATCAGAAGAAACCGGGAAGTTCAAAACACAACAGTATCAGGCAGCAGATTAATAATCATTGGATTATTGGTAGGGCTTGTAACCGGTTTTCTGGGAGCGGGAGGCGGATTTCTGATTGTTCCTGCATTGTTGTTTTATGCTAATCTCGATTTAAAATATGCCATAGCCACTTCGGTGTTTATCATTACCATTAATTCATTAATCGGTTTTGCAGGCGATCTTATAAACGGCGTACAGTTTGACAAAGTATTACTGGCCAAAGTATCTGCCGCGGCTATACTTGGCATGTTCATTGGTATTGGCATTTCCAAAAAAATGGATGGCAAAAAACTAAAACCTCTATTTGGATGGTTTATACTGATTATGGGTGTTTTTATTGTAGTGAAGGAATTGGTTTTAGGGTAAAGAATTGAAATTACGAAAAATAGGTCAGTATCACTCGGAAGTTATTTTGATAACTTTGTAAGCAGCTAAGTTGCTGCGAGGCGTTATAAAAACGTTAGCGAAGTAATTCGTGCCGGGCTTCGACTTTTAGAAGAGGAAGAAACTAAAGTAATCCCCTTGCGAAAAGCTATTCAAAAAGGATTGAACAGCCCTTGTGTTGAAAATTTCGATTTTAAGGAAAATTTGATAACCCTTAATAAAGAAAGCATACAAAATGGATTAAATCCCGAATTGGGAAAAGAATTTGTTTAAATTAGAAGGAATTTATTTGGACTAAGAACAGGCAGGCACATAATTCCTTATCAAATTTTAGGCAAGAACGAAGTTGAAATCATAAGAATATTACACGAAAGAGTGCATTTAACTAACCCAGTAAATGAATGAAAACAGCCACCAACAGCTAAGGATCCATTCGGCGCAACGCACCAACAATGAAGTCGTCAAAAGCATTCGGAATTGAAGCCGGCCTTACTGATTTATAAATTTGTCAAAAATGCTCATTTACCCTAATATTATTTCAAACAAAGCCTGAAGCTATCGCTATCTGATACTAGTGCCTCAGGATTTTAAATGTTCTATTAACACTTCGCAATACCTTGAATATTAATTTCACATTTTTACATTAAAAAAAGGCGGAAAACCTTCCCTCCAACCGAGTATCAGATAAAATTTATAGTTTATTTATCCAAAAATTTGTTATAAATAAAAAATAATCATTTTCAGCCACCCTTTCAGCTAATTTTGCGTCTGTTTGGTGTAAAATATAGTTGATAACAGTTTTTCAGGCTTGTTTTTTGCTAGGAACAAATAATAAATATATTTATCCTCAAAAACAATATTGTAAAAAATAAATATGAAGAAGATTATTACCGCCTTTTTATTTTTAATGACATGCAGCTTTTCCTTTGCACAGGAAGATGTGGAAACAATGAGAGCCAATGCACGTAAGTTTATGCAAAACGGTGACATGGATAATGCTTTGCTGGTTCTTAACAAAGCTGTTGAAGCCAATCCGAACAATAAAGACATTAAAAAAGAGTTGATTTTTGCATATTTTTATAAGAAAGAATATGACAAGGCATCGGAATTGATTCAGCCCATGCTCGAAAGCGCCGATGTAGATGCACAAACCATTCAATTGGCCGGAAATATTTTTAAAGCTGCCGAAAAGCCTAAGGATGCTGAAAAATATTATAAAATCGGGTTGAAAAAATTTCCTAATAGCGGCCCTTTGTACAGTGAATACGGAGAACTTCTTTTGCAACTCCATAATCCTAAAGGAGCCATTGGCCTCTGGGAAAAAGGAATGCAGGTAGCGCCTTCTTATGCTGGAAATTATTACAACGCGGCCCTTCACTATTTCAATTCGCCCGATGATAAAATATGGGCAATTATTTATGGCGAAATATATGCAAACATGGAAAGCCTGAGTCCAAGAGCCAATACCATGAAAAGAGTAGTACTTGACGCATACAAGCAAAAATTATTTGCAAATTCAGACCTTTACAAAGAAGCTCAACACATAAAAAACCCTTTTGCTAAGGCAGTGGTAGAAACCTTTGCCAAACAGGCCGGCATAAGCGGAATGGGCCTTAACCCCGAAACACTGGCTATGATTCGTACTCGTTTTATTCTTGACTGGAATGTTTCGTTTGAAAAGCAATTTCCCTTCAAGCTTTTTGAATACCATCAGCAATTAATGAGAGATGGTCTTTTTGACTCCTATAATCAGTGGATGTTTGGTCCGGTTGACAATAATGCTGCATTCGTAAACTGGGTAAATACCAATGAGGAAGCATACGATAAGTTTACAAAATTTCATACCTCGCGAATATTCAAGATGCCGGAAGGCCAGGTATATTCTGCCAAATAATATTTTCAATTTTTATTAAAAACCACTTTTAAAAAAAATGTGGTTTTTTTTATTGATTTATTTTCCTTTAATTTGTTTTGACAAAACAAAATTTGCCAAATGAAATATCCTGAATATCGGTTGTTCGATTGCATCGAATACCAGTTAAAACATTTTAGCAAAAAAGATATGCTGAATGCCAAGGTGGATGGCCGGTGGAAGTCTTATTCGACCGAAGAAGTGGCTGACATCGCCAATCGTTTTTCGGCGGGCTTGCTACAGCTTGGCGTTAGTGGCCATAATTACACCGCCGAAGGAAGCGATAAAATAGCCATCATCAGCCAAAACCGGCCCGAATGGGTGTTTACCGACTTTGCAGTGCAGCAAATTGGCGCTATTCTGGTGCCCATTTATCCTACCACAAGCGACTCGGAACTTGAATACATTTTAAATGAATCGGAAGCAAAATACATTTTTGTAAGCAATGAAGAATTGCTGGCAAAAGTAAAATCCGTAAAAAGCGATTTTCTAAAGGGAATTTACACATTTGACGTTATTGAAGGCGCTGCAAACTACGTGGATGTATTAAAACTTGCCGACAATGAATCACTTCAAAAGGTAACATCCATAAAAAAAGAAATTCCCAACGCTCATGTAGAAACAATCATATACACCTCAGGCACCACAGGAAAACCCAAGGGTGTGATGCTGACGCATGAAAATATTGTGAGTAATGTATATTTTTCCAAAATAAGCTTTCCTTTCCCTGATCAACCGGAGACGAAAGTATTAAGTTTTCTGCCCTTGAACCATATTTTCGAAAAAATGGTTTCTTACATTTATTTTTTTAGCGGCATTGGCATTTACTACGCCGAAAGCCTTGAAACGATTGGGGACAACCTGAAAGAGATAAAGCCCAATGGCTTCACTACTGTTCCCCGGCTACTTGAAAAGGTTTATGAAAAAATTATGTCGAAAGGCAATGAATTAAAAGGAATAAAGAGGGGCTTGTTTTTTGGAAGCGTTGCTTTGGGAAAAGTATATGACAATAGAAAAAAAGGCAATATCTTTTACAGAATGGGACTTTCCATTGCGCGCAAATTAGTTTTTAGCAAGTGGAGAGAAGCTTTGGGCGGGAATATTGATTTTATAATCACAGGTGGTGCAGCAGCATCCGAAAAACTGCTCAGAATCTTCAATGCAGCCGGAGTACCGGTCTATGAAGGATATGGGCCAACAGAACACAGCCCTGTGATAAGCGTAAACCGAAAAGCCGAAGGTGGCACTTATTATGGGTCTGTAGGTCCTCCTATAGAAGGGGTGCAGGTAAAACTGGCTGAAGACGGAGAGATTTTGGCAAAAAGCCCCAGCGTGATGAAAGGATATTACAAACATCAGGACTGGACGGATGAGGTGGTAAAAGAGGGCTGGCTATACACCGGTGATATCGGCGAATGGATTGATAATAAGTTTCTGAAAATTACTGACCGTAAGAAGGAACTATTTAAAACCAGCGGCGGCAAATATGTGGCGCCACAGCCTATTGAAAACAAGATGAAAGGAAGCCGGTATATTGAACATATCGTGGTGGTTGGAAATGGGCGAAAATTTGTTGGAGCATTAATTGTACCTGCTTTTCAGGCAGTTAGAGAGTATATGAAAGAGAGACATCCTGAAATTGACCAGAAATTACCTAATGATGTTTTCATTAAAGAACCGGCAGTATTGAAGCTTTTCAACTCAATTGTTCAATATTACAATCAGGATATTAATCATGTGGAACAGATTAAGAAATTTGAACTGCTGCCACACGATTGGAGTGTTGACAGCGGAGAAATGACTCCCAAACTAAGTTTGCGCCGCAAAATCATCAATGAAAAATACAAAGACGTAATAGAAAAAATATATTCCTGATTACTTCATAAAATCTTCGCGCATCGGGCTGAACACATCAAGCAGCTCGCCTGCCTCGATACATACTACTCCGTGCATAATATTAGGGGGAGCGTAAAACACCTCCCCCATTTTTAATATTTGTTTTTCTTCACCTACCTGTACTTCAAAACATCCACTTATCACATAAGTCATTTGTGTGTGATAATGATGATGCAATGAACCGATGGCACCCTTCTCAAATGCCACCTTCACCATCATGAGTTGCTCGTTATAGCTGATTATTTTACGCTTTACCCCGGCTCCCAAATCCTGCCAGGCAATGTCTTCTTCGCTAAAAAATATTTTACCAGCCATACTTTATTTTAAGACAGTTACAGGAGTGGCATCCATGTCGGTAAATTGCTTATTCTCGCCGGCCATTCCCCAGATGAAACCATAGTTGCTGGTTCCGCAGCCATAGTGTCCGCTCCAGGGTGGCGAAATAACCGCATCATGATTCTGCATAATGATATGACGGGTCTGGTGCGGTTCGCCCATCATGTGAAACATTCGCTGATCTTCCGGCAGGTCAAAATAGAAATATACTTCCATCCTGCGTGTGTGGGTATGCGGAGGCACCGAATTCCAAACACAACCCGGCTCCAGAACAGTAAGGCCCATTACCAACTGACAGCTTTGTATGCCATCATCGTGAATATATTTATAAATGGTTCTTTTATTGGAGGTAAGAATATCACCCAACTGAACCGGCGCGGCCTGCTCTTTGGAGTATTTTGTAGTAGGATATTCCTTATGTGCCGGCGCCGAAAGCATATAGAACACGGCAGGATTGCCGGATTCATTACTTTCAAAACTTACCTCTTTACTGCCTCTGCCCACGTACAGACATTCTAACTTGTTTAATTCATATTTAATTCCGTCAACAGTAACTGAGCCAGTTCCTCCTACATTGATAATGCCCAATTCTCTGCGTTGCAGAAAGAAATCAGCTTTCAGCTCGTCTTCATTTTCCAACACCACGCCGGTACCGGCTACCGGTTTGGTACCGCCAATGATTACCCTGTCATAATGTGTGTAAACCAATGTGAGCTTGTTTTCCTGCATCAGGTTCTCTACCAAAAAATTAGCACGGAGCTGTTCGGTGTCCATTGCTTTGGTTTCAGCCGGACTGTTACTAAATCTTATTTCCATAATAATTTCTTTTTCCCCAATAAGGGTTATTTTAAATGTTTAATAATTTATTGCCAAATAACTTTGTACCAATTCCTACCCATTTTATCTGGCCATCCATCCTCCATCCACAAAAAGGATGGCACCGTTTACATAATCCGAAGCTTTGGAAGCAAGGAAAACAATCGGACCTTTAAAGTCATCCGGTGTACCCCACCGGCCAATTGGAATTCTGTCCAAAATAGATTTGCTTCTTTCAGGGTCTTCGCGCAATGCCTGTGTATTATTGGTGGCAATATAGCCCGGTGCAATACCATTTACACAAATACCTTTGCTCCCCCATTCATTTCCAAAGGCGCGTACCAAGCCAGCCACTCCCGATTTAGAAGCCGTATATCCCGGCACATTGATGCCTCCCTGAAAACTGAGTAATGAACAGGTAAATATAATTTTACCACCGCCCTTCTCTATCATGTGCTTTCCAAACTCACGACTCAGCAGGAATTGTGCATTGAGATTAACATCGATTACTTTAAACCAATATTCATCAGGATGCTCTGCTGCGGGTTTCCTAAGAATCATTCCGGCATTATTTACTAAAATATCAATGCGGTCATTTTCTTCCAATACCCTTTTCACCAATTTGTAAATCTGCTCACGGTCCGAAAGGTCAACCCGATGATAAGAAAATTTTCTGCCTAATCCTTCAATTAAATTTTTTGTATCACTAATATCTTCAACTATTGAAGCGCCGACAATATTAGCTCCGGCTTCTGCCAATGCTACTGCCATCCCCTGGCCCAAGCCGGTGTCGCAGCCGGTAACTAAGGCTGTTTTCCCATTGAGATCAAATAAAGACTGTATCATAAATTTTGCTATTTGTTATAATTTAATATTTAAAGACTTTTAAGGTTTCAGTTCAAGATCAAAATAATTATTGGCATTATTAAAGCAAATATCCTGAATAATACCTCCCACCCAATCAATGTCGTTTGGCAATTCGCCATTTTCTATGTCATGACCGAACAAGTTACATAAAATTCTTCTAAAATACTCATGTCGGGGGTAAGAAAGAAAACTTCTTGAATCGGTAAGCATTCCAATGAACCTGCTTAACAAACCCATATTGGACAAGGCGTTGATTTGCTTTGTCATGCCGTCTTTTTGGTCTAAAAACCACCAACCACTTCCCCACTGTATTTTTCCCGGAGCCGACCCGTCATTGAAATTACCGATCATAGTGGCAAATACTTCATTATCAGCAGGGTTCAGGTTGTACAGAATGGTTTTTGTAAGTTTGTTTCTGTCGATCAGACCGCCCAAAAATCTGGACAAAGTTCTGGCCTGAGAAAAATCGCCAATGGAATCCCAGCCGGTATCGGGCCCCAGTTCACGCATTGCCTTCAGATTATTATTTCGGATAGCACCCAGATGATACTGCTGCACCCAACCTTTCTCATAATCCCACTCTGCAAAAATCACCAACATTGCCGAACGGAATTTATTCTGCTCATCTTGGGTCAATTCTTTGCCACTGAATATTTTATTAAAAGCCGCACTCAGCTCGGCATCGGTACAATCTGTTGCATAAATTTCTTCCAACCCATGGTCAGAAACCTTGCAACCCATTGTGGCAAAGAAATCATGCCTGTTTTTCAATGCCTCCAGATAGGTATCAAAATTGCTGACAGAAATATTGGAAGCCGCTTCTACCTTCTTCACATAGCTAATAAAATTTTGAGCATTGGAAACATTCATCGCATTATCAGGGCGCCAGGCAGGAAGAACAGGTATTTCGAAACCATCATCCGTAATTTTCTTATGATGCTCCAATGAATCTGCAGGGTCATCGGTTGTGCAAATCGTCTTTACATTCATCTTGCGAATCAGGTTTTTGACACTATAATCTTTGGTTTGCAATTTTGCCGAGCAAGTGTCATAAATTTCCTTTGCCGAACTTTCATTCAATATATCATGCACATCAAAATAGCGCTGCAGCTCCATGTGTGTCCAGTGATACAATGGATTTCTCATGGTATAAGGAACGGTTTGCGCCCACTTTTCAAATTTTTCATAATCGCCCTTATCGCCGGTGCAATAGCTTTCATCTGCTCCGTTTGTACGCATGGCGCGCCATTTGTAGTGGTCGCCATAGAGCCAGATTTGTGTAAGGTTTTCAAATTGCTTATCAGTTGCTATCTGATCGGGAGGCAGATGACAATGGTAATCAATTATCGGCATCTCCTTAGCATAGCTGTGATACAGCCTTTCTGCAGTTTTTGTTTCTAATAAAAAATTTTCATCCAGAAAACTCTTTACAATATTTATCGGTTCTATCATAAAAAATTATTTATGCAGGGTAATATAAGTCTATTTTTTCACTGATACATTCTGTAGTAAATACTTTACAAAATCCACTGCGCCTTTATAATTTTCATATTGAAGCGGAAGTTTTCTGCCATCCACATATTCATTGTAAATCCACGGATCGCCTAAGGCTACAACCGTTCCTTTGCCATACTTTGTAACCGACATATAATCTAATCCATCCTTTTTCAAAACAGATTTTGCCGGCGATTTTAAGGTAAGGGAACTCACTTCTTTTGTAAAAATGTTTTTTGCTGTTTTAAAAATTATATTACCGGGTTGGATAACGTGTTCGCCCATTGCATAATCATTTCCTTTCACCATCATCTGGTCATCATCATTGAATTTCACGCCAAACTTCTGCGCCAGAATATTGAATTTCTGCATTTCGCAGTTTCCGTGGTTATTGGCAAACATAACCAGCACGCCACCTGCCTTCACCCAATTGGCTATAGCTGTAGCATCCTTTTCGTTCATATAATTTGGTTTCGCGGTTTCTTTTTCAGTATCAGGATCTACAATGATATACACCGAAGCCTGCTTCAGATTGGCAGCTATAGGTGCCTGCCTGAGTGTGGAAATCCGGGCGCCATATTGTTCAAATATATTTCCAAGAAAATAATATCCGTTATTATCTCTTTCTTCCCACACATAATGGAAAGGAATCAATTGACCTGTAGGCCCTTTTATCCATTCATTATTAAAATAATTATCGAGCACTATATTTTTCCCTTTTCCTAACAGGGTTTTGGGCAGCATCTCTATTTCATTGGCGGCCAAAATAAAAGCGCCTATTCCTTTCGGGTCGTTTTGAACCACTTTTTCACTCATGTAATAATCAAAGCTGCCATCCCTATACTGCTTACCACCCAAACCGGATACCGAAACCGTTCCTTCCAGATTGGTAAAACCATCACTGTCTTTCGTCAATTTATATTTCACCAATCCATCAAAAGCTTTTTTTGCATTGGCAACATATTTTGATGGCAGGTAGCCCATTCTCACACCTTTTGCCAAAGTGTAAGAAAGCATTGCCGTGGCTGACGACTCGGTATAATTGGGTTTACGATTTGGCAAATTCACAATATCGTACCACATACCCGTTTTCGCATCCTGCACTTTCACCACAGCAGTAGCAAAACGGTTCAAAATATCAATGATTGTTTTTCGGCCGGGGTGGCTCTGAGGAAAATAATCCAAAGCATCTACCATTGCCATTCCATACCAACCCAATGCACGACCCCAGAAGTGCGGTGATTGTCCTGTTTTTTTATCGGCCCATTTTTGCTCCCTGCTTTCATCATATCCGTGATAGAGCAAACCGGTTTTTGCATCTCTCGAATGTTTTTCCATCAATACAAACTGACGGGTAACATCATTAAAAATTGAATCTTCTCCAAATACCTGTGCATACTCGGCATAAAAAGGCTGGCCCATGTACAGCCCGTCTAACCACATCTGATAAGGATAAATTTGTTTGTGCCAGAAACCGCCTTCTTTGGTACGGGGATGATTTTTTAATTGTTCCCTCAGCAACGATACTGCTTTTTTATACTTTTCTCTTCCGGTAACCCGATAAAGCGTAAGCAGCAACTTGCCATTATTGATATGGTCAATATTGTATTGATCATTCTCATAGTCTTTGATAGAAGAACCATCAGCAGCAACGTAATAATCCATTTGTTTCTGAATATAATCAAACCACTTGGGGTCGCCGGTAGCAAGCCACACGCCTTCAATTCCTTTCAGTATCACTCCCTGATCATAACTCCAACGGGCGGGTCTGCCGGGCACAACCGAAAAAGAATCAGGCCAGATGTGCATGGCCGTAAGCGACATTTGCTGCGAATAAGGAAGCGGCTGCGCATCAGCGCCGGTACTTAAAAGAAGAAGAAAAAAGAAAATAAGGTTTTTAATCATAAAAAAATATTTATCAATCAATTACGCTATTCAAATTAAAATATTTCTATTACAGGGTCTTTACATCCTGTATTTTTGCACCCAGTTCCACACTCAGTTTTTCTTTTGCTTTTTTATAATTGGTCGAACCAATTTTAATCGCTTTCGATCTGTCTCCATTCACTCTTAGTAACAACTCTGAATCATTATTAAAATCAAATTTGCTGATACTGATATTATCGCTCTGCGTAATGTCAATAACAGGATTGGTATTTTTACTATATACTTTTACATTATTCAATTGTATATTACTTGCTTCCTGAATGTCCACTCCTTCTTTTGACTGAAATACGGAGTTTTCAATTTTGATATTTTTAATGTGCATTTCGGGCAGGCCTCTGATGAAAATTGCTTTTTGAGCGCCATTTACATACACATTACTGATATTGAAGTTTTGAAACTGAGGTGTCGTTTCATCTACGGGCAGCATTTCAACTTTCGGAAGCTCTCTTTTTTCGCCTTCAAGCGGCACGGGATCCTTGGCTGCATAATACATATCGAACAAAATAGCTTCGCCCGGAATATCCTTCATGTAAATATCTTTTATAAAAATATTTTCAACAACTCCGCCGCGCCCGCGGGTAGTTTTGAAACGCAGGCCGATATCGCTACCAATAAAAGTACAATTACTTACATAAATATTATTAGCCCCACCACTCATCTCACTGCCAATTACAAAACCGCCATGACTGGCATATACCGTACAACCGCGAATGATAACATCCTTTGTTGGCATGGCTCTTGCCCTTCCATCTGCATCACGACCACTCTTGATGCACAATCCGTCATCGCCCACATCTAAAACAGAATTTTCGATCAATACATTGCTGCAACTTTCGAGGTCAATACCATCGCCATTTTGACCATACCAGGGATTCTTTACCGAAATATTTTTAATGGTTATGTTTTTACTCATCAACGGATGCAAACACCAGGCCGGCGAATTTTCAAAGGTTACGCCATCCAGCAATATTCTATCGCAATTGGTAAAAACCAGCAAATTGGGTCTTAAAAAATCTTTTACAGATTGGTAATATGCATCATCCCTACCCGATTCAATTTTACCGGGGTTCTTCTCCCTATCGCCTTTGGCATAACTTTCGGAAGGCATCCATAATTTTTTGTTTTCGGACAAAACGCCTCCCGAAGCCACTAATTTTTTCCATTGCGACTCGGTAAGTTTTTCCTTTTTTACTGCACGCCACACATCTCCATTGCCATCAATTATTCCTTTACCCGTAATGGCAATATTAGTGGCATTTTCGGCAGAAATGGGCGATTGATTACGCATCTGAGGGAAGCCCTCCCAATTGGCCTTAATTAAAGAGTATTGACCTTTATCGGCTGTAAACAACAAGGTAGCGCCGGCAGCCAGATTCAGATTCACATTATTTTTTAAAACAATCGGTCCGGTAAGCCACAGTCCGCCGGGAACAAAAACAATACCTCCTCCTTTTGCAGAACAGTCATCTATTGCTTTTTGAATATTTTTGGTATTCAGGAAATAACCGTCGGGAACAGCGCCATAATTTTTAATATTATAAGTCGTTGTTTTAAATTTAGTCTGAGCCACTTTGGGCAGTATCCAATTTTGTTGGGCAAATAAAACTGAAGCAACCATTACAAAAATAAAACTGAAAAAACCTTTTTTAACCATGCTGTAATCTTTTTTTATTTTACAAAAATCAATCAGAAAGCGACAAGTTACCTCATATATATGTGCCATACAAGCTACAGGCCATATTTATTTACGCAAACGTTTTCAATTTGCCGATTCATGCAGTTTTTAAACCGCAAACCTCAAATTTTCGGTTTTACCGCCTGTCTGGCGATCATAATCCAGTTGCCTGATTTTTTCTGCCAGACCGTCATCACATCCAAAGAAACCGTACCCGGTTTATTATTGTCATTGGTTATACATTCAATGTGGTGTCTTACGATTGCAGTCTTTTTGTGCATGAAGATTTTTTGATCATTGATATCCATAGTTACAAAATCGGACTGTCCGGTTTCTATTTTTTTCAGAAACTCCTCTTTATTTTCAACAGTAGCGCTGCTATGACCATAGGTTAGATTTCTGTCCGTTATTTTACTAAGCACCGGAATATTTGCATCAATCATTGCTCGGGCATACACATTAACAGCTTCTTCAACCTGTTTCTCTGCTTTTGATTGTGCAAAAACCATTAAATGAAGAGATACAAAAACCAAAGAGAATAACCATTTTTTCATTTCAAAATATTTAAAAGACCAATAATTATTTTTCAACCCTGAACCAATCCACGTCCATAGAAGCAGCATCATTTATGGGCAGCTCGCTTGTAGCAAAAAAGCCCATTTTAATTCCTATCCATTTCCCAGGAACTGCCTTCATGCTGCCTGCCTCAGTAAATTTTTTTCCATCCAAACTATAGCTGAATTTATAAGTTGTGTCTTTATAAAATTTTAGTCTGAAATAAACTTCGGACTGATTCAGTTTTGCAATTTCCTTCTCAACTTCTTTATTGCCTTTGTCTGCTTCCTGGCAGGTTGTAAACACGATGAACTGTCCATCCTTTTTGGCTTTCACGGCAATATTGGCATAGTTCAAAGCCATTGTGGTAAGACCCATTTTTTCTCCGGTTAATTTACCGGCAGGAGTAATTTTTACTTTGGCAGTAGCCTGAAATTCGTCATTAGGGAATTTTTGCAGCAGCACATTCGGAACATCCCAAAGGTTTGCAGCGCCTTCAGGAAGTGTTTTGGCAAACATTTTCAAAACACCTTTTTCAGGATACATAAAAGCCCATGTTTCCTGAGGGTTAGCCTGCCACTGCCACTGCAAACCCATTTTTACTTCATCAAACTCATCCGTGTCCGGAGGTGTTTGTACAGCAATTTTTTTTCCTACATTCGGTTTTTTATAAATAGCAACCGGTTCGCCAATACCCTTTCCATTTTTGTCAATCCCTATCACCGGCCAATCGTTCATCCATTTCATGGGTTGCAGATGCACTACACGCCCCAATGCGCCTTTGTCCTGAAAGTGAAGAAACCAGTCTTCGCCGGTTTGTGTGGCAATCCAAGCGCCCTGATGTGGTCCGTTTACCGGCGACTTTCCCTGTGCCATCACCACCCTTCTTTCATAAGGTCCATACACATTTTTGCTTCGCAGAACCAACTGCCAGCCTGTGGCAACACCTCCCGCAGGTGCAAAAATATAGTAGTAACCATTGCGTTTATAAAACTTGGGGCCTTCTACAGTAGGGTCATTTTCATGACCATCAAAAACTAAGACACCATCTCCAATAATCTTAGTTCCTTCTTTATTCATTTCTTTTACAACGATTACGCTTTTCATTCCCGCCCTACTACCAGCGTAAGCATGAGTTAAGTATGCTTTTCCATCATCATCCCAAAGCGGACAGGGGTCTATCAGACCTTTACCTCCAACTACCAGGTGAGGCTCACTCCATGGTCCGGTGATATTGTTAGCTTTTATAAGGTATATCCCAAAGTCGGGATCAGGATAATAAATATAAAATTCATTATTGTGATAGCGTATTGCCGGCGCCCATACTCCGTTACCATGTTGGGTTTTATTAAAAACATCAAAAGGAGGCTGACGTTTCAACGCATGACCGATAATCGTCCAATTGACTAAATCTTTGGAATGTAAAATTGGCAGACCTGGAACTGCATCAAAGCTGGAAGCAATCATATAAAAATCGTCTCCTACTCTCACCGCATCAGGATCAGAATAATCGGCATTAATAACCGGGTTCTTATAAGTACCATTGCCATTGTCAGGCACCCAAACAGGTGATATATAGCCTTTTTGGCAAATACCTGAAAATACAATTTGCAGAAAAACCAGTAATAAAAAATTTTGCTTCATTAAGTGAATTTATAATATGTAAAAATCTGTGTAAATTATCACACAATTGCAAACCCTGAAGTTGCAAATTTATGTTTTATTTTTGAGCCTATGATTACTATTCAATTTCCAGAACCTGATTTTAAAATTCGGCAGAAAGATGAGCAACCCTATATTTTTGATTATATCCGTAAAAAATGGCTGTTGCTTCAGGATGAAGAATGGGTACGGCAGAATTTTATAAATTATTTGTTGAAAGTGAAAAACTACCCCAAAACCATTATTGCCATAGAAAAAGAAATACAATTAGGCGAGCTAAAAAAACGATTTGACATTTTAGTTTATGATACCCATCACAAACCATGGATGCTTATCGAATGTAAAGCTCAGGAAGTAAAACTGAATACAGGAACCTTCGACCAAATTTTGAGATACAATATTTCACTGCCTTCAAAATATCTGATTATCACAAATGGCAATCAAACTTTTGGCTGGCAGAACACCGGCAAACAATTAAAAGAAATAAAGACTTTGCCGGATTACACAAATTCTTAAATCTCTCTTATTCCCTCAATACCTCTTAGCCTCAATTTCAACCTCAACCTTAACCTCAACCTTAGACTCAATCTTTCCCCCTAAACCTTTCACTCACTATCAACTCCTTAGTACCCTGACTATAATTATAAAATCCTTCACCTGCTTTGATGCCTAATTTTTTTGCCGCCACCATATTCACGAGCAATGGGCAGGGGGCATATTTAGGGTTTCCAAAACCGTTGAACAAAACCTGCATAATGGAAAGGCACACATCGAGTCCGATAAAATCAGCGAGTTGCAGGGGGCCCATCGGGTGCGCCATGCCCAATTTCATAATGGTATCAATCGCTTCCACATCGGCCACGCCTTCGTGCAGTGTATTGATGGCTTCATTTATCATAGGCATAAGGATTCGATTAGCAACAAAACCAGGATAATCATGAGCAAGCGCCGGTACCTTTCCTAATTTTTTGCTGAGTTCTACTATTGTGCCTGTTACAAAAGAATCTGTAGCGTAACCATTAATTACCTCTACCAATTTCATTACCGGCACGGGGTTCATAAAGTGCATACCGATTACATTTTGCGGCCTTGTAGTTACAGATGCGATTTTTGTAATTGATATGGATGAGGTATTGGAAGCCAAAATACAGTCCTGCGGTGCAGCCGCATCAATTTGCTCAAATAGTTTCAGTTTGACTGCCTCATTTTCAGTAGCTGCTTCCACCACCAAATGAGCTGTAGCCACACCTCTTGCTAAGTCTGTTTCTGTTGTAATATTGTCGAGGGTTTCCTGAATTTGCACTTCACCTATCGTTCCTTTTTCAAACTGTCTGCCAAGATTTTTCTTAATGGTCGCCATTGCTTTTTCAAGTTGGGCTGCAGAAATATCTATCAAGGTAACAATATGCCCGTGCTGGGCAAATACATGCGCAATACCGTTTCCCATAGCTCCTGCGCCCACAACCGAAACATTTTTAATCATGTTTTTAAATTTTGTTTAAAGTTAATCAAATTCAATTACTCTGAAATGAGAGCGAACAGGTATCGCATAATATTTGTTTTAATTCATCAATGTTACCCGCATCATTGGCTTGCACACACCACTGCCTTTCGTTATTCCAAAACCCCGATTTTCAATTCTACTATATATTATTACTCCTTTACCCCAATTATGAGCGCCAATTGCAAAATCGGCCTGATTACCAATTGTTGGCAGCGTTTCTATGCCGATAAAAAAACCATCATTAGGGATATAAATTTCAAAATTTGATAAATCGAATTTGTTCCAACTTCCTCTTTTGTAATTGCTGATGATGATGCTCTTATTAATTACCCAAATTTAGCTTAGATTTTATACACTACACAGTTTTTCTAGCTGTAACCCATCAATGACGGCAAAAATTTGATGGTGTAATTTTTTTTATTTTACTTTGTAGTGTATAAAATGTACATTACATGGCTTTTATTAGAAAAATAAAAAAAGGAGATGCCACCTATCTTGCAAAGGTTGAGTCCTATAGAGAAGGAGGAAAGGTAAAGCAGCGAGTACTTGAGTATGTTGGCAAAGAAGAAAATGGCGTACCAATTCAAAAGATAGATATCAATAAGATAGAAGTTGAGAATGTTAAGCAATATGCAGATATAACCATTCTGTATCAGTTAGCCTTAGAATTAAAATTAAATTATCTGTTGGGCAGGTATCATAAGCCAATTATCGCCTTGCTCATTGCGCACCTGATTTGCAAGGGAAGTATATTGAGGATATCCAGGTGGATAGAGAACTCAACTATCAAAGAAGTAATTGGGTTAGATGAGTTGACAACTAGAATGTTGTATGATGCTCTGGATTATTTGGATGAATGTAATTTTGACACTGTTGAGCAAAGTATTTTTGAATATTGGTTACAACTTGATCCTAGCGACAACAAAGCATTTGTGTTAGACGTAACGGATACTTATTATAACGGAAAACACGATCTCTCTACACAACGAAAAGGTAAAGATGGTAAAGTTTCAAAACTTATTCAAATAGGGCTTGGCGTTAGTTTTGGGAACGGATTTCCTATTTTTCACAAATCCTATAACGGAAATATTTCCAATATAAAAATTCTTGAGGACCTAATGAGAGTAATGGCGCAAAGAGGCATACCTACCGTAGTTATGGACAGAGGTTTTTATAGTGAATCCAATGTACTGGATCTGGATAAATTAAAAATGAAAATAATAGTCGGTGTAAAGCAATCAGCAGGAATAAAGAAAAACATTTTAGATAAGATAGAAAGAGATAAAATTTATGCAGCTAAGAATCAGGTAACCTTGAAAGATACTTTTGTATATGTACAGGAGGTAAAATTTCTTTTTGGGAAGATGATAGTAATATACAATCCTAAATATGAGGCATTGAAAAGAGACAGGATGTTGGCCGACGAAGCGACAGATATTGAAGTAAAATATGTTGGATATTCATTAATATTCCACAACACCAAATTAAAGCCGGATGAAGTGGTTAAAAAATATTTTGATAAAGATATAGTCGAAAGAAGCTTCCGGACAATGAAAGGTGATGTTCAGCTTCATCCCATAAGACTGTGGTTGCCCAAAAGAGTTGATGCCCACATTAAAATTTGTTATTTATCCATGTGTCTGCTATCATTAATAAAATTCAGGTGTAAAAAAATAAGTGCATCACCGGGGGAAGTTATTCAGGATTTACAAACAATTTACAAAGTGAATCTGAAGCACTCCAAGACCAGACAAAAATTTACTAAGGTGGTAACCTTATCTAATCAGCAAAAAAATATTTTAAAGGCTTTAAAGTGTAGTGTATAAAATAGCCCCTAAATTTGGGTAATTAATAACCTGCCCGGATATCCATTTTCTTTAACGTCGTATATCTTAATCCTGAAGGGAATCACTACATCGGATTCATTTGAAATATAAACCGAAAAGTCTTTCAAAACCGCCCCTTTCTGATATCCCGATATTTTTATGCCTAATTCAATACTTTTTAAGAAATTTCTCAATATGCAAATTCCCTTTCTTTTTCTTTCGCAACCATAGGTTTTTACATTCCATTTTTTACCTGCAATTACCGGTGGCAGTTCCACATATTCTTCTTCCAGCACAATGGTATTCACCGATTTTTGGGATAGTCTGCTTTTGGGATAATGAATTGTTTTGTATCCCACATTGCTTATGAATAGGGTGTCCGATATTTCCTGCATGTTGGCTATAGTCACCAAGCCGTTTTCATTCGTAACCAAACCGGCATTATTCGACCATACACTGAGGTCCATTGCACGGGGTTACCCTGCCGATCAACGGTTTTTATCTGTACCTGAGCTTTTACATGAATGCACGAAACAATAAATAAGAGCGAGATTAGATACCCCTTCATAAACTATGATAGATTGTTTCGGTAAAGATCTCAAAAAATGAGAAAAAAATCAGATAAAGAAAAGCTAAAGCTAGATAAAAGATTTAATGGTTGAACCTAAATAATAATAAGTTATTTCAGCAGAATAATTGAGTTTTATGTTTATAGCTAATTCTTTTTTTAAGGTGCCAAGCAAATTTTGTTCAAACAATGCTTATTCCGGTTTTGCTTCGCACAATAATGGTTTCCCGATTTTTTAACAGTGGCTGCATGAGGTGCCTATTTTGGTTCGGTACCGCGTAAGCGGTATCTCGCTGAAGGCGAGAAGAAGCAAAATCAGCGCCTGTGCAGCCACGCAGCCCGCCGGCTGCGGAGGCAAAAAGTAGGAATTAAAGAATGTATGCTTGTTTTCAAACTTTTTCTTGATAAAAAGTTTGACAAAAATCAAGGCCGTTTAGCTTCGCACAATTACGCTGCGCATGATCGCCGCTTACCGATTATTGCCGCTGAGGAGGCGAAAAGTAGGAATGAAATGCTTATTGAATAAAAATTTCTAAACGAATGAATTTTAATAACGTTTAAAAGCACTCAAGGAGGTTCTCTCTTACTCATTTATATTTAAATGTAAACTTCCAAATCATTGCCATACCAATGATTCAATTCATCAGGATTGAAATTGGAATATAAAAATTACAATCGAAATTAAAAGAGCAATAAATAACATCCTAACGGACTTTTTATTCAGCATATTTTTTTTACCCTGTATAAATATTGAAATAGAGCTGAATATCAACAATATATATATTAATGTATTTAAATGACTTTCTCTAAAATAATTATTAATAATAAGAGTTATTAATAAGCAAATAACAGGAATAATCTTAATTAAAGAATAATTTTTCTTCATAATAGTATTATACTTTTTAATAGAGTTAATTCTTTGGAAATAAGCACCACATTTAACTTTGAAGAATTTCCGGTTCTTATTTCAAATAATATATTTTTTATCCCTTTTTACCAGCTCTACATCTGGCTGCTTCTTCATTACAATTATTTCCTGCAGTCCACTGATATAAGACTGCTGCTCCATGGCACAATGCACCAGCTATTAATGATAAATCCAAAGATAGGCAGGTGGTATGCATAATCGCTGCCTCAGAAGCTACACTAAGTAAACAATTTCTACGGATTCTTTCACATTCATCATCAAATTCATCAATTTCATCCATCAATCCAACTTCAAAAGAATACAATTGGGGGGATGTTTCAAATGCTTTTAAGACTTCTTCCTTTATCTGTTCTACTGAAACATCCACTAAATTATAATTATTGATTAAAGTTAACCTGATATCATTAATTTCTTTTCGTTCCTCCCAATATTTTTTACTATCAATATAACCAAATAATTTAGGAAAGTTTTCAATCTCAGATTGGTCTAATTTTCCATCAGAAATATATCTCCTTAATTTTTCTTCATCATTTAATTTTGATGCCTGAACTTGGAAGTCCAATAAATATTTTTGAAACGCTAAATCATCATGAAGGTTTTCAACTTTAAAATTTTTATAAGTGTTTTTTGATTGTTCATCCTTCGAACAAGACAAAAGAATTACTACGAAAATTGTTAATACTACAAACAATACATTTTTCATAATAGAGGGCTTTTAACTAAACAACTATGGATTGCAAATCCATAGGTTGAGTACATTGACTGAAAGTCATTTGAACTTGCTGTAAACAGCATTGAAAACTGTAAACTGAAAGTTCATTAAAATCACTCAAGAATGAAATTCTCATCGCTATTTGGATTATCCCTGTGATGTTCCAAATAATTCTGAATCATCTCATCAGTAATATTTCCACTACTCCAAGCTCCGTAGCCTATGCCCCACAAGTGTTGACCCCAATAACGTTTCTTCAATTCTACAAACTCATCCATCAGCAATCTCGCACTTCTACCCTTCAAACGCTTCACAATCTCGCTTATCGACAACTTCGGCGGATAACTTATATGCAGATGAATATGGTCTTTACTCACTACACCTTTTAGTATCCGTATATCCATCGTATCGCACATCTGACGTATTAAATCCCTGCATCGAATCTGCACTTCGCCTCGCATTACACCATACCGATACTTTGTACTCCATACTATATGAACATGCAATTGATGAACACTATGGCTACTTTTACGATTGGCAACATTTTCCATTTGACAAAAATACAACGATATTTGTAGAAGCTAAAGCCTTGGACTAAAGTCCATAGCTTAAACTAACGTTTTGTGACCAGTTAAAAAATGATGTTTAGACAAAATTCAAAAAAAAAAAACGATAATTCCAAAAATAATTATCCACATTATATTAATATATTTTTTCGTTTAAACAATAACAAAATATTTCAGCAGAATAAATGAGTTTTATTGAATATAAATTTGTTCGCGAAGGAAGAACGGTACGGAAGTACTCAATGGGTTATTTCCAATATTTTTTACTATTAGTATAGCCACTCCTTCCAGTCAAAAGTATTTAATTTGTTATAAAAATATTTGATCTCAAAATCTTTCTAAATAATTATTCTGTAGGCTTGTTATATATTTTTGATTTTATGCAGTTGAAATCTAACCATATTATTATCCTTTTATTGGTTGTCATCATTGGGATTATGACGTACAACAGTTGCTCCGGTAAAATGCAACCCAATGTGCCCAAAATTGACAGCCCAAATACTACCAATACCAACAAAGTAAATAAAGGTATAGACGAGCTTACAAAGGAAGTTGTGGTAGTGGATTATGTGAGGAAAAACGGAAAACTTCCTGATTATTACATCACCAAAAAAGAAGCCAGAGAAAAAGGCTGGAATGCCAACAGCGGAAACCTATGCGAAGTATTGCCCGGCAGGGCTATCGGCGGCGATATTTTTACCAACAGAGAGGGGAAACTTCCTGTCCGGGGAGGAAGATTATGGTATGAAGCTGACCTGAACTACAACTGCGGGCGAAGAAATGCAGACCGAATCCTTTTTTCAAATGACGGAATGATATTCGTTACACATGACCATTACCAAAATTTTATTAAGAAATAAAAACTATTACACATGAAGACGGTAACTTTTGATTTCAATAGAATCGGGACATTAGACGATTTTTACAAAGTGGCAGTTAAAGAATTTAATTTATCAGACCATTTTGGCAATAATTTAGATGCGCTTTGGGATAGTATAAATGGGGATATCGAACTGCCGGTTACTGTTATTTTTCAAAATCTCTCATTAAATCAGTTGGAGTATTTTGACAAACTAATCCTGCTTTTTGAAGAGGCAGCCTACGAATTAGGCGATAATTTCGCTTTTGAATACTATTTGAACACAAAAAATTAATAATAACCTTACATATATTTATTTTTAATATTTATTTAGTAATCCACATAGTCATATTAAATTTATATTAACTTATACGAATATTAGCTTTTGTATAGAAAGTTGGGGTAAAATTGCGCCATAAATTGATACCATTATGCAATGGAAAACAATTACGTCCAGCTTCGGCAACAAAGCTATTGGACTATGGAATAACGGTCAGAAAGTGTTTACACTGGCCTTTAAAACAAAAACCGGCACAATCTATCTCGAATCTGAAAAAGGAGAAAAAAGATCTTTTTACTATCGAAAGAAGGGTCTGTTTAAGAATAAAATCGTTCTCGAAAATGAATATGGCGCCAATTTAGGTACACTGAAAAAAGAAAGCAGAGGCGAATATTTCGAACTGGACAACATCCGCTACTTCCTTCACTTTAAAAAAGAAAATGAAGTTGAAGTTTTGGATGAAAAAAGCAATGAATCGCTGGCTGTATTCAGTTTGGATTATGACAACTCCGACCCATACATCAACAACAGCCTTTTGATGGTGTCCTGTTTATATGTATTAAGAAAAGAAAACGATTTTCAACATACGCTTTCTTTAGCTTAAAGGTCTTCAAACAGCTTTTTAGAAAAGGACTCGAGTGATGGATCTCTGGCGCCCATCAACAGTAGAACGGTTCCGTTGGAAAGATGGGGTCTAATTTTGTTCAGAAGTTGATTTCTATCCTTTACAAAAAAAGCATTTTTCCCATTGGCTTTAATATCTTTTATCAGGTCGTTGGCCGATATATCTTTGGTGGTGGTGCCTCCTGCATAAAATATTTCGCTCATCCAGATTTCATCCTGTGGCCTGAGCGCTTCGGAAATTTCTTTTACAAAATCCTGACGCAGGAATTTGGTAGGTGTGTAACCATGAGGTTGCAGCCACGCCACCACTTTGTCTCCCGAATATTGACAGGAACGGATAGCCGCAGCACATTTCACGGGGTTATGCGCATAATCATCAACAACCCATACGCCGTTTTTATTTCCCAGCACCTGATTGCGCCTGTAAATACCTTCATAAGACCTTAATGCATCGGCTGCTACCTGTAGCGGAACTCCTGCCAGCGAAGCAGCAGCTACAGCAGCCAGCGCATTTTCCATATTGTGCCGGCCGGCAATATTCAGCTCAAAATGTTGTTTATTGATTTCAAATGAAATATGAAACCCTTCCTGATGAAAACCGGAGGCTACGTATCCGGCACCGCCATCATTTTCTTCTAACCCAAAATCATTTGCCTTATTGGTTGAAAGTACAGCCGATTTTTCATTCGATTGATTTACAATAAATTGCCTACTATTTTCTCTGAATATTTTAAACAATTCCGTAAGTTCATCTAATTCTTTATGGTCTTTCTCAATATTCAACAGCAACCCAATTTCAGGATGATACTGCACGATGGAACCATCACTTTCATCAGCTTCTATTATCAGCCAGTCGCTGTTGCCTACAAAAGCATTTCCTATTTTCCCTTTTTTAATAAGGTTTATCAAACCGGCTCCTCCCATAATTGATGGTGAAAGGCCTGCATGAGACATTATTTCAAAAAGCATTGCAGTAGTTGTACTCTTTCCGCTGGTGCCTCCAATGGCAATGGCCTTTTTATTATTGGCAATCAGCGCCAGCAATTCTGACCTTTTGATAATGGGAATATTCAACTCCTTTGCCTTCCTGATCTCTATTACGGTATCCTCTATTGCAGTGGAAGCCACAACCAAATCTATATCAGGGGTGATTCCGTTTCCATTTTGCAAGTAGCAGCTAATTCCATCCTCTTCCAATTTTTCTTTAATACTTTTTGCCCTGCCTTCATTAAAAAACCGGTCGCTGCCCGAAATGTCCTTACCGATACCTTGCAGGTATTGGGCAATGGCGCTCATTCCTGCACCAGCTATTCCTATAAAAAAAATCTTGTCAATGTTCTCTAAACTTTGAATCATATTAATTTAATTTACTTATATGGCAGAAGCAGCATCAAAAGTAAATTATTTAACCAATATTATGAATAGGTTAAAAGAATTCATTATAATCCTTTATTCTGATTATGAATAAGATAGAACCTGCGTTCTAAAATTATTTATTTTTTTGAATTCAAATATCAGTCGCCTATTGCTTTACAGGTTTTAAACTACCGGAAAGATATTTGTCCAAAGCAGTAATCATACTGGGCGTTTGCGGAAGTGGGGCCACAATCTCAGGCTTCAATTTGTGTTTGAGCGCTTCAGTACGCGTGTTATTGCCAAAAGTTCCAATTATCAACTTTCCTTGTTTGAATTTTGGAAAATTTTCAAACCAACTTCTTACACCCGAAGGCGTAAAAAAACAAACAATGTCAAAATCGCCTTCGCTAACAAATTGTTTGACATCATTACATTTGGTTCGATACATATATCCGAGTTCAAAAGAACACTCATTTTCCTTCAACCAGCCTACAATTTCGTTATCCTGCTGATTTTCGGAGCAAACGTATAAAAAGTTGAGGTTTTCTTTATGCTTATTAATTACATCCAACAGGCTTTTATTGGTGCCATCAGCGCCATAGAACACTTTACGCTTGCGATATAAAATAAATTTTTGCAAATAAAGAGCTACAGCCTCTGTAGCACAGAAATACTTCGTATCCTGAGAAATATTTACTTTGGTTTCTTCACAAATTCTGAAAAAATTGTCAATAGCATGGCGGCTGGTAAAAATAACTCCCGAAAAATTTGTAATGTTAATTTTTTGTTGCCTGAACTCCTTTGCCGATAAAGGCTCTAAGCATATCAAAGAATGAAACGCCAGTTCCACATCATATTTTCGCTCAAGTTCGAAATAGGGAGATTTTTCGCTTTCGGGTCTCGGTTGAGTTATGAAAATTTGTCGTTTTTTGCCTACATTCATTTTTTCCACCTTCGTCTGTGCTTCGTTATTAATCATTTATATATCACCAAAATAGGGTACAAAGGTACAACATCTAATTTAAAAAAATTGAAATTGACTTGTAAATCAAAAGAACCGGTAAAATTTCGAATGACAAAACATACAAAGTGAAGTGAAAAGGATTACTTGCAAGCTCCTTATTTGCAAATCTGAATGCTGTGAAGAACCTGTAAACGAAAAATCCTGCCAAAACCACCCAACTAACAGTTAGCGCTACGGTTTTCAACTCAAGTGTTCCCAGTGCAATAATTACAATGACCGGCAGTAAGAATAAGGTGACTATTTTATTGACCAAAAAAATAAGAAAGATATACGCATCGGTTGTTTTTGACATTCCAAAAACCCAACCCGCCAGCCTTAAAAACAGATACTTTGACAGATATATAACAGCTACGCCAGCAATGCAATACAGCAACAGCAACCAGAACGAAAACCCCGAGCCTTTTTCCAAACTCTGAATCAGAAAACTGAGATAAACGCCGGCCGTCAAAATAAATAAAATATTGAAAATCAATGATGGAAGGGTATTTTGAACTGATTGTTGAAGAAGCTGCCGCTGCCGCTGAGACCTCCTGAAAAATATAGTAAGCAGATCGTTAAAATACTTATCAAAAACAGACCTGCTAACAGCAAAAAACAATAGCAATATACCTATTAAATAAAAATAATTTTCCTTTCCGGAAACTTCGATTTTTTGTGTATAAGAAGGCGGTATCGCCCTTTCATGAAAATTAAAATATGGATGTTTTTTAAGGATGAATGCTGTTAGATAGTGGCTGTCATAAAAGGAAGAATCGATTTTATGAAAATTTGTTGTAGCGCCCATTTTTATAATAGAATCTGCCGCCGAAGCCCCTGAATGGCCTGCCTGAGATTGGGCACACAATACATTACCTGTGCTTACCAAAAGCAGCATCAAAAGCCATTTTATTGATTTACAACGCTTTATATTTAGTCCTTCCAATTCCACCATTTTAATTTTTCGCTTTCTCTTTCATTTTCAGCGCTATTTGCAAAATACACCGCACACCTGAAAACATACAATAAACACCTGTCCTGCACCAGGCCGGCATACCTGTTTGACAAATCGTAAAGCCCTTCAGGACGCTTCCCTTTCAGGTCTTTCACATTCCGAATACCAATATTATACAGGTCATTGGCAATGGAAATGCCCACACCCGGTATTTTTTTCAAATCTGCTATTGACTCGGCTCTTGTCATGGTATTTTTGCAAAAATAACAGTGCAGCGCTAAAAATAACTGATAAACCCGAAATGTATTTTAGACTGCCTCAGGTTGAAAGGGATATCATTGCGCGAACCCACCGCCCATGCCAGGTTGAACAATCCCACTTTTGTTTCGAAAGCCAGCCCCAAACCTCCCGAGAGGTAAGTAAAGTTTCGGTTTTCGCCCGTACCGGCATCCTTTCCCCATCCGCCATCCGAAAAAACATTAAAATAGGAGTTTTCGCCGATCAGATAGCGATATTCAGCGGTACCGATGGCATACTGCGACAAAAACTGACTGGCTTCATCAAAACCTCTCAGCAAACGATAGCCTCCTATCTGGAACAGTTCATTTCTAAAAATATTGCTGCTCATCAGGTATCCGCCATTGACCGCGGTTTTGAAGGTACTCCGGTGCTTATTACCTATTGGAAAATATTTTGCAAATGTTAATAAAGTCCTCACCTGATACGACTTTGCTTTAATGGTATCATATAAGCTTTTATAGTCAAAAGCAGGGTCATTAGGATCCTTCAGTTCCAAAATCTGGTTATTGGGCTTAATGATTTTATTACCGGCCGCTGTAATAAAACTCAATTCGGCGCCTCTGACGGGATTAAAAATATAGTTGGTGGTATTAAGATGGTATTCCAAACCAATATTTGAAACCCTTACGTCTGCCTCTGGCGGCAATTTTCTGGTTCTCAAAACCAGATCAGTATTAATATTGCTTACAATGGTGCTGAATTGCTGAAAAAACAACTGAGCCTGCTGCCGGGAGTTGATTGAAAACTGAGCGCCTAATTTTAAACTGAAGTTTAAATAGCTCGAATCCCTTTTGAGCATATCGAAACCAAAGTCAATACCGAAAGGCGTTTTAAACAAATAGGGCTGCTGATATCCAATATTGAGTCGCTGCGAAGCAGCCTGCAGTTTTTGCCACACCAATCCGATGGTTTCACCGGCTCCAAAGGCATTTTTCAGATTGAGCAACCCTTCGCCGGTAATCAATACTTTCCTGTTGGATAGCGGATCATTATTAGGCAATACGCCTATCAGAAAATTGACCTGACTGCTTTTTTTCTGTTTCAAAAACAGTTCCACTACACCTCCCGAAGTACGCCATTTAAATTGTGGCGGAAATTCTTCTTCGATATAATTCAGCTTTTTCAACTCATCGCTTATCCCGGCTAATTTTTCTTTATTGTAAACAGAGTTGTTTTTTATATCCAGAAAATTCTTCAAATAATCACTACTGATTTTTGCATTGCCGCTAACCTGAATGCTATCAATACGGTACAACGGTCCCGGATCAATCTTCAGTTTTCCTGAAACTAAATTGTTATCAATATTCATGCTATCCAACCAGATTCTTGCAAACGGATAACCATTGTTTTCAAAAAAATGAAACATTCGCTGCTGCAGAATGTCAACCTTTTCAAAGTCAACCCTTTGATTATCAAATAAATTACCGGCCAGATTCATTTTCATCAGCCATTGCCTTGCAGGTTCATCCACATTTACCGAACTCCATTTATAAAGCTCACCCACGAATAAGACCATTTTGGCAGAGAGAGAATCATACATTACTGAATCTACCGAAGCTGTTATGTATCCTTTTGCCTGCAACGAGGCCAAAAAATTAGAAACATATATTTGACATTCTGTTTGGCCGGCAAACAAAGTATCGGGGTTGAAGGTGTTTTGCAAAAAATCGGGCATTTTATCAACAGGCTGAATTTTTAAGACATAGCTTCGTTGCGATAAAACCTGAAGGTTCATCAGCAATAACGCTATTAAAAAAAGCATTTGTATTTTTGCCATTCTCATTGAAAGGATAAAAGTATTTATTTAATCTTTAAAGTCGTCTCAAATTTTGTCGGGCATCTATATTCATATCCCATTTTGCAAACAGGCATGTCATTACTGCAACTTTCACTTTTCTACCTCCCTCAGAAAGAAACCTGCCTTAATCAACGCTATTTGTAAAGAAATACAATTAGCTGCAACACAAAAACTGTTAGAAACCGGAAATATTGATACCGTTTATTTCGGAGGCGGCACGCCCAGCCTGATGGATATTGAAGAAATTGAGCAGATTCTGGCAGCGCTTAACACTAATTTCAACATCATTCCGCAGGCCGAAATCACCTTAGAAGCCAACCCCGACGACATCAGCGAACAAAAACTGACAGCCTGGAAAAAAATGGGCATTAACCGCCTCAGCATTGGTATTCAGTCTTTTTTTGAAGAAGACCTCAGGTGGATGAACCGGGCGCATAATGCCGATCAGGCAATCAATTGCCTGCAGATGGCTACCCAATTTTTTGATAATATTACCATTGATCTTATTTATGGCGTACCGGGATTGACCAATGATAAATGGAAGCAGAATGTAAATATCGCGATAGATCTTGGCGTTCCTCATCTCTCCTGTTATGCCCTTACCGTGGAGCCTAAAACGCCTTTGGATAAACTCATCAAAACCCATAAAAAAGAAAACGTAGATGAAGAAAAACAATCTGAACAGTTTTTATTATTAATGAAATGGCTTGCCGAAGCAGGTTATGAACATTACGAAATCTCCAATTTTGCAAAACCCGGCTTCAGAAGCAGGCACAACTCATCTTACTGGAAAGGCGAAAGCTATCTGGGTCTGGGACCTGCTGCCCACTCCTTTAACGGAGCAGAAAGGTGGTGGAATGTTGCCAACAATCAGAAGTATATTGATGCCATATCAGAGGGAATAATTCCTTTTGAAAAGGAAGAACTCACCGCCGTTCAAAAACTAAACGAATACCTGATGATTTCTTTAAGAACCATAGAAGGTATTGATTTAAAAAGAATAGGAGAAAGCTATTTATATGATTTGCTACAAAAAGCTGAAAAACATATTTTCAATAAATCCATTATTAAAGCTGAAAATTTCTTAAAACTTACCGACACGGGTAAGTTATATGCCGATGGTATAGCCGCCGATTTGTTTTTTTAGATTAAAACGCTTTCTATGATTTCAAAACCCTCCGCAGGACTCAAATCTTCCCATAAAATTTTATAAATAGTTTCGGCTATGGGCATATTGGCTTTCACTTTCTGATTAATGTTGTAAATGCACTTGGAAGCATTATAACCTTCCGCTTCCATTTTCAGTTCAAGCTTAGCCACCTGTACCGAGTATCCTTTACCAATCATGCTGCCAAAAGTACGGTTGCGGCTATAGAGTGAATAGCAGGTTACTAATAAATCTCCCAGATATACCGAAGCTGCATAATTGGCATAAGTCGTATTTCGGATATCGGTGGTTTCATGCTCTCCCACCACAATATGTTTAGCGCCAAAACGTCTTAAAAACATAGCCATTTCATCGCCGCTATTGGCGATCAGCACACTCTGAAAATTATCACCATAACCCAAACCATTAGCGATACCTGCTCCCAGGGCATAAATATTTTTGAGAACAGCAGCATACTGAACACCCAAAATATCGGTATTCACAATTGTATTGATATATGGAGAATTGAAATGTGAAGCAATTTCGGCTACCATTTCTTCCTCTACTCCCGAAAAAGTAAGGTAGGAAAGCTTCTGAGCGGCCACTTCCTCTGCATGGCAAGGTCCTAAAACGGCAAAATAATCCTTTAGCGGAAACCCAAATTGAGCATGTAAATAATCATTCAACAAAACATTCTGTTCGGGCAAAATACCCTTAATAGCCGAGAGTATTTTCTTTCCTTTTAAATCATCTGCCTGCAATTGCGACAGTGTACTCACGATAAATGCAGAGGGAACCGCCATCACTAAAACATCTGAGGTTTTTACAACTTCTGAAAGATTGTTATTGATACTAATTTTATTTACATTCAATAATGCAGAAGTAAGGTAACGGGGGTTATGATATCTTTTTTGGATGTAGGCCAAAGAAGACTCGTTGCGTACCCACCAGTTTACGCTGCGTTCATTATCCGAAAGTATTTTTACCAAAGCAGTAGCCCAGCTACCGCTTCCTATTACACCAAATTTTAATTCCACAAGCTTTAAAGAAATTTGCAATAAAGGTAATCAAAATGACGGCTAACTGCAATAGCTGTTTTTATGATTTCTTATTATAGAATAATTAATTTTAGCAGCATTGATGCTACACAGGACAATTCCCACCTTTTTCTTGATAAAAAGGTGGAGCCAAAGATCAAGCCCGCCCGTGCCGGTACGGACGGGGTTGTGAAAAAAATTAGCTAAAAATAATTTTTCTCATCTAAACCTGCCTAACTTCTCCACCGTCATTTCGGAGCGAAGCGGAGAAATCTTATTGTTTTGGGAGCGAGGATATCTCTCACTTCGCTTCGCTACTTTCAGAATGATGTTAAAAAAATGTCATTCGCCACCTTACCAACGTCACATCGCCGGAGGGGAGATTTCTCATTATTTTGGAAAGGAGGAGATTTCTCACTCCACTACGTTGCGTTCGAAATGACCCCTACTATTGAGGTGTCATTTCGGAGCGAAGCGGAGAAATCTTATTGTTTTGGATACGAGGAGATCTCTCACTCCGCTTTGCTTCGTTCGAGATGACGCGAAAAAAGAACCCGAAATGTCGGTTTGAAAAAGCTATTTTCTTTGCGCAATTTTTTCAAGACCATCCTCCCAACGAGACAATCGAAATGCAATTCTTCTATATTATTCTGAAATACTAAATAATATAGACCTATCAAAGAACTGAATTAACTTTGCAGTTATTATTTATTATCCTTTCTTATTATAATAAAAACAGTCTGCCTGTTGGGTGCAGGTAATCACCAGATCGTTGATGCAAACATGAGGCGGCAAAGTAGTACAATAATAAATAGCATCGGCAACATCATCTGCCACCAAAGGTTCAAGTCCTTCATAAACTTTATCGGCAGCCACCTGATCGCCTTTGAAACGAACCATCGAAAACTCAGTATTGGCAGCACCGGGATGAATGGCTGTAACCTTAATATTGTGTGGCAATAAATCAATACGCATTGCTTCACTCAATGCACCAACAGCGTGTTTGGTAGCGCAATACATATTCCCCTGAGCATAAACCTGTTTGGCTGCAACCGAACCCAAATTAATGATGTGGCCTTTTTTGTTTTGAATCATTAATTTGGCCACTGACTGGGCAATGTAGGCAAAACCTTTTATGTTGGTATCCACCATCGTGTCCCAGTCATCCAAACTCGCTTCATCAAAATTATCTTTCCCCGCTGCCAGTCCGGCATTATTTACAAGCACATCAATATTCCTGAACTCATCGGGCAATTTTTCTATTGCATCTATTACAGCCGCTCTGTCTCGAACGTCAAAACAAAGAGACAGCACTTCTACCCCAAACCGGTTTTCCAGATCGGCGGCAATATGATCCAATCTGTCTTTCCTCCTTCCTGTGATGATCAATTGATAATTGTTCCCGGCAAACTTTTCGGCACAGGCAAGTCCGAAGCCTGAAGTAGCACCGGTAATTAATATGGTTTTTGAATGATCCATTATTTAAGTTTTTATTGCCGAAGGGCATTCTTTAGTACTTAATAATCAGGTTTTTGGTTTTCCAAAAGCTAAACAAAGTAATAATTTTTTGTGACCTCGCCAGGAATCCCCGCCCGACTGAACGTCGTTCGGGCGGGGAACCTGAATCAGAAGCTCCCGAAACCGTAACTACTTTTTTGTGACCTCGCCAGGAATCGAACCTGGATCAGAAGCTCCGGAAACTTCTGTACTATCCATTGTACTACGAGGCCAATATTATTTTTCTTCTGTACTATCCCCGCCCGAACGTACCGCACGCCCTTCTTAGTCTTCCTACCGCCATGTTCGGTACGGGCGGGCGTGTACTACGAGGCCAATACCGCTAAGGGTGTTGCAATAAACCCGGCGCATTTGCCGCAAATATTTTTACGGCAATGGCCAGCAATATTACGCCAAAAAATTTTCTTACGGCGGATAATCCTCCTTTGCCCAAAATTTTTTGTACCCCTTTCAATGATTTTATCACTATATAAATAAAAACCAGATTGATAAATATACCAATCAAAATTGTGGTTTCATTGTAGTTTGCCTTTAAAGACATGATGGTAGTGAGGGTACCCGAACCTGCAATCAGCGGAAAAGCCAACGGAACCAAAGTAGAAGCTCTTGCATCTTCATCAGATTTAAAAAACTCTATCCCCAATACCATTTCCAGGCCCAAAATAAAAATTACTATCGACCCACCCACTGCAAAGGAGCGCACATCAAGCCCCAGCACATTCAAAATAGAGTTTCCCAAAAAAAGAAATAATGCCATGAGAATACCTGAAATTAGCGTTACTCTAAAGGCTCTGATACCTCCTGTCTTTTCTTTAACAGAAAGAAGAATGGGTATGGAGCCTACAATATCAATTATCGCAAACAGAGTAAAGGTTACCGTAAGAATCGCTTTAAAGTCCAAATTCATCTTTCAAAAATTTTTGCAAAGGTATATCAAGTTTTTTCATCCGTAAAAAGTTCTATCACTATATTGAAATAAAATAATTTTTTTTTTTTGGGTAGCATTAAAATTATACCTACCTTTATTAGGCTGAGTGTAATTTTTTGTATTTTATAACCGTTTAAACCTACTAAAAATGAACAAAAGAGTACTACTAATGATTACAACTTTGGTTAGTTGTATTTTTCTAATTCTCTCCTGTTCTAAGCAAGTCAAAAAATCTGATACCATTAAAGAGAATCAGACTGTTGCTCGGAGTGCATTACCCAAAATTTCTTACATTGATAACAATTATACGGTACCTATTGAGGTATGCCAATTTATAGTAGGGAATCTTGGTAAATTAATGCCTCAAATGAAAATGCCTGAGAACTTAGTCATAGAAAAATCTTTTACAATTAATGACAGTTTGGGAAGTCCTAACATGTATGTTTTCAATCTTAAAAGAGGTGGATATGCGATTCTTTCAGCTGATGAAAGATATAACCCATTATTAGCTGTAGTTGCAAAAGGAAAGTATGAAAATAGAAAAGCACCAGGAGGTCTAATAATGTGGCTTGACCACACAATGGATAATATAAATTTGGCAAAATCCAGAAAAACTGAAATCTCAAAATCTTCTAAAACTGCTTGGCGTTATTTTGTTAACAAGACTATTAATGATGATCCTAATGCTGCGCAAAGACTATTGCCTATTGATAATGAAGGCTGTTGCCCAGACTGTCCTCATTATCCAGAGTGTTTAGATGATCCATCTCTTAGCTGTAACAGCATCATTTGTAATGATGAAGATCCTTGTGGAACATTAACTTTTATACAAAAGGGACCGTACTTACTAACGCAATGGGGACAATGGTGGGGTTATAACGACATGTGTCCTAATTTAGGTTGTAATCCTACCGGTTATAATCATAATGCTCCTACTGGTTGCGTGGCGACCGCTATGGCTCAAGTAATAAGATATTGAGCTGTACCCACACCTTTTAATTTCAATTATTCAGGTATGCCCAATACGTATAATTATTTTTACGGAAATAATACAGAGATTCACAGACTAATGCGTAAGGCTGCTGATGCAGTACAAATGCAATGGGGCTGTGGGGGTTCAAAAGCCGATAATGATGATGCCGCAGACGAACTAAAAAATACTTTTGGATTCAGTAGTGCTAATTATACTAATACATATAACCAAAGTGTTTTATTGGCTAATTTAAATTATGGCTATCCTGTTATACTGGGTGGCTATAGAACAAGAACATGGTTTTGGCCCTTTTATGGATACGAAAATGGACATAGTTGGGTTTGTGACGGTTATTATAGATATTATAATAATTGTTATAGTTATTTATATTTAAGTATGAATTGGGGCTGGGAAGGCACGGACGACGGGTGGTATGCTTATGATAATTGGAATCCTCCCTCCGCAGGAGGAAGTTATAAGTATAAACAAGATATGATTTATAATATTTTACCTTAATTTTTTAAATCTTCTGAATATGAAATACGCAATTATTTTTACCTCGGTACTCATTTTGGCGAATCTTTTAAGTTGTAAAAAGAAATCAGTAAAAGAAACAGCAATTTATCTAAGTGTTTACATCAAAGTTCAAAATGCACAAGGGCAAGACCTGCTTGACCCACAAACCACAGGATATTTTAAACCGGAGCAAATAAAAATTTATTATCTGGTAAATGGTGAAGAAAAACTTTATGACAGACCCAATCTAAATATTTCTCGCGGTTTTACTATATTTAATGCGAGTACTTACGGTTGTTACCTTATGAATGTTTTTGTCAACAACGCAAATGCTGAAAATGAACCTACTACCACTTATATAGATTGGGGGAATGGAGATAGAGATACGATTGTTGCTGCTATAGACAAAAGAGAAAATTACCAAATGATCACCAATGCATGGTATAATGGTGAGGAACTTAGCAACGAAAAAGAATCGGGTTTTTTATTCCAGGTATTTAAGTAACCAGTGCCATACGTATTTTCTAAGTATTTATGAATGACCTTAAATCTACTTAACAGGTTACTGAGTTTATGATTTCAAAAACCGGATGTTTTTCTACAATTGCAGATAAACATCCGGTTTTTCGTTTAAGTCAAATTGATATTACAAACTGAACCTGAATCCCAGATTGTAATTTCGACCGAAAGTGGTATAACCATACACCTCGTAGTAATCAACATTCAGCAGATTATTACACTGTGCAAAGAGTTTTATTTTGTTCTTCCAAATACCATATTCGGCATATACATCCCATAATGTATAAGGTTTTAGCTCAATAGTAGAAGAAGCAAAAGTAACCGGGTCAAAATAAAGATCGTTTCTGCTACTGTTGTAATGAATATTGGTACTAACAAAAAACTGTGGCGTAATATTATAACCCAAATTGGCCCCAAAACTGTTTTTAGGCCTTCTCAATAAATTATTGTAGGTTGTATCCTTGGTGCCGGTATTAGCTGTAACTTTTCCGTCAACATAGGCATAAAACAGCTTTATCGCTAATGAAGGATTCAGCTTAAACTGAGCTTCTGCCTCAAAACCATGATCCTTTTGACTATTGAAATTCAGATATGAGAATTTAGGTCCATAAATGATGACATCCTTAATATTTCTGTTAAAATAGACTACCCTGCCTTTGAAAAAATCGTCTTCGGTTTTTAGTTCTGCTCCTGCTTCAAAGGTAGTTGATTTTTCAGGTTTCAGGTCTGGATTCGCACCCCATTGACCATACAGCTCGGTTAGTGATGGCGCCCTGAAAGAAGTACCATAATTCAAAAACAGCTTTATCTTATGATTGATTACATAGGAAGGATTGAGGCTAAAGGTAGTATTGCTGCCATATTTTGAATGTTTGTTGTACCGCAGTCCCGCTTCCATAAAGAAACCACCTAATTCTTTCAGAAAAACAGAAACGTAGGGACTTGCAATTGTAATGGAAGTGTCCTTTGTATCAGGATTAGGCTTCACCATATTCAATTTATCAAACCGAAAACCGGCCAGAGCCTGCATATTTTTTGAAATATTATAATTGGAAAACAGTTCGGCGGTGTTTTTAGCGCCTTCATAACTATCAAAAGGATAGGTTCTTTTTACCTTATCAAAAGAGAACAAACCATTGAGGCTGCCGCCATTAAAGTTATACACCGCCTGACTTCCGGTATTAATTAAAGTAGAATTATAATCGTTTTTTGCAGGTGCAAAAGCGCCATTGGGATAAGTGCCTTTAAAATAGGCATACCTGAAAAAAGGTTTAATGTAAAGATTTTCAGCGATTTTACCTTTCAAATCAACATTTACCGCATTTGAGAGCATACCGTTTCTGATACCTTTATCAAGCGTATCCTTTGCTTCTGAAATACCTTTGCTTTCATTGTGTACAAAGCCTACATTATAAGACGAACCCTTGACAGCGCCTGCCACACCTGCATTTGCCTTCAAAGTGTTGTACGACCCATAAGTGAGCCCGCCATAAAAGTTTGCTGGCTTATCGCCACTATTTTTAGTGATGATATTGATGACGCCGGCAACAGCATCACTTCCGTATAATGTGCTTTGAGCGCCTTTTACAATTTCGATTCTTTCAATCTGCACCACCGGCAATATTCTTAAATCAAAAGCGCCACCCACGCCGCTCGGGTCGGTTACGGGTGCGCCATTCAGAAGGATCAGGGTGTAGCCATAGTTGGCACCTCGTAGGTAAACCGCTTTATCTTTTCCAAAGTTACTGGTAGCTCCGTTTACAATCAACCCCGGTTGCTCATTCAGAATTTCTGCCAGGTCTTTGCCTCCCTGCCTTCTCAGTTCTTCGGTGGTAATGATGTTTACCACCTTTCCGGTTTCAATCAGTTTTTTTGAAAATTTGGTTGCGGTTACTGTTACCTCTTCCAATTCAAGAGAGTCTGTTCTTTCCTGTGCCTGTAGTGTGCTGCCAATGATTGCAGCAGCCAGCATAAAAATTACTTTTTTCATTTTTTAAAAAGTTTTTTTGTGACTGCCTTCGGTGAAGAGAATTAGAAGTAACTTAAACGATGCGGTTAGCCGATACATGTTTGAAGACCACTGCTAATACCATACTTTTCTCCCGAAAGCTGAATATTGTTAATCAATCTGGCAGGTCTTCTGGCTTGGCCCGTTTTATTTCCTTCCCATCAAAAAACATGACAGTGGATGTAATAAAACATTTTCAAACATTCTCTTTGCGAGATATTTGGTTGGGCCTCACAGCTACGGGGATAGCGCCGGCATCTCACCGGACTTCCCTTTTAATGACTTTTGTGTCAACCAAATCGGCGGCAAATTTAATCGGATTTCGGTTAGTTGCCTAATCTGGCTAATTTTATTTTTTAGGCGCTAAGCAAATTTTGTTCAAACAATGCTTATTCCGGTTTTGCTTCGTACGACAATGATTTCCCGATTTTTTAACAGTGGCTGCATGAGGCGCCTATTTTGGTTCGGTACCGCGTAAGCGGCATCTCGCAGAAAGCGAGAAGAAGCAAAATCAGCACCGGTGCAGCCACGCAGCCCGCCGGCTGCGGAGGCAAAAAGTAGGAATTAAAGAATGTATGCTTCTTTTCAAACTTTTTCTTGATAAAAAGTTTGACAAAAATCAAGGCTGTGATGCCCTCGCTAAAAATGAATTTCGTTACGCTAAAATGCCTGAACTCGCTTCGTGCCTGCGTTTGATAAAGTTATCGTTTCTGCGCTCAAACAGCAGGTATTTTTTAACGCTTCACTACATTCATTTTTTTAACGCTCAGGCATCAAGGCCGTTTGGCTTCGCACGATGACGCTGTGCATGATCGCTGGTTGCCGATTATTATCGCTGCGGAGGCGAAAAGCAGGAATGAAATGCTTATTGAATAAAAATTTACACTTTTTCAAATAATGTTAGCTACACCGGACAAGCAGAGGATGCTAACGGTTTTTTTTATAATAGCACCTCAATAAAGAAATTGGCCCCTAATCTGTTTTTCAAAACCTGAGAATAATAAAGTTCAAAGTATTGCCGGGTTAAAAAAATTATTTCCAAATTTTGATTTTTCTCTATCTTCATTCCATGACTTTAAAAAAGCAGTTAGGCATTTTTGACCTCACCATGATCATCGTTAGTTTTGTGATTGGCATGGGCATATTTCGTACTCCGGCAAACGTAGCCGCTGTTTCGGCTACGCCGCTTATTTTCTATCTGTGTTGGATTGCAGGCGGCATTGTAGCGCTTTGCGGCGCCATGACTTACGCCGAAATTGGTTCCAGAGTACCCACTACGGGCGGTTATTATACCATTTTTGCCTATGCCTATCATCCTTCAATCGCCTTTGCTATTAATTGTATCATACTCGTAAGTAATGCAGCCTCAATGGCAGCCGTTTCTTTGGTTGGTAGCGAGTATATTGTGGGTGTATTGCTGCCCGCCTCCAAAGACCTTGCTTATCTTGCAGTTCCCCGCAATGCTGCAGAAGTGAAAGCAATGCAGGTTACGGTGGCCATTGTTTCGATTATTATATTTTATGGCATCAATATGCTGGGGTTGAGAACGAGTTCGCGTACTCAAAATGTTTTAATGTTGATAAAAATCGGATTAGTTATATTATTAATAATGCCGCTGTTTTTTGTAACAAAAGATGCAGACCTTTCCGCCCGAATTGCTACTACTGCCTCCACTACACCGACGCCGTTGATGGAGTATATCAAAGGCTTTGGTATCGGGTTGATGGCGGCCAGTTTTACTTATGGCGGATACCAGCAAACCATGAATCTGGGTGGAGAAGTGAAACAACCCAACCGTAATATCCCGCGTGGTATTTTTGCTTCCATTATATTGATTGTTGCGCTTTACCTGTTGGTAAATATCGCTTATGTAAAAGTGATAGGTTTTGAAGAACTAAAAACCAGTAAAAACATTGCCGCCATCATGGCATCAAAAATTTTTGGCTCCAACGCCGATATCATTCTCTCGGTACTATTATTCTTCGGAGTTCTGGCCTATATCAATGGGTCATTACTCAGCAATCCGCGGGTGATGTACGCAATGGGGCACGATAAAGTGTTCCCAAGGAGTTTTACTATTACCAATCGTTTTGATGCATTGAAATATCCTTTAACGCTTTTTGCGGCTGTGGGCGTGCTCATTGTTTTCTGGGCCGAAGAGTTCGACAGGATACTGAGTTTCACCATGTTTCTCGATTGTTTCGGGATGGCGCTTTCGGCGGGTACAATTTTTTATTTCAGAAAAAAAACAAAACATCTCGACCATACCGGTATTTTTAAGATGAAACTTTTTCCGCTGTTGCCGGTTATTTTCATTGCAGCATACGTGTTTATCGGGGTTAGTATTGCACTTGATTACAAAAACAATAATCATGCAGCGCTCACCGGAATAGCAGTACTGGCAGTGTTTATGGCCATTTATTATTTATTTCACAGAAAGAAGAAAAAACTGAGCATTGATAATTAATTATCCTGTAATCAACTATTTACAAAAGGAAATGCATCATACCTTAAACAAATCAACAATCTATAATCTATAATCTGCAATCTGCAATCTGCAATTTGTAATCTGTAATCTGCAATCCATAAATATGAACTTATCGTATATCATTAATGAATTAGGAGAAGACCGTGAACAATATTTTAATGCTGTAAGTCCTCCTATCATGCAGGCAAGTAATTTTGCCTTCAATACTATTGATGAACTTTCAAAAGCCTTTGCCGATGAAATGGGGAGCTATCTCTACAGCAGAGGTCTTAACCCAACCGTTGATATTCTGAGGAAGAAACTGGCAGCACTGGACGGCGCCGAAGATTGTCTTGTGTTCAACAACGGCGCAGCAGCTACATTTGCCGCAGTGATGGCCAACGTAAAATCGGGAGATCATATTGTGAGTGTGAAAGACCCTTACGTGTGGACGAAGAAGGCTTTTGACAATATTTTTTCACGTTTCGGCGTAAGCACTACCTATATTGAAGGAAAAGACATTCAGGAATGGCAATCTGCAACACAATCCAATACTGTTCTTTATTATTTAGAGTCGCCCAACAGTTGGGAGTACGGCTTGCAGCCCTTGCAGGAAATTGCCGATTTTGCAAAAACCAAAAACATCATTACCATCATTGACAATACCTATTGCACACCTATTTATCAAAATGTAATAGAGATGGGTATTGACATTGCCATGCAGACAGCCACAAAATATATTGGCGGCCACAGCGATACACTGGGTGGTGTGCTATGCGGCAGCCATGCAATGATGCGAAAGATTTTTGAAAGTGAATACATGACGATCGGCAGCGGCATACAACCTTTCAACGCCTGGGCATTTATCCGTGGGCTGCGTACACTGCCTGCCAGATTAGAAAGGATTAATCAAACCACCAAAACAATGGTTGAATTTTTGAGCAACCATCCTAAGGTTGAAAAGATCATATTCCCCTTTCATCCATCATTTCCCCAATATGAGCTTGCCAAAAAGCAAATGAAGGAAGCATTTGGATTAGTTACTATTATTTTAAAAGATAAAAAAAGGGATTCCATTATCCGATTCTGCGAAAGCCTGAAAGCATTTTTAATTGCCGTAAGCTGGGGTGGGCATGAATCGTTGGTAATCCCCCGATGCGCCGGTATTCGTAAAGAACATTACAATCCCGAAAGCGAAAAACATCGGCAAATCAGGCTCTATTTCGGATTAGAAGATGCCGACTATCTGATAAAAGATTTTGAGCAGGCGCTAAAATGGGTGGACGGATAAAAGTATAAACGAAAAATTGATTTATCGGGAAAAATCAATTTCCTTAATCGGTTGGGCAAACCGGTTTAAATACAAATCGTCAATTGACACAAAAACCGGTTCCTTTTCGGTATGAAGAATCTGAGTGAATACACCAACCATAGCGGCATTGAGGCTTTTGAACACAAATTCGGAGCAGTACATTCTGTCATCCGTATCAAAATTGAAGAACATGTCAAACAGCAATTTTTGCTCAAAATGTTTCCTGACCACATTTTTCAGATTATTGATTTGACCTTCATCCATTCCATATCTGAAAAAAGCGACTTTATCATTTTCTTTCGGATTACAGAAACTGTCAACAGGCTGTCGCATCAGGTTTTGTCCCGGATTGTAAACTCCCCCCAAAGCATGATAAACAAAAGCTGTATCATTTTCTAAAATCACTATTCCGCAGTGCGAAAAATTAGTATCAATCCTGTTGAAACTTCTTGCTGCACGGCTGATATCGTCAATACCATTTCTTACTACCAGATCACCTGTTTTTAAGATTGGTTTTATGCTGTCAATTTTACCAAACTGAAGGATATATTCTTCTGAGCTTTGATTTGAATTAAACGAAAGCATCAAAAAAACAAAAAGGCAGCCCGAAAGCCACCTTTTTAAAGCACAATGAAGATTGTTATTTAGATTGAAAATCACTTCTTTCTGTGTTTCTTTCATGTTCTTTATGATATGCTTTAATGATTGCCTTTACTAAGCGGTGGCGTACCACATCTTCCTCATCGAGTTCAATATGACCGATGCCCGAGATATTATTTAAAATTCGTACGGCAGTTTGCAGGCCACTTCGCTGATTGCGTGGCAGATCTATCTGTGTAAGATCGCCTGTGATGATGCCCTTTGCATTAGCTCCGATACGGGTCAAAAACATTTTCAACTGCAAGTCCGTCGCATTCTGCGCTTCATCCAGTATAATAAAAGCATTATCCAATGTACGACCGCGCATATAAGCCAGTGGCGCTATTTCAATGGCACGGGTACTCATGTAATAACCCAATTTATCAGCCGGTATCATATCATCCAGCGCATCGTAAAGCGGTCGCAGATAAGGATCAATTTTTTCCTTGAGGTCGCCGGGCAAAAAACCCAGACTTTCTCCCGCTTCCACAGCGGGGCGGGTTAAGATAATCTTTTTTACCTGTTTGTTTTTCAATGCTCTTACTGCCAGCGCCACTGCGGTATAGGTTTTACCGGTACCGGCAGGTCCAATGGCAAAAACGATATCATTTTTCTCGGCTTCCTGCACCAAGCGTTTCTGGTTAAGGGTTCTGGCCCTTACCGACTTCCCATTGGGGCCAAACACTAATACTTCGTTTGGATGCCTTTCTACAAAATGGTCAATCACTTCACTGTCATCGCCACCAATAATCTGGTCGAAATAGTTTTCACTCATGTGACCGTTTCTTTCAATATAAGAAATCACCAGATTAATCTTTTCGGTAGCCGCCTGAATTTGCTCGGGGGAGCCACTCAGTTTAATTTGTTTGCCACGAGAAAGGATTTTTAACAGCGGAAATCTCTTTTTCAGGATGTCCAATTTTCCATTGTTAACGCCAAAAAATTCAATGGGATTAACGGTTTCCAGGTTAATAATTGATTCAGTCAATTCAGCAAAATTTTTAATACATCATAACCGGCAAAGGGCCAACCGGAATATTGCTCGTCATTTGTTTGTTACAAAAGCCTGCCCTTCTGATTCAAATATAAATATTTTAATACTACTTCAACTATTATTTTTTTCAACATCTGTGAATTTTGTTAAAACCTTACTAAATAATTGATTTTTATCCTCCAATTTTTAACCAACACCCCATCTTTACCGCCCGTTTGAAATACGTGTGAAAAGACTATTATTTTATATATTAATTTTTATAAACCTTAGCGCATCTGCACAGGAATACAAGGTGTTTGGAAAAATTACCAACACCCGAATGGAGCCGTTGGCTTTTGCTACCGTTCAGGTTAAGAATACCCGCAACTCCGTTATCACCAAAGAAAACGGCTCCTACTCACTCAATCTGCCGAATGGTATTCATGAACTAGTCGTTACCATGATTGGTTATGAACCGTTAACGCTCGAAATCATTATCAATAAATCTTCGGTGGTGCAAAATATCATTCTGGAAGAAAACGACCGGAATCTTGCAGGCGTAACTGTAAAATCATTAGTAAAAGACCGGGCAGAAGAGTTTATCAGACAGGTAATCAAACATAAAGAAGAAATTCAAAATGCTGCCGGCGCATATAGCTGCAATGTATATATCAAAGCAGTACAGGAGGATTCCACGCTAAGGATTTCAAAGAATAAAACGAAGCAAAACAAAGACAGCCTCAATAAAGATTTGCAACAGATGGCTATGGCCGAAATTATGCTGAAAATGGATTATGAGAATGGCAAACTTAAAGAGGAAAGAATTGGAATTACAAAAAGAGGCAATGTAGGCAATCTTTTTTATCAAAGCCTTACAGACGGGCGTTTTAGTCTTTATGACAATCTGATAAATGTGCCAAAAGTGGCTGCCATTCCCCTTGTTTCACCGGTAAGTTATAGTGGCTTGATTGCCTATAAATTCAAAACCATCAGCATTGTGAAAAAAGGCAATCACAATCAAATTACTATCCGGTTCAGGCCGGGAACAATCAGTAATGCAACTTTAACAGGCGAATTAGTGATAGACGACAGCGCCTGGGTAGTATTGGAAGCAAGATATACATTACCGAAATATCACCTGCCGGTATATGATTACTTTGAGGTGTATCAGCAATATGAATGGGTGGATGGTGTGGCCTGGATGGTGTCGAAAGAAGTTTTTACTTACTATTCTAAAAACAACAAATCCCTGATTTCGGGTAATTCTACGGCTTTATATACTGATTATGAATTGAATAAGAAATTCGACAAAAAATATTTCGGACCGGAACTTAGCGCCACCACCGACAGCGCCTACTCACGCGATTCTACCTTTTGGAACACAGTACGCCTTGAACCTTTGAGCGAAAAAGAGGTCAGATTTGTACGCTACCGCGACAGTATTTATTCATATACCCACAGCAAGGCTTATCTTGATTCTATTGACAGAAAACTTAACAGAATCACCTGGCAAAAACTACTTTACCAAGGCCAACCATTGAGCAACCATGAAAAAGGTACTTTATACAGCTTCCCATCGTTATTGGCAATGATAAGCCCCATTTCGTATGGTGGAGTAAGAGTACAACTGCCTTTTTCGTTTGCCAAAACTGATCCGGTTAATAAAAAATCGCTCTCAATGTTCAGTACCATAAGCTATGGGTTATTGAATAAAGACGTAAACGGCAACATTTTTTTGAGGAGAAAATATAATACTTTCAATCAGGGATATTACACGCTTTCGGCACAGAGAGGTTTTGCCAGCATTTTTTCGGGAGATGCCATCATCAACCAGATGAAGAGAAACAACTACTATCTGGATAATTCTCTTGGTATTGGCTGGGGTCGCGAGTTAGTTAATGGTCTGGCAGTGAACTTCAATGCAGATATGGCACTGAGAAGAAGCCTTGCCGGCTATAAAACCTACGGGTTTATGGACAGTATTTTTTATCCATTGGACAGCCTCGCCAACAGGGCTCCGGCTTTTGACCCTTACAATGCTTTTTACGGAACTGTGGAACTTCGCTACACTCCCTTTCAGCCCTACATCAGAGAACGGCACGAAAAAATCATTTTGGAATCCAAATGGCCTACTGTATATCTGAAATGGCGAAAAGGAGTACCTCAAATATTCAATAGTGAAGTTAATTTTGATTATTTAGAAATAGGTTTGCAGCAATTCCTGAGATTAGGCACGGCGGGAGTATCGCAATACACCATCAAAACAGGCTCTTTTATAAACAAAAAAGAACTGAAACTTGTAGATTACAAGTACCAACGCAGAGGCGATCCGTTTTTATTTTTAAACCCCAATGAGTACTTTCAGTCTTTAGACTCTACCTTCCCTGTCTTCAAGCGGTTTTACGAAGGTCATTATTTTCATGAGTTTAATGGCGCTATTGTAAATAAGATACCCCTGTTGAAAAAAATTGGCTTGCGTGAGGTAGCCGGCGCAGGATTTCTCATTGCTCCCGAAAGAAACCTGAGGTATGTAGAAATGTACACCGGCATAGAACGGGTTTTCAAACTACCCTTTCAATTATTGCAAAAGATAAAATTAGGCTTATATGTCAGCGGTTCCTTATCCAACCGGTTTAGCAATCCGGTACAATATAAGTTCGGGATTTCAGTGTGGGATACACGACGAAACAAGTGGAATTAGAGGGGTTACGTATATGGGTAGTGTATGGAACAATTTTTGGCAACTTGGAAAAATAGTGGAAATCAAAAAAAAATCCTATGTTTTGCATAAAAATTCAATCGAAAAACTGTACTTTATTTATGCACCAAATCCGCCATTTTACAAAGTTTATGTTAGTCGAAAACTTAACCCAACATACTGCACAAAATAAACTGACTTAAAAATTTGGACGAGTTGACCAAAATTTACTAACTTGCGAACTAAAGTATTTAGTAGATAGAAAAATAAGAAATGGCAAGAAACAACAAGTTGGTAGCACCATTCTTGAAATGGGTTGGAGGCAAAAGACAACTTATGCCTTCAATAATCAAACATTTGCCAGAAAATATAAAAAATTATAAATACATAGAGCCATTTATTGGCGGAGGTGCTGTATTATTTAAGCTACAACCTAAAAATGCAATAATTAATGACTTCAATGAGGAGTTAATTAATGTATATAAAGTTATTAAAAACAACCTTGACGAACTCATAACAGACCTTAAAAAGCATAAAAACGAAGCCGAATATTTTTACTCAATACGAAGTTTAGACAGAAATAAGGCGTTCAAAAATCTTACCAATGTTCAACGAGCATCCAGAGTTATTTTTTTAAACAAGACCTGTTTTAATGGACTGTACAGAGTAAACAGTTCGGGTGAATTTAATTCACCTTTTGGTCGGTACAAAAATCCAAACATTGTAAACGAACCTACTTTAAAAGCGGTAAATAAATTTTTAAATTGCAATAACATAGAAATTAAAAGCGGAGATTATTCTGAGGTTTTAAAACAAGCAGACAAAAAATGTTTTGTGTATTTAGACCCTCCCTATCATCCGATTTCTGAAAACTCTAATTTTACAGGTTACATTCAGGGCGGTTGGAATATGTATGACCAAATTGATTTAAAAACTGCTTGCGATGAATTAAATAAAAAAGGCGTAAAATTTTTACTTTCAAATTCTTCGGCAGAGTTTATTAAAGATTTGTATAAAGGCTATAATATATCTATTGTAAAAGCCAACAGAGCAATTAATTCAAACGGGGCTGACCGTGGAGAAGTAAATGAAGTCTTAATTAGGAACTATGAATAAATCCAAGAATGACCTTGCATGGGAAAAGATATTTGAAAAGCACAAAATTCTTGACAAGATTTTGAAAGAGGGTCATATTGAAATTACAGCAACAAAAATTAATGAGTTTCGTGAAGCAAGGTTAATGACAAAATTTGATCATAAATCACATTTACCTGAATTATTTTCTAAAAATAAATTGTCTATACTCCCTACTTCAAGAGGAGGTTATGTTATTGGAGAATTTGAAACTTTTTGTAAATTTGATTCAACTGATATTGAAATCACCCCAATCAAGTTCCCTACATTTTTAGAAAGCCTTGATTATCGTGATATAACAAGTGAAGCAACGGCCATTAACTGTGCCTTTGTTTCAAAAATTCTTCACGATTTCACAAACGAGGAAAATCTTTTGCCAACTGTAAGTGGCAGAATGAGCTCATCTTCATTTAATTTTGGCATCAACTCCCCAAAAGGATTATTTAATGTTATCGTTGGTAATTCTCAAATAGAAATTGACGGGGGTTACGAGGGCGATAACTCTCTAAATCTTATTGAAGCTAAAAACTATATATCTGACGATTTTCTTGTTAGACAACTTTACTATCCTTTTAAACTTTGGAGCAGTAAAATACAGAAGCAAGTTCGCCCTATTTTCTTGACATATTCAAATGGCATCTTTCATTTACGAGAATATGCGTTCTCTAATGTCAATCATTACAACTCTCTTGTTCTTGTTAAACATAGAAAATATGTTGTTCAAGAAGGGAGTTTTAACCTTGAAGCATTATCTGAAATTATTGATACAACCAAAGCTGTCAAAGAACCTGAAATTCCTTTTCCGCAAGCTGATAGTTTTGAAAGAGTAATTAACCTTTGTGAGCTTTTGAAGCAAAAAGAATTTATCACAAAAGAGGAAATTACTCAAAACTATGACTTTGACGGAAGACAAACAGATTACTACTCTAATGCTGGTAAATATTTAGGACTAATTGAAATAGGACGAGATCCATTAACGAGGCAAACAGGCTGTTTTTTGACAACAAAAGGGAAACAGGTTTTTAACTTGAGCCTTATCGACAGACAAAAAGAATTTGTAAAACAAATTGTTTCACATAAAGCATTTAAAGAAACATTGAAACTTTATCTTGAAAATGGAGAGATGTCAGAAAAGGGAATTATTGTTGAAATTATGAAACGGTCTAAACTACACAATGTAAATTCAGACACAACCTATTTCAGGCGTGCATCAACAATTATCGGTTGGATAAATTGGATAATCAACCAAACAGAAGAATAAAAAGGCTATTGCACATTCTTTTATCTTGCAAAATGTTCAAAGATATTCGCAAATTGGTGCATTTAAATATCTTCTTTTAAAATGGATAGATTCAACTTATAAGCGCAACGGTTATAAATCAGGTTTAAAATTAGCCATACCAATCTTTCTCCAATGGTTATGCCCCCAAGGTTTTACAAGTATTCATTTTTGCAAGAAAGTAATTTTCCACAAAAAAAATAAATTCTCGATTATTTTCCCTAATTTTGCATCAGATTTTGAGTGAGGGAACGGTGGCGTTCCCTTCTTCTTTATATATGACTAAAGAAACGATAATACAAACCGTTGCTCAGGAAACCGAAAACATTTTATCGGCCAATCCTGCTCATTTTTTGGTAGAGGTGAAAATAAAACCTACCAATAATATCAAAGTATATATTGACGGCGATGTCGGTATAGGTATTGACGATTTGGTAAAATATAACAGAACCCTGTATAAAGTATTGGAAGAGAAGGCATTATACCCAGATGGCGATTTTTCATTAGAAGTATCATCAGCAGGGTTGGACGAGCCTCTGAAACTTCATCGTCAGTATGTTAAAAATATTGGCCGTGATGTTAAAATCACCTTCAAGGACGAGCACGCACTCGAAGGAAAGTTAGTATCCGTTTCTGATAGTCAAATCATTTTAGATGAAGAAATAAAAAAGAAAGGCAATGCAAAAAGCCCCTCGGCAGGAAGTAAAAAAACAGAAATAAAACAACATATTATACCGGTTTCTGATATTAAAACCACACATATCATCATAAAATTTTAAAAATATAATTTCAATAATCGTACTTCAGTATGGCAAGTATTAATTTAATAGAAGCATTTCAGGACTTTAAAGATGCCGAAAATATTGACCGTCCTACCCTGATGAAGGTGATAGAAGATGTATTTAAAACATTGCTTCGCAAAAAATATGGGAGCGATGACAATTTTGACGTTATCGTAAATGCCGAAAAAGGCGACCTTGAAATCGTGCGGCACAGAATCATTGTTGAAGATGGCGAGGTTCAGGATCCACTGGCTGAGGTGGCTTATTCCGAAGCCATCAAACAGGAGCCTGATTACGAGGTAGGAGAAGAACTTTTTGAAGAAATTGACCTGATTGATTTCGGTCGCAGGGCTATTTTGGCAGCAAAACAAACCCTTGCCAGCCGTATCAGCGATTTGAAAAAAAATATCCTGGCAAAAAAATATGAAGACAGAATTGGTGAAATCATCAGCGCCGAAGTATATCAGGTGTGGAAAAAAGAAGTCTTACTCTTAGATGAAGAAGGAAATGAGCTGATTTTGCCCAAAAGTGAGCAAATACCGCAGGATTATTTCAAAAAGGGCGAAAATATACGTGCAGTTGTTACCAGAGTAGATTTAAAAAATAATAATCCGGTTATTATTTTGTCAAGAACTTCTGAAGCCTTTTTAGCAAAACTGCTCGAAATAGAAGTTCCCGAAATTTTTGACGGTCTCATTATCATTAAAAAAATAGTAAGAGAGCCGGGAGAAAGAGCCAAAGTGGCTGTAGAATCTTATGACGACCGCATTGACCCCGTAGGTGCATGTGTGGGAATGAAGGGAAGCCGAATTCATGGTATCGTAAGAGAATTGAAAAATGAAAACATCGACGTTATCAACTGGACTACTAATATGCAATTGCTGATTCAACGCTCGCTTACGCCCGCCAAAATCAGCAGTATGGCTGTTGATCACGAAAGAAAACATGCAAATATTTTTCTTAAACCCGATCAGGTATCTTTGGCCATAGGCAAAAGAGGTGTAAATATTAAATTGGCATCAGAACTTACAGGGTATGAATTAGATGTATATCGCGACAGCGAGGAGGAAGACGAAGAGTTTGATGTGGATCTGGAAGAGTTTGCAGATGAAATTGATGAATGGGTAATTGATGCTTTAAAAAATGTTGGTTGCGACACAGCCCGCAGCGTATTACGCATTTCGGCAGCAGAACTCGAAAAAAGAGCCGATCTTGAAAAAGAAACGGTAGAAGAAGTAAGAAGAATTTTGCAGGAAGAATTAGAACGGGAATAAAAGGGCTGATATAGAGGCACAGATAGATAAAACTGAACAAAATGTGTTGAAGGGTAAAAATAAAAGTGAGAGATAAAAATATTTATGGCAGAAATAAAACTTCCGAGATTATTACAGGCGGCCAAAGAGTTTAATATTGGTCAGGAAACACTTATTGACTATTTGGTAGGTAAGGGTTTCTTGCGTGATGAACTGAAGCCTTCTTCAAAACTTAGCGAAGACATGTATGTTGCCTTGCAACAACAGTTCCATAGCGATAAAGTGGCAAAAATTAAAAGTGATCAGGTTGATCTACCCAAAGGAGTTGGAGCTGAATCCAAAAGAAAGAAAGAAGAGGAAACTATAGTTGTCGCACCAAAAAAAGAAAAAGAGGAAGAGAAATTGGTTGCCTCTGAACCGATTCAGGAAGTAATTGCCATTGAAGCCGAAAAAATTGAAGGGCCTAAAATTGTAGGAAAAATAGAATTGCCCGGAGAAACGCCTGAAGAAACGGTAGAAGTAAAGGTAGAAGTAAAGGAGACTGTAACTCAAGAAGAGACAATACCGGTTATAGAAAAAACCGAAGAAAAATCTGAGCTAAAAATTGATGCCCCCGAAATTGAAGGGCCTAAGATTTTAAACAAAATAGACCTTTCGGCAATTGACTCCTCTACCAGACCCAAAAAAGCTGAAAAAGAATCGGCCAAAAAGCCAATAGTTAAGAAAAAAACTGTTGAGGAGCCAAAAGTTGCAGAATTACCGGTCGTACAAAAACCTAAAGAGGAAGAAATTCCGCAACCTCCAGTGCAGGAAGAAGAACCTGAAATCACAAAAATACAGGCCGAAAAAATTGAAGGACCCAAAATTTTGGGAAAAATAGAACTTCCTGTGGATAATGAAACCAGGCCCAAACGTGAAGAAAAACGTAAACGCAAACGTATTCCTATTGAGAAAAAGGAAGTTAAAGCAGAAAGCGACAACCGCAAAACATCAGACAAACAAAGAGGAGGAGGACAAAGAGGAGGAGATCAACATGGCAGGGGTGGACAAAGAGGAGGAGGCCGAGACAGACACAGACCTCATCGAGAAGAAAAACAAATTGACGAAAAGGAAATTCAAGAAAAAATTAGAGAAACACAAGCCAAACTATCCGGTGGCGGTCACAAGCAAAAAAGCATGAGAGCCCGAGCCCGCCGCGAAAAAAGGCACGACTCAGAAGAAGCAATGAACGAAGAAGCAATTGATAACAAACTGCAGGTAACCGAGTTTATAAGTGTAAGTGAGCTGGCAAGCCTTATGGATGTAAGTTTTGCCGAAGTAATTAGCAAATGTATGGGGCTTGGTATCATGGTGTCCATTAATCAACGATTGGATGCCGAAGTAATCGAACTGGTAGCCAATGAATTTGGCTTCGATGTAGAATTTATCGGCATGGAGCAACAAATGGAAATGGAAGAAGATGACGACATCGAAGAAGATGAAAGCAAATTGATGCCCAGAAGCCCGATTGTTACCATCATGGGGCACGTTGACCATGGAAAAACTTCACTTCTTGACTACATCAGAAATGCTAATGTGGTAGCCGGTGAAGCAGGCGGAATCACTCAGCACATTGGCGCCTACAAGGTAAAAGTAGCAGATGACAAAAAAATAACCTTTCTCGACACACCCGGACACGAGGCCTTTACAGCAATGCGCGCACGTGGCGCCAAGGTTACTGATATAGCAGTAATAGTGGTAGCGGCAGACGATGCAGTGATGCCTCAGACACGTGAGGCCATCAGCCATGCGCAGGCAGCAGGTGTACCCATGATTTTTGCCATTAACAAAATTGATAAAGACGGCGCCAACCCTCAAAAGATTTATGAGCAATTATCTCAAATGAATATTTTGGTAGAAGAATGGGGAGGAAAATACCAAAGCCAGGAACTTTCTGCCAAACAAGGCCTGAACATCGATAAATTGTTGGAAAAAATACTGCTGGAGGCTGAACTGCTTGAGCTAAAAGCCAATCCTTACAAAGAAGCATCAGGAACCATTATAGAAGCTACATTGGATAAAGGACGGGGATATGTGGCTACCATGCTTGTAGAAAGTGGCACACTAAAAATGGGCGATCTGATAGTAAGCGGTCAATATTTTGGCAGGGTAAAAGCAATGTTCAACGAAAGAAATAAAAAGCTGGAAGAAGCTGGTCCATCCGATCCCGTAGTAATACTGGGCTTAAATGGCGCACCCCAGGCAGGTGAAACCTTCAAAGTATATACCGATGAGGGAGAAGCTAAAGAAATTGCCAACCGAAGAGCGCAAATATTGAGAGAACAAGGTATCAGAACCAAAAAACATATTACCCTCGACGAAATCGGACGTCGTTTGGCATTGGGCAACTTTAAGGAATTAAATATAATCATCAAAGGAGATGTGGACGGCTCGGTAGAGGCATTGAGCGATTCACTTCAAAAACTATCAACCGACGAAATTCTGGTAAATGTTATTCATAAAGGAGTGGGCCAAATAAATGAAAGCGATATCGTTTTAGCCGAAGCTTCCGATGCTATCGTAATTGCATTTAATGTAAGACCATCAATGCAAGCTTCAAAACTTGCTGAAAATGCCGGTATTGAGATAAAGATGTACTCTATCATTTACACTGCCATAGAAGAAATTAAGAGCGCTATGGAAGGTATGATGGAACCGAGTGTACAGGAAAAAATCATAGCCAACGTAGAGGTTAGAGAAGTATTCAAATTTGATAAAGCTACCGTTGCAGGATGCTTTGTTTTGGATGGCAAAATAAGAAGAGACTCCAAAATCAGACTTATCCGTGACGGTATCGTAGTCTATCCTACAGGAGAAGGTGTAGTGGCCGAACTGGGTTCGCTAAAAAGATTTAAAGATGATGCCAAAGAAGTACTGAACGGAATGGAATGTGGTTTAACCATTAAAAACTACAATGACATAAAAGCAGGCGATGTGGTAGAAGCTTACGAACTGGAAGAAGTAAAAAGAACATTATAAAATTGGATAGTGAACAAATGCAAATAATTCTTTTGCTTTGTTATTGGTCAATTTGGTAATTGGGTTATTGTTTTGTTAAATGAAATATATTTCAACCCTTTATAATAAACACAGGATTATTTTTGAGTTTATGGTTAGTTTCAGATATTTATTTACAATAGTATTTATGCTCCTTGCTGCTGCAGCATTTTCTCAATCGAAGCAGGGGCAGGCACATAAAGTAGTGATTGACAAAATTTTAGGTGTTGTTGGAGATAGAATTATTCTACAATCAGATATCCAAAACGAGATTTCGGACGCTATGCGCAGGGGAGATCATTTGCCCGAAAATGCAGCCTGTGTAATTATGGAGCAATCTATGCTTTCTAAAATATTGGCACTTCAGGCCGAAAAGGACTCCTTGCCTGTTTCCGATGAAGATGTGGAAGCACAACTGGATTTAAGAACCAGAAACTGGATTAATCAGTTTGGTAGTGTTCAGGCGTTGGAAGAAATAGCCGGAAAAACTGTTTATCAGCTCAAAGATGACTCCAGACCATTAATCAGAGAGCAACTTCTGGCACAGGCAATGCAGAGGAAAGTTGTTGAAAATGTGCATATTACACCCTCAGAGGTAAAAACCTTTTTTGACAAAATCCCAACTGATAGTTTACCCTTTATCGAATCACAAATAGAAGTTGGTCAAATCAATATTTATCCAAAAGCTGCAAAAGAGGTAGAGGATTACATCTACAATGAAATGCTTAACTATAAAAAACAGATTGAATCCGGCGCAACAACATTCGAAAATCTGGCCAAAAGAGTTTCTGAGGACCCGGGAAGTAAAGAAAGAGGTGGTAATTATGAAATCAACCGTTCTGATAAAAATACCTGGGACCCTGTCTTTCTTTCCACCTCGTTCAGGCTTAAACCAGGAGAGATTTCTATGCCGGTGAAATCCAATAAATTCGGTTATTTTTTAATTAAACAGGAGGACAGACGTGGAGATGATGCTAAAATTAGAATGATTCTTCGTATTCCTCCGGTTACAGAAACCGAACTTAGCATTGCCAGAGCAAAATTGGACTCTGTAAGAGCGGAAATTATTGAAAACAAAATCTCCTTCAAGGATGCTGCTTACAAATACAGCGATGATGATAATTTAAAAAATTACGGACCTTTTATTTTAAATGAAGATGGCTCTACCTTTATCCCAATTGATCACCTGGACAAAGAAATGCTGAACACTATTAAAGATATGAAGGTGGGCGATATTTCGCAACCGGTTAATTTTACAAATGACCAAGGCAAAAAAGGGGTTAGATTAGTATATCTGAAATCAAGAACAGAGGCACACAGGCTTAACCTGAAAGATGACTACAGCAAAATAGCCGATCAGGCAATGATGATTAAGAAAAATCAGGAATTAGACAAATGGTTAGAAAGAAGAATCCCCAATTATTATATTATAGTGGATAAAGAAGCTGCCGAGAACTGCCCCGGCCTGCATAAGTACCAAACGACAGAAAATAGGGGATTCTAAAAATCTCCCAACAGGGTTCTCTCTCTTCTGTTATGCAACAAACAGAAGTTTGGAGAATGAAACAAAAACAATGATGAAATCTTTAGCTTGCTTGCAATGGATTGTATTGCTTGGGCTTCAAGCCTGTGTTAATCAAAAAAATAACAGTCAGATTTCTGAAAGACCCTATAAAGTCGTAAAAAGTATCCATTACAATGGCGTAAAGGTAGATATCATTATAGACAAACCCGCTGGAGAACCCACCGATGTACTGATGGTGTATCATGGCACGGTAGTAGCCGATAAAAAAATTTTGGATGCTACTGAAACCACACTTCAAAATTTTAGAAAAATCCTCCGCCATAAAAATACAACTATAATAAGCGTGGCCTATCCCGAGGAAGGCCTACTCATAGGCGACAATTTGCCACAAGCTGAAGCCGCACTTTTGTGGGTAAAAAACAAGGCAAATGCAGAATTGGGAATCCCAACAAAAAAAATATTTCTTGCGGGGCATTCACAAGGAGGCTATCTGGTAACCCGGCTAAACAGGTTGCACAGTGTTAATGGAGTAATAGCCAATGCGCCCGGGCCTCTTAATCTGGCTTACAGGTGTCAGCTGGAAGAAAAAAGACAAATAAAATCCAGTGCGGCTTGTACGCTCCTTTATAATCAATATGGTTTTGCCTCAGATAATCCCGAACCCTACCTCGACAGGTCGCTATTAAAATTTACAAGTGGTTTCAAATCGGATATACTTTTTATACAGGGGTTACATGATTCGCCGGTGCAAATGTATTCCTGGCAAACCTTCAAACAAAACCTAATGAATTGCTCAGATTGCAAGGAAACACAATTTTTTGAGGTAAAGAATGAAGGTCATCTGGCCTTATTTAATGACAATCAGGCTATTGAGCTGTTTAATAATTTTTTAAATACCAGATAATGTATATTGCTGAGTTAATAACCCAACACGTTATTCATTAGCGTACAAATTATGCAGATAAGTTTTTCATTTCACAGATTATAAATGCAAAAAAGAAGGCTAAAAGCCTTCTTTTATTATTTAAATATGTTTGACACCAGACTTTATTTTGCAGCCTTGGCAGTATTAATCTTTTTAGCCAGTTTGCTTTTCAGGTTGGCAGCTTTATTACGATGTATTACTCCTCTTTTAGCAAGTTTATCAATCATGCTTTCTACAGAAGGAAGCTTTTCAGACGCATCTTTTGCATCTGCAGCAGTAATATCTCTGATAGCATTACGAGTGGTTTTGCCATAATACCTGTTTCTTTCTCTACGTTTGGCAACCTGCCTTGTATCCTTTTTTGTTGCTTTATGATTGGCCATCTATATAATTTTTGGACGGCAAAGGTAGGGTTTTTATTATAAAAAGAAAAATTTTACGCTTGAAATATTAAAAACAGTTTTATTTTATCTGGAGTTTCCTCAAAAATAAGCAAATTAGATACTAAAATCCTTACCAGGTGAAGGTTTGCTCCGTTTTAGAAGTGCAAGCTTTTTTGGGCTTAGTTTTTTGTTCAGACTTGCTTTTACCCAATCCTTTTAAGCAGACATCTTTACTAATATTATTCTTGCAGAACCTGTCAAAAATCATGGTTACTGTTCTGCAAAATTTTTGTACCTTCAACTTTTAATTAAATTAACCTGATTGGTGTAAATATTGTATCAAAGATTAAGACAACATTAATATAAAAATATATAAACCAATAATTTAGATATTATGAACGCTTCAATTCAACTTCGTAATCTGGCCATAAGCGATTATCGTACCTATCTTTTCGCAGGGTTATTTGTAATTGGTAATATTTTATTGCCCCAATTGGCGCATTTAATGCCCAATGGAGGTTTAATTTTTCTGCCCATTTATTTTTTCACGCTTATTGCCGCCTATAAATATGGTCTGATGGCAGGATTATTGACTGCGGTGTTATCTCCGGTATTAAATTATGCCTTTTTTGGGATGCCTCCTGCTGCCTTTTTACCGGCTATTCTCGTTAAATCAGCCTTTCTGGCAATTGCAGCATTTGCGGCAGCAAAATATTTTAAAAACATTTCCATTCTGGCGCTTGTTATCGTGGTAGTAGCGTATCAACTTTTGGGCTCGGCGGTTGAGTGGGTAATTGTAAAAGATATTAATCTGGCGGTTCAGGATTTAAAACTGGGTCTTCCAGGTATGTTTTTACAAATATTTGGCGGTTATATTGTATTAAAAGCTTTGGCTAAATATTAAAATCAATCAAAAAAAGGACAAGAGTTCCAACCCATAATTATTGAAATCATTTGAAGAAGTAAAAGAAAAATTAGCTTCATTCACCTTTGAAGAAGATTTTGACCTGTTAGTGGCTATTGCCAATGGCGGCCTTATTCCTGCTGCTATCCTCAATCAGCGGCTTAATATAGAAATTCGTTTACTGCGAATTAATTGGCGCGATACAAAGCAAAAACCTATTTATGATAAGCCAAAACTGATTGTTCCAATTGACTTTGAATTTAAAAACAGGCGTATTTTATTGGTAGAAGACCGTGTGAAAACAGGGGCATCCCTCAGATATGCAAAAGAACTTTTGGAGAAAGATGCAGCGCTGGTAAAAACTTTTGCGGTAAACGGTACTGCGGATTATAGTCTTTATGATGAAGCTTGCTTTAAATTTCCCTGGTTAATCTAAACTTTTCTCTACATAACCAATATTTTCCTTAGAAAAAATGATAAATAACATATTTCTGTATATATTTATCATAGATTCGTATAATGCCTTAACATTATTTTTGCCATGATTAAAAAATGAATCAATGGGAGCTGCATCGATTATAATTCTTGCCATTGCTGCAATTGCCTTTTCGGTAATTGCATTGCTCATTTCCAAGCTTGTGCTTAAAGCCGGAACCAATGAACAAAAGGGCGAACCTTATGAATGTGGAATACCCACAAAAGGACCCAGTTGGATTCAGTTTAATGTGGGTTATTATTTATTTGCCTTAATATTTTTAATTTTTGATGTTGAACTAATATTTCTCTATCCCTGGGCGGTAGTAGTGAAAAGCGTAGGATGGCTGGCACTGATAGAGGTAGTAATTTTTTTCTTTATATTGTTTATGGGATTCTTATACGCTCATAAAAAAGGAGCGTTGAAATGGCAGTAACAAACCCTATAAGAGGTTGATATTTAACCATTTATAGCAAAGAATACCCTTAAATATTGAATTTTAATCAAAAAAATGAGCGATAATCAAACCATACAATCCACCACAGAAGTTTTTCCCGGCAAAATATTGAATGAGGGAGGCGCCACTGTGAGTACCGGCGTGCTGGATGATGTCATCAACTGGGCACGCAGCAACTCGCTTTGGCCGCTCACCTTTGGCACCAGTTGTTGTGCCATTGAATTTATGAGCGTTAACTCGGCAAAGTACGATTGGAGCCGGTTTGGTTTTGAAGTAGTACGCGCTACTCCCCGGCAGGCAGACGTTATCATCATTGCCGGAACAATTGTGAACAAAATGGCTCCAGTGCTTAAAAGACTTTACGACCAGATGGCAGAACCGAAATATGTGGTGGCAATGGGCGCTTGTGCCATTAGTGGCGGACCGTTTTTTTATAATACCTATTCGGTAGTAAAAGGGGCAGACCATGTGATACCGGTAGATGTGTATATCCCCGGATGCCCTCCGCGCCCTGAAGCGCTGATGCATGCGCTGATTACGCTGCAGAAAAAAATTAAAGCCGGACTTACAAGGGAGCAAATCAAAAAAGAGATGAGTGAAGAGTTAGGGTGAGGTTGAGGTTGAGGTTAAGATTGAGGTTGAGGTTGAGATTGAGTTTAAATAATTGTTTATACAAATGAATAAGGAAGAACTGAAAATAAAATTGGCTGAAATCTTCACAACAGCTTCTTTTGACGAAAGCGGGCAATGGCTGAATATGACAGTGCCGGCGACTGACTGGCTGCAGGTGGCCCAATCGCTTCGTAATTTTGGCGATTTCCCTTTCGACTACATGTTTTGCCTTACCTGTATTGACTGGAAGACGAAACTGACGATGGTTTATCACCTGAGCGCTACCGGTACCCGAGATACCGTAGTTGTAAAGGTAGATTTGGACAGAAGTAATCCTGAAATAGAATCAGTAGCACAAATTTGGAGAACCGCAGAGTTTCATGAAAGAGAAGTGTATGAAATGTTTGGTGTGAATTTTCTCAATCATCCCGACCTTCGATTACTGATTTTGCCTGACGGATGGGAAGGCCGTAATCCCATGAGAAAAGATTTTGAAGATCCGGTGAATATGATAAAACTTTAGTCAAATAATATTAGGTAGTTGACAGTATTTTTATCAGGATTTAAAAATATAGAAGATTAAATAAATGGTTTTTAGGTTTGAAGTTTACGATTTTATAAATCAACTATTCAAACCCGAAACCTGAAACATAAAACAAAAAATGTATCGCCAGTCAGAAATATTAGATCGTTCAGGCCATGATGGGTACATGGTGATCAATGTGGGGCCTCAGCATCCTGCCACCCACGGGGTGCTGCATTTTGTAATTACGCTCAATGGCGAAACCATTATCAAATTAGAGCCACACTTAGGATATATCCATCGTTCGATTGAAAAAATGTGCGAAAGCCTCAACTACAGGCAATTTGTTTATACTACCAGCCGCATGGACTATCTGTCATCTCACATCAATAATCACGCCTGTTGTCTGGCAGTAGAAAAAGGCTTAGAATTAGAAATTCCGCCACGCGCTGAGGTAATCAGGGTATTGATGGACGAGCTTACAAGGCTGGCATCGCACCAGCTTTGGTGGGGAAGCATGGCAATGGATATAGGAGCCTTGACACCATTTTTCCACGCCTTTAGAGAAAGAGAAATGATAACCGATATCTTTGAAGATACCTGTGGTGCCCGCCTTACCATGAATTATATGGTACCGGGCGGAGTGATGGCTGATCTCCACCCTGATTTTCAGAAAAAAGTAAAAGCATTTTTAAAGCAGTTTAAAGAAAAGCTGCCTGAGTATGACGAATTGGTAACGGGTAATATCATTTTTCAAAATCGAACAAAAGGGGTAGGAATATTAAGTAAAGAAGACGCTATTTCTTACGGAGTGAGCGGCCCTACCGCCCGTGCAAGCGGCGTTAGTTGCGACATAAGAAAACTATACCCATACGGGGTTTATGATACATTAGACTTTAAAGAAATAACGGATACCGGCTGCGATACCTGGGCCAGATATATTGTGAGGATGGAAGAAATGCGCCAATCCATATATATTATTGAGCAATTAATTGATAATATTCCCGATGGAGATTTTCAGGCAAAGACCAAAGCGGTGTTAAAACTTCCAAAAGGAGAATATTACAGCCGGGTAGAAACTGCCAGGGGCGAGCTGGGTGTATATATTGTAAGCGAAGGTGGCACTACTCCTTATCGAATCAAGTTTCGTTCTCCCGGCTTTAGCAATCTGAGTGCAATGGAAACAATGGTGAAAGGCGGGAAAATAGGCGACTTTGTGGCAGTAATGGGTTCTGTGGATTTGGTAATCCCCGATATTGACAGATAGGGGATTTAAATATTAAGAGAGAATGGGTGAATTAATAGATATTAATCAATTTTTAATAAACCAATAAAACCGGTTTTTCAATCCTCAGCGGAAAAAATAAACGGTAAACTATTATGTGGAGTTTAGAAAACATAACAAAATCGGTGGATAGCTGGCTGAACCTGCAGTTTAGCCCCACTATTGCATTTCTCATTGAAGCAGTAATCATTATGGTACTGGTCATTGGATTATTTGCTTTTTTAGGATTGGTATTGGTTTTCATGGAGCGAAAAGTTTCTTCCTTTATGCAAATCCGCCTTGGACCCAATCGCGTGGGCCCGATGGGTATTTTTCAAACTGCTGCTGATACGTTAAAACTTATTGTAAAAGAAGGATTTACACCCAATAATGTGGACAAATTTTTGTTCAATCTGGCTCCTTTTATAGTGATGGTGGTAGCCATGGTGGTGCTGGCTCCCTTTGCTTTTTCCAAAGGTTTTCAGATTTGGGATGTGAATGTAGGCATATTTTTTATTACGGCGGTATCTTCACTGGGTGTGATAGGTATTCTTACTGCCGGCTGGAGTAGTAACAATAAGTATTCTCTGCTCGGCGCCATGCGGAGTGGCGCTCAAATTGTAAGTTATGAACTTAGCGCCGGCCTTACCATCCTTGTTATCGTGATGCTTACCGGCAGCCTTCGTATTTCAGACATTATCAATGCACAGGCTGATGGTTGGTGGATCTTCAAAGGTCATATACCCGCCATTATTGCATTTGTTATATACATTATAGCAGCTACTGCCGAAACCAATCGTGCGCCATTCGACATGGCAGAGGCTGAGAGCGAACTTACGGCAGGCTTCCACACAGAATATTCGGGAATGAAGTTTGCCTTGTTCTTTTTGGCAGAATATGCAAACGTGTTCATTGTTTGTGCCATAGGCGCTACGCTTTTTTTGGGTGGATGGATGCCTTTACACTTTGGCGAAAACAACTGGTTCAATTCCATTATGGATTATATTCCGGGCATTGTATGGTTTTTTGGTAAGACCTTCTTCCTCATTTTTGTAATTATGTGGTTCAGATGGACATTTCCACGCCTGCGTATTGACCAATTATTGAATCTGGAATGGAAATATTTATTGCCAATTTCATTGTTTAATTTACTGCTGGCAACTGTTATTGCAATTGCCGGTTGGCATTTTTAAAAAATTATGTTTGTTACACAATATATAAAAGATGTTTTTGGAGCCATTAAATCATTGGGTATCGGCATGCGCCGTACCCTCTGGTATTTTGTGCGCCCGAAAGAAATCATTACTCAACAATACCCCGATAACAAAGACACATTAGTATTGGCCGAGCGCTTCAGAGGTGAAGTAGTAATGCCGCACGATGAAAATAATGAACATGCCTGCACAGGTTGTACTGCATGTGAGCTGGCTTGCCCTAATGGCTCCATTAAAATTGTTACCAAATTTGACATAACTCCAGAGGGCAAAAGAAAAAAAGCCATTGACCAGTTTGTATATCGTTTGGATATGTGTACCATGTGCAATATGTGTGTAGTAGCATGCCCCAGTGATGCCATTATTATGGCTAACGATTTTGAACATAGCGTGTATGACAGAACCAAGTTGACAAAAATTTTGAACAAACCAGGCTCGAAAGTGAGAGATGGAATTGAATAAAACTAAAAATATTTTATAGCAAATAATTTTATCAAAATTGACAGCACATCAAATTATATTTTACTGTTTGGCAGCCCTGATACTCATCACAGGGTTACTGTCTGTTACCTGCCCTAAGGTATTCCGCTCGGCAATATTTCTATTATTTTCACTAATCGGTATTGCCGGTTTGTATTTTTGGATGGAAGCCGAGTTCATTGCTGCAGTTCAAATTTCGGTTTATGTAGGCGGTATTGTTGTAATCATTATTTTCTCAATATTCCTTACCGAGCAAGCGGGTAAAGAAACCCGAAGCATACATCCGGTAAGAACCGTTTTTGCTGTTTTGGCAGCTTTGTTAGGAATGATATTGACCTATCTTACTGTACTCAATTACGATTTTGTTGAAAGCAATGAAGCTTTCGACCTCAACATTCCCCGCATAGGCAATGCAATGGTAGCTACCGGCGAAGGCGGTTTTTCACTGCCGTTTGAAGTAGTCAGCATTTTGTTGCTTGCGGCAATGATAGGCTGTATTGTAGTAGCCATGAGATCGAGCATCACAAAGCCCGATGAAAAGAAATTAACACAATCAATAACCGAAATTGACGAAGCATGATACCCGTTTCACACATACTTATTTTGAGCGCCACCCTGTTTTTTATCGGGATGTATGGTTTTGTAACCAGAAAAAACCTGATTACTATGCTCATGTCCTTAGAACTGATGCTCAACAGCGTCAATATCAATTTTGTGGCTTTCAACAAATATTTGTATCCCGGCAAGTTAGACGGCATCTTCTTTACCATTTTTATAATTGCAGTAGCCGCTGCAGAAGCAGCAGTGGCTATTTCCATAATAATTAATTTATATAGAACGCATAAAACAATTGATGTGGGCGCAGCTACTGAACTCAAACATTAATATTATGGAAAATAAAGCGTTTGAAATTTTAAAAAATCATTAAAACCCTGATATAAAATGGGCGGATACGAACATACTCTTTGGACTTTATTTTTGCCGGTTATCAGCTTTGTGCTGCTGGGTTTGTTTGGCAGAAAATATTTTAGCAAATCAGCCGGACTCATCGGCGTATTCTTATTGCTTTTAACTACGGCGCTATCGCTATACACTGCATATCAATATTTTTTTGTGAATGGCTTGGTAGATGGTATTTATCAAAAAATTGATGCATTCAAGTTTACCTGGCTCACTTTTTCGCCCGGCGTATCCATCGACATGGGAATCATGCTTGACCCGATATCAGTGATGATGCTCGTTGTTGTTTCCTCGGTATCGTTAATGGTTCATATTTTCAGTTTGGGTTATATGAAAGGCGAAGAACGATTTGCGACCTACTATTCATTTTTGGGTCTGTTTACCTTTGCGATGTTGGGGTTGGTTGTTTCATCCAACCTGTTTCAGATGTATATGTTCTGGGAGCTGGTGGGCATTTCATCCTATTTATTAATTGGGTTTCACTTTCAAAGACCAAGTGCTGTGGCGGCCTCCAAAAAGGCATTCATCGTTACCCGTTTTGCCGATCTGGGTTTTCTTATTGGTATCCTGATGCTGGCATTTTACGGAGGAAGCCTTGATTTCAATACCATCATTCAACACTTATCCGCACAGCAATCATCAGCATATCTGGCAGCAACAACCGCTTCTTTTTTGGGTGTTACTGCATTAACCTGGGGTTTGACACTGGTATTTATGGGTGGAGCCGGTAAAAGCGCCATGTTTCCGCTGCATGTGTGGCTACCCGATGCAATGGAAGGCCCCACGCCTGTTTCTGCATTGATACACGCTGCTACCATGGTGGTTGCAGGCGTATATCTGGTAGCCAGATTATTTCCACTGTATGCACTCAATGGCGCTTCGCTTGAAATTGTATTAAATGTGGGCTTGTTCACTGCGCTGTTTGCAGCCATCATCGCCTGTACCCAAACCGACATCAAACGGGTACTTGCTTACTCTACCATGAGCCAAATTGGCTTTATGATGTTTGCGCTGGGAGTAAGTGGCACTCAGGGCGAACAAGGCTTGGGCTACACAGCTTCGATGTTTCATTTGTTTACCCACGCATTTTTCAAATCTTTATTATTTCTTGGGGCCGGCGCTGTTATTCATTTTGTACACAGCAATGAAATGAAAGATATGGGCGGATTGAGAAAATGGATGCCCCTTACTCACTTGGCCTTCCTGATAGCCTGTCTTGCAATAGCAGGTATTCCGCCATTTGCAGGATTCTTTAGTAAGGAAGAAATATTACTGGCAACTTATAATAAAAGTATTTGGGTTTACGCTATTGCATTAATTACTTCCGGCCTAACTGCCTTTTATATGTTCAGACTGTATTTTTCAATCTTTTGGAGAAAAGAATACAACGGGCACAGCCACCCTCATGAAGGTACCATGTCAATGAAAATACCACTGATTATTTTGGCAGTTTGTTCTGCACTGGTTGGGTTGATTCCTTTTGGCAAATTTGTAAGCGTAGGTAATCAGCCACTGGAAACACATTTTCACCTGATGTTTTCAATATTGCCAATAATAATAGGTGTTGCGGGCATTTTGATTGCGCTATTAATGTATAAAAAAGAAAATGACAGACCACAGAATATGGCGCAGGCTTTTGGAAATTTTTATAGAGCAGCTAAAAATAGGTTTTACATGGATGAACTTTATCTGTTTGTTACTAAAAATATCATTTTCAAATGGGTGGGCAGACCATCTGCCTGGTTCGACCGTAAAGTAGTAGATGGCAGCATGGATGAAATTGCCAACCTGACTCTTGAAACCTCCAAAGCCATCAAAGGTTTGCAAAGCGGCAAGGTACAACGCTATGCCATGTATTTCTTTGGCGGAATTGCTTTTTTGATAATTCTTTTTGTTTACATATTGAAATAGATTAGAATGAACCTTTCTTTATTAATAATTATACCCACCATTTTTTCCCTGCTTTTACTTTTTGTAAATGGGTTAAAGCAGGTACGCACAGTATCGCTTATTGCCGCCCTTCTGCAGTTTGCAATGAGCATTTATCTGATTGTAAAGTATTTTGCTGAAAGAGCCGTAAATAAAGCGCCATTTCTTTTTGAACAGCATTACGAATGGTTCAAGACACCCAATATTAATTATCATGTGGGCGTAGATGGGGTATCGGTGGCTATGATTGCACTTACGGCTTTTGTTATTCTGGCAGGTGTGCTGGTGTCCTGGAAGATGGAGAAACTTAATAAAGAATTTTTCTTCCTGCTCCTTTTTCTGAGTATTGGAGCTTATGGATTTTTTATCTCTTTAGACCTGTTCACTATGTTCTTTTTCTTAGAGGTAGCAGTAATTCCTAAGTTTATTCTGATTGGTATTTGGGGTAGCGGAAGAAAGGAATATAGCGCCATGAAGCTGATTCTGATGCTGATGGCAGGTTCTGCACTCATATTTGTCGGTCTGGCAGGCTTATATTTCAACACCTCCGGAAACGGCAGTTTTGATATGCTGAAGATAGCATCCGATAATATTTCGCCTGAGCTACAAAGATTGTTTTTCCCTTTTGTTTTTATCGGTTTCGGCATTTTTACGGCTTTGTTTCCCTTCCATACCTGGGTTCCCGACGGGCACTCATCGGCGCCCACAGCTGCTTCAATGTTTCTGGCGGGTATTTCCATGAAGTTGGGAGGATATGGATGCCTTCGCGCAGCTACTTACATGATGCCCGAAGGAGCAGCATTTTATTCTGACGCAATTATTATTCTGGCTTGTATTGGTATTCTATATGGCGCTTTTGCCACTATGATGCAGACCGATTTGAAATATATCAACGCCTACTCCTCTGTAAGCCACAACGGGTTTGTGTTGTTGGGTATTGGATTGTTAACCAAAACAGCCATTACCGGCGCAGTGCTTCAAATGATTAGCCACGGATTGATGACAGCTCTTTTCTTCGCCGTTATCGGCATGATTTACGATAGAACACACACTCGGGAGGTTGCAAAAATGAGTGGACTGCTCAAGATTACACCTTTTATTTCTTCTGCTTTTGTCATTGTGGGATTGGTTTCTCTCGGCCTCCCCGGCTTTAGTGGCTTTGTGGCAGAAATGACCGTGTTTATGGGTGGCTGGCAAAAAGGAAATATGTTTTATTATGTAGCCACCATTGCAGCTTGTGCTTCCATTGTAGTAACGGCGGTATATATATTGAGAGTTATCGGTTCGGTTATTATGGGGCCATTAAAAGTAAACGGAAACGAACAGGTAGTATATGCCGATGCCACCTGGTACGAAAAATCGTCTATTGTTCTATTGATGGCGGGTATATTGGTGGTGGGTATTCTGCCTTTTGCAGTGTTAAGATTAATCAGTTAGTTTTTGAAGGATTGAAACAATTTTGAATTTAAAATTTGTACAAAAATATACATGGAACATTTTTTTATTTTGATGAGGCAGGAGTTGATTTTGACGGCAATTATTTTCATTTTGCTGTTTTTCAAACTGGCTTCCAAAAAGGGCGATAAAAGCAAATTTTTATTGTGGGTAAATATTTTACTCACTATCAATCTGATTTTCGGTTTCTTCTGGCAGCAAACCGGTAATCTTTTTGGTACCATGTTTTTTACCAACAACCTTATTACCCTCGAAAAATCAATATTGAATCTGGGTGTGCTCATTATTTCATTGCAAGCCTACAATTGGCTGAAGGGGCACCGCCATGCTCCCGAGTTCTATATTCTCATGCTCTCCACCCTGCTGGGTATGTTTTTTATGATCAGCTCTCAAAACATGCTGATGTTTTATCTCGGGCTGGAACTTGCAGGTATTCCATTGGCATCTCTTGCCAATTTCGATCTGGAGCAACGCCGTTCTTCCGAAGCAGCTATGAAGTACATAATGACCTCGGCATTTGCATCGGCAATTTTACTGTTTGGCATTTCGCTCATGTACGGCGCTACCGGCACCATTGATTTTGCCGGTTTGCAACAAGCCGTTAACAACGAAGGCTTGTTTATATTTGCATTTATCATGATTCTGGCAGGTTTTGGGTTCAAAATATCTGCTGTGCCCTTCCACCTTTGGACAGCCGACGTGTATGAAGGCGCTCCTGTGCCGGTAACTACTTATTTCTCAGTTATTTCCAAAGGAAGTATGATTTTTGTGATGGCCTCAATGTTTTTTACTGCCTTCGAAAAAATACAGGTTGACTGGTATCAGATGGTGGCTATTCTTTCGGTAGCATCTATGGTAATAGGCAATCTATTTGCCATCCGCCAGCAAAACCTCAAACGATTTTTGGCTTTTTCCTCCATCTCCCAGATAGGCTTTGTGCTGTTGGGTATTTTGGGCGGAAAAACAATGGGTGTGAGCGCCGTCATTTACTTTGTGTTAATTTATCTATTTTCCAATCTGGCAGCGTTTGGAGTTATCAATGTGGTGAGCGATGCCACAGGAAAAGAAAATATCAATGACTACAAAGGTTTTTACAAAACCAATAAACATCTGAGCTGGATATTTGCGATTGCCCTGTTTTCTTTGGCAGGCATTCCACCCACTGCTGGTTTTTTCGGAAAATTCTTTTTGATACTTTCGGGTACCGGCGGTACCGGCAATTACCTGCTGATAACCATAGCCGCATTAAATATGGTGATATCATTGTTTTATTATCTGCGTGTAATCAAAGCAATATTTATGGATCAAAACGAATATCCACTGGCCCCGGTAAAAGTATCGCTGCAACCGCTGATGGGTATGGGTATAGCAGTTTTAGGAATCATTGTAACGGGTATAATTGGTAGCGTTTATGAATATATCAGTTTATTGGTGAAGAGCATGTGGTAGCATTTTAAAATCAGTTATTAAAAGGCGAAATTTAAGTTGAAACCTGCTCAAACGCTTTACAATCACTAAGCCTATTAACCTTAAACAAAAATATTATGGCAATCAATAAAAATCATGAATTTGAAGAATTAGATGGAATAAAATGTTCTATTGTGGAAAGAAATATCACCCATGAGCGTGCTGTTTTCCTGAAAGATCTTCTGGTAGAAAATGGTTATACCGTTGTCATCATCCCGGCCCCGCCGCCCAAAACAGCAGCTAAACCCGCTGCAAAACAACCTGAGGCTGAAGCTTCTTCACCGGTAGCTGACACACCGCCACCACCTGCGCTTTTTGTAATGGGTGTTACAGATTTGAGGTTTAATCCCGTAAATGCTATATTCGGCAGGCAGTTGAAAACGCCTTCCGGTCATATTGTAACACAGAGTTATTGGAATCAGGAAGAGTCGGCAAGCCATGACGAGATGCCTTATTACGAGCATACCAAATTGATGCATCCGATGTAAAACAGAAGAATTACTTCACTACTTTCTCTTTGTCATTAGTTCTATTTCGCGCTGCTGCGCTCTGAACCATCTTTCAGGTATTTCATTTCGGGAGGCTAACAGGTAGTCATTATAACTACATGGAATATACTTATTATCAGGCAATTGCATCCACCAACGACTCGTTTTTTTGCTTTGAAGAAAAACAGTCTCTATCTCCGAAAAAATCATCTGAAACTCATTGAAGAGCTCCTTATTTTCAAAATCAGCTTCTTTATTTCGTTTGTAACGGCCATCTATGGCATACCAAATCATGTGGCTGATTTGCTTTGCTGTCATTTCTTCTCTATCATTTTGAGGGTCAAAGCCATAAATGCCAATGCTGTTTACCTCGCTGCTCATACCTGCATATTGCATCAGGATGCAGGATTCCTCTCCCGTCAGGCCATTTGGCGTAAGATGGTTGGCAGGTGCGTATGCATTTGCAATGGCGCTGATATCAAAGGAAAACAGGCTGCTGCTTCTGATGGCAGGTTCGGGTTCGTCTATTTTTTCTTTTACATGACCGACTCTGTAGCAATCAAACTTCAGTTTATCTAATGTTTGCAACATTCCGGGGTGAACCAGATAACTTTGAAAACCGATATGATTATAATGTTTCAGATAATTGGGCTCCCCTGTAAGTATTTCCATAAGAAAGTTATCATTGTCAAAGGGAGACTCCATGTCCAGATCAATCAATGTGTCCACCACTGTGGCTTCGATAATTTTTTTATTTTGCACATAAGCGCCATATTGCGCACTGGTCAAATCGTGAGATCCCCCTAAAATGATTACCGTTTTTCCAATTGCTATTAACTCCGCTATTACGGTTTTCAATGCAACAAGGGTATCATTATAAGTAGCGCCCTGTCTGATATCGCCAATATCGGCCAGCCTAATACCTTCGTGCCAGAAGAATAGGGAATAAAAATGCTTCCTGATGACATTTGGCGCCATACTGGGAGGTCCCATCACGCCTTTGCCCCGTTGCTCACCACAACCAATGAAAACAATATCAGTTTTTTCCAAATCAGGAAATTCTTCTTCATACAAACTCATCACGTACCCCATCTGGTCTTTTTTGTAAAGGTCATCTCCTGCTATTTCCTGTAGATTGACAGGATTCAGAAAAGAAGCAATATTTAGATAATCGGACATGGCTGCAAGATAATATAAAGCATATTTTTTTAAACAAAAAAATTTGAAGTTGTCCGAATTAAACTAAACAAATTGCAATTTTGTCATAAATCTAAATTTGGTAAATTTTTTGTAATATTACGTTCAGAGGCTGAAAAATTAAAGTTTAAACATTAATTTAGAGGTCAGAAAGAAAAGGAAGGAATTATGTCTGAAAATAAAGAATTCAATAACTTATTGATAAATAATGCAGAGTTTCTGAAACCATTTGCAGTAAATCTGACAAAAAACTCAGAAACAGCCAATGATTTGTATCAGGAAACATTATATAAAGCGCTGGCAAATCACGAGAAGTATAATGCGGGAACCAATATAAAGGCATGGTTGTTTACCATCATGCGTAATATTTTCATCAATGATTACCGCCGGAATGCCAAACGCCGCACCATCTTTGACAATACGGCAGAAGACTACCTGATTAATATGAGGCAGGTATCGGTGTCAAACACTGCAGAAGGCAGCCTGAGAGAAAAAGAAATAAAAGCAGCTATTGAAAACCTGCCGGAAACTTTCAAGGTTCCGTTTCAGCTCTATTTTGACGGTTTTAAATACCATGAAATTGCTGAATATCTGGATGAACCATTGGGTACCATTAAAAGCCGTATTCACTTTGCACGAAAACTGCTGAAAGAACAAATAAGAAGATACTAATATCATTCATCAAAAAAGAACCGCTTTCTGTACGAAGGCGGTTCTTTTTTTGATGTTTTAAAGAAATCATCTTAAAGTTTCGTTGTGTTAGTCTTTATTGTATTTGAAATTGAAATAGGTACTTCCTGCCCCATTATTTCCATTTTACCGGACAGGTTTTGAACAATATTGGAAGAAACGGGCATTCCCGACTTCATGTCCACCTGCATTTCACCTTCATTTTTGCCGGTCAGGTTTATTTCCAATTCCATACCATTGGATTGCATCTTCTTGGAACCATCGGTGGTTACATCACTCTTAACAGTCAGATAGCCGACATTATTTTCAACCTTTATTAGCGTATAATTATTATTGCTTTTCAATTCGTAAGGAGAAGATATGGTAGTAACTGTTGTCCATGCATCACCTACTTTTACTTCTTTTTCCGGATACCATTTAAATGATTGCTCGAAACTACTTTTAATGGCATCTTTTTCAATATAGTTTTTTACTCCTTGCAATTCCGCTTCGGAAAAATTTTCAAATTTTTTTGCTAATTCATCCACTCCCTTTAGCTCAACAATGTCGCCATTTGGCTTAACAAGAGCAGTAATTTCGCTTTCTTTTAACATATTATATATCTTGTTTTTTGGATCGTCTTTATCCGGGCTGTCGCTATCCATCGTTATTGTCTGGCCCATCATCTCCATTCCGGTTTTTAATTTGTTATATTTTATTTTCACTTCTTTATTTTCACCTGAGCCATTCGTAATCTCATATAAATTATCTATATTGGAATTCATATTAATCTCCATCTCCTGCCCCATCATGCTTTGAACAATCTTGATCTTGACCTCGGATTTCATATCAAATTTATCATTATTGCCCGGATTAAAACTGAGTTTGTAGGATTGAGCCTGCAAAGCCATTATCAGGAGTAAGGGTACAAATAGTAAGAATAATTTCTTTCTCATTTTTATTAAAAAGGTATTGCGAATAATTATTTTAATGTAGCTAACAGCTTGTTATTCAGCGCAATATAATCATCGCTTTTTGCTTCTTTAGCTAATTCAATTGATTTTAATGCTGCCTGACGCGCCTCTGATTTTTTACCCAATTTGGCAAAGGCTCTTGCCTGTTGGTATCTTACCCAGAAGGCAGTAGGTTGCGCTTCCACAGCTTTTGCAAACCATTCTGATGCCTTGTTGAGGTCTTTATTGTTTTCAAGATAATACATTGCAGCCTGATAATAAGCAGGTTTTTCCGACTTCATTGAAGCGTCAATGCTGGCCATAATTTTGGAATCAACGTCTGTTTTAATTGGCAGCGTCACCATTACATCTTCCCATCTGATGTGCAGATTACAGCTTTCGGGTTGCACGTCAGAAAATTGCATGGTAAAAGACTCTGCTTTCATAGGAGTCGTATTCACTTTCGCATTTACCCTTACCACATCTTCGTCCTGCTTATACAACGCGGGGCTGTTCACATTGGTTTGTTTGGATATAATGATGATCCAGTTTGTTTTACCGGGTATAGTAAGCAATCCATATTTACCTGCAGGGATTTTTACGCCGCCAATGATGACTTCGTCTCCAAATGTGAGCGTAGTAGCTGCATTGGCGCCTGTACGCCATACTTTATCATAAGGAACCAGATCACCAAAGATTTTACGGCCTTTCATGGCAGGGCGGCTATAAGCCAGTTCGATAGACGACAAGCCAAACTCCTGCTTTATTGTTTGCCACGGACTTGGTGCAGGTGTTTTTACCTGTGCATTGGCAAATGCAGCAATAAACAATAATGTAAATAAAGAAAATAAATGTTTCATAATGAATTGATTTTATTTGGGTTCAAATGTAAGAAATCAAATGTTATTTTCCCTTATTAAATGAAGGATGGTACTTTTCGAGTGTTTTTCTCAAAAAATCTCTGTCAAGATGGGTATAGATTTCGGTAGTGGTAATATTTTCGTGCCCCAGCATTTCCTGCACAGCACGCAGATTAGCGCCGCCTTCAATCAAATGGGTGGCAAAAGAGTGGCGAAAAGTATGTGGCGAAACCGTTTTTTGAATGCCTGCCCCGGCTGTCAACTCCTTTATGATATGAAAAACCATTACCCTTGTCAGTTTTTTGCCTCGCCTGTTCAGGAAAACAATATCTTCATTTCCGGGAACTGCTGTAATCTTATTTCTTGAGTGATTCAAATAAATATTCAGATACTTTGTGGCCTCCCCTCCTACAGGCACAAGTCTTTCCTTATCGCCCTTACCAATTACCCTGATATAACCGACGTCTAAATGCAGTTGCGAAATTCTAAGCGCTACCACCTCACTTACACGCAACCCACAACTGTACAAGATTTCAAGAATAGCTTTATTTCTTTCGCCTTCAGGCTTGCTTAAATCAATTTGACAGATGATAGCATCAATTTCCTCAGGGCTCAATACATCGGGCAGAGAGCGTTTTGTTTTCGGCGCTTCAATCAATTGCGAGGGATCCTTTTTTACAATATCCTCTAAGAGGCAATATTTATAAAATGCCCTGATGCCAGATACGATACGCGTTTGAGATGTGGAAGAAAGTTCCAGTTCATTAATCCATTGCAAAAAGTTTTGCAAATCAGATGCCTCAATCTCTTGTGGGTTTTTTGATGTTTCTGACAATTGCAAATAATCCGTAAGCTTATCCAGATCCCGCAGATATGCTTCAACAGAATTGTTGGATAAAGATTTTTCTAACTGCAGGAATGTCTTAAATCCTCTTTTATAAGATTCCCACATGAATTTATTTTGGCATTATTTAAAGGTGAGCGGATTATTGTGTTCAATCGTTTTGCCATCCACTTTTAACTTGGCATAAATTTTTTCCTTTGTAATATCCACAGTTTCAATCAGAGAATGAACATCGTTGAAATCAATATCTCTTACTCCGGTGTCTGTCAGTAGCTGTTTTGCTACCAATCCGGTTTCCATATCTTCCACATAAATAAAGGTATTATCGTAAAACGCCACAAGACCATCTGCTACCTTAAATGCCGGATCAAAATTATTAATGGCGCTGGTATATTTGCTGGTAGTACCATCCTTATCAAAAGGAAGCCTCAACAGAAAACCTCTGCCGGTGGTACAGTCATTAAATTTTATCCAGGCATATTTTGAACCAATAATCGTGCAATTAAACGCTTCTTTTGTTGGACGCATGTCGTTTGTAATAAATTCATTAAATACCATATCCTTTATTACGCCCATTCCTCCTTTTTCCCAATGTATGGTATCAATTTTACAATCGTTGAAGGTGATCCTCACCATAGGATTGCCTGCGCCTGTGCCTTTAACTTCAATAGGTTCTGTAACACATGCGGTATCCTTACAAAATGAAACAGGGGTACTTGCCTTTTCCTCACTACCGCCACAGGCAATTAAAGAAGACGCGGTAAGAATGGCAACAAAAGTTCTGATAAAAATTCTCATAATAAAAAAATTTAAAAGGTAAAGTTACTCATTTTTATTTTCTCATAAAAATACATCTTCAAGAAGAAAAAACTCAGCGGGATTGTTTTTATGAAGCGTGATGGCCAGTACATCGTATTGAATCCATTTAAATCCCTTGTTTTGGTGCAAATACTCATCTGCAGCTTTTTGGAGGTATTTAAACTTCTTTTTGGTTACACTTTCCTCCGGATGACCATAAAGAGAAGAAGTTCTGGTTTTTACTTCAATAAAATGAAGTTTATTGTTTTTCTTTGCAATAAGGTCTATTTCATAATGAGAGAAACGCCAGTTTTGGTTTAATATTTCATACCCACGGGTTATAAAATATTGCACAGCAAGTTCTTCGCCGGTTTTTCCCAAATCATTATGAGTAGCCATTTCGTATATTTGTTACAAGTTAAAAATATTTTTATGAAGCAGCAAATCGCATTGTTAAAAGGTGACCCCAAACCTTACGATTGGGGCGGCAGCGCTTATATCCCTTCCTTACTTCAGATTGAAAATCCTAATCAGCAGCCTTATGCCGAATATTGGATGGGGGTACACCCTCAGGCAAAATGTTTGCTGCACTTTAATGATGGTCAGGAAATGTTGCTTCGAGAATATATTGCAGGGGATCCTGAAAATCTGCTGGGAGAAAGAGTATTTAAGACTTTTGGGAATATGCCTTATCTGCTGAAGGTACTGGACGTAAAAGATATGCTTTCCATTCAGGTTCACCCCCCCAAAAAGCAGGCAGCTATTGACTTTGAAGAAGAAAATAAAAAAGGAATTCCTTTAAATGCACCCAACAGAAATTATAAAGATACAAACCATAAACCCGAGTTGATGGTTGCGATGAGTGAATTTTATCTGTTGCATGGATTCAAGCCTGAAAAAGAATTACTCAATATTCTTCATGCCACTCCAGAACTAAATTTATTTATTCCCGTATTTGAAAAAGAAGGATATGCAGGGCTGTATAAAATGGCAATGGAACTGCCACAGGAAGAAGTGAATGAGCTTCTGCAACCCTTATTGAACCGGATTGTGCCACTTTACCAGCAGAAGCAGCTTTCCAAAAATGATGAAAACTTCTGGGCTGCAAGGGCATCTTTAACCTTTGCCCAGCCAAACGTCATTGACAGGGGTATTTTCTCTATTTATTTTTTCAATGTATTGCACCTGAATGAAGGTGATGCCATCTTTCAGGATGCAGGTATGCCCCACGCATATTTAGAAGGCTACAATGTAGAAATAATGGCCAGTTCTGACAATGTTTTGCGTGGAGGACTCACCACCAAACATATTGATACCGTAGAACTGCTGAAACATACCAAATGCGAAGCGACCATCGCTAAGATAATAAAAAACCAGAACAAAGCCGCTCAGGTATTTAAAACACCTGCAGCAGATTTTGAATTGAGTTCTTTCAGACTTGGCGCTAATGAACAGGCAAATTTTAAAGCGGATACCGCAGAAATATATCTTTTGATTTCGGGTGAAGCAACGCTAAAATCAGGTAATGACAGTGTAACGCTCAAGAAAGGAGCCATTGCAGCTGCAGGTTTTTCAGGTGCTGAAATTACCATCAGCACATCTGAAGGAGCCTTAGTGTTTAGGGCATCAGTGCCTTAAATGCGAAAGGCGACTCAAGTATAAAACTAAGGTAAAATAATTTCTGAAAAGGTTAAGGTTAGAGGATTTCAACACCTTAACCTTTTTTTATTAATTATCAGTTTACAGAACCACGGTACAGTTTATCCACTCACCATCGAAAGTGGCATTGTATTTTTTGTAAAAATTTATAGCAGGCTCATTCCAGTCCAGCACCTGCCATGCCACTCGCTTGAAACCTTTTTCTTTTGCTTCCTGTAAAATACGCTCAAACAAAATGGTGCCGATATGCTGCCCTCTCATTTCTTGGGTTACAATAATATCTTCGAGATAGAGCACCTGACCTTTCCAGGTGGAAAAACGAATATAATACAAAGCGATGCCTACAATACTATTTTTATTTTCTTCTTCATTAGCCATATCGGATACAGGTGTTTCGGCCACAAATGCCCACCACACCGGGTTTTTACCAAAACCACTTTCAGTAAAATGTTCCAAACTTACAGTTACCTCGTTTGATGCACGCTCATAAATAGCCAGTTCCTGAACTAACTCGAGTATTCTTTCACAGTCTTTAGCTTCCGCCCTTCTGATATTTATTTCCATACCTATATTCTATTCAAAATTTGTTGATATAATTCCAGATTATCATTATCAAAACAAACAAAAATTACTTTTTCAATTGCTTGGCTTGTTTGTAAAAATTCATTTACTGTTTTTACAGCTATTTCCGCCGCTTCTCTTTTGGGATAACCATACACACCGGTACTGATGTTTGAGAAGGCAATGGTTTTGCATCCATTCTTTACTGCCAGGTTGAGTGAATTACGATAACAATTAGCTAATTTTTCCGGTTCATTATTTGTACCGCCCTGCCAAACCGGCCCTACGGTATGTATTACATATTTCGAAGGCAAATTTCCGGCAGTAGTGATTACTGCTTCGCCGGTATGGCATCCTCCCTGTACTTCTACAATTTTCAAACATTCTTCCAAAATAGCCGGTCCGCCGGCACGATGAATAGCTCCATCCACACCGCCTCCGCCCATGAGAGAGCTATTGGCAGCATTTACAATGGCATCGGTATCTACTTTTGTAATATCTCCTTGGAGGAGCTCTATTCTCCTGTAATTCATGATTTTTTCATTAACCTGAATAAAGGAGTAAAATTAGATAAAAGAATTAATCTGTCAGAATTTGAAAAACAAAAGTAAAATTAGACGCAGGTATTATTTACCATCATAAGCCCACTCAACTAATGTTGCGCCCCAGGTAAATCCTCCTCCAAAGGCTGCCAATACCAGCTTGTCGCCTTTTTTTAGTTGGTTTTCCCATTCCCATAAACACAAAGGAATAGTAGCAGCTGTTGTATTCCCGTATCGCTGAATATTAATCATCACCTTATCGGGAGATAATCCCATACGATTAGCAGTGGCATCAATAATCCTAAGATTCGCCTGATGTGGCACTAACCATGCAATATCCTCTCCGGTCAGGTTATTTCTTTCCATCAGTTCGGCACTCACGTCAGCCATTCCTTTAACCGCAAATTTGAAAACAGTCTTTCCTTCCTGATAAATATAATGTTCTTTATTAGCCACAGTTTCAGCCGTAGCAGGATAACAGGAACCTCCAGCCTTCATTTTCAGGTATTCGCCACCACTTCCATCGCTTCTGAGAATACTGTCTTTGATACCATATTCATTTTCACTTGGTTCCAATAATACCGCTGCACCTGCATCACCAAACAGAATGCATGTGGTTCTGTCGGTGTAGTCAACTATTGCGCTCATTTTGTCAGCGCCCACAACAACCACTTTTTTATATCTGCCACTTTCAATCATTGTGGTACCTAAAGTCAGTGCATATAAAAACCCCGAGCAGGCAGCCGAAATATCAAAACCGAAAGCATTAACGGCTCCCACTTTGTGGCACACAATATTGGCTGTAGCCGGAAACAACATATCAGCAGTTACAGTAGCTACTATCATGCAATCAATCTCCGAAGGATCAATGCCACGTTTTTCGCAAAGATTTAAGACAGCAGGCGCAGCCAGGTCGGATGTACCCTTTCCTTCTCCCTTCAAAATTCTTCTTTCTTCAATGCCACTACGCGTGCGTATCCACTCGTCATTGGTATCCACCATTTTTTCAAGATCAAAATTGGTCAGTTTGTCTTCTGGAACATAAGCCCCAACTGCTGTAATAGCTGCTGTAATTTTATTACTCATGAGTGGTAAAATTTTTAATCTGCAAAGTTAGGAGTATTATAATGATATTATGCAATTCCAAACAGTTGTTAGCATAAAATCAAGTGTTAATAATTATCAGGTAATTGTTATTTTCGCACCTATGATTGCCTATTTAAAAGGAAACTTCAATAGTAAAACCCCGTCATCAGTAATAGTAGATGTAAACGGCGTGGGCTACGATGTAAACATCAGCCTCAACACCTATTCTCAAATTCAATCTCTTGAAAGTGGCTTGCTCTTTACTCATTTATTAATTAAGGAAGATGCACACCTTCTTTACGGTTTTGCAGATGTTAGTGAAAAGAATTTGTTTGTTTCCCTGATCAGTGTTTCGGGCATTGGCGCTGGCACTGCCCGACTTATACTTTCTTACATGAAACCGGAAGAAATTGTCAATAACATCCTTACCAACAACAGCAACGCATTTGAAAAAATAAAAGGAATCGGCAAAAAAACCGCCGAAAGAGTAGTTTTGGAACTGAGAGACAAACTCGGGAAACAGACTACTGAAATTTCTCTGCCTGTCGATAAAAATATTTCCCTAAAAGCAGATGCCATGAACGCACTTACAGCTTTAGGTATCAATAAAATTCAGGCAGATCAGGCGGTGAACAAAATTTTGCAATCGGAACCTCAGATTTCTTTGGAAGATTTGATAAAAAAGGTTTTGAAAGGGATATAAGTTCGAACCCAAATTTTATGTGTAGCAATCATTTTAACTCCTCTGGATAATTTTTTAGGCTATTCAAATACAAAATTTACTAATTTCGTACTTTAATTTCAAAAAACATTTACCCGAAATGAAAAAAATAAGCGTAAAATTTGGAGTAGTAGTGGCAATCATTTTAATCGCTGCCATGAGCAGAATAATGCCACACCCACTCAACTTTTCTCCTCTTGTAGCAATTTCTTTGTTTGGCGGCGCCATGTTTAAGCAAAACTGGAAAGCTTACCTCATTCCTATTGGCGCTTATTTTGTGTCCGACTTACTTTTCCAGCTAATGGGGCAGCAAGGATTTTACGGTATTTCTCAATTTTTCGTATATGGTTCCATGCTGCTGGTAGTGTTATTGGGAGCCAACATGCATCAACCTAAAGCGGTTAAAGTACTTGGTTTCACTATTGCCGGTTCTACTATTTTCTGGATTATTTCCAACTTTGGCGTATGGGTAGCCAGTCGGGTTCACGGTGCTATTGAATACGAACCCGCGCTTACATTAGGAATGACCTACCTGAGAGCACTTCCGTTTTACAATACCTTTGGCAACCAGCTTTTCTTTGGAAGTTTTATTGGTGATTTGTTTTACAGTGGTTTGATATTTGGCACTTATGCACTTGCTCAAAAACGTTTACCGGTTCTGAAAAGCGCATAATACACAAACAACATATTATCTTAACAGTAATTCACAGGGCTTCAGCCCTGTTTGTTTTTTAAAGGCGGTGCTAAAATGTGAGATGGACGAATAACCCAATAATGCAGAAACGTCGGTTACACTAAGACCTTTTTCATAAAGCAGATACTTGGCATGTTCCATTCGCTGATTTTGATAAAACTCAAAAATAGTGGTACCATACATTTCTTTGAAACCTTTTTTGAGGTAGCACTCATTCATGGCCACTTTTTTACTTAAATCTTTTATGGTAATAGGATCGCCGATGTGTTTCAAAAGTACCTCGCGGGCTTTTATGATTTTTTCTTTATCAAAATCATTGGTCAGGAACTTACACGACAGCTCCTCACCCTCACTACTGGAAGCAAGGCAATCCATACAAAGCAGCAATAACATCTGCAATTGCGCATTTACGAAAATATTTTCCAGACTCCCCGAATATTTATGACTTAATAATCCTTCAATTACTGACCTGATTTTACAACAGATGGGTATCTCCTTTTCAAAAGAAGATTTTTTGTCAAACATCAATAGAGAATCTGCCGAAGGGTTTTCGGTTGTTCGGTGTTTGATAAACTGAGACAACTGCGAAGCGAAATATTTAATAGTAAGAACATCAAAAGAAGGCGTACTGTCATCACAAAGTCTGGAATTTCCCAAACTGCATTTGGAACAATTTTGTTCGCTGCAATAAACATTTCCGGTAATGCAAAATTTTAATTCAAGGTAGTTTTCATCAGGGCATTTTTTATTATATTCATATCTAATGATACCCTTGTCCTCTATCAACATAGTTTGCTCTCTTTCAAGCCTTTTTATGTGATAATGTATAGCTCCGGGAATCTTTTGTTCCTTTTTTGTTATTTCCTGTAAGTTTTTTAAAATCTTCATCACCTGTGAAACACCATTTTCAATAAAATCAACTGTACAATAAACGCAAAAATAGGGCTACTTGTTGAAAAACAGGTGATAGTGATTTTTAATGACTATAACTAATTGATTTTTATACCTTTATAAAATTTTTTAATTCAATGTAGCCGAATAACTACCTTTGCAGACAATTTGGAATTTTATACCCGATCATCAAAACAATGATACATTATAATTCATACGTACACCCTGATGCCAAAGTGGCTACAAATGTGAAAATTGATCCGTTTACGGTTATTCACCCTGATGTGGAGATCGGCGAAGGCACCTGGATTGGGTCAAATGTAACCATTTTTGACGGGGTAAGAATCGGTAAAAACTGTAAAATCTTTCCTGGCGCCGTAATCGGCTCGGAGCCACAAGATAAAAAATTTGTTGGTGAAAAAACAACAGTGGAAATTGGAGATGATTGTGTTATTCGCGAGTTTGTAACCATTCATCGCGGTACCAGCGACAGAATGAAAACCTCTGTGGGCAAAGGTTGCTGGATTCTGGCATACAGCCATATCGGACACGACTGTATTATTGGTGATTATTGCACACTTAGTAACAGCACCCAGATAGCAGGACATGTAACAATTGGCGATTATGTAGGTTTTGGCGGTGTGTGCGCCGTACACCAATTTGTAAAAATCGGGTCGCATGCTTTTATCAGTGGAGGCTCGCTGGTAAGTAAAGATGTGCCTCCGTTTATAAAAGCTGCCAGACAACCCTTAAGCTATGCAGGCATCAATTCGGTAGGACTAAAAAGAAGAGGCTATTCAGTAGAAAAAATCAATCATATTCTCGACATTTATCGTATTTTGTATAATAAAGGATTGAATGTGTCGCAGGCTGTTCAGTTTCTGGAAGAGGAGTTTGCGGTAAGTGATGAGCGCGATGAAATACTCACTTTTATTCAGGAAAGTTCTAGAGGCATTATCAAACGCTTTACAAAAGGAAACGGAGATGACGATTCAATTGATTAATGCAGGTAAACGGTATAATAAAGATTGGATCTTTCACCATTTAACCTATACCTTCTCTGCCAAAAAATCTTATGCAATCATTGGCCCCAACGGTTCGGGAAAGAGTACGTTGCTTCAGGTTTTGAGTAGTGCAATTCAATTGAATGACGGTAAATCCGAATGGTTTATCAACGATAATGAGATACCCGATGATAAAGTATATAAACATGTAGCGCTTTGTGCGCCCTATCTCGAGCCGGTAGAAGAAATGACCTTAACAGAATTTCTGGAATTTCATCAGTCATTTAAACCTTTCTTGAAAACTATAAATTCGGATACTATTATTAGTGAAATCGGGTTGGAAACATCAAAAAATAAACGAATTAATCAATTCTCAAGCGGTATGAAACAAAGGGTGAAACTGGCTCAGTGTGTTTTTTCGGATACTGCATTGGTATTATTGGACGAGCCATGCACCAATCTGGATGCAGCAGGTATTGAACTATACAACCGATTGATAGAACAATTTTGTAAAAACAGAACCGTAGTGGTGAGCAGCAATGACAAAACAGAATACAGTTTTTGTAATAACATGCTCAATATTATGGACTATAAACAGCGTTAAATGAAAAACGGATTAAAAGGAATCATTCCTGCTATTATATGGTTTATACTAATCACAATATTATTGGTACTGCCAGGTTCTTCGTTTCCCCAGGAAAACTGGCTTTCAGGAATCTATTTTGATAAAATTGTGCACTTTGTAATGTTTGCAGTTTTGGTGTTTTTGGTTTGCAGGGGGTTATTTTATAGTAAAAAATGGGATATCAATCCACTGCAGGCATTTCTGTTTGTTTCTTTTCTGGCTTCTGTATATGGGTTGATTATTGAATTTATTCAGGAAGATTTTATACCCAATCGTTCTTTCGATTGGTTTGACGTGGTGGCAGACCTTTCCGGAGCATTATTTGGTTATGTACTCAGTCTTTTTTACTATAAATCAAAGAAAGAAAGAGTTAATCACGCCAAATAAACTTAACCAATTTAAAAAAAAGTTATCAGTCTATAAACCTCGGGCTCACCCTGTCAATTCATCAATCCTTTTAGCAAGGGTGTAATCTTTATCTGTAATGACATTTCCCGCCTCGTGTGTACACAACCATATTTCTACAGTGCTGTATTCATTGCACCATCTTGGATGATGATCCGCCTTTTCTGCTTCAATGGCCACACGAACCATAAAAGCAAATGCTTCGCTGAAGTTTTTAAACTTAAATTTCCTATAGAGCTGATTGTTATTTGTTTCCCACATTTACGTTTATTTAAAAAATCAGATATTCTTTGTTCTTTATTTTTTCATTGTTTAGCTCGGTTACCAACTGCACGTCAGGAATACTTTTAAGCAACGAGATCAGGTGATTGAGATATTCATCTGTTACAGTATCATTTTTCATCAACCATAAAAAATCGAGATGTTTAAACTCGGGCAGCAAATACTCGCCATCCCATAAATTGTTATACAAATAATGCACCAATGTGCTTGCCGGCTCCTTATATTCATATACCGAAAAAAAATAGGTCCTTTTTTTCCGATTCAGCTGAATTTCTATTTCATGATTTACTCTGAAATCCATACCCAGCATATTGTTTAGGTGCCAGCAAAAACGATAGTCTTTTACTGTGGTTACGATTCCCAGTAATTTAGTATCTTCAAAAAACTCCTCTGTAATCTTTTGTATGTCTAATGCACTTTTTTGTAAAACCATAGTTTTTTTAAAAAGTAATTTCTGCTTTCATTATTTCATCACCTCTTTTGAATTTTACGGTGGTCGTATCTCCTTTTTTAAACTTGTTTAAAGCTTTCATGTAGCTTTCCATATCATGTATCGGATAATCTCCGAGCCCCAAAACTATATCGCCTCCTTTAATACCGGCCTTTGCTGCAGGCCTGCCATCAGTAACCCCATCGGCTTTTACCCCCTCGCCACTAAAGGTATAATCGGGCATGATGCCCATTGTTACTTTAAACGATGTGGTAGAAACCTGTACCTCTCTGGTTTTCAGGAAAGCAAGTTTCGGGCTGTTGTTTAATTGTTTCACCACATCGTAAATATTTTGAATAATTAATGCTTCTCCCTTATAATTTATTTTATCATAATCATCTGAAGGCTTATGATAATCATGATGCAAACCCGTAAAATAAAAAAGCACGGGAATATCCTTCCTGTAAAAGGAGGTGTGGTCGCTCGGTCCTGAGCCACTGGAATCAATTTTTATGCTAAACCCGTTTTTACTGTTCTCTTTAATTACCTGCGACCATGATGGCGAAGTGCCATAGCCGCCTATAGTGAGCGTTTTGGTACTGTCATTCAGCCGGCCTACCATGTCCATATTAATCATATAATTGACTTTGTTTAAATCAATGGTAGGGTTTTCTACAAAATACTTTGAACCGTACAAACCTAATTCTTCGCCGGAAAAAGCAATAAACAGATAGTTGTTATTTTTAAAATTCGATTTTTTCAGCAAGGATGCCAGTTCTATCAGTGCAGCAGTGCCGCTTGCATTATCATCTGCGCCGTTATGAATAAGTCGTTCACCGGTTCTCAGCATCGAATTACCGTCTTCGCCATAACCCAGATGGTCAAAATGGGCGCCCAATATCACCGTATGTTTTGCTTTGTTATCAATATAACCCACCACGTTATGGCCGGTTCTGATATCATTTACTATTTCGGCTTTACCTTTAATTTTTGTTTGGCCGACAAGGTCAACGTAATGTTTATAAGTATTGCCATTCAGGTAAACTACAGGTATTTTTAAAGGTGCGGATTTATCTCTTTTGTTAAATCGCAAATCATCCTGATTGGTGGAATTGTAAAAAAATATTGCAGATGCGCCATTTTGCTCCGCATCTAATGCTTTTTTATACAACGCTTCTGTGGCATCAAAATGTGGATTTGAGTTTGCTTGTGTCAAAATTGAATCTATACTCACAAACAAGTGATTTTTTGTTGTACTTTGATTCGTATAGATAAAATCGAATGTTCTTGTACCACTGTAAGGAAGCATAAAATAATCCTGTCCGGAAATCAGTTTTTTATCACCGATTTGCAAATAAGCGCCATCGCCCATTCTTTTTCCTTCATTTATTTCAAAGGGTTGCAAATACTCTTTTACTCCCTTTGGCCGTAAGCCGGATTTTTTGAACTGTCCGGCAATATAAACCATTGCTTTTTGCTCACCCACTGTACCTGCTCTCCTTCCTTCCAGCTTGTCATCGGCCAAAAAAGAGATATGCTTTTTCAAATTGCGCTCCAGGGTACTTTCCTGAGCCGGTACATTTTGACCAAAAAATATTACGGCAAGAATTGTAAAACAATGTATTATTTTATTCATTATCAAATATTTAAACCAATATTATCAATATATTTTAATTAATGAGTTTTTTTGATATTTCAGGTAAAATTATGCCAATTTCAAAATATAACTTGTGTGGTAAAACAATTAACAAGTTTTTTAAAAAAACTGACTCAGGTACTTAATTTAAAATTAACCCTTACATAAAATTTCAGGTTTGTAACTTTATCTCCATTTTTAAACCAAATTAAAATCCGAATGTTTTAAAAAAGTCTGATTTCTGTAAAGGTATCAGATAATTTAATCATTTGGAAACGGTATTTCAAAAAGAACATGAAGTTTTGACAGAAACTCCGCTTTTCGTAAACGTTTGATATTCTACAACCTTAATTTTGCCGGCCAAAGGATTTGAAAGCAGAAAATTTACATATCGCATTAGTGGGCAACCCCAACAGTGGAAAAAGTTCACTTTTCAACAGCCTCACCGGCCTCAAACAAAAAGTAGGCAATTTTCCGGGCGTTACTATTGATAAAAAAACAGGGTCCACCCATATTGGGCATAAAACGGCCGATATAATAGATCTGCCGGGGTCTTATAGCCTTTATCCACGCAGGATGGATGAAGAAGTATCTTACAAAGTAGTGTTAAACCAGGATGAAGCCATAAAAGCTGATGTGATTATTGCAGTGGCAGATGCCAGCAGCCTCAAACGAAATCTTCTGTTTTGCACTCAGATTATTGACCTCAAGCGACCAATGGTCATTGCGCTTACAATGATTGACCTGGCGAGAAAAAAAGGAATCCATGTCAACACTAAAGAACTGGAACGCGAATTGGGTGTGCCGGTAGTAGCTGTGAACCCCCGAAAAAACAAGGGCATTGACCATCTTAAAAAAGCAATCGAACTGGTTTCGGGGCCTTTGTACAAGCCGACAGTTAGAAATTTTATAGATGTAAATGCATTGGCCCCCCAGGCTATCGACGCGGTAAAAAGTACCGTACCGGGCATTAGCGATTACGAAGCTATCCATTACCTGATAAAGCACGAAACTTTTAACCTGCCCGATCAGGTGCAACAGAAGATAGAACAAGCAGAAATTGATAACAACTTTAACCATACCAAAACACAGGCAGAAGAAATATTGCAGCGATACAATCGCATCGGCCAGATTATGAACCAGGCCGTAAGTTTTCCAGACCCCAACAAAAGGTCAATTATTACGGAAAGATTGGATAATATATTCTTACACAGGTTTTGGGGATATATTATTTTGTTGCTGGTATTGTTCCTGCTGTTTCAAAGCATATTTTTGTTTGCTTCTTATCCGATGGATTGGATTGAATGGGGTACTGCCGCATTCAGTGGCTGGTTGAGCGAGGCGCTGCCCAATAATTACTTTACCGATCTGCTTATCAACGGGGTTATTGCCGGCCTTGGCGGAATCATCATTTTTATTCCCCAGATAATGATATTGTTTGGGTTGATAACCCTGCTGGAAGATACCGGCTACATGGCACGTATTAGTTTTCTTACAGACAGAATTATGCGTAGCGTAGGATTAAACGGTAAAAGCGTAATGCCTATGATCAGTGGGTTTGCCTGTGCGGTACCCGCCATAATGAGTACCCGCAACATAGAGAACAAAAAAGAAAGACTACTCACCATCCTTATTACTCCATTAATGAGCTGCTCTGCAAGGTTGCCGGTTTATATTATTTTGATCGGACTGGTTATACCTAACAACTATTTCTTAGGCTTTATCAGCATTCAGGGTTTGGTAATGATGGGCTTATACATGCTGGGGCTGGTCTTTGCGCTTATAGTTTCTTATGTAGCCAAATGGTTTATCCATATTAAGGAAAAAAGTTTCTTTATTCTTGAGCTTCCCATGTATCGGGCGCCGCGCTGGAGAAACGCCTTGCATACCATGGTGGAAAAAGCAAAAATATTTGTGGTGGAGGCCGGTAAAATCATTATGATAATCAGCTTGGTGCTATGGTTTTTGAGTTCATTTGGGCCCAAAAAAAGAATGGAAGAAGCGCATAATACATACATGATCGAGCTGTCAAAACCTAATGCCGACACTACATTAGTAGAAGAACAATATGCTGCTGCCAAATTAGAAAATTCATTTGCAGGCATCATGGGAAAAGCCATTGAACCCGCCATTCGTCCTTTAGGTTACGACTGGAAGATTGGAATAGCCCTCATTACATCTTTTGCAGCCAGAGAAGTATTTGTGGGAACTATGGCAACCCTCTACAGTGTACAGGATGATGGGAAAGAAAACGTAGCGCTTCGTGAAAAAATGAGAGCAGCTACTTTTAGTGATGGCACCAAAATATTTACATTAGCCACCGGTATTTCGCTGATGATTTTCTATGTTTTTGCCATGCAATGTATGAGTACATTAGTTATTGTAAAAAGAGAAACCGGCACCTGGAAATGGCCAATTATTCAGGTAATTTATATGACAGGGTTGGCATATCTATTAGGCTTGTTGGCATATCAACTTTTAAAGTAAATTTGCAATAAATATTTATTTATGAAAAAATTAGTATTACTGCTTGCCATAACATTTTGGTTTACCTCTTGTAACAACAATGAAAATAATGAAAAAAAGGACACCAATCCTGTGGACAAAATATTGGATGAAATTATTGAAGGACATGATGTAGCTATGCCCAAAATGAAAAAATTAGAAAGGTTACAGAATGAGATAAAATCATCATTAGACTCTGTTCAAAAATTACCGGAAGCAGCAAGGACAAAACTGGCTCCTTACAAAACGGCTTTGGAAAGCGCCTTAAAGGATTTACAGAACGCCGACTCCTTTATGCACAAATGGATGAATGAGTTTGGCTATGATTCGCTGAAAGACAATGTTGAGGATAGGCTAAAATACCTAAAAAGCGAACTAACTAAAGTAAACGAAATGAAAACTGCCGTTTTGAACAGTATTCAAAAGGCAGATTCATTATTAAAGAAATAAACAAAAATTGTTAAACTAATACATTTTCAATCACTTTGCAAATGGAGTGAAAAGTTTCGTCTATAGTCTTTTCGCCATGAATAGGTGATAATTTCTCCTGCTTGTAATAGTGTTCGGCCACCGGCGAAGTTTCTTTTTCGTACACAGCAAATCTTTTGCGGATAACTTCTTCATTGGTATCATCTGACCGACCGGAAGTAATTCCCCTGTTTAATAATCGTTTTACCAGTTCGGCCTCGCTTACCTGCAAGGAAACCACTAAATGAATAACAGTTTGTTTCAGCTCGAGCAGTTTGTCTAATGCTTTGGCCTGAGTTACAGTACGCGGAAAACCATCAAATAAGAAACCTTTTGCCTCTTTATTTTTTTCGAGCGAATTGTCAATAATGCCAATAACCACTTCATCTGGAACTAATTGCCCATTATCAATAAATTTTTTAGCTTCAATGCCGAGCGGCGTTTTATTGGCGATTTCGGCGCGCAATAAATCGCCGGTTGACAAATGCACCAGTCCGTATTTTTCAATTAATTTTTCTGACTGAGTTCCTTTTCCGCTACCCGGAGGCCCAAAAATAACAAGATTAAACATATAGCTAAGGTTTTGAATCGCTGCACAAAGATACTAAGCAAATGTTCATTTTTTTGCTTTCTTTTAAATTTCTACTATTTAAAAAATAATGTAATCGATTACCCATTAAAATGTTGAATATCAATATTTTAATAAATGCCTTCGAACTTCAACCCCAATAATCATTTTGTCTGCACCGGTTATTTGACCTTTACTTATACCTCTAAACTTGGGATAACAATAATAAATATAAAATAAGTAAAAACCAACGATTAAGGACTATTTTTGTTAAAAATAGAGTGATGAAAAAGGTTGTATTTTTTACTCTTATACTTTTAATTGGTGCATTTTTTCAACAATGCAGCTACAGCCAACCCAATTCATTACATATAAATGAAAATGAAATGAACAAAAAAAACAATCAGGTTTACTCAAGAACAGATACCTCAAAAGTAAAAATAGATAATACTGAATGGCAAAAGATACTCCCCGAAGAGGTCTATTATATCGCTCGCCAAAAAGGTACCGAAAGACCCTGGACCAGTAAATTTGAGAAATACAATGAAATAGGCACTTATTATTGTGCTGCTTGTGGCAATCCGCTCTTCAAAAGCGATGCCAAGTTCGAAAGTAGTTGTGGCTGGCCGAGTTTTTATGAGCCAATCAGCAAGAACAGTATAATTTATCTTGAAGACCGCTCACATGGCATGGTGCGCACCGAGGTAGAATGTGGCAGATGTGAAGCGCATTTGGGGCATGTATTCGATGACGGCCCTCCGCCAACCGGTTTAAGATACTGCATCAATGGCGTGATTCTGGATTTCGAAAAAGCGCAAAAAGCCGAAAAAAGTTATAAAAAGTAAGATAATTGTGAAATTCCTTTTGAAATTTTTTCTGGGCGTTTTTACCTTATTCATTTTGGCTGCATTGGCGCTTTCCTTTTTTTTACCCGAAAAACAGGAAATTACTAAAATTATAACCATTAATGCTCCGCCAAAAAAAATTTATGACCAATTGTTATCTGCCCAGTATTTTTTAAACCTTATGAACCGGAATGATACTGCATCAATGAATAAGGCAGATAGTACTCAGGCGGTTGTTGGTACTACTTTCAGATGGAAGGAGGATTCGTTTTTCTATAAAGAAGCTCAAATTAAACTGACGAAAGCAGTTCCCGAAAAAGAGATTGATTTTAATATCGTTTTACAAGGAATAAAAAATATTGAAGGCTTCTCCAAAATCCTGTTGAATATTAAAGGCAAAGCCACACAAGTTACTTGGGTTGTATCGTTTTCTACACCTCGCCCGTGGAATATTGCCAATTTGTTTTACAATCTGGAAAAAGAAAGAGGCAAAGATTTTGAAAATGGCCTGATTACATTAAAACTGTTTTCGGAGGTAAAATATGAGGCAAATTTGTATTAATCATTTATTAAATGACAACTTTTATCTATTACCAAGTTCTATCACCTCACAGTTTTTTAAATCACTCCCATCAATAGCAAACCGAACCAATGTTCTTACCTTGTGCCAGCCTTGCTTTCCGGCAGCGCCGGGATTGATGTGCAGGCATTTAAGTTTCTCATCATAAATAATTTTAAGGATATGTGAATGTCCGCTGACAAAAAGTTGGGGCATTTCCACAAGCATTTGCTTTTTGGTCTCCGGATTATACTTTGGCGGGTAACCTCCAATGTGTTTCATCATTACTTTCACCGCCTCACAATAAAAAACGTTGATTTCTGGAAACAAAGCGCTAACATCCTGACCGTCTATATTTCCAAATACGCCGCGAAGCGGTTTGAATTGCTGCAATGTAATCGCAAGCTCTTTGCTCCCAAAATCTCCGGCATGCCACACTTCATCACATTTTTCAAAATATTTGAAAACCTTGTCATCCAAAAAACCGTGCGTATCAGAAAGAAGTCCTATTTTTTTCATAAAACGATAATGGTTTACCGGCAAAATTATTCCTGAGCCACCTGAAAAACTTTTGAAACATTTTTTACTCCGTTCTTATCCACCTGAATAATTCGGATAAACATTTTTCCCTCATCATTAACATTCAAAGGCATTTCCTTTTTATTACAGGCTAATACAATCATCACCACCATTAGCCCCATTGCTCCTGAAGCACGTATTGTTTTATTCTTTTTTATACCAAGCAATACAAGTAATGCAATGAATACAGCAAAGATGCCATTCATCGCCCCTGCATCCTTAGTCAAATCTCTTTGAAATATATAGGACAACGGAGTAGCAGAAACACCATTGGCAGCCAATGAAGGTACTTTATCCACCTGTGAGAAAAGCACTCCATCTCTGGATGCCTCAATGATAAAATAATCGGTATTGTGCTCACCGGCAGTAGTCCACTTTACCGATAGGATACCATTTTTTGTAAATGCTTCAAAATTTGAAAAACTAACAGGCAAGGGTTTTGAAATCATTACCCAGAAATCTTTGGTTTGGCCATAGTCCAGTTGATCGCAAGGGCCAAAATCGGGGGTATCCTCTGGCGTTTCAAAATAATCCGCCATAATCCGCATTCTGATTTTGGTATTAGTGGCTACCCAAAAATCTGAAAGCTGGGCAGACGTAATTGTTGCAGTATGTGTGTAAGTACCAGCATCGGAAATGCTACTTAAAATCAGTTCAAAATCTTCAAAGATGCCGTTGTTATTAAAATCTATCCATGCTTTACAACGCTGCAGGTTAGGGCCGTCTGTAGTAACAGTGAGCGGATAACTCCCTGAGGCATTTAAATCCGTTCCAAAATTGCAGGTGAAATCATAATATGCGCTATTACCTGGCACGGAAGTGTAATAACCGTAAGACAGAAATTTCAAATCACCAAAAGTTACTTCTTCAGGCCCGATACCTGACTGAAAATTGGGGTACGCATTAGTTATCTGAGTACAAGAAGCAGGTTTTACCACCTGCCCCGAAGGTGCTGTTGCACCCAATGAATGAAGTAAATTTCCTCTTGATAAATTAAGAATATTCACTGCCCTGTCTCTTTGTCCGGGCGTAAAACGGTCAAGACAATAACCATAACCCATTATATTATATTGTATGGTGCCATAAGGTTTATTGGTGCAGGGATTTATGTCTAATGGCTGCGGACAAGGAAAAACTGTAAGAAGGCTTTTTACAGGGTCCGTATCGCAAACTTTATCTCCATCTGTTGTGCAATCATTGTTGGGAAAACATACATTGGGGTTTTGATCGTCAAAAGTGTGCAATAAACCCATCGCATGTCCAAACTCATGCGCCACTGTGCTTGTATTATAGGAAACTTCTCCGGCAGAAATAACCATTCCGTCCACATCAGAAAATGCCCCGGGGAAATAAGAAAAACCTTTCACATAACTGGGCGGCGCCAGATCAGGTTTGTCAATTCGCCACACAATCCAGATATTGTAGTATTGATCATTTGGCCATTTGCTTAAGGCTTTAATTGAAACCTCATTTGCGCCACCAGAGGTTCCGGGGTAGGCAATACCTTTTTCGTTATAAGTTGCATTTGAACCGGCATTTACTCTATTAATCCCGTTTGTGGCTCCGCAATTTGGAGCCCGTTTTGCCAGTGTAAGCCTCACAGGAATCACCGTACCTTCATTGCCGGCAGCCGGGAAATAGGTATTGGTACTTCCATAAAGCTGGTTACAATAATTAATCATATCAATAATTGTTTGATCGGATGGATTATTTATCGTTCCTATGGCATCACCTTTTGTAATTACATGCACTACCACCGGAATCTCATAAATCGGGCCCGGAAGTATTTGTGCATTTTTTGTTAGTCCTGTGCCAACCTTCTGAGCCTCTATATCTTTTACCGCCTTATTCAATTCTTGTATTTTTTGCCTGCTTGCGGGATCTTTTAGTTGTCTTTGATAAATTTCATCAAACCCACATATTGCATTTTGAGAAAAGCCTGAAAAAGACAAGAAAATAGATAACATTAACAAACAAACTACCCTTACACTGCTGCCCATACAATAATTAAAATGATTTTATTAAATAAAAAATTGAGAAACAATAAGATAATTCCTCCCGTTTACAGTTCCTTCATTACAATTTCTGGCAAATTACTGTTTTTAAAAAAGGTTTTTTAATTTTATGGTAAATATATTTTTCTTTAAAAATAAACTCACTAAATATAACTTCTAATTTTGAAGGACAAACATGATATTGATAATTATAAATGTACAGTTCGGATATTCTTAAATACTTTTGGACTTGCCGCCATACAAAAAATCATTCGGAGTTAGTTAAAATGCTGAAAAAACACAAAACAGACTTTTTATCTGCTATTTTTTTAATATTTTTGGCATCTTTTTGGCTTAAACTGAAATAAATAAAGGGCAAACTATTTTTTTTCATTTATTCTCCCTATCTTTGCAGCCCAAATTTTTTATGGCAAAACAACCATTAATAAAACAAGATGGAGTGATTCTGGAAGCCTTGTCCAATGCAATGTTCAGGGTGAAGTTGGAGAATGGGCATGAAATTGTGGCAACTATTTCGGGCAAAATGAGGATGCACTACATCCGTATTTTACCCGGAGACAGAGTGGGGCTTGAAATGAGCCCTTATGATTTAACGCGAGGAAGAATCAACTTTCGTTATAAATAATTGGTTTATAAATATTTAAAAATAGTAAAATGAGAGTAAGGGCATCCATAAAAAAGCGTAGCGAGGACTGTAAAATAGTTCGTCGCAAGGGTAAGCTTTTTATAATTAACAAAAAAAATCCTCGTTTTAAACAAAGACAAGGATAGTATTCAATTTTAATTTTTAATTTTTAATTTTTGATATGGCTCGTATTGCCGGTGTTGATTTACCAAAAAATAAAAGAGGCGAAGTAGGTCTTACCTATATTTATGGTATTGGCTTTTCTACCGCCAGATATATTCTGGACAAGAATAATATTGACCGTAACAAAAAAGTAAACGATTGGGACGATAATGATCTGAATGCCATTCGTTCTACTATTACTGAAGAACTAAAGGTAGAAGGCCAGTTGCGCTCTGAGGTACAGATGAACATCAAGCGTCTTTTGGATATTGCATGTTATCGCGGACTTCGTCATAGAAAAGGGTTACCTGTTCGCGGACAACGTACCAAAACCAACAGCCGTACACGTAAAGGAAAACGTAAGACAGTTGCCGGTAAAAAGAAAGCAGCTAAGAAATAATTGCTAAAAGCCTTGAGCAACTCGCTTCAGGCTTTTTTGCATTGCACCAGTTATTTCCAGTTCAATTTCAGATTTCCCGGTGCAGAAGGAGGGTTGAATTGGGTCCGCCAAAGGCGGATTATTTATTTTTTTAAAGATTACCTTATTTCAAATGGCAAAAGCACAATTAAGCGCTAAAGCAGCAGCAAAAAAAAGAATCGTTAAGGTGGATGCCTATGGCGATGCACACATTTCCGCAACTTTCAACAACATTATTGTAAGCCTTACAAACAAAAGCGGCCAGGTAATAAGCTGGAGCAGCGCCGGTAAGATGGGCTTCCGTGGAAGCAAAAAAAATACGCCTTATGCAGCTCAAATGGCAGCAGCCGATGCTGCTAAAGTAGCATTTGATGCAGGACTTAAAAGAGTGGATGTTTTTGTAAAAGGACCCGGTAGTGGTCGCGAAGGCGCCATCCGTTCCCTTTCACAATCAGGTATTGAGATAGTAATGATTAAAGATGTTACGCCTCTGCCACATAACGGATGTCGTCCTCCCAAAAAGAGAAGAGTGTAAAATTTTCCTTAATCTCTAGAGGTTACAAGGATTTGATGACACATTAGTTCTTTTATATATTTTTAGTTTGAGAATAGTGTTTATGAAAACAAATATCATAAACCACAAATCATATATCTCAAATCTTAAATTATAAATTCATTTCAAAAAAGGGTACTCAATTGATTTTTTCCAAAGCTTTTTAATGATTGTAGTACCGGTTTCTAAAAAAGCTTAAATGAAAGTATAATTATGGCACGTTACAATGGTCCTAAGACCAAAATCTCCCGTATTTTCGGAGAGCCTATTTTAGGCAATGGTAAATGGTTGGGTAAAAACAGTAACCCTCCCGGTATGCACGGCGAAAAGCGTAAACGCAAAACTCTTGGAGAGTACGCATTACAGCTTCGCGAAAAGCAAAAAGCGAAATACACCTACGGTATTCTTGAAAAGCAATTCCGTAAAACATTTGAAGAAGCTAACCGTCGTAAAGGTGTTACCGGTGAAAACCTTATTAAATTACTTGAAGCACGTTTAGACAACACAGTTTTCCGTATGGGCATTGCCCCCAGTCGTCCTGCTGCACGCCAGTTAGTGAGCCACAAGCACATTGAGGTAAATGGCGAAGTGGTTAACATCCCGTCGTATCAACTGAATGCGGGCGATGTAATTACTTTGAAAGAAAAAAGTAAAGCCAATTCATCCATAACCAGTCAGGTTAGACCCAAAAATCCCAAATTCGGCTGGGTTGATTTCAACGAAACTGAGTTTAAAGGTACTTTCATCACTTATCCTGAAAGAGAAAGTGTTCCCGAGAACATTAAAGAATCTCTGATTGTTGAGTTGTACAGTAAGTAATTTATTTTTTGGTTATTAAGCTATGAGGCCGATAAGCTCCTGATAGCACAACAACCTGATATCCAATAACAAAATCTAAAATATGGCAATATTAAATTTCCAGCAACCCGATAAAATTATATTACAAAAAGCATCGGATTTTGAAGCTCAGTTTGAATTTCGTCCGTTAGAGCCGGGTTACGGTGTAACCATTGGTAATGCACTCCGCAGGGTTTTATTAAGCTCATTGGAAGGATATGCTATTACCGGCGTAAAAATTGAAGGCGTTGACCACGAATTTGATACCATCAAAGGCATAAGCGAGGACGTGGTTGAGGTTATTTTGAACCTTAAACAAGTACGCTTCAAGAAAATTGTGGATCATGAAGTTGCAAACGAGAAAATTTCATTATCAATAAAAAATCAAAAACAGTTTTTGGCAGGCGCCATTGGTGATAATACACAGGCTTTTCAAATCATGAACCCTGAGTTACTGATTTGTACAATGGATGAGTCGGCAAGATTAGATATTGAACTGACAATTGGTAAAGGCCGTGGCTATGTGCCCGCCGAAGAAAATATCGTAAAGGATGCTCCGGTAGGATATATTCCCACAGATGCTATCTACACTCCCATCAAAAATGTTAAATACACTATCGAAAATACGCGTGTGGAACAACGCACCGATTTCGAAAAGTTGATGATGGAAGTAGTTACCGATGGCACTATTCATCCTGAAGATGCAGTAAAACAAGCCAGTCGTATCCTTATCCAACATCTGATGATCATCACAGATGAAAATATCACCTTTGATAATAAGGAAGAAAAGAAGGAAGATATGGTAGATGAGCAAACTTTACAATTACGTAAAGTATTGAAAACACCGTTGGAAGATCTCGATCTTTCTGTACGTGCTTTCAACTGCCTGAAAGCTGCAAAAATCAATTCTTTGAGCGAATTAGTTCAATACGAGCAGGAAGATTTGATGAAATTCAGAAATTTTGGTCAAAAATCACTTTCCGAAATCGAGCAGGTATTGAATGAAAGAGGCTTGAACTTCGGAATGGATTTGCAGAGATTGGGCATCGAAAAAGATGATTATTAAAAATAAGACAAGTAGATTGTAATTCCTGACACGGTACAATCGAATTTTTTAAACCCCGGTTTGATTGTTTGAAATAATCTGACATCAAACCCTAAACTTACACGTCATGCGTCACGGAGACAAAATTAAAAATTTAAGCCGTACAAAAGCACACAGAGATGCCTTATTAAGCAATTTATCCTGTCAGCTTATTAAACACAAAAGAATTGTTACAACTGTTGCCAAAGCAAAAGCTTTGCGCGTATTTGTTGAGCCTTTAATCACAAAAAGTAAAGAAAATACTACACACCAACGTCGTATAGTTTTCGGCTATCTGCAAGATAAAGAAGCAGTAAAAGAACTGTTTGACAGTGTAGCAGGAAAAGTTGGCGGTCGCCCCGGTGGTTATACCCGTATCATCAAATTAGGTACCCGCCCGGGAGATGCTGCAGAAAAAGCAATGATTGAACTGGTTGACTTCAACGAAATTTACGGTAAAGGTATCGGCGAAGATAAAGCAGCCGGAAAGCGTACACGCCGTCGCGGAAGCGGAAGCACAAAGAAGAAGGCTGAGGCTGGGGTTGAGACTAAGGTTGAGAATGAGGCTGAGGTTAAGACAGAGGCTGAGGTTAAGACTGAGGTTGAGGTTGAGACAGCGAAGGTTGAAGATGCGGCTTCTGATGCTGATGCCGAAAAAGCTTAAAACAAAAATTACTTCTAATTCATTTCAAATACCTCGCAAAAGCGGGGTATTTTTTTACAACTTATGTTACTGTACAATTTCTATTTCCACAAAATTAAAAAGCCCGAACTATTTTTTTAGTGCACGATTTTTGCTTTCTAATAATTTGAAGCGAATTTTATGAATTTTAGATGCTTTTAAAAACCTGCTTTTTAATAACAGAAGCATTATTCAGCATCTACATTTATGTTATGAATAATATCCAAAAATGCTACTTACTTTCTATACTTGAAAAGACTAAATTATTTAAAAATTCCACAATTTCCACTTCATTGTTTTTCTTACTATAATCTGTAAGAGAAGTAAGATTATGCATAAAGAAATTTTGAAAATGAGCTACTTCAATAATAGTGGAAGCTAAGGACTTTGGGTATTTGTAATTAGGATTATTTTCCAAAATAATATTTCCAATCAAATTACATAAATCTTTATATGGCTGAAAAAATTGTTTTTTATTATCTTTTTCTACCTGCTTGGTAAGATAAGTTTTTGAACCTTCGGCAACAATAACAGGATGTAATAATCCTTCATCAATATGGTGTGTGTGTATGTCGTCTTCAATAGAAAGCGCTAATAAATTTATTATCCTTTGCAGCTTTACCTTAGGATCTTTTATGTTATTTGTTTGAAAACTAATTTGATAGGCTAACCAGCCAAAATACCATGCTGTAATATAAATCAATAAATTATGCTTGTTTTCAAAATAACGGTAAATGCTTGCCTCTGTTGATTCAATCTCTTCTGCAAGTTTTTTGAAGGTGAAAGATTCAAAACCAAGCTTATAGATTAGCTCGACACTATGCTTCAATATTCTTCTTCCTAATTCAGTTTCTTCCGGATTCCGAAGATATAATCTTTCATTCATTTTAATTTTAAACTGAATTTCCATAACCACTATTTCTTATTGAATATTATTTAAAGCAAATTTATAAAAGTTTTACATTTTTTTATAATAGTAATACTATCATTTAAAACTGTTTTACTATTTTTGCAGATTAATAAATAACAAATGGAAACAATCATAGAAAATCTCCAACACTTAATGGACCCCGACTGGATAATGAAAAATGGTGGCTTATATTTGGTTCTTATAATATTGTTTATTGAAACAGGTATAATAATTGGCTTCTTTTTGCCTGGAGATCCTTTATTGTTTGTTTCCGGTATGATTATGGCCTCAGCCGATGAAGTCCTTTATCCATTTAGCGGACACATTCCAAATTTATTCTTTTGGATGGCATTATTTACAGGTGCAACAATTTTGGGAAATTTTTTTGGTTATTGGTTTGGATATAAATTTAAACACCTGATACACAGGAAAGAAGACACCTGGTTTTTAAAAAGAAAACATGTACAGACTGCACATGAGTTTTATGAAAAGAGAGGTGGATTTACCATTGCAATTGCTCGCTTTTTACCCATTGTAAGAACTTTTGCACCAGTTATAGCAGGTACTGTAGAAATGGATTTTAAAAAATTCTCTTTCTATAATATTATTGGGGCAATCATTTGGGTAGGAAGCATTACTTTCTTGGGTTATCTCTTAGGAGAAAACACCTGGGTTAAATCAAACATAGAATTTATTCTAATTGGCATAGTGGTGACAGTATCGGCACCCGTAATCATCAAACTATTTTTGAAAAAGAAAAAAATTAATCAAATAAAAATATCAAAATTATGAAATGCCCTACTTGTAATGTAGCCTTAGTAATGACTGACCGCAATGGAATTGAGATAGACTATTGCCCCGATTGTAGAGGAATTTGGCTCGACCGCGGTGAGCTTGATAAAATTATAGAAAGATCTGTTCAACAAGAGCCTATGCCACCAAGAAATACATATCACGACAAAGAGCACTATCGTTCTGAAAAAGATTATTATTATAAAAAGAAGAAAGGCTTTTTGGGCGATTTATTTGATTTTTAAAATTTATCACAAAATAATTTATGATAGTTTGGAGCATTTTTTTAGCTGTGCTAGTAATAGCTTTGGCCTTAGACTTAGGTGTGTTTAATCGCAAACCGCACGAAATTAAGGCTAAAGAAGCAGCAATCTGGACTGGGGTTTGGGTTACTGTTGCCCTCTTATTTTCTGGAATCATTTATCTTTCATTTCAGAATGAGTGGATTGCCAATCCCACAAACCTAACGCCTACCATTGCTGTATTAAAATACATTACAGGATATTTAATTGAGTTATCCTTGAGTATAGATAATGTATTTATTATCGCTCTTATTTTCTCCTCCTTTGCCATTCCAAAAAAATACCAGCATGAAGTATTGTTTTATGGCGTCTTAGGCGCTATAGTTTTTAGAGCATTAATGATTTTCTTCGGAGTGGCACTGATTACAAAGTTCAGTTGGATGATATACGTTTTTGGAGTTTTCTTAATTCTGACGGCTTTAAAAATGTTATTCAGCCATGGAAAGCAAAAGGATGCTAAAGATTTTGCTATCTATAAATGGATAAAAAAGGTTTATCCGGTAATTTCGACTGTGTATAATGATAAGTTTTTTATCAAGAAAGGTGGAATAAAATTTGCCACCCCACTTTTTGTGGCATTAATCATGATTGAACTTACTGACCTTTTTTTTGCTATTGATAGCATTCCTGCTATTTTAGCAATTACGGCTGATCCTTTTATCGTTTTTAGCTCAAATATACTAGCCGTTATGGGATTAAGGTCAATGTACTTTTTAATAGTGGGAATGTTGGACAAATTTAGGTATATAGGCTATAGTTTAGTGGTAATTTTAGCATTTGTTGGAACAAAAATGATTATTTCTCATCAAATTGATATACCTGAGTGGTTGTCTCTTGGAGTAATCGTTTTGTCATTGGCAGGAGGAATGATTGCATCAAAAATGATAAAAGGGAAAGAAGCTTAATTTGAAAGTACAACGATACTTAAAAATAAACTGACAGAATAATGGTCATTAACCGCAACCCGGCTTCTTGGTTGCAGCGGCTTTAAAGTATTTACGTTAGGGAATTTATTTTTCTAATCGACCAATGCGAAGCAATAGAAAAGCTGCTGTTTTTTGCGAGCAGTAGCTTTTTCAGTTTTATTGAAATAGTGGAGCTTACTCGGCGAAGGAAGTTGGCTTACGCCTTCAGCGCCCTTAAAGGATAGTTTATTGCAGGGAGTAAAAGAAGCCTTGCATAAATAATCTGCTGCCATATCCACAACAAATGAACGGAGCGTCGCAAGGGACGATGCTATATGTACTGTTGCTCGCTACAAAAATTCTAAACTCTTATAAAAAAACCTTATCTTCAACCCCTGCTTGCCGGCAATAATTAACAAACAAAAAAGACTATTGAATAATAATGGATATAAGCGCAAGCAAAAGTTTGATAAAATTTAAAAATGAGGTTGGAACACGCTTTCAGCTTTATAACAGCCTTTTCACCTCTCTGCCTTTTCATAAGATAGAAAAGACAGGGATTTTGCTTTCGTTATTTTCAAATCTTTGTGAAGAAGGTTATCATGCCAGAAAGAGCCCTGTGGAAATTGTAGATGAATTTTTCAACAAACACACATCCGGAGGTAATGAAAAAGAACGTCTTAACCTGATGTTCAGTTTTATTCAGTATGTGGAAAGGCAGGTGGTGCTCTTTGACGCATTGGAAGATGCTTCTTACAAAAGTACACATGACCTTACAGGGCCGGGCACATTGAAGCAATTGCTGGCAGACGTTTTGCAAAACAACAAAGAAGACAAACTAAAAGAAGCTTTTAAAGATTTTACAGTTAGGCTGGTACTTACCGCCCACCCTACTCAGTTTTATCCCAGTTCGGTTTTGGGCATTATTCACGACCTTAGCCGTTCGCTAATAAAAAACGATGCTGTTGAAATTAACACACTGCTTCAGCAGTTGGGAAAAACAGCATTTTTCAACAAGAAAAAGCCAACGCCTTTTGATGAAGCAGTAAGCCTGATCTGGTATCTGGAAAATGTATTTTACCATGCGGCAGGCCGTATCATGAATACGGTAAAAAGCCAATTCTCTGAGATTATTTCTGAAGACCATTCAATATTAAAAATGGGTTTTTGGCCGGGTGGAGACAGGGACGGGAATCCTTTTGTAAACTGTAGTACTACCATTCAGGTGGCCGATGCACTACGTGGCGCTATAATTAAGTGTTATTATATGGATGTGCGCAAACTGAGGCGCAGACTTACTTTTGATGGAGTGGAAGAACTACTGCAAGAATTGGAACAAAAATTATACGATAATATTTTTATACCGGGGCATAAGACTTCATTGAATGTGCCGGAAATAAGAAATACACTTATAAATATAAAAAAAATCATCAATGAGCGGCACAATGGTCTATTTGTGTCTATGGTGCAAAGCCTCCTCAACCGGCTTGAAGTTTTCGGATTGCATTTCGCCTCATTAGACATAAGGCAAGATAGCAGTATTCACATCAAATTGATGAACGAGATAGCCAGACTTCAACCGGAAATATTAGGCGCTGATTACGCTACTCAAGCTAATGACGAAAAAATAAACCGGCTTATAAACATCCATCAAAAAATCAATCCTGATGTTTTTGAAAATGATGTTTTAAAAGATGCTGTTCAAATTCCTCATGCAATTGCTGCCATTCAGCAAAGCAATGGAGAGCAGGGGTGCAACCGGTACATCATCAGCCACTGCACCAGCGTGTTGAATGTGATAGAGGTATTTGCCCTGTTCAAAATGGCCGGTATTGCAGAGGAGCATATCAATGTGGATATCATCCCATTATTTGAAACAATTGATGACTTGCAAAATGCACCGGCAGTAATGCAGGAGCTGTATTGCATGCCCGCCTATAAAAAGCATTTAAAACGCAGAAAAAATACACAAACCATCATGCTCGGCTTTTCGGATGGCACAAAAGACGGTGGATACCTCATGGCAAACTGGAGTATCTACCGTGCAAAGGAGGAGCTAACACGGATAACAAGACGGTATGGTTTTGATGTGGTTTTCTTTGACGGGCGTGGAGGCCCGCCCTCGAGAGGTGGTGGTAAAACCCACAAGTTTTACGCTTCGATGGGCAATAACATATCCAGCAAAGAAATTCAACTCACCATTCAGGGGCAAACAGTAAGCGCCAATTTTGGAGTAATAGATTCAGCTCAGTTTAATATAGAACAATTATTGAATGCAGGCGCTACCAATCTTATTTTTAAACCGCGCCAGCAAACCATGAGTTGTAAGGATGAAGAATTGCTACAGGAATTATCATCTTATGGGTTTGATGAATACATAAAACTAAAAAACCACCCTCTTCTTCCCGAATATCTTTACGAAGTTAGTCCTTTGCGGTTTTACAGCGATACCAATATCGGAAGCCGTCCGGCAAAAAGAGGACCTTCGCAAACATCATTGTCATTAAGCGACCTGAGGGCTATTCCGTTTGCAGGCTCCTGGAGCCAGCTAAAGCAAAACGTACCCGGTTTTTTTGGCGTGGGGTCTGCCCTGAAAAAGATGGAATACATTGGCAAGTTTGAAGAGGTGAAAAAATTATACAACAACTCTCTTTACCTCAAAACGCTCTTAGATAATTGTGAAATGGCTATGTCAAAATCTTATTTCCCAATTACTATGTATCTCAAGAAAAATGAAAAGTTTGGTGAAATATGGCAAATGATATATGATGAATATTTACTTACAAAAGAATATTTGTTCAAACTTTCGGGTCATAGTACTTTAATGGAAGATTACCCTGTGGATAAGTTATCCATCCGAATGAGGGAAAGAATTGTATTGCCTTTGGTAACAATACAACAGTACGCCTTAAATGCCATCCGCACCATTGACGAGCATAATGAAAGTGGAACCGAGCTCAAAGACATTTATGGTAAGTTAGTAATGCGTTGCTCTTTTGGTATCATCAATGCGGGTAGAAACTCTGCCTAAAACTCATCTTGCAAGCCAGGCGCGTGGATCCACATTTCTTTCTTCAATCATAAGGATGAAATCCAGTTTACCATTTCCTGTTTCATCATCAACTCCTACAGTTCCGATGGTTTGTCCCCGACTTACCTTGGACCCTTTACCAACGCTTACAGCGCCCAGGTTACTGTACGCAGTGAAGTATTTACCATGCCTAAGTACCACAAATGACATCCCTGCAATACTTGAAACACTGGCAACTTCTCCATCAAAAACGGCCTTGACCGGTGATCCGACTGAGGCTGTAAAGGTAACGCCCGGATTGTCGCCCACCACATCGGGGCCTACGCCTTCAATCCGGTATCTTCCAAAACCCAACGTAATAACACCACTCACAGGCGAAGGGAGTCTCCCCCTGTTTTGAGAAAAATCACTGTTTAATGCAATATCTGCAGCTTTATAGTTAAGATAACCGCCCTCCGGCACCTTATTTTCCGGTTTTGGCGGAGGTGGAGAAACAACAGGAGCAGGCGTGCTGCTTCTTGCCGGCGCCACCGAAGTAGTTTTTACGGTAAGATTGGTATTTTGAGAAGATGGCACTGATCGGGAAGTAGTAGAAGTTCCAGCTTCCACTTTTGTTGATTTAGGTAGCACTGTTGGCTTTACACCCACGATTCTGCTCTCCTCTTCTTCTTTTTTCACGTCAGCCGGAGGCGTATTAGTAAGATCTCTTGCTTTTGCTTCGGCCAATGCTTTTCTTTCGGCTTCAGCCTGTTGTTTTGCCAATGCTTCAGCTCTTGCTTTTCTATCTGCTTCGGCTCTTTGTTTTGCATCTTCGCGAGCCAGCTTTCTGGCCTCATCTATTTCTTTTCTGACCACCGCGGCAATACTGGATTTCAACTCTTTGTCTCTCTTTTGTTTTTTAGTAATTTGCTTTTGCAAATCACCTGCCTGAGATTTTAGTTGTGCTACTACCGAATCTTTCTCAGCCTTTTGTACTGCCAATAAAGATAATTCGTCGGCACGGCTTTCAATAGCCGATTTCTTTTTATTCTTATTAACCACTTGCTGGTCATAGCGTTTCGCTATCAGTGTACTTGTTTTGGTAATGTCATTTACCTGTTTTTGCCTGTAATCTCTATAGCTTTTTAAATAAGCTATTCGCTTCATTGCATCATTGAAATTGGTGGAAGAAAAAATAAAATTCAGATAATCATAATTACTTCGGTTTTTGTAGGCATATACAACCGTACGCGCATAATGCGATTTTAATGTATCTAATTGTTTTTTTAACCTATTGATTTCCAATGCACTGTAATATATGTCATCATCAATCAAATGAATTTCCTTTCCAATATTGTTAATATATCTTTCCTGAAGAACCAATTTTCTGTTTAGCGCAGCCAGTTGAGTCAGGTTCTCTTTTTGCTGCCCTTTCACAGCATTTAAGGCATTTTGAATTTCTTTAAGTTCCTGTTGTATCTGGTTGCGTTCGTTTATCATATTGGTTTTATCGCTCGTTTTCTGGGCAAACGAAACCATCCCCATCAATAAGCCTATCATCAACCAAATTATGTACTTCCTCATTACCATTTCCTCAAATATTTATTCAAAAAAAACCATTTACTTCATTGAATAGCTTTCAGGCACAGAAAAGGGAGTGCTGATTTCGCTATTAAAACCAAAAGATTTAAAGTTTAACCGTATGTCTATTTTTGTTTTATAGTTTACCAAAATATTTCTCAAGGTAGAAAAATAACGGTTATCCAGCGTTTTATAATTATCGTATTTAAGCGTTGCTGTTATCTTGCGGTCGGCATCCACATCCTCTAATTGACTAACTGATGGTAAATAATTTGGCAAAAACACTGTGAGTAAATTCTTAAAGGAAGCTCCCTTACTACTGATAGCCAATTCATTACCCTGCCGGGTGTAGGAACTGCCGTCTTTTTCTATCAATACCGTATTACCTACTATCAAATCCTGCAAATCGGAGAAATTAAACGGCAAACCCAACTGGTCTTTCAGGTAAGAAATACTACGCGGAATATATTCACGATTAAATTTATTAATAATTTTTACCGAATCTTTTGTAATTATTCCCCTGCCCACTTCTATCCCCAAAGGGCCAATCACCGAAAGCCAAATAAGGCTGTCTTTGAACATATTAATCTTGGCATCAAAACTGTTCGATTTATTGTTTTGGGCATAATCAACTTCTGCTTTGCCCGAAAAGGTTTTATAGTCAATTTTATTGAGTTTGCTCAAAACAGTTGCAATGCTCTCATTTTCATCAATTTCTACTTTTTCTGCCGGATTCACCACTACAGGCTTTTGTATTTGTTGAGGTGTGGCGCAGGAAATAATTGATACTAATATAATAGCTATTGAAAAATACTTTATCATTTTAAAATTAAATTTTATTTACCTGTATGTCCAAAGCCACCTTCGCTTCGGGCTGTTTCGTTTAGTTCATTTACCAGATTCCACTGAATTTTTTCTACTTTTTGAATCACCATTTGTGCTATTCGGTCGCCATTATTGATTGTTTGAACTTCATCAGACAAATTAATAAGTATTACTTTTATTTCGCCCCTGTAATCCGCATCAATGGTACCCGGTGTATTAAGGCAGGTTATTCCCTGCTTAATAGCCAGCCCGCTTCTTGGCCTCACCTGTGCTTCATACCCGTCAGGCAGCTCAATAAACAAACCCGTGGGCACCAATATTCTTTCCAAAGGTTTCAAAAAGATGCTTTCGGAAAGAAACGCCCGCAAATCCATTCCCGACGAGCCTGAGGTGGCGTATTCAGGCAATGAATGAACAGATTTATTTACAATTTTTACCATCATTTTCGACATAGCGACAAAGATAAATCCTTAGCGGTAAAGCTGAACAAGGATTAACAATTAGATGACAATCTGCGCTGATTACACATTTATTTTTAGCAAAATATTCTATTCAAAAAAACATTTTAAGGTTTTTGTAACAAAACCGTTGCCATTGCCATCAGTCCTTCTTCTCGCCCGATGGCGCCCATTTCTTCGGTAGTAGTTGCTTTTATTGAAACATCATCCACCGTTAACTCCACAATGCCGGCTATCGTTTGCCTCATATCAGGTACATAAGGTTTTATTTTTGGTTCCTGGAGGCAAAGTGTAGAATCAATATTAACAACTTTATACCCTTTCTCTTTTATCAGTTCCATGCATTTCTGCAAAAGTATTTTACTGTCAATATCTTTAAAACGGTCGTCATTGTTAGGAAAATGAAAGCCAATATCACCAAGACTTAATGCGCCCAACAGTGCATCACAGATAGCATGAAGCAATACATCGGCATCGCTATGCCCAATGGCTCCCTTGTGATGAGGAATTTTTACGCCTCCGATCCATAAATCTCTTCCTTCTGCAAACTGATGAAAATCAATTCCTGACCCTATTCTGAATGACATCATTACTTTTCTTAATAATTTTAATCAAAATGAAAATATAGGCGAATATACACACTTCAATTATTAATTTTGCACAAATGAACATTGAAGAACTATACAAGCTATACCTCCAGTTTCCTTCGGTACAAACCGATACCCGAAAATTAAAACACGGAGACCTGTTTTTTGCATTGAAAGGACCCAATTTTAATGGTAACGCTTTTGCCCAAAAAGCAATTGAAGCCGGCGCTAAATGTGCTATTATTGATGAAAAAGAGTATGAGGTACCCAATAAAACCTTTTTGGTCAAAGATGTATTAAAGGCATTGCAACAATTAGCCCGGCATCATCGAAGGCAGTTGAATATCCCCTTTCTGGCAATAACAGGGAGTAACGGGAAAACCACGACCAAAGAACTTATTCATGCTGTATTAAGCACTTCCTTCAAAGTTTATACCACCGAAGGGAATTTAAACAACCATATAGGGGTGCCGCTTACTATTTTGAAAATCAAATCTGATGCCGAAATAGCCGTTATAGAAATGGGCGCCAATCATCTTAAAGAGATTGAGAGTTATTGCAAAATAGCAGCCCCCACTCACGGAATAATAACCAATTGCGGCAAAGCACATCTTGAAGGATTTGGAAGCCTGGAAGGCGTAAAAAAAGCCAAAGGAGAACTGTTCGATTACCTGCGTCAACGCCGCGATGGTACTGCATTTGTGATGTGGGATTATGACTATCTGCAAGAAATGAGCAAAGGTATTTATAACATTATCAAATACGGAACAAGTGAAGCAGACATCAACGGCCGTATTTTGGCCTCCGACCCTTTTTTGAAACTGTCAATAAACGACCACGCTCATCACACAGATATCAATACCCAATTGGTAGGCGATTACAATTTGCCAAATGTTTTGGCCGCAATTGCAGTAGGTCGTGAAATGAAAATCGGGATGCCCAAAATAAAACATGCTATCGAAAATTACATACCTTCCAACAGCCGGTCGCAACTGATTCAAAAAGGCAGCAATAAAATTATTCTGGATGCATATAATGCCAACCCATCCAGCATGAAAGCTGCTATTGAAAACTTCGCAAATATGGAGGCCAACAAAAAAGTATTGATGTTGGGCGCTATGGCCGAGATGGGAGCAGATTCTGAATTGGAGCACCAGCGCCTAATAGACTTTTTGAAAAAATATAAATGGCTGGAGGTTGTTTTGGTTGGAAAGGCATTTAGCCCTTTCAAGTCAGAATTCAGATATTTTGAAAATTCTGAAGAAGCTAACGAATGGTTTGGTAAACAACAATATGACAATACAACCATTTTGGTAAAGGGCAGCCGAAGCACACAAATGGAGAAAGTGATTGGATAAAATTGTTTATGTTATATTCAAAACAAAATGAGCAAAAAAAAATCAGAACACAAAAACAAAAGTTATCTTGAATCCGTTATCGGGTGCCATTGTCCGCGGTGCCGCGAAGGTAAATTATTTGAACATCCTGTAAGTTTCAACCTGAAAAAAGTGTTGAAAATGAACAAAACCTGCCCTGTTTGTGAGCAACCGACCGAAATTGAAGTAGGATTCTACTACGGCACCGGTTATGTTAGTTATGCAGTGGCAATAGCCATCTCAGTGGCCACTTTTATTGCATGGTGGATAATTATTGGAGTTTCGGTAAATGATAATCGTATTCTTTACTGGCTTATTTTTAATGCTATTGTTTTGCTTTTGGTACAGCCTTTTACCATGCGGTTTGCTCGCAGCCTGTGGATTTCATGGTTTGTAAAGTATGACCCCGATTGGACGAAAAAAAAGCCTGTAGGCACTCCCGAAAGGACAAATAAAGATCAGGCAAATAATTGGTAATCATTTTCTCCTTGAACAAAAAAACCGGAGACAATAAACTCGGGCTAAAAACAATTTAGTTCCAAATTTCGCTGCCTAACGCCCAAAACCTCCAGAAGGGTTTGCTCCGGATCTGATTCTTAACTGCTGATCGGCATACCCAAACACGCGTTTCATTAAGTCGGTTTTGCGAAATTCAATTTTTTCGCGAATATTTTCTTCTTCATTAGCCACATATAAAAACATAGCATCTATGGCACGACCTGCTATAAACTCATTCAAATTAGGTTCCAATTTTTTTTCCAAAAAAGGGATGGCATTATAAGTTTTGGCAATGGCATCATAATCTTTTCCGGCACCGGTAGTCCTTACGGTACTATCTACTATTGGCCTGAAGGCAGTCATCAATTCGGGTGTCATTGCTGATTTAAAAAACTGAGTGGCTGCATGTTTATTATCTGTAATTAATATATTGGCTACATCTCTGAAATTCATTCTTTTAATCGAATTAACAAATATCGGCTTCGCTTCCTTAACAGCCAAACCCATTGCATTTGTAAACTTGGCAGTTACATTATTTACCAAGGAAGTGAGCCCCAGGTCTTTTAATGTTTTTTCAATCTTGGCAGCTTCGCCCGGAAATGCAAACCTTACCAACGGGTTTCCCTGATCCTGCCTGGCAAAAGCATCAAAACCTACAAACAATCCCTGTGTAAGAGCTTCTTTTAGTCCGGCTATCATTTCAATTTCAGATAACCCTAACGATCCGGCTACCCCGCTTATAACCTCACATCCGGTAAATGTTGTTGAAAACAAAAGAGAGGTACTTAATACCAGCGCTAACAATAATTTCTTCATGTGTAATTAGTTTGAATAATTTAAAATCTCATAACTCTGTTAAATATGACCACTTAACCAAATAAAAAGTTGCAAGTTAATTTAACTGCGGATCAATTGGCGCATTTAAAATCAGTTCATATTCGCCGCCCATTTTTTTAAGCACATCTTTCCAAAGCTCTTTAACATCATGATGAAAAATAAACTCTCTAAAGGCGAAGGATACAATCCATGTTTTTTCATCCATCTCCATATCCAGCTGACCCTGATCCCATCCGCTATAACCCAAAAAGAACCTGATTTTGCTGTTATCAATTGTTCTGGAATTAACAACTTTTACCATTTCTTCAAAATCGCCTCCCCAGTAAACGCCATCTGCTACTTCCTTTCCACCCGGAATTTGATTGGGATACTGGTGCAAAAAATGAAGTGTATTAAGCCCTACCGGTCCGCCTTCAAAAACAGGAAGTTCAAAATCAGAAAGTTCGGGAACAAGTTCGCCAATGGCATAATCAAGTTTTCGGTTCAATACAAAACCAAAAGTGCCATTGAGGTCGTGTTCGCACAAAAAAACAACCGTCCTTAAAAAATTAGGATCATCCAAATGAGGATTGGCAATTAATAATCTGCCGCTTGCAGGGTCAATCATGGGTACAATATAATTATTTCTTAACAAATATAGCATCCTTGTTCATTTTTTTTTAATAGCCCGTTAAAAATATTGGTTAAAAGCATATCCTTTATCCTTTCTGGCGCCGTATTATTATATTTGTAGCCATTAAGTTTAAATAGTGAAAAAATTATTCTCTTTAATATCTGTTTTAATCACCTTATCGCTTGTTGGCTTGATTTTACTACAGGTGTCATGGATTAAGAACAATATTGCTTTAAGAGAAGATCAGATGAAACAACGCATTGAGAATGTGTTGTTTACAGTAGGAAACGATTTATCCAGGTTGAAATCGCAATATGTTAGTACCCAACCTAATGATCCATTTAATCTTACACCATTTAATAACTATCATAATTTACTAAGCGCTAATACCATCAGTTCGAGGATGAGCGCCAAAGAAATAAACGAGCGGATTCAGAAAGCATTTGACAATGCCGGATTACGCGATTTGAAATTTGAGTACGCAATTGTTGTTGGGTTGAGTGAAAATTCTTTATTGGCTACCATCGAAAAACATTCGCCCAATTTTTCAGTAGCCTTTTCCGATTCTTTAAACAATTTTTATCTACGCCCTGTTGCCATTGTTTCTATGCCCAGTTCTCTATCAGAAAATCTGGCAAACGATGAGGCGCTTCATTTGGTGGTGTTAAACCTTAGAAGTTATGTTTTGAGGTCGCTAACACTAAATATAATTCTGGTAGTGTTGTTTACTGTATTAATAGTAACTGCTTTTTATGTAACCGTTTATACCATGCTTCGTCAGAAAAAATTGAGTGATATTAAGAATGATTTCATTAATAATATGACCCATGAGTTTAAAACACCTATTGCCACCATTTCTTTGGCGGTAGATGCTTTAAAGAACGAAAAAGTATTAAGCAACCGCGATAAGATGAATTATTTCAGCGGTATTATCAAGGAAGAAAACCAAAGGATGAACAAGCAGGTGGAGACAATACTCAAGGCATCTCAATTTGACAAGCAGGAAGCCGATTTTGAAAAGGAATCACTGCATGTTCATGATATTATTTACAGCGTGGCCGATAATTTTGTACTTCAGCTAAGTGATAAAAATGGTGATGCCGAACTGAAATTGGAAGCACCGAATGATGTCATTCTGGGTGATGAAGTACATTTTACCAATCTGGTGAATAACCTGATAGACAATGCCGTTAAATACTCCAAAGACAATGTACCGATTCATCTGAAAATTTCTTCTTCCAACAAAAACGGAAAACTGATTCTGCAGTTTGAAGATAATGGCATTGGAATGAGCAAAGACACACAAAAACGTGTTTTTGAAAAATTTTACAGGGCACACACCGGCAATCTCCATAACGTAAAGGGCTTCGGGTTGGGCTTAAGTTATGTAAAATCAGTAGTACAATCTCACAATGGTCAGATAAAATTAGACAGTGTATTGGGCAGGGGTAGTACTTTTACCATTGAATTACCATTAGAACAATAACCTGCTTTAAAAATAATACCTCAATATTTCTCAGGCTACATTCGTTTTATACCTGAGTTTGCGTGGGAAAAGGAGTTCAGCAATATAAATCATAAACATAGAGATGGCAGTGGAGGAAATCACTTTCATTAAAAAAACGATAAAAGAGCCAAAGGAAAGCCATTCCAAAAATAACAGATAGCCATTATGCAAAAACGAAAGAATGATAGCATAAAGACTATATGCCGACCATCCCATTGCCTTTGGCGAAGGTTCCTTATAATTGAACCCTGAAGCATCTTTGGGTGCAAAAAGGTTAATTACAAATGGTCTCAGATATGCCACCAGCACACAGGCAGCAGCATGAAGGCCGGGCGTCATTAAAAAATAATCAATTGTTAACCCCAAAACAAAACCCAGAACCAATAACCAGCCCCGCTTAATATAAAAAGGCAGCCAAAGTATGAAAAGGAAATACAAATAAGGAGTAATCAGTTCATGCAAATGTGGCATCACATCCAGAATATATACCTGAATAAAAACAAAAATAAAGAAGCGCAATATATTCTTTACTAAATCACTCATTTACGATCTGTCTTTCTTTCTACTTTTTTAATAGTTTCTTCGTTCAGTTTCTTTTGCTCAATAAAATTCATATTCTCAACCACAAAAACCTGTTGGAGGCTCCCAAAATTTGCGGCAGGTTTGATTTTTAATAAATAAAAGTTAGATGATTCATCTTTTAATACTCTCGTTACTGTGCCCACCCATTTTCCGGGAGGGTAACTTAGTGAATAATTACCTGTCAAAATAGTGTCTCCTTTTCTAATTGTATCTGTCCTGGGTATTCCCGTCATATCCAGTTCTGTAGTATTAGTGCCATCCCATGACAACATCCCGGCCCTTCCGGTTTTTTGTACCTGTACACTCAATTTATTCATTACATTGAGAAGTGTCATTACCTCACTGAAGTTTTTTCCGGTATTTACCACCTTGCCTACCAATCCTCCGTTGGAACTGAAAACTCCCATATCATCACCAATCGCGTCATTACTGCCTTTGTTTATCTGTAAATAGTTCTTGTCATTATTGACAGTGGTGTACAATACCTGAGCAGACCTCCATTTATATATTCGCTGGCGACCTGTTGTATCAAAGGGTACGGTTTCTCTAACCAATGAATCCAATGAATCAATTTTTACAAAATTATTTTTCAACAGGTTCATCAATGAGTCATTCATTTTATGTACCCTGCGGTTTTCTTCTCTCAGGTGAAAAAAGCCTTGCACATTGTTATAATTTTTGTTGAAATAACCCGTTACTTCTCCTGCAACGCCCAATCCTTTGGTACGATGAAATCGATTGTAGGTGAACAAAAGGTAAAGGCAAATAATTTGCAGTATCAAAAATGCAATAAATACCGAAAATTGCCTTATGAACAAAAAAACGTTACGCATAGTCTCCTATATTCCAATCTAAGATTTGCTTTCTGATATTTATTAAACCATTTTTCAATAGGAGAAATTTGGAAATTTTATCCTGTAAGTAATTTTTTTTGAAATTAGTGCAATAAAAACCTTATCTCATCACAAATGGATAAGTGTCGTAATTCTTTAACGCTATTCCTGTTCCTCTTACTACGCTCTTCAGCGGATCGTCGGCAATGTGAACAGGCAGTTTTATTTTCTGACTCAGTCTCTTATCCAATCCACGAAGCAAAGCGCCGCCACCGGTCAAATACAAGCCTCTACGATAAATATCGCTTGCCAGCTCGGGTGGAGTTTGTTCCAATGCCTTCAAAATTGCTTCTTCAATTTTGAAAATGCTCTTATCCAATGCCTCTGCCACTTCCTGATAGCTTACCATTATTTGTTTAGGAATACCTGTAACCAGGTCGCGCCCATTTACAGGGATATCATCCGGCGGATTATCCAAATCTTTCATTGCAGCGCCAATTTGAATTTTTATCTGCTCGGCGGTGCGCTCCCCAATCAATAAGCTGTGATAGCGGCGCAATGCTTCCATAATATCGGCAGTAAACTCATCACCCGCCACTCTGATACTTTGATCGCATACGATACCTGCCAGGGCAATAACAGTAATACCGGTTGTGCCACCACCAATATCAATAATCATATTTCCGACCGGTTCTTCCACATCAATACCAATACCCAGCGCAGCTGCCATTGGCTCATGTATCAGATAAACCTCTTTGGCTCCGGCCTGCTCGGCGCTATCCCTTACCGCTCTTTTTTCTACCTCGGTAATGGAAGAAGGAATACAAATCATCATCCTCCAGCTTGGCGGGAACAGCGGCTTTTTAGCATACACCAATTTAATCAACTCACGAATCATCAATTCGGCAGCATTAAAATCGGCAATCACGCCGTCTTTGAGCGGACGAACCGTGCGGATGCTTTCATGTGTTTTTTCGTGCATCATCAGGGCGCGTTTACCCACCGCCAAAACTTCTTTCGGGTTGTTCCGGTTGAGCGCTACGATACTTGGCTCATTTACAGTCACTTCGTCATTATGTATAATAAGGGTATTTGCGGTACCCAGGTCCATTGCAATTTCTTGTGTAAACCAATTAAAAAGTCCCATTTGTGTTTATTTCTTATTTTGGTCGCAAAGGTGTAGTAATTTATTCAAAATAACAAAGTAAAAACCGCCAAAACAGCCATTTCTCTAAGCAAAAAGCCTATTCTTTCAACTATTGTCAATAATTAGAGTTTGTCTATAAATGATAAATTATTGACAGTCAGTATATTGTGGCATAATTATTGTGATTTGAGAGGGTATGAAAATGAATTTGTTTGAGCCGCTGCGTTTAAAGTTTGAGAAGCCTGATTGGGCCAGAAATCCCGAGTTTGGGCTATTGGATACCGTGTTAGAGCGGCATCCGGAGTTGATCAAAATAGCAGAAGCAGATGTGCTTCGGGGTTGTTTGCAAAGTGAATTTGGCCGTCAGGATATGCCCAGTGTAGAGCAGATTGTTCGTGCAGCGATCTATAAAGAGATGAAGGGGTTGGATTACAGGGAGTTGGAATATGCTCAAAGCGACTCCCGTATTTGTGAGCAGTTTGTAAAGCTTGATAACCGCCACCCGTTTAGCTTTCAGGTATTCCAGAAATATATTTCAAAGATAAGTGAAGACAGCCTGCAACAGATATTGGTATCATTGAACAAGATAGCTATCAGCGAAGGATTGGAAGATATTAAACAGCTACGCCAGGATAGCACCGTTGTTGAAACAAACATACATTACCCCACTAATAACTCGTTGGTCTGGGACTGTATCAAAGAAAGCCACCGGCTGCTCTCACAGTTAGCAGAAGAAGTGAAAGATTTGGATTACAGAGATTATACCAAAGATGCGAAAAGAACATTTTTCAAGATTAACATCACCAGGAATGGAGATAAGCGTATAGACCTGTTCAACAAGCAATTAATAACATTTACAAAATGTATTAATCAGGTGGCTAATGCGGTAAAAAAAAAGCCATGTTATAGTATGAGCGCCTTCTTCATAACAGGGGAATTGGAAAATCTGTTGCCGCTGATGGAAAAAGTGTATGATATTACCTGGCGCAAACAGATCAATGGCGAGACGGTGTCCAATGATGAAAAAATATTTTCTATCTATGAGCAGCATACTGACATTATAGTAAAAGGGCAAAGGGAAGTTCAGTTTGGTCACAAGATAAACCTGACAAGCGGCAAAAGCAGTTTGATATTGAGTTGTGAGGTATTGAAGGGCAATCCATCCGATAGCACACTGTATCAAAGCACCATCAATAAAATAGAGCGTGATTATCAAATCGTACCCCGTGATAGCGTAACCGATGGTGGGTATGCCTCCAAAGACAATGCGGAATATGCGCAAGGAAAAGGAATCGTAAATATTGTTTTCAATAAGATCGTAGGCAGCCTGAAAAATGTAGTGAGTTCCAAAAATATGGAGACCCGTTTGAAGAAATGGCGCAGTGGCATAGAAGCGGTGATTTCAAATTTGAAAAGAGGCTACCAGTTATTCAGGTGCAACTGGAAGGGAGAAGCACATTTTAAGCAAAAGGTATTATGGAGCGTGATCGCCTACAATATCCGGGTGATGACAGCCGCAGTGGTGGCTCAGCTATAAAAGATATATCGGACGATAAGCTAAAAATGCAAAGATGCAAGGCGGAGCTATGCGCTGAAAGTGCCGAAAATGCTGCCTTTGAGCCATTTTTACCTGAAAAAAATACTCAACGATGAAAGGAAGATCGTTATCGACTAAATGAAGACCGGAAAATAGAACGAATATTAATATATACTAATGCGTTTTAGAAATCGCTTACTTTATGGACAGACACTAATTAGTTTATAAATAGGGCAAAAGCGACAGAAATTAGCAAAATTTTAATTTTTTACTATGCTAAACAGATTTCGGATTGCACATTTTTTTGGACAGCACATTTGAAAATATTTCCTTTACAAAGCAGTTTTAAACTTTCGAAAGATTTGATAGTCAAATGAATCATTACAAAGAATAATGCCGGCAGAAACCGATAGCGATATTTTTGAGCTTTTTACTAATTTTTCCACCAGAGAAAAAGGCTTTACCATTTTGGTAAATCGGTACAAAGAACGACTCTATTGGCACATACGCAGAATGGTGGTGGGGCATGAAGATGCGGATGACGTACTGCAAAATACCTTTTTGAAAGCATGGCAGGGTATTGAAAACTTCAGAGGCGAAAGCAAACTATTTACCTGGCTTTATAGAATAGCCACCAACGAATGTCTTACATTTCTGGAAAGGCAAAAGCGCAAAGCGCCACATCATTTTAGTTACAGCGAAAACAGACTTGAAAACAAACTAAAATCAGATGACTATTTTGATGCCAACAAAGCAGAATGGAAACTGCATTTGGCCATACAATCCTTGCCGGAGCAACAAAAATTAGTTTTCAGCCTGAGGTATTTTGAAGAAATGCCTTATAAAACAATCAGTGAAATTCTTCAGGTTTCGGAAGGAGCATTAAAAGCCAGTTTTCATCATGCTGCCAGAAAAGTGGAACAGTATTTACTAAATCATTAAACTATTCTTTAATTAATCAGTCAAAATAAATATTATGCTGGAAGAAATTACCGAATATAAAAAATTAACCCAGTTAAAGAAAACGCCCGATTTTTCGGCTATCGCATCTCCCAATAAGTTGCCCGAAGGCTATCTGGCCGATTTTTCGGAAAAAATTATTCAAAAGATAAAGACAACTGACCCGGTTGACAAAAAAAGATACTTTTCGGGAGGCTCGATCCATATTTTTTCTAAACATTGGTTAAAAACAGCAGTAGCCGCCGTTTTTATTTTCAGTGTTTTTGGAATTTTATGGCAGCTACAGTTCGGCAATAAAACGCAAACCGGCAATGCAGAAATGATGCTTAAAAAAATGAGTAACGACCGTTTGGAAAATTTTTTGGAAGAAACAGGAGTTTTTAATACCGCCGGAAGTGTAGAATTTGAAAAAAAGGATGAAAATTTAATTGATTTCAATCAATTTTTTCAAAATGTATCGGATAATGATTTGAAAGCTTTTTTGAATGAAACCTCCGGTGAAGATGAAAATATTTCACTTAATTAATTATTTATGAAAAAGATTTTTTTTCTTGCTATATTATTTTTTGGCACCTTATATACGACTTTCGGACAGCCTAATCCAGCTCAAAAAGTGCATAAAGTATTTTTGAATTATTTAGAACAAAAATTACCACTTACCCCACAGGAATCAGTACAGATGCGGCCTTTGGTAGAAACATATTTTTTAGAACTTAGAAATATTTCAAAAAATAATTTTGATCCGTTGCTGAAAGAACAAAAAAGAATTGAGTTGAAAATTCAATATCGAAACTCCTTCACGCCTATTATCGGGCAGGAAAGAGCCAATCGTTTTTTTGTGGAAGAACAGGTATTCAGAAAAAAAATTCGTGAGGAATTGAAAAGCCGTAGCCAACCTGAGCGTGAATAAATTTCATGATTTTAAAAAAAGTGTTTTTTTATTTGAAATTGTGTTATATATTTGTGCTGGTGTTTTTCATAGGTTAGCAACGGCCAGCTCTTTTTAGGGCAGGCCTTCTTTTTTTGCAGCACCAGTTTTTTTCCTATTTGAATTTAAAAATTGATTTTTGAGAATCGTGGTAAAATAAAAAATTCCAGCGTTCCTTTTTTCCTCTTTCGTGCCAGTTTTCTCTCAATTCCATTGCCTTTTCGCCATCATAATCATATTTTGCCTTGTAGCGGCGCTTTAATTGGTTGTATTGTGACAGGTCATCGCCACCAAAAAAAGCAATCTCTTCATCCTCTCTTATCCAAAACACCTGATGATATTTTGAATGTGCACCTGTTACTTCATATTCAATATAATAGTCAATTTCTCCTTTATCGGTTTTAATAAGTTCCAGATTATCAAAGGACGAGATAAGGTCCAACATGGGTATTGAATAGGAAGAACCTGCCTTCTGATAGGCATATTCCAGCTCGCTCTTTTGAATATAGAGCAGCGCATTTTCGAAGCTGAAAAGATGGGTATAAGGATTAATGAGGCCGCCAATATGGTCTTTATGCAGGTGACTCATCAGCACTTTAGTTACCTCATCCGGTTCAAAGCCGGCATTTTTGATATTTCTATATAATTGGAAATAACCGTTTTCATCATTCTGCCCCAAACCGGCATCTAACAGAATAACATCCTTTTTGGTTACTATCAGAAAAGGCTGAATTTCAACCAATATACTCCCTCTTTTCCTTTCATTCAACTCATCTTCACCCTCACGAAAGGGAACAAACTGTTTGGAACTATCCACCGTAAAACTGCCTTCGGATAATGGTATAATCTGCATTTCAATGACTTAAGGAATAAATAATCAGGCTAAAATAACGACTACCGGGCAAACAATCATCAAAAAGTATTGTAATATTTATCACCCAATGTGAGTAATAATAAACAGACATTTGCATTAAATATTAAACATTATGGCAACAATTCAGTTAACTACACAGGATTTTAAAGAAAAAGTATTTAATTACGATATAGAAAAAGAATGGAAATATAGTGGAACACTTCCTGCAATCATCGATTTTTATGCCGATTGGTGTGGACCCTGCAAGATGGTTGCGCCTGTGCTGGAAGAACTATCAGAAGAATATGCAGGCCGACTTTTGATTTACAAGGTTGATACTGAGGTAGAAATGGAATTATCGGCTGCCTTTGGCATTCGTAGTATTCCTACCATACTTTTTATTCCTGCCGAAGGAGAACCTTCTCTACAGCCCGGCGCTTTACCAAAAAACGTTTTTAAGCAGGTTATTGAGGAGCATTTATTGCCAAAAGAAAGTGTAGCGGCTAAATAACACCGGTTTCCATCTTTCTTCTTTCACCAATTTGCTGGCGCCACATTGCATAATACAGGCCTTTACCCGCCAATAATTCATTGTGGCTGCCGGTTTCCACTACATCGCCCTTCTCCAGTACATAAATTGTATCTGCATGCATAATCGTGCTGAGGCGGTGTGCTATCAGTATGGTTATTTGGTTTTGTTGAGAAGAAACTTCGCGGATGGTTTTCGTAATTTCTTCTTCGGTAATTGAGTCCAATGCCGAAGTGGCTTCATCAAAAATGAGGATATTCGGTTTTCTTATTAAAGCCCTGGCAATTGATAGCCTTTGCCGCTCGCCACCCGAAAGTTTTAATCCGCCCTCTCCTATTGTGGTATCAAGACCTTTTTCGGCTCTTGCCAGAATATTGGAAATGGATGCTTTTTCAATTACATCAACAAGTTCTTCTTCAGTAGCTTCGGAGTTTACAAATAGCAGGTTTTCACGTATTGTACCCGAAAAAAGCTGGGTATCCTGAGTAACAAAACCGATTTGCCGGCGAAGGTCTTCAAAATCAATCTCCTTTTCATCTAATCCATTATACAAAATCTTTCCTTCCCGCGGGCGATAAAGCCCCACCAGCAATTTCATCAATGTTGTTTTGCCTGAGCCTGAGGGGCCCACAAAAGCAATGGTATCTCCTTTTTTTACCTTAAAACTGATATCGTTGATTGCGCTGTTGCTCGCAGTCTGGTGTTGAAAGTTTACATTTTCAAATTCCAGTGTTTCAATATCACCCAAAGGTTTTGCATTAATCGGTAAAGGTTCGGGTGTTTTTTCCATCAACTCTTCATAATTATTGAGGGAGGCTTCTGCTTCGCGATAGTATAGAATAATATTACCTATTTCCTGCAAAGGTCCGAAAATGAAAAAGGAAAACAATTGCATGGCTGCCAACTGACCTGCATCTAACTGCCCTCTGTAAACCACATACAGCAAAACAAACAAGATCACCTGACGGAGGGTGTTAACGAAGGTTCCCTGTATGAAACTGATACTTCTAATGCGTTTTACCTTTTTTAACTCGAGCCCCAGAATGCGATAGGTATTCCGATTAAGCCTGGCTACTTCCTGCTGGGTGAGCCCCAGGCTTTTTACTAGTTCAATATTTCTCAAAGATTCGGTAGTGGCACCTGCAAGCGAAGCTGTTTGTGAAACGATTCTTCTTTGTACAGATTTAATCTTCTTACTGAGAATATTACTCAAAAATACCAGCAGAATAATTCCGCCAAAATAAATAAGCGGTAAGCTCCAATGTATGGTAAAAGCATAAATGGAAACAAATATTACTCCCACAATAATTGGGAAAAGTACATTAATAAAGGAATTGATAAACTTCTCGCTGTCTGTTCTTACCTTTTGCAAAATTCCCAGCGTTTCACCACTTCTCTGGTCTTCAAATTCATGGTAAGGCAACTTCATGGAATGTTGCAAACCCCGGGTAAAGAGGCGAGCTCCAAATTTTTGAACAATAACATTAAAAAAATAGTCCTGAAAGGCTTTGGCAATGCGGCTAACCATTGCCACACCTATCGAAAGCAGCAACAACCTGCCAACCGGACCTGCAAAGTTCCACCAAAAAGGCTCATAAGGCTTTGGATTTTTTACATAATCCGCTGCCAGATTGATTACTTTCCCAAAGATGATGGGGTCTATAAGCGAAAAGCCGATATTGATGCCTGCCAATACCATTGTAAGTATGGCCAGCCATTTAAACGGACTTAAATAATGAAGCAGGATTTTCATTACTCAACTGTATAATGATATTTTTAGTTAAAAGTAAATTTAAGAATGATAATTTAAACAGTTGAGTATCAGAAAAGTTTAGCCCAAACCGAACATTCCTTTATTTAACTGCTGAAGAATCTGATTTTTATTTTCGGCTGCCACAAGCAAAGATATATTATGCCTGCTGCCTCCGTAAGAAACCATGCGAACAGGAATATTTCTAATAGAACCGAATAATTTTTTTACAATATCCTCAGTTTCGCTGATGCGGTAACCCACTACAGATATAATGGTTTGGTTTTCATCTACTTCTACCCTACCAAGCGCTTCTAATTCCTTTACAATCTGATTTAAATGTGTAGCATTATCAATAGTAAGCGATACAGCCACCTCCGAGGTGGTAATCATATCAATTGAAGTTTTGTATTTTTCAAATATTTCAAAAACTTTCCTTAAAAAACCATAAGCCAGCAACATTCTGCCACTCTTTATTTTGATGGCGATAATATTGTCTTTGGCAGCCACTGCCTTTACCCCGGCGCTGGCTGCTTCCTGGGTAATCAGCGTTCCTTTGGCATCAGGGTCCATGGTGTTCAATAATCTTACCGGAATTTTGTACTGCTGCGCCGGCCAGATGGAGGCCGGATGCAGAATTTTAGCGCCAAAATAAGCCAACTCGGCAGCTTCATCAAAGCTCAATTGTTCCACCGGAACTGTCTTTTTCACAATCCTTGGGTCATTATTGTGCATTCCGTCAATATCGGTCCAAATTTCACATACCGAAGCGCCAATGGCAGCCGCTATCAGTGATGCTGTAAAATCACTGCCGCCGCGTTTCAGGTTATCCACCTCTCCCTTTGCATTTCGGCAGATGTATCCTTGTGTTACCAATATTTTTTTATCCTTATGCTGATGGAGCAAGGCATTCAGCTTGGTTCTGATACTGCCAATTTGAGGCTCTTCATTTTCATCAATACTCATAAACTCAAGTGCAGGTAATAGCACGTGCGACCACTCCAGTTCTTCCAAATAAGTACAAAATATTTTTGTAGAAAGTAATTCGCCCTGAGCCAGTATATCTTTACTTAAAGCCTCGCTGAAAGAAATTTTCAAGATGATATGTAGAAAATCGAAATGCTCATCCACAATGGATTTGGCTTTATTATACAAATCTTCACGCGTAAGTAATTCCCTAATAAAATTTTCGTAATGCGCCTGTAAATTATTAATAATCTGCAAAGCAGAATGTCTGTCACCTTTGGCAATATTGTCCCCAATTTCTACCAATGCATTAGTGGTTCCCGACAGTGCAGACAATACCACTATGGCCGGTTCAGTTTGTTTCGTTAATAATGAGGCAATTTGCTTCATTCTTTCCGGCTTGCCAACACTGGTGCCCCCAAATTTCATTACTTTCATATACCTTTTTTTAATTCTTTATAATTATTTACAGCAAGCAGGATTGCAAATATACAAATCAGACCTTGAAACCAACAGTTGAATTTTCGGGTTTCGGGCTTTCTTGGTAAATTTGTAAAAAACCGGTAATTATGGAATTTACATACTACGGCCAATCTTGTTTCAGCATCAATTTGGGTGGTAAAATTTTTTTATTTGACCCTTTTATCAATGGTAATGACCTCGCAAAGGACATTGATATTGACAGCATTTCGGCAGATTACATTTTGGTCAGTCATGGACACGGCGACCACGTTGGCGACCTGATACCTATCGCTAAACGTACTAATGCATTGGTTATCAGTAATTTCGAAATCATTACCTGGTTGCAGGCACAGGGAATCACCCATGTTCATCCGATGAATTTTGGCAGTTACGATTTTGACTTTGGCACACTTACCTACATGCAGGCACAGCACAGCAGCTGCCTGCCCGATGGAGCGAACGGCGGTAATCCGGGAGGATTTATACTCAAATCAGACCCGGGAAATTTCTACTACAGCGGCGACACCAGCCTTATGCTGGATATGCAGCTGGTTCCTTATTATGCAAAAGTAGATGTGGCAATTTTGCCGGTGGGCGGCAATTTTACCATGAATGTAAGAGATGCCATCAAGGCTTCAGATTTTATTGAATGTAATAATATTGTAGGGGTTCATTTCGACACCTTTGGGTACATAAAAATTGACCACGAAAAATCTTTAAAAATGTTTGCAGATGCGGGTAAAAAATTGTTGCTTCCCATTGTGGGTCAAACATATACAGTTTGAGGATTATTAATCAATTACTTAGGAGAAACGGAGGATTATTATAAACATTGGAAAATGGTTTCTACACATTTTCAAAACATACTCTGTTCGTCAACCTTTTTACTTTACATTTGTCGTTTAACTGATGGGAGGATTTCATGGATAAATTTATTGTTTCGGCACGAAAATACAGACCGCAGAATTTTGAGAGTGTAATTGGGCAGGCGCATATTACAACCACACTTAAAAATGCTATCATTCAACAGCAGTTGGCACATGCTTTTTTGTTTTGTGGTCCACGTGGTGTGGGCAAAACCACCTGCGCCCGAATTCTTGCAAAAACAATCAATTGCGAGCATCCTACTCCCGATGGTGAAGCCTGTAACAAGTGTACCTCTTGCGTCTCTTTCAATACCGGGGCTTCCTTAAACATTCATGAACTGGATGCTGCCAGTAATAATTCGGTGGACGACATCAGGTCATTGGTAGAGCAGGTTCGATTTCCGCCTCAGGCCGGCAAGTACAAAGTATATATCATTGATGAGGCACACGTACTTAGTTCTGCCGCCTTCAATGCCTTTTTAAAAACGCTTGAAGAACCGCCGCCTTATGCTATTTTTATTTTGGCAACCACCGAAAAACACAAAATACTTCCTACCATACTTAGTCGTTGTCAAATATTTGATTTTAAACGAATTACAATCAAAGATACGGTAGCGCACCTTCAAAGCATTTGCGATAAAGAATCAATAAAGGCTGACAAAGCTGCCCTGCAGGTTATTGCCCAAAAGAGCGAAGGCTGTATGCGTGACTCACTGAGCATTATGGATAAAATAGTAAGTTTCAGCAATGGCGAACTTACCTACACAACCACACTTGAGCATCTGAACATCTTGGATGAAGACTATTATTTCAAGCTGATGGAATCAATCATCCGCCAAGACCTGAGCAGCGCCATGCTGTTGTATGCAGATATTAACGGAAAAGGATTTGAAGGAGACATGGTACTAAATGGCTTTGCCGAATTTATTCGTAATTTATTAATATGCAATGATGAAAAGGTCGCCTCTTTATTGGATGTGGTAGAAGGTTTTAAGGATAAATATATGGAAATGGCCAAAAACATACCCATTCCGTTGCTCATCAGCGCTTTAAACATCCTTAATGAAGCCGAAATTAATTATCGCATTGCTAAAAATAAACGCCTTCATGTGGAGCTAACGCTTATTAAACTATGTTATCTGCCTCAGGCGCTACAATTGACTGTTGAAAATCAGTCTTTAAGTAAAAAAAAACTGATTGAAACAGCATCGGCAATACCTTTCAGGCAAATTCAACCGTTTGAATTACGTAATAAAGAAAAAAAAACGGCCAGGGAAAAAGAACCTGATAAAAAAGCTGTGTTAGTGGTAGAAGAAAGCCCCGTTGAATACAAAAATGAACCGCCAACGCCATCTCTTCCGACAGAAACACATGCAAATATCCTGAATGGCAAAAATAAAGAGTCGGTGCGGCTACAGGGTCTTGACAAAATCAGGCAGCAATATCAAAATTCTGTCCCCAAAGAACAGGCAATTCCATTGCAAACGGAGAACTTGCAGCACGCCTGGGAGGTTTTCATTGCTCAGTTAAAAGAAGAAAAAAATCCGGCCGTCCAAAGCTTCGAGATGGCCACATTAAAGGTTTTAGACGAAAATTCTTTCTATATTTTCGCTTCGGGCACTATTGAATACCGGTTTATAGACACTAACAAAAACAACTTGTCTGAATTTCTGCAGGAAAAATTCAACAACAAACAGTTGCAGTTTTACATTACTAAGGTTGAAAATAAAGAGCAGCCCGAAAACAGCGCCCCACAGGCTCTTTCGGCTGTGGAGCAATATCAGAAAATGATTGAAAAGTATCCGATGATTCAAGTCTTAAAGGAAAAATTAAAGCTGGAGTTGGACAGATAAAGCGGTTCTCATATATTATATATTAAACAATCTGACTTTTTTCCTTATAACAAATGTTGCAAGCCTATGATTTTTGATGATTTTACCTTAATTTCGGCGCAAAATTATTTAGGTAATGGCTGATAAAATATTAATGCCGCGTTTGAGCGACACCATGACAGAAGGCGTAATTGCCGCATGGCATAAAAAAGTGGGAGACACAGTAAAAAAAGGCGACCTACTGGCCGAAATAGAAACCGATAAGGCTACTATGGAATTAGAAAGCTATAAGGATGGAACCGTTCTTTATCTGGGTGTGGAAAAAGGAGGAAAACTGAAAGTGGATGACCTGATGGTGATTGTGGGCAATCCGGGTGAAGATATTTCGGGAATGATTGGCGAAACCTCTGTTCCTGCTATTACTGCCGAAAAACACGAACCACAACCTGCCGCAACCAAAGAAAATAAACCTGCTGCGGGTTCAGCATTAGATATTTCAGGGATTGAAGAAGTAGTATTGATGCCTCGCCTGAGCGATACCATGACCGAAGGCGTAATTGCTTCCTGGGGTAAAAATGTGGGTGATGATATTAAAAAAGGCGACCTGCTGGCTGAAATAGAAACCGACAAAGCCACAATGGAGCTGGAAAGCTATAAAAATGGCAAACTTCTGTATCAAGGTGCAAAGAAAGGAGAAAAAGTGAAGGTTAATGACCTGCTTTGCATAATTGGAGAAGAGGGTAAAGTAGATGTAGATGCTATTGTGTCAGCAGCCAAAAACCAGAGTGCTGGCAGTAGTGAAGCCGCAGCAACTCCAGTGCAGGAAGCGGTAGCCGAAGCGCCAATTGCCAAAGTAGAGACGCCCGCCACCGCCGCTTCGTCCAGTATCGAAAACGGAAGAATTAAAGCATCGCCATTGGCTAAAAAATTAGCTGCCGAAAAAGGCATCAACCTATCCAATGTGCAAGGCTCGGGTGATGGCGGAAGAATTACAAAATCAGATATTGACAACTATCAGCCTCAATCTCAACCTCAGTCTCAATCTCAGCCTCAACCTCAACCTGCCTACATGCCCGTTGGCCAGGAAAGTTTTGACGAAGTGGATGTTTCTCAAATGAGAAAGGTAATTGCCAAGCGTTTGGCTGAAAGCAAATTCTCTGCTCCGCATTTCTATCTCACTATGTCAATAGATATGGATGCAGCAGTAGCCAGCCGTGCAAAAATCAATGAAACCAGCCAGGTAAAGATTTCCTTCAATGATTTTGTGTTAAAGGCATGCGCCATTGCGCTGAGACAACATCCTGCCATCAATAGCAGTTGGTTAGGCGATAAAATCCGCACCAATCATCATATTAATATAGGTGTGGCAGTAGCTGTTGATGAAGGATTATTAGTTCCGGTAGTGAGATTTGCAGATACAAAATCACTATCACAAATTGCAACAGAAGTAAAAACTTTTGCCCAAAAAGCTAAAGATAAAAAACTGCAACCATCCGACTGGGAAGGCAATACCTTTACCATTTCCAATCTCGGAATGTTTGGCATTGATGAATTTACAGCTATTATCAACCCCCCTGATGCTTGTATATTAGCCATTGGCGGCATTTCAAAAGTACCGGTAGTTAAAAACGGACAAATTGTTCCGGGCAACGTAATGAAAGTAACCCTTAGCTGCGACCACCGTGTAGTGGACGGCGCCAAAGGAGCAGCCTTCCTGCAAACGTTGAAAGAATTATTGGAAGAGCCACTGAGAATGTTGGTATAATAAAACAGTCAAATCATTTTGTACAAGCTACAACAAGAGATTGTTGTAGCTTGTTTCTTAAATAGATAAATCCTGACCTCAATTCAAATAAACAATAAATTAATTAACGCTAATATCCATCATGAAACAAGCCCTGTTTTTTGTAATTGCATTTTTTTTAGTAACTCATTCGCAAGCTCAAAAACCTGACAAGCCTGAAAGGCTGCAAACGCCCATCATGGGCTGGTCGAGCTGGAACCATTTCAGAATAAATATTAATGAAGATATTATTAAAAAACAGGCAGACTTTATGGTTTCTACCGGTATGAAGGCTGCCGGCTACAGTTATATCAATATTGATGATGGTTTTTTTGGAGGTCGGGATGCAAAAGGAAACCTGATTGTTCATCATAAAAGATTTCCGAACGGGATGAAAAAAGTAGCCGATTATATTCATAGCAAAGGGCTTAAAGCGGGTATTTATTCAGATGCAGGAATCAATACCTGCGGTTCCTATTGGGACAAAGACACAGTTTCTGTCGGATGTGGTCTGTACGGTCACGATGAAAAAGATCTCAGGCTCATGCTAAATGGCTGGGGTTACGATTTTATAAAAGTGGACTGGTGTGGAGGCCAGTGGCTCAATCTGGATGAACAAGCTCGTTACTCGCAAATCAGCGAAATAATACGTCGCATCAAACCTGAGGCTGTTTTTAATATCTGCCGGTGGCAATTCCCGGGAACATGGGCTTTGACCGTAGCAGATTCATGGCGTATTTCGGGCGACATTACCAATACCTTCAATTCGGTTATGCATATCCTCGACCTCAATGCAGATTTGTGGCGATATGCATCTCCCGGTCACGTAAATGATATGGATATGCTTCAGGTGGGCAGAGGTATGACTTACGAAGAAGATAAGACGCACTTTTCCATGTGGTGTATGCTCAATTCGCCGCTGCTTGCAGGAAACGACCTGAGCAAGATGTCGAAAGAAACCATCAGTATTCTTACCAACAGGGATATGATATCCATCAATCAGGACCCATTAGTGTATCAGGCGCGAAAGTTGAAAGATGATGGCGATCTGGAAGTATGGGCCAGGCCGCTTTTCTCTACCACCAGCGGCAAAGTGGCAGTGGCATTGCTGAACCGGTCCAATAAAAAACAAACGATGACGATGCAACCCGATTCGGTAGGCATACAGTCTAATAAGGGCTATACACTTTTTGATGTGTGGGAAAAGAAAACCTATCCACGCGCTACAGCCTCGGAGGTAAAGTTTGATATTCCGGCGCATGGAGTAGTAGTATTAAAAATGGAAGGAGTGATGTATCCTTTCAATATTTTTCAGTATAAATAAACCTTTTCTTTTTTCTTTGCGTGCAAAACCTTAGCAAATAAATATGAAGAATAAAAAGACTTTAGTATTAGGCGCTTCCGAAAATCCGACCCGATACAGCAACATGGCTATTAAAAAACTGAGAGAATACGGTCATGATGTGGTTGCCATCGGCAGAAGAACAGGCAAAGTATTAGATGTGGAGATAATCAAACACACACCTTATTTCAGCAATATTGATACCATTACCGTGTATATGAACGAAAGAAACCAAGCCGAATACGAAGCGTATATGCTTTCACTCAATCCCAAAAGAATTATTTTTAATCCCGGTGCAGAAAATGAACAATTTTTTGAAAAAACTGTTATAAGCGCCATACAACCGATTGAAGCCTGTACGTTAGTCATGTTATCGACCGGGCAATATTAATGAACCATAAATATTTTTTACTTAAATTATTGAAAATGAAGAGATTATTTCTATTTTTATTTGTTCTTGGTCTTAATTTTCATCTTTTTGCACAAACGCATACTGCCTCAGATGCTGACAGCAAAATAACTTTTGTAATAAAAAATATGGGAATGGATGTAAATGGATCTTTGAAAGGATTAAAAGGTAAAATAAATTTTGATCCGCAAAAATTAGCCAATAGTTCTTTTGATATGACTGTGGATGTAAAAACCATTAACACCGGTATTGACAAGAGAGATACTCACCTGAAATCGGCCGATTTTTTTGAAGCTGAAAAATTTCCGGTAATTAATATAAAGACAACAAAAATTCTTTCAAAGGGAAGTAATAAATATTTTGCATATGCAGTACTCACCATTAAAGGCGTTTCAAAAAATATACAATTTGATTTTATAGCTACACCTCAGGCCAATGGCTACACCTTTACGGGCGGCTTCCCCATCAACCGCAGAGACTATGGTGTAGGTGGCAGCAGTATGACCATGAGCGACAACCTGAAAGTGAACTTATCGGTTGTAGCCCATAAATAATATCAATACTTTCATAAGGTAAAATTAGCAATTGTTTAGACAAATTTTTCTACCTTCATAGTATGTTGGTAAAAATAAATGGTAGCGCAGTGTATGGTGTGGAGGCGCTGCCTATAACTATTGAAGTGAACTGGTTGTCTTCATCGGGCAAAGACCCGATGATTGTGGGCTTACCCGACAATGCGGTAAAAGAAAGCCTGCAACGCATTGAAAGCACTTTCAAGACTAATAACTATGAGATGCCGCGCACCAAAGTGGTGGTAAATCTGGCTCCTGCAGATATTAAGAAGAGTGGTACTGCTTTTGATTTACCCATTGCCATTGGCATTTTGGCTGCATCCGAACAAATTGAAAATGCAGAAGCATTAAACCGGTATGTAATTATGGGAGAATTGAGCTTAGATGGTGATGTAAGACCCATCAAAGGCTCTTTACCGATTGCCATTCAGGCGCGGAAGCAGGGTTTCAAGGGTTTGATAGTACCGTTGGCAAACGTAAGAGAAGCAGGATTAGTAAACAATCTGAATGTTTATGGCGTAAATAATATCAGAGAGGTTATTGAGTTTTTTGAAAATGGAGAAACCGGTTTGGACCAAATTCAGGTGAATACCAGAGAAGAATTTTTCAATTCGCAATATGATTTCGAAATTGATTTTGCAGATGTAAAAGGTCAAAAAAACATTAAGCGTGCATTGGAAATTGCTGCAGCGGGCGGTCATAATGCAATACTCATCGGGCCTCCGGGCGCCGGCAAAACGATGCTGGCAAAACGCCTGCCCACTATTTTGCCTCCACTCACTTTGCAGGAAGCATTAGAATCGACTAAGATTCACTCCGTTGCAGGAAAGCTACCCGAAAATGCCACACTTATTTCCCGAAGGCCATTTCGCTCTCCACACCACACTATTTCCGATGTTGCTTTAGTTGGAGGCGGTGGCGTACCCCAGCCGGGAGAAATATCGCTGGCGCATAACGGGGTTTTATTTCTGGATGAATTGCCTGAGTTTAAAAGAACCGTTTTAGAAGTGATGCGTCAACCGATGGAAGAGCGGCGGGTTACCATATCCCGGGCCAAAGTAGCGCTCGATTTTCCTGCCAGTTTTATGCTCATTGCCTCAATGAACCCCTGTCCGTGCGGGTTTCATAACCACCCCGACAGGGAGTGCACGTGCCCGCCCGGAGCTGTTCAAAAATATTTGAATAAAATTTCAGGCCCATTGTTGGACAGAATTGACCTGCATGTAGAGGTAACGCCGGTACCCTTTAGTCAACTGTCTGAAAAAAGTGAAGAAGAAAGTTCATCGTCAGTAAGAGAGCGTGTGATTAAGGCAAGAGATACTCAGCTGGAAAGATATAGCGAAAAAGGAATTTATTGCAATGCGCAAATGAGCAGTAACATGTTAAAAGAAATTTGTGTTATAGATGTGGTAGGGCAAACACTCCTCAAAAAAGCAATGGAGAAGCTCAATCTTTCGGCCAGAGCTTACGACAGAATTCTAAAGGTGAGTCGCACTATTGCCGATTTAGAAAATAGTGAAAATATTAAACCAGAATTTCTGGCAGAAGCCATTCAGTACCGGAGTTTGGACAGAGAAAGCTGGGCAGGTTGATATTTTATTTCCAACAACATCTGAAGTTTCTTATCCTAACAAGAACTTTTCATTGGAAATCTTAATACATGGGAACTCGCCCGAAAATTAAAATCCATTTGAATTTTCAAAACTGTTAAATATATAGAATAAAACTTATCAGGTTCTTTCTATTTACCCAAAAGCGACTAAGTTTGCAAATAGTATGATGAAGAAATTTCTTGCTTTTTTTATTGCTATCGCAATAATAATCATTTTTATTTTCGGCGGAGAAGGCTGCGCTGTAATAGTACCACCCACCGGTGGCGCTAAGGATACACTGCCTCCGGTAGTGGTTCGTGTACATCCCGAAAACAAAACCCTACATTTTAAGGATAATAAAATCACCTTCAACTTTGATGAGTATGTCGAATTGAATGATGCTTTTAAAAACCTGATGATTTCGCCGGTGCCAAAGATTTTTCCCGAAGTACAGAGAAAGTTAAAAACAGTAAGTATAAAACTAAAGGATACGCTCCAGCAAAACACTACCTATGTTTTCAATTTTAAAGATGCCATCAAGGATGTAAATGAAGGAAATGCCATCAAAAATCTTCTGTATGTTGTTTCCACCGGAAATTTCATTGATTCAATGGAACTTAGCGGCAATGTGAAATTGGCTAAAACAGCCAAACCCGATTCTACTTTGATAGTGATGCTTCATACTAATCTGGATGATAGCGCCGTAGTAAAGGAAAAACCTAAATATGTAGCCAAACTGGATAGTTCCGGCACATTTCTTTTCAGATATTTGGCCCCCGGAAAATACAGGCTATATGCTTTAAAAGATGAAAGCGGCGCTTACATGTACACCAGCAAAGAACAACTTTTTGCATTTGCCGATTCTCCGGTTGTTATTTCGTCCATACCACCTAACCCCATTTTGCTGTATGCTTATAACGAAGAAGAAAAAAAACCGGAGGGTCAGACTCCTGAACCGGATAAAAAGGAAAAAAGATTAAAATACAAAACCAATCAGGAATCAAATAAACAGAATTTACTCGAACCGTTTATCATGACTTTCGAGTCGCCATTAAAGATTTTCGACTCTTCAAAAATGGTTTTGACGGACACAGCCTATAAAAAAATAGATGGATATAAGTATAGTCTGGACAGCACAAAAACCATTCTGACCATGAATATGAAATGGACAGAAAACACTGACTACAGATTATTGCTTGCAAAAGATTTTGCTTCTGACACGCTGGGCAGGCAATTATTAAAAGGCGATACTTTGAATTTTGCATCGAAAGCTCTAAAGGAATACGGCAAAGTAAAGATTGATTTCAAAACTCTGGATTTTTCTAAAAACCCTGTATTATTAATCGTTCAGGGAGATAAAGTGAAAAATGCTTACCCGATAACCAAGCGGGAGTTTGAACTTCAGTTTTATCCTCCGGGAGACTATGAACTTCAAATTCTGTATGACAGGAATAAGAATAATAAATGGGACCCTGGTATTTTCTTTGGAAAACACCAGCAACCCGAACTTATTGTACCTCTTGACAGAAAATTGAACGTAAAACCTGACTGGACGACCGAGTTTGAGCTAAAATAGAAGATTACCCAGGCATTCTGGAGATATATTTTTCAATCTGTTTCATCTGATCTACAATCTGAGAAGTGGTAGGTTTGCAGGCTTTTGCCTTTCTGAAGAAATCTTTAGCTGCCCTGAACTCTCTTTTGTTCATCATAATGCTACACATCTGAAGGTAGGCAGCAGCTTCATTTTCCTTATCGGGCAATCCCTTTTTGATGGCCTGGCGGATGTAGCTTTCACCTTCTTTATTATTTCCTTTTTGCAGTGAAAGAATACCCATTTGCAGCATACTGGCTCCTTCGGCTTCCTTTACAGGCATACCCAGAGAAAGGCCCTTTTTCATAAATATTTCGGCTGTATCAAAATCCTGCTTGCTCATTGCAATATTGCCCTTCAAGGTATAATATACCGAGCGAATGGGTTTATAAAGAAGTCCGGGAAATTTTATGGAGTTCAGGATTTTTTCAGCACCCTCTAAGTCGCCTTCTTCCATATACTCCTGTATAAGACGCAAAGGACCAAAAAAGAAATAACCAAAAACCAAAATTGCAGCGATGAGGTATAAGGTAAATGCAGGCCAAAACCCTGCACTGTAGTTTACAAAGACTCCTGCTATCAATAAAATGATGGCTATAGGCAAACGGTAACGAATTAATAAATTATATGCTTTCATTTAAAATTACATTTGGCTGCAAATATAAGGCTTGCAAGGTGGCTAAAAAATGTTTTTAAGCCGTTTACAGCACATTCAGCACCTGTTCTTTAGCTTTTTCCAATTCATCCTTCATCATAACCACAATTTTTTGTATGGCAGCATCATAGGCTTTAGATCCGGTTGTATTAATTTCACGACCAATTTCCTGTAATATAAAAGATAGCTTTTTACCCTTCATATCGTTTTTCTCGTCCAATATTTCTTTGAAGTAATCGCAATGGTTTTTAAGCCGCACCTGTTCTTCTGTGATATCTATTTTTTCGATATAAAAAATCAATTCCTGCTCCAGCCTGTTTTCGTCATAGTTTTCTTTGCCTACTTTTTCCTCCAAAAGTTTTGTAAGGCCCTCTTTCATTTTTTCCTTTCTCAATGGATCCAAAGAATAAATTTCAGATTGAAGGTTCACAATATTATTTATTCGTCCCAATAATTCTTCTTCCAATATTTTCCCTTCGTTTAGCCGGTGATCATTCAGGTCAAGAATAGCTGCTTTAATAAGCTCCTGAAACGCTTCCCAGTCTGCCTCATTCAGTATTTCGCTGCTGGGCGTGATTACTTCTGGCAGCTTCATCAATACACTCAGGATATTTGCGGTATCAATTTCCAGCTCCTTTGATAAATTGGAAAGGGAGCTGTAATAGGCTTTCACCAGATCGGTATTGATTGTTACCGGCTTTGCTTCGCCGGTATCTTTAAGGCTGATATTACAATCTATACTACCTCTATTTAACCCTTCGGATACGATTTTTCTAATGTCAAATTCAAATGATTTTAATACTGCCGGTAATCGTAAAGATAAATCGAACTGCTTGCCATTAAGTGATTTAATGTCAATTAGAAAAGTTTTCGAACCAATTGTTTTTTCTGCACGGCCAAAGCCGGTCATTGATTTCAGCATAACGGATTTTTTGTAAAGATAAATATTTGAAATCGTATATGGTTTTGATATAAATCAGAATTTTAAAAAAAATCCCTTCAAATCGAGAAGGGATTGTTTATATAGATGGGTTAGTAAGTACAGGAAATAAATTTCCTGACACAATATTAATTATTATTTTGCCTATATAAAAATTATTTATACTAAATTTTATACACATTTTTAAAACTACTGTGGATATCAACATCTGAAAATAATTCGAAGCATGATTGTTTTCTAAAATAATCATTTCCCAAAAAGACATGGTAATAAAATGGTTTTCATGTAAAGCAGATGCAGAGCGAGTTTCATCGATTTTAATTTTTTTGTGCCATAATACTTATCGTCTCTTTTTCAGCAGATAAAGGAAGTAAAAACAAATTTTGTAAAATAATTTTGAATAAAAAATTATTATAAAAATTTCAATTAGTGTTAACAAGTTTTAGAAAAAGATTATAAATCATCATCTATAATTTTAACTTTGGCAAAAATATTTTTATGCGTTTCGATCATAAAGTTCCGATCAAAGAAATTGCAACATTGATAAATGCAAAATTAGTTGGAAATACAGAAGCCTTTGCTACGGGCATCAATGAAATTCATGTGGTTGAGGATGGCGATCTGGTTTTTGTAGATCATCCAAAATATTATGAAAAATGTATTCATTCTGCTGCCAGTTTTATTATCATAAATAAGGAAACCGATTTCCCCGAAGGCAAAGCCTTGCTGATAGTGGATGAACCATTTGAAGCGTACTTGAAAATAGTAAATCAATATCGTCCATTTGCTCCTTCAACGGAAGCAGTATCGGCTACTGCATCAGTTGGTGAAAATACAGTGGTTATGCCCAACTGCTTTTTGGGCAATCATGTTAAGATAGGCAAAGACTGCATTATCTACCCCAATGTTACAATAATGGACTATTGCCAGATTGGCAACAATGTAGTTATTCAAAGCGGAACCGTAATTGGCAGCGATGCATTCTACTACAATAAAAAAACAAATCGCGATATTCACTACAAAAAAATGACCAGTTGCGGCTCTGTGGTTATTGAAGATTATGTAGAAATAGGCGCCAATTGCACTATTGACAGGGGCGTAACCGGCGTAACCAGAATAGGCGCCGGTACCAAAATTGACAACTTAGTGCAGATTGGCCACGACACTATCGTAGGCAAAAACTGCCTTTTTGCATCGCAGGTTGGTATTGCCGGTGCCACCAAGATAGAAGACGAAGTAATCCTTTGGGGGCAGGTGGGCGTAAACAAAACCCTTACCATCGGCAAAGGTGCGGTAGTGTATGCACAGAGTGGTGTGCCGGCATCTTTAGAACCTGGAAAAACATATTTTGGCAGCCCGGTTTTGGAGGCTAAAGAAAAAATGAAAGAATTAGTTTGGATAAACCGCATTTCTGAAATTTGGGAAAAATTAAATCAGAAATAATTGGAATTTCGACTTGATTATATTGAAAGAGAAATCAAAAAATTGTCATTGATTCTGAATAGTCTTATAAGCGGACTCACTAAAAATGATACTGTTTTGGAGCCTGCAGTTCAAAAAGTCTTCGATGAAATTTTGGAAATTGAGCAACTCGAAGAAAAAGAGGTTATTGATTATTTGGCAAAAAACAAATCGTGGAATAGCGAAAACATCAAATTATTGGCAGATATCTTTTTTGAACGTTATACTTCGGCCCCCGATAATAACGCGGCAAGAGCTAAAGCCTTGTTTCTGTACCAGTCTTTACTGAAAGATATGGGAGGCACATTGAACCTGGATATTTATAATAAGATTCATTTGCTTCAAGACCAATAGCATTAAGCCGTATTTCATTTTTTATGATCATTAAGCCACACACCGGTATATTGCTGTGCTAATTCTATAGTCATTGAGTATAGGCCATTTGTAAGAAATTTGATCTCCTCTTTACTTTTTGGTATTTGTTTAGTTGAAAAATAATTGATATAAAATAATTGAGGTGTGCCCTTATGGCTCAAAATATCCTTATACCATGTAAATACATACTCGCCGCCATTGGCTGTGCAATAATTTAGATATAAGACAAAATCGGCTTTGGCGGCACTATTTACGAATTCAAAAGCCTGATTTTGTTGCAATTTGTTTTTAAAGTCTTTTAAAATATTCTCAGCCAAAGGAAGAAATACAAAAAATGGTTTTCTATTTTGACCGTTCAAAAAATTTTTTATAGTCAAATTATTCATCATCCCTTTTTTATCATAAAAGAGATAGTCCAGTGTATCGGTTATATACCAATTTTTGTAATCACGATAATTTTCGAGTTTCGATAAAGGAATTACTTTTTCATTCATATCTTTTTCAAATATCCTTGGCTCAAGAGCAATCAGTGGCATGAATATTTTGATCAATGGGTTTGTTTTTATAAAATTGCTGGTGCGAACAAAAACATCTCCCTTCTTCATTTGAGCTCGAGACCCTTTAATTATTCTGGCAAAAGAGGCTCCCTGGCTTATTGAATCGATCCTTAGTTGAACAGAACCGGTTTTACCGTTAAGAGATAAAATATTACCTATAGCAAGCCCCGCAGTTTTTCCGGCATCGAGCAAATAAAGATTATTAACCTTTGTTTTGTAACGAGCGCTAATACTGTTTTTAAAACTCCGGGGATTTGTACCTATCAGGTTTAGCGATAGTCTTGCAGTATCCTGAAAATGAACAGGCGTTTGACTAAAACCGTTTTTTTTGATAAGTTTTTGTACTTTATCAAATATGTTTTTAAACGAAATATTGCTTGCACTCTCATCTATCGTTTGCAAAAGCGCCTTTGTAAAAACACCATGATAATCTCCCTTAGCATCTTTCATTTCTTCACCCTTTTGATATTCGTCAGTAGCTGAAACCGATAAAAACATAGAGTTTGGTCTTTCTGAAGGTCTTACGACAAATGCAGGATCGTTAATAACAATATTGCTTTTTAAATTAAACGCCTTGGTTTCCAATGAAGTCTCATCCTCCATTTGGCTTAAGGAACTATCTTTATCCTGATTTTTCGCAGCTTTCCGGGGATTGGCAATTGGTTCATAATTCTCAAGTATATCATTTAACTCAATTGATTTTTGAGAATATACGGGGCTAAGAACTACATAAGGATTATATTCGGGTAATGGGTAAGCCTGCAAAAGATGACCACTAAAACAACAATCTATTATCGAAGTAGCTATTACTTTTTTATCAACAAACTTGTTGAAGTACCGCTTAAAACTGATATCTCTAAATAAGCAACCTAATTTATCAGCATATAAATCACTTAAAACAATTGCCTGATTCATACCCATTTTCACATTCTGATCCAACTTGCTTTGTCCCACATTATCCATCCATACACCATGCCCCGAAAAGTAAAAAACAAAGGCATCGCCTTTTTTTGTTTTTGTTAAAATAGTATTGAACGCATTTTCAACATTTTTTCTATTAGCAGCTTCATCAGTAAGCAGGATAATATCATTTTCATGAAATCCAAATCGCTTTACCAACATGCCTTTTATGCTTAGTGCATCATTTACACAACCACGAAGTTGAGAGCGATACAATACCCCCGGTTTATCATAGTATTTATTAATGCCGACCAAAAGAGCATATTTTTTTTGTCCAAAAATTTGATTTGAAAAAAATAATATCGAAAAAAATATCAGATATTGTAGAGTATATTTCATAATTTGGACTTTTATTATCTAACAACCGCCCATGCCAACTAAGAAAAAGCTAATATTGCCGATACTATGTTTGATGTGGCTGCATACACTTAGCCAACATAAATATACTGATAGTTTAATAAATATCATAAAAACAACCAAAGCCGATTCAACAAAAGTTGAAGCCATGTACTCTCTTAGCTATGAATATCAGACTTACAAACCCGACTCGGCATTACTTGTGGCCCAGCAGTTATACGACTTTTCGAAAAATATTAGTTATCTACCCGGCGAATCGCTTGCTCTGGACGGACTTGGAGGAGCCTTTTTTAGAATTGGAGACAATGCCCAGGCTTTGGAATACTATTTAAAAAGATTGAATATTGAGGAAAAAAGAGACAGGCCTGATAACATTGCTATTATTTATATGAATGTGGCAAATGTATATAACCGCAATAATGAACAAGAAAAGGCATCTTTATATATTCTAAAAGCCGACTCAATTATTAATGAACATAAGTACGATGATCTGAAATTATATGCTTACCTGAATACCGGAAATATTTTGGAAAAAGCCAACAAACTTTCTGAGGCATTATACTATACCATAAATTGTTACCAACTTGCATTAGCTGCAAATGACAGTCTAATGATTGGATCCGCTTTGAATAACATCGGAAATATTTACAGAAAAAAAATGGAGTATCAATCCGCTATTGATTATTATTTCAAGAGTCAACCGTATATTAAAGCTGCGAATGATAATCAGACACTCTCCGAGGGAATTATTGGTTTATCAAGAGCCTATCAGGCAATTGGACTTGCCGATTCTGCATTATTTTTTGCCAAATTAGCGTATGAGATTTCAAATAAAAACAGCCTATTGACAAACGCATTAATTTCCAGTAATTTGTTGAGTGAATTATTTAGCGATATTAAAAAATATGATAGCGCTTTTTTATACCAAACTACATCAATACAGCTTAAAGACTCCATTCAGGGCAATGAAAAGATAAAACAATTAGAAAGTCTGAGCATACAAGAGCAGCTGCGAGAGCAGCGTATGGCTGCTTTAAAGGAAAAGGAAAAGGAAGAATACCGACAGAGGCTTCAATTACTTGCTATCGGAATTTTTATCCCCATTTTTTTCCTATTCAGTATTTTTATGAGTAGGAGAAAAATACACCGGCGAGTGATTGAGTTTTTGGGAGTAGTATCTTTATTATTGTTCTTCGAGTATATAACGCTATTAATTCATCCTTTTGTAACAGAAATAACCCACCACACTCCCTTTTTGGAAATATTGATATTTGTAGCCTTGGCAGCGCTACTGGTTCCCGGGCATCATAAAATTGAGCATTGGTTTACAAAACATTTAGCAATTAACTACGAAAGAGCCAGAACTAAAAAAAGAAGAATAAATGAGTTGAGACAACATCATGATGATATCATTGACACTGTTTCTAATACCGAACAGAAATCTCCAAGTAAAACCGTACAGGCATTGCCAATCGTTTCTGTAAAAATTGAAAATGAAAACGCTTTGCAAGAGTTCGGTAAACAAAATCAGCAAGAAGAAGATTATCTTCCTCCTGACTCATCTACAAAATTAACAGGGGAAACTGATATAGAAAATTAACCAATTTTACCTTATCCTTCTGATGGCAGGGGGGTTCTGCTCTGTTTTAGTAGTGTCATACTTTGTCGTGTCAGTCGTACTTTTATTATTGGAATCAGGTATTTGCTGAATTTCAGAAGGAGTGGCGGCTTCCGATTCAGTATTTTCTTTTGATTCTGAACTGCTGTCATTGCATGAAAAAAGGAAAAGTACCAAAATAGTGGCAGTAAACATTTTCCATGAACTTATGGTTGCTTGTCTCATTATTGAAATGTGTTTAAAAATGAAGAGATTTTTGTTGATTCTTTTGAGAAGTAACTATAAAATTAAAGAATTTTTGTTTTACTATCAAATAAAATTTGAGATTATTGAAATTTCTTAAAAAATTTCCACATTTTCATTTCGGAGCATCCTGCTTCGTACCTTGCAGCCATGCAGGATTATTTAAAAGGATTGAACGAAAGGCAGCGTGAAGCAGTTTTGCATAAAGACGGGCCTATTATGATTATTGCAGGCGCCGGCAGTGGAAAAACCAGAGTACTCACCACCCGCATTGCACACCTGATGGCCAGCGGCGTGGACTCGTTTAATATACTGGCGCTCACCTTTACCAACAAAGCCGCTAAGGAAATGAAGGAACGGGTAGAGCATATATTGGGCAATAATGAAGCACGCAATTTATATATCGGCACCTTCCACAGCGTATTTGCCAGAATACTAAGGGCAGAGGCGCACCGGCTGGGGTACCCCCACAACTTCACTATTTATGATACCGATGATGCAAAAAGCGTGGTAAAAACGGTAATCAACGAAATGAATCTGGATGATAAACTGTATAAGCCATCCACAGTATATAACCGGATTTCGTCTGCTAAGAATGCTTTGATTACACCTGTAGAATATGCCAATGATTATTACATTCAGCAGGAAGACCTGCGCGGTAACCGTCCGGCGCTTGCAAAAATTTACGATGCTTATTGCAAACGTTGTTTTAAAAACGGTGCGATGGATTTTGACGACCTGTTGCTCAAATTTTATGAACTGCTCAAAAACTTTCCTGATGCACTTAGCAAATACCAGCACAAATTTCATTACATACTGATAGATGAGTATCAGGATACCAATCCGGCTCAGTATGAAATCATTAAACTTCTGGGCGCTATGCGCGAAAATGTATGTGTAGTGGGCGATGATGCACAAAGTATTTACAGTTTCAGAGGCGCAACCATTCAAAATATCTTACAATTTCAAAAGGATTATGATGACGTAAAATTGGTAAAGTTAGAGCAAAATTATCGCAGCACTAAAAGCATCATCCATGTGGCTAACGAAAGTATCAGTAAAAACAAAGGTCAGATTCCTAAAGTATTATTTACCGAGAACGGAGAAGGTGAAAAGATAAAGGTTGTGCGCACCATGACCGATAATGATGAGGGGAAATTTGTAGCCGATACCATTCAGGAACAAAAACTGAGAAATCATTTTTTGAATAAAGACTTTGCCATTCTTTATCGTACCAATGCCCAAAGCCGTTCTTTTGAAGAAGCTTTACGAAGGATGGGCATTGCCTACACCATTTATGGCGGCATTAGCTTTTATCAAAGAAAAGAAATTAAAGATTTATTAGCATATCTTAGAATAATCATTAACCCTCGGGATGAAGAAGCGCTCAAACGAATTATAAACTATCCTGTGCGAGGTATTGGAAAAACTACAATTGATAAAATCATTCTGATTGCAAATACACATAATGACACTATGTGGAATGTGCTTCAGAATGTATCTCAATACGGATTCAGGTCGGGTACGCAGGAGGCAATAAATGAGTTTGTGACCATGATAAAAAGTTTTTCCAGCATGCTCGAAAAAAGAAATGCGTATGAAGTGGCTTTTCATGTGGGCAAACAAACCAATCTGGTAAGAGAGCTTTTTAATGACAAGAGTACAGAAGGATTGCAGCGTTATGAAAACGTTCAGGAATTACTCAACTCTATCAAAGAATGGGTAGAAAGCCCTGATAATGAAGAAGGTGAAATGATTGATAAAAGCTTAGGCGCTTACTTACAACAAATTACGCTGCTCACCGATGCAGATGAAAAAGACCCCGATGCAGATACCGTAAAACTAATGACCATCCACGCTGCCAAAGGTCTTGAGTTTGAATGTGTGTTTGCTTCAGGATTGGAGGAAATGCTTTTTCCAAATGCAATGTCCATCAATACCCGCGAAGAATTGGAAGAAGAAAGGCGTTTGTTTTATGTGGTAATAACCCGTGCCAGAAAAAAACTTTGGATTTCTTATGCCAACACACGATATAAATTTGGCTCGCTAATTCAAAATGAGCCGAGCAGGTTTATAGATGAGTTGCCCGAACAGTACTTAGACAAAACATATTCAGGCGGTGGCACACGCTCTTCGGGTTCGTTTGGATTTCAAACCTCGGCGTTTGACAGACCAAGTGGTGGCAATAATTGGGGAAACTCCAGAAAAGCAGCAGCCGATGCCGAAAAAAAATATGGCGCACCTCCGGGTAAACAATCAAAACCTGAATATATTTCTTCAAAGCCGACAAATAAGATAGTAGAGCATACACCCAGTCCCGATTTTCAGGCCAGCGACACTTCCGGTCTGAAAGTGGGTCAAAAGGTGGAGCATCAAAAGTTCGGTTTTGGAGAAGTGATAACTATGGAAGGGGCAGCGCACAACCCAATGGCGCTTATAAAATTTGAAAACAACGGCGAGAAGAAAATCATGCTGAACTATGCCCGCCTGCGTATTGTAGAAGAAAACTAATTCCTAAAATGAATGGGAATTAGTTTATTCCCCTGATTTTGTTATTTTTAATTCATGTCGCCTCGCAGAAAGAAAAAATCTTCACGGAATCAGACTGCTATTATCCTGGTAGCAGCTTTTCTTGTATTACTCGTGTTTTTACTGCTGAGATGGAATGAACGGCAAAAACAGAAGTTTGTACGCTATGAAGCTTTTGGCATCAGCATCCCCAACGGATTTAAAATTCATGGTATTGACGTTTCACGCTACCAACGCTTCATAAATTGGAACGAAGTAAAAAATATGAATGTGAGAAATATCAGCATGAATTTTGCCTTCATAAAAGCTACTGAAGGAGAAAGCTTACTGGATCCATTTTATAAAAGAAACTGGAACAAAGCAGAGGTTCACAAAATGACGCGTGGCGCCTATCATTTTTACCTGCCTGATAAAGATGCCGCAGCACAAGCGAAATTTTTCATTTCTGCCGTCAAACTCCGAACGGGAGATTTGCCTCCGGTTTTAGATATTGAGAAAGTAAACAAAACCAAGCTTGGCGCATTTAAAGGCAGTATCAAAATTTGGTTAAAAATGATTGAAGATCATTATGGTGTAAAGCCAATTATTTATACAAATGCAGACTTCTATGATAAATATCTGGGAAGTGATTTTGATGAATATCCGCTATGGGTTGCACATTATTATCAACCGCATCGCCCCCGAATCAGCCGGTCATGGACTTTTTGGCAGCACAGCGATAAAGGCCGGATAAATGGCATTAACCATAAGGTTGATTTTAATGTATTTAATGGCGACTCTACCGACCTTAGCGACATACTGATAAAATAAAAATCAGTCCCTCCTTTTATACGGATAAATTGAAAATCCTAAGGAAAACAGAAAGTTTCTTGAATTCAGGTTATATGCACCAATATCAGGGTCTGATGAGAAATGAAAACCCATATCCAACTTCAGCCAATCGGCTCCGGGAAATCCTGACTGCAATATAATGCTGGGCTCAAACAATGGCAGATAATGCCCTTCCAATGCCTCATATTGCGTTGTTTTTAGATCAGCGTGTGAGTAATTGGTCTGAATATTGTTATATTTTAAAAATGAAAAACGTGGCGCTACAGACATTCTGAAATATTCTGAAAAGAAAAAATTAAATGAAGGGTGCAGATTGATTTTGAAAAGATCGGCATTCAAATACCTGTTGGTTTTTAAAGAACTGCCAATATAACCATTATCCTGTGATGTCGATCTGCCCACTCCTATTCCTGCCAAAAAATTGAACCACGCTCTTTGACTTACACCAAGAGGAGCATATACTCCAATAGCCCCATTTATCATTTTACGATTATAGCCAATCACCGAACGGTCATTGGTAACGTCAAGGTCATCTTTATTATACTTATCTTCTTCATTACGAACAACACCATCCACTGCAACCATAAAATGATTGGACAGCGCAAAAGCCGCCTGTCCATCAACTCCGTAAACAGACCTTCTGTTTCGGTTATAATCTTTATTATTACTGTAATTGTATTTTTCAAGAGAAAATGGCGCTGCAGAACCAGAAACTGCAAATTTCATATCACCTTTTTCCCTAAAAAAAGTAGTATTGGGAACCGAGGGTGAACTTACATATCTCGGATTGGTAGTGGAGCAACTTTGCAGTAAGAACAAAGCAGTCAAAATAATAATTATTGAAGCAGAAAAACTTTTCATAGACTTTTTTTCAAAGTTATAAAAAATATCTATTCATCCCATTCACCGGCGCCCATTCTGATTACTTCATAGTCATCATCGGTGCAATCAATAATGGTGGAAGGTACCGTGCCCCCTATGCCACCGTCTATCACGATGTCAACCAGATTCTGATAATTTTCATACATTATTTCAGGGTCGGTATAATCTTCAATAAACTCTCCCGGCAATGTGGTACTGAGTATCGGATGACCCAGCTCCTTCACCAGCGCCTGAACAATTCGGTTATCAGGTATCCGCAATCCAATGGTGTCTTTTTTACTTTGCACAATCTTGGGAACTTGTTTACTGGCCGGTAAAATAAAAGTGTAGGGACCAGGCAAGTGTTCTCTCAGTATTCTGTAAGTACTGTTTGAAATCTGTTTTGCAAAATTGCTCAGGTGGCTTAGGTCGCTGCATACAAACGATAATCTTGCCTTCTTTGGATCTATTTGTTTGATACGACATATTCGCTCTACCGCTTTGGTTTGATAGATATCGCAACCCAAACCATAAATCGTATCAGTAGGATAAATGATGATGCCTCCATTTTGCAAAGTTTCAACCACCTGCTTTATCAGTCGCGGTTGCGGATCGGTAGGATGAATATGAATTAACATGAATAAATGCTTTTTAGCAAAAGAAAAATCGGAAAATGAATTTCACGAAGTTATGAATTTTTAAAAATGTATATGAAAGCCATTTCACTGATTTGGCAAAACCGCCTGAGGTTTTAAACATTCAACCAAAACGCTCCAAAGTCAATCTTTTCAATCCGCTCATCGGGCAACAGCAGATGCGTTTTTATTCCAAGTTTTTCGGCCTCTTCAAAATTTGTATGTGTGTCGTCAATAAAAAGGGTTTCTTCGGGATTTATTCGGGCATCCCGAATAACATATTCATATATTTCCTTATCAGGCTTTCTCATTTTTATTTCGTGCGAATAGAAGGCTTTAGTAAAAAAAGACTCCAGATTATCGTATTTCGTTTCTCTTCTTAGCATTTCAGAAAAGGCAGTATAATGAATCGCATTGGTATTGCTCAACAGATATAAGTTATATTGCCGTGACAGTTCATTTAAAAACTCAAGGCTTTCTTTTCTGTAACTCAATAGCATCGCGTTCCAGGCATTTTTCAATTGGTGTATTTCAACCTTTTCGGGAGCCACTTCCTTTAGCTGTTCAAAAAAATCATCTTCGCTTACCCTTCCTACCTCTAACTTCATAAACAATTCATCTGCTTTGAACTGAGAAAACAATTCGTCAAAATTAGCAAACCCCAGTGCTTCAAAGGCATCAATAGATTTCTGGAAATCAATATTTAGCAATACTCCTCCAAAATCAAAAATTATATTTTTTATCATACAATCGAAGATATTCAATATTTATTCATTAATTTTAATTAATCTTTTTTTTAAACAAACAAACAATTTCTTTTATGAAACTAAAAATTTTATTAGGAATGGGTCTGGTCATTTTAACATTACCACTTCATGCCCAGAAAATAAAAGTAACGGAAGGCGATATAAAAACTTTGAAGAACGAGTCTTCTATCAATATTGAATTTACCTATAATGATATGCGCGTTGGCAAATTCAAAACTGAGGCAGATTATGTGGCCAAGAAAACAGAGGAATACAATAAAAAAGAAGCCGGGAAAGGAGATACATGGGCCAAAAGCTGGGTGAGTGACAGAGAAGAACGTTACGAACCTAAGTTTGTGGAATTGTTTACCGATAACAGTAAAATGAAAGAAGACAAAAATGCAACCTACACACTTATTTTCAATACCTCGTTTACCGAGCCGGGGTTTAATATTGGAGTAATGCGTCAGAATGCCTATATTGACGGAGAAGTAACAATAGTGGAAACAAAAAACAGAAACAATGTAATTGCAAAGTTGACTGTGTCAAAATCTCCCGGCAGAGATGTAATGGGTGTGGACTTTGATACCGGCTGGAGAATTTCTGAAGCCTATGCAAAAGCAGGAAAATCCTTAGGAAAATATATTAAATAAACTGAGAGATAATTCTTAAAACAGCTGTCGAAAAAAAGACGGCTGTTTTTATTTTATGGATAACGCATATACCGCAAAGGATGCCAGCCAGTGCTCACCGCCATAGCCTCCATCAAAGATTTTAGGAAGCGAATAATTCAGGAATTTACCGGCTGTTTGCTCAAATAATTTTCGATACTGATGATTAGCAGGCAGTGCATGGGCAATACTTTTCATACACCAGGCGCGGCTGAACGAAAGTCCGTCAAGATGCACAATTTGATAATCGTTTCTGTCACTGACGGTTGGCATTTCGCAAATCCGTTTAATACTTTTTGAATCATAATATTGATTGAACCAATTCAAAAACCGGTTGCGGGGCAATACCCGCTGCATTAAGTCGGCAGCCAGAAGACTCGGTGAGAAAAAATCAGAACCATCAGGCTCTAGATATGCCGGAATATTTTTGTTGTTCAGATAAAAATATTTTGCCTTTTCCTTAATTTCTTTTGCAAATGCCACATCGCCAATGGTAGTAGCCCAGTCATAAGCAAAGCACAATCCAAAAGCCGTATTGGGATGCACGCCTGTACGATTAGGGTAGGTTTGTCTGGGCAGATAATCTTTCCAAAGCGATTCAATTTTTTGGGTAAGTGGCTGAAGCGCCTCATGCCATTTTTTGCCGAGAGGGTCATGCCAGGTATATAATTCTTCATCCAACTTTAGCAGCCATGCCCAGCCATAAGTTCGCTCATAGTTTTTTGAAGCGGTATATTTACCAAAATAAGCTGCTTCTTGTTCCATTTTTTCTTTTTGAAAGGAATTGTTTAATACTTTGATTATGCTATCCCTGCCAGGCAAGTCAGGAAATAGTTTCAGGAGCCTCACCAACATCCAATGACCATGCACACTACTATGCCAGTCAAGGCAGCCATAAAAAACCGGGTGCAACTCCGAAGGCAACAATCTTGCATCGGCAATGCCGTCAGCAAGATGAGAGGTTTTATTAGGAAACTCGGTATTAATACAATGCAGCGGCAATCTGCTTAATTGCTCCGCTACCGGTTGCGTTAGTTTTGTTTGAGCCAATAAGCATAAAAAAAATAGTGAAAAAGAAATAGTGAAAACCAGTTTTTTATTCATAGTCTAAAAGTAAGTAATTATTGTATTGATTTAATAAAGTAGCATTTCAAAAATCGGATAATTTCTCAGAGTTTTATACTCAAATTTTATCATTTAGCCAAACAAAATCAGGGGACTTGCTTCAAAATAATACTATTTACAATATATTCGCAACTCTTTAAAAAGAAGAAATAATTATGCCACTTCCTTCAAATGATATATTAAAAGTGAAGACATCTACCCTGCCAAAAGCGGGAAAGGGACTGTTTGCAAAAATTGACTTTTCAAAAGGCGCTATCGTTGCCGAATACGAAGGAAGGCTTTGCAAATGGAAAGATGTAGAAGATGACGTGGATAATGGTTATATTTACCACATAAACGACAGTACTGTGATAGATGCAGCAGAGAGTGTGCACACCTTTGGTCGTTATGCAAATGACGCAGCAGGTTTTCAGAAAATAGAAGGAGTAAAGAATAATGCAAAATATGTGGAAGACGGGAAACGTGTATATATTATGGCAACGAAAAAAATATATGCCGGCAATGAGGTTTTTGTTTCTTACGGTCGTCTTTACTGGAAGCAGGTAAGGGAAAATAAAAAAATTGACATGGAAAGGCAGAGGAGTAAGGCATTGCCGAAAAAATAAATTGAATAATAAAAAAAACAGAGCTATTGGATAACAGCAATTTCGTAGATCAAATCAGGATATTTTGCCGAAGTGGGCATGGAGGCGCCGGCATAAAGCATTTCCTGCGCGATAAGTTTACTGCCAAAGGAGGGCCCGATGGAGGTGATGGCGGCAGAGGTGCTCATATTATCCTGAAAGGTAATCGAAACTTATGGACACTGCTTCATCTGCGTTATTTTAAAAACATATTGGCGGAGAATGGCGAAAATGGCGGACATAATAACAAAACCGGTCGTAGTGGTAAAGATGTAATTATTGAAGTGCCATTAGGTACCGTTGCCATTGATGAAGAAACCGGAGTGCAGGAAGCCGAGATATTAGAAGACGGTCAGGAAATAGTATGGCTGCCGGGTGGCAAGGGCGGACTGGGAAATGCCAACTTTGCCACAGCCACCAATCAGGCACCTGAATATGCCCAACCCGGATTACCCGGAATTGAAGGCTGGAAAGTTTTTGAACTAAAAGTACTGGCAGATGTGGGTTTGGTTGGATTTCCCAATGCCGGAAAATCAACCTTGCTATCAGTGATAACCGCCGCCAAACCCAAGATCGGGAACTATGCCTTTACCACAATCACTCCTAATCTGGGGATTGTGGAATACAGGGAAAGCAAAAGTTTCTGCATAGCCGACTTGCCGGGCATTATCGAAGGTGCCGCAGAAGGGCGCGGGCTTGGTCATCGTTTTTTAAGACATATCGAACGAAACCCGGTACTGTTATTTTTAATACCGGCCGATAGTGATGACCACAAAAAAGAACTTGATATTTTAATAAATGAATTGGAGCAATACAACCCCGAACTGCTTCATAAAGAAATGCTGATAGCCATCAGTAAAAGCGACATGCTGGATGATGAATTAAAGGCGGCCATCAGCAGGGAAATGCCCGAAAATATCCCTCATCTGTTTATTTCTTCGGTTACCAATTCAGGACTTACGGAGTTGAAAGATGCTTTGTGGAAGGCGCTTAATAAGGAGTAGAGAGGTTTTGGACGCCAAACGAAGGCTTTAATTTCTCTTCAATAATTCTTATATATTTTAGAAAAACTATTTACTTGCTGCCGTCATCCTGTTTTCAATCAGTCGGTTGCTATATTGTTGTATAAATGCTTTTAATTTATTTTCCATTTGTAAAAGTCGTTGAGGTTCTTGTTTGGTCAAATCATTTTTCAAAAGTCTATCCTTCTGATAATTAAAAAGGCCTGAAGTTTTTTCTCCATCAAAAAACAACAAATAATCGCCTTCAAACCATTGATAGCCGCCGGAATAATGAAACGCAAATCCTTTGTCTTTCCTGTCCAGAACATTTTCGCCAAAAGCCAAAAAGGGTTTATTGTAATGCAGATAACCCAAAACTGTAGGCATAATATCTGCCTGCTGAATCAATCCCTGATCAATGCCTCTTAAAGTAGTGTCACCCGGACTATAAAGTAAAATAGGTATGGCCGAATCGCCCCAGGCGCTCTGGTACTCTTTGTGGTAAGAAATAGTGGCATGGTCTGCCGTAATAACAAAAATCGTGTTCTTAAACCATTCTGATTTAGATACTTTATCAAAAAACTTTCGCAATGCCATATCCGTATAACTTATACATTCCAGCACCGGCAAAGGTCCTTTCTTAAACTTACCTTCATACTGTTTGGGCACCTGAAAAGGGTGATGCGAGGAGACCGAAAAAAAAGTACTGAAAAACGGCTCTTTAAACCGATTGAGATGATCGGCAAAAAACTGCATAAACGGTTCATCCCAAATTCCCCAAAAACCGTCATACTCAGCATCATTATTAAACTCATTTTTGCCATAATAATCATTAATACCCATTAACCTCATAAATTCCAAAAAGCCCATTGAACCATTGGGAGCGCCATGAAAAAAAGAATTTTGATACCCTTCTTTTGCCAGTAAGTGCCCAAGACTCTGAATGCTGTCATTGACATAAGTGGTCAGTACAAACGGGTTTATCATACTGGGGATGGAAGCGATGGAAGAAGGCAAAGCATCTATGGATTTACGGCCATTGGCAAATGAATTCCAATATACTTTGCTCACTGAAGCCAGTGAATCCAAAAAAGGTGTAAAGCCCTGATAAGTACCTCCGTCCAAATCTTTATTATAAAACCCAACAGCTTCTTTTCCAAAACTCTCCAATACAATCAGCACCACATTCTTTTTATTCATTACCGCATTGGGATTTTCGGGATAATGAATAGGGGAATATATTTTTTCCATTTCCTCATTGGAAAAATAATGAACGGGTTGTATGATGCCATCATTAAAAGTCCTTATAAAACAGAAAGGCGTATTCAATACCAGATAAATTTCATCGGGCCTGTTTACAAATTTTCCGGCATTGCTGATAGTTATCGGGCGCGTACTATGTTTAAAATCGCCCCTTATTCCTGCAACAGTAAAAGGAATCACGGTTAAAAATATTATAGCTGCCTTCGTATAAAAAACCAATCGGTTATTCCTTACGTTTTCACTTTTCCTGATTTTCACAAGGTTATATAATTTTACCATCAACATTATTAACCCTACAAAAACAATTAATACATACCAGTAATCCAAAACAAACTGAAAACCCAGAGAAGTTATATTATTTTCATTAGAAAACTCCTGAAAAACAGAAGAAGTGGTTCTGCGAAGCGTAAACCGGTAATAAATAATATCAATACAATTTAAGGCTATACCAATACCATTAAAAGTAAAAAATATCCACTTTAAAACGTTTTGGTATTTTTTTGAAGTGCGCCAGACGTATGGAATAGGTGCGAGCATCAATACTATAAATAAGGCATTTAAGTATAAAATTGCAGCCTGATCAAACATCCATCCCCCCTGAATGATCTTTGGCCAGTCGGACCATTCAATATGTGGAAAGTAATTTTTATTAAAAAAATAAAAGATAAATCTGCTAAGAATAAATATCAGCATCACCACCAGCAGGCGATAAAAAAACACCCAATAATAGTTTCCAGTATCCTCAAAAAAACTCCTTATTTTTTTCAAAAAAGCCATTATCATAGAAATATAGCGCAAAATTATCAATTAGAGGGACAAAACTATTACTTCTGGCTTCAAAATGATTGAGTTCAATTATTTTTAACAGTTAAGAAATACCACTTCTTGAGTCTGTTTACAATATTTTATGCCCTATTTAGTATCTTTACCGCCTGTCAATTTGTCTAAGGAAAAACATATAGCATTGTTTTTGACATGATGGCAATATCATTTTTTTAAAAATAATTTATACAAAAATATATGTTTGGATTTGTATCTAAAATATTCGGCGGCAGTAAATCTGAAAAAGATGCCAAAAAACTGGAGCCCACTATATTAAAAGTAAATCAGTTTTTTACTGAATATCAATCACTTAGTAATGATCAACTTCGAAGTAAGACTAACGAGTTCAAAAAAAGAATTCAAGAACATCTTAGCGCCATAGACAAACAAATAATCGAATTGAATGAAAAGGCCGACGGATTATCGCATACCGAATTAATTGAAAAAGATAATATTTATCAGGAGGTTGACGAATTAAAGAAACAAAGAGACAAAGAAATTGAAAAGGCTTTAAATGATATTCTACCCGAAGCCTTTGCCGTTGTAAAAGAAACAGCCCGCAGATTTAAAGAAAATACAGAAATAATTTCAACAGCTACAGATCTGGACAGAGATTTAAGCGTAAGAAGTGAATATGTAAAAATTGACGGAGATAAATCTATTTTCAGCAATAGCTGGACGGCTGCAGGCGGAAAAATTACCTGGAACATGGTGCACTACGACGTTCAGTTGATAGGCGGCGCCGTACTTCACTCCGGAAAAATTGCCGAAATGGCTACAGGTGAAGGTAAAACCTTGGTTTCTACCCTACCCGCCTACCTGAATGCACTTTCAGGAGAAGGAGTGCATATTGTTACCGTAAACGACTATCTGGCACGACGCGACCAGGAATGGAACGGCCCTATCTTTGAATGGTTAGGCCTGAAGGTGGATTGTATTGACAAGCACCAACCCAACAGCCATGAAAGAAGACAGGCTTATCTGGCAGATATTATATACGGTACCAATAACGAATTTGGCTTTGACTACCTGAGAGATAATATGGTACACACAGCCGAAGAAATGGTACAACGAAAACACCATTTTGCAATGGTGGATGAGGTGGATAGCGTATTGATAGACGATGCTCGTACACCATTGATTATCAGCGGTCCTGTAGAAAAAGGCGATGACCAGCAATTCCATATTCACCAGCCAAGAGTAAGGCAACTGTATCAGGAGCAGGAAAGAATTGTGAGAAACGAACTCAACCAGGCTAAAAAGCTGATAGAAAGCGGGCAGGATGACCCACAAAAAGGCGGATTGCATCTCTTTCGGGCATTCAGAGGACTGCCTAAGTATAATCCTTTAATCAAGTTTCTGAGTGAGCCGGGCATTAAAGTGAAACTTCAGAAAGCCGAAAACTTCTACCTGCAGGAGCAGGAAAAAAACATGCCGGTTGTTGATTCTGAACTTCTTTTCCGAATTGACGAAAAAAACAATTCGGTGGACCTTACAGAAAAAGGACTTACTGCGATTACAAAATCGGGCGAAGACCCCGATTTCTTTGTACTCCCGGATATTGGTGTGTCGCTGTCGGAGGTTGAAAAAAGCGATATCCCCAATGAAGAAAAATTAAAAAAGAAAGAGAGCATCCTGAATGATTATGCCCAAAAAGCCGATCGCATTCATACCGTGCAGCAATTGTTGAAAGCCTATGCACTATTTGAAAAAGATGTGGAATATATTATCGTGGACGGCGCCATCAAGATTGTGGATGAACAAACAGGTCGTATTATGGAAGGCCGCCGCTACTCCGATGGTTTGCACCAGGCATTGGAGGCTAAGGAAAATGTAAAAATTGAAGCTGCCACCCAAACCTATGCTACCGTTACTTTGCAAAACTTCTTCCGTATGTATCACAAACTGGCAGGTATGACCGGTACGGCAGAAACTGAAGCAGGTGAATTTTGGAGCATTTATAAACTGGATGTTGTTTCCATCCCTACAAACGTGCCTGTAATAAGGAAAGATATGGAAGATTTGGTGTATAAAACCAAACGCGAAAAATATAAGGCAGTTATTGATGAAATTGAAAAACTAAGAAGTAAAGGAAGACCGGTATTGGTGGGTACTACTTCTGTAGAAATCAGTGAGCTACTCAGCAGGATGCTTACACAAATGAAAATTCCTCACAATGTATTGAATGCCAAGCAACACGCCCGCGAAGCTACCGTTGTTGCAGAGGCAGGCTTAGCAGGTGCAGTTACCATCGCTACCAACATGGCAGGTCGTGGTACTGATATTAAACTGGGACCCGGGGTAAAAGATGCAGGAGGTCTTGCCATCATTGGTACCGAAAGGCACGAAAGCCGCCGAGTGGACAGGCAGTTGCGTGGTCGTGCAGGCCGTCAGGGCGACCCCGGTAGTTCTTTGTTCTTCGTATCGTTGGAAGATGACCTGATGCGGATGTTTGGCAGCGAAAAAATTGCAGGCATGATGGACAAGCTGGGCTACAAAGAAGGCGATGTGATTCAGCACAGTATGATTAGTAACAGTATTCAACGTGCACAGAAGAAAGTAGAAGAAAACAACTTTGGTATTCGTAAACGTTTATTGGAGTATGATGATGTGATGAATAAGCAACGTAATGCCGTTTACAGCCGTAGAAATCACGCTTTGTTTGGAGAAAGATTGTCTTTAGATATTGACAATGCTTTCTCAATTGTAGCAGAAAGCTTAGTAAGCAGTTTTAGGGAGCAGGAAGATTACGAAGGGTTCAAACTGGCATGTATCGTCAACTTTGGCATGGATACCAGCATCACTCCTGAAGAGTTTAGAACCAGTGATGAAGGGAAATTGGCAGATAAACTATACAGCGAGGCCACAAAGAACTACAATGAACATGTGAGCGCCATCAGCAGAGATGCTGTTCCGGTATTCAAGAATGTTCGCAAAACTGAAGGCGACCATATTGTGAACGTTATTGTTCCTTTCTCAGATGGCCGTAAGACAATCAATGTATTGGCTCCTTTGGATAAAACAGTAGAAACCGATGGTAAAGAACTGATTTCCAGCATGGAAAAATCTATTACGCTTGCAGTAATCGACAATGCCTGGAAAGAACACCTGCGTGCGATGGACGATTTGAAGCAAAGCGTATCCACCGCCTATCTGGAACAAAAAGATCCGTTGGTGATATATAAAGTAGAGGCTTTCCAGATGTTTAACAATATGGGAACTTCTTTAAACAAAGATATCGTATCCTTCCTTACACAGGCCGCGCTACCGGGCCAGGAACATAAAAACGAAATTCGCGAAGGTCGCCAGCAAAAAACCGACCTGAGTAAAATGCGCGCTAATAAAGAAGCCATTGATGAAGCAGGACAGGATTATGGCGCTAATGAAAAAGATTATTTTGATCCTTCGGGCGCTGCCGTAAAGCAGGAACCGGTGAGAGTAGGACCCAAAATCGGCAGAAATGATCCCTGCCCTTGCGGAAGCGGCAAAAAATATAAAAACTGCCACGGTAAGAGTGAGTAAGGTTGAGATTGAGGCTAAGGTTGAGGCTAAGATTGAGGTTGAGATTAAGGAAATATTTTGACACATCTATTCAATTATCCACCACGAATAGCTATTGGCAGCCAAACTAATAGGTAACTCAACTTCATAACTCCTGTCAAGTATAAATGATTTAGAGTTATTTTCTTTTTCTCTGATTCGGGCGGTTTTAGTGAGACCTGTGTAATAGAGCGGTATTTTAATGGTTTTATTGATGGTTTTTTGGGTCGGATTAAACAACATCAATAATCCTTTTTCTTTCAGTTGAGGATTTACATGCAGCCAACCATCCCAATCACGCCCATCTGCCCTGCGGAGATGTACAATATCTGCATTCAGAATATTCCTGTATTTTTTATACCAGTCAATCACTTTTACAACCCTCAATCGGGTGGTTTCGGTGTCATATAGTCTTGGGCCTCTATAACAAGCCTGTACTCCGGCGCCGTAATATTGCATCATCAGTTGTTCATAATCATCAAGATGTTCTGAAAGTGGCTCCAGAATGGCCTCCGGTCCGCCACCCTGATATCGTGTCAATGGTACAAAGCCCCAACCCATTGAAGGGGTTTTATCCCAAGTGCCATCAAAAATATTTTGGCGGTTGAGAATTTTTTGTTGATCGCGCGGCAATGAAAAATTCCATTCCCGGTAACCTAAACCAATTTTATTGGTACCATCCAGAAAATACCAGTCAGGTGCGTTGATGTAAACCCCCTTTTGGTTTAACCAATGGTACAGTTCTTTTTGAATTTGCATCTGCTGCCACTGGCTGTCATCTAATCCTTTATGACCCGGATGCTTAACCGAAGCACATCTGTCACCAGGATAAGGACCGTCATTTTCCCAAATATCAAAACCCGTTTCAGTAAAAAACTGCTTGATCTTGTCCCGATAAGCCAACCCCCACTTACTGCCAAAGCAGGGAGCATTGCCAAAAAAAGCGCCTCCTGTTTTTCCTGTAAGCGGATTAGTCACATCATCTTCTTCGCTTATTTTTCGGGAACTGAACAGAGAATAGCAGCCTATTTTTATACCTTTTGTGTGAGCATAATCTGCCAATGCTTTACACCGTTTTAAGTTTTGAGATGAATTGTCTTCCATATTGATGTGGCTTCCAAAACTGAGAATCAATGCCTCATAACCGGTTGCAGCACATTGGTAAACAGCCTGATACACCTCGCCATCATTCTTACTTACTAAATGCATAAAAATAGGGTTGGCAGTTGTCCAGGGAGCTATCGTTCGGTACATCTTTTGAATAGCCATACCCCGGCGCTGCCGGTCATAACTGTCCATTAACAATTCAAAAGTTCTGACAGACCTAAAATTTTCTCCCGGGTTCAACTCGATCCCCGGCCCATACTCAGGATAAATTTCTACCAGACAGGGTGTCTGATAATTATAGTTTACCTGTGAGGTGTACAGTCTGTCTGCTTTCCAATGGGTTGTTTGATCGCTAAGGTTATAACGCATGGCATTATTAAAAGCATAGTCCGATTCAAAATAAATACAGGCGGGTTTTTGCATTTGATCCAGCGCCCCCACCACAGCGCTTTCTTCCTCCACAAGGCCTAATATTTCGTTAACAACCTGATTGAGTTTAATCGCGCTCTTAGAATTATTTTTAATACTCAGCCATTTGGCTATCACCGGAATCCCTTCGTATAACTCATAATGAACTATTAATTCGATCCCTTTTAATGAAGGGTTTTCAAAATAAAAACGTACCATCTTCCCAGTAGCCGGTTTTTTATTGGTAGCCCAGAATCCCTGATTTGCATTAAGGAATGGAGGCAAATCAGTTACTTCATATTTCACGATACTGAAATCATTTTCATTGGCAGCCAATCCATCTATCCACTCCGGAAGCAGATAGGCCTGTTCTTTTTGACCATATAAGCCACCGACATTGTAAGATTTCCCATCAATCATCACTCTTGCTTCCGGTTTTACCGAACGTATTAATTGCTGGCCGGTAGTCATATTTTTGTACTCAGTGCAGGCAAGATTGGGTGATAATCTAAATCTACGTTGCAACAATCCATTATCCAAAACAATATCCTTTTTGTCGCCATTAGTGTAAACTTTGGCTTTTTTTAAAACCGGTGTTACCAACCAATCGGCCTTTATTGAAGTTTCCTGCGAAAATGATCTGATAAGCGCCACATTCTGGCCGTTGGAAACGCCTGACTTCAAAAAACAGAAAGCAAAAAAGAAAATATATCTACACATTTCAACTCAGTTTTAAAAATGAGGAAAAAGTTACACTAAGCATCATTAGATAAGGCAAAATTAGGGGGAAAGTATAAAAATCACCCCTAACCTGTTTGTCGGCTAATTCTTTTTTTAAGGAGCTAAGGAAATTTTGTTCAAACAATGCTTATTCCGGTTTTGCTTCGTAAGATAATGGCTTTCCGATTTTCTAACAGTGGCTGCATGAGGTGCCTATTTTGGTTCGGTACCGCGTAAGCGGTATCTCGCTGAAAGCGAGAAGAAGCAAAATCAACACCGGTGCAGCCACGCAGCCCGCCGGCTGCGAAGGCAAAAAGTAGGAATGAAAGAATGTATGCTTGTTTTCAAACTTTTTCTTGATAAAAAGTTTGACAAAAATCAAGGCTGCGCATTATTGCCGCTTGCGGATTATTACCGCTGCGGAGGCGAAAAGTAGGAGTGAAATGCTTACGGAATAAAAATTTACACTTTTCAAATAATGGTAGCTAAACGGACGAGCAAAGGATGCTAAAGGATTTTTTTTATAATAGCACTTCAAAAAGAATTTGCCTGTTTGTCATGTTTTTTTGGAAATTGGAGAAATACAATTTAATTTTGATATGAATATCTGTATGTTGATATTCATAAATATGAAAAATTATTCTTTTAACCTCTAAAAACGATGATTATGAAAAATCCGATTACTGCTTTTGCCAAATGCCTGATTGTATCAGGCTGTGTTGGTTTATCTCTTATCTTTTCGGCCTGTCACAAATCAGTTGATTACTAAATTGCGCAATTATTTACCAAGCGGTAATACACTGGCAGGTTATGATTCTTTAAAAAGTTCTTATGGATATTAAAACCCAGGACAAAATGAAAAAGTTTTTATCTATGCTGGTAGTCGTTACTATTTTAACAAGTTGCGATCCTCCTCCTACAATTTACAGAAAAATAATAGTAAATAATACCAACTATGAACTGTCGGTAGTAAAATATGGATCAAATAAGGTAGTAACCAATAGCTATGTTCTTAAACCCAATACACAATCAGTTATTCAAAATAGAAGCATGATGGACCGCTTGACGGAAGGCAACTGTATTTTAAAAACTGGGGACTCATTGGCTGTGTTTGTAAACAACAATGCAGCCTTAAAAGTCGCAACTGATTTGAATAAAGAAAGTAGCTGGATGGGTAAAAGCTCCGGAAACTCTGCTAAGGGTTATACATTGGAGTGTAAGGCCACTATTACCAATTCGGATATTGCTCCCAAATAATACCGTGTAACAGCGTGGTAATTATAGTATTAACGCCTTTTCGACACGCTTTTTCTTTGCAGGCACCTATCATTCAAAATGGATTTTCTGATGGCTTATCCCTCTACTTGGGGGATAATATTCAGGAAATCCATTTTTTTCGTTCCGTCATCCCAATAGAGGCTAACGATTATATGCTCTCAATCATAATATCAATCGGAAACATAAAAGAAGCGTTTGTGTCTAACTGATACCTTAATTGTTTATCGAGATATACCAATTCATCTTCGGAGAAATCGTTTTTACCAACTGTAATTTTTATCTCAATAAACCTCGAAATTCCCGAATGACCGTCGGGCATCACTTTCATCTTTTTCTGCACCTCCACCCGTTGCAGTTTAGGCCCGAAAAGCTCATAACAGGCCAACTTGATATCTTCAATACTGATGATTTTGCCCCGGGAAGACAATTGCCTTTTCAATGCCTGCTTTTGCGAGTAATCGCTCAAAACATCCTGACCGCCCACGACTCCCGTGAGAGAGAAAGTGCTGTTGATAACGGTAAAAGTATGTTGTACCGGCTTAAATGTAACTGCCGCCTTAACCGATGAGGCTTCTTCGGGCGAAGTAATCCAATATTGAACCTGAACCGTTTCGTTGACAGTTTTGGCCTTCAATAAAACATACCTGAAATCGGTCTTAATATCTTTTGAAGACTGCATCTGGTCTTCTAAACGGGTTAATATTTTTGAAATTTCTACAAGGCGAGCTGCAATAAAATCATTGCTTGTTCGACTAAAATAGGCGCTCTCATCTCTAATGGCTTCCAACAGACTTTTTATTGTATTTCTTACGTCATTGCTGCTGTTCTTTGCCACCCTCGCATTACGCAATATCGCTTCGCCTTCATTTACTTTTCCGCTATAGGTACTGCTGTGCAGGCGATATTTGATGCCGCTTGAATTTTCGATAGACCGAATATCCAAAAAATTTCCGGAAACCTGCAAAGGAATAATATTAATCCACCGGTCAGTCTTATAATTAATGGTTTGCAGTTTTCGGTTTATGACCGGAAAGGCATTGATGCCAATTTGCAATCGCTCAAAAACTTCTCTGCTAAAAGGTCTCTTTAATTTCAGGGTACAAAAGAGCATCCCCGCCTGATTTATTTCCTGTGTCAGTTTTTCAGGCAGACCATCCAAAAATGAGCCGGGAGTGGCATCACTATTGATGTTGCCGGCTTTTAAGGTAAAAAACTGGCCGGCATAGATTCCGGCAATTTCCTTTTGCACTTTTCGGAGATAACTTCCATCCTTGCTGAAAGCATCTTTGAGGTTAGGCTGGTATTGAAAATTATTATAATACCCATTCGAAAACTCCACCTCTTTACCATTGATAGTCAATAATGCACTTTGCAAGGCATAATAAAAACTTTTAGCTTCGGAATGGCCTCGCAAGTCAAAAAACAACTGCAAGCCGTCCAATGAGTTAAATGCATCTTTGTTATCCAGCACAAAGTGGATTTCGCTAATCATTTCCTCACCAGCTCCTTCATGCAGCAGCGTTTTTTTGCCACCGCCCATCAGCTTATGCACTTTATTGCCTATCCGCAAATACAATAATGAAGTTCTGTAAAGTTTTACATCGCCAATTGGAGTAAAATTCAGTTCCACTTCGTTTACAGGTTCTCCCAATTTTTGAATTTGTGCAATTACGCTAAAGCTATTTTCTTTTTTAATAACACATTCTTTTTCATTGGGTACTGTTGACAAAATACAGGAAGCAGGTTTAGCCTGTAAAACGGAATGAGGCAATAACAAGGAAGCCAGTTCATTCAATAAATTGTTTTGAATATCTCTTATTTCATAGCCTACTGATTCTATTTCTGAAGCAACAGCATCAAAAAGTAAAATAATAAGCGGATCAAAATTAGCTTCTATCTCATTTTCATTAATGTTCCAATGCTCGGCTGCCAACCTGATCATCCGGTCTTTTATCTGTTCTCGTTTTAATGCCTCCATTTATTTCAAGTGTAAATATTTTACCTTTAAAGTTAATCAGTCCAAAGTAAGTGGGCCAATAAAAAAACCGGTTTGAAAAGTGAAAGGTTCATTACTTCTGATAATTTTTCCCTTAACAATAATTTCTACTTTTCGCCTTTGTATTTCGCCCGAACCATGTTTCATCAGCGCCAATCTCACATTGATATCCAGCGTAACATTAGTGATCCTGCGTTCATATAAATCAATTTGTCTTTTTATGCTATTTTTTACTAATTCTCTTCTTGCATCATTAGTGAGGTGTATGTCATAGTCTGCCTCCCAAAAAGCACATCCATAGGAGTCATTTATTTTATTTTCTCCGGGAACCGTGGTTATAATCAGGTGCAGATTACGATAGATAGAATCGAGTAAACCACAGGTAGCCAGCCTTTGTTTTTCAAAAAAGGGCTGAAACCTAAGCGGTAATTTCAGATACTCTTTTATCATCCTGAACTCCTATTTGAAATCTACATATAAAATTTTTACACAATTTCCGTTTGCTTCATCACGTACCACCTTAACCGAACTAATTTTTCGCTTGCGCTTCATCAAAGGCAAACCTTTCTTCTCTTTCAATTCATTTACCAAAGCAGCAAAGGTTGTAGCCTCATCATTGGCCATCACCTTGGTACCGGCGCCGTTGCAAAGAATATTTTTGAAGTCATCTATATCTTTTTTCCCTGCCGCCACTCCCTCCAGCAAAGCTTGTATAGCCGGCGTAGGTAACTGGTCATAAGTTTTGGCAGCAGGAGGTTTAGCCTCTACTGCGGGTTCATTCTTTACCACCGGTTCTTCCTTTTTGACGGGTGGCAATGGAAGCGGTTCCTCTGCCGGAGGAGGCAATTCAGGCAAATCTACTTTTTTTACCGGAGGCAGGGGAATCGTATTATCCGCCTGGCCAAATGGATCTACTACCTGTATCACCTTTTTAAATACTTTACCATTATCTAAAGTCAAGGTAACTGTAAAATTCCCTGGTTTAGGAAATATAAATCTTGCAGTAGGCGTATTTCTTACACCTATATCATGAAGTTCTTCAATACCCCAGGTATATTCTTTGGCAACCGTGCTGGTATTGAAAATAGTTTCGTTGCCCAGTTTAATAATATCTGCCGAAATGATTGGATTGATATCCAGCACCGTGCTGTCAAACAGGCTAACACTGTTCTTAATAACTTTTACTACTACCGACTGGGCACATTTGCCTTTAATGGTAACTGTGGCAAGATAACTCCCCTCCTTATTATAGGTATGTAGAATTTTTGACCCAATGTGCGAAGGCGTTTTATCGCCAAAATCCCATGATATATGCTGATCGGGCGCTGTGGTATGAGCATTAAAGGTGATTTCTTCGTTTACATAAAAGGTGTTTGAGTCTAATCCTGCATGGTTGAGATTACATTCCAGCGCTATACTTACGGAGGGACATTGCTCATTGGTAGCCACTTTGTAACCAAAAACAGTTAGCGATATCAGGGAAAGAACGATGAGCGACATCCAAACCCTGTAATCCAACTTACCCCATTGTTTTGAAAATACAAAGTGCATACACTGGTTTTTATAATTTACTTATTTCATTTGACGCAAAATATCATTTTGCATTTTTAATTGATTATATGACTCCTGCCACTTGGTTAATGAATTCTGCAATGCCTGAATCTGTGCATTATACATGGCAACCAGAGAGTCTTTACTGCTGGCAGCGCGTAATCCTCTTTTATCGGACTGGCTGTTATTCAACGCCTTTACTACTTGTGAATAAAGCGTTTTGGAGCTCAAATCTGTTTTGTTTATCAGGGCATCCATATCCTGTACTTTTTGAGTGATGCGCCCATCAATCAATCCGGCTCTGGTTACATCCAGATTTACGGTATCGAGCAACGACTGTGTTTCTGCCATAGAAACTGAAAAATTTTCTCTAAACTGATTTTCTTTGTCCATCTGAGCGATCTGTTCCCTTAGTTTTTCATTCTCAGCATAAGGAACTCTGATGCCAAAAAAAACAGTAACCATAATGATAGCCACCGTCAAAATAAAGAATAACAAAAAGCGTTGAAATGATTTATTTCGCTCCTGTATGTTGTTAGGTCTCATTTTAAAATTATTATTTTTTTTATTGTCAAAAAGCAAATTATAAATTCTTTCACTATCTCAGCCTCAACCTTAACCTCAACCTTTTATCCAAAAAACCTTCTTTTCGGCTTGGGCGCAATGCTATCAGCTTGCGAAGCAATAGGTTCTTCTTTCACAAACAAACCAGACTCTTTTCTTTTTCCAATAAACTCCAGATTACTCAGTGTGTTAAATAATTTGCCTATCACTTTTGCAAATTCTATAATGGCATTAATGTTTTGATTAATGTCATTATGATTATAGCGAAGCGCTGCCATATTACTCAGCAAAGACTCCAGTTCTCCCTGGTTCAGTTCGCACCACTCGCAGAGGTAGTTCATCAGCTCGTCTTTGCCACTGCCAATTCTTAAATCAATTGTATTCTTCAACACTCTGGCAAGGCCCACAATTTCACTAATCATTTTGGCAGGCGATTCGTACAGCACTGCCCATCTGAAATTAGTAAGACTCTGTCCTAAATACAAAATAATTCTGTCGCAAAGAAATTGTGCCAATTCGGACAAATCGTTTTGCTGACTCTTTTTGTAAATTTTTTGAACAATTTGCGAGCATGATTGCTCTAACCCAGCCAAAAAACTATCTAATTCGGAATGTAGCCCCAGCAAATCCTGCGATGCGCTTACCGAAGTACTCGCAGGCAGGTATTCGCCATCCACCTTCAGGTTGCTGCCATTTGCTATTATCTTGCCAATTATTAAGGCAAGCGGATGATTGAAATATTGATTTGCCTGATGATCTTCTACTATCAAAATTTCATAACCCGGTCTTACAAAAGGAAATCGGGCAGGGCTTTCTGCCGGATTGATAGCGCCGCCCGGATTACGCTCAAACGGTTTTATCAGTAGCACTGCCCAATAAATGGTATTTGTACTCCCTGTTGAAATTTGCATGGAAACAGAAGGGCTGCCGTCCGTTTCAGCAGAAGATTCACCTGCGGTAATGGATACAGGGAAACCACCTGCGGTAATTGCCTTAAAGGCATTTACCGTTACCCTCACAGTATTTTGATTATCAATAGCAATTTGTACATTATAATTATTATCGCCGGGAAGTAATCCGTATCGGATAGGCGACAGTGTAGAGGATATAAGGTGATAACTGTTAGAAAACTGAGCATTATCCTGTGCAATAAAGATTTCTTTGTTCAGCTTCATGCCATCTGTCCAGTTTACGGCTAAGTATTTTGATTGTACTTGCATTTATCAGTTTTTAATATTTACTTCATCAATTTAAGTCTATGCTATTTTCATCGGTCCATTTGGCATCACCCCTCTACCCTTTCACAAATAATTACTGTATTTTCTTTTATTTTATTTTCATTTACTGTTAAAGCCGGATCGAGCACTTTGGAGAAATTATACCATTTAGGTTTTGTTCTGAACAACCATTTGTGCATTGCTTCTTTATCAGTATATCTTATAGGGGTTTCGCTAAATTGCTCATTATAATCATTAATGAAGTGGTAGTATAAATCTCCCAAAAGCATTTCTTCAGGAGCCTTTGCCCTAAAATAGGTACGGCGGGCATCGGTGGGGCTTTTTGCTATTTCAAAGCCAATAACATACAGCCGCTCACCTTCTTTCTCGTCCGGAAGTTCAATGGGGTTTCCTGCAGGGTATTGCCACACACTATACGCTGCCGCAGGTATATCGTAAGCCGCTTCGAAAGACTGCAACAATAGCAATGGCACAAAAAAGAAAAGCATCGACAGCAGAACAGGAAAATACATAAAGTTTTTATCTTTCAGAAAGTATTGCAAGGCAGAAAACATGGCCACACATAAAAACAAAGACGACAATCCGAAGAGAATTTCCGCAAAAAGTTGCTTGTTTCTGTTATCACGCCTTGCCTTAAAATATTTTTTATGAATCAATAATATAAAAATGAGCCCCGCCAGCAAAAAAACAGCAGACAAAAGCCAAAAGGTAAAAAACAGATTATCGCTGATGTAGGTAGCGCCAAAAGCGGCTCCCGAAGCCAATGCTGATGACACAAAATTGAATACCCAGGGCTTTTTTCCCTGATTGCCAAAGCTACTGCTCAACTTCTTTACAGAAGCCATTATTGCGAGGCTTGAGCCAAAGAAAACACCAATATACATCAAAAAAAACTTCAGTAGCATGCTAATATTTTAGTTTTGACATCCATTTGTTTTATATACATACGCCATATCCCAGAACACCATTAATAAATTCATTTTCAACATTTTCGACTGCATCAAAATCAAAAACCACATCTATTTCCACCGGTATAAACACTTCTGCAAACCTTTTCAACACTTTGCCATGAGGAGCTCCCTCTACAAAACCGGCCATTTCATCAGCTCTTACCTTACCGATTTTAAATGTCCATACCGGAATTGACTCTTGGGTCGAATGTCCCAAAACAGTATCAATTCCTAATCGGCATGAAGGCATACTTACAAAATCGTTTAATACAAAATAATCCGGTTGTACTGATTTTTCAAGTTGCACTTCTTTATTCAAAATATAATTCAAGGCGGCTACTGTTGCTTCCTCATTTCCCCTGATAAAAAAACCATACGGCATCAAATATAATAATCTGCCGACTTCCGGTTGGGGAAGATTGTCTTCCAATCCCCAAAAACGATAAAATCCGGTATTGAGTTTTCCATTTTGGAGGTCATAAAGCGCTTCTCTTTCTGCCTGCTCGGTATAAATTCGATAGCGAAAAATCATTTGCTCTATCGGTGCAAAAAACCTTCTGGCATAACGTTCTTCTTCTCTAAACTTTTTATGTTCATCTACAGCATCCTTTACAGTCTTTACATACCTTCCTCCTTGAGTTTGATGAAAAAGCCCTTCGGGCAGCTTGTCATAAATACTGTCTCGGTTTAATACAATATCAACATTATATTGGTCTTTATAATCCTCTATCGAAATTTTTTCAATATCCTCTCCATAACTTTTTCTGAAAGCGCCTTTTTGGTTGGTTTTTATTTGTTCAATGGCAATACCGGCCTCAAGAAGCGAGGCACATACCGCTTCGCTCTTGAATGGTGTGTAAACAATATGACTGTCCTTTTGCCGCTTCATCATTGAAATATAGTTTAATATATGCTCATTTTATGGTCTATAGTACCTCAAAATTATGCTAATCTTCCAACTTTGGGCATCACTAAAAAAAGCGATGGCAGAAAATTTTTTTATACAGTACTTTTACATTACAAATTTATAATGCTAAAATTATTACACAATGAGTTTTAAAGCAATTTTTACAGTAGCCGGTAAAGAATACCGGGTATTAGATGCCTCTTTTGACCTACATCAGGTTACCGACAAAACGGGTAGAGTTTCTTCCGAAACAAGAGGAGGAAAAATAAACGTTGTCGTAGAAAGCACCAATGAGACAGACCTTTTTGAATGGATGATTGACCCCTACAGCCATAAGGACGGGAGCATCATTTTCAAAAAAAGAGACTCAGATGCCACCCTGAAGGAACTAAAATTCAAAGAAGCCTACATGATTGACTACAATGAAACCTTTAGTTCCACCAACGACAGGCCAATGGCGATTGCCTTTACCCTTTCTGCAAAAGAAATTGAGCTGGGCAATGGCAAATTCTCAAATGAATGGGTTTAATGCCGCATCAAAGTTGATTAACGCAGGAATTAGTTTACCTGCGTTAATTTTTCTTTTGAAAAGCATAAGCAATAAGCCTTTTAGGGTTGCGTGCCTTTCAATCGGTAAGACAGAAATGCAGACACTAAAGACATCTTTATTACGACGAATGTATTTATATTCCACTGTCTTAAATAAAAAATAATGGCAGAAAATTCAATTTTAACAAAAACCGAAATTGTCATTCAGGATTTCAATAGCAACAATCCGGTACTATTCAGTAATCTGTCTTTGAATGAGTCATTCATTAATGTTAATAATTTCTCATTTTCGTTGAGACCAACGGATACCAATAGCAGTTTCAGCGCCATTCTTGATTTCAAGAAAAAGGTTCTGGGCAAAAATGTTCAGATTGATTTTAAAGACGGAGACGGTAATTCCAATCATAAATTTAATGGAATTATACTGGAAGTTAACTCCTATTTGGTGGATAATCGTTATTATGAATTTACTATCACCGGTCAGGGTAATTTCTGTAAGGTGAACGAAATTCCCGAATGTCATTCCTTTTATAAAAAGAAACTGTCTGACATTATTGATAAATCATTTGATAAATCAGGTTTAAAAGACAAAGTAAACAAAGACCCACAGACAACCAAAGAGTTACATTATATAGTACAATACAATCAAACCCTGTTTTCCTTCATATCTTCTCTTGCCATTCGTTTTGGAGAATGGATGTTTTATGACGGTGAAAAACTACAATTTGGCAAAAAACCGGCTGGTAATGAAATCGAACTCAAATCACCTGTGGATGTAAGCAACCTTAATATCAGGGCACAGACTATCAAAAAGCCTGAAAGCGGTATTGCTACAGATATTTTTAAAAGTGAGAAGATAGAGACAAAAACTGCTGAAGAAGCGCCCGAAAATGATTTTATTAAAGCTGCAGAAGAATCGGGAAGTTCAGTTTATGAAAATCCGGGCGGCAATATTTTTCTTCCGTCAGGTTTTAAACAGGATTATGCTGATGATATTTATAAATTAGAACAACAGGCAATCTACGCTTCTTCGGTAATGGTTACAGGCAATTCCAGAAACAATAAATTATCAATTGGAAAAATCGTAAAAATTAAAGACCCCACTGATGATGCCGGTAAGAAATTTATAATTACTCAAATTAATCATTTTGTAAGTAATTACAGCAGTTATAGCAATAGCTTCTCTGCTGTTCCGTTTGAGGTAACGGTTCCGCCATATACCAATCCGCTATTAGAAACCAAGGCTACACCACAGGCGGCTATCATCACCGACAACGAAGACGATAGCGGACTTTCGAGGGTAAAGGTAAAATTTCCCTGGATGGCCGATGATGAAAAATCACCCTGGATAAGCGTATTGGCTCCTCATGCCGGAAAAGACAAAGGTTTCCGGTTTTTGCCAGAAAAAGACGATGAAGTTATGGTTGATTTCTGGAACAATAATGCCGAAATGCCCTTTGTAAACGGCGCTCTTTATACCCAGAAAAACCAACCGGGAATTGCCCAAGATGGTAATCACCTAAAATTTATTGGTTCGAGGAGCGGAAGGAGAATTGACATAGATGATAACTCAGGCACTTTAATTATCAGAGACAATTTTCCTGATCAGACTCCTGCAAATATTATTAGCCTCCAAAGAAATGACTCAGATACAAAAATTTTAATCGAATCAATGCAGGGGGATCAGGATTATTCAGTAATCAGACTCAACAATCAGGATAGTCTGGATTTGGGAATAGTACAGGGCGGCGTTTTGCTAGCAGAAATAAACCTTGAAAAAGCAGGTCCAAAAATCACCATTCATTCCAAAGGTGATATTGAAATTGATGCCGAAAACAAGGTAAATATAAAAGGCAGGGAAATTAATTTTAATGCCCAGGACATTAAAATGAATGCCGACAAAACCCTTTCAGTAAAAGGAACAACTGAAACTAAAGTAGAAGGAACCTCCATAAAAATAAATGCAGATGCCGTATTTGAAGCAAAAGGCGCTGCAAGCGCCAAAGTAGAGAGCGATGCCCTCATGGAAGTGAAGGGAGGCGCTATGGCAAAAATACAAGGCGCTGTAGTGATGATTAATTAATCTGATATGAAGTATCTGTGTTACGATAGTGCACTTAATGGGGAATATACCTTAATTCAGCTGATGCAGCGGTATCCTAAGCATATAAACTTGTTTTCAGGTACCGATGACGAAAAAATTTGGGATGCCGCTCCCTGGTTGTTTGCGCTGAACAGTAATCCTTATGAATTAAAAGGTCAGCCCTTGATTCAGATGGAGCAATGTGTCATTTTTGAAACTAAAGAACCGGTAAAAAACATATTGGACAATTTACAAAGTAAAATATATATAAAAGAAAATGGACAAGACAAATATTTCAGAATCTGGGATGCCAGAGTTCTTTTAAAACAAATACAATCCTGGAATAGAGATGAATTAATAGATTTCTTTTCGGTTTTTGATTATTTCTATACTGAAAATGAAGACCCGGATTTCCTGAATAAGTGGCTATGGAATGGTGGTAATCAGGCAGAAGCTATAAAAATTTCGAAAGCGGAAGCGCTGCCAATAATAAAAACAGAAGAGGAATTAGATAGGGAAGCTGAGGCTAAGGTTGAGACTAAGGCTAAGGTTAAGGTTGAGGAGAAGGTTGAGGTTAAGATTAAGGTTGAGGAGAAGGAGGTAGAGAAAAAAAGTATTGAGGAAGATGAACAAAAACCCAAACGAAGAAAGTTCTTTATGGACTAAATCTTTAATCTAAAATCTAATATCTAATATCTAATATCTAATATCTAAAATCTAACGTCTAAAATCTATCTAAATGGGTAAACCCGCAGCAAGAATAGGAGATATGCATATTTGTCCAATGGTAAATGGACTGGTACCCCATGTTGGTGGCCCTGTAATCGGACCGGGTACGCCTACCGTGCTGATTGGAGGCATGCCGGCAGTTACACTTGGAGACATGTGTACATGCACAGGCCCTCCCGACATTATAGCTATGGGTAGCACAGGCGTTCTGATAGGCGGCAAACCTGCTGCAAGAATGGGTGACATGACAGCTCATGGAGGAAGCATCATTTTAGGATGTTTTACAGTGCTGATTGGCGAAACATCAGGAGGTGGAGGCGGCGGAGCGGGGGGAGCAGGAGGCGGCTTAGGAAAGACAGGCGCCGGCCAGGCTAAAGACAACGAAAACAGCAAAGCGCTGAAAGATGCTGCTAAAAATGGAGACGAAAAAGCAGATAAAACCAATAAAGAAGATTTCAAAGCACAATTCAGTTTGGTAGATGAAGCAGGAAAGGGTAAGAAAAATGTAAAATATGAAATAAAAACCAGCGATGGTCAGGTGCATGACGGTAAAACAGATAGTGAAGGGAAAACCCAAAATCTGTCAGGCTACACTACCGCTGATTGCAAAGTGACATTTTATAATTAATTATCAATGTCTTAGAGATGCCCGGGGAACAAACAGAACAAAAATTTGAAGTAAACGAAAAAAAGCAGATGCTGGTGCTGGTTCGGTACAAGCCAGCCGATGCAATGGCTGCCGATGATATGCTTGGAGGAGTTACTTCGGGTGTACAAGGGGCTGTGGTTGCTGTTGAAGATGCTGCCGGTTCTATTCCGGGTGTGAGCTTGTTTTTCAAAGAAGAAAAAGAGCCTGAAAAAAAAGTAGATAAAGAGTATAACTATTTTAAGGATTATAAAGACTGGGATAGTTATATGAACAAAATGAAAGACGAGCTGCCCAATAAACTAAATCCTGACAATAAAACATTGGTTTATGATTTTGATGCCACAGACAGTCAGGGAAGAACAAACGAAGGCAAAAAATTAGCTTCCAAAATAAAGGGTGAAATTTCGGAATGGAAAGATTATACATCTGCTTTTCATTTTATTGGTTTAGGACATGGCGGAAATGTGGCAAATGAGGCAATCAAAGAACTCATCACTGAAGCCGATTTTCAAAAAAAATGGAAAATCGGGTCTGTTATTTATGTAGGCACGCCACTATTTGCCAATCAACACAGTTTTGACCCAAAAAAAGCAGGAAAACCAGCTATTCATGCCTTTGGAAACAGTTTTGACCTCACCCAACAGGCTATTTCATATTTTGAGCCCAATGATGATTTATTGAAAATAATTGCAGAAAGCAATTCGAATACGTTATCTGTTTTTACAGGAAAAATAAAAGCACAACTTGTGGCTACACTTGGCAGATTGCTATCTATCAAGGGTTTTGGCACCAGCTATGACAATAAAGGTAATATTGATAAACTCACCCAATGCAAAGGAGATGTAGAAGGTCTAATTAAAGAAATAATTGATGCGGCAAAAAACGTAATTGATGCGGTACCGAGCCTCATCAAACCACCCGATCTGCCAAAATTTGACCAGATGCTGAACGGCTTTGGCGATATACCCGGGAAAAGTGTAAAACGGCTTGAAAAATTCATTGATGAACTAAAAAACGTTAAAGAAGGTACCAGTTTGGACACCAGCCGTATCAATATTTCAAAAATATTTAATTTTTTATGCCCCTTGGTGGACAGGTTAACCGAATCTCTTAAACTCTTTGCCTTAGGTTCAGATACTTCTAACCAGATGGCGGACAAAGTGGTGAATAATACCGGGATAAAAAAAATACTACTGCCGGCCAAAGTCAATATGAAAGCACTGCCGGTTGACCCCTACATACAAAAAGTGGTGGAAATGGCAGAAGCCGCCAAAAGAAAAGAGGAAGAAGCCAAAGAAAAGAAGGAAACCGAACCCGTAAAAGAGAAAGAAGCAATCCTATACGACCAGTCGGTGGCCATGATAAATAAAGTAAAGAGCAATATTGAGGCAGTGGCCAAAAAAGGAGATTTGGAAATAAGCAAAGCTTCGGCAGAAGATAAAGCAAAAATTGGCGAAGCGCTGTCGGCCATGATATTGCCGATGATGCCCACAAAGGCTAAGTTTTATGGCGCTTTATTAGACCTGATACCTACAGACGGACTGAATGGTTTTTTATCAAAAATTACTTCCGATGCGGCTTTTTCTCCTTTGAAAGACTTGATGAGTAATTTAAAAGGAAACTTTGATTTTGACCCCGGTACACCCGAGGAACCCGGACTAAAAACTTCACTGGAAAATTTTGATAAAGAATTGAAGCGGATAACAGGCTTCTTTAATAAAAATAATTATCCGATAAATAAAGATGCCAATAGTCTGTATTTTATTTACAACAGTCATAACATCATGCTGAAAAAGCCCTGGGGCGAGATATTGAATACCATTGACAAAGAAACCGGGTATTTGGATGTTATGCAAAGCAATGGTTATACCAATTTCTATAATCTCGAAAAGAATGAATATCAAGGAGGTGGTGCTCAAAAAGACGGTGTACAACCCGCAAAAGTGGTGAAGGAGGAGGAGAAAGCATAAATTTTTTTTATTATCAAAATGGGAGATGTATTAGTTATAAGGAATCCGGTTGGAAGACAATTTGCAGACCTGACAAGTTTTTCATTGATTGGGGGTGTTTCTTTTGGTGAATGTTTCCTTCAACTTAGCCCATTACTTTTTGATGACTATTATATGGAAAACTCAATGGGTTTTGGTCGAAGTTATGTTGGAGCCAGTAAACAAGCAAAATATGACCAATATTGCAGACTTTCTTCAGAATACAGAGAACAAATTGAAGGATATGCTGATGGTATAACAAAGCAGGTATATGGAATTTCAATAGGAATTAGTTCGGGAGGGAGTTTGAGTGCTATTGGCGACTTAGTGGAGCGCGTTGGAACAGCAGCTATTAGCAGACTGGAGCGACTTCTGGTTCGGCAATTTTCAAATATTATCAGGCAAGGAGTGTTGGCTCTTTTAAATGATGGAATGAATGCTGGAGCCGGACAACTCACCACAGGTATTAGCGGAGGATTTTTTAATATGTACGATGGTGGCGCTTTGCATGGAATGAATGGGAATTCGACACTTGATCTTGATTTTAGCAGAATCAACAGAATGAATTTTGCTGTCCTCCAATTAACTGGCGGCGTAATAATTGGCACCGGAATTAACTTATTAATAATTGGAGATTTCCCTTCTATAAGAACTATTACCCAAGCCAGAATAGGTTTTTATTTTTCTCTTGAACAAAATTTTATAAATTATTTAGTAGATTTATTTTCTCGGGGATATTGTTTTGCTTTCATTGGAGATGCAGCCATTGGTGCTATACTTCCGGGAATTGATTTGAATATTGTTGCTTCATAAAAATTAAATTATACATGGCACTATCAAACTACACATTCTCAGAACCCGCCAAACTGGCGCTGCACATTGCCCAGCAAATCGCCAAAGAATACAACCATAGTACTTATGGCGCCGCACATATTCTGAAAGCATTGATGCACAAGGATTTATCCGTTTTAAAAACTGTAGAGCGCAACGGTGGCGATATTTATTATATGGAAGAATGGGCCGAAATAAGATTGGAGCAATACCCCAAAGGTTCAAAACCTACCTCTGATGTTGGCCCCGATGATATGTGCGAACCGCTATTTCACGAAGCCGAACATTTTCAGACCAAATTAGGTTTCCATGCCATCGAACCCGAATGTTTATTGGCTTCCATTGCTACTCCGGGCGTTGTGTACTCCTACGACCAACTCAAAACCTTCCCTTTCACCTCGTCTCAGGTATTGGAATGGTTTGCCAACCCTGCTTCTGCATCTGAAACCGGCGAAGGCGCTGCAGAGAAAAGAACCAATACTCTCGGCAAGGCTTCGTCTGATGCAATATCTCAATACTGTATTGACAAATTAGCCGAAGTAAAAAAGGAAGGTCATAACGACATCATTGGCAGAGAAAAAGAAATCCGGCAAATTTGCGAAATCATCAGCCGAAAAAACAAATCGAACGTCATCATCACAGGAGAACCTGGCGTTGGAAAAACCGCTCTTTTGGATGGCTTTGCCATAGCTGTGGCCAATGGTCGAGTGCCTCAGCACCTCAAAGATGTGTCAATTTATGAGTTGGACAACGGGGAATTAATTGCAGGGGCAGCTTATAAAGGCGAAATGGAAGACCGCCTCCGAAAAATTATCAAAGAACTTTCCACACTCGAAAAACCCGTATTATTTATTGATGAAATTCATAACCTCATAGATAAAAACAATCCCAATGGCGGCGCTGCCGGCATTTTGAAAGGCGAACTGGCAAAAGGTATCCTCACCGTGATAGCCACTACCACACTGGATGAATACAGAAAAAGCATTGAAAAAGATCCTACTTTCAGCCGCCGGTTTGAAATGGTGAAGGTAAATGAGCCGGATGCCACCATTGCCGAAAAAATGCTGCGCAACCAGGCAGATCGTTATAATCAGCATCACCGGCTTTCCATTGAGGAAGAGGTTTTTGCCGATGCCATCAGATTAGCCAAGCGGTTTGTTAAGGAACGCAGACTGCCTGATGCTGCCTTAGACCTTTTGGACAGAACCTTAGCCGTAACACGATTGATGGCAGATACATCCACTACTGACGTTACAGAGTTGCAATCAAAACTACAAGAATTAAAAGAAGAAAAAGAAGAGAGTAAGCTCAGATGGCTTTATTTTGAAACCCAGTCAAGCCTCAGCCCGGTATTGTTGGCAAGAAACAATGAAGAAAAAGAATTTGCCAAAATCAGTGATGTCAATGAAATGTTTGAAACCCTTGAAAATCTACTCAAAAATCTGTTTGAAGTAAGTCAACAAGAAAAAAAATCAATTGACAGCACCGACCTGAGCGCAGTAGTGGCCAATATCACCGGAATCCCCATCGGGAAAATACAAACCAAAGAACAACAAAGGCTTGTGAACATGGAAAATCAGTTGCGCGAGAGAGTGGTTGGTCAGGATCATGCGCTCAAGACAGTTTCGGAGGCCATTTTGGAATCCCGCTCGGGATTGAACAAAGCCGGACAACCCATCGCTTCATTTTTCTTTTTGGGACCTACGGGTACGGGTAAAACCGAATTGGCTAAAACTCTTGCCGAATTTCTGTTTCAGGATGAAAACTCAATTATCCGTTTCGACATGAGCGAATTTAAGGAAGAACATTCTGCCGCATTACTTTATGGCGCTCCTCCCGGCTACGTGGGTTATGAAGAAGGTGGAATGTTGGTAAATAAAATTCGTGAGCAACCCTATGCCATAGTATTATTTGATGAAATAGAAAAAGCGCATCCATCGGTTTTCGATATTTTTCTTCAAATATTAGATGAAGGAAAAATGCATGACCGCTTGGGCAAAGAAGGCGATTTCTCTAATGCTGTCATACTATTTACCTCCAATATTGGCGCAGAACATATCATCAGCAGCTTTGGAGAAGGCAAAATTCCAAAAAGTGATGAAATGATGGAAATAATGGCCAGGTATTTCAGGCCCGAATTTTTAGCCCGCATTACAGAAATTATTCCATTTGCCCCCATTAGCAAAGAAAATGTGCTCAATATCTTCAAAATACATTTGAAACCTTTGGCAAAACAGCTTGAACAAAAAGGAATAATCCTGAAAATAGCGCCGGATGCCGCCGACTATCTTTCCTTGCTTGGGTTTACGCCCAAATATGGAGTAAGACCGCTCAAAGGTATTATCCGTACAGAACTGCGAAAGCCGCTTAGCCGAATGATTGTGAAGGAAGAAATAAAAGCCGGCGATACTGTAGAAATTAAACTCAAAGAAGAAGATAGCCGAAAACATATTGATTGGGTGATCACTTCAGAAACCATCTAATCTAAAGTTTTATTAGAAAGAGTTTCCGATTTTTTGTAACTTCCCTCATGAATCAGGCAATTTGCATACAATGTACTATCCCTAAAATGAGGTATATCCATTGAATTGCCATAAATTCATTTTAAATTTGAGAATTAATTAAAATCAGGAAATTATTTGAATAACCGGTTTTATAAATATATAACTTTAAAACTTTAAAATTTAAATACTATGATGAACGATAGCTATGGCATTGGCGGAAATGAGGTGAAAACCGACGCATCGGAAGCGTTTGCCGACATCCCACAGAACAGAACCTTAATGGCAGAAAAACTTACAAAAGATGCACCTGTGAAGCCCGAAGTGGTACACGGGCTGCAAACCATTGATGATGTGTTTAACCATTACAAACCCGAGCTCAACTTGGATTTTGAAGATGAAAACGGCGCATCAAAAAAAGAAACCCTGAGTTTTCATGGATTAAGCGATTTTGGTGTAAAGGGCATTATCAATCAAAGCGATTTTTTGAAAAATAATGCCACTCAAAAAGATGAATACCTGAAAGTGATTAAACAATTGAAATCAAATAAAATCCTTAAGGCTGCATTAACCGATCCTGATGCAAAGCAGGCGCTTTTAGATGCTATTCAGGGGATGATATCCGAATTACAAAATAATAAATAGTATTATAATGGGATCTTATCATTCTTCACTTACAATCGGTGATACGCAGTTCACTGTACTCCACATGAGTACCGATTTGCATCAGCCTGTAGATAACAGAGGAGTGCCCAATGGAATTCCACGTGGCGGTTTTATAAATTTAAGGCTGACAGGCTTCAACCAAAGTATGTTGATTAATTGGATGCTATCACCAACCCGACAAATGAATGGAGAAATATCAATAACCTTTGGCAGGGAAATGAGAACCAGGACCATTCAGTTTTCGGATGCTTTTTGCATCTATTATAAAGAAGCATTCAACGAATCGGAAGAATCATGGTCCACGGAAGGTGTTGGGTCAGGCTCAGGCAGTGGAACAGGTTCCTGGATTGTGGAGGTAAGACTCTCCTGCCGAGAAATAACATTCAGTTCGGATAACGTTTTACAAAATATTGATTGGGGTCAGGCAATGTCAGAAGGGTCTGATACCTCTTCAACATCCACTACATCTTCCGGAAGCTCTTCTGAAGGAGGCGTATCCTCATTCAACCCTAACGATTAAAAAAATTGATAATTACAAACCAAGCAAAAATTAAAAATATGAGCGAAGAATTACAACAACAATCCCAGTCCGATGCAATGCAGGCAAAAGAAGCGGTGAAAATTGCCAATCCGCTTGAGCATCTGAAGACAAGTTCTGATAAATTAGCAAAATTTGGCGGATTTGACCTGATTGAATCATCCATTGACGGCGCTCAAAACCTGAACCCCGACCGTAAAGCAAGACGCAATATTTTCTTGTCAGAAAGCCAAAAAAAGGGCGAACGCGAAGAACTTCTCAGGACACTTCAGGTATGGGCAGAGGCATTAAATTCTTCCAGCGACATTTCGGAAATGGTTACCCATAGCGAACAAAAAGCCGAACAATGCCAGCACGTACTTGAAAAAAATCTGGCGAAGGCAATTGATGAATCCAAAGATCTGGAAAGGTCTTACCGCAATGTAGCCCTGTTTTTCAAAAATTCTGAAAGCGATAAAATAAAAAACATTTCTTTTATCAACTGCGAAGCAGACCAACTGAAAGATTTGGATAATACCCGATTCATTGATGCCATCAATGAAGAACTAAAGAAAAACTATGACCGCCTCGACCTGCGCAACAATTACAGCATCATGGTCATCCCTGGTTATCTCGGCTCCAATAAAGTGGTAGAAAAATGGGCAAAAATGGCTCATGAAAATAAAGTAATGATGGTTACCGATTTTGAGCATTTAGATGCGCCGGACGATGTGATGGAAATGTTTGAAATTGCCAATCTTACCGGCGGCGATAAATACCGCTCCAATGTAATGATGACCTGCAACTGGTTAGTAGGTCGCGGAAAATACAACGAATTAGGCGAAGAAGAAGACCTGTATGTACCACCATCCGGCGCTTTGGCAGGAAAGGTATATCAAACCCTGATGAGCCAGGTAACAGCCGGTAAAAAATTTGGAAGCATGAACGAAGTCGATGGCGTTAAATTCGATTTGAAAAAAAGTGAAATTGCCAATCTTGAAAAAATGGGTTTAGTGCCAATGGTTAAGGAATATGGAAAGGTAATGGCTTTTTCTGCCAAAACACTATTCAATGGCGATAATTTGGGTTTACAAACCTATTCTGTGGTTCGGGTGTTCGACTATGTAACTAAAGTACTGATGGACTTTCTCAACCGCAGGGCGTTTGAAAACTTTAATGCCAATACTCGTAAAGATTTGCAAAGCCAGATTGTTAAATTCCTGGATGGCATTACCGGTCCCAACAAACTCATTGAAGACTTCACCATTAAACGTTTTGAACAAGATCCGGTACAAAAGGATAAAATACATCTGGACATTCACATGAAACCTTATTTCCCTGCCAAAAACTTTATGATAAAGATGGAAGGGCAAAAAGGTGATGATGGTAACGAATGGGATACCAAATACGATCAACAATAAAATCCTGCAGGGAGTGTAAAACACTCCTTGCTTTTTTATTGAATGGATTTCATCTTGCTTTTGCTCAAAATATAAACAATAGAAGAAATAATGATAAAAATAAAACCATATCTCCCCCTATTTATCATTTATATTTCACTAAGCAATTATCTTCTGGCTCAAAATATTAATGGAGAAAAGATTGTTGTAGGGAGAGAAAGCATCACCATTATTAATTTTCCTGATAAGGTGTTGAATATTAATTTTTCGGATGATGATGCCTATGATTATTATATACCAAAACGAAGAGAAGAAAAATCAATTTCTATTCAGTTTAATAAAGAAAAGAGATCAGGACCCAATACAGGCTTATTGGTAAACGAAGGCGGACGCAGCCACATGTTCCGCCTGATTTTTGACTCTACATACAATATCAATGATGATACCAGACCGCCTTTGTGGTATGATCATTCTAACCTGAAAGCCCTAAAGGCATTTGTTCAGAAGCAAAAAGAACTTGAAAAACTCACAGCCGAGGAACAGGAAAAGGCACAAAAACAACAGGAAAAAGAAGCCGCTGAAGATAGAAAGAAAGAAGTTTTAGCTGCACAGAAACAGGCGGAAGCAGATGCCGCACTGAAAGCAAAAGAACTTGAAAAACAACGCAAAGAAGAAGAAACTAAGCAAAAACAAAGTGCCGCAGAAATTGCCAAAGCCAAAAAGGATGCCGAAGCCACAGAAAAACAAATGAAACAAGCCGCTGCCAAGGAGGCCGAAGAAAAAAAGCTGGCTGATCAAAAAGCAAAACAGGATGCAGATATGCTGGCAAAACAAAAAGCTGATGAAGAAAAACAATTGCAGGCGCTAAAAGACAAACATAAGACAGAAGCGCTGGCTAGAGACGAAGAGCTTAAGAGAATTAAGGCCCAAAAGGATGCTGATGCACTGGCGAAGGCCGAAAGAGAAAAAGAACTGAAAGAACAAAAAGCAGCTGAGGCACTCGCTAAAGCAGAACGCGAAGCAGAAGAAAGAAAACGGCTGCAAGAAGAAAAATTAGCCAAACAAAAAGCATTGGATGAAGAAAAACGCAAAAAAGCAGAAGAAGAATTAGCCCGAAAAGAAGCAGAGAAAAAAGCAGCTGCAGAACGATTAGCGCAACTTGAGGAAGAACGCAAACAACGTGAAAAAGAAAAAGCCTATTCGGAAGTCGGACTGTGGCAACGCTATGGGAAAAAAGGAATTGATTTGTACAATTTCCCAAGACAACAGATTAATACTGTAATTTCCGACTTCTTTATCATCACCGATACACTTCGAAACTACCGGACTTCAGACTCGCTTATGAAAACTGATTTGCCCAATAAGGTAAATATTGAGGCTTCGGGTCTTACTGACAAAAACATAAAGGTTACATTGGAAAATATTTATTTTAAGGATATTTATACCTATTACAAGATAAAAATTGACAATAACTCTAATGAAGATTTTCTGGGCGGAACCACCTATTTATACTGGTACGATGCCAATGAAAAAGCAAAGCAGGTAATAAAGAGCAGTTATCTCACATATATTAATTTTTATCCGTTAATAAGACCAAAGACCACTCAGGATATTGTATTTGTAACCCGATCGCCTAACATGGTGGACAATGAAAGTCTGGTATTATTTATCGAAGAAAGAAGAAAAGAAAAGGGAATAGCCAGCATCATTATTCCGGGAGAAGTGTATAACAAAGAACTTGCCCGTTTTCAAAACTCAATAAATCCTAAACAATCAAAGGACTCAAAGTCAAAAAAAACGGATAAAAAAGAAAAAAATAAGAAAAAAAACTAAAAGATTTGAGGCTATAACGGCCTATGAAATTTTTAATTCAAATATTATTATCATTGTTTTGCTTCTTGTCTCCTTTATTAATAAGGGCACAGCATATCATTAGTTTTTGTGGTGAGCCTGTACCGATGAACCAGATGTTCATACAGGAAAAACTTATTAACACTATAAAAAGACAGGTTAATGTTGTCAATCTGCCTTCATTGCGCCAAAGAGCAAATTTATATTTGCCTTTAGTAGAACGCTATCTTACAGCCTATGGTCTGCATAGCGATCTAAAATACCTGCCAATTGTAGAAAGCGGATTCTTGACCAAGGCCGAAAGCGGTGTGGGCGCCAAAGGTATTTGGCAAATAATGCCGGCAACCGCAAGAGGATACGGGCTTTCTATCGGAAGCGGTGTTGATGAAAGAGAGGATTTTGACAAAGCAACCCGATTAGCATGTAATTTAATAAGAGATAACTATCAAATGCTTGTCAAATTTGTTGGCAAAGCCACCTGGCCGCTTACCATTGCTGCTTATAATTTTGGCATAGGCAATATAGTTAATGCAGTAAAAGCACAAGGGTTTAACTATTTTACCATGCAACTCAATCCGGAAACAGGCTTGTATGTATATAAGATAATAGCCGTAAAGGAACTATTTGAGTACCCCGAAATATATAATTCAAAATTCGGGTACAATATTTTCAATGCCGCCTCGGGACCTAAGAAAAAAGCCAAACCCGAGGACTTAGATGTAAATAACGACCCGAACATTTTATCAGAAATTGAAAAAGAATTAGAGAGAAACAAAAATAAAAAAGCGCCTGTTGTTGCTAAGGAAGAATACGTAATGGCACACGTGGAAGGCAAACTCAAAAAATTTAAAGACGGAGATATTGTAACCATTGTGCTTGATGAAGATTTGCTCACCAATAACAAAGGCCTGTCTTATTCCGGTTATAAATTTGGCGTGCAGGGCTGGATAATTGATGATCGCGTTTTTTTTAAACTTGGCTATGGGCACGATGTTACCCTTATGGATATCAATAAACAAAAAGGGGTTTTGCTAACCGAACTGTTGGCCTCCAAACGAATCAATGTGCTGCTGAAAAACATCATATATGAAAAACAGGAATAGATTTCATTAACACGGAAAATTGCTATTTCAAATAAAATTTTTGGAATTTTCAAAAATAATTTGGATTACGTCAATATTTTTAGTATTTTGCACTAAAAAGATTAGTTATGTCAGTGGCAAATAAAAATCTCAGATATCTTCGCAAACTTCGCGGATGGACACAGGATGAGTTTTCTGCAAAGTTAAATATCAAAAGGTCGCTTTTGGGCGCTTACGAAGAAGAACGTGCCGAACCACGTATCGACGTATTGGAAATTGTTTGCGATATGTTCAAGCTTACACTTGACGACCTGTTGCGAAGCGACCTGAGCCAGCAATCAGACAATTATCTGGCACGGCGCAGAGCCATGAAACTAACCAATGCACCGGCGCAAATACCTTTTGTACCTGTAAAAGCTGCCGCAGGGTATCTTGCCGGATATGGCGATCATGAGTTTATTGACGAACTCAATACATTTACGCTGCCAATGGTTTCGGGTGGCAATTATCGGGCATTTGAAATTATTGGAGACTCAATGCTGCCTACCCCAAGTGGTTCTATTATTGTGGGTGAAAAAATTGACCGGGTAGATGATATCAAAAACAATACAGCCTGCGTTCTGGTTTCGCGCAATGAAGGTATTGTGTACAAACGAGTTCAAAAAGGCGGCAAGGTCAAAAACAAGCTGACACTTGTAAGCGATAATCCAACTTTTCAGCCTTACACCATCAACTATGGCGATATTTTGGAAATGTGGGAAGCACAGTTTATTATTTCAAAAACCAACAGAGCCCAAAACTGGAATGTAAACCAACTTGCAAATATTGTAACGGACCTGCAACAACAGGTAGCAGGAATGAAGAAGAAATTAAATTGAGGAATTTATCCATCCTTTAAAACCTTACCTTCCTTCCTTCTTCCTTCCTTGATTTCACTTTTGTGCTTTTTTGATACAATTCTCTTTTCAACAGAAGCCCGGGTGGCTTTGGTGGCTATACGTGCTTTCTTTTTTTGAAGCGCTTTTGCAATCAGTTCATTTATCTTTTTTATAGCCTCTTCCCTATTCTCAAGTTGAGTACGGTAAGTTTGAGACTTGACCTGCAAAAATCCTTCTTTATTCATTCTGTTTGACAACTTCTGAATCAGTATCAACTTTTGCTCACCATTTAGTAATAACGAATGATTGATATGAAATGCGGCTATCACTGCAGTTTCTACCTTGTTCACATTTTGACCGCCTTTGCCACCACTTCGGGTAGTCTGAAACTCAATTTCTTTTGAAACATCCATAAGTTTATAAAAATATTGCCGGTTTACCAACTTCCGCCACCACCACCGCCAAAGCCGCCGCCACTGGAACCTCCACCCGAACTGGAACTGCTTGATGATGGTGAGCTAACCATCGTACTGGACATGCTGGACATAGAACCGGTGAAACTATCTGTAAATGAAGCAGCATTAAAAGCGCCAACCGTACTTCCTGACCAACTCGCCCCGTGATACCACCCTGGAGGTTGGAGGTTTAACCCGTCAAATTTACGCGCCCATTTTTTTGCCATACCAAAAGCAACTGCATAAGCCAGTGTTTTTTCAAAATAAGAAGGATCATCCCGTAGTAAAAATTCAAGTTTATCCTTTTCAGCCTTTTCAATAAACATTTTGAATCCATTAGTCTGTTGTTTGGCCAGGTCGCCTTTTTCAGTAGGGCGCTTCATTATTCTCAAACTCCATATTGCCAGAATAATGCAGACAATAAGCCATGCAATAAATGCCAATACCCCGTATAACCAAAGAAGTAATACTCCTCCCAAACCACCCAATAGTATCAACCCACCGGCCATTATAAAACGCATCAGGTGAGATTTCTTGTCATAATAACCATCTGTACGGGCGGCACTGCTCAACTGCATTTTTGCATCGTTCATAGTAGTGTAAAAACTATCTTTAAGATCGCTCACTTTTATTTCATCTCCTGAACTAAACAATCCATTAAAAAAAGTTCTTTCATACAGATGAACATTGGATGGAATATCCTTCAATTTTTTCAAAACAATATCTTTTTTACTAAAAAGCCCCTTTTTCCCGATTTCAGTAAGAGACAGATAACCATTTGCGCCCCAATGAGGAATCAAAGATGTAAGGTCGCGCGAATCAGCCTTATCATCAATGAGATAACCGGCCATTACAGGATCAACACCCGTAGGCGGAAAATACTCAACCACTTCAGGCATATTTCTGTCTTTCCCGAATTTATTCCAAAGAAAATAAAAGAATAATAGTAAGGGCAGAAAAAAACTTGTCCATTGATAATCTTCCCAAAGAAGTTGATTGGCTGTTTTTTCTACAATCACTCCTTTTGGTAGCTTTATCATAATAGTCATATCTTTTCCATTACCCAGCGCCTCTTTTGAAGAACCTGTCAATACTCCATTTTCATATTGATAGGAAGCATTTGCAGTGGTATCGCCCACCTCTCCGGTATATACAAAATACCGGTCTTTGGCAAGAGGTATGTTCTCGGGAAGTGTTACACTAAAATTTACCTTTTTAAATTCCGCTTCCCATTCCCTACCCATCAGATTCCAGTAGAAAACGTCATTATTTTTATCATAAATAAATGCCCGGTTCACCCGATATTGGATTATATAAACCTGCGCCCCTGTCACATACTTGTCCGGGTCTCCGATTTTTATCCCCAGGTTACGATCTTCCGGCCACCACCCTCCTTCCGTATCATATTGCCATCCGGGTACTTTAATTTTTGAAATCCTAATACTTCTTTCTGATACCGTACCATCTTCATCCTGAAAATTATATTTAATGGGTATCTTTCGCCATAATCCGTGCTTTTCAATATCGAAAACCACATCATATTTTTCGGTAACATCAAAATAACCTTCCTTATTAATCTCTATTTTGACGTTATATTCATTTACAGTAAAGTCTTGTGCCATCCCAATCGTGCAAATGGATAACAGCAGGACTATTACTAAAATCTGTTTAAAGAAAAAGTTTGCCTTCATAAAAAAATTATAAAAGAAACGGAATCAATATTTAAAACTGAACATTCGGAACCTCTCTTTCCTGGGAAGCAGCTTCAAAAAAGTCGAAATGCTTATATCCAAACATCCCTGCAAAAATCACTCCCGGGAAGCTCTCGCCGTAATTATTATTTTCTCTCACGGTTCCATTGTAATAGCGACGGCTTCTTTCCAAGCCTTCTTCGATTTCATTCAACTTATTCTGCAAATCGAGGAAAGAAGCGTTTGCCTTCAGATCAGGATAATTTTCACTTAATGCAAAAATGCTACGCAAAGATTGCTGCAATTGGTTTTCGGCTGCTATTTGAGCATTAATGTCTCCTTTGGGGGCACCCATAGCAGCATTACGAGCCTGTATCACTTTTTCCAGGGTACCGCTTTCATGGGCAGCATAGCCTTTAACTGTATTTACTAAGTTTGGAATAAGGTCATGCCGACGCTTGAGCATCACATCAATATTACTCCAGGCATCTTTTACCGTGTTGCGGTTGCGAACAAATTTGTTGAAGATGCCAATCAGCATAAACGCTAAGAGAACAATTACTGCAATCAAAATAATAGTTGAAATCATGGCAATTTTTTTTATTAAAAAAGAAGTTTTAAAAATTAACTAAAATAATACCAAAATTATGAAATTAGATTTGCATAACTCACCTTATCACCCAATTACGGTATGGAAAATAAAAGAATCAGATTGACTTATTACTCTAAATTTTAGATAGTTTCCCAATTTTAAATTATTCCCATGCCGGCATTCCTTTTTTATATGGAACATCGCCGTCATATCTGCCGGGTACCGATATATGCCTGAGTGTTTCTGTCAATCCGGTTTCTGAGGTAAAAAAACCGAGCAAAGTCAGTTGTTTAAACAGGGTGTAATAATGTGGCGGAGCCTCCTGAAACAATTTTTGCTCACCAGGAGGTAGTTTTTGATTCTCCTCATCAAATTTTTCTCTCCTGATTTTATCCGCTTCATTTCTTTTTTCATTAAATGCTTTTGCTTCTTTCTCCAGATCTACTAACAATTTATGCCGCTGCTCAGGATTCAGTTGCAGAAAATCTTTTTGAAATTTATTTTTGGCAGCTATATCAATATTTTTAATCCCATCAAAAAAAGCCTTCTGATGTGCGGGATAATAACAATCCGATACAACATCTTTCATCACCTGAGCCACATTGGCTGCTTTGGCGCCGGGCGTATCGGTAGCCGGTATGATTGTTTCTCCAATTTCGTTAAGTAGTGTCAGGTCTTTATCGGTAAAGGTCCTGGAACCGGCTGCTTCATTTTTACAACCTGAAATCAGAAACTCTCCGCCAATCAGTGAAAAACCAGTCAGCGCCACAATATTTTTCAACAACTCTCTCCTGTTCATTTCTACACTTTTTACAAATTCATTTTTTTCAATTCACTCACTGCAAAATCCGCTGCACGAGCAGTCAGCGCCATATAAGTTAGTGATGGGTTTACACATGATGCAGAAGTCATGCAGGCACCATCGGTAACAAACACGTTTGGTGCATCCCAAACCTGATTATGACCATTAAGAACTGATGATTTTGGATCGCGTCCCATTCTTGCCGTACCCATTTCATGAATGGCTTTTCCAACATGATAACCCGAATCGTAAGTTTGCACATCCTTTAAACCAGCAGCTTCCAGCATTTCTTTAGCATCCTCCATCATGTCTTTGCGCATTTTGATTTCGTTTTCCTTAATCTCAGCATCCATTACCAGCACAGGCAATCCCCATTTGTCTTTTTTGTTTTTATCAAGGGTTATGCGGTTTTCATGATACGGCAGCATTTCACCAAAACCAACCAGCCACATACCCCAGTTGTCAGACGGAACACGCAATGCTTCTTTCAGCGCAGAACCGATTGTAAATTCCGCAACCTCAATTCCTCTACCTCTGTTAGCCCCACCCTGATATCCAAAACCACGCAGATAATCTCTTTTATCATCATAAATATTTCTGAATCTTGGAATATAAATACCTGTCGGTCGGCGCCCATAAGTATATTTGTCTTCAAACCCCTCCATTTTTCCCCCGGCGCCACATCTGAAATGATGGTCCATCAGGTTGTGTCCCAACTCGCCACTACTACTTCCCAGCCCATCTGGCCAGGTATCAGTTGCAGAATTCATCAGCAACCAGGTTGAGTTTAAAGCAGAAGCGCATACAAAAATTATTTTTGACTTATAAATATATGTTTTTAGGGTTTCAGCATCCAGTACCTCCACTCCTGTTGCTCTCTTTTTTTCCTTATCGTACAAAATTTTTGTAACGATAGAAAACGGCCGCAGTGTAAGGTTTCCGGTCTTCATAGCATCGGGCAAGGTAGATGATTGTGTGCTGAAATAAGCGCCGAAAATACATCCACGGGCACATCTGTCCCTGTACTGACAACTGGCCCTTCCCTCCAGTGTTTCGGTTATATTGGCGCTTCGGCCGATAATTAAATGTCTTTTGTTCTGATAATAGGCTTCCAACCTTTTTTTTACGTGTTTTTCCACACAATTCATTTCCATTGGCTTTTGAAACTCACCGTCAGGCAGTACTTCCAATCCCTCTTTTGATCCCTGAATTCCGGCAAATTTTTCAACATAGCTGTACCAGGGGGCCAGATCGTCATACCGAATCGGCCAATCCACTGCAATGCCTTCTCTTGCATTTGCTTCAAAGTCCCATTTGTTTAAGCGATAACTCTGCCGGCCCCAGGTAAGAGAACGGCCACCCACCTGATACCCCCTAAACCAATCGAAAGGTTTTATTTCTGTATATGGACAATCCTTATCTTCTACAAAAAAATGTTTTATTTCTTCATTAAGTGCATAATCTCTTCTCAGTACCGGATAGTCTTCAATCATTTCGCGGGTACGTACACCACGATGTTTAAACTCCCAGGGTTCTTTGTTGGCCGTAATATAATCTTTAATATGTTCCACATTTCTACCACGCTCCAGCATAATCACTTTTAAACCCTTTTCGGTGAGTTCTTTGGCAGCCCATCCACCGCTAATACCGGACCCTACCACAATTGCATCAAATTCATATTTATCAGCCATAATTATTCCAACAAAAAATTAAAAATGAACAATATCATTATCTTAAAAATGAGCTTTTCCACTTTAGCAATACGTCAAGAAAAGAAGAGAAAATATCAACCCTGAAAATAAAATATCATCGCTCAAAATTATGAAATCAATAGGTTAAATAGTTCAGAAGAGGTAAGTTTTCTCAAAATCATTCGTTAAATCTATCAATGCAAAAATTTAAATTTTGAGTTTTACATTTAAGATTCTACATTTAAAGCATGAGAGTGGTCATACAAAGAGTAACGGCAGCAAGTGTAACCATTAATCAAAAACTACATTCTTCTATCGGCACAGGGCTATTGGTTTTACTGGGAATTGAAGATGCAGATACCGATGATGACATTCGCTGGCTGAGTCAAAAAATAGTTCAGTTACGGGTTTTTGATGATGAAAACGGAGTGATGAATCTTTCGGTAAAAGATATCGGAGGTGACATTCTTTTAGTAAGCCAATTTACTTTACATGCATCTACCCGAAAAGGCAACAGGCCTTCCTATATTAAAGCCAGCAAACCCGAATTTGCAATACCCATGTATGAAAAAATGATACAGCAACTCGAAAATGATTTGGGTAAAAAGATTGCAACCGGAGAGTTTGGCGCCGAAATGAAGGTACAACTGCTGAATGACGGCCCTGTTACCATTATCATTGATACAAAAATTAAAGAATAAAAAATGACTATTAAGGAAGCACAACAGCAGGTTGACCAATGGATTACAACGACCGGCGTCCGCTATTTCAGCGAACTCACCAATATGGCCATCCTGACAGAGGAAGTAGGCGAACTGGCGCGGATAATGGCCCGCAAATATGGCGATCAGTCGTTTAAAGAATCTGATAAAAAATACAACCTGCCTGATGAAATGGCAGATGTGCTGTGGGTGTTGATTTGCCTTGCAAACCAGACAGGCGTTGACCTGACGGAAGCATTAGAAAAAAACTTTGAAAAGAAAAATATACGGGATGCCCATCGGCATCAATCAAACAAAAAACTAAAATAACATAGGTATGGTTATGGAAAAACTGCCGTAAAAGCATCATATTATCAAAAGACAGATTCCATTAAATTGTGAAAAAGGACAAATTCAGCCATATAAGCGATGATGAACTCCTGCAGCGTTTTTTGAAAAATAAAGAAAACGAATGGTTGGGTATTTTGTTGCAGCGATATACCTTGTTGCTTTTGGGTGTGTGCATGAAATATCTGAAAGATGAAGAAGAGGCTCGAGACACCGTGCAGCAAATTTTTTTAAAAGTATTACAAGATGTTCAGAAGTATAAAATAGAAAATTTCAAGCCCTGGCTCTATATGGTAGCGCGAAACACCTGCCTTACGATATTGCGCGACAAGAAAAAATTGTATCACGAAGAAATTTCAGACAAAAACAATTTTTACAATGACTTTACAATAGGCGATGAATTCAACAATGCGCAAAATGATATTCCTATTGAACTTCTTGAAGTAGCGCTAAAAGAATTAAACACAGAACAAAAGCAATGCATAACTTTGTTTTACCTCCAAAAAAACAGTTATCAGGAGGTAAGTGATGCAACGGGGTATAGTTTATTACAGGTAAAAAGTTTTATACAAAACGGTAAACGAAATTTAAAAATCAGTATTGAAAAAAAATTGAAACAATCTCAAAATAATGTCTGAAAATTTAAAAGACATATTATCCCATCTGCAAGGAGCTACCGATCAGGAAACCTTACTGAAGTATCTCAATAATCAGCTTTCTGATGTTCAGAAGCACGAGGTAGAAAAACTACTGCTTCAGGATTCTTTTGATAATGAGGCGCTGGAAGGCTTGCAGGAAATAAAAGACAAGGAAGGTATTGCGTTGATGGTAGATGCACTGAACCGCGACCTGAAGAAAAAATTAGAAAAACAAAAACAAACCCGAAACAAACGAATGTTGAAACCACAATGGGCCGTTTATTTTTCTATTCTCATTTTACTGATTATTTTGGTATTGGTCTTTATTTATATCCGATTTTATGCTACCTAAGCTCTAATTCTTTCGCCTGAAATCACCGCGTTTCCATGCCTGAATGAATTCACTCCATGCCGCAGGGTTAAAAATATTCATTGGCGGCACCTGCCCCTGATATTTTGTTTTTTCATACAACTTGTTCAACTGCATATTAGTAGCTTCGCGACCGTCAAGTGGTGTTGTACGCATTAAGACCCGCCGCATTGAGGCAGTATTATTTTTCCTGATAAGCTCCATTTCATCATCTGCCACACTCACATTTACAAAATCACGGGCAAATTGCTCTTTGGTTGGCCTGGGTTTTATAATGGCCACCGGAAGATATTTAACATCCTTTGTCATTAAAACCACCATCCCATGTTGAGTGCCTTCTATATTTTTGGGTATTGTTTTTACTAATGGTTCATAACTCACATGCGAAAATTCAATAACATCTCCTTTCAGTGCGGCTATTGAAAATACGCCATCTTTATTGGTTATAGTGCCTCTGTTGGTTCCTCTAATCGTAACACTCACCGCCGGAATCCCCTCTAAGCTGTCAGAAGTGGTGACAATACCAAACAACTGTATTACCGAATCACGCGCCTTTTCAAACTGGGCATTTGCCGAAAGCGGAGAAATCAGCGCCAGAAGTATTAAAAACCTGAATAATTTTTTCACAGCGTCAAATTTAAGTACACATTTTAATATTAGACAACAAAATGACCTTGAGAGTGTTTAACTTTGTAGTTTGTATTCGATTTTAACATAAGCTTTAAAGAAATGACTAAAGAAAAAGTTTTGGCGGCACTAAGCACTGTGCAGGAACCCGATTTGAAGAACGATCTGGTTACGCTCAACATGATTAAAAACCTCAATATTGATAACAATTATATTTCTTTTGATATTGAATTAACTACCCCTGCCTGCCCGCTGAAGGACAAAATGAAAAATGACTGCATAAAAGCCATAAAATCAATGGTTAATGAAGATGCAGTTGTAAAAATTGGTTTTACCAGTAATACCTCTACCACCAGATTCAATCCTAATGATGTATTAAAGGGTGTAAAAAATATTATCTCGGTAGTGAGTGGTAAGGGAGGCGTAGGCAAGAGTACTGTTGCTGCCAATCTGGCGCTGGCGCTTGCACAATCGGGCGCAAAGGTAGGCCTGATGGACGCTGATATTTATGGCCCAAGTGTACCCATCATGTTTGGTGTAAGAGGCGAAAGACCAATGATGCGTGATGTTAACGGGAAACCCTTAATTATTCCTTTAGACAGATATGGATTAAAATTATTAAGTATCGGTCTGCTGGTAGATGAAGGCAAGGCTGTGGTCTGGCGTGGTCCGATGGCCAGCAGTGCCATCCGCCAGTTTATTGCTGATGTGGATTGGGGCGATCTGGATTATCTTATTGTGGACATGCCGCCCGGAACGGGGGATATTCATCTGACCTTAGTGCAAACAGTAGATGTAACCGGAGTGGTAATTGTAACCACGCCACAAGACGTTGCTCTTGCCGATGCCAAAAAAGGCATTGCCATGTTTGGCCAGGCGCAACTCAATACACCCATTATCGGTATTGTTGAAAACATGAGTTATTTTACCCCTGCCGAATTGCCTGATAATAAATACTACATCTTTGGAAAAGAAGGAGGAAAAAGGCTTGCGGAAGAATACGAAGTACCATTCTTAGGCGAGATACCATTGGTACAAAGCATACGTGAAGGAGGCGACATAGGAGTACCAATCATGATGGGCGATGATGAAATAACAAAAGGCGCTTTCAAAAATTTTGCAGGAGAAGTAGCACGCTTCGTAAGTGTGGTAAATGCCCATAAAGTTAATGCCTGATTGAACTAAGAAGGCAATTAATTATAAATTCTGTTTTTCAAATAAACGGTTCGGAGTTTCATTAAATCCGAACCGTTTTTTAATATAAACATGATATTTGTCAGGGTAGCAGGTATAACCATTAATTTTTTATACCTTTCAATTTTAATAATACTTAAAAACATCTTTTATCTCGATTCGATAAAAACAGATTTATGATTAGGAAAATTTTCATATTTATTTTTTTATTTACAATAGCAGGCTTTTGCTATCTGCAGGCTCAAGATCAGGGTGTGCATCCCCAATCATCAAAGTATGAATGGCCTACTGAACCACTTGTAAAAAACAAACTGGATCAATGGCAGGATCAGAAATTTGGAATGATTATCCACTGGGGTCTTTATGCGGTTCCCGGCATTATTGAGTCATGGTCTATTTGCTCGGAAGACTGGATAAACAGGGATACGTCCATAACCAACAACTATGAAGGTTATAAACGGTGGTACTGGAGCTTGAAAGATCGTTTTAATCCTCAAAAATTCAATCCGGAGCAATGGGCCGATGCCGCATCCAATGCCGGTATGAAATACTTGGTATTCACCACAAAGCATCATGACGGGTTTAATATGTTTGACACCAAACAGTCTGATTTCAAAATCAGTAACGGACCTTTCTCCCTTCATCCTAAGGCAAATGTGGCGAAATATGTTTTTGATGCTTTCAGAAATAAAGGTATGATGATAGGCGCTTATTTTTCAAAACCCGACTGGCATAATCAGGATTACTGGTGGCCATACTATGCCACAGCCAACCGAAATAATAATTATGACATCAGAAAATATCCGCAGAAATGGGAAAACTACAAAAACTTCACCTTTAATCAGATTCAGGAACTGATGACTGATTATGGTTCAATAGACATACTGTGGTTAGATGGCGGTTGGGTGAGGTCAAAAGAGACTGTAAATGATGAAGTATTATCCTGGGGTGCGCCAATACCCGAGTGGAGTCAGGACATCAACATGCCACGAATAGCCTCAATGGCAAGAAATAAGCAGCCAGGAATTTTAATTGTGGACAGAACCGTTCATGGCCCTTACGAAAATTATCAAACTCCCGAACAGAGAGTTCCCGATAAAAAACTGGATTATCCCTGGGAAAGCTGCATGACAATGGGGACTGACTGGGGATATGTAAAAAATCAGAAACTGAAATCATCAGATGCAATCATTCACACTTTGATAGAAATTGTAGCCAAAGGAGGCAGTTTATTATTGGGCGTTGGCCCTTCTCCCGAAGGATTAATCCCCGATGATGTAGTAGGGAAACTCAATGAAATCGGTGACTGGATGAAGAAAAACGGCAGCGCCATTTATAATACCAGAACCACCGACCATTATGTGGATGGCAATACTTTTTTTGTTCAGTCAAAAGACAAAAAAACCGGCTTTGCACTTCATCTGAATCAAAACAGGGAAATACCTCAAACTATAGAATGGGAGGGAAATACTCCGGCGAAAGGCAGTAGCATTATATCTGTAGCCACCGGCGAAAAAGCGAAATGGAAAGTGGTTGATAACAAAACAATAGTGCAGGTTCCTGCAAAACTTAGAAAAAGTTATTCACCGGCGTTCTGTTTTCAGTATAAAAAATAAACTTTCAGATTTTTTATGAAAAGATTTTACCTATTCTTAATTGTTTCAGTTCTTTTTTCAACCCAATTATTTTCTCAAAAGGCGCTTCCTCCTCAACCGGTATATCCAGTACCCACTAAACAACAACTTCAGTGGCACAAAATGGAGATGTACGCGTTTATTCATTTCACTACTAATACCTTTACGGACAAAGAATGGGGATATGGTGACGAAAGCACTGATATATTTAATCCTACAGAATTAGATGCAAATCAGTGGGCAAAAACACTTAAAGAAACCGGTTTCAAAGCAATCATTCTCACCGCCAAACACCATGATGGTTTTACATTATGGCCAAGCAAATACACAGCACATTCTGTAAAAAACAGTCCTTACAAAAATGGCAAAGGAGATGTGGTAAAAGAAACCAGTGAAGCAGCCGGGAAATATGGGCTGAAGTTTGGAATTTACCTCTCTCCCTGGGACAGGAACCATGCTGATTATGGAACACCTGCCTATATTACTTATTACAGAAATCAGTTAAAAGAACTCTTTATCAATTATGGCACTGTTTTTGAAATGTGGTTTGATGGCGCCAATGGCGGTGATGGGTACTACGGTGGTAAGCGTACCTCTGTAAAGATTAATGGCGCTACCTATTACGATTGGCCGGGCACATTAGAACTTGTCAGGAAAATGCAGCCGCAGGTTTTATTCTTCAGTGATGCCGGACCCGATATCAGGTGGGTAGGTAATGAAAAGGGCCTCGCCGGTATTACTAACTGGAATACGATTACGCCCGATACACTCTATGCCGGAAAACCGGGTATCAATGATTTATTAAACACCGGATCTATTAATGGCAGCAAGTGGATTCCTGCAGAAGTGGATGTTTCTATCAGACCGGGTTGGTTTTATCATGCCAAGGAGGATAAAAAAGTAAAAACACCTGAACAATTATTCGACATCTATCTGACATCAGTGGGCAGAGGTTCCAATTTATTATTAAATATTCCACCCGATAGAAGAGGTCTGTTTCACGAAAATGATGTTGCATCACTTAAAGAATTTAAAAAACTATTGGATGAACGCTTAAGCCATAACCTTGCCTTGAAGGCAAAAGTAAAAGCCAGCAACACCAGAGGTAACAATAAATTATTTAGTGGTAAAAATATTACCGACAACAATAAAAATACTTACTGGGCTACAGATGATAATGTTGTAAGCGCTTCGGCGGAGATAGAATTGAAAAAAAGGTTCCCAATTAATTACGTTTTGCTTCAGGAATATATTGCACTCGGCCAAAGAGTAAAATCTTTCGCAGTGGATGTTTGGCAGAATAACCAATGGAAAGAGGCGGCCACCGGTACAACAATCGGGTACAAACGAATTATCAAAATAGAGCCGACAGTAACCAATAAAATAAGAGTAAGGATTTTGGATGCAAAAGCCTCACCGCTGATTTCAAATATTACGGTGTATTAATTGCAAAATAAAAATTAAGAGGAGGTGATTATTTTACTTTTTTACCGCTTTTATCTATAAAAAAAGTTTTCTCACCCAAGGTTACTTCTACTTTACCTTCTTTAAAATGTAAGTCGGCATCATCATAAATAAGTGGAATTACTTCCTTTCCGGAGGGGTCAATAAAACCCACTTTTTCGCCGTTACCAACCCTTGCTCTGTCTTCATTGAAAAATTCGGCTTCCGTATAAATCAACGGTATTACTTCTTTGCCGGTTTTATCAATAAATCCATATTTCCCCGGTTTATAACCCGCGGGATCTTCAGTTGTATGTCGCCCCTTATTTACCAACGCTCTCCCATTGGTAAAATCAAGCGCAAAATCGTAAATCAACGGAACAATTAATTTACCCTTATTGTCTATAAAGCCATACTTCTTATTTTTCTTTACCCATGCCAGATTTGCTTCTCTCATAAAGTTACCCACTTCATCATATTGTGCCGGAATCACTACTTTATTGGTCATCATATCCTTAAAACCATACTTTCCTTTGGCATCTTTAAACTGAAAAAGAAATTCTTCCTGTGCAGAAACAGACAATGCAAATAATACTACCGCGATAGCGATGAATAAATGTTTCATAGTTGCTTTTTTTTAATGACAAGATTTATTTATACGAAGATATTATTTATCTCCTAAAAAAAACCAAACATTATTTTTGGGATTTTATATCAAATTCTTCCATCACAGAACAGCGCATTGCCTCCAGCGATTTCAGGTTTATATAATCTTCTGTACGCATATTTTCGTGCTGTATCCTGCATTGGGTAGTGAGGTTTAATTTTCTTGATTGAAGAAACAGTTTTGCCGAGTAGGGATAGCATTTTGAGGCGATTCCCTCCATCACATTGAGACGGTCATTCAGTTTTTGAAGTGATTCTTTTTTCTCTTTTTTGCGATAATTATCTAACATATATTTATATAACTCCGGATAAAAATTAGCCCCAATCGGCGATAAGCCACTGGCCCCCATTTCCAGAGAACTCAGCGCTGTGGCAGTATTCGCATTGTATAATGAAAATCTGGTACCTTTTATTGCTGCTACTTTTTTTTCTATGGCCAGCGGGTTGCAGCTTGTATCTTTCATGTAATAAAAAACCTGCGTTTGCTCCATCCACTTTATAAGCGAGGGTGATACTAATCTTTTGTACGGATAGGGACATTCATATATTCCCAGTGGAATATTCTTTGTATGCTTTATTAATTTTTCCAGATTCTTCTTCACCACTGTTTCATCATCTTCGATGTGGCCAAGCTGGTTCGATATAATAACTACGGCAGCCACTCCCGTATCAAACACCTTCTTTATAAAATCGGCCGATTCTGTCATGTCAGTGCTAAAAGTGCCGGTAGCAGCCACATTTAATTTATATTTTGAAGCGATCTTCACAACAGTCGATACAATTTGAAGTCTTTCACTCTCGGTCAGTTGAAACATTTCGCTCGACAAGCAATTTGCAAATAAACCACTGGCTCCTGATTGGATATAAAACTCGGTAAGCTCTTTAAGACTTTTTAAATCTACCTTGTTATTATAAGAAAAAGGCGTGAGCATTACCGGCCATAATCCTTGCGATAAGCTTTGTAATTGCATAATGGATATTTTAAATGAAATAACTGAATAGATTCACGTTATTCTTCCAAATCGTTTTTAATCTCTTTCTTTGCTGATCTTTTTTGCTTCAATGACTTTCTGTTTCAAATGTAAATTGATAGTGATCGTTTTTCATCTACTAAATTGATGTTTACATCTACCTTTTGTACATTTTTATGATGATTTTTTCCGACAACGCCTAACCTTTCTTTCAGTATCAAAAAGATTGAGCTTAAAGTAAATAAAAGGGAGGTTTCATCAAAAAAATTTCATAAATTTGGCAGGTTTATTTATACTTCTGAGTACTTTTCGGGTTATCCTAAAGGGGGTATATCTAATAACTATTATCTTGTTTGTTGCAGCCATTATTTGAATACATTTTTAAGTTATCTAAAAGGTTATTAAATAATTATTTTCTATCATAAAAATTTGAAAAGGATGAAAAAAATTTTATTTCTGTTGGTTGTTTTCTTCTTTGGTACAAATAGTGGCCATGCTCAAAACACAAAAACAATTGAGCAACAAAAACCAAAAATTGTAGTAGGTATGATGGTGGATCAGATGCGCTGGGACTATCTGTATAAATACCGGAACAGATACGGAGAAGGCGGATTCGAGAGGTTAATCAGAGACGGTTTTAGTTGTGAAAACACTATGATTAAACATGCTCCCACTATTACTGCCATTGGCCACTCATCAGTTTGGACAGGCTCTGTTCCTGCCATTCACGGCATTGCCGGAAACGACTGGTATGACAGAGAATGGGGGAAGTCTATCTCAAACGTCGAAGATTCAACGTCAACAGCAGTTGGCACTTCCTCCAAATTCAGCAAATCACCCAATAACTTATTGGTAACAACCATCGGCGATGAATTAAGAATTGCCACCAATTTTCAGAGTAAGGTTGTAAGTGTTGCCATCAAAGACAGAGCCGCTATTTTGCCGGGCGGACATGCTGCCAATGGCGCCTTCTGGAACGAAAACAATAAGTTCGTAACCAGTAGTTATTACATGAATGAACTACCTGATTGGGTAAAAGAATTCAACAAAACAGACTGGCAGAAGAAACTGATGCCAAATGGATGGAACACACTTTACCCTATAAATACATATACATTGAGTGATAAGGATGATAAGGATTATGAAAATGTTTTTAAGGGCGAAGACAAACCGGTTTTCCCACATTTGAAAGCAGGACTTACAGGCACTCCTTTTGGTAGTACCTTTACACTCGAATTTGCAAAACGAGCGATTGATGGTTATGGGTTAGGCAAGGGAGCTTTTACTGACATACTGGCTGTGAGCCTTTCCAGCCCGGATGGCATCGGTCACCAATTTGGCCCCACCTCTATCGAAATAGAAGACAACTATTTACGATTGGATAAAGATTTAGAAGACTTCTTCAACTTTCTGGATAAAAAATTTGGAAAAGACGGCTATCTCTTCTTCATAACAGCCGATCATGGGGGCAATCAGTCTCCCGGTTTTCTTGAAGAACATAAATTGCCTACAGGTGTGGTTCCAGGCAAAATGGTGGAAAACCTGAATGAACTTTTAAACAAACAATTTGGGCAACCAAAGCTCATTCTGGCAAGCTCCAACGGACAACTCTACCTTAATTATGAAGAGATGGAAAAAGGAAAAATCAGAAGAGATGTATTGGTGAGTGTTATAGCCAAAGAACTGAAAAAAGACAAGGGTATTCAAAACGTTTTTGATAATGAAAAACTGGCAATGGCAAGCCTTCCTGAACCTGCTAAAACAATGTATATCAACGGGTATCATCCAAAAAGAAGTGGTGATATTGTAGTTATAAAATCAGCCGGATGGAAGAATGGCTCAAGAATGGGCGCTACTCATGGCGATTGGAACCCTTACGATGCACATATTCCATTGGTATGGATGGGTAAAGGCATTAAGCCCGGCAAGACCAACCGTACTGTGGGCATGACAGATATTGCACCAACTGTAGCTGCAATATTGAGAGTTCAGATGCCGAGTGGCTGCATCGGAGAAGTGATTACCGAAGTAGCACATCAATAAGTATTATTTTAATCAATTTTTAAACCCAAATATTTCTTAGGAAATAATTGGCATATTTTATTTTCTAACGATTGCTTTTTTTATGAAATTTTTATCATTGAATTTATTGGCAATTCTTGTCTTTAGTTTTGCCGGTATCGCTGCTGTGCCCGACTCCGTATTTCTTCAGCCTGCATCCGAAAAGAGTACATTTCACCCATCACTTAATAGTCCCGTAGCGAAAAAAATTGTGGTTGACTTTAATGATGTAGTCTATGTACTAACCGATAAAGGCGTATGCAGGGTTTTTGAAAACCAGGTTATCAAAGACCTGCGTTTCCGGCCGCTTCAGGAAAAAGTACCCCTTGACATAGCAGTGCAGGAGGGTACAGGCTATTTATATTACTTGTATGATAATCTTTTGCTCACCAATGAATATGCAGGAACCGTTTCTTATTCGATACCAGCCGACACTTATCATTCTTTTCAGGTATCCAAAAAAGGATATGCTTTGTTAATGGGTGAGCATAAATTTTCAATTATTGAAAACGGAAAATGGATTGACATTTCCATTCCGGAGGAAAAAATTTCTGAAATTTATGTAAATGAAAATGACTTTTATGCTTTAAGTAAAAACGCTGTTTATATTTTAAAAGATAGAAAATTTTTTCCCTTACACAAAGGAAAAAACATGCAATCGCTCGCTTTCAAGGGCAATGACATAATCATCGGCACAGTCGGCGGATATTATGCCATTAATAAAACAAATGGCAATCCTGTCTTTAACCTGAAAACTAAAATTCCGATTCAGGATATTCGTTTTCTTACCTCTTCCAATAATCAAATTTGGGCCGGCACACCCAATGGAGCATTTATGGAACGGAAAGATGGCAAGTTTGACTATTATGCTTCATTGAGATGGCTTTTGGATGATCAAATTATTGGCATGACAAAAGGGAATCATAATGACCTTTATTTTTTAAGCGTTAAAGGTGTTAGTAAAATTTCGTATAAACCCTATACTTTCTTCGGAAAAGCCGATTATTTTCAAGACAAAATCCGCAGGAGGCATATCCGATATGGCTTGCTGGCAGAAATAAGGCTTAAAACGCCCGGCGACCTGACAACCGCAGAAATGATAGATACTGATAATGACGGACTATGGTCTTCATTTTACATTGGAAGCCAGGCTTTTCGCTATGCCGTAACCAAAGAAGAAATAGCTAAGAAACATGCCTGGGAAACATTTGAAGCTTATGAACGATTGGTTTCTATCAATCCATTAGAAGGGTTTCCTTCGCGCACCTATGAGCGTACCGGATTCAAAGTATCGGACCCGAAAGCATGGAGAACCGGAAAAGATACTGCCTGGGAATGGAAAGGCACCACCAGCAGCGATGAATTTGTAGGTCATATTTTTGCTGCTGCGGTGATGGACCAGTTTATAGCCAAAACCAAGGAGGAGAAAAAAAGAGTGGCAAATTTTGTAGATACCATTTTAACACATATTATTAAAAACAACTACAATTTTGTTGACCAAGATGGCAAGCCCACCCTTTGGGGAAGATGGCACCCTGATTATATAAACAGTTATGCAAAAACGATTAGCGACCGAAAATTAGGCGCTACACATCTGATTGCCGGGCTGCAACTGGCTTATAAACTAACAGGAAAAGCTATTTTCAAAAACGAAGCGTTGAGGTTAATGAAAGAGCATGGATACCTGGAAAATATCTTAATAAGCCCGTTTAATATCAAGGCTACCGAAGGCTATTTTTATGAAGGTATAGATATGGGGATGGGGCCATGGAACCACTCTGATGACGAAATGGAGTTTCTCTCCTACTGGGTATTGTATCATTATGCCTTTGACATCAATCTGCAAAAACTATACGGCAAGGCTATTAAGGATTTCTGGCAAATAGAATTGCCTGAAAAAAACCCGGTATGGAATCTCATTACCTTTGGTACAGAAGGCTCGTTTGACAAAGAATCTACTTTATGGTATTTAAGAGAATTCCCAATTGACCAGATTCGCTGGGATTTTAAAAATTCTATACGAAAAGATCTTGATTTTCTGGAGCCTAATTTCAGACAACAGTCAACCAAAGAAGTATTATCTCCAAGAGAGAGGGCTGCTCATCGTTATAATGCAAATGAGTTTTCGTTAGATGGCGGCTATAGCGGCAGAGAAGAATTAAGCGGAGCCGAATATCTGTTGCCTTACTGGATGGCACGATATCTGAAGGTGATATAAATACCTCAATCTGAGAGGTAAAACCTAAAATAAAAGCCCGGATTGCACAATGACAGTGAAATCCGGACTTTTTTTTAAAAAAGATAAGCTATTTCTATCTGGCTACTTTTTCAAGCCATTTCACCATAAACAACATTGTAAACATTGAGATCAGACAGGCTGCCACAAACAATGCCCAGGTACCCCAGATGGAGAAATTTTCATAAAAAATAGCGCCTATAAACAATAACTGGTTGCCCAAAGCAGTAGCGCCTAACCATGCTCCCTGCATGATGCCCTGATACTGAGGAGGGGCTACTTTAGAAACAAACGACAATCCTAATGGGCTGATGAACAATTCGGCAATGGTAAGCACCAAATACATCCCTATCAACAACAATGGTGTTACTCTTTGTGCATCAGCCAGACCGCCCATTGCTTTTACTTCGCTTGCAGAAGGTAATCCCATGGAGCCAATGGTCATAATCAAAAACGCAATGGCAGCAATACCCATCCCAATAGCAATTTTTCGAGGAGTAGATGGCTCGCTGCCTCTCGCTTTTAACCAGCCAAAAAGACCAATTACGATAGGAGTAAGGGTAACCACAAAAAGCGGATTAAAGAATTGGAACACTTCTGCACCTTTTATGGTAGTAAATCCTAAATCTAAACTCAACTTGCTTAAATCGGTATAATCGTTTGCAAAATAGGTAAGTGTCACTCCATTCTGGTGAAATGAGAACCAGAAGAATATTACCACACCTAATACTGCCATCAGTGCATAAATACGCTGTTTAACCTCTGCCGCATCCATTTTGATTTCGGCCGGTGCCTGACCCGAGGCCACAGCTTTTGCTTTTGCTCCCGGATCTGGAAATTTTTTCTTATTGGATAAAAAGATTACCAGTGAAATAAGCATAGCGACAATACCGGCGGCAAAAGCATAATGGAAACCTGTATTAAACACATTCAGATAATCTTTTGCAAAAACAGCTAAATCTGCAGGAGCACCATTTTTGCTCACTTCAGTGGCCAGTTCAGTAAACCTTGCTGATGCTTCGGGAGAAATAGTTCCTTTCAAAAACTCATGTGATAGCGCCGAGATATCGGAATTGTACAAATACCCATGTTTCTGCAGCCACCAGTTTCTGATACCTACAGCGATTAATGGGGCGAACATAGCCCCAATATTGATAAACATATAAAATATCTGGAAACCGGTATCTCTTTTGGAGGTATATTTCGGATCATCATACATTTGACCCACCACCGCCTGTAAGTTACCCTTGAAAAGGCCGTTGCCAAATGCAATTACAAACAAACCCAGACAAGTTAAAATCAGGTATAGTGTAAGGTCCGGAACCGGTGTGGGTGTAGGAATGGCAATCAGGAAATAGCCTACAGCCATTAAAATCAAACCTATCAGGATGGTTCCTTTGTACTTTTTAGTCTTATCGGCAATTAAACCGCCGACCAACGCCAAAATATAAATCAAGGCGTAAAACACTGAATAAATGATGGTAGCCGAGGTTTTGTCTAATCCAAACTTTGATAACAGGAATAACGACAAAATAGCCATCATGATGTAAAATCCGAAGCGTTCGCCCATATTGGACAATGCGGCTCCAATCAATCCTTTGGGATGGTTTTTAAACATAAAATTTCGTTTTAATGTAATAAATCTCCGGTCAGTTTTCAATAAAAATGACAAGGCCGCCAAAACTAATGAAAAACCAATAAACTCAACAGTTTAAGTCAATATTCTTTTTTATTTTGATATACATAGAAAAATATCTCAGCTTTCAATATTTGGTCTTTCTAACCCATAACCTTTTTTCCTGTCTTCAATTTTCAACATATAGGCAAATAATATGGCGAGCAATCCGAAACAGGCAAAAATCAGCATTGGAATTGTATAATTATATTGAGTAACTTCCAGTGATTTGCCATCAATCATTTTAGTAACAGTACCTGTAACACAGTATTTGTCCAGTACATAACCAATCAGCAGGGGCACACCCATCAATCCCCAGTTTTGTACCCAAAAAGTAATTGAGTAGGCGGTGCCTAATTGTTTATGGGGAATAATTTTGGCTATGGATGGCCACATAGACGAAGGTACCAGGGCAAAAGCCACACCCAGAAATATAACTAAAGCAATTGCAATCGGGAAACTGTTTAATGATGGCACAGAAAACAGCAAATGCACCAACAACAACATCACCGAACCTATCAGCATAATTGTAGCTCCCCTCCCCTTTTTGTCGTAAAGGCTGCCAAAATAGGGAGTAAGAAATAATGCTGCAAAAGGCAAGATGGCAGGGATATAACCTGCAAATTCGTCAGAAATCTGAAATTTTTGCTGCATCAGGTTTACTGCATATTTTATAAATGGGAAAACGGCAGAATAAAACAAGACACACAAAAACGTAATGAGCCAAAAGGCCTTATTCTTTGCTACGGCTACAATATCCGAAAACTTAAACTCTTCATCCGACGACTGGTTTGCTGCTGCTTCTGCCTTGTCTAATTTTTTATCCATGACAGTGAATAAAATAAATACCAGTAAACCAATACACAATAAAAGCATTGATAACACTATGGGAGCGCTAAGATTACCGGTCATTTTTACCAAAGGTATAGGGGTAAACATGGCCAAGGCTGTACCAATTCTTCCGGTAGAGGTATTAAGACCAATAGCCAGCGCCATTTCCTTTCCCCTAAACCAGCGCACTACAGCTTTATTGGCAGTGATTCCAAAAATCTCGCAACCTACACCAAAAATGGCAAAACCTGTTCCTGCCATGATGGCCGAAGTACTTTTGCTTTGAAACAAACCCAGCACTCCATGACCTTGAAAATGCCCGGAAATAGCATAATATTTTAAAAACGCCCCGGATAGCATAACAATAATAGCTAATACTCCGGTGAAACGAATACCCATTTTATCGAGCAGCATGCCGCCGAAAACCAGCATCAGCAAAAACACATTAAACCAACCATAGCCGCTTGTGAAAAATCCGTAATCGGTGGCCGACCAGCCCAAATTGCTTTGAAGTCTTTCCTGCAAGGGAGCCATTGCATCGGTAAGGTAGTACATGCACATCATGGTGAACGACACCAGCGCCAAAACCAGCCACCTTGCGGTTTTGGAGTCGCGAATAGAAGTTGTTGTTTTACTCATTGAATGAAATTATGATATTAATCGGCTAATTTATTAAAAAAGATGGAAAACCTGCGAAAAGAAAAGAGTTAAATCTTCCACATTAAACAATATTATGTTTTCATTATTCACTAAATTGCAGCATTAAAATTGTATTTGTTTGCCAAAAACATTTTCATACCGTACCAATAATTTTTTTTTAATAGCTATAAATTTTAATTATGTCATCTAATGTATTATCTGCGCTGCAGCCTCAGCAGGTTTGGAGCATTTTTGAAGGTATTTGCGGCGTACCCCGCCCATCAAAACATGAAGAAAGAATAAGAGCATGGATTTTAAATTTTGCCAAAGAAAATAATATTGAGGCTGTTACCGACCGTACCGGAAATATCATCCTGCGCAAACCGGCAACGCCCGGGATGGAGGGGCGAAAAGGAGTGGTGTTGCAGAGCCACATGGATATGGTGCCTCAAAAAAACAGTGATACTGCCCATGACTTCATGATAGATGCCATCAAACCCCGGATAGAAAACGGATGGGTAAAAGCCACCGGCACCACCCTCGGCGCCGACAATGCCATCGGTCTTTCTGCTTCGCTGGCTGTATTGGCTTCCAATGACTTAGTTCACGGACCTTTGGAATGTCTGATTACCCACGATGAAGAAACCGGTATGACAGGAGCCTTTGAGCTGGAACCCGACTTGTTGAAGGGCGATATACTCATCAACTTAGATTCAGAAGATCATGGAGAAATCTTTATCGGTTGTGCAGGCGGGGTCAATACCATTGCCACACTTCCTTATACCGAAGAAGCAACCGGAGAAAATATGCAGGGTTACAACCTTGCTGTAAAAGGTTTGCTGGGAGGCCACTCCGGTCTCGATATTCATTTGGGCAGAGGCAATGCCAATAAAGTGATGAACCGCTTGCTGGCAGGGGGCGCTGCTAATTATGGATTAAGAATTGCATCAGTCAATGGAGGCTCTTTACGTAATGCCATACCAAGAGAATCTTTTGCCACAGTAGCAGTGCCGGCCGAAAACAAGGAATCATTTCAGAAGTATGTCAATGATTTTCTGAAAATGATAAAAAACGAATTGGCATCCACAGATGCAAATGTTGTTATCAATGCTGAAGAAACAAAATTACCTGCTCACGTTATGGATTTGGCCACTCAAAGCAAATTTATCAATGCGGTGTTTGCCTGCCCCAATGGCGTGTATGGCATGAGCGCCGATATGCAGGGATTGGTAGAAACCTCGAATAATCTGGCAATAATAAAAACCGACGATAAACAAATTTATGTTGAAACCCTGCAACGCAGTTCGGTAGAATCGCAAAAAGAAGATGTGATGAAATCGGTGGCAGCTGCTTTTGAACTTGCCGGCGCTACAATTGAACATAGCGGCGATTATCCCGGATGGAAGCCTAATATTCATTCCGAAATTCTGGAAGTCATGCAAACTGTTTTTAAAAATCTGTATGGTTCTGAGCCTAAATTGCAAGCCGTTCATGCCGGACTTGAATGTGGATTATTGGGAAGGGTGTATCCTCACTGGGATATGATTTCCTTCGGGCCTACCATCCGCTCTCCTCATTCGCCCGACGAAAGGGTGAATATCGAGTCGGTAAATGAGTTTTGGAATTATTTGGTAGAAACATTAAAGAATGTGCCAGAGAGGTAGGGTTTGGATTTTAGACATTAGATGTTAGACGTTAGATATTAGACATTAGATGTTAGACGTTAGACCTTAGATATTAGATATTAGATATTAGATATTTAGCTTTCGGTAGGGTAAAAATTGACTGGCAATTTAAAAATATAAACCTCAGAAAGAAGGTTATTCAGCAAGTTGGAGGAATAAGATAAACAAGATTGGATGTAAAATTAAGAAGAAGAAATGCAATCATCAATCTGTAATCTGTAATCACAATTCATAAATCATAAATCATAAATCACTTTTATGTCAGACGAAATCAAACAAGTTCCGGGATTACCGGACAATGCTTATAAGGAACTGAAGCCGGGCGAGGTATATCAGCCTGTAATGCCGGCCGGCAAAACCTTTCCGGAGGTTACTCCCTGGTCGATAGGCATGGGCTTATTGATGGCGGTTATTTTTTCGGGTGCCGCAGCCTATTCGGGACTAAAAATCGGTCAGGTATTTGAAGCTGCCATCCCCATTTCAATAATTGCAGTCGGCGCTTCTGCTGCACTAAGAAAGAAAAATGCGCTGGGGCAAAACATCATCATCCAATCAATAGGCGCTGCATCGGGCGTGGTGGTGGCAGGGGCCATTTTTACTATTCCGGGATTATATATACTTCAGCACAAGTATCCTGAGATAGAAGTAAGTTTCTGGCAAATCTTCTTTTCATCGCTATTGGGCGCTTTTCTGGGCATATTGTTTCTAATTCCTTTCAGAAAGTATTTTGTAAAGGACATGCACGGCAAACTCCCTTTTCCGGAAGCTACTGCTACTACCGAAATACTGATGACCGGCGAGAAGGGCGGGTCGCAGGCTAAATTATTGGTAATCACGGGGTTGATAGGCGGTCTGTTTGATTTTGCATTTACCTATCTCAAACTTTGGGGCGAGGAATTTACTTCCCGAATGGTACCGGCAGGCGCTGCATTGGCCGATAAAATGAAGCTTGTTTTCAAACTCAATGTAAGTTCACTCATCTTCAGTTTTGGCTTTTTGGTGGGCCTGAGGTATTCGCTCATTATTACCTTAGGTTCATTGTTGTCATGGTTCGTTTTTATTCCTTTGGTAAATGAGATAGGAAATCTGATGGCTGTGCAGGGTGGTACCAACATTTTTGCCGCCATGTCTCCGGAGGCTATATTTAAAGATTATGTGCGCCCCATCGGTATTGGGACCATTGCTATGGCGGGTATTATTGGAGTCATTAAATCCTCAGGAGTAATTGCAGGCGCATTTAAACTGGCTGCCGGAGTAGGCTCTAAAGCATCGGGCGAAGTAGCAGTAGAAAGAACTCAAAAAGACCTGAAAATGAGCTTTGTGATGCTTTTAATAGGCCTCACCCTGATTGCTATTTTTATCTTTTTATTATTAGGTGTAAAAATTACACTGGTTCAGGCAATTGTGGCATTGCTTACCATCCTTATCATTTCATTTTTGTTTACAACGGTGGCTGCCAATGCGATTGCTATTGTGGGCACCAACCCCATATCAGGTATGACGCTGATGACACTTATTCTTTCATCTGTTATTTTGGTGAGTGTGGGGCTTAAGGGCTGGCAGGGGATGGTGAGCGCCCTGATTATTGGTGGTATCGTTTGTACCGCCCTTTCAATGGCAGGTGGTTTTGTTACCGACCTCAAGGTAGGTTACTGGCTGGGTACTACTCCCGAAAAACAGGAGAAATTTAAATTTCTGGGAACACTGATTTCTGCAGCCACTGTAGGTGCAGTAATCTTCATTTTAAACAGTGTTTTTGGCTTTGTGCAAACTGCGGAGCATCCCAATCCGATGGTAGCGCCACAGGCAAATGCGATGGCGGCTATTATCGAGCCATTGATGTCCGGCAGCGGCGTAAGCTGGACACTGTTGGCAATTGGCGCTTTTATTTCTGTGTTTTTAAACTGGCTGAAGGTACCACCTTTAGCTTTTGCACTGGGCATGTTTATCCCGCTTCAACTGAATACGCCCTTGATTGTGGGTGGTTTATTGAACCATTGGTTTTCAAAAAGCACTAAGAATGAAAAGCTGAATGGCGCCAGAGTAAACCGGGGCATCTTAATTTCATCAGGGTTTATTGCCGGCGCAGCACTATTTGGTGTTATTGGCGCTATAGTTCTGTTTTTTACGGGCGACCAAAATTCCATGAATTTGATAGATTGGTCAAAAATTGCAAATGGCGAAACGATATTAGAGGTTTTGGCTTTACTTGCATTTATATTGTTATTAGTATATTTTGTTTGGGAATCCTTTAAAGCAAAGGAGGAGGATTAAATCCCCCAAAAAAAACTACTAAGAGAGGCGAACGTTTTTGCGTTCGCCTCTCTTTATGGTTTGTTTAGAAACCAAATATTAATATCCCGGATTTTGTTGATCTCTCAAAACCGGATTAGCGCTTACTTCTCTTGAAGAAATCGGCCAAAGAAATCTGTAATCAGTATAAGGTATAGCAGCTTTTGAAGGAGTAAGCATTGGTCTGGTAACCAGATTATAATCAGATCCATCTGCTTTTAACTGTGCACTTAAAATTTTAGCGGGGATACCATTTGTTTTGTAAACCGGGTCCAGTACTAACCTGTGAATATCCGGCCAACGACGGCCTTCAGCACAAAATTCAATTCTCCTTTCATTCAGAATAGCCAATACTAAATCAGAAGGTTCGGTTGTATATTTGTCAGCAGCAGGCACTGATCTGTTTCTTACAGCATTTAAAAGTTGAAATGCAGAGGCAAGGTTTGCAGTTCCGCCAACTCTGGCCTTCGCTTCTGCTACATTTAGTAATACCTCAGCATAGCGAATAATGGGAGCCCAGTTAGCCCTGTTTACATAATCCCAATATTTGTTTGTAAACCATAATTTAGGATCTGTCGCCTGCTGAACGAGCAAATTTCTTCTTTTGTCACCTGTAACCCAAAAAGAAGCATTATAAAAATTTGGGCTAATTGCAACCAATCCACGACCTGCATTGGGTGATGCTGCTGTGGAAGCAGCTGAAAGCATAGCAGGAAGCGCTCCGTTTACTCCTCCGTTGGAAGAAGCACTATTTGCAATAGAAAAAATAGATTCTTTGCTGCTTGAATAGTTTTTGAAAGGCGCTTCCGGATCAGCTTCTAAAATAAACCCACTTATCGGGCTACTGAAGGTTCCGGAAGTAGCATCGGTACCCAATTTAGCGCCTTCTGTTATTACTCCGGCCCAATCCTGCATGTGTAACTTAATACGTGTTTTCAATGCAATAGCGGCTCCTTTTCTTACTCTGGCAGCGCCTTTACTATTATTCACCGGTAATTTTTGTTCAGCCCAATCTAAATCAGCCAGAATTTTAGTATAGGCCTCGGCAACGGTTCCACGACCCATAGCTGCACCTTCTTCTACGGCTGCTGGTGAATTTACCGCCTTTTCACGATAAGGAACACCCATTCCTGAACCTTTATTATCCGCATAAGGTTTACAAAAATGAATCAGAAGTTCATGATGAGATAAAGCCCTGATAAATCTTCCCTCCCCTTCGTATTGGTCTGCTACATCGGCAGGTAAAATTCCACTTTTTCCTGCATTGCTGGCTCCTTCAATCAGTACATTAGCCTGATTGATTAGGGAATACAACTGTTCCCAATGATTTGCATTATTTGCAGAGGCTGAATTGTAGGTAGCCTCGTAAGTGATGGCATAAAAGGTTTGAAGATTCACCATATCCTCACCTCTCATTTCAGCCTGTTCAATCGAGGCGGCACCGAAAGGATAGCCACGGCCTGCCCCTGCACCTGTACCTGCATCATAAACACCCACCGCAGCTTGTTGGTACATACCATTTGCTACCAATTCAATTTTGGAAGGATCAGAGAACGCTGTTCCTTCAGAAAGAGAGTCCAAAGGATTGAGCTCTGTAAAATTCTTTTTACACGATACAAAAAGAATTACAGCACTCAATACAATCAATACATATTTCCTGTTGAGAAAATGATGTATATAAAAAATATGTTTCATAATATATTATTTATTTAATTAGAAATTAAGGTTCAGGCCAACGGTAATTGTTCTTGGTAACGGACTCACGTTATAATCTAAGCCTGGTGTGTTATTAGTAGTTACACTGGTACTCAACTCAGGATCCAGTCCGGAATACTTGGTAAGGATAAAGGCATTCTGAATTTGGGCAAAGACGCGTAAGCTCGTTAGATGAGCCGGAGACAACAGCTTACTTGGCAAGGTATAGCCTAATGCCATAATTTGCCCACGCAAGAAGTCAGCATTTTCCAGGAACCTGCTGTTTAAACTACCATTCTGATTCACAAAATTATCGGAGCCGTAGTATAGTTTAGGAACATCAGTTTTTTGTCCGGATGCAGTCCAGCGGTTTAACTGCATTTTTCCTGAATTCATGAATTTCTGGTTGTTCAATGATTCCTGACCGGTTATATTGTAAACTTTATTTCCACCGGCAAAAGTCAGGAATATATTCAGATCAAATGCTTTGTAAGTAAAATTATTGTTGAAGCCACCAAACCAGGTCGGATTTGCACTACCCAGAATCTTTTTGTCAGTAAATGTCAATGCAGCAGCGGCCTTTGACATATCGCCGGGGTTTGAAGGGTCATAACTATAATATCTACTTGTTCGAAAATCACCCTGAACAAGAGTTCCATCACCTTTCACCCAAAGAGGATTTCCATTAGCCGGGTTAACACCAGCATACTCATAGCCAAAGAACGATCCAATAGGATTATTAATTCGGGTTATGTTATAAGCGCTGATAATGTCCGAGTTATTACTTGCCAACCTGATTACTTCATTTTTTACAAACGACACATTCAAAGTAGAGTTCCAAACAAAGTCTGTTGAATTTACATTAACGGTATTTAATGAAAACTCCCAACCTTTATTGTACATAGATCCAATATTCGTTGCAATACTGTTACCGGGAACGCCCAAGGATGGTGGTGTAGGCGCAGCCAGAATTATATTATCAATATCATTGCGGAAATAATCAGCTGTTAACTGAATACGGCTCTGCAACAACGAGATATCCAGACCAATATTCATTTTCTTACTTGTTTCAAATTTTAAATCCGGATTTCCCATACGATTATATTTCACGCCACTCCAATCTCCATATTGTACCGGACTAAAGGTGCCTGCATAAGGGAAGCTGCCAATTTCCACATTACCCACTTTTGCAAAACCACCTCTGATTTTCAGATCATTGATTACTGAAATATTTCTAAAGAAATTTTCTCTGGATACCCGCCATCCGATTGATGCTCCGGGTAAAACCGCATCCTGCTTGCCCCAGGGCAGAGAAGAAATTTTATCCTTACGTAATGTAGCTGATAAAAGATATCGGTCTCCGTAAGAATAGTTCGCTCTTCCAAAATAAGACTCTAAAGCTCTTTCAGAGAGGCCGCCCCCATAAAATTGGTTGGCCAGTGTATTGGAAATAATATTTCCATTTACCCCAAAAAACACATTTGATAAATTGGTGCCGCTTCCATCCAGAAACCTGGATCGGGTCTTCTGAGCTTCGTGGCCCAGCACTACATTAATACTGTGCTCATTAAACACTTTTGTATAATCCACAGTGTTCAACCAGTTGTATCGAAATGTGGGAGAAAAAGCCTGTTCTACAATACCGTTTGAGCCTCTTCCATCACCATGAATCGGGCTATAGAACCAGAAGTCCTCAACATTCAGATAATTAACTCCAATTTGGGTGGTAACATTTAAGCCTTCAATAATCATCACTTTTGCAAAAGCATTACCGGTAAGGTTCATACCTTGTGAGCGGAAAATATTATTTGCAAGCACAAAAGCCTGGTTGGTGTAGTTGTCATCAATTTCTCTAAGGTTAGGTCCTTTGCCCAGACGTGCATTATCGGCACTTAAATTCCATGAACCATCGGTGTTTTTTGGAGCCACATTCGGGAATGCACGAATAGCGCCTCCCACGTTTCCGGAGAGTGCATTGGTACCGGTATTCAATCCATTATTGATATTGTAAGCAACAGCCAGATTTGTTCCTAATGTAAGGTGATTATTAAGTGTTTTTTGTTCTAATTTTCCACGGAAATTATATTTTTTAAGGTCATTGGCTACCACTATACCATCCATATCTGTATAGCCCAACGATATAAAATAATTTGTTTGATTAGTAGCTCCGCTTACGGATAAATTATGATTTTGCTGGAAAGCATTTCTTAATATTACCGATTGCCAATCTGTATTAACACCATTAGGATCAACAACTGCATATTTATTGGTATTATTAATATTGGCAAATTTTTCATTTGCAATTTCAACAAATTCATTTGCATTTAACAGATCAAATTTCTTTGATGCTTTTGCAAAACCAAACCAGTTGCTATAGGAGATTTTAGCTTTTCCCATTTTTCCTGATTTTGTAGTAATCAGAATTACGCCATTTGCAGCTCTGGAACCATAAATAGCTGTAGCAGCACCATCCTTTAATACCTCTACATTTTCAATATCGGCCGGATTAATGTCGGCCATGGGGTTATAGGGAGTTGCTGATCCCTGATTCCCGGCTACATAAGGCACTCCGTCCACAACAATTAATGGTTCGGATGAATTTGAAATTGAATTGGTACCTCTTATTCTTATACGTGCAGCCTGTCCCAGAATACCACTTGGGGTAGAAGCCTGAACACCGGTTACCAGACCTTCCAGTAATTTGTCCACACTTGGAATAGCTGCCTTATCCAGCTTGTCCCCTTTCACCGTAGCTATCGAAGCAGTAAGATCCTTCCGCTTCTGGGTACCATAACCTACTACCACAACTTCATCCATTGCTGTATTTTTAGCAATCATGGTTACCACCAATGATCCCGAAGTACTAATTAGAATTTCGTTGTCTTCATAACCTACCGCAGAGAATACAAGCACATTGTAGTTTCCGGGCACTGTTAATGAAAACTGACCCTTATTATCGGTACTGGTACCAATACTTGTTCCTTTTACGGCTACAGAAGCATTAGGAATAGGAATGCCTCCTACGTCTGTTACGGTTCCCGTCATGTTTTTTTGGGAAAAAGCTATCCCGCTAAAGAGCAGCAGGACCGCCACCATTAGTAAAGTTTTTCTCATGAGAATTTACTTTTGTTTAATTAATTTAGTTTGTTTAAAAAGCAAGATTACTAAAAAGCTATATACAAAGCGCAAACGATTGCACAAATTAAAAAAAATAGAAATATTTCAGGAAACAGGTCTTTAAAAATACATTTTTTAAAAAACAATGAATTTAATTGAAAATTTATAAATTAATCAATGCCTTACTGCAGTTCAAGTTAGCATACCTTCCTATTTTCAGTTAATAAAAAAAGGCCGCAGAAATTATCTACAGCCTTAAAAACATAGTTGGTTATCAGATTTACCACCCCGGGTTTTGAACCAGATTGGTATTAACAGTCATATCATTGGCTGGAAGCCCCCACACAAATTTATTATCTCCTGCGGATTTAGTCAACGTATTAAACCTATCGCCGGTATTAATTACAGATAAATTTTGAGCAGGCTTTCTGTTCATTGGTTCATTCCAACGCTTCAAATCATCAAGTCTGAACCCTTCGAATGCCAACTCTCTTGTGCGTTCGTCTTTAATATCCTGCAATAAAGCAGCACCAGTAGCATTAGAAGGCGTCAACCCTCTGGCAGTGCGAACAGCATTCAATGGCGTCAGCGCATCACCACCACTATTATAAGCGGCTTCTGCAGAAATCAAGTACAGTTCTGCAGCTCTCAATACTTTCTGACCCTGTGCATAGTTAGTATTCGCAGCAGTAAATAAAGCAGGGTTACCTTCATATTTATGTACAAGACTGATATTTTTATATTTGGCTCCCTGAATATCTAAAGAATCTGATTTAAAATATACACCTTTCCGAATATCTGCATTGTCAAAAAGATCCACAACCCATTGAGTTGGAATAAAATCGGGGCGGTACAATTTACTTGCAGGAATATACCCCAGATAAATACTATTAACCTGTCCGGGTTGTTCGTTTGAGTTATTGGCAAACAGTTTGAAAATCGTTTCTTCATTGCTGTCGTTCACCCAAAGGTTTTTCATATCAACCGGAGTCTTAACCAAAGGATACAGATTTTTATTAATTACGGCATCGGCAGCTGCTTTTGCTCCCGGCCAATCTTTCATATACAATTTTACTCTGGCCTCCAGAGCTAAAACAGCATCAATTGAAAGACGATTGGCGCCTTTGGAACCTGCAATACCACCCAAACCCTCTTTAGCTTTTGCTAAATCATCCAGAATTTGATCGTAAACCTGTTTAACGGTTGATCTTGCAGGCCTTCCAGCCACGTCAAATTCCAAAACAATAGGTACAGAAAGATCTGTAGCAGCAGTACCCGGATCGTAAGCTTTTGACCATCTCAAAGCCAGATTCAAATAGTAATAGGCTCTAAACCAATGCGCTTCACTTATATACCTTTTTAGTTTATCGGCATCGGCTTGCGAAGTTGTATTAATTTTTGGTGCATTTGTCAAAAACATATTTATGTTTTTCATTGCAGAATAATAACCTGCCCATGTATCACGTATAGTGTAGTCATCATCATTGAAATCCCAACGATGTGGCGCTCCGTTTCTGTTACCATATTCTAAAGACGCATTCAGCAAATCAGACTGTACATCTGTAGAGAACATAAAAATACCATACACATAGCTACGCATTGAGGAATACATACCGGTATTCCAGGCTGCAGCATCATCGATAGTCAAAAATGATTGACCTGTAGCTATATTGCTATAAGGGAACAGTTCCAACTTCTTACTGCAACTTACAAATAATGAAGCAGTCAGAGCAAGAATCAATAATTTATTTATATATTTCATAATTAACATCTTTTACGAATTAAAATTGAATATTAATACCGAAACCATAGTTCTTTGTATTAGGATTGGTACCTAAACCTAAATTAGAATCTACCTCAGGATCAGGTCCTGTATATTTTGTAGAGGTAAACAAGTTTCTACCAGTTACATATATACTTGCTCCTTTAATAAACCCGGTTTGATTTAAAAGTTTTGAAGGCAGATTGTAGCCAAACATCAATGTTTTCAACCTAAGGAATGAAGCATCCTCAATCAACCTGTCGTCAAATTGCATAAACTGATACTTCCAGGCCGGATACTTGGTGATATCTCCCGGTTTTTGCCAGTAATCAGTTACTTCTTTCTTAGTATTGAACCCCGCGAACTGATTCGGATTCAAAAAGAAATAATTGTCGTTATTAATCATGTATTTACCCTGAACAAAGGAGAAATCAACATTGAAATAGAAACCTTTCCATCCGCTTTGCCATCCAAAACCACCACTCCAGGGAGCATATCTTTGAATACCGGTGTTTTGTTGCAGTCCGGCTGCAGAGAAAGTGCTGGTTACTTTGGAAGGATCTTTCTGTGTTTTTACTTCAAATCCCTCACCTGTCTCAGGCAAATACCATTCAGGTGCACCTGTTTCCGAATTTACCCCTTTCCACAAAGGATAGATAAAGGTAATTGGTTTTCCTACTACCCAGGCCACGCCTGTGTTAGGAATAATCCAATAATCTCTTCCCTGAAACAGCTCGGTAATTTTATTCTTATTATACGCTACAGTTATATAGGGACTGAAGAAAGCAATCTTATTTTTGATTACATCCACATCAAAACGAACGTCAATACCCTTATTATTCAGAGACCCTACATTTTGAGTAATAGCACTGAAACCCACTGTGTAAGGTTGAGGCACACTCACCAATTGGTTTTTGGTATCTCTGTTATAAATAGATAGGTCCATACGTACTTTTCTGAATACACTTGCCTGAATGTTTAATAAAGATTTGGCTTGTTCCTCCCAGGAAAGATTAGGGTTACCTGCAGAAGAAAGCACCCAACCGGTACCACCATTATATGCATTTAATCCAACCAATGCCTGACTCTGATAATCCCCAATTGACGAGTTACCCGAGGTACCATAGCTAAACCTGATATTCAAGTCATCCAACCAGCTTACATCCTGTAGAAAAGCTTCTTTCTTGGCTGCCCACATCAAACCAGCAGACCAAAACACTGCCTTCTTGTTGTTAGCGCCAAAGCGTGAAGAAGCATCCTGCCTTACAGACGCATCAAAGTAATATTTCTTAACAAAACTGTAAGTCGCCCTTCCAAAGAATGATTCATAAGCATACTCTGTTTTTCCTTGTCCCACACTACGGTTATTGGGACCGGCGCCTAACAAAATAACCCTGTCATCAGTTTGACCTGCAGAACTAGCAGAGAAGTTATTATTTTTATAATCTATCCACTCATAACCGGCCAGTAATGAAAAATCATGATCATCTTTGAGATTAAAGCCATACTCTGCAGTGTGTGTAAACGTTCTTTGTACACCCTGGTCAAAACTTTCTGATGCATTACCGTTTTTAAGGCTACCTAAATAGGAGGGTAAGGTAACACCGGAACTGCGGTAAATATAAGCGTCATACCCTCCCTGAGTTCTCAGGGTCAAACCCTTTATTGGTGTAATTTCTATATAAGCATTCGGATTAAATTGATAATTAAATCCAGAGCTAAGGACTTTTTCTGCAAGATATTGAGGATGATAAGCACCTACTCCAGGTATAAAGTCGTAACGTTTGCCAGTAGAATCAACCGGGGAAAAATAGGGTTGTCTTAACGGAGACAAGCCACGGTTAGTATTGTTGGAACCGTATGGGTTAGTTGACCTCTTATCCACACCACCGGACAAAGTGGCTCCAAACTTCAACCATTTTGTAATGATGGTATTGATGTTTGACCTAAAGGTAAAACGGTCATACCATGATCTCCACGCAGAACCATCTTCTTTATAATAAGTGCCTGAGATATAGTAATTAGAGCCTTTGCCTCCACCCGATAAAGCAAGATTTGCTTGCTTATAAGGTGCATCCTTACGATAATATACATCATACCAATTTGTATTGGCATTTTTATAGGTAGTTCGGATAGCATCTGCCTGAGCCTGTGTCTTGTTACCGGTTTTTACCTGCCAATCCAGCAACTCTTCTGCATTCATCATCTTGTCATAAATTTTTTCCTTCACTCCTATCGGGTTTGAAACACCATATTGAACCCCAAACGTAATTGTAGGCGCCATTTCAAAACGACCTTTTTTGGAAGTAATGACCAATACCCCGTTTGCAGCTCTTGCACCATAAATTGAAGTAGAAGAAGCATCTTTCAATAAAGTGTAGCTCTCAATGTCCTGAGGTGATAATGAAACCAGAGATCCGTTTCCAACCTGAATTCCATCAAGGATAATCAAAGGTGTAGAACTGGCGCCCAGCGATCCTACCCCATGCAATCTGAAGCTTGAAGTTTCTGAAGGTTCACCACTGGAAGTGAATACCTGCAGGCCGGGAAACTGACCTTGCAGACCGTCCACCATACTGGCAGCAGGCCTTTCTTTAAATTTTGTAGCCGAAATACGATCAACAGTACCAACGATACTTGATAAACGCCTTCCAGAACCATAACCAACCACCACAACCTCATCTTCTACAACACCAGAACCACGTGCAAGCGTAACTCTCATATTCTGTGAGGCGGAGACTTCTTTGTTTTGAAAACCGGTAGCAGAAAAAACCAACATCTGATTGATTTTTGCAGAAATTGAGAATTCCCCGTTTTCATCCGAAGAAACACCGGTAGTAGTATTAGCGATTGTAATCGAAGCATAAGGAATCGGATTACCTTGTTCATCCACAATTTTACCTTTTATTACACCACTTTGTGCAAAAAGGATAATGGAAACCGCCATGAACATAGCTAGTAGCAATGCAATTTTTCTCATTAATTTTTTTATTAGGTTAAATAATCAATTTTAACAAGTTGCAAGAATACTAAAATAATGTTAAACAAGAGCAACCGTTTGCACAAAATCAAAAATTTATAAAAATTTATGTAATCACCACTAGTATAGAATAATTTCTAATAAATATCTTATTTTTTTGAAGAAAAACTAATCAAAAGCGCAGGAAGCAATATAAGATTGGTAAAGGTGGCTACCACTAATGTTACAGAGGTTAACCAACCCAGCGCCTGAGTGCCGCCGAAACCGCTAAAACTAAAGATAATAAAACCAACAATTAGCACCATCGAGGTATAAATAATGCTGATGCCGGTACTGTGGATGGTTTGTATCACAGTATCCTGAACATTATCATTGTGCAATTTCAACTCTTGTTTATAGTTTACCAAAAACCGTATGGTGATATCAATGGCAATACCAAGCGCCACACTAAAAATAAGCACCGTACTGGGCTTCAAAGGCACACCTGCCCAGCCCATCAACCCGGCAGTAAACACCAGCGGAATGACATTGGGAATGAGCGAGCAAAACAATATCCTGAACGACCTGAACAAATACAACATACACAACGCAATAAGCAAAAATGCCCAGAAAATACTTTCTTTGAGACCATGAATAATAAATTTGCTACCTTCCAGAAAGGCTATACTGCTGCCCGTCAGCTTCACGTCATATTTATCTTTTGGAAAAAGTTCATCTGCCCTGTGTTGTAGGCCCGACAATAATGTAGGCAGGTTACGCGTGCCAATGTCTGCCATATTCACACTTATTCTTGCTTCGCGGCGGGTACTATCCATAAAAGTAGAAACCAGCTTGGTGTAAGAATTTCCTTTTGCATCCGGTTCGCCATCTGTTTTCATGTTCAGGTACTGTGCCAGCCCCGGCAGGTCAAACTCGGAAGGCATGGCATAGTTGATGCTGTCGCCTTCATAAAAAGCCTGCCTTGCAAATTTGAGGCCTTCCACAAGACTCAGCGGCTTGGCCACAACAGACTGTTCTTCAAGATATTGCGTTAAGGAATCTAACCTCGAAATATTTTCAAAATTGCGGGTTACGCCATATTTCTTTTTGGTGTCCACCGTTATTTCCAATGGCATAATGCCCTTAAAATTCTGCTCAAAAAATTTCAGGTCGGTATATATTTTATCGGTTTTGGGTACATCGTCCACCATAAAAGCATTGCTCTTGAGCCTGAAAATACCTGCAACAGCCATAATGACAACCGCTGCAGAAATCATATACACCCATTTCCGGTTTTGCAACGACCAGCGCTCTAATCGGTTGAGCCAACGGTTCAATCTGGGATTATACAAATATTTAGTGTGCCTGTCCTTTGGCGGCGGTAAAAAACTCAGGATAATGGGAATCAAAACAGCGGAGATAAAGAAAAGCAGCATAATATTGATACCGGCTACCACGCCAAACTCCTGCAAAATTTCACTCTTGGTAAGTGCAAAAACCGCAAAACCAATCGCTGCAGCCACATTGCAAAAAAGCGTTACAATTCCCATCCTCGTTACCATATCCACAATTGCTTTTCGTTTTTTCTTTTCGCTGTTAAACGATTTTCCTTTGGGCAGGTTAAACCGGTTTTTGGTAATGCTATGCCAAACGGTATGGTATTTATTCAAAAAATAAATGCAGTTGGGAATCCCAATCACTACAATCAATGGCGGAATAAGGGCGGTAAGCAATGTAATATTGTAACCGAACAGATGCATCGTGCCTAAGCTAAACACCACACCTATTAATACCACGCTCAAAGACAACAACATGGAACTTACCGAACGAAAAAATAAAAGCAGGATAAAGGCTGATAAAAGAATGGAGGCCACCAGAAAAAACTTCATCTCCTGCGCTATTCTTGCCGCCAAAACGGTTCTGATGTAGGGCAATCCGCTTAGTTTTACTTCTATGTGATTGTTTCCGGAAAACTCATCGGTAAGTTTTTTTATGGCATTGATGGCATTATCCCTTTTAGCCGAGTTAATCACCTCTTTGTTCATAGTAAGCCCCATCAAATAGGCTTTGGTTTGTGGGTTGTAAATCAATCCTTTATAAAACGGAAGGTTCAAAAATTCGGCTGCGCCGCTGTCAATTGCCGCCTGACTCAGTTGTTGCTCTCCAAAAATTTTCTTTACCTTAAGTTTCTCGGTTTCAATGTCTTTCACAAGATTGACCGAGTTGGGAATACTGATTATATCCTCCACCCCATTCACTTTTTTCAGCTCTTTTTGTAATCCGGCATAGTCGTTAAACAGTTTTTGGTTAAAGAAACTATCGGTTTGTATGCCTATCACCAGCATATTGCCGTCTTCGCCGTATTTTTTCTTAAATGCTTTATACTCAATATTTACAGGATGATTGGTTGGAATGGCTTTTGTAAATTCGTAACCCAGTGTAACCTTTGATGCCCAATATCCAAACAGTGCGGTGGCAGCCAATAAAAGAATCAGTAAAATAAATCTGTATCGGAGAATGAATTTTCCTAATTGTCGCCACATATTAATTAAATTTACACTGCATGAATTTGCAAAGAAACGTAAAATTTCAGGGTTTGAGGACTAAAATTTGGCACAGGTAGCAATTTTATACTCAATTTTGCAAATTCATATTCTATTATAAAGAAATTTGGCCGACAAACTACATAAAACCAAAGGGATTGTATTGCGATCTGTAAAATACGGCGAAACCAGTCTGATTGTAAGTATTTATACCGAGGTCTTTGGCCTGCAATCCTATCTCATCAACGGAGTGAGGGCTACAGGCAGAAAAAATACGGGAAGAGCCATGTTTTTTCAACCTGCAGCAATTTTGGATTTGGTGGTGTATTACAATGAGTTTAAGCAACTTAACAGAATAAATGAATACAAATGGGCAAGGTTGAATGAAAACATTTTTACAGATGTAGTTAAAAACGGTGTGGCCTTATTTATGGTAGAACTTTTATCAAAATGCATCAAACAACCCGAAACCAACAGCGACCTGTATCATTTTTTTGAAGATGCTTTTTTTCATCTTAACTATTGCAATGACAAGGTGCTGGCAAATTACCCCATATTTTTTGCAGCGCATCTGTCATCATTTTTTGGGTTGAATCCTCAAAACAAAAACAATAGGATTCTGGAAAGCGAAAACCTTCTTTTTGATATGCAGGAAGGCTTTTTCACAGAGGTTTTGCCTAATCATGGCTATTATCTGGAAAAAAACTTTGCCACAGTTCTCGCTCAAATTCTTTTGGTAAGGCAACCCGATGAATTAGAGGAAATTCAATCAAATGCAGTCGCCAGATATAAAATATTGGAAGGTCTTGAAAACTATTATATGCTTCATATTCAAGACTTTACAAAACTGAAAACATTACCGGTACTTCGGGAAATATTACGATGAACCTATAACCCCGAAATGTCTCTTTTAAGCATCCCTTCTCTATTGGCAATATCCCAAACGGTATAAAAAACCAATTGCGCCCTTTTGGCCATTATACCAAAGGCAATTCTATCAACCGTATCTGCCGGTGTATGATAATCGGGATGCAAACCACTGAAAAAGAATGTAACCGGCACCCCCTTTTTAGCAAAACTGTACTGGTCGCTACGATAAAAAATACGCAAAGGATCGTTGGGGTCATTGTATTTTTTATCCATTTTCAGGTTAAGGTTTTTATTGGCATTGTCAATGATGCCGGGAATTTCGGTCGAAATTTTGTTATCGCCGATTACATATACATAATTCACCGAATCTTTATCATTCAGATATTCGTTACCTATTCTGCCAATCATGTCCATATTTACAGCAGCCGATGTATTTTCCAGTGGAAACAACGGGTGGTTACTATAATAAGCCGATCCCCACAATCCCTTTTCCTCTCCACTCACTGCCAAAAATATTACCGACCTTCTAGGGGCAAGGCCATTTTTTTGGGCAAACGCAAAAGCCTCGGCAATCTCCATCATACACACCGTACCCGATCCATTATCATCGGCGCCATAATTAATCAATCCCTGTGCTGTTTTACCTGCATGGTCATAGTGCGCACTCACTATCACATATTCGTTCTTTTTATCGGTACCTTCTATTATGCCTATTATATTCGATGCAGTATCTTGTGGTGCATTTATTATTAATGCCTGATTATGATGGGATTGCGCCATACTATTTAGTTCTGCATGGTACAAGAACTGATTATAACCGTTATTGGTGGTTGAAGTTGTATTCATATCCAATATTACCGGAATCATATTGGCAAAAGGTGTTAAAGTGGAATAATTTTGGCGAAAGCTGCCCTTATTTCCCGGCATTAGTCCGAATTCCTGAAAACGGGCAATGATGTAATCGGCTGCCTTTTCAAGCCCGGGCGAGGGCGTATTTCTGCCTTCCATATCGGCACCGGCAATAATGGTAAGATGCCTTTGCAAATCAGCCACTGTGATGGTTTTGGCAACATCGGAAACCGTAATCCTTTTTTCTATTTTTGGCGTTTTTTTACAGGACACTATCAAAATCAGTATCAAAAAGGGTAGATAATATAATTTCTTCATATTGCTCAATATTCTTTGTAAAGATACCTGTTGATTCATTATTTATTAAAGATAGTAAAGTCCTAAAAAATGAAGGCCATTAAAAAATCAATTTTAATGGCCCAAAATTGTAAAAAATAACTTTACGCTACTGAAGTTTCAAATCCCTTTTCAGCATTTCGTTCCTGTTGGCTATTTCCCAAGCGGTATTAAACACCAATTGCGCTCTTTTTGCCATCAGTTCAAAATTAATTTTATCGACAGTATCGGTTGGCTTGTGATAATCGGGATGTACCCCATTGAAGAAGAAAATAACCGGCACACCTTTTTTGGCAAAATTATAATGGTCGCTTCGATAATAAAAACGCTCGGGATCCTTCGGGTCATTATACTTTCTGTCTAATTTCAAACGTAGGTATCTATTATTTGCATCATTCAGAATGGGAGCCAAATCGGTACTCAACCTGTCATCGCCAATCACATACACATAGTTTGCCGAATCTTTATCTTTTATATATTCATCACCTATCCGGCCAATCATATCAATATTTAAATCGGCTGATGTTTTATCCAAAGGATACACAGGGTTTGATGAATAATATTCTGAACCCCACAATCCTTTTTCTTCGCCACATACCGTCATAAATATTATGGTACGTCTGGGACCCTTGCCTGCCTTTTTTGCTTTTGCAAAAGCATTTGCCATCTCTATAACCGACACGGTACCCGATCCATCGTCATCGGCGCCATAATAAATATTTCCGTCCATATCTTTTCCTACATGGTCATAGTGTGCAGTTATTATTACATATTCATCTTTTTTATCGGAGCCTTCTACTACTCCTATCACGTTTGACACTTCTTTTTTGCTCATATCGGTTTTATAGCTCAACGAAATATCAGCCTGCTCAACCATTGGTATCGACACTTCTGTACCAATTGCATTTTTTACGGTAGATAAATCATAACCGCTCACCCGTCGTACCACATTTTCATTTATAAAAAAAGTGGGTACAGTTATCCCAAACCTGTTGCTTGCAGCTCCATCCGAAATCAATTGGTAGCGGCTAAAGTTACTTAATCGCGAAGGCAAATCTTCTCTGATAATCAATATGGCAGCCGCCCCCTTCTCCATTGCCTTTCTGATTTTATTAAACAAAGATGCCGGAGAGTTTCTGCCCGTCTGAGCCGATTTATAACCTTCGGGTTCACCATTCAGGAAGATAACTAATTTATCTTTCACATCCGCTCCTTCATAATCATTTTGTTTTTCGTCCACAATACCATAACCTACAAAAATGTATTCCGAAAAATGCAAATCTACCTGTGGCGGCATAAACATAGCGGGGGCAAAATCGTCATACGGCGAAAAATTAGCATCATCTATTTTAAGGCTCATCCCTGTTACAGAATCTTTTCCCAAACTAAAGGTCTGCCTGTAGCTGCCATTATTTCCGGGCAATACACCGGCTTTTTTAAACTGTTCGGCAATGTAGTCTGCTGCCTTTTCCAAACCGGGCGAAGGCGTATCGCGTCCTTCCATTTCGGCGCCTGCAATGATATTCAAATGCGCCTGTAGGCTTCTGGCCGTAATGGTCTTTGCAAATAATGATGGGTCTGATGTTTTCTGGGCATTTGATAATGTGCCAACAAATAGACCGATAAAAAGTAAAAATTGATATCTCATGCCGTAAAAATAAAGGAATAAATAATTTAAAAACAACCGCTTATCAAATAACCGGTTGATAACAAGAATAAAAAAGCATTATCTCCCAATTAATATTTTTCAAATCTTCTATAATCTTTGCCTACCCAAGGTCTTACTCCCTCTCCGCGAGGAGAGGGCCGGGGTGAGGCGTATTATCGATTTTCAAAATTTATTTGTGGTACTGTTCCAAAATATTTTTACAAAAAAAGAATCAGCATTTTCTTTATATAAAGACCGTTTCGCCTTTATCATATTTTTCTTTTACTTTTATGGCAAATATTCTTTTCCGAATTCAAAGTTGATTAACAATGTCTTTGTTCAGATTATTACCGGATAAAGTTGATGTCATACAAAACAATAATAAACCTGATGAAAAAGGTACACTGAGAGAGTGGTTGTATATTACTATTTTTCAATCATCTACACCACTTGGAAAATTATTTGACGTACTGCTTTCCATTGCCATTATCCTCAACATCGGATTACTAATGTTAGAAAGTGTTCCGGCTATTGGATTTAAGTACGGACATCTATTTCGTATAATTGATTACTTCTTTCTTTTCTTATTCAGTATTGAATATTTGCTAAGGCTTTATTGCGTAAAAAGTACCAAAAGGTATGCCACCAGCTTCTATGGAGTTGTTGACCTACTGGCTATCCTTCCCTCTTATCTTGAATTTTTCTACCCTCAATGGCACGTACTGATGGTTATTCGTTCATTCAGATTGTTGCGTCTTTTCAGAATTTTTAAGATGGTGAAATTCTTAGAAGAAAGCCGCATACTGATGTTTACCTTCATCCGTAGTTTCAGAAAAATACTGATATTTCTCTTTTTCGTTGTGCTACTCACCATCTTTTTGGGTTCCTTAATGTATGTGGTTGAGTTTGAAAAGAATGACGGATTCCACAGTATTCCACAGAGTATTTATTGGTCTATCGTTACTATCACTACGGTAGGTTATGGCGATGTAGCCCCGGTAACCGCTTTGGGAAAAATGATTGCTTCATTCATCATGATTCTGGGTTACTCCATCATCGCAGTACCCACCGGCATCATGTCCGCTTCATTCATGGAGCAAACCAAACGCCTCCGAATGGATATTAAGTGCGGCCACTGTGGCGCAGGCAACCATAGCGCCGATGCTGTTTTTTGTAAAAAATGTGGGGAAAAATTGGCGGCCAATGCCAATGAGGATAAAAACAATGTGTAAGGCGGAAGTAAGTGATTAACCTTCACTTGTTCGATAGGTTCAACAGATATTTTTTCGGCCATCATTCCCTGCAATTTGTTTATCTTTGCCATACATAACCCTATCTTTATGAAAAATAGTTGGAGCTACCTTATAATATTTTCTCTTGCGCTGATTACCCTTTTTAGCTGCAATAAGAAAGACCATGCAGTAATGCCTGAAACCGAAACTTATCGGGCAAATGCCAAATTAAAAAGAATCTTTCTCCTGCCTTCAGAAAATGCTAAGGACCCCATTGCTATCACTGACGAATATGAATACGACGATTTTGGCAGAATTACCAAGGTGTTTCACCCTTTTTATAAAGATGGCCAAATAGTAGAAATAATTTCCTACGATCTTTACGAATACGAAAACGGACATTTAAGCAGAATAAAGAAAATGACAAACAACCAAATTTTTGGTTTCATCAATATCCAGAATAATATTTATGAATATGACCAGACCGGCAAAAAGGTCAAAGAGATTATTGAATATCCACAAATTCATACAACAGAAAATCTGGATTTCTTCTACGATAAAGAAAACAGGCTGATTAAAACCCAATATTTTGATGCCAAAAATTTGTTGTCCCGTTATTCGCTGAATGAGTATGATTCAAAGGGTCAATTAAATAAAGAAGTGGTTTATACAGCAGATAACAAATATTTATATCATACTATTCACCAATATACCAATGGATTACTTACACAATCTGATGTGTATGGAGGCAAAGAAATGAGCCGGATTCGTGAAATCAGCCGTAAATACGACAGCAATAAAAATCTGATTTTTGTTTATTCAAAAGAACTTTCCCTATTAAGCTCACGCTCAAACGAAGCACGCAAATACGAATATTTCGAAACCGGTATCGTCCTGTAGCTGATTTCAAAAACTTTTAACATTTCCGAAGGGTTTCGTATTAAGGATTTTACTTTACCTTTGAACTACGAAACAAAACGTAGTTAATTAAAATTCTTTTTATGAAATCAATTTATTATTTATCCCTCCTGCTTTTGCCATGCAGCATTTTTGCCCAAACCACTGATAAAAACAAAGAGGCAGAACTAATCATTATTACGAAAAAGGCAGATGATAACAGAAAGTTGGAAATCACTGTAGATGGCGCAAAGATAACGGTAAACGGCAAAGACCTGAGTACCGACAAAAACAGCAATATTACTGTAAGACGTCGTAAAATAAAAGATATTGAAGCTTACAATGCTTTGGGGTACGGCAGCGAAAATTTTGATATTGCCGGCCGCCAATTGACATTAGCGTCACCGCCAAACAAAGCCATGCTGGGCGTATCCACAAAAAAAACAGATCAGGGAGCAGAAGTAGTAAATGTAAACGAAGAAAGCGCTGCCGGTAAGGCAGGCTTAAAAGAAGGCGATATCATCACCTCGGTTGACAAAAACAAAATAGAAACCCCTGATGATCTGTCAAAAGCATTGAAAGATAAAAACCCCGGCGATAAGGTTTCAGTAGTTTTTTTAAGAAACCAAAAGCAAAATACAGTAGTAGCCGAACTTACCAAATGGCAATCGCCCGATTTTCCAATGATTACCGTTCAAGGCTTCCCAATTGAACCCAATAGAAAAATTACCGGTCTTTACTCTATGCCTGCCCCGGGAATTTCAGAAGGATCCCCCTTGAGCAGAAAAAATGTTATTGTAATGGGCAGACCGACAACTCCCAGATTGGGTATAAAAATTCAGGATTTGGAAAGTGGCAGTGGTGTAAAAGTGCTGGAGGTAGCTGCCGGATCTGATGCCGACAAGGCAGGTTTAAAACAAGGCGATATCATTATGGAGGTAAATGGCGCTCCTATCAACAGTACTGACACAATCAGCGCTATGGTGGCAAGCAACCGCAGCCAAACACCCTTAAAACTAAAAATTGAAAGAAACGGGAAGGCCCAAAATCTGGAAGTAAAATTTTCAAAAAAAATTAAAACAGCCGATTTATAATTATTGATTAAACTTCTTACCATGGAAGTTGTTAATACATAAGATTGAGGTCGTTTCTGTATGATTCGTATGTCATAGTTTTAAGTTTTGTGTTTAAAAATGGTTTGAGTGTTTTTTAGGCCGAAAGCGATGAATAGATATCACTTTCGGCTTTTTTATTTTAATAAAGACAATGCCCTTTAAAGCAACAATATCGTTTTGGGTATTGCCGAAGGCCGGGATTTTTAGCATCCCAAAACTTCGGGATTCAAATGAAGAATCCAGGACGTTCGGGATTGACCCCCCCGCACAAATTTCCAATCAAAGTTGTTCAGCTCCGCTTTTGGCAATTACTAAGTTATAGAGCGTTTTTTATTCAACATAGGTTTCCATTATCACGTTTTTTACTGCTTCAATCTCAGAGGTTGTCAGTTTACCTAACTTCTTTACAATTCTTGTTCTGTCCACTGTTCTGATTTGATCTAAAACGATCCAACCTTTTTTTGTTGTTTGCTTTATCTCAACTCTTGTCGGATAAGGTTTTGAGCTACTTGTAAGCGGTGCAACAACAATTGTTTGAAGGTATTTGTTCATTTCGTTTGGAGAAATGACAGTACAAGGCCGAGTTTTTTTCATCTCGCTTCTCTCGATAGCTATCGGGATCGGGTCAAGGTTTACCAACACTAATTCATATTGCTTTATTTCCATTCTTCAAAAGTTTCATCTTCAAAAATGTCGTCAATCAACAGATTGTCATCTCCGTTTGCGTGCATTTGTTTGAATGATTTTTCCCAACCTTTTCTTGGAATGGATTTTGGCTTTAGGATAATTCTTCCTTTCTCCAAAATAAGTTCTAACGTGTCGCTAATATTGTATTGTTCCAATATGGCTTTTGGTAACCTGATACCTTTTGAATTTCCGATATTGATTACTTGAATTTGCATAAAAATCAATTTTGTTATTACAAAGTAATTACATTTTTTTGAAAAAGGCAAATTTTAAACCAAATTGAATAACCGTTGAACTTATAAGTTGAATCTGACCTTTGTCAATTTTAGCGCGTTGTTACATACCAAAGTCAAACTAATAATCTTTTTATTCTGTCTTGTTGGCACGTTCTTGTCCTTTGCTTCTAATTCTGTCACAAGAAATAAGTGTTAAAATTAGAATGATTATTGATATGAAAAGTCTGTTTCGCGGTTGCCTTTTTAAAATGCCCCATATCTCTGCTGTAGATAATAAAACCCGCCAAACACCATTCGCCTGCAAAAATTGATTAGCTTTGTTATAATATATTTTCTGACGGGCGTTTTTGCTATTAACAGGCTTATTAAAAGATGATAAAAATCATCATCAAACGCAATAGCAATCATGGAAAATTTGAAGTTAAAACAGTAATTTAGTTTTGTGATAAATTGTCAGAATTTATTCCTGCGGTTTAATGTACCTAAAGCAATTTGAACTAAGACCGCGGGATAATTTTCCAAAAAAATCTGAAAACAGAATTTTAGTTTTATGCAGGAGATATTAGTACCTACCGATTTCAGTCCAAATGCTTTTAAAGCGATTGCCTACGCTTCAGAAATTGCGAAGACAACCGGTGCATCCCTGCATATCCTGCATGTCATTGAGCCGGCGCTCAATATGGCAACCATGCAGACCGATACTTCCAATAAAAAAATAATTGACGACCGGATTGAAAAATTGGAGCAAACACTAAAATCGACAGCAGCAGTCTTCCCTGAAATAAAACTAATTCCTTTTTTGTCTGGCGGAAAGGTTATAGAATCAATATTAAACTATGCCGCTGAAAAAGAAATAGACCTCATTGTAATGGGAACAAAAGGAGCCGGCGGACTTAAACAATTTTTTACAGGCACCATTACTTCAGGTGTGGTAAGCCAAACTACGGTTCCTGTCCTTACGATTCCCGCATCTCTTGAGATTTGTCCTCCTGAAATTGTGTTGCTGGCAACCAACCGGTTTGAAAAAAAGGAAACGCTGCTCAATAAGATTTTCGAAATTCCAAAAATATTTTCGGCGCAGGTACATGTGGTAGTTTTCAAGGAAACAAACGGCGATGAAAACGCAGATTATATTTATAATGAAGATCAACTTCAGGATTATCTCAACATTCTTAAAGACGGCTATCCCGAAATTGTTTTTGAAGGAGCATTGCTGCAAGGTGAAGATTTTGAACGGGAAATAGAAGAATATTGCAGCAAGGCAGGTGCAGATATGATAGCAATGGTTCCTTATCCCAAGTCGGCATTTGAACAACTTTTTGAAAGAAGCGAAACAAAAAATATGATATTGCACACCACCTGGCCGGTATTGGCAGTGCCTGCAATTCCATCTATAAACGAATAAATTTTAAAAATCTATAAAAATGAAAAAAATATTAGTGCCAACCGATTTTTCTGATACTGCAGGTCATGCTACCGAATTTGCGGTTCAAACCTCAAAAGTATTTCCCGCAAAAATTACCCTGCTCCATTCTTACGAAGTGAACAGCAGTATGGTAACCGATTATTTGGGCGTAGATAAAGAATTTACGCTTACCATGTTGAGCGATCTTGAAAAAAAGCTGGACGGCGTAAAAGAAAACATTCATCAATCGGATAACACAGAGGTTGATACCTTTATTTCTACTTATTCTTTGTTTGATGCCATTGAAAAAGTATCAGATGAAAAAAAATCAGACCTGATTGTGATGGGCACGCTCGGCGGCAGCGGCCTAAAGGAAAAAATATGGGGAAGCCGTACTTCATCAGTTATAGGCAATACCAAAATACCCGTGATGGTGATACCCAACGGATACACCTGGAAGAAACCAGAAAAGATATTGTTCCTTACCAACAGATTTCAAAAAAACCCGAAAATTCTCAACTATATTTTCGAACTTGCAGGATTGTACATGGCTAATGTAATGGTAAGCGTTTTCACAGATACAGATGATGAAAAAGCTGACATATATTTAGAAAATAAAAAGAACATAGCGGAATATGAAAGTTTTCTCAAAAACAATTATAACGAAAATACACTGACATCAATACATCTGACCGGCACTGACTTTGAACAAACCTTGCAGAATTTTATTAAAGAAAACAATATTGACGTTTTAGTGATGGTAACACATCAGGCCGGTTTCTGGAAAAGACTGTTTTTCCCCAGCAGAACAGAAAGAATGAGCTATCATACTAAAATACCCCTGTTGGCCATTCCTGCCGAAATGTAAGTTGGTTTTCTTTTTATAGTTTTAGTTTTAAAAACAACTAACTCTGAAGCGAATAATTATCTTCAGAGTTAATTGTTTTATGATTTCAGATCAGAATACTATGATGCCAACATTAATATTTACTTTCCATTAAAGATGGTTTTGTATGCTGTAATAAAATTAACTACCTTCAAACATTCAACCAAAAATAATATAGACTCAGGTCCCAGATTCAATACCCGTTCATGTATGTTATCCTGCTCATGGATTAATAACAGACCGGTACCGTCTTGTAGTACAAATTACTTAACTTTACAACATAATATGGAAGATATGTTAATTGAAAGAACATCCAATGAGGTTATCATTCGCCTGCCGGCATCGGTGGATATTATCGGGCTGCAACGACTTATCGACTATCTTACCTATAAAGAAGCTACCTCTAATTCAAAAGCAACACAAGAGCAGGTGAACAAATTGTCGAAAGAACTAAACAACTATGGATTGCAAATCCATAGGTTGAGTACACGACTGCGTTATTGAACTTAAGCAAACAGCATTGAAAACTGTAAACTGAAAGTTCATTAAAATCACTCAAGAATGAAATTCTCATCGCTATTTGGATTATCCCTGTGATGTTCCAAATAATTCTGAATCATCTCATCAGTAATATTTCCACTACTCCAAGCTCCGTATTTCAAGTGCCCCAACAAGCACATCCAATAACGTTTCTTCATCTCTACAAACTCATCCACCAGCAATCTCGCACTTCTACCCTCAAACGCTTCACAACGTTGATTTTGGATAAATTCCTCGCTATGATAACTGTATAGATAATATGGTCTTTACTCACTACACCTTTAGTATCCGCATCCACTTGTCGCATATCGGATGTATTAAATCCTCGTTGCATCGAATTGCACTTCGCCTCGCATTACACCATACCGATACTGTATCATGTTTATATGAGTATGTAATGATAGAACAATAGAGGGCTACTTTTACGATTGGCAACATTTTCCATTTGACAAAAATACAACGATATTTGTAGAAGCTAAAGCCTTGGACTAAAGTCCATAGCTTAAACTAACGTTTTGTGACCAGTTAAGGTTTTACCTGTGCCAGTAGCCATTTCAAATAAGAAACGGTCTTTCCCTGCCTTTACTTCTTCCTGTATTCTTTCAATAGCTCTAACCTGATACTTACGCAAAAACCTGAATTTGTTTTCTTCAATAAATGCACTGCGTTGTGATTCATCAATATATCTTGGGTCGCTTGCATAATCCGGTTTTTGAGTTTTTACAATGTAATCTTCTTTTACTGTTTCATTTATTAATGCTTCTGCATTTGGTTTAAATTCTGTATATCCGATAACAGTTTCAGGATTTGGAAATGTTGCAATAATATTCGGATTTCCTCTTTGTAAATCCCAGAAATAATGCAAATTACCATTTGAAAGAATTACAAATCTACAGTTTTGAGATTGCGCATACTTTCTGGCTTGTTCCTTAGCAAATAGAGGATTTATTTCTTCTTTCTTTGCTTCTAAAACTATAAAAGGAAAACCTTTGTCATCAAGTAACAGATAGTCAATGAAGCCATTTTTCGTTTTTTCAAAATCTTCACCGAATTCATCTAATTCGGCTTGAGTTAATTTGGTTTTATTTTCAAGTACAATGTTGGCTCTGCCTTCTTTGGAGTCAAAGAAACGCCATCCAGCTTCTTCAAGCAGTTTATTGATTTTTATTCTTGCTTTTGCTTCTTTTGACATTACAATCTTGTTCTATTTTAATTCACAAATTTAGTTTTAAATTCTCAATACCAATTATTCAAATAAGTCGCTGTCTTTGAGCAGTGCTCAGGCAAAATGAAGGCTCTTTTGGCAGCGAAGCGGTCGCCCGTGCGTTGGGGCATCCAAATGTGCCTGAATGTGTGGTGGATTTCCGTTTCCCTTTTTTGCCTTTTTACAGCAAAAATTCCTATGTTATTTTGTCGTCTGTTTCAGTCTTTTTACAATGAACGCCGACATTGATTTATATGATATAGACTTTGTAGCATTAGCGCGTTATTTAAAAGGCAGCCTTTGGACTGGAGATAAACACCTTTACGATGGACTGAAAGCAAAGCGTTTTAGAACAGTTTACAATACACAGGATATTATTAAACTCAGGACAAGATTGACAAATTAAATTACCAGTGTGCAACAATAAGTGAATTAAAAAAAATCTCAAAACCAAGCTATCCAAAATACAAAAACCCCGATGATAATCATTCGGGGTTTTATATATTTCAGTTTTCAGTTAAATCACATAATTCAACCATTTTTGAATTTGCACTTGAAGAATAGCTGAAAGGATATCATCTGAAGAATAATAAAATAATCTTAGATATTCAATCCGCCACACGCACTGATTACCTGGCCGGTAATATAAGAACCCATATCACAGGCAAGAAACAGCGCCACGTTGGCAATATCCTCCCCTTTAGCAAATTTACCCAAAGGAATATCTGCCAGATATTTTGATGCGCCATCTCCTTCATTCAAGTATTGTGTCATATCGGTTTCTACAAAGCCGGGGGCAATAGCATTGCAGCGGATATTGCGACTGCCTAATTCTTTAGCCACACTTTTTGTAAAACCAATAATCCCCGCCTTACTGGCTGCATAGCTGGCCTGGCCTGCATTTCCCATCATACCAATTACAGAGCTCATGTTGATAATGCTGCCGCTTTTGGCTTTCATCATCGGCCTTATCACCTGCTTGGTCATGTAATAAACACTATTCAGGTTGATGTTGATCACATCCTGCCATTGCTCGGGCGTAAGCCTCAATAATAGGTTGTCTTTTGAAATTCCAGCATTATTCACACAAATGTCAATAGCGCCAAACTCAGAGAGCACATCATTCACAAAAGCTTCACAGGCTGCAAAATCTCCGGCATTACTTTGATAAGCTTTTGCCTTTACACCCATAGCAATCAACTTTTGTTCCAGCGCAGCAGCTTTCTCAGCGCTACCCGTGCTAACGTAAGTAAATGCAATATTGGCGCCATGTTCGGCAAACTTTATGGCAATAGCCTCGCCAATACCACGAGCTGCGCCTGTAACTATAGCAGTTTTATTTTCGAGTAATTTCATGTGTAATGTTTTTAGTTTATTACAAAGTTATTCTTTTTGTTCATTATGTATTGCCAGAATGTCTTCAAGATATGTTCTGTCATTACTAAGCCGGGGTACTTTGTGCTGTCCTCCCAATTTTCCTTTGTGGTGCAACCAGTTTATAAAACTTCCTTTTGGCATGGAATGAACTTTTGGCAAACTAAGCGCAATATCTTTGTACCTTTTTGCTTCATAATCACTATTTATCGATTGCAGCGCCTTATCCAATTCACTTACAAATACAGATAAGTCTTCGGGCGCTTTCTCAAACTCAATCAACCATTCGTGCGAACCATTCGACCTGTCTGAAAAAAACACCGGTGCAGCTGTATAGTCGTTTACCACTGCCGCTGTTTTTTCGCAGGCAATACGGATGGCATGGTCTGTGTTGTCCACCATCACCTCTTCTCCAAAGGCATTGATATAATGCTTCACACGACCCGAAACAATTATTTTATACGGATTTTTTGAAACAAACTTAATGGTATCGCCAATCAGATACCTCCACAATCCGCCGTTGGTACTAATCACCGGTGCATAGTGGGTATTGAGGTCAACATCTTTCAAACCGATAGTCTGAGGGTCTTCTTTGCCATATTCGCTTACCGGCATAAATTCCAGAAAAATACCATGATCGGTAAACAGCAACATTCCTTCATCACCCGGCACTTCATGAGCGCCAAAAAAACCTTCACTGGCATTATAAGTTTCTAAATAATTGATAGGCCTGCCTATTAGCTGCTGAAATTGATTTTTATAAGGCGTAAATGATACCCCGCCGTGCATGTATAGTTCAAGATTAGGCCACACTTCGGCAATGGTTGTTTTTCCTGTAATTTCGAGTATTCTTTTTAACAACACCAGCGTCCAGGTAGGTACCCCGCTAATGGAAGTTACATTTTCATTAATCGTTTGTTGTGCTATCATTTCCAACTTCATCTCCCATTCATCCATCAGTGCGATACTCAGGTCGGGCGTGCGGAGCCAATGTCCCCAAAAGGGTGTATTTTGTAGCAATACCGCACTCAGGTCGCCATACTGCGCCTCGGTATTAAGCGGATTAATACTGTGGCTGCCACCCAATACCAGACCTTTACCTGTGAGTAATGCACTTTCGGGATTAAACTGATAGTACATAGTCAGTATATCTTTTGCTGCCTTATAATGACACTCTTCCAAGCTTTCATCGCTCACCGGAATAAACTTGCTTTTATCACCGGTGGTGCCGCTACTTTTTGCAAACCAATAAATCGGAGTATTCCATAGCAGGTTTTGCTCACCGTTCATGCAGCGCTCTATATATGGCTTCAAATCATTATACTCACGAACGGGAATTGATTTTTTGAAACTGCTTATGCTAAAAATATCACTGAAACCGTGATTTCGACCAAATTCGGAGTACTGAGCAGATGTTACCAGGTTCTGTATTACCTCCCTTTGTGCATCTATGGGATGGGCACGCCAACCTTCAATACGCCAGTAGCGCATTCGTGCAATTTGAGATATGGCGGGACTCAGTATCGGCATCAATTTCTGATGGCAAGATAATAACAAACTCTTAGAGTTGTATCATTATTTTTGCATTAAACAAAAATTCCTGCCTGAAATAAATCAGAAAAAACCTGAAATCCTGCCCATTCTACAATTCCTCTCCTCCCGTTTCTTTTTTATATGCTTTAATAAATAATGCACCCAGGTTTTTATAAGGAGGAATATAATCTTCAAGACCCGAAATATTGGCTGCCGCCCTGAATTCTTTCCAGAAAGGAATCCAGTTTATATCCTGACCGTTGCGCAATTTTTCGGTTAGCAACGAAAAGAAGGGGCGGTTTATATCTCTCTTTCCCACCTGCTTGGAGGAAATAATATGCGCATCACTCGATTTTTTTAAAATGGAGTCAATCAGATTATAACCTCCGCAGGAACCCATAAATACAATCTTGGAAGTGGGCGCCATGTAGCTGATGCTGGTGGGTGCATGGTAACTGTGCCCTCTGTGAAAAGTGATGGTAGGCTGAAGATTCTTTTCTATCATATAATTTTCAAGCGCCGTTTGCGCCACATAGTCTTCATCCTTTTCATTGGGTAACGGCCGGTTGGCATAAATATACACAGGCACTCCTTTTACGGTTTTGGCTACTACCCAGTATTTATTGCTTTGATCCACTGTCCAGTTTCCCCCTGTAAACATCCTTACAAAAATATCGAAGTCAATTTTTCCGTCATCATCACCATAAAAAAACATCTGAGTAATAATTTCACCTTTTTCATTAGCTAAGCTTTTGAAAGAAACCGTATAAACAGGAGGAATCTTCAACTCTTTACTCAGGTCAATATTATTAGCCGGATTGGCCGACAGAAACAGTTTGTACAGAATATTATAAATGGCCACGCCTCTCTGGTTTTGGTTCCGCACATTACGGTCATAGTTTTTCTTGATGTCTGCCAGCATTTGTCGCGCAAGCTCCGGAAGGGTTTCATACACACTGGCATAAGAATCTGCCACATCCACGCCATCTTCCAGGCCTTTCGACTGCTCCAAACCGCTAACGAAGGTGGTCATCAGGTTTTTGGAATCATCCGGATACCTGAAGGAAGCAAAAAATTCTTTCAGTTTGTTGTAAGATGCCGCCTGACTGATAAACTTACGATAATGGTCAAACGACAAAGACAACAACAACGAATCGCCCCTGTTATTGGCCTTTTTCATCATCATCGGAAAAACGCCGTTGGTATAACTACTGGTATATATCAATCCATCGCTTAAAACAGCCAGATAATATAGTTCTTCGGCGGTAAGCGGTTGCAGACAGGCAAACCTTACGGCATCTCTCTCTTCATGCAATGCGTTAATCTCATTCACAAACTCGTCCTTTGCTTTTTTCTCAAGCCAGGTGGTCAGCGCTCTGAAGCCCACTGCCGTATCGCCATTGATGGCCCTGCGGGAATAGTCCATTTGGGTTTGTACCAGCAGCCTGTAATATTTCAGCCTGTCTTCTTTGGCAGCATCTATTTGCGCAATGGTCGTTTTACCTCTTACCAAATTATCCAAAAAAGGGAAATAAACCTGTCCGCTTTTCATTTGCGACAAAGAAACCACCGTTTTCACAAATTCATCATCCTTGATATTCCGAATAATATTACCCAATTTGTTGGGTGCCTGTGCAAAGGTGTATAGCTGCTCCGGGTATTGCTTGCCCAATGTTTTTATCAAACTATCGGCATGAGGCAGGTGTGCAAAATTTGTAAGATATCCAAAAGTCTTTTCGGGATACTGGTCGCTGAATTTTAGCAATAAAATATCTGCCACGTTTTTGTAGTCCGGGTTTTCTTCAAAAATCCGAGGCATAGTGGCCGTAGAAACGATGTCGTAAGAAAAATGCTGTAAAAAAGGAGTGAGCGACTCTCCTGCATCATTAGCCTCCATCAGTCTTTTATACAAAGCTATTATCTGACCAAAATGAGAGGGCTGAATCTGCTTTTTACGCCAGCCGGTACGCATTTGTATCAGAATATCCCTAAGCCCCACCAGATAAGCCGATTTTACACGAGAATCGGTCTTGGGATTAGCCTCTATCTGATACTGCAGCCAATCCACCTGTCGGGTAATGGCATCGGTAACCATGAAACTGAGGTCCTGATGGTCTTCGATGTTGAATAAACTATCATTTTTGCCATCGCTCCCCAGCAAATATTTTTGCTGTGCATCAATATTGTCATGAAACAACTGGCGGTTGATGGGTACCTGATATTTGGGAACAGGCCTACTGCTGTTAGGTTGAGCAAAGGTTTGTATGAATCCAAATAATATAAATATTCCTGTGAATAAAGCCTTTCTGATCATATCCTGTTTTTCTAAAAACGCAAATTTAACCTATTTGACGGGTGAAACTGCCCTTTTGTAACAGTAAACACCAAGTTTTAAGGTTTTGTTGTATTTGATTTCAAACAAACCAAACCTCCTTTTTAACTTTACTGAAAAATCATGCCAGATTCAAAAGACAAAAGACTAATTCCTTTTTTGAGGTGCTATTATAAAAAAATCGTCAGCCTCCTCTGCTCGTCCGGTTAGCTATCCTTATTTGAAATGTGGAAATTTTTATTCCATAAGCATTTCATTCCTACTTTTTCGCCTCCGCAGCGGTAATAATCGGCAACCAGCGACCATGCGCAGCGTTATCGTGCGAAGCCTAACGGCCTTGATGCCTGAGCGTTAAAAAAATGAATGTAGTGAAGCGTTAAAAAATGCCTGCTGTTTGAGCGCAGAAACACTAACTTTATCAAACGCAGGCACGAAGCGAGTTCAGGCATTTTAGCGTAACGAAATTCATTTTTAGCGAGGGCTTCACAGCCTTGATTTTTTTCAAACTTTTTATCAGGAAAAAGTTTGAAAACAAGCATACATTCTTTTATTCCTACTTTTTGCCTCCCCAGCCGGCGGGCTGCGTGGCTGCACCGGCGCTGATTTTGCTTCTTCTTGCCTTCAGCGAGATACCGCTTACACGGTACCGAACCAAAATAGGCGCATCATGCAGCCACTGTTAAAAAATCGGGAAACCATTATCGTATGAAGCAAAACCGGAATAAGCATTGTTTGAACAAAATTTGCTTAGCACCTCGAAAAAAGAATTAGCCAGTCAAAATAAATAAACCGGTAAATAAAAATTATTGGCTAACTTTCCGGCTCCATTCAATACTGACTCATTTAAATAACTGTTTTAAATTATTAACTCTAATAATATGAAAAGATTACTGTTTCTTGCCCTGCTCTCCTCTACTATTTTAATGTTGCACGCCCAAACTCCTATGTGGCTCGATGAAACCAAAAACGAAGAAAACCGTATGCCAATGCATGCTGCTTTCAGTGTTTTTAAAACAATGCCCGAAGCAGTAAAGAATAACTGGCAGAAGGCTTCCAACTATCTGAATCTGAATGGAGTATGGAAATTTAAATGGGTGGAAAGTCCCGATAAATTACCGGCAGGTTACGAAGCAGTCAACTTCAATGACAACAGTTGGAATAACTTTAAAATACCCGCTACCTGGGAGGTAAACGGTTACGGTTATCCGATTTATGTAAATGTGGGATATGAGTTTCAGGATATGATGAAACCAAACCCGCCCATCGTACCCATGAATATCAATAATACCGGAGTCTATCGAAGGGTAATTAACATTCCTGCTCAATGGAATGGTAAAAACATTATGCTGCACATCGGCGCTGCCAAGTCGAACCTGCAGGTATGGGTAAATGGAAAATATGTGGGTTATGGTGAAGATGGAAAACTCCCGTCCGAATTTGACATCAGCAATTTTGTAAATACAGGTAAAAACCTGATTGTTTTAAAAGTAATGCGCTGGTGCGATGGCACTTATATGGAGGGTCAGGATTTCTGGCGCATCAGCGGTATCACCCGCGACTGTTATCTGGTTGCCCGCGACCCGGTTTACATTTATGATTTCAAAATGGAAACTATTCTGAAAAACAATTATAAAGCCGGTACGCTCGAAACCAATATTGAACTGAATAAGCCGGCTACTGCTGCCACTAAAGCCATTGTAGAATTAAAAGATAATAATAAAATTATTGGTACAGCGACTGCTCTTTTCAAATCAGGTGAAAAAACCAAGAAAACAGTACTGAATATCAATAATCCAAAGCTATGGAGTGCAGAGGAACCGAACCTCTATCAGTCCTATATCAAACTCTATGATTCAAAAAACAAACTCATCGAAATCATTCCTCATAAAATAGGTTTCAGGGATATTAAAATCGAAAACGGGCAATTGTTAGTGAACGGCGCACCCATCCTCATCAAAGGAGTAAACCGGCATGAAACCGACCCTATCACCGGCCAAACCATCTCTAAAGAAAGTATGCTCCGGGACGTAAAAATCATGAAGCAATTCAACATCAATGCCGTGAGAACCTGCCACTACCCAAACGATGAGGAGTGGTATCGCCTCTGCGACGAATACGGCCTTTATGTAGTGGATGAAGCCAATAACGAATCGCACGGTATCGGCTATGATAAAGATAAAACACTGGCCAACAAACCCGCATGGGAACTTACCCATACACAACGCGTTAGTAGAATGTATGAGCGGGACAAAAATTTCACTTCCATAATTACCTGGAGTCTGGGTAATGAAGCCGGAAATGGCATTAATTTCCAGAAAGCTTACGACTGGTTGAAGCAGGTACAAAACACCCGCCCGGTACAGTACGAACAGGCTGTCAGCAACAACCGAACACTCCAGATAGTACAAAAAAACACAGATATTATTTGCCCCATGTATTCAAGCCCCGAAAGTATGCTGGCCTACAAAGACAGAGAACCGACCCCTACCATGCCCTTCATTCAGTGCGAGTATGCACACGCAATGGGCAATTCACTCGGCAATTTCAAAGATTACTGGGATATCATCAGAGGCAATAAAAAGCATTTTCAGGGAGGTTTTATCTGGGATTTTGTAGATCAGGCACTGATGAAGGTGAAACCCAATGGCGACACTATCTATACCTATGGTGGCGATTATGGCCCTGCCAATGTACCCAGCGATAATAATTTTCTGTGCAACGGACTCTTTTTTACCACTCGGAGGCCTAATCCTCATGCCTGGGAAATGAAACACGAGTATCAGAATATATGGACTACCAAAGAAGCCGGTAAAAAAATCTCGGTGTATAATGAAAACTTCTTCACAGGGCTGAATGATGTAAAATTAGTTTGGGAACTGATCACCGACGGAGTAATTAAGCAAAAAGGCGAAATCAATAACCTGAATGTAAAACCACAGCAAACAGCAAGTTTCGAAATCCCCTATACCTTACCAACAAACGGCGAGAGTTTTCTGAATGTGTATTATTATCAAAAAAACGGTAAAAATCTGATTCCTGCAGGTCATAAGGTCGCTTCGCAACAATTACCGCTTGGAGGAAAAATGGTTCAGGCTTACCAACCGGTTAAAGCGGTTTCTACCTTAAGTGTTGACGATAACGGACAAGATCTCATCATTAAATCGGCAAAAGCCAATCTGAAATTTGACAAACTCAACGGTTTACTGAAAGAATACATTGTTAATAATCAAAGTTTTCTGGAAGAAGGTGCTGCACTCAAACCCAATTTCTGGCGCGCGCCAACCGATAACGATATGGGCGCCAATTTGCAACTTAGGTTAAAAGCATGGAAAACGGCAAGCGACAGTTTGCAGCTCAGAAGTCTGAAACACAATATTTCCAATAATGTAGCCACAATTGACGCAGTTTATGACCTTTATAAAATTCCGGCACAATTAAAAATCAGCTATCGTATAAATAGTGATGGGGAAATAACCGTGAACCAGTCATTAAACCCCGAAGCAGGCGGTAAACCTTATGATATCATGCTGCTCAGGTACGGAATGAACTGGGTGCTGCCTCAGGGTTTTGAAGCCATCAGCTACTACGGTCGAGGCCCCGATGAAAACTATCAGGACAGAAAGGAAATGTCGCCGATAGGCCTGTACCACCAAACGGTGAGCCAGCAGTTTTATGGCTATGTGCGGCCACAGGAAACCGGAAATAAAACCGATGTCAGATGGTTTGAAATTACAAATAACAAAGGAAAAGGTATCCGTATTCAGGGAGATAATTTATTGAGTATGAGCGCTTTACACTATCTGCAATCAGACTTGGATGACGGCGACAAGAAAGACCAGCGACACAGTGGTGACCTGAAACCGCGCCCACAAACATCGCTCAATATTGACCAGAAACAGATGGGATTGGGCAGCATCAACAGTTGGGGCCAACTGCCTTTACCGCAGTACCGCTTGCCATTTGGAAATTATGAGTATGAATTTACAATTACCCCTGTGGGTAAATAGTATCTCTACCCCCTCTCCGCGAGGAGAGGGTCGGGGTGAGGCGTTTACAACTTTCATCGCTCCTACCCCCCTCTCCGCGAGGAGAGGGCCGGGGTGAGGCGTTTATCCCTTTCATCGCTCCCTACCCCCTCTCCGTGAGGAGATGTCCGGGGTGAGGCGTTTATCCCCCCCTCAATAATCCGAATCACCCATTTTTAACACGCTGCTTTTGCGCAGTTGAGAGAGTTGTTCGCTGATGAGACCTATTGTAAAAAATAGGACTCCTACGGAGATTAGCATAGAAGCGCCGATACTCAGCCCGTGTCCCATAATCAGAAACTGAATAGCCCAGCCCAGCCCCAGAACAACAAAAAGAATAGATAGTGGCAGAAAAACCCGCATGGGGTTGAAGAGGATCACCACGTTCAGAATTTCCATCAAAGTATCAAAGGCAGTGCGCACGCCAATGGTGCTTTTACCCTCCACTCTGGGTTTAATATTGATGGGATGCTCCAGTACCAAATGCCGCTGGCTGATAAACACCAGCCCGATGATATCACTGAATGCCATCGAGTTAGGACAAAGTTTTATGTACGATTTTGCCAGTTCGGTATCATACAGTTTCATGCCCGAATTGATGTCATAGATAGTGAGCGGCATCATTTGTTTTGCAACCCATCTGATTAATTTCTTTCCAATTCCCCTGAAAATTGTCGCTTCCTTCAAGCCTTCACGGCTGCCGATAATCATATCTGCATCGGTTTGTTTCAGGTGGTCAAACAGGTTGTTTACATCTTCCAGATAGTGTTGCCCATCAGCATCAATGGTAATGATGTAATCGGTTTCGGCAGCCAGAATACCGCTTTTGATGGCGCCGCCATATCCTTTATTTACCTTGTGATTTACAATTTTAAAAAGGGCTTCCTCCCTGCTATGCACCTTCAGTATCTCCAATGAACGGTCCTTCGAACCATCATTCACCATAATCAGTTGATAACCATGCTGCTGCGCAAATGAAATAATCTCAGGCAACACTAATGGCAGTGCCTGCTCTTCATTATAAACCGGGATGATGATACTCAAAGTTTTGTCCATGAATGATACAAAAAGAAATAAATCGTTTTAATTCAGACAAAAATAAACAAAACTATTTTAAAAGAACTTAAAAGGCTGTAAGCTATAGGCTTTAGGCTGTAAGCAATCTGAAACTTTGAACCTCGAACTTTGAACCTTGAACCTTAATAAGCTACGGCTGCGGCTTTCAACTACGGCGTTATAAGCGGTAAGCTGTAGGCTGTAGGCTGTAAGCTGTAAGCTGTAGGCTGTAAGCAATCTGCAATCTGTAATTTGCAAATCTGCAATCATAAATCTAAAATCTCATATCTCATATCTAAAATCTGAAATCTGAAACTTTGAACCTTTATAGGCTATAGGCTTTAGGCTTTAGGCTGTAAGCAATCTGAAATCTGCAAATCTGTAATCTGCAATCTAAAATCACAAATAGGTAATCATCATCAATCCTATAAAGATAAAATTATAATAGAATAGGATTGTACCCTGTTTTCCAGAAACCCAAAGGGGTGAAATGTCATCCCTACGGGATTTTGAACACGACCAAACGATTATTTCTATAATGATATCAGCCTTTCAGGCTTGTTTTCACACTAAAAATTAGATGCATTTGCCCTGAGCAAAGCAGTCGGCTGTAAGCAATCATCAATCTGCAATCCGTAATCTAAAATCTAACGTCTAACGTCTAAAATCTAACATCTAAAATCTAACATCTAACATCTAACATCTAAAATCTACCATCTACCATCTAAAATCTACCATCTACCATCTAAAATCTACCATCTACCATCTAAAACAACGAAACCCCGGGTAGAAACCCAGGGCCATCAAACAAATCTCTAAACACTAAAAAAAACTCTTTATACTTCTAATGTTATGTTTATTATAATATGTTGTATCACGATTATAATATATTGTTGATAATGAATTGAATATCACTTTAAGTTATCCACTTTTCACTTATCACTTTTCACTTATCACTTGTATTTATTCTTTTACTACCTGCACCACTTTGGAATAGGATTTGGAACCATCCTTATTCACCTGTGCAATTCTTACATACATCTTTTCGCCTTTTATATTCAGTGTCTCGTTCTGGATATTGCAATAGGAGCAAATTCTTAATTGCATTAATCGTGCCAAATCCTTTTTCAACATTAAGAAATGAAGGAAATTAAGGTTTTGGGTCTTAATTTATTCTTAATGCCTTCATGTTTCAAACCAATCCACCCTCATTCGTGCATTCGTGGCTATCTCTCCCCTTTTTTCAACATTAAGAAATGAAGGAAATTAAGGTTTTGGGTCTTAATTTATTCTTAATGCCTTAATGTTTCAAGCCAATCCACCCTCATTCGTGTATTCGTGGCTATCTTCCCCTTTTTTCAACATTAAGAAATTAAGGGAATTAAGGTTTTGAGTCTTAATTTATTCTTAATGCCTTAATGTTTCAGTTCCACCACCCCCATTCGTGCATTCGTGGCAATCTCTCTCTTTTTTTCAACATTAAGAAATGAAGGGAATTAAGGTTTTGAGTCTTAATTTATTCTTAATGCCTTCATGTTTCAAGCCAATCCACCCTCATTAGTGCATTCGTGGCTATCTCTCCCCTTTTTTCAACATTAAGAAATGAAGGGAATTAAGGTTTTGGCTACACTTTTGATACAAAATGGCCGCAATGAAGTATAACTATGGAAATATAGAGCACAAAAAACCCATGAGACTCAAAGAGAAGCTCATGGGTATATATAATTTTCTTAATTACAAATATTTACAGATCAATGAAAGCCGTATCACTTCTTTTTTCAGGTTCTTTCAACAATTCATCATAAATCTTTTTCTTATAACCAGTCGTAATATTTCCTTCCGAACTGATTAATTTAAAATAAGACGTATCTGCTTTATCTATTATCCAGTAATCATAACCTGCCAGAAAAGTCATATTGCCTCCTACCCTATTGGCTCTAAGGGTATCCTTATTAATTTTAATTACCGATATCTCGGTAGAATAATTAGTATTAAAATACAATAAACTATCCTTAAAAACAAATACTCCTTCATGCTGCTGATTGTTCCATAAGGCCAAATCCCATTTTCCCTTTAGTATCTTTTGATATTTATCCTCTTTTTGTGAAGACTTGCAGGAAACCAATAAAAACAAACCAAATGTAAATACAATTACTACCAATATAGCTTTCTTCATTCTAAAGTATCCTTTTTATTTTATTTTAAAGAAATCATCAAGTTATTTCTTATTTATTCACAAAACTAATTAATCAATTCTGGTATAAGAAGTCTTTTTCCCGTTTAACGTTACATCAATCACATTATCTTTGGTTTCAATTGTGTTGGTTCCGTCAGTAAACACGTAATTCTTTCCACCATCCAGAAATTTAGTTTGAGGTAAAGTAACAGGCTTTCCTCCTTCCTTTTGTACAATGGCGGTACCCATTTTTCCTCCTCCCTTCATCCCATAAACTACTGCCAATTTCTCATTATCCTTAGCTTTATAAAGCAATTTAACCATCATCATATATGATGCATCACTATTATCTAAATCATATACAGTAATTGTTGTCTTATCATCCTTAATCGCTTGTTGCATTTCTTTTGAAAAACCGGTGTCTTTCCTCTGCATTTCTGCATTTTTTATGGAATCCTGAACTAACATTTCACGTATCGCAGCCTCACTTTCCATATCAATAGCATTTTCATCCTGATTTTCCTTATCCGAAGATTTACAGGAGACAATAAGTATGCCCGATAACATTAAAAGCAGCCCAATTTTAATTATTCGTTTCATTTTTAGTATTTTATAATAGTTTGTATTTCAATTAGTTGTCCAACAATTTATCCTTGAAGGTTAACCAAACAGCTGCAAAGATAAAAAAGTCGGACTTGCTTTTAACCAATTTTTTGTTAAATAGAAAATTTAATATTTTTGAATTCTAACTATTTAAAAAGATGCTACTCCATTCTAAAAAGCATCGAAAAAGCCCCACTTGCTACAATAGATTCCAGCGCTATTCCCTGAATCACTTTTCAGATAACTCGATGTGAAAAGCTAAGGTATGATAAGGATGACCTTTGGTGTTGGTTTTCAAATAAATACTTCTTTGCATAATTGCAAGTGGTTGCTCACTGCTTACATACCTTATGGTAACCGAGCCCGATTTCCCTGGAGCAACAGGTTTGCGCGGAAAATCGAATAAAGTGCAACCACAGGTGCCATAAATTGAATCAATTAAAAAAGGCTTATCACCTGTATTTTTAAATGTATATTCCACATCAATATCGGGGCCTCTTTTACGTACGCCTAAATCATAGAAAGTACTTTCCCACCTAATAGTGGTAGAATCGTCTTTACCTGATGCAATGCCACTGCCATAGTTCTTTACATAATTTTTATCTCCATTTCCTAAACCGTTACATGCCCCAAACAGAATAAAAACAGCCAAGCCCCATAAAAGCCTTTTCATATTCATTATCGAAATAATTTTTTCAAAAATAAAAAAAAAGACCGGAAATCCGGTCTTTTTTTTGATATTCAATTAACTAAATTAATTAATTAATATTTGCTTTATCCTTTGCCACAATACCTGTATGGCGGCTTGAAGGAATAGTTTGAATTTTAAACCTAATCAGCATATCATCTCTGTAATTTGCTTTAGGAATAAAGTCGCCTTTGAAATACTGACCTTGGCAAGAGAAATTCTGATTACCAGGCCATGGACCACTTGCATACGCATTGGTATTATAAGTATGTGGACTGGTAAAGCTACCATAACCCTTAGGTAACAGGAAGCTATATGTAAAGGTGCTACCGTTATACTGCCAATATGGTGAAGTGTACATATAAGGTACACTTGGTCCTTCATAACCTTGTTCCTGCCAAGGAAGACGAGTACCACAACGGCTTATGGAACCACCATTAGCAATATAATAGTTTACATAAATGATACCATTGCGGATAACGATACCACCCCAAGGATAATCTGCATCAACCGGAGGAGCCGGTATATTATTTAATCCATAAGGAACATTAGTATTTGTGTATGCCTTTTTACCGTTATAATGTGTCCAATGGTCAAAAGTCATAGCAGGAGGAGTTACATCGTAAGCGCCACCATCACTATGGTTTTTACCATAATCATTAATAGGACCACTTCCGTTTCCAATACCGGAACCATTAGATTCCACCGGCCAACTACCATTATTGTTCAACGAAATCCAGCTGTTGAAGAAACTCCTTAATCTCATATTGTTGTTAACAGCAGGAGTTACAGAACCAGGAGTAGCTACAGGTGAGGGAGCGGCAGCAGTAGAAGATGCCCACAGATTATCATAACAATTCATTGGACCTGCATATGGAACTCTCTGATTTAATGTAGTAAAGTAATCATAAATATATGGAGTTACTGCATGATCAATAGAATTACCGGTTTTTGAAGCAATTGTCAAATCACTTAAATTCTTTCCTGTAGAATAATCATCAGGTGCATAACCAGCCGGTGTGGGATATGTGAAACTAAAGTCAACACTTGCACTGTCTCTTGCATAAGTCCATGCAGCGCCCAATGCTGTCAAATTACCATCTAAATCTTTCCATTGTCCTGTACCATATCTGATTTGACCTAAGTTCAGACTGATTTGTTTTCTTAACACAAAGTCGTAGTTATCACCTGTACTAACTTTGTCTTTCTTTTTCCAGAAAGGATAGAAAGCCAACCAATCGCCTGCTTTTGCAGTTCTGTCGCCGGTAACGCCGTTTACAGCTTCTGCATACATCCAGGTACACAATGTGTTATATGTTTGACCAGTAACATCATGTGTAATGAAATCATAAAGTTGCTGAGTCATACCATAAATCATCATACCAGGAGTAACATTTGGTTTGGTAGCATTTGTCCAGTCATACTGAGGAGCACCACGACCATATCTTAAACCACCGGCTGCTGTACCATTACCAGGACCATAGATGTTACCTGCACCGTTATTGCTGGGCGGGCCGCCAAATACATAAGGCAATCCACTGAACTCAGCGCCAATAGAAGGTGAAGACCAAATATGTGGATACGGTCCGTTGTTTGGTCCGTTTGGACCAGGAGTGATGTTTGCATGCCAGTAAGGATCTGTAATCCAGTTGTAACCATTTCTACCACCGGAGGTCATTGTTTTAGCTGCATCACGCAGTGAGTTCACGTAATTGATATTTCTGGTATCTCTAGTATAAATAAACATACGACCTACAGAGTTGGCAAGGTCCAGAACTCTTGCAGGAATCATATATTGTTGGTCATGATCCCAAGGGAAAGCTCCTGACTGAGCCTCGTCAATAAACAGGATTTCGCGACCATTGGCATCCCACCATCCTGCATAAGGACCAAATACTGTATTTCCGGTAATGATTTGCGCATCATATTCCTGCATTTTATAAGGAGATGCAAAAACTATGGATTTGTCAACTGTTAAGGTAGTATCATGCCAGGTAGAAACTTTGGTAGAAGTACCATTTACGCAATCATCCAAAAGTGTTCCGGCATCAAATAAACCAATATCATTTTGCGGACCATTAGCAGTGTTACCTATTTTAACATCTAAGAAGAAAGTTCTTGGAGTAGCGGTAACACCGATAGCTGTAGCAGCGCCCCAGCAGTCGCCGGTACTACCTACTTTAGGACCATACAATTTGGAAGTAACGATATCGAAATAGAAATCGCCAGGAGCACCAATAGCACAAGTAGGAGCTCCGGAACCGGCTATGAAATTAGAACCGTTAGCTCCGGCAGGGCCTTGTGGGCCTTGTGGGCCTTGTGGGCCTTGTGGACCTACTGGGCCTTGTGGACCTTGTGGACCATCAGCGCCGGTAGCACCAGTAGCGCCATTAGCACCGGCAGGACCGGCAGGACCAGTAGCGCCATTTGCGCCTTGAGCGCCTTGAGCACCTTTCATGTCTTTACCGGTACCCCAAGTGCCGTCAGCAGCTTTGGGACCGTAAAGCTTCATGGCAGTAAGGTCAATGTAAAAATCGTTGGCTACACCAACCGCAGAGGTAGGGGCAACTGTTCCAGATAAAATTTTGGTACCATCGGCACCGGTAGCGCCTTTAGCTCCGGCAGGGCCTTGAGCACCGGCAGCGCCTTGAGCACCGGCAGCGCCTTGCGGACCTGTAGGACCGGCAGGACCGGCAGGACCGGTATCGCCTTTTTTACAAGCATCTAAAACCAATACGAGGCTTAGAATCATAATTGAGAAAAAAATTCGTCTCATAAAGTTAAAAGTTTAAAGATTAATGCCTACTCTCTTCTTCATCTGCTTTTCGGCTTACGCAGCTTTAAATTGTTATAAATTAATGAATATCTGCACAAGATTACTAATTAAATTATTACATTTTTAACATTGAGGACATAAAACGTTAAATAAAGGACAAAATGACTAAAAAAACTGTTTCGTCCTAAACTTTTTTACTTGTTTATCGTCATTTTATATAAGCGTTCCACTCCTGCTTTGCTTAATGGTTTTATTAATTCATCACCTGATGCAAGACGCAATTTACAACTTTTATTGTAAATATCATTATCCAGATAGATAATTTTTGAAGTATTGATGATGGTGCTTTTGTCCACCCTTTGCAGGTCGCGGATAGTGAGCCTGTTTTCGATAGAAGTAATATTTTCATTGATGGTTTTTTCGGACCCATCATGAAGTGTGATTTTGCTAATATTGCGTTGCGATTCTATAATAAGTATATCCTGCTGGTTCACGAGCAGTTTGGCTCTGTTGGATTTAAAGGTAATAAATTCATCCGGAGCGTGATGGTTTCGATGATGATGATGATGCTTAGATAATATTTTTGTGAGGCTTTTTTGCAGATCATCAGTACTCACCGGCTTTATCAGCAATCCGGCAATACCAATCTCTACCACCCGCTGAATTAAAGGAAGTTGTTTTTCTGTGGCAATAATGATCACTTTTAGCTGCACCGGATGGTAGGTAAGCAGTCTTTCTAATGCGGTAAGATGATGATGCTCAAACATTTTGATGTCCAGCACCACGATATCCGGCTGATGAATAAAAATACAACCGATTGTTTCGGAAGGATTGGAACAACTTGAAACCAATTGTGCCTGATTGTCGAAAACGGATTCGATTTTAAATTTTATCAAATCTCTGGAATCTTTGTTTTCGTCGGCAATAAGTAATTTGAAACTCATTTTCGAATAAGAAGTTATTTTTATTGTGGATGAAAGCGTTTATTGGTAAAGTTAAGGAATAATGAAATTAGATATGAGATTTGAGATATGAGATTTATGATTACAGATTGCAGATTGCAGATTGCAGATTGCAGATTACAGATTGCAGATTGCAGATTGCAGATTACAGATTACAGATTGCAGATTGCAGATTACAGATTGCAGATTACAGATTGCAGATTGCAGATTGCAGATTGCAGATTGCAGATTGCAGATTGCAGATTTTAGATATGAGATATGAGATTGCTAATAGCTAATGGCTAATGGCCTAAGGTTAGATTTGAGATTTGAGATTTGAGATTTTTGATTGCAGATTACAGATTACTGATTGTCAACTGCCTAAAGCCAACGGCTTATTTGCTTATAGCCTATAGCTTACAGCCTAAAGCTGATTATCGTAGCTAAAAGAAAGTAACGGAGAAACGAACATCATTCCAATAATCGTCAAAAAAAGAAAGTAGTAGTCCCGACAAGAATCGAACTTGTATCTAAAGTTTAGGAAACTTCTATTCTATCCATTGAACTACGGGACCAAAAGGAGCGCAAATATAAAGATAATTCTGCTTTGATGTGTGATTTTTCGAGATTAAGGTTGAGGTTGAGGTTGAGATTGAGATTGAGATTGAGGTTAAGGTTAAGGTTAAGGCTGAGAGGAATGAAAAGATATGAAGATTAGAATGAGGCGAAGTGCAATTAGAAATCTCCTCGTTTCCAAAAGGATAAGATTTCTCCGCTTCGCTGCGAAATGACGGCGAGGGAGGCTAAGAAATGACACCTCAATAGCATCGTCATTTCAACGGAGCAAAGCGGAGTGAGAAATCTTTTGCTTCCTGAACGATAAGATTTCTTCGCTTCGCTACGAAATGACGTTGTTTTTATAATGGTGAGATTTCTCCGCTTCGCTGCGCTTTTTATCTCCTTTACCGCTTTATCTGAAACATATACGAATCCTACTCCCTCTCCGTGAGGAGAGGGCTGGGGTGAGGCGTGGGTGAATTGATGGCAGTTAGAAGGTTCCACTCATGGCATAAAAAAAACCGCCCTGACGCTCAGAACGGTTTTTAATCGAATTTTTTATTTTAACTATTTTTTACGAAGATTGGGGTGTGGAGGAGCCACTGTGTTAGGTCCATCTTCACCAGGAGCTGCTGCACGCAAATCTACGGTGTTGCAATCTCCGCCTTCCTGACCGGAACTGAAGATGAATCTATCGCCACTGATTCCTTCTTTCTCTACTAAGTAAGTAATCACTTTATTTACATGATCCCAGCTCAGTTGCTGTTGTCTCTTGGTAGCAGCGCAGTATCCTACTACTACTACTTTACATGTAGGATTAGCTCTTATTCTGGATGCTGCATTTGCCAATGCTGATTGTGCATCTTTGGAAAGAACATTTGAATTAGGCGCAAATGATACACTTGGTAATGCACCTAAAAGAACTGAACACTCGGGTACAGCTGCCGCACAACCTTCAGGACAAGGGCATTTACCTACGCCATCAGCGTCAACAGGCTGGCAATAAGTAGGAGTGATTTTTTCTTTGTCTCTGCAATCAGGAACACCATCACCATCTGTATCAAGGCTTACACCATGAGTATCAACAGGGCATCCGGGAGGAGTTTGCTCCAGATCAAACTGGTCAATAACGCCATCGCCATCAGAGTCAATCAAAATGGGCGGTGGAATCCTCATCAGATTTGGATTGCGGATTTCGCTGTAAGCATAATTAAGCGGATTCAGCCAGTAAAGCGGTTCCACTCTTTTCTTTTTGGCGCCAAGGTTGAAGTTCAAGCCTACAGTCAAATAATTATACACATCTTTATCAGCAGTTAAAGAGCCGTCATTCGCCCAGCGCTGACCGTCTAACAAATCAGATTTATTATAAGTAAGTTTATCTTCAATGGCGATATTAATTCTTGGATTCACACGAAAAGCCAATCCGAAACCGCCTGTTACTCCGGGAGCAATGGTTCCTGCAAACATGTGAGAATAACGACTGCTGGGATCTCTTTCAATAGGAGTATCATACTCATGATTAATAAGGTCATTTATTTGTTTAAGAATATCCTTACGATCTTTTCTATCAAAGGAATATTTGATTTTTGAAAAATCATAAGCGGCGCTTTCTTCGTCTCCTCTGATCTCACGCATTGCATCCACACGGCCTCTCCAGGTTGTAAGACCCAAACCGCCAATGGCATAAAACGTCAAACTTGTTTGGTCCTTATAAAAACGAATATTGTGAATATTTGCCAAAATTTGCAGACTTAACTCCTGTACAATGGTTTTATAGTTGTAATAAACTGCAGGATATTCTATTGGGTTCCATACACTGCCCTCCGGAAGCACGCTGTTTTTAGTATATCTGTAAAACCAGGGATTGGCGTAACCACCGTATTTATACCCCACCGAAGGCTTCCAGTCCTGACCTTTACCTGTTCCATACAAATACTCTAAACGAAGTGAAACAGTGTGCCCCAATGCCTTTCTTAAATGGGCACCAAAGCCCCATGTGGGAATAATAGGTTTTACATCACCAATAATATTAAATAAACCACCTTTTACTCCAAACTCCCACATATCTCTGGGTTTTGCAGGATAGTCGTAAGTACCTGCCAAAAACTCATTGTGTTGAGGTAATTGTTTGGCATTGTAGTAGTTTAAATCCGTAAGAGGAACTGCTCCATAAATAGAATGAGGTTGGTTTACCTGGGCAAAAGCAGTACTCAAACTAAGAAAAACTGCCACGAATGCCCAAATGATTCTTGAACTTTTCATAACGTATATAATTTAGGTCTATTAAGCAAATTCTTTTTGATTCCTATTGAATTTTTTGAACAGCCGGTTCATATTTTGCACATCATAGATTAAAATCTTCAATTCATTTTAATCCAAGAATCCTTGCCCATCACGTGAATAAGACAAAAAACTCAATCCATGAATTCAAAAATACACTCGCAAAGTTAAAGGATAAATATTTATTTAACACAAATTTTTAATTTTATGACAAATCTCATGTATTATTTTCTGCAATATTTTTTGCTTCGCAAAAAGCGCATGAGCTATAATTTCGAAGTTTTTAATTCCGGTTGTTCCCGATTTGACCATCAAACATTACCTTAGCAATTATGGAAAAAAAATTATTTCTGCTCGATGCTTATGCGTTGGTATTCAGGGCATATTATGCATTAATCCGTAATCCGAGGTTTACCGGCAAAAAGAAAAACACCAATGCCCAGTTTGGGTTTACCAATACTTTGGTAGAACTGATTAATAAACAAAAGCCCACTCATATAGCGGTTTGCTTTGATACTCATGAACTTACAGAACGGCATACCGATTTTGCAGATTATAAAGCCAACCGGCAGGAAACCCCCGAAGACATTCTGATTGCAGTGCCTGATATCAAAAGAATTATCAATGGCTTCAATATCCCTGTAATAGAAGCGCCGGGTTATGAAGCCGATGATATTATTGGCACACTGAGTAAAAAAGCAGAGGCCGAAGGCTATGAAGTTTTTATGGTTACCTCGGATAAAGATTATGGCCAGTTGGTGAGCGAAAACATAAAAATTTATAAACCCGGCTATCAGGGTGGCGATGCGGAGATTTGGGGACCGGCCGAAGTGTGCACCAAGTGGAATATAGAAAAAGTATCGCAGGTAATTGATATTCTGGGGCTTATGGGCGATTCGGTGGACAATATTCCCGGCATACCGGGTGTTGGCGAAAAAACCGCCGCAAAACTGCTGGCTGAATATAAAACACTGGAAAATGTTTTGGACAATGCCGAAAATATAAAAGGCGCGATGGGCAAAAAAGTGCAGGAAGGAAAAGAATCGGCCCTGCTCTCCAAAAAATTAGCCACCATCATAACTGATGTACCGGTAGAATTTCATGAAGAAGATTTCAGACTGAAAGATTGGAACAAAGAAGAACTGCAACAAATTTTTTCGGAACTCGAATTTAGAACCCTCGCACGAAGGCTGCTGGGCGAGGAAATCGCTACTCCTCTACCGTCCGGTCAAAAAGATACCAAAACCAACAGTCCAAAGCCCACAGCAAAAGCGGTACAGATAGATTTATTTGGGAATGTGGTGAATGAGGGGGAGGATGAGGTTGAGATTGAGGCTAAGGTTGAGGTTGAGGGTAAGACTGAGGAGGAGGAGGTTTTGTTGCCTTTGAAAAAAATTGATGAAGTAGAGCATCATTATTCGGCAGTTATTACACAAAGTGATCTGGAGAAATTAATTCATAAACTCTCCAAAGCCGAAGAAATCAGTTTTGATACCGAAACCACAAATATTGATGCGAATCTGGCCGAATTAGTAGGAATGAGCTTTTGCATACAAGCCGGCGAGGCATTTTATGTACCCTGCCCTGCAAATCAGCAGGAAGCGAGAAAAATATTGGAGCAGTTTGAATCTGTTTTTAATGACGAAACTAAAACCTGGATTGGACAAAACATAAAATATGACTTGCTGGTACTGAAATGGTACGGTATTGAACTAAAAGGCAAGCTATTCGATACCATGCTGGCGCACTACGCCATAGAGCCGGAAGGAAAAAGAAACATGGATTTGCTGAGTGAAAAATACCTGCGTTACGAGCCAATCCATATTGACGAACTAATTGGCAAAAAAGTACGCCAGACAAAAAGCACGGGCGAGAGCCAGGGTAATATGCGCGACGTGGAACTGGAAAAAATTACTGATTATGCAGCCGAAGATGCCGATATCACTTTTCAACTGAAAGAAACTTTTACCCCGTTGCTAAAAAAAGAAAAAGTAGAAAAGGTATTTAACGTTATAGACAATCCATTGGTGAAAGTGCTTACCGACATGGAGTTTGAAGGCGTAAGAATTGATGAAGGTTTTTTAAAAAACTATTCGGTTGAGTTGGAAAAAGAAGCTGCCATCAGCGAAAAAAAGGTATTTGAGCTGGCCGGCGTTCATTTCAATCTGGCATCTCCTAAGCAGTTGGGCGAAGTATTGTTTGATAAATTGAAATTGGATTCCAACGCAAAAAAAACCAAAACCGGCCAATACCAAACCGGCGAAGAGGTGTTGCTCAAACTGGCTGCAAAAGGCCATTCCATTGCCGAAGAAATCATTAATTTCAGAGAACTGACAAAACTGAAATCTACATACGTGGATGCCCTGCCCTTGCTGATCAATCCCAAAACAGGAAGGGTTCATACCAACTACGGCCAGGCTGTGGCAGTAACCGGAAGACTGGCGAGCAATAACCCCAATCTGCAAAACATTCCGGTAAGAACTGACAGGGGTAAAGAAATCAGAAAAGCATTTATACCCAGAGATAAAAACCATGTTTTACTTTCAGCAGATTATTCGCAAATCGAATTGCGGATTGTGGCCGCCATCAGCGGAGATAAAAACATGTGCGAAGCCTTTAAAGCAGGGATGGATATACACGCTGCTACCGCTGCAAAAGTGTTTGGCGTGAACATCAAAGAGGTAACAAAGGAAATGCGTTACAAAAGCAAGAGCGTTAATTTTGGCATCATATACGGTCAGGGGGCATTCGGTCTGGCAGATAATCTCGGAATATCAAGAACAGAAGCTAAAGAAATCATTGACAGCTATAAAAAAGAGTTTCCGGGAATTCAAAACTACATGAACAATACCATCAATTTTGCACGTGAGCACGGTTACGTGGAAACGCTGATGGGACGCAAGCGCTGGTTGAAGGATATCAATTCAGCCAACTTCACCGTTCGAGGTTTTGCAGAGCGCAATGCCATCAACTCTCCCATTCAGGGTACTGCAGCAGATATGATAAAACTGGCCATGCAAAAAGTTCATGCAGCAATAAAAAAAGAAAAAATGAAAAGCAAAATGATTCTGCAGGTACATGATGAATTGGTTTTTGATGCCGCAAGAGACGAGGTACACGAACTAAAACCGCTCATTCTGGAAAATATGGAAAAGGCGCTGCCTCTTCCTTCGGGCGTACCTGTAATTGCAGATTGCGGACAGGGCGAAAACTGGTTAGAAGCTCATTAAAATGGAACTTACAATTCTTTCAAAATAAAATAACTTCAACCGCATTTTGGTTGTCTTGTTGGGCATGGTCTTGAGAAAATTGCGTTAAGAAAATAATATTATGAGCGCGTTGCATTATAGGTGCCTCCTGGTTTCAATAAGTTTTTCGTACCCAATGAGTTGCGCCTTAAAAGCATCCGGCCGGATATTGAGATGATCAATTTTTATTCTTCTATACGACCATTTTTCCAACCGAAACAATAACCACATTATAAATTGCAGAATAAAAAAACTCGCAAACTATGGCGCTGCTTATTTACTTTTACACAAATTAAAACAGCTATGGCATTATTAGAGGTACAAAACCTGAAAAAATATTTTGCTACTCAAAAAGCGGTTGATGACGTGAGTCTCAAAATTGAAAAAGGGCAGATTTTTGGTCTGCTGGGGCCAAACGGCGCCGGTAAGACCACACTCATCAGAATGATTACAGGCATCTTTTATCCCGATTCCGGGTCTATTATATTTGACGGCAAATCATTTGATCCTACAAAGGATGCTTCTAAAATCGGTTATATGCCCGAAGAAAGAGGGTTGTACAAAAAAATGAAAATCGGTGAGCAAACCTTGTATCTGGCGCAACTGAAAGGTCTTACAAAAAGAGAGGCTGTTACCAAAATCAATCAGTGGTTCGACAAGTTTGAAATGAGTACCTGGTGGAACAAAAAGGTAGAAGACCTTTCGAAAGGTATGCAGCAAAAGCTTCAGTTTGTAACCACCGTTTTGCATAATCCCAAACTGATTATTCTTGATGAACCCTTCAGCGGCCTCGACCCTGTGAATACCAATCTGATAAAGGATGAGATATTTGAACTTGCCAAAAACGGAGCCACCGTCATCTTCAGCACACATCGTATGGAGCAGGTGGAAGAAATTTGCGACCACATCGTTTTGGTAAACAAAGGGCAAAAAGTTCTGGATGGCACCATTAAACAGGTGAAGCAGGATTTTAAGGAAAACCTGTTCAGGATATCCTTTTCTCAGCCGGTGTCTGATGAGTTACCTAATGCCGATTTATTCAGTATTAAAAAACAGGAGGACAATTTGCTCATCATTCAACGAAATGAAAACCGCAGCAATAATGAAATTCTGCAATACCTTATCAGCCAGGGGTTGGGGATTGAGTCTTTCAACGAAATACTTCCTTCGCTTAACGATATTTTTATCCGTCAGGTAGAAGGCACCCCATTAGCGCGCAGGTTTCAAAATCTCAATTAGCCATTCATAAATAATTTTTGAGTATGAAGAAGATATTATTGATTATACAAAGAGAGTATTTGGTAAGAGTAAGGAAGAAAAGTTTTATCATTACCACCCTGTTATTTCCGCTATTGTATGTTGGATTGATTTTTGGCACTGCCTACATGAGCGAGAAAGGCACTACCAGGCTGAAAATAGCGGTTGTGGATTCTTCGGGCAAGTTTACCCAAACAAGAATAGACAAAGAAAATGCAATGGACAACTCCAGTACCCTGGTATTGCTGAACGAAAATGTGGACTCGCTCAACAAGCATTTTGAAGACAAAGGATTTGACGGTTATGTAGTAATCCCTTCCAATACGGTTATCGAAAACCGCCCCGACCAGATTGTAATAAAATCCAACCGCACCTTAGGCTTAGTATCGGGAGTGCAAACCAAACTAAACAATATCTGGAACGAAATAAAATATGAAGAATTGGGCATTGACATGGAAAAAAGACAACTGCTCAATGACAGCAAACTGAGTGTGCAGGCCGAAAATATGCAAGACAAAGGCGCCAATGCAGACATAGCCGCTGTAATAGGATATGTTTCAGGATTTTTAATTTATTTCATCCTGATAATTTACGGCTCGCAAATTATGATGGGCGTAATGGAGGAAAAGACAGGGCGCATTGCCGAAATCATGGTTTCTTCCGTGAAGCCTTTTCAAATGATGATGGGCAAAATTATTGGCATTGCATTGGTAGCCCTCACACAGTTCTTTTTGTGGATTGCATTTATTTTCATCATTTATAACGCTACAAAAAGCGGCTCTGTGGCCGGCAACTCCAATGTGTCGCAGCTTGTGGGAGGTGTGCAAACAGTATTTACGAGCGTAAATGTTCCATTGGTAGTAGGTATGTTTGCTTTTTACTTTCTGGGTGGTTTTTTCTTCTACGCTTCTTTGTATGCTGCCATCGGCAGCGCTGTAAACGAGGATATGCGCGAAGCGCAGTCTTTGAGCTTTCCGGTAACAATGATCGTAATCTTTGCCATCTTTATTTTGATGGTGGCAATGAAAGATCCTACCGGACCCTTGGCAGTTTGGGGCAGCATTATTCCCTTCACCTCACCCATTGTAATGATGGCGCGCATTCCTTATGGCGTGCCGGGCACGGTTCCATACTGGCAGTTGGGCCTAAGCATTGTGTTACTCATTGCCACATTTATACTCACTGCCTGGTTTGCCGGAAAAATTTATCGCACAGGTATCCTGATGTATGGCAAAAAGCCTACCTGGAAAGAAATGATTAAATGGGCTTTGAGGAAATAACCCGCAATAATTTTATTGATTAATAACATTAGACCAGTATAATTACTCATTTACCGACAATATTAAATTACTCACCGATAAAGCCTTTCCATTTGGAACGGCTTTATTTTATCTTTACACTATCAATTTTAAAGCATGACAAGAATAATAAAACAATACACAGAACCTTTGATCTGGATAGGTGCATTGGTGTTATTGTTTTTTATGAATGTTGAAAATAGTGGCACGTCGTTATGTATTTTAAAAGCATTTGGGTTTAACTGGTGTCCCGGATGCGGATTAGGTCATTCCATACACCATGCGCTGCATCTCGATTTCAAACAATCCTTGCAGGAGCATTGGCTGGGGATTCCGGCGACACTGGTATTATTTTATCAATCAGTAAAATCAATTTATTTAACCAATAAAATTTTTCAATATGGATCAATATAATATATTAACAATGTTCCCCGACATGAGCCCCGAAGAAATGCACCAAATAATGGGGATGATGCAGGGCATGACAGAAACCCAGCAGCAAAATTTTCTACTGAGTTATAAAGGTAGAAGGCGCGATAAAACACTAATGCTGGTACTGGCATTACTGGGCTTCTTTGGTGTGGCCGGCATCCACCGATTTCTTTCGGAGGATTATGGTTTGGGGGTTCTATATGTTTTCACGGCAGGCCTTTGCTTTATAGGTACAATTGTGGACGTAATTAATATTAATGACATTACATTAAAATATAATTTATCGCAAGCCATAGCTACAGCCAATTTTGTTAAAATGATGAGGTAAAATTTATACCCGTTAACTAATTGCGTCCGAAATAATGTCCTTCAAATATTATTTCCCCGTACTGGTTTTGAGAATACTTATTGCAACACCGGCAAAAAAATTTCTACCCGGAGCTGCATTATAAAATCTTCCGCCGGAAGCATTGATGTCATTACCAAGGCTATACCTTTCATCTAATAAATTGTCTGCTCCTGCATATAATTTCAATTTCAGTTTCTGAAACTGCTTTTTATATCCAACCGATACTCCTAACAGATGATACGGATTTGCAGCGGCAGTGTTGGCATCATTCAAATAGATTTTGGAAGCATAATAATAAGATGGCTTAAAATACAAACCATTTACTAATAAAATATCACTCCATAACGAAAGTGAATGTGCCGGAATACTGGGAACTGTCTTCCCGGAGTAATCATTATTTTCTTTCACATAGTTTCCATATCTGAAATGGCTAAAGGCGTAGCCGGTATTGATTAAAAAATAGTCGAAAATCTGCCTCCCTAATGGTAAATAAATATAATCGGCTGTAAGTTCCAGTCCTTTCTGATGAATCTTTCCGGCGTTTGAAAAAAAATCAGCTCCGGCTGCATCACGCTGTAGCACTAATGCATTATTCAGGTTGAAATAGAAACCGGTGGCTTCAATGTTCAACTTTCTTTTCAGAAAACTTTGTTTTGCAGTGAGTTCATAATTCCATCCGTGTTCTGCTTCCAATTCGGTATTTATAATACCTGTAGAAGGCAGAAGTTCGGCTACCGTTGGGGGTGAAAAACCTTTAGAAACAGAAGCCAGAATTGAAAAATCGTTTATCTTCTTTAAAACCGAAACACGTGGCGCCAGTTCGTTTTTGTAGGAGAAAAATTGTTTTCTGACGGGGTAGCTTGTCAACCGGCTAAACTCCAGGCTGCTCTTGTTATAACTGACGCCGGCGGTAAGAAACCAGCTTTGGGTTACCGATAAAACCGCCTGGGTGAAAAGGCTGTAAATCATTGTATTGACATCATCATTGGTCATCAGCGTATCGGGACTGCCTCCTTTATTTTTAGACACCATAATATTGAAATACCCCTGCTGAAACTCAATGCCGGAAGACCATTTCAAAGATTTTTGATGATTCCATTCTTTATTTAAAGTCAATAAAGTTCTGCCTCCGAAGTGAGGCTCACTTCTTCTTTCATAATTTCTGATGGCAGGATTTTTCACCTCGGCATACGAGCCATAAATGGTTGTAGTGTGTTCGACAGATTGATTCAAATGATTTCGAAACGTAAATCCGGTCAGGAATGTTTTCTGGAAAATTGCAGCTTTTGCATCGGCGGCAGAAGGAAACGTCCCGGCTTTGGGGCGAGCAGCGCGCGGATTTTCCTGAAATTCTTTCAACGTCAATGCGCCAGGAGTTTGATAATACATATCAGTAAACAAAACCGAGGCAGATAATTCTTTTTTTTCATTTAATCTTAAATTAGTTGACCAGGTCAGACTCGTTTTTTCAGATTGAGTATGTTCCCGATAGCCATCACCTTTTTGATGAATCATCGAAACCCCCGTATAATAATTTGAACCTGTAAAATTTCCATCCAACAGAAAATTTTTTGTACTAAAACTGCCTGCATTGAATTCCACATTCAATTGAGTAGGTTTATCAAATTGAGTATTTAACAAAAGCAACCCGCCGCTTCCGGCGCCATACATACTTGAGGCAGGACTTTTAAAAACTTCTGCATAAGAAAAGCTGTTTGCCGCAAACTGATTAAAATAAGTGTTTCCACCCGGATCAGTTACCGGCATGTTGTTCCAATACACTTTTACATTTCGAACTCCAAAGGGTGAGCGTAATGAACTGCCTCTGATGTTCAGGCGATTACTGCCCGGAGAACGTTCCTCCATGCGTACTCCCGCAATAGTGTTGAAAGCGGGCAGCAGCGAAACCGAGTTATCAAACCGGAGCGGAGATACTATTTTTATAACAGCAGTTGCAGATTCATTTCCTTTCTGTTCAAAAGCCCTCACTGTTACATTTTCTAATGGTTTCGAGGAATCCGGTATTTCCTGAGCAACGCCGATATTTATCGTAAAAACAAAAAGCGAAAGTATAACGAGTCCTCTTTTCAGCATATTTTCAAATGTAAGGCATAACTGAATGAAAAAGAGAACAAAAACGCTTGCTAACCCAATTAATTGGTTTCAATTTTTGAAAAAATGCTTGCCGGTCTAAATCGGATACCAAAGGTGTAAGGCGCTATTTCTAACCCTCTTTTATACATACTCTTTGGAGCATAAGAGCCATAAAAGGTAACAATGCCTAAAGACAACTCCCCAATGTACGACAACTTCCAGGGTCGCAAATCAAAATCATCTCTTGCTTTTTTCTTTCCTTCGTCAGACGTTATTGTTTTATTTCGTGAGGCATAAAGGTACCCCACACTCACTCCTCCGGCCAGCTCAAAAGGATATAGCCGATAAGGAGTGAAACTAAAATTCAACATCAATGGAACGGTGGCATAGCTGGTGGCTAATTTATTCTTACTATAACTACGCCCGGGAGTTTGGTCAAGCGACAAAATAGGCGGATTGAGCGTTGCTCCGGGAGAAGGGTTATACCGGACAGGTTGTTTATAACGGTAATTATTAAACTCCAGCCCTAAGCCATATTGAAGATTCACTACATGTTTCAGCAGATTGACGTGTTGCATCACAAACCATAGATTCACATTCTGAGACTTAAATGGATTTAAAGTCAACCATTCATCATTAATGCCCGGAGCATAAGCCTGAGCGCCGCCACCTACATAGTTAGTATTGTCCACATAATTGGAAATACCCAAATCAATAATAGCCCATTCGGTTTTGAAGTTTTTCGGATTTGTTCTACTATTCAGTTTTTTGAATAGCCCCTTTTTTTCCGGGGCCGTTACTGTATCCGGCTCATTATCTCTGATTACGGTAACGCCGTCAATTACTAAAGTATCAGGCTTAACCTGCGACCACACAGGCAAAGCCATCAATAAGAAAAAAAGTAATAAAATATTTTTATTCATTATTAATTCGTTCTTAAATAGTTGTAAAGATAATCAAACGGTAATAGTATTTTCCTATGAAAAGATACAAGCTTTTGCTAAGTTTATCTTAAAATCATTTGTCGGTCTGCATCCAGCCTGATGAGGATAAACAGTAATATCGAAAAAGTGAGCAATGAAGTGCCGCCATAACTAATCAATGGCAGTGGGATACCAATAACGGGTGCCAGCCCGATGGTCATAGAGACATTTATGGCAATATGAAAAAAGAAAACTGCTGCCACTCCATAAGCATAACACCTGCTGAAGGTGCTTCGTTGCCGCTCCGCTACAATCACAATTCTGAAAAGAAGAATAAGGTAAAGACCCAACACAACCACACACCCCACAAAACCAAACCCTTCGCCAATGGTGTCAAAGATGAAGTCGGTTCTTTGCTCGGGCACAAAACCATACCGGGTTTGCGTGCCGCTAAGTAATCCCTTACCAATCAATCTACCACTGCCTATTGCAATTTTTGATTGTTTTACGTTATAATCGGCGGTATTGGTTTGCTTACCCGTCTTTACATCAATCTTTTCCTCCCCTTTCAGGTATTCGGGCGGAATATCTTTGCCAATGGTACTGTAAATCCTTTCCACCTGATGTTTTCCAAAAACGTCTTTAAACATAAAAGGAACGCCAAACCGCTGAACACCCACACATATAATCCAAATGAGAATAATTTTTAGCAAAAGACCCCGATCTCTTTTTATTTTATTCAGGTTGAAAAAAACAACCAGCCCTGCAATAATGGTAAGAATAATTGCCAACAAATCTTTATCGAGCAAGAGGGTAGCCACCACCAGGGTTGCCGCTGCAAAACCCACAATTATATAAATAGCGGGCAACCCCTCGCGAAACATTACCAGAAAGAATGCAAAAAACACAAGTGCAAGACCGGTTTCTTTTTGCAAAATGGTAAGTATAGCAGGTACCAAGGTGATAGCAGCAGCAATCAATTGCGATTTAGGTTTACTAAAATCAAGGTCGGGGTTTGACAAATACTTGGCCAGCGCAAGCGCTACGGTAATCTTACAAAACTCAGCAGGCTGAAACTGAAAAGCGTTACCTATGCGGATAATGGACTCAGTACCCTTTACCGACGAGTGAAAAGGGAAAACGAGCAGTAACAATAATAAACCCACAGCATACCAAAGATTGGCAGTGGCCGGAAAAAACTTACTGTCTGTAAGTAGTATGAAAAGACCAATTATCATGGCTGTTATGGCATAATACAGTTGCTTGCTGTAATCGGATTTAAAAGCGAAAAAGCTTTGCAACACAGGATCGCCCTCCTTGTATGTAACGCTAAAAATAGCAGTAAGCCCGATGGCCAAAATCAACAGATATATGATAATCAGCGTGCTATCTATCCCTTTTGTAATTTTGTTTTGCTGCTGGTTCATGAAATTTTAACTCTTTTGGCAGTAATAGCATTCCATTTTTCATTAATCAATACTGCAAAAATATTTTTAAGATAATTATTTTGCCCATTTTTTTCTTTCCGGGGAAATTGATTATTCAATGCTACTTTTAGTGTCTTTTTTAATAAAGTATCTGGTGCAGGCTTGGAGTAACCTCTCAAATAGCGCCTCAAACGGGTACTGTCTTTTGTCATTTCTGCCCATTGTTCTGCACGAACAGAATCGGTTCTATATTGCAACCTTACAAAATATGAAGGAATGATATTTGCGCTTGAAATACGCTTTAAGTCGGCTACACTTTTGGGGGTAAGGCTGTCCAACAAAAATTTTTCCATCAGAATTCGGGCAATTGGCCCCGCCCAGGTGGCTCCGTATCCTGCATTTTGCACCACCACTGCCACTGCAATTTTTGGATTTTCTTTGGGAGCAAAACATACAAACATTGAGTTATCTTTCAGTTTTATCCTTTTTCTGTCAATAATGGCATAATTTTCGGCTGTACCGGTCTTTGCACATACATTAATTCCCGGGATGGTAGCCACTCTGGCTGTACCTTTAGTTACCACATCATTCATACCATTGATTACAGTATTAAAGGCTGTGTCGGAAATATGGGTGAGCGCCTCGTGCTTCTCTCTGTACTTTGCAAGTATTGGGGCATCTGCAATCGTCTCATCCTCAATGCTATCCACAAAATGCGGAATATAATAATATCCCTTATTGGCAATGATGCACATGGCATTTGCTAATTGCAAAGGAGTAGAAGTCATCATATCCTGACCAATACCAAGGGTAAGATTGGTACAGGAGTTCCATGAACCTCTATAAACCTCATCATATTTTTGAACGGTAGGTATATTGCCTTTGTCCTCACTGGGTAGGTCTATCCCTAACTTTACCCCCAATCCAAATTTATGCATATACTCCTCCCATTTTTCATAACCTTTTTTCACATTCCCAATTCTTGGATTATCCACCGCCAACCTGTACACATGTGTAAAATAGGAGTTGCATGAATTGGCTATAGCCAGTCGGAGATTGGCAGCATGACCGCCGCCGGCATGGGTACATTTGGGCTTACCGCTTCCACAACCAAAATAACGTCCCCCGCAAGGATAACCAAAAGCTGGCGTAATCACTCCTTCGTCCAAAGCCACCAACCCACCCAATGGCTTAAAGGTTGACCCGGGCGGATACTGCCCTTTAATGGCACGATTGAGCAACGGAGCCTTTACATCCAGCGCCAGACGGGCATAATTGCTATTCTTTTCGGAACCTGTTAAATCATTAGGATTAAAGGTGGGGCCCGATGCCATAGCCAATACGCCGCCCGTTTTAGGGTCAAGGGCTACCACTGCGCCCAGCTTATTATTCATTAACTGCTCGGCCAGCTCTTGTAATTCCAGATCTAAAAAGGTTTTTAATCCTCTGCCGGCAATGGCGGTAGTATCAAAAGCGCCGTTTTCATAATGAGCCACCAACCTGTTTTTGTTATCCTTAATCATATACTCCACGCCACGTTGCCCCATCAAAACACTTTCATAAGCAGCTTCTAAACCGTTTTTACCAATATAATCACCCATGTGATAAAAACCGCCCGATTTTTCAATGTCTTTTGGGCTTACTTCATTAATATAGCCCAAAAAATGTGCACCCACATTATAAGGATATGTCCTCACCGGCCTGTCAACCAGTGTGAAACCCGGAAACTGCCAACTGTTTTCCTCAAACCTTGCCCGAATTTCAGGCGAAAGCAATGACTGAAAAACTGAAGGCCTCACTCTCGAATTTTTTACAATGGCACTAATGATTCTTTCTCTAAAATCTGCGGTATCTATCTCCATCAACCTGCAAAAGGACAGGGTGTCAAATTGTTTGATTTCGGAAGGTGTTACCATCATATCCACCATAATGGTATTATTGATAAGTGTTTTTCCTTTTCGGTCGTAAATAATGCCTCTTTCAGGATAAACAATTTTAGCAAAGACTGCATTATCCTGAGCCAGTTTATCGTATTTACTACTTAAAAGTTGTAAATTCACAAGTTGTAACACAATTATCACAAATACAGCCAAAAATATCAAACGAATGATATAACTCCTTGATTGATTGAAAACCGACATAGCCTTTGCCTGAAAATAAATTAGCCGAGAAAATATTAATGCTGTAAAAATACATAGCCTCAACTGATATTTCCCAATTTTTGAATTATATTTTTTAATTGCTCTATTAAGGCTGCTATAAAAAACTAAAATATAAATAAAGCGCCCCTATTACCAGCCTCATTGTTTTGAAAATCGAATAAAAATTGCCAAATTTTTCAATATTTCTACTTTTTCTCATAATGGCTTCATTCTGCTTCAAGAGCCTTTGGCAGAAACCAATTACATTTGCAGTAAATAAAATTCATTGTCATGGCTTTGATTGCTCCTTCACTGCTTGCTGCCGATTTTTTGAGATTAGAAGACGAATGTAACTTGGTAAATAACAGTGCGGCAGACTGGCTGCATTTCGATGTAATGGATGGTCGTTTTGTACCCAATATCAGCTTTGGCCCAATGATTTTGGACTTTGTGAAGAAAAAACTGAAAAAACCTTGCGATGTTCATCTGATGATAAAGGAACCGGAGAAATATGTTGAAGATTTTAAAAAAGCCGGGGCCGATCATATTACCGTTCATTGGGAGGCTTGCAAACATTTGCATCGCAACATACAGCAGATCAAGTCATTAGGCTTGATGGCAGGTGTTGCTATCAACCCGCATACACCCGTTTCATTGCTCGAAGATATTTTGGGTGATGTAGATATTGTACTCATTATGAGTGTGAACCCGGGTTTTGGCGGACAAAAATTTATAGCCCAAAGCCTTAAAAAAATAAGCGAGCTTAAAAAAATGATTACTGCACAAAAAGCAAATACGCTTATTGAAGTGGACGGCGGAGTTACACTGGATAATGCCAGGCAAATTATTGATGCCGGTGTCGATGTGCTGGTAGCCGGAAACACGGTATTCAAGTCGCAAGACCCTCTTCAAACAATTTCACAATTAAAAAGTCTATAAAATCCTTTCGGGTATTTATTAATTTCGGTCTTTGATAACGTTGCAATTTTATTTCTATCTTAAAAACATCAGCCCTCGAAATACTTCATAATGATTCCCTTACAGAAAATCTATTATCCATATTTCAAAAAAATACAAAATAATTTTGAATAAAGTAACATAAATGTTACTTTTGATATTTCGGAAAAAATAATAGTTCTTAAAATGAAAACAAACGAATTTATCCGATTACTAAAAAAAACATGGTTGTTTCTTAGTAAGGCTAGCTGGTGGTAGTCATGAGGTCTGGCGAAGTCCAATTACAAACAATGAGTTTGTAATTCCAAATCACCCTGGAAAAGAAATTGGTACCGGACTTGCAAAAAAGATTTTAAAACAGGCGGGGATTAAATAATCCCTACTTTAAAAAGAATATTTTATGAAAAAGATTGTATTTATAGTTGAGAAAACAAAAACCGGTTATTCTGCATACGCTAAGGGTGATAAATATCCCTTTGGCACAACGGGCGCTACTATGAAAGAATTAAAGGCCAACATGATTGAAGCGGCTAATACATGGTTTGAGCACAAAGGATTAGCTTTAGTTGGACCAGGCGACATAGTAGTAAAGATTGATTTATCTCAGTTTTTCGAATACTATAAGGCTATTGATGTTACTGGTTTAAGCGATCAATTAGGGATGAATCGCAGTCTATTGGCGCAATACAAATCTGGAGTTAAAAAACCATCTGAAAAACAAACTGAAAAAATATTATCAGGAATTAAAGCATTAGGCAGGGAATTATCCTCTCTTGAATTTGCTTAATGGTTCATTTGGACTATTTTGTTTGACCCCTGTCTTTAGCCGGATTTTTTTATGGTAAAAGTAAAACCCTGATGTAAAAACAACAGAAGATTAACTAACTACATGTTCATCTATAAGTCGTGAATTGCTTTCAAGTTTTTATTAATTTCGGTCTTTGACAACCCTGCTTCTAATGCGTCATTATACCGCCCCGTTGTGAATTGCTTTCAAGTTTTTATTAATTTCGGTCTTTGACAACACCCTTCCAGAATACATATCATGCAATGGGTTGTGAATTGCTTTCAAGTTTTTATTAATTTCGGTCTTTGACAACTATATGGTGTTGTCTTCGTTGACGGCATACGTTGTGAATTGCTTTCAAGTTTTTATTAATTTCGGTCTTTGACAACCAGGATCAAACCTTGCAATCGTATTGCCTAGTTGTGAATTGCTTTCAAGTTTTTATTAATTTCGGTCTTTGACAACGCAATTTGGCATCCGCCTGGTTCATCTCAAGTTGTGAATTGCTTTCAAGTTTTTATTAATTTCGGTCTTTGACAACTTGTTATAATTAAATATTTTATACTTTTAAGTTGTGAATTGCTTTCAAGTTTTTATTAATTTCGGTCTTTGACAACCACGAACGGAAACCGATGTATGAGAATCAAGTTGTGAATTGCTTTCAAGTTTTTATTAATTTCGGTCTTTGACAACAATGCCTGAATTTTGAAGCCTTTTGGCGAAGTTGTGAATTGCTTTCAAGTTTTTATTAATTTCGGTCTTTGACAACAGATGTATTGGTGGAAAAAACAACCAGAAAGTTGTGAATTGCTTTCAAGTTTTTATTAATTTCGGTCTTTGACAACTTCCTTTTTCAAGTTTCTTTTTTCTCCGTTGTTGTGAATTGCTTTCAAGTTTTTATTAATTTCGGTCTTTGACAACCTTTTGCGAGTAAATCATTTTCAGCCGCCGGTTGTGAATTGCTTTCAAGTTTTTATTAATTTCGGTCTTTGACAACAAAATAATATGAGCGCAAAAGAAACAACAGGTTGTGAATTGCTTTCAAGTTTTTATTAATTTCGGTCTTTGACAACAAAGAATTTTCAACAAGAAAAGATGCTAATGTTGTGAATTGCTTTCAAGTTTTTATTAATTTCGGTCTTTGACAACTATTTCATTTACAGTATCGCCAACTTTCGGGTTGTGAATTGCTTTCAAGTTTTTATTAATTTCGGTCTTTGACAACAGCTCGCCGAGGTCGAGTTGAATATACCCGGTTGTGAATTGCTTTCAAGTTTTTATTAATTTCGGTCTTTGACAACGGGGTTATGGAGTTGAAGATAATCCGGCTAGTTGTGAATTGCTTTCAAGTTTTTATTAATTTCGGTCTTTGACAACTAACTTGCTTCTCGATACGATAAAGGAAGCGTTGTGAATTGCTTTCAAGTTTTTATTAATTTCGGTCTTTGACAACGGTTTAATGGCGGCGCAATTTTCAGCTCCCGTTGTGAATTGCTTTCAAGTTTTTATTAATTTCGGTCTTTGACAACCCCAATTTACTTATCCGAAAAAGCAAAGGTGTTGTGAATTGCTTTCAAGTTTTTATTAATTTCGGTCTTTGACAACAGCTTCTGTCAAAACCCGCAACAGTAAAGGATTTCAGGTTGTCAGTAGAATAAAAAAACGGGAAAAATTCCCGTTTTTTTATTTCCATAAATTCATTTTTCTCCTTCCTGTTTAGCTAAAATAATTCTAATTGCTGAACCGGCGCAGGCGTTTCCACCGATTCCTTTCCTCTGAAAATCTCCATCATCCCAAATTGCTTGTCGGTAATGTTCAAAATACCTACATGACCCTTTGGCGGCAATATCTTTTTTACCCGCAATGTATGCACTTCGGCATTTTCTCTGCTGCTGCAATGCCTGATGTACATACTAAACTGAAACATGGAAAATCCATCCGCCAAAATATCCTTACGAAATTTGGCATATATCTTTCGATCCTGCTTTGTCTCAGTAGGCAGGTCAAACATTACAAGAACCCACATAATCCGATAAGCATTTAAACGATCAAAATACATATTCAAAAAATAGTACGTCCTGAATAATTGGTAACCATTTATTATAACACCGGAAAAAGAATTTTCCTGCTGTTCCCTTCAAAGCACTTAGCCAAACTGGCAGTGGTGCGCTGCACGGCATTCATCAACGGACTTTTTTCATCATCCAGCATCACATCCATGGCAGGGATACCCAACAGTTGCTGCTTCATCATAGGAGTCATTTCCAGAAACCTGCCATTGGCACGCACAATGTCGCACACCACTTTATCTACAAACGGACGGTAAGGTTCCATAATATCATCTGCCAGGCAATAGGCATTGTACTGATTGCGATGAAAGATACCCAAAGTTGGAAGCAATCCGCTACCTACCAGACTTCGCGCCACCATCGCCCTAAGGATTGCATACCCGTAATTTAAAAGATTATTGGGAGGATCGCCCTCCCGAAAACGCTTGAAATTCAAAAACTCGGGAAACAGGTTTTTCCAATAATAACCTGCGGCCTTTGCTTCGCAATTACTACTGTCGCCACTTAATACATTTTTTGACAAATTGACAAGAAATTTATTCTCCTGTCTTCTCTGCCCCAGAAGGTTGGCCTGATTTACAATTTTGGCAGTCACGGTCTGTTGCCACAATTGTTTTTTAAGAGGAGTAGATGCCTGTATCTGCGCCTGAAAGCGTTGGCTCTGCAATGTGTGTCCATCCAGATTGAGCAACATGCCTGTAGGATGGTGCGATTGGTCGCAGGTAATGACGGCTGTATTATTGGCCAGAAGCTTAGCCAGTACGGCCTGAGTAATGGTTATTTGCTGATTATCCAGTACAAGCAGCCCTATGTCTTCTATAGCCGCCTGCTTTGTTTCGCCCGATTCGGGCAAATCAATAATCAGTTGTTCGTTTTTAGTTTTTAAATACGCAGGATTCCCAAAATATAATGTGCGCTTTATCATAACAATTTCAGGTTAATTCCGATTCTAAAATTTGATACTCTTTAAATTCTCTTTGCCGGGCATGGTGTTGGCTGTTATATGTTTCTGCATTGCCAAATAAACGATTTAAAAGGTCGGGCTGATTATGTAGAAATTCGTTAAACGATGTCCATTGCCAATTTTCCCGTATTGAAACAAATCCATGTTTTACAGGATTCAGATGAATATACAGAATCAACATTCTCATATACTCATCCGTAGCCACTTCTTTACGTTTAAAGTTTTTTATAAACAGTGATCCTCTTCTCTTGTAAACTTTATTGAAAGCTTGCGATTAGCTGCTGAAAAAATTGGAAAATTGTTTGGATAGTTGATTAGAAAGCGTTTTTTCTTTTTCTTCCGCCCGCAACGATTCCAAAGTTCTAAACTTCGGAATCGTTTGCAGCAGCGCGTCTTTGTTTTTTATTTTTATTAGTAGATGAAAATGATTCGGCATCAGGCACCAGGCTACGGTATCGGCAATCGGGTCTATATACTGATGATATTTGTTTAAGAAGAATTAATAATTTTTCTCCTCTCGAAACAGGTTATCATCGCCATTGGCGTGATTGAAGATGTGGTAGTAGGTAGAGAATTGGAGCATGGTTTGATTTAATATTCGCCAACACTAATTATTTCACCAAGATGATTAGTGCGTACTTTAATTATACCCTTAATTCTATTCAAACCCAATTGTGACTTATATGCTATATCTTGTAGTTCTTTAGGATTTTCAACATTAGTTTCCAAATGGTGTCTAAAAAAATAATTTTTGGTAGCAATCTTCTGTACCCTAAACAAATTTGAACTTATCAGTTTTCTGTTTTTGGGTGCTAGCAAATCAATCTCTGCCGGATTAAATCCAGTTTTTTCATTAGGGAAAACAAAGAGCTCATTTTGTTTCATGGTAAATAAAAATTGCCAGCCAATGGATTGGTTAAAGTCTTTGTCAATAATCGGTAAACACTGGTTAACTCTTTCTACGGCTTCATAAAATGATACTACTTTTTCTTGCAAAGCTCCATTCTCGTCTTTATAAATTGCCACATGGTGGTTGTTACCGGTGCTTACAAAATCTACCGGTATTTTTTTTCCATTGCTGTCTAAAATCAATTCTCCAAAATGATTCTTTTTGTAATGCAATGCTTCTGCATTTTTAACCCCACTTATAGTTACGCGCTTTACAGAAATACCTTTTTCTTTGTTTAGCCAAATTGGATTTTTATCTAAATCGGAAAAGGCTTTTTTTGCATCGCCACCATAAGTATTTAGTCTGGCTTTAAGCAATCGTTTAACCCCTTGGTCTAATACTTTGTCAATTGTTTTTTCATCCTTAAAATTATCAGGAGTTATATCCTTGCGTATGGAAAAATCTTTCTCAAGCCATACTATCTTAACGATTTCCGGCAAAGTAGAAGTCTTAGATTCATCTAAATAAATGGGTAGTTTACCAAGTGCATTTTTTCCGGCAAAGGCCTTTTTTGGATCGTTGTTATTGGCTTCCAACCTTTCTAATAACAATTTTCTGAAAAGAGGATTGGATACTTTCCGTGCCGTTTCTTTATCAAAAGAAGCGGTTATTTTTACATCTTTCTGTTCGTAATATTGATAACGACCATACATCGTTTCTTTGTGCAATTGTCCTCGGGGAGTAAGCGTTTGCTGTACGGTTTGTTTACCGGCTATTTTGTTTTTTCCTTTACTTACTACTTTATTTTTTGCTTTGTGAGAAATTATTACTTGCTCTAAATGCTCCTTTGCTACCTGCCTGAAATTAGGAATGGGTTGCTTAAACACTCGTTTTTTATCTCCATTGTCGTCTATGTGTATTTCGGTTTCCTTTGTTTCAATGCCAATAATATTTCCATGCAATTTGTGCTTCTCGTTTTTTCTGGCATTCAGGTAATTGAGGTATTGAATATAGCTGTGCTTGGTAAAAGCAACCGTTAAAGCATCCATGGCATGGTGGCGATGGTCGTTTCTTTTTGTCCAATCTTTTTTCACTTCTACTTTCTGTCCATATTTCCTTTCTTCCATTTCGGTAAGTCCTAATGCCCTATACTTTGGCAGATTCATTTCTTTCATCACATTTATCAAGCCCCAGTCTTCTCTAAGACGGTCGGTTATTTGGCCGGAGGTAGATACTACTGCTTTGGTAATGGTAAATAAAATTTCCTTTGCTTTTTTAGCTATATACTGGCTGTCTCTTAAATCTCTTTCTATAAAACCATCGCCAATTTCGGATTCGGGCATTAATAATTTTTTGTACTTGGCTTTAGTGATAACTTTTGTTTTAAATAATTCTTCCACTCTTGTTTGGTAAGCGGTTAAGCCCTCTGCTCCAAATTTTCTATCAATGTAATCATAAGCAGTTTGATTGCCTTTATCTAAATTATCTTTTCTATACACTACAGTTTTGTTGGAAAAGCTGTCATCAAAAAGCCGTGACTGGGGAATGATGTGCTCAATGTCAATCTGTTTGCTAAATAGCAACTCCTTGGGAATATAGGTATCGGTATATAAATCTTTGTACCCCGTGTTTTTCAATTCTTCGTATAAGCGGTAGCGGATAATATCGTTGCGTGTAGGATTGGCTACACCAAATTCCTTTTGCAATAGTTTTATAATTTTTTCATGTTCTATTTTTGCAGCATTAATATTGCTGGTCATCTCCGCTCTTTCTTTGGCATTCTTCTTTAGTTCACGAGCCAATTCTATCCTAATTTCATCAAAATGGAAATACTTGGTTATGTTGCCTTCAGCGTCTTTCTCCGAATTTTTTATGATTAAAGTATTCACCACATTAATCATTTGGTTCAATATTTTTTCAACCACCGGATTTCGCAAACTGTTTTTTGGAAGCAAATCCAATGTGTCATTCAGTTTTCTGTTTTCTAATTCTTCTTTGGTAAGCGAATGTTTGGAATGACAATAGCCTGCTAATTCGCAAGCCTCACTAAATTTTTTTTCTTTTATGTGAGGAAATATTTTGCGCATGGCTTTGGCTGATAAATTCCCGTAGTCGCCCTGCAAATTAATATTAGCCATCACGCTGGCATACTCCTTACTAAACCCAAATTTTTCTTGTAAAAGCTTATATAGTGTTTCATTTCCCGAGGTAGAATTGTCGCCTTCGTAAGCGTACAACAAATGCCACAATTGATAAGAGGCTTGTTGTTCAAAAGCCTTGCCTTCCAACATGGCATCAAAATCAAGTATGGCAGTATTAATACCAATAGTTGAAAATATCTCTTTTACTACTTTTTTAATTTCGGTTGCCGAAACGTCTAAATCTTTTAACTCTATTTCGTCCTTGTTTGATTGAATTTTCAAAAAATCTCGTAAATCATGCCCCGATATTTCAATAATTTTTAAGTAGGCTTCATATAAGGATTGTTGTGTTCTATTGCCTTCTAAGGCGGTATAATTCATTTCCCATTCACTGGCTTTGTGGCCTAAAAGTTCAATGACAGCAGAGGCTGTAAGGTTCCCTTTCAAGTTCAATTCATCAAATAATATTTGCTTGGCTTCCTGGTCAAAAACAAATTCATTTTCATTGGCAAATAATTCTTTCTGTGCATTATTGATAGAAATTTTTCTCTTCGTTGTTCCCTTTTTACGAATGACCACATTATGGAGCATTTGCCAAATCTTAAATTCTTGAAACAAAGGAGATGATTTTGGTGCAACTCGTAACCCGATGGTCTTTTTTACTTTTTGTCCGTTTTTATTTAATTCTATTTCCTTACTTTCCAACTCACAGAAACTTATCAATCCCTTTTGAGATTTTAATTTTCGTTGGTAAAAAATAATCACATCCCTTATCTCTTCTTTTAGTTCCTTAGTCAATTGTGGGTGATATTGAGCCTGGGTCTCCCAAATTTTTTCAAATTCATCTAAATAATCCTGCCTATAAAAAACCTGATTCTTTAAACTGCTGTGTGGGTTTTTCTTGAGCTGATGATATAAATACTGACCTATGGTTTCTTTATTAAAGTATAACTCTTTGCTTCTGTCGGAAATGGCTCCTAAATAGCCACTTGAATTATTGAGGTTGTTATTTATCTCGGTAAGTACATAAGCCATTTGTTCTTTTTCTAATGGAATGGTAACGGCTTCACTTCTCCATTTATAAGCCTGCAATCTTTTCTTTTCCCGGTTGGACAGCTTGATGGTTTTTTCGTTTTTTAAGCTATCTTCTAAGTCCTTTATATCGGCAGTATTAAATTTATGTTTTGTCCAAAACAAAGCAGCAGTAGCCCTTTGCCCTTTACCTTGTAATTCTTTATAAAATTCATCGGTAAGAATGTTTGAATGGGTTTGCTTTTGTATTGCCCAAATATTATCAAACTCTGCTTGCAAATCAGATCTATAAAATTCGGGAACGGTCTTCTTTCCTTCTTGCAATAATTGATAGGTTAATTGTCCTGGAGTCAATTTTTCCTCATACAATCTTTTTGCAATGGCCATGCCATCTATAGCTTGTCCTTCATCTTCATTTTTGGCTTTACGGCTGCTCTTATAACCTCTTTTTGCATTAATAGCAAAAAGCACTCTGGCAAATTCATCCAATTCAATTTTTTCGATAGCAGCATTTGCTCTTAACCTCCAAGTCTGATGTGTGGTGTTAGCACCAACTTCGGTTAATTTTGTTTCCGCATTAATAACTTTTGAAGCCTTTAAAATCTCCAGCAATTGTTCACGTCTTAGTTTAAAGCGGTCTAAATTTCGTCTTGCACCTCGTTTTAGTGTTCTATCAGCATTTGTAGTTAGTGGTTTGCCTTTCTCAAAATTAGTTTGCTCATCCACGGTTAAAGGATTAACTCTAACACCAATCTGTTCAATAGAGGATTGGTCAGGATTTTCACCTTCCTTTACATAAGCCCATCCCACCGAGTTAGTTCCAATATCAAGCCCCAGAATTGTTTTAGTCATGGTATTTTTGCTTTTAAAGATAGTACAAAATATATTGTGAAAAAACAGGATTATTCCCCTTGTTTATTTAAAATTAACCCTTTACCTTTGAGAAAATTTGAAAGCAATTCACAATAAGGATTATTCCGTTGTGAAAACATTAAAGGCGGGGTAACTCGCCTTCTTTTTGTCAATAACTACTCACAATCAAATCGTTAGTCAAATAATTTACCACCGGTAAGTTCCCAACTGCCTTCTGCAATTTCTGCTTCTAATTCGCCGGCATCCCAGCCGCAATAACCGATAAAGAGTTTAAAATCCGATAGCGGGAAATTGCCTGTATTTATCAGTTGCACTGCGTTTGTAAAATTTCCACCGATATAAATATTATCCGCAACTAAAATACTGCCCGTTACCAAATCCTTGCGCCTGTGAATAAAAAACAACTTTTCGTGTTCCACCGGACCGCCTTCGTATAAAAGAACAGGCGGACTGTCTATAAAAGCTACCAGCTCGTTAAACCGCCGCGGGTATGGCTGGTTAGTAATATACCCAATTGCACCGTTTTCGTTATGCTCGGTAATGAATATGATGGCGGCTTCAAAATAAGTATTGATTAAAACCGAGGTAGCAATTATATACCTGCCTTGCAATGAATTATGAGAACCGGACATATTTAAAGTGCTTGTTTTTACAAAGTTATTGGAAGTGGATGAAGCCCAAAGTCATTCCCTGAAAATAAAATTATCGGTAAGGAATATTGCAAATAAATGCTTAATTTCGCTTATGGCAATTTTCAAATTCAGAGTGTATTATGAGGAAGACGAAAGTATTTATCGCGATATCGTGATAAGACCTTCGCAGACGTTTTTTGACTTCCATGAAGCCATCCTGAAAGCCTATGATTTTGACAATAAACATCAGGCTACTTTCTACCGAAGCAATGATAATTGGCAGCATGGCCGCGAAATTTCGCTTGAGATTTACAACATCGAACACAAAGCGCCGCCATTGCTGATGAAGGAGACCTCCATTGCCTCCGAAATCAAAAATACCAATCAGCGCTTTACATACACTTATGATTTTCATAAGTTCTGGAATTTCTTAGTCGAGTTGATAAATGTTTCCAAAGATGAGGATCCCAAAATTATTTACCCGGCAATGGTAAGATCCGAAGGTATCGGCCCCAAACAATACGGCACCAAAGGTTTGCTGGGCGAAAAATTTGCCGAAATTGAGGAAAAATACGACCTCACTAAAGGAGCAGATGGCTTTGGAGAGAAAGATGAACAGGGCGAAGATTACGGCGTGGAAGAAATGGCTGACGACTATCAGGAAGATGGAGATGAAGATTAATCCTTTTGCTTCACGCAAAGGGCAAATGGAAATTAAATATAAAGTAAATACTTACCTAATCCTTCCTCAATAATTGCAATATCAGTTACCTACATTGATCATCATAGCAGGGCCTACCGCCATTGGCAAAACCGGTGTGGCCATCAATGTTGCAAGACACTTTAACACAGTAATCCTTTCTGCCGACAGCAGGCAGTGTTACAAGGAACTAAACATCGGCGTAGCCAGACCCCAGGAAGAAGAACTGAAGGCTGTACCACATTATTTTATTGCCTCGCACCACATTCACGATGACATTAATGCCGGTCGGTACGAAAAATATGCATTGGATTTGCTTAAAGATTTGTTTGCCCTTCACCCAATTGTTGTGGTAACCGGAGGAACAGGGCTTTACATAAAAGCGCTTGTGGAAGGGATGGATGCGATGCCCGAAATTCCGGCTGAAATTCGCAATAATATTTTGGAAGGTTATAAAACATTCGGAATCAGCTGGCTACAGCAACAACTGCAATTAAAAGACCCTGAATTTGCTTCTGCCGGTGAGATGCAAAATCCACAACGAATGATGCGGGCATTAGAAGTGGCAGAAGCTACCGGCAGGTCGGTACTTTCTTTTAGAACCGTTGAAAAAGAAAAACGCAGATTCAATATTTTGCAGATAGCATTGCAAATGCCACGCGAACAACTTTATGACAGAATCAACCTGCGGGTGGATGCCATGATGCTGGCAGGGCTCGAAGATGAAGCCCGTAATTTGTACCCTTACCGTCATAAGAATGCGTTGCAAACAGTAGGATACAAAGAATTGTTTGATTACTTTGACGGCAGCATTTCCAAAGATGAAGCCGTAAAACTGATTAAGCAGCATACCAGAAATTATGCCAAGCGACAAATTACATGGTTTAAAAAGCAAAAAGACATTTATGCAATCAATGTTGATGAAAATATCATCGCATTTATAGAAAAGCATTTGGTAGAAAAGTAATCATCAATTAATTTTAATTTTCAATATTCATTTTTTATGGAAGAAAATCTTCAAAACTCACAACCAGAACCAACTATTAACCCCGAGGTGGCGAGAGGTCTTCAAAGCATAGCCAAATGGACAAGGTTCATTTCAATTTTTGGTTTTGCAATGGGCGCCTTTGTGGTAATGTCATTATTGATTGGCGGCGCAGAAATTATGAAAACAATAACTGAAGCCCTGCCGATAAAAATGGAAGGGCTGTATGGTGCGGTAATTTTTGTATTCTTTATTTTCTTTTTTGTTTTTGCCGCATTTTTATATTTTTTGTTCAAAGCTGCACAGTTGCTGGATCAGGGTGTGGCAATGCAGGACAAACTGCTAATTGCAGAGGGCTTTGTATATCTGAAGCGGTTTTTTATAGTGCTTACAGTTTTTGGCGCGATAAGTTTATTTGCTAACCTTTCAAAACTTTTTGAATAATGGAAAATGAAATTTTACAAAGTACAGCGTCATCACCTCTGTTTGATGAATATACCAAAGAAAAAATTGTAGGCGCTGCTAAGTTGGCAGGGATAGCCGCCTTACTATCAATCATTGGTTCGGTAGTTGGATTGATTACTTTTTTTATCAATCCAAATCCGGTGTCTAAAGTTGCTGCAAAGGAAGGTTTTGATGAAAAGATGGCTCAATTTCAGACTTCGGGCACTGTCATCTCGGTAATTTTGTCTTTGGCTTTCAATCTGATACTGTTTTATTTTTTGTACCGGTTTTCTACATTAACCAGAAAGTCCATTGCAGAGAATAACCAGCAGCAATTGTCGAACGGATTATACAGCTTAGGCACCTATTTTAAAATATGGGTAGTACTTATCATCATCAGCATCCTGTTGATGATTGTAGCTGTTATTGCAGCCGGACTGGGAGCCGCAATGGGATAATAACACTTTTAAACCTTGATGTAGATTTTCTTTTTGTCCATCCACCAGGCTATTGCCCACATAAAAACGATGACGGAGATGGCATACAGCAGGGAACCGATTTCCGGCGCACCCGGAGTATGGATAAATACTTTTTTATAAAGCCAGTTCCAGGGAGTTAACCCTTCGCCCATTCTGATGAGCCCCAGTGTCTTGGGAAGAAAAGCGCTCAGTGCAAATATGAACAACGGATTTTTGCCAAAGACTTCAAAAAAATTACTGATAAATCCTTTTACTTTTTTTACTTCCATCAAATAAATCATGGTGGCAATGGTGATGGTAGCAAGGCCTGTGGTATAAATCACATAAGAGCTCGTCCATATTTTTTTATTGATGGGAAAAACAGTATCCCAGGCAAAACCGGTAATCAGCAATGCCACGCCACTTACAAACAAGCCGGTAAGCATCTTATAAACAGCGCCTGTGGGCTGCTCAGGATTGGGTTCCACGCTATTGCTTTTGATATACATGCCCACAAAGTACCCAAAGACCACCTGTACAATAGCCGGCAGAGTGCTTAGTATTCCTTCCGGATCAAAGGGTACGCCTTCGCCCTTGTACATGTGTGGAACTCCTAAGACAGCCCTGTCTATCACATTGCCATACCAGCCTTCGAGGCTGAATGGATCGGCTGGATTTCCGATAAGACAAATAGCCCAATAAAGCAGCAATAGCACCAGCGAAACAAAATAGGCCGTCTTTGGCTTTAAATAATAAATAATTAATGACGCAAAGAAATAACACAGCGCTATCCTTTGCAGCACTCCCAATATTCTTACCCCTTTTTCGGGATTGGAACTGTTTACCCAATTGATGAACTGCAATGAATCGTTATTCCATCTGATAAAAGGATACCAGTTGAGAAAGAGACCAATTGCAAAAATGATGAGCGTTCTTTTTATAATTTTTCTCCAGAAAGCAGCATCTCCTGCCTCCCTAAGTCGTGGAATTACAAAACTCATGGCATTGCCCACTGCAAACAAAAAGAAGGGGAAAACGAGGTCGGTGGGCGTAAGACCATGCCATTTGGCGTGTGCCAATGGCTTAAATATATGAGACCAACTGCCGGGGTTGTTTACTAATATCATCAGGCTAACCGTAGCGCCCCTGAAAACATCGAGAGATTGAAAACGTACTTTCATTCTGGCAAAAATTAAAGGCTAAATTAATCATTAATCAATCGGTTACAATAAAAATGAAAAAATAAATGATGAAAGGCAATTTAATTCTATCAAAAAATGGAGTTTTGACAAAATTTATCAGCTTAAAAAAGTCATGCGTTGGTGTTTTAGCAAAATATTATTTTGTCATATACAAAAACTGTATTTAATTCGTACTTATTATTAAAATAAACAAATCATGAAGAAAATCTCCGTACTACTGATGGCTGGCACAATATTCGTTTTTATGGCAGGTTGTGGCGCTGCCGATAGCAATGATCCAAATACAGTTTTGAAATCATTTTTTGAACTGATGGCCAAAAAAGATATTGACGGCGCATCCAAACTGGCAACCAAAGACAGCAAAACCACACTGGATATGGTAAAAAAAGGTATGGATCTTGCTGAAACAATGAAAGATGCCAATAAAGAGAACGATCCCGTAAAAGAATTTCAAAATGTTGAAATAGGCAAAGCCAGGATAGAGGGAGATAAAGCCTTTGTAATGGTAACCAATAAGGCAGCAGGCAAAGAAGCTGCAGAATTTACACTTGTGAAAGAAGACGGGCGCTGGAAAGTGGATTTCAGCATGTCTGCACTGATGAAGATGGGGAAAAGCCAAATTAACAAAGTAGAAGGAATTGACCTGAACAATCCACATCCCGGAGATTCAGAATTTTTGAACACGGATGAATTAAAACACTCTTTGGAAGTTGCAGATAGTGTATTGAAGAATATTGACCCCAAAAAGTTAGAAGAAATTCAAAAAGGTTTGGAAAAATTAAAAACCGAATAAAATCTCTTATAAAGTTTGTAATTTGCAGGGATGAAAGGATATTTTTACTTATCATTCCTGCTTTTTTCATTATTGGCGTGCAACAGTGGCAACGACACGAGCGCTTCCGCATCTGAAAATGATGAGGACGATTTGAGTACTGCCATCAGTTTTGTGCAAGCCGCTTTAAAAGGCGATTTTGACAAAGCCGGCAAGTTTATGCTGCACGACTCTGTGAACGACCAGCAACTGGATGCCGTATCGAGGGTGCGGCTCCCAACAGATGAAAAACAAGGGCTGTGGGATGCCTCTGTAAACATCCACAACCGAAAGTTGATTAATGACTCTACCAGTATCATTATCTATTCCAACTCTTTTCACAAGGATAATACAGACACCCTTAAAATAGTGAAAATTGGTGGCAAATGGTTAGTGGACTTTAAATATTTGTTCGACCATGACCAACAAGACGCAGCGCTCACCAAATAAATAGCTCATAAAAAACAACCTCAAATATTTTCATACTCATATTTTCAACAATTTCGTCTATTTTTGTACAAAATTTTTCGTTGAGCAGTTTTGCCTTAAGCTCGCACAAACAAGCAATTATGTTAAAAGTACATCACCCCTGGCATGGCGTAAGTTACGGGCCAAACGCCCCCGAAATTGTTAATACGATTATTGAAATACCAGAAGGTTCGAGAGCAAAATATGAAATAGACAAACAAACGGGTTTATTGAAATTAGACAGAATTATTTATTCCTCGTTTCATTACCCTGTAAACTATGGGTTTATTCCCCAAACCTTAGGTCAGGATCGCGACCCTTTGGATATATTAGTGCTGTGCTCACAAACAATCCGCTCATTATGCCTTGTTCGTGCTAAGGTTATCGGTAACATGCAGATGATTGACAGTGGAGAATATGATGATAAAATCATTGCTGTGGCTCAGGATGACCCGTCGGTGAATCATTTTGACAATATTGATGAACTCCCGCAGCATTTTTTACTGGAGTTGCGCAACTTCTTTGAGCAATACAAAGTATTGGAAAGCAAAAAGGTAGAAATTGATACTTTTCAGGACAGAGAAACGGCGCTCACCATCATCAAAGAAGCTATTGACAATTATAAAGAAAATTTTAATAATTAATTAGTATTTTACTGCTTACTTTTATCTTAGGAAAACTTAAGATGAAAAGATTTTGTACCCTTATAATATGCATGCTTTTGACATCAACAGGTTTTGGTCAAAAGCGATTTGCAAATCTTGTTAAGGAATACTTCAGAGTAAACCCATTGGAAGGCAATTTTTCCGCCTTCACCAAGGCATTTGTAGAAGACCCTGATTTGTTGAATAAACAGATTAAACTTCAAACCGATACTTCCCTTTTTTTTGCCAAAGGGATTTATAAAGTCTTTAACCCCTTCGTTTTTAAAGCAAAAAGGGTGGAAGCCATCTTAGCCGAAAACGAACAGATAATTGAAGATGCAGACAGTACCTACGCCCTCCCATTCATGGGTTATCAGATAATTGCATACACAGATGACAATCCCGAATACAGAAGACTGATTGTCTCCGAGTTTAAAAAACTTGATAAAAAATTAAGAAAAGATTTCAAAAGGACAAATTCCACTACACTTAAAGGAGTACAAAATATTGAGGATGGAGTTGTCAATGATTATACCGGCTTTTCGCTCTCTCCCATACCAATAGCAACATTGGGCTGGCAAACATTATCACAATCCAAACAATTGCTGCTTACCCTCTTAATAAGAATGAAGGTTGAAAAAAACAGGGCAATTCCTTTTGGTTATAATAAAGAAGAAAAGATACGCTCAGAAATAATATCGTTTGATGATTTTTAGCTGATGGGTTTGTTTTCCGGTATCTGAGTTTATAATCCCTTTTTCGGTTATTGTATCAATTCGCACCTTTCCTGCAGCGTGAATGATTTTATCATCGCCCAAGAGAATACCCACATGCACAATTTCATCTTTGTCATCAAAAAAAGCCAAATCGCCCCGTTGTGCTTCAACAAGATTTGGCACAAGCTTTCCCTGCTCTGCCTGTTGCCATGCATCCCTTAACACAGCTACGCCCACCATCTTAAAAACCATTTGTGCAAAACCGCTGCAATCCACACCCAGAATCGTTTTGCCACCCCATAAGTAAGGCACATTCAGCCATTGTTTAGAATATTTTTCAACAAGTTCTCCCTTAGAAATATTTTGATCTGAAACACAAATCTTTTTGCCCGAATATTCATACTTAAGACTTCCTATCTCACCCACATTATTTTCAAAGTTCGGCAAACATGCCCCCAATGGGACATGCATAATGGAGCCATTAAAGTTTATGGTGTTTATTATTTCTCCGGTCAAACAAATTGATGGTTGTAAGGCCTTCTTCCTTTTAACAATTGTAATCAAATGATTGGTTACCCATCCTTTGTAACCATCATAAAGACTTTCAACCTTTACCCACCTTTTACCCTTTCTCTTTAAAATTCTGACGGCATCGCCAAACAATAGCTGATTGGTCATTTCTTTTCTGTGAGAAGGTTTTCGTCTGACGGGTGCGGCCGGCACTGATATAATTGCGTACTCCATTTTATACTATCTAAGAAAGCAAATATTGATGAAAATGAATAAAAAACCTCCTTTACGAAAATCAAAGGAGGTTTATGGAAATTATATTTACCGCTTTTGGTGGCTATTATTTATCAGCAGACAGTCCTGCCGACAAATATTCCCTGTTAAGCCGGGCAATATTTGTAATCTCAATTTCTTTGGGGCATACTGCTTCACATGCGCCGGTATTGGTGCAGGAGCCAAATCCTTCTTTATCCATTTGGGCTACCATATCCAAAGCGCGCTTTTTTCTTTCTATTTCTCCCTGAGGCAATAATGCCAGATGTGATACCTTAGCCGAAAGGAACAACATTGCTGAAGAGTTTTTACAGGCTGCCACGCATGCGCCGCAACCTATACAAGCTGCCGCCGCAAATGATTTTTCGGCGTTATCTCTGTTTACAGGAATTGCGTTCCCGTCGATGGTTACACCGGTGTTTACCGAAATATAACCTCCGGCCTGAATAATACGGTCAAATGCACTGCGATCAACCATCAGGTCTTTAATTACAGGGAAAGCCTTTGCACGCCAGGGTTCTACCACAATGGTATCACCATCTTTAAAAGCGCGCATGTGCAACTGGCAGGTAGTGGTGCCGTGCCAGGGGCCGTGAGGTCTTCCGTTGATATACATAGAACAGGTACCGCAAATACCTTCACGGCAATCGTGGTCAAAAGCAATCGGTTCTTTTCCTTCATGAATCAACTGCTCGTTCAAAACATCAAACATTTCCAGAAAAGACATTTCCGAAGAAACATCCTTAACCTGATAAGTTTCAAACCTTCCGGCACTCTGGCTGTTCTTTTGTTTCCAAACCTTTAAGGTAAGGTTCATATTGTAATGCTCCATATTTTGTCAATTTGCTAATTACCAAATTCAAAAATCTGACAATTAATGTTTTATGTTATTCCCTTGTTAAAAACAATAATAATTGTACTATTTATAGTTTCTTTGAGTAGGCTGAATTACTTCATAATTCAATGGCTCCTTCAACATTTCCCAGCTTTCATCACCCTTGTAGTTCCATACCGAAACATACATAAATTCATCATCATGCCTTAGCGCTTCGCCTTCTTCAGTCTGGCTTTCTTCGCGGAAGTGACCGCCGCAGCTCTCTCTTCTGTCCAAGGCATCCATACACATCAACTCGCCCAACTCCAGAAAATCTGCTACTCTGTTTGCCTTATCCAACTCGGGATTCATTTCATTGATTTCTCCCGGCACTCTTACATTTTTCCAAAACTCTTCTCTCAAAGCCCTTATTTCAACTATGGCTTCTTTCAGTCCTTTTTCATTACGAGCCATTCCGCATTTTTCCCACATGATTTTTCCCAAACGTTTATGGAAACTTTCTACCGACTCGGTTCCCTGAATGTTCATCAGCGTATTAATTCTTTCGCTTACATGCGCTTCAGCCGCTTCAAATGCTTCATGTGTAGTCGGGATAGGCTTCACGGCTATTTCATCAGCCAGATAATTACCAATGGTGTAAGGAATTACAAAATATCCGTCAGCCAAACCCTGCATCAGCGCTGATGCGCCCAAACGATTGGCGCCGTGGTCGCTAAAGTTGGCTTCGCCCAGACAATACAATCCTTTCACACTGGTCATCAGCTCATAGTCAACCCACAAACCACCCATTGTGTAGTGTACTGCAGGGTAAATGCGCATGGGCACTTCATAAGGGTTTTCGCCGGTTATTTTCTCATACATGTCAAACAGGTTGCCATATTCTTCTTTCACTACTTCTTTTCCCAACCTTATTAATGTTTCCTGATCGGGGTTATGAATACCTTGCTTGCTGGCTTCGGTTCTGCCGTATTTGTTTATCAAATTATATTTAAAATCCAGATATACCGCCTGCTTGGTAGTTCCTACACCATAGCCGGCATCGCATCTTTCTTTAGCAGCCCGCGAAGCCACATCACGCGGAACGAGGTTGCCAAATGCAGGATATCTTCTTTCAAGATAATAATCTCTTTCTTCTTCCGGAATATCATTAGCCCTACGCGTTTCTTCTTTTTTCTTAGGTACCCAAATACGGCCATCATTTCGCAAAGACTCAGACATTAGTGTGAGCTTGCTTTGATGATCTCCCGAAACCGGAATGCAGGTAGGGTGTATTTGTGTCATACAAGGATTGCCAAAGAAAGCGCCTTTTTTGTGGGCTTTCCATACTGCTGTGGCATTGCTGCCCATTGCATTGGTGGAGAGATAGAAAACATTACCATAACCTCCGGTACAAAGCACAACCGCATGGCCAAAATATCTTTCAAGTTTGCCGGAGACCAAATCTCTGGCAATAATTCCTCTTGCCTTACCATCAATCACTACCACATCCAGCATTTCATGACGACTGAACATTTCTACATTTCCCAAGGCAACCTGCCGCTCCATAGCCTGATAAGCGCCTATGAGTAATTGCTGCCCTGTTTGTCCGGCAGCATAGAAGGTGCGCTTCACCTGGGTTCCGCCAAATGAGCGATTGTTCAACAAACCGCCATACTCCCGGGCAAAAGGTACACCCTGTGCCACACATTGGTCAATAATATTTACACTCACTTCTGCCAGACGGTGCACATTGGCCTCTCTTGCACGATAGTCGCCACCCTTGATCGTATCGTAAAACAAACGAAAAACGGAATCACCATCATTTTGATAGTTTTTGGCAGCATTGATACCGCCTTGTGCCGCAATAGAGTGCGCACGCCTTGCCGAATCCTGAAAACAAAAGGCTTTCACTTTGTAACCCAGCTCGCCAAGTGTGGCTGCTGCAGAAGCCCCAGCCAGACCTGTACCCACAACTATTATTTCCAACTTACGTTTATTGGCAGGATTAACCAATTTGCAATGGCCTTTATAATTATTCCATTTTTCCTCTAATTTTCCGGCAGGTATTTTTGCGTCTAACATATTTTAAAAAAGTTTCTGGTTTGAAGATAAAGGTTCTGAAGTTTTAAGTTTAAAACAGTTGATATGTTTATTGAACCCAACCAAAATAAAAACTAATGGGCATCATAATAAATGCAAGACAAATTACGACATTATATACTAAACCTACTGTTTGTATGATATTAATATATTTATGATTAGTCAATCCGAGTGTACGAAAGGCGCTTTGGAAGCCATGAGACAAATGATAAAACAAAGCAATCACGCCTACAGTATATAATATAACCCAAACTGGATTACTAAACACTTCCTTCATTTTTTCGAACAGGTTTATTTCTTCGCCCAGAAGCCACCCCTGATTGCTGCGATTGGGAATCCAGAAATGTCCTAAATGTACAATGAGAAATAGTAATATAAGAAGACCGAGAATAGCCATGCTGCGGCTATACCACTTGCTGCCTCGGTTTCCCAAAGCAACGGCATAACCCTTGGAGCCTCTTTTGCTTCTGTTTTGAAGCTCCATCACTACTCCTTGAACGATGTGTATTATAAAAAATACAAACAATCCTATTTCAAGAATCCGCATGACAACGGTAGATCCCATAAAATGTCCTGCTTTATTAAACATTTCGCCGCCGTCAAAAGCCCAGATACAGGCATTTAACCCGGCATGTACCAGCAGAAATGCTATCAGAAAAAGCCCGGAGCAGGCCATAATAATTTTTTTTCCAACAGAAGATGTAAAGAAATGTGACCAGTTCATAATAAACGTTAGAATGATGATAGAATTGAAGCAAATGTAATGCAGTTTTTTAATAACTGCAACAAAATATTACCTGATAAATTTCATGTTCAAAAAATCCTTTCTTTTCGTTATACTCCAAGCGAAGATTTTGAATATAAACATTAACGATATTTTATATAAGTCTTGCAGATATTTCATTATCAATTCTTTTAAATAAATGATAGGGTTTGTAAGCCCGCCAGTTTTCGATTTCTTTAAGTTCTACAAACTGGTTAAGCTTTGCTTTCCTGAAGTCATATTGTGTTTGATCGGGCATATTGAGACAAACGATCCAGCCATTTTCGTCCGAAAGTTCTTCATGAAGCTCTTCATAATAATCTCGGTCGCCACTATGAAAATTCAGTACATTTTCTGCAATTAATATGAATTTGAAAACCCCCTGATCCATAAAATTTTCAAGGACTTCGCGTTTTATTATCATTATATCATTCTCCACAGCATCATTCCACTCTCCTATCATTTCAATAATGGCATAATGTTCGTCATAGTCTGCCATTAAAACTTTCATATATAAAGTTTTGCTGCCAAAATAATCCCACTGAGGGTGAATGTAAAAATTGTAAACCGTATCGGTATATTCAAATTCGGAGTGTTCGATACCGTAAAAAGGCGACCGATCGTCTTCTTCGCTCACATAGATATGCTGCCAATTGTAAAAAGGTTCAATATCATGCATGATGTAAATTTACACCAAAAACCGAAAGACTTTCATCTAAGCCAGTAAATAGTCTTTCAGACTTTCAAAATCAGGCTTTATTTCAACTGTCTCTTTTTCGCGGTGCATAATAGAAGAAATAGACGGAGGTATTTCCACGCCCTTACCAGTAGCCTCTATTACTGCATCCGGAAATTTTACAGGATGTGCTGTCTCCAGAATAAACCCTTTCTGATCAGGAAATTGCTCCAGATATCGCTCAAGCGCTAACCAGGCAACTGCGCCATGTGGGTCTAAGGTGTAATGATATTGTGTATAAATCCTTTTTATTGTTTCAATTGTTTCGGTATCTGTAATAGTGTATGATGACAAATTATTTTTAAGCGCCGGAAATTCCTTTTGAAACAATTCAATAATTCTCACAAAATTGCTGGGATTACCCACGTCCATTGCATTAGACAGCGTAGCTACTGCAGTTTTTGGAACTAATTTTTCAGTTTTCAGATAGTCGGAAACAATATCGTTCACATTGCAAGCTGCTATAAAATGCCCCAAAGGCAAACCGGTTACTTTTGCCAGCAATCCTGCGCAAATATTTCCAAAATTACCACTGGGCACACATACCACAGGTTGTTTGCCTTTCTCCTTCCATTGTTTGTAAGCAAAAAAGTAATAAAATTGTTGTGGCAGCCATCTCGCCACATTGATAGAATTTGCCGAAGTGAGAAATCTTTTTTCATTAATTTCTTTATCAATAAATGCCTGTTTCACCATTTGCTGACAATCATCAAAAGTGCCGTCCACTTCAAGCGCAATAATATTTTTTCCCAAAGTAGTCAGTTGTTTTTCCTGCACCGGGCTCACACGGCCTTTCGGATAAAGGATGATGACGTTCACGCCTTTCACATCATAGAATCCATTTGCAACTGCGCCGCCGGTATCGCCTGAAGTGGCTACCAGTACGGTTACTTTTCGTTCTTCATTTTTCAAAAAATATCCGAGGCAACGACTCATGAATCTGGCACCCACATCCTTAAATGCCAAGGTTGGCCCATGAAAAAGCTCTAAAGAGGAAATATTATCTCCAACTTTTTTCAACGGAATAGGAAAGTTAACAGTTTCCTTTACAATATCAAATAAATCCAGATTGGGAATACAATCACCTACATAAGGTTCTATCACCCTGAATGCAATTTCAGCATCTGGCAGGTTTTCAATGTTTTCTATCAACGCGCTGCTAACTTCGGGCAATTTTTCGGGAAAATACAAACCCTTGTCCGGCGCCTGACCGTTGATGGTGGCTCCCTTGAAGTTTACAATTGGGGATTTTTTGTTGAGTGAATAATACTTCATAAAGTTTTTTAATCCGATGTCGAAAGTTATATTAACTATCCAGAACTTCCACACCTTTTTTGTTAATAGTAGTTACGTACACAAAATTTTCAATACCAATTTTTTCATACACCTCTCTCATGATGTTGCCCACTTCTTTTGCAGTTACTTCATTTTTACTCAGCATAAAAATAGAAGGACCTGAGCCCGAAATGCCTCCTCCCAGAGCGCCGGCCTCTTTGCATTTTGTTTTAACTTCATCAAAACCCGGAATCAGAATACTACGTACCGGCTCTATAATTACATCTTCCAACGAGCGGCCAATAAGGTCTATGTCGTTGCTCATAAAACCTGCCACCAAGCCGGCAATATTTCCCCACTGCCTGATGGCATCTTTTAAATAAATCTGTTGTTTCAAAATTTGCCGTGCATCGGATGTGCGTACCTCAATTTGAGGATGCACTACCGTTACATGCAAATCGGGTGTAGGCACCGGTATAATGTCCAAAGGGTGGATGGAACGGATAAGTGTAACCCCGCCCATGATACAGGGAGTGATGTTATCGGCATGTTTTACACCGGAAGCGAGTTTCTCGCCTATCATTGCTAATTGAACAACCTCGTCTCTTGAAAAAACATTTCCCAACAAATGATTGGCGCCTACGGCGGCACCGGCGGCACTTGCAGCGCTGGAGCCCAGTCCGCTACCGGGTTTGATGTGCTTTTCAATGGTAACAGAAATACCCTTGTTGTTTTTTAACTTTTCCAAAGCAGCCAATAACACTACTCCGGCCACATTTTTTTCTGGCTCGGTAGGCAGATTAAAGTTATCTCTGTTTTGAATAGTAACTCCGGGATTATCCGTTAGCTCAAACTCCATGATATCAAAAGGCTCGTTGAGGGCAAGCCCCAAAATATCAAAACCACATACCAGATTTGCCACCGTACCCGGCGCTTTTACAACGCATTTCCTGTTTTCTGTTTGACCGGAAAAAGAGATTACCGATTGGTTTTTTATCTCTAAACTCATTGATTTCAAAAATATAAAATGACTTCTTCAATTTTTCTTAACAATTATTACAATGTAGCCGCCCTCACAATATCGGCAAAAACGCCACTGGCCGTAACATCAGCGCCTGCACCTGCGCCTTTTATCACCAAAGGATTATCGGCATATCGTGTAGTGTAAAATAACACAATATTATCTTTTCCGTAAAGGTGATATAAATTATGTGCAGGGTCAACATGCTGCAAACCTACTGAAGCCTTGCCTTCAATGAAAGATGCTACAAATTTCAATTTGCAATTTTCGGCTTGAGCCACATTCAAAATTTTATGAAAATGATCTTCTTCCTTATCCAAACACTCATAAAACTCAGCAACACTGCCTTTCATGCAACTTTCGGGCATAAAACTATTGTTGGCAATATCCTCCATTTCCATTTCATATCCAGCTTCTCTTGCCAAAATCAAAATCTTTCGCATCACATCTGTTCCACCCAAATCAAGACGCGGATCGGGTTCGGTATAGCCTTCGTCCTGAGCTTGTTTTACTACCTCGGCAAATTTCCTTGTTCCGTCATAATTATTAAACACAAAGTTGAGCGTACCGCTTAAGACGGCTTCTATCTTCTTTACTTCATCTCCGCTTCTCACCAAATCGTTAAGCGTGCCAATTACAGGCAATGCAGCGCCCACATTGGTTTCAAACAAAAATTTCGAGTTGTACTCTCTTGCCAATTCTTTTAAATACTTATAATTTTTATATTCAGATGAAGCCGCAATTTTGTTGCAGGCAACAACTGCAATACTTTTTTTCAGAAGCTTCTCATATAAAGCCGCAACATCTTTGTTTGCAGTAACATCCACAAATATTGAGTTACGCAGATTTCTGGCTATGGCCTCATTAACAAACTTACTAATTGAAGCCTCACTACCTTTATCTAATGCCTCCTTCCAATTACTGAGGTCAATACCTTCATTTTTAAAAATCATTTTCCTGCTATTGCTCAGACCGGCCACCTGAATATCTAAATTCAGTTGTTTTTTTAATGTTGCGGCTTGCTGGTGCAATTGATTCAAAAGCTTAGACCCCACATTTCCAGTTCCGGTAATAAACAGGTTTACGTGTTTAATGGTTGTCTCAAAGAACTCTTCGTGCAACACATTAATAGCTTTAGATACATCGTGCGTAGCTATAACAGTGCTAATATTCTTTTCAGACGAGCCTTGGGCAATAGCCCTGATGTTGATACCATTTCGACCTAAAGCGCTAAACATCCTGCCACTCACGCCTGTATGATTTTTCATATTTTCGCCCACGAGTGCAATAATAGAATGTGCATTTTCAATTTTTAGCGGATCTACTTTTTTCAAAAGGATTTCATCTTCAAAAACTTTATCCACCGCTTTCTTTGCTTTAACGGTATCATTACTGTCAATAGCCACACAAATTGAATGTTCGGATGAGCTTTGAGTAATCAAAATTACATTTATCTGCTCCGAACTCAGAGCGCCGAACAATCTCCTCGAAAAACCGGGGATACCTACCATTCCGCCACCTTCAAGACTAAGTAATGAAATATTATTAATACTAGAAATTCCTCTTACAATATTCTCTTCATCTTCTGCAGATTTATCAATTTCGGTTGTAACTTTTGTACCATAATCATCGGGCGCAAAAGTATTTTTAATCCACACCGGTATTCCCTTATTCATCACCGGTTGAATGGTAGGCGGGTAAATCACTTTTGCTCCAAAATGGGAAAGTTCCATCGCCTCTCTGTAAGAAATATGATGAATAACTTTGGCGTTGGAGGTCAAACGCGGATCAGCCGTCATCATACCGCTCACGTCTGTCCAAATCTCCAAAATGTCGGCATTTAATGCTGTAGTAATAATTGCGGCAGTGTAATCAGAACCACCTCTGCCCAAAGTAGTGGTAATTCCTTTTTTATTGACTGCAATGAACCCCGGAATGATAAATGTATGGGCATCTGTCTCTTTAAAATAAGTTCGGATTTTTTTATTCGTTTTCTCAAAATCCACTTCTGCATGAGTAAAATTACTGTTGGTAACAATCAGTTCTTTTGCATCTTTCCAGGTAATTTCAAAGTCCGAATAATTCAAACTCGCCGCAATAATTTGTGATGAAAGCCATTCACCATAGCTTGCTAGCCTGTCCTTGGTTCGTGGCGTAATTTCACTCAGCAGGAAAATTCCATTACAGATATCTTCAATTTCATTGATTGATTTTTTCACCAAACTCAGCAACTGACTCTGATGCGCCACCGGTATTAATTGCTTGATGGCCTCAAAATGCCTGTGCTCAATGGTTCGGATGTTTTCCTTATACACCTCATCACCGTCAGCCGCTTTTGTACCACTTTGCAACAGCAGGTCCGTTATGCCTGACAATGCCGAAACCACAATTATAGTTTTATCCTGCTGTGCAGATTTTTTTATTATTTCATTTACTTTTTTGATGTTTTCAGCATTTGCTACTGAAGAACCTCCGAATTTTAAAACACGCATATAAAGTTTGATAATTTTTTTGAATTAATTTTTGATGAATGACAGACAATTTCTTGTAATACACGGCAAAGCGCCCAAAGGATAATATAAGCAAAATACAACCCTCAACGGGTTGTGGTGGTAGTTGTGGTGGTGATAACCACTAAAACAGAGGTGATATTTGATATTTTAATATTCATTATAACGCTCAGGAGTGCAATATACATGCAAAGCATAATATTTTCTAAAAAAATCTTGCATTTTTTCAAATTATTTTTGATTTCGGGTTTTACAACCTGAAATTTTTCGACGATGATTTTATATTTGAGCCAATTTAAGAAGGAAAACATAAAGAACGGATCTTTGTTGTTATAATATTATTTGACAATTCAAGTTTAAGGTTTTGACTCAGCAGGAATTTTCACATATTGCTAATACCATACCGCACGAACCGGGCATCTATAAATACTTTGATCAAACCGGCAAGATTCTTTATGTGGGTAAAGCCAAAGATCTGCGTAAACGTGTCAGTTCCTATTTCAGCAAAACTTTCACGTCTTATAAAACTCATGAACTGGTACAGAGGATTGCCCGAATTGAATTCACCATAGTAAACAGCGAGCAGGATGCTTTCTTTCTGGAAAATTCTCTGATAAAACAATTCCAGCCTCGCTACAATATCAATCTTAAGGACAGTAAATCCTATCCCTATATTGTGATAAAAAACGAACCCTTCCCTCGAGTTTTCCTAACCCGTAATCCTATTAACGATGGTTCGGAATATCTTGGGCCTTATACCTCGGTATTTAAAGTAAGGGAATTATTAGAGTTCATACGAAGAACCATTCCGTTACGTACCTGTTCGCTTAATCTGACTAAAAAAAATATTGAAAAAGGAAAGTTCAAAGTTTGTTTAGAGTACCATTTGGGTAACTGTTTGGGGCCGTGTGAAGGCCTTCAATCCCAAGAAGATTATAATGAAAATATCAAGCGGGTTAGAGATATTCTGAAGGGTAATCTGAAACCGGTTATCAATCATTTTAAGGAGGAGATGATGGTATTGGCAAAAGAGCTGAAGTTTGAAAAGGCAGAAGAGGTTAGGAAAAAAATTGAGTATTTAGAAGAATATTATCAATCCAAGTCAGTTGTAGCAGGTTTCAAAGGTGGGGATAAAGATATATTCTCCATTCAAAAAGAAAAAAGCATTGCTTATGTAAACTACCTGATGGTGCGCAATGGCACTATTGTACAAACACAGACAAATCGTTTAGATGCCAAACTTGATGAAACGATTGAAGAAATGCTGATTTATGCCATTCGGTATTTACGATTGACTTTTAATAGTGATGCCACTGATATCATTGTACCCTTTGCAATTGACTATCCTGAAGAAAAAGTAAAAATAATTATTCCAAAGGGCGGCGATAACAAGAAGCTATTAGCGCTTTCTGAAAAAAATGTCAATCACTTTATTGAAGAAATTAAAAATAAGGAACGGCTGAAAGTCAGCAGGAATGTGGATCATGTAAAAATACTGGAAGAACTGCAGATGGATTTACAATTACAGGAATTACCTGTTCACATCGAGTGTTTTGATAATTCCAATTTTCAGGGAAGCTTTCCGGTATCGGCTATGGTTTGCTTCAAAAACGGAGTGCCGAGCAAAAAAGATTACCGACATTTTAACGTAAAGACGGTAGAAGGCATTAATGATTTTGCGAGCATGAAAGAAGCAGTTTATCGGCGCTATAAAAGGCTGATAGAAGAAAATCAATCATTACCACAGTTAGTAATAATTGATGGAGGCAAGGGCCAATTGAGCGCTGCAATGGAAGCCATTGAAGAACTAAACCTTACAGGCAGCCTGACGCTTATCGGACTTGCAAAAAATGTAGAGGAAATATTTTTTACAGGTGATAAGGAATCTTTGAAATTACCTTATAACAGCAGTAGCCTGAAACTGCTTCGATTTGTGAGAGACCAGGTGCACCGCTTTGGAATCACATTTCACAGGCAAAAGCGGAGCAAAGGCACCTTTAAGAATGAATTAGAGCAAATTAAAGGAATCGGTAAAGCCACAGCCGATCAGCTTTTAACTGAATTTCGCTCCCTTAAAAACATCCGTGAAAAAAGCTTTGAAGAAATCGCTTTAGTAGCGGGAAAAGCAAAAGCAAAAATTATAATAAACCATTTTGAAGCCAAAGAAGTTTCTTCAAACTCATAGCTGTAGGTTATTGATTAATTTTTCTACAGAATAAACCGGTTGCTGGCATGAATAATTCTTACACAAATAAATAGTCAGCGGCTGAAGAATCTGTTTATCTTTTAGTAAGGGATATTTGTCTTCCGGTTTAGAAGAAACCATAAATATTGCATGTGGCAAATAATGCGCCAATATTTGCTTCTGTGCTTTTTGATAATCGCCCATTAGCACAATCTCATCCAGTCCTTTCATCATTTCAAACGCACTACAAAGCCAGGCGCCAAAACTTGTCGGATATTTTACCATCATATTGTTCATCCCCGAAAGCATTTTTTCAGCCCTTTGTATCCATTGCCTGTTATCCAGAAATATTCCCAGCTCATATAGGTTCTGTGCCATTATTGCATTCCCTGATGCAGTAGCATTATCATAAATTTCTCTCCTCCTCACAATCACGTCATGGTTATAAGAAGGGGTGTAATAAAAAAATATTTCGTCTTCACTAAAGTCCTCAATGACCTTATTACAAAGAGATTCGGCAATATGCAGCCAATGATTATCTCCACTTACTTTTTGAAGTTGCAGCAGCGCCTGAATCAAAAAAGCATAATCATCCAAAAAGGCTGTGTATTTAGAATGATTATTTTTCCAGACATGATTATAAGAGCCATTCTGATTTTTAAATGCTTCAATCAGGAATTGCATATTATGAACAGCACGTTGTAAATATTTTTCTTCGCCTGTAGCAGCATAAGATTTACTGTAAGCAACATTCATCAGCGCATTCCATCCTAAAATGACTTTATCATCCAAAGCCGGACGAATCCGATTAGAACGTCTTGTCATTAATTTTTTAATTCCTCTATCCAAAATTGCCTCGACTTCATCAACCGGCTTTTTTAACCGATTCGAAAAATCTTCAAGAGGTTCCAATATCCTGAGAATATTTTTCCCTTCCCAATTACCTTCAGGCGTAATATTGTAATAAGCAGTAAAAATTTCCGCATCATCTCCCAAAACTTCGGTTACCTCATCATAATCCCAAATATAGAATCTTCCTTCTTCTCCCTCGCTATCTGCATCCATAGCCGAATAAAATCCACCCTGAGGATGGAGCATTTCTCTTTCAATAAAAGCTAAAGTATGGTCTATAGCTTTCTTATATTTTTTATTCTTTGTGATTTGAAAGGCTTCCGTCAAAACTGAAACCAATAGTGCATTGTCGTAAAGCATTTTTTCGAAATGTGGCGCCAGCCATTCTCTGTCGGTCGAGTATCTGGCAAAACCGCCTCCCGCCTGATCATAAATACCGCCTTCTATCATTTTATCCAAGCTTAACAATGCTTGCTGCAACGCTGCTTCGGCATAACTGCCAACTCTTTTCTTTTCTGAAAAATAATAACGCAGTAAATATTGAATTGAAAAAGTTTGAGGAAATTTAGGAGCACTGCCAAAACCACCCCATTGTTTATCGGCAGACTTCAAAAGATTATTACAAGCCGTGTCGGCCTGATCTTCGTTGAGAAAATTACTCACGCCTTCAGTCTCTATGCCAAAAGAATTAAACAGATGCAAATGACCTGTTAGTTTTTCGGCCTGTTCTTCAATATCCTTTCTTTTATTTTTAAATGCATTTGACACAGCCAAAAGAACATCCTTCCAAGAAGGTCGGTTGCTTATAGGCTCCGGAGGAAAATAAGTACCCCCATAGAATGGTTTTTTTTCTGGCGTCAAAAAAACATTCAACGGCCAGCCACCGCTACCGGTCATTGCCTGTACAGCATCCATATAAATCTGATCGAGGTCAGGCCTTTCTTCCCGGTCTATTTTTATATTAATAAAATGGTCATTCATAAAGCCAGCCGTCTCTACATCTTCAAAACTCTCTCTTTCCATTACATGGCACCAGTGGCAGGCGGCATAGCCAATGCTCACAAGAATCGGTTTGTTTTCATCCTTTGCTTTTTGCAATGCTTCATCACCCCATGGATACCAGTCCACGGGATTATGGGCATGTTGCAAAAGGTATGGGCTTGTTTCGTGTATTAAATGATTGGACAATTTCTAAATTTATTTTTTGAATTTTTATGGCGCTTTATCAAATGCAACAATAGTAGCTACGGCCTGATTTGGCGCTGCATTTACTTTAAAATTGATTCTACCGTCACTCGTTGCGCTATAAGTAGCAGTGGAAACAAGGATAGTTTTTAAAGCTTCATTGACCTTACCTGAATAGGTGGGCTGTGTGCTACTACTGATAGCGCTATTCAACTGATTATAATTCAATTCTTTTTTACTGGTTACTACAGCCATATAATCTTTGTTGCCAATATTGTCTGCCTCCAAAGATTCTGACTTAGGGAAAACCCGATAGCCTGTAATTCCACAATAAGGCGAGTGTTTTGAAACTGTTTGTCCAGGTTTTAAATAAGGAAATAAAACATAACTGCTACCGTCAGTTTCCTGTCCGAAAATATATACATAACATTCGGTAGAATTTTTTACTTCCATTTTAAATCTTGTTCCTACCTTGATGGGCGTAACAGTTTGAAACGTGTTATTGCCGGTTGATTTTAAACGGATATATTGTTTGGTTGCATTATTGATTAACCCAACACTACATTCTAAAGGCAAATTGGCTACAGCCGCAGATTTAGGAAGCGGATCAATACCATAAGCCTCACGAACATAATTCTTAAAATCGCCGTATCTTACCCAGGCAATCCCATCTTTGCCCCATTGAGGAGTCCAACTGTTCATAATCTGAAAAGCACCTCCAAATTTCCTATCATCATATCCAATGACACACATGGCATGGCCGCCTAAACCCACCTGTGCCTTATCTAATCCTTGAGGTTGCCACAATTCACGTCCCATCATATCTGTCATAAAACTTTGACCAACCAGCATACCAATTACAACAGGAGCATCTTTGGCTAAATGTTCTTTTACTGCTCTTACGCTAATCGGATTGAGGTTATCACCTTCAGTGAGTCGGGTAAAACCATGAATCGTGTTTTGCCGTCCGGCTGCCAGGTCTGCCCCTGATGGGCTTCGGCTGCAATCCTGATCATTATAGGGGTATTGGCTCAAAGGCACTCCGCCATTACGTTTTATAGCTTCCATTGCACGTTGTATATAAGACCCCTGACAGTCCTGACTCAGCCTGATCTGATTATACAAATAAGATGGACTAAATGTAATAGAATTGGGGTCTTTTCCTGTAGCTGCTGCTGTCAAAATCGTTTGGGCGGCATAAGCGCTGCTCCAGGCAACGCAACTACCCTGCTGTCCCTGATCGCCACGGCGAGGAGCAAACCGCAGCAAAGAAACTGCTTCAGGTAAGGGGTTTTTAGTATTGTTGTCTTCGAGCCCTTCATAAATGGAAGCTTTATCAAATTCTTTGGCGCTGTATCCGTATCCGCTTTTTGAAAACAATTGTTGTACTCCACTATTTTCGTCACCCAACAAGCCTCCCAAATTACAACCACCTTTTCCTCCCAGAAAATAAATAGCAAGACCAATGACTATCAGCCAAATGATGCCCTTACCTCTAAACAAACCGAGCAACAACGGCAGCAGACTCAATAAACCTCCGCCGCCTCCACCCCCAGGAAAGTTCGACCGTCCGCCACCACTATCATCATTATAGTCATAATTATCCTGTCCTTGAGGATCATCTGTCATTCTTATTGGCATAGTAGTATATTTTGATAAAAGTAGAAATAAAAACAATTAAGTCATAACTTTTCTTATTGAAGCTAAAATAAATTACCCAATTATTTTAGAAAAAATTTATCAAAGACCATAGTAGATCACGCTATTCCCTATTTTACTCACTCTGTTATCAGTCAATGAATATTCTATCTTGGTTTTTCCAATATCCGTAACATATTTCCACTTTTCATATCCGATTTTCATATTTCCGATTTGAGTAACCTTTTTATTCATATCGTACGAGATCTCATTATCTCCTACTTTTTTCAATCTGTCATCATACAGATAACTGATTCTTGTATTTCCTATCCTTTTAATTTTTCCGCTCATATCATAATCAATTGAAACAGGGCCTGCCTTTTCTACCATTTTCTGGAAGCCGAAAGAAATATAAGATTTGCCAATCCAAAAAGAACTTGTCCCGCCTGACTGATTGTAAATTTCGGTATTGCCCACATTTCTTATTTTACCTTTATTATTATAATAGAAATAAGTCCTGCCAATCCTTGACAGTTTTTTTTCTCTGTCGTAGGAGACAGAAGTATTTCCGACACTACTCAACTTATTAAAAACATCAAAAATTACCGAAGTATTACCGATTTTGATAACCCGACTTTTTATTAATAAAAAGAAATTTTCTGACTCCGAATCGGAGTTTTCGGCCATAAGGCCATATGCTTCTCCTTCAGAATTACAGATAACCTTATCACAAATAATTTTAAAATCGCCCTTGGTATCAACAAAAAATCCCAAGGAACCATCCTTAAAGAAAAATTCATTTAACAAACTTATTTTTCCTTCAGTACTCAAAACCAATCGGGCATCGCCCACCGTCAATATAAAATTCTGATTCGACTCAATTTGTGCATTCAAAAAAAGCGAAGTAATTATAAGGAAAAAAGCAATGGTTAATTTTTTCATTGTTGCAAGACGTTTTTAAATAGAAGAAAAGCTCTGCCAAAGATAGAATTTTTATTCGTAATACATGGATTCAAAATCAATCAAAAAACATTTATCAAAAAAAATCTCTCTGCCTGTTTCCAAACAAAGAGATTTATGATATTTTTCAGCCTCAGAGATTAAAACCAACTTCCCACAAAGGCTTCATTACTATTAACGTCATTTGCAAGTTTTTTTCTTCTTTTTTCCACTCTATTTTTCTGTTTGAGCATGCTGAATATCATCATTGGAATAAAAAGAAAAATCATTGGAGGAATACCCATAAACGAAACCCATTTGCCACCAAATGTCTTACGCATTGGGCGCTTGAGCCTTTCGGCTATTAAATACATACTGGGTACCATCACCAGAGTAAGGAAGAAAGCTACAGTAAGCCCAAAGATAATCGTCCAGGACAAAGGCCCCCAGAACGCAACGCTATCGCCGCCGAAAAAGATGTGCGGCCTGAACTCAGCGAACATGTTGTAAAAATTGATATTAAAACCAATTGCCAATGGTATAAGCGCCAATATGGCTGCTACAGCGGTGAGCATCACCGGAATAATTCTGATTTTTCCGGCCTGAATAACTGCCTCGCGGATTTTTAACCCTCTTTCCCGAAGTTCATCAGCAAACTCAATTACAAGAATACCGTTTTTAATTACAATTCCGGCAAGGCCTAACACACCTACTCCCACCATTACCGAAGAAACCGTCATTCCTGTAATGGCAAAGCCCAGCATCACACCGATAATACTAAAGATAATTTCTGTAAGAATAATTACAGATTTACTCATAGAATTGAACTGCCATGCCAGCACTAATAAAATCAGTAAAACCGACCAAACAAATGCAGACTGTAGGAAGTTCATGGTTTCCATTTGCTGCTTTCCTTCACCCGTTTGAGTTATGGATACATTATTGGAAGTGCCTCTGAACTGATTGATCACTTTTTTCAATTGCGCATTTACGCCGGTAGAAGTATATCCGGACAACAAAGTACTATACAAAGTAATCGTCCGTTTTTGATTTTTTCTTTTTACACTTCCCAGCGTATTTGTATAATCAATATTTACGAGCGAGCTAATTGGTACGCTCTTAAACTTTCCTGTAGCCATATCTCTAAAACTCACATTCATATTCAGAAGGTCTGTAAGGTTATTTCTCTGTAACTCGCCCGTTCTTACTTGAATTTTATATTCATCATCACCATCCTTTATTTTACTGGCCTCGTTCCCAAACAATGCAGTTCTTATCTGCGCGCCAATCTGAGCAGAAGATACGCCTTCAATCAGCGCTCTTTCACGATTTACGGTGAGTGTAATTTCAGGGTTGTTGAGGTCTATGTCCATTTTCAGTTCTTCTATACCCGGCACCTGTGCACTGTCAAGAAAGTTTTTAAGCCCTGTTGCTGTCTTTATGATTTCATCAAAATCATCGCCACTTACTTCAATATTAACCGGTGGATCTGTAGGAGGCCCGCTTTTTTGTTTATCGACTGTTATTTCAGCGCCCGGAATGCCTTTGATACTCGCTCTTAAAGAGTCAAGGTATGGTTTTGTGCTATGTCCCTGTCTTTTTTCAAATTCAACAAACGAAATCTGTATTCTACCCAATTCGCTTCTGGCACCCATACTGCCACTGTTAGGTTCAGCAGCGCCCACAGCAACGTTTGAAATAATACTCTCTACAATTGGATTGGTTTTATTATGTGCCGGATCAATACCCAAAACATGGTTAACCCTCGCCTCCAACTGCCGTGTAACAGAATCGGTATATTTAACGTCTGTTCCTGCAGGCATTTTTAAATAAACATAAATAAATGTAGGATCAGAGTCAGGGAAGAAAATAATTTTTGTTCTGCCTATTGCTGCCGAAATCGAAAATATAAAAATTGAAAAAAGCAGTAACCCCACAGCGCTTAGGAGTAACCATACGGGTCGCCAGCCCTTCAAAGCCCATCTTAGTAATTGTTCATAATGGCCCATAATCCAGGGCAGCGCATGGTTCTGGAAATAACGCACCCAACCATCAAAGAAATAGGCATTTAAAACACCCAGTAATGCCATAAAAAATGAAAGGTTCCCAAAGAAGAAAAATACGGAACCATTTGGTCTGGCCAGTAATCCAATCAGGTCAAACAAAATTCCCAAAAAGATCATTACCTTAAAGAACGGGCGTTTAAATATCTGTGCCTTTTCTCCCGTGAAATTATAGTCATCATCTTTATGATTCATGAAATCTACTGCAAACACGGGGTTCATAAGAAATGCCACCAATAATGAGGCTGAAAGTGTAAATATCAGCATCAAAGGCAGGTATATCATGAACTTGCCGAAAATACCCGGCCAAAATAAGAGTGGGAAAAACGGCGCCAGCGTAGTCAGTGTACCGGCCAGTACCGGCACGAACACTTCGCCCGCTGCCATTCGTGCTGCCGTTTCAGAAGGTATTCTTCCTTTTGCATCCACAAATATTCGGTGTGTATTTTCAATCACTACAATAGCATCGTCCACGATAATTCCTAAACCGAAAAGCAATGCAAAAAGCACCATAAAATTGAGTGTAATATTGCCGCCAACAATTACCTCACCTAATGGCAGAAAAATAAATGCCACAAACATACTCAAAGGCACACTCAAAGCCACGAAGAAGGCGTTGGTAATACCCATGAAGAACATCAGGATTACCAATACCAACATGAATCCAATAATAATAGAATTAATGAGGTCATTAAAAGAAGTACGGGTGGAGATGCTTTGATCGCCGGTTATGGTAACTTTAAGATCCTTTGGAAATTCATTGGTCTGCATTTCCTTAGAAATTTCTTTTACCAGATCCGATGTTTCAATCAAATTTTCACCACTTCGTTTAATGATATTCAGTGTAATTACGTTCTTTCCATCCAATCGCGCATAGCTGGCAGTTTCTTTAATGGTATCTTTCACATTAGCAATATCCTTAAGATAAACGGGGTTGCCGGTACTATTGCGTACAATCACATTCTCTATATCATAAGCAGTTTTAAACTGACCTTTCAACTGTAGGTTTCTACGCATGTTGCCTACCTCCAGCAAACCGCCGGAAATATCCATATTTTCAAATTTTATAGCATTTGAAATATCGTTGAAGGTAACATTGGCAGCCTGCATTCTGGCATTGTCCACATTCACCTGAAACTCCCTTTCCGGCGCTCCTACCAAATCTACACGCATTATTTGGGTAAGTTCTTCGAGCCTGTCCTTCAATTTATCAGCAAAAATCTTTAATCGCATGGGATCGTAATCGCCACTGATATTAACATACATAATTGGAATTTCTGAGAGGCTGAACTCCATTGCAGTAGGTTGTTGTGTAAGATCTGTTGGCAAATCCTTTTTTGCCTTGTCGATAGCGTCTTTCACTTTTTGCAGCGCCTCGTCTATCTTTTCTTTAGTATCAAACTGAATAACAATAACTGAATAATCCTGAAACGAAGTACTGGTAAGTTTATCAATCTTCACTCCACTCATTCCTTTAATTTGCTTTTCAATAGGCTGGGTAACCAGATTCTCCATATCTTTTGGCGAATTACCTACATACACTGTCTGAATAAACACTGTTGGCAGCACCACATCAGGAAAACTTTCCTTAGGTGTAGTAATAAACTTCATTGCTCCCATAATGGTAACAAGGAGGATTAAAAGATAAACAGTTGTTCTGTTGCGCACTGCCCACGATGTAAGCGAAAACTCCTTAAATTTTTCAGAAAAATTTTCTAATACACTCATATAATATTTTTAATCTGGTTCAAATAGTTTAAAAGCTTTAAAATAAATTATCCTTTAACCTTCAGATTTTGAAATTAATTGCCCATCATACAGATTTTCAAACCCTTGTATAATAAGTTGGTCGCCCTTGTCAAGTCCGGCCTTTACTTCAAGCCTGTCTTCATATAATTGACCTACATTTATTCTTTTTTTACGTGCTACCATTTTGTTATTTTCGGTTACTGCTACCATCACGTATTTGCCTTGCTGGTCATTCTGCAATGTATTTACAGGAATGGTAATAGCCTCTGGCCTGGAGTAATCCTGAATCTGAACTTTTGCGATCTGATTGGCCCTTAAAGAAGGATCGGATGGTACATTAGCTTCAATATAAAAAGTTCTGGAAGATGGGTCAATCAGTTTGCTTACTACAGAAACAGTGGTATTAATTTTCCCATTGTTTCCTTCCGGCAAAGTAATCACCAAGGGTGTGCCTACCGATACTTTATCTAAATAAGTTTCAGGTACATTCACAAGAAGTTTTAAAACAGAAGTATTTACTATAGAAATTTGAGGGCCACCGGCTGACATACCTGTAAATGTTTCTCCTACTCTTACATTTACCTGATCAATAGTACCACTAATATCAGCGATAATATTTGAAAAATTCTGCTGTTCCTTTGCCATTCTTACCTGTGCCTCTACTCCCCTTAGTTGGCTGGAGAGTGCTTCCACATCAGCTTTAGCTTTAATTACCTGCATTTCGGTTCCGATATTATTATCCCACAAATTTTGTTGACGCTGCAATGCAGTTTTTGCAAGATTTAATTGTGTTCTCAATACATCCGTTTGCTGAACTATTGCTGCTACCTGCTGTCTGGCCACTGCATCATCTAATTTTGCAAGAATTTGTCCTTTTCTTACTACATCGCCTTTCTTTACGTACAATGCTTTTACAACACCGGCCATTCCTCTGGGAGCCACATAGGCCACGTTTTTGGCATCAATTTTACCTTGCAGGTCAATATAATGACTAAAGGATTCACCATCAATTGTTTCAATGCTTACTAATTTTGCCTTTTTGGTCGAAGGATCCAACACTGATATTTCTTCTTCCAGCTTTTCAATCTGCTCACTCAGCTTTTTTTGTTGGTTTTTCAGTTTTTCCAATTGTACTTTCTTATCACCCAATTTTCCTTTTTCTTTTCCTCCACCGCAGGAGGCAATACTAAAAACCAAAATGGAGGCAATGATTGCTTTAAAAATGTAATGCATGGTATGTTATAAATTTAAATAGATTTAAAGTAGGGTTATTAAAGTTTTCCGGTGGCTTTCATGAAATCCACTTTTGCTATCACCGCATTATAAAGTGCATTGTAATAATTAGTTTGTGCAGCTTCCATATCTGCTCTTGCAAGATTAATTTCTGTTTGACTTCCAGTTCCTATTTCATACTTTTTCTTTGTCTGATTGTAAACATTTTGAGCCAGATTCATATTGTTTTTTTGATAATCGAGATTGGTAATCGCTGACTTAAAATTGTTTATTGAAGTCTGAATTTCTCTGTCAATATTCAGCTTCATTGCTTCAATATTGTTATGTGTTTCTTCTAATTTTATTTTTGCCTGGGTGATTCTTGCATTGGCTGCAAACCCTGTAAATAATGGCACTCTAAGGTTAAGCGTGAAAGCGCTCACCGGCGACCAATAAGCATGCCCGCTATATAAGTCAAGCTTATTGCTTTGTGCCATTTCATTGTAATAACCGGTCAGGCTAAGTTGTGGTATTTTACTATACTTGTATCGCTGAATATCATATTCATTGAGTTTTACGCCCAGCTTGGCAAATTGATAATCTTTTCGTTGATTGTAATCAAAATTGGAGGCTTCCAGAATTCCCTCCCTAATCATGTCATCAGATAAGTTATCCGTCAAAACCAATGAGTCGGTCAATGGCATACCCATCAATACTTTCAGCCCCAAATAACCGTTATCAATCTGGTTGATAACCGTTGTTCTTGTGGAATTCAGGTTAGCAAGTTGAACTTCTTGCTTATCCATATCCAGTTTTTCGGCAAATCCATTTTCATACATGATTTTGGTGTCATGGTTCAGTTTTTTTATCAGGGCAATATTGGTGTCAAGCAAAGTTATTTGTGTATTGCTCACCACCAGTTGATAATAGATTTTAGCCACATTGGTTCTAATTTGCTCTTCGGTTACTTCTACATTTTTGTTTTTAAAATCTATCAGGGTTTGCCTTGCCTGCAACCCTGTAAAAACCTGTCCGTCAAACAATAATTGGTTCAAGGCAAAACCAGCAGTAGATGACCAGTTTACCCCAAACTTCAGGCGGGCATATTCGCCCGGCTTTCCTCCAAAAAACTCTGATGGTACAAGACTTGTTGGCAGCGCCGCATTGTAGGTTAGCTGACTGCTTGCCGACAATTGAGGATATGCAGTGCCGGTAACCTCGCGATTTACTTGCTGTTGGAGTTTCACATCCAATAATGCATTTTTTACCTGTACATTGTTTTTTTGCGCATAATCCAAAGCTTCTTTTAACGAAAAATGATGTACCTGCTGAGAAAAGGTAGTTGTAGCCAATAGTAAAAATAATAGCCCGAATGCTATTTTATATATTTTCATTTGATAGTTTATTTAAACGTTGGTTTTTGTAATTATTTAAAATACTGTATCCGTTTTCGGAAACTATTCCATACAAAAAATGAAGGAATATTTCTTTTTGAATTTGTGAAATGGATATTTCAAACTGGGTATAATACTCAGGGTTAAATGGAATCCATACATTTTCTACCCTCAATTTTGAAAGCACCTCTATGTCAATATCCTTTCTATAAATACCTTCATCTATTCCCCGCTCCATATTTGCCTTTACCATTTCATAAATAAATTCGTTTTTATATTTTGCAAAAAGCAAATACACTTTAGGATGATATTTTTGCAGGTCAAATATCAAAGAGGGATTAATTCTGCTGAGTACGCTGTCAAAAGCATCTACTCCTTTTAATGCCTCCTCAATAGCATTTTCACTAATTTCCTTTTCATAAATTATACAATCACGACTATTTTTAATAACATTATTAATAGCTTCCTCTACAATGGCATTTTTGTCTTTAAAGTGAATATAAATCGTCTTTTTGCTCATACCTAAGACAGCAGCTATTTCATCCATACTCACACTGCGTATGCCATATTGAATAAATAATTCATGCGCTTTTTGCCAGATTCTTGATTTAATATCTTCAGATTCAGTCATTAGGGGCGCAAAACTAAGGAAACTAATTGAGTTGCAAAAGTTTCCATACATAAAAAATCTTAATAAAATTGTAAATAAACAGTATGAGAGGATTAGGAAGAAAAGTAGTTAACCGCTTAATTTTTCGCTGATAACCTCTTCTTTGGTTTTCAAATCAATCACTTTGGAAGTATGATTGAAACTTCCTTTTTGATTTATAACGTATTGACGATGAATAACCATATTGCGTTTGGGCAGTGTAAAATATAAAATACCCATTGTGATGAGTGAAATTGTAAATAACCCTATCACCACAAAAGAATTGCCCATAAAACTAAAGATATATGCAAAACTTATCAAGGTGATGTTAGCCAATATACAAATAAAAGTAACCGTCGAATGACGAAGCCCCCTGTCAATCAGCAAATGGTGTACATGATTGCGGTCTGGAGAAAATGGAGAGCGCCCTTTTATCATTCTTATTGCAAAAACACGAAGTGTATCAACAAGTGGTACAATTAAAACAGCAATGCCAATTCCTACTGCAGATTGCATTGGCACTACAGCGGCAGGAGAACCGGCTACTGCAATAAACTTGAGCACCAATATGGACATTACCATCCCTATCAGCAATGAACCCGAATCGCCCATAAAAATCTTTGCCGGCTGAAAGTTGAATATCAAAAAAGCAATAAGACTGCCGGCTAATCCCAAAGCAAAGGCAGCGTAGGCATGAAGCCCTGCATAATAAAAATATGTAGCAAACAATAAAGTAGCCAATAAACTAAGGCTTCCGGCAAGCCCATCAATACCATCTATAAGATTATAAGCATTGATTATCAATATAATAGTAAAATAAGTTAAGGGAATTCCATAGGTAGGTGAGAGTTGTGTAATACCGCCAATACCATACATACTTTCAATTTGAATACCGCCCAAATGAATTATAATAGCCGCTGCTATTATTTGGGTTATAAACTTCTTAGTAGCAGATAAAGCAATAATATCATCCTTTAAACCGATAAAAAATATAGTGAGTGCAGAGGCATAAAAGTATTGAAATTCAGCATTTTGCGAAAGGCTTATACACAAAAGAGTAGAAAAAATAAAACCTAAGAAAATACCAATCCCTCCCAATGAAGCTATAGTGCGGCTATGCACTTTTCTTTCATCAGGAACATCATACAATTTCTTCTTATCTGCTATAAGAATTATAACAGGGATTGCGAGAAATGCAACTATAAAAGAAATTATAGCTGTTATACCAATTTCCAACATTCGATAAGGTTTACCCCACAAAGATAGGTATAAGTTATAAAAAATTGAAATTCATCTTCCTAATTTCTAAAAAATTGAAAAACACAGCCTTACTTTACTCCTGAATGTCCTTTTTAAGTAGCTGAATTATATTATTTTAAAAAAAAATTTTGATATTGGCATAAAATACCTATACTTGCCGCAAAATGTATCTAATAATATAGACAAATGAGTAAGCAGAAATATACATTAGAATACCCTGTTCGTTGCTCTCCAACAATTTTGTACGAATTTCTCGCTACATCCAACGGATTAAGCGAATGGTTCGCCGACAGTGTGGACGAACATGAAAATATATTCTATTTTGGCTGGAATGGCTCACAGGAAGAAGCCGAAGTTTTGGACAACGAACCTGATAAATTTATTAGATTTCATTGGGTAGGAGCTCCCAAAAATGAGTATTTTGAATTTAGAATTGATAAATCCGAAATAACAAACCAGACAATTCTTGTAATTACAGATTTTGCCGAAAAAAAGGATATAAAAGACCAGTCACAGCTTTGGGATTATCAAGTAAAAGACCTCTTTCACAGATTGGGTAATTAATTTTCCTATAAGTCTTAATATTATTTGACCTCATAGCGCTACATCTTAGCCTGTGAGGTTTTTTATTTCTCAAATCTTTAATACTTTAATTTTGTTTCTTAAACTCAGTATTGCGTTATTTGCAGATTATTCAAAAAATTTGACCAAATAACACATTAAATATTAATAGAATAAACTCATTACCAACAATTGAAGAAATTAGATAAACTAATTATAAAATCATTTATAGGGCCATTTGTGGCTATTTTCTTCATTACAGTATTTGTATTGATAATGCAGTTTTTTTGGTTATGGATTGATGATTTTGTGGGCAAAGGAGTGGACACATCCACCATTTTCAAATTCATATTGTATCTGAGCGCCACACTTATCCCTCTAGCATTACCATTGTCCGTTTTATTGTCTTCTTTAATGACATTTGGAAACCTGGGCGAAACTTTTGAACTCGTAGCCATTAAATCATCGGGCATTTCATTGCTCCGGTTTATGAGGCCATTGTTTTTTGTGGCAGTTATTATCAGTATTGGCGCTTTTTTGTTTTCAAATTATGTCATACCGGTTGCGTATTTGAAACAGCGTACCCTACTGGCCGATGTTGTACTGGCAAAGCCGGCATTTGCAATAAAAGAAGGTGTTTTTTATGATAAAATTGATGGTTTTGCCATAAAAATAGGGAAAAAGGAAAATGACAGTATTATTCATGATGTGATTGTTTTTGAGCAAAATAATGTTCTTCAGGATCGGTTTATTGTAGCCAAAAGCGGTATCATGAAGCCTTCTTCGGACAGGCGTTTTCTGGATTTTTATCTTAAAAACGGATGGCGATACGAAGAACGGGGCTACCCCTCCGATTCGTTGAATACCGACTATGTACGACTTGGCTTTAAAGAATATAAAAAGCAGTTCGACATCAGTGTATTCGATTTTAAAACTACGGCTGATAGCAATAACCATGACAATCGGGATGTGTTAAACATGAGACAACTGGACAAGGTCATTGACTCAATGAGCAAATTTACGATTGCCGACAGAGAACGATTCAACAGAGGTATTTGGAATAGTTTGGGATTGTTGGTTTATAAGGATAGTGTAACAAATGCCAAAATTCCGGATTCTGTTTTCAATTACAGAAAAAACACTGCTGATTACCTGGGTATTAAGAAGTTTGACCGAAAAATTGCTGTACCTACAGCCGATAGTATTCAATTGGCAATAAAAGGCTGGGAAGAAACCAGAAAGAAGGATTCGGTAGAAGCCAGGAAAAAATTCATTAAAGACAGTATTGAAACAGTAAAAAGAATTAAAGACAGTATTGAAAATCGTAAAGCATTTCTGGCAGACAGTTTGATGAATGATTCAATTCAAAAAGCTATTCAAGCCAAACAAGGAGGCGCTACACCATCAGCCACCGAACAAAAAGCGCCGCCTATAGAGGTAAAGAAACCTGAGCCCAAAAAGGAAGAAAAAAAGGTTGAAAAAGCAATTGGAAAAAAAGTTGATATTATCCCAGGAAAAACTGATAAAAATTTTGAAGCCATACTTCCGGATAGTGCAAGAAGCGACTTAAATCAAAGAGCTTTGTCTGTCATCAACTCGATGAAGAGCAATATTGAAATGAGTTCTTCCTCAATATATGAACAGGAAAAAGATATCAGGCGCTATAAAATAGAGTGGCACCGAAAAATATCTTTGGCTATTGCCTGTATTGTTTTGTTTATGATTGGCGCTCCCTTGGGTTCCATTATCCGAAAAGGAGGATTGGGTACGCCACTTATTTTTGCCATTGTATTCTTTATGATTTTTTACTTTGTGTCCACACGCGGCGAAAAATTAGCAAAAGAAGACGAAATGTCGCCCTTCAATGGAATGTGGCTGGCAACTTACGTATTGGTGCCCATAGGTGTGTTCTTAACCTACAAGGCAATGCACGACTCCAATTTGTTTAGCAAAGAGTTCTATACCAGGTTAAAACGGGCCGTCAGAAAAAAACTGGGCATCAAAGAGAAAACCGAAAACAAATAAGTTTGTTAATTCAATATAATGCAGGCAGTTGAATCAAAGCAAAATCTTCAAATTCAAAAATGGGTGGTTTCGGTTTCAGTAATCTTACTGATAATAAAATTCATTGCATATTATTTTACATCATCGGTTTCAATTTTAACGGATGCCCTTGAAAGCATTGTGAATGTGATAGCCGGTTTTATCGGGTTGTATAGTTTATACATTTCTTCACTGCCGCGAGATATCAACCACCCTTACGGACATGGCAAAGCCGAATTCTTATCTGCCGCCATAGAAGGAACCATGATCGGCATTGCAGGCACTGTTATCCTGTATAAAGCCATCTATAAGTTGATGATTCCCAGCCAGATTGAAAGGTTGGACCTGGGTATTATCTTGATTTCAATAACTGCTGTTATCAATTACGGTGTAGGTACTTACTGTGTAATAAAAGGGAAAAAAAACCATTCAGTTGCACTCGAAACCAGTGGAAAACACTTACAAACCGACACTTATTCCACTCTGGGCGTAATTTTGGGGTTAACCTTGCTGTATTTCACAAAGTTATTTTGGATAGATTCCATTGTAGCCATTATTCTGGGCGGATTTATTGTGTATGTTGCCTACACCATCATCCGAAAGTCGGTAGCGGGAATTATGGATGAAGCTGACAGCCAGCTCTTACAATCCATGATAGAGAAGGTAAATAGCCGCAGGCGAGAAAACTGGGTAGATATCCACAATTTAAGAGTAATAAAATACGGCAGTGTATTGCATGTAGATTGCCATCTTACCGTACCTTGGTATTTTACGGTAAATGAAGCACATGAGGAAATGGAAATTCTCACCAAACTCAATAAAGAAAAATTTGGCGAAAGCCTTGAACTATTTGTCCACCTCGATGGTTGCACCGAATTTCAATGTCCCATTTGCACAAAAAGTAATTGCGCATACCGCAAAAGCCCATTTGAAAAACGAATTGAATGGACACTCGAAAACGTGGTACAAAACGAAAAGCATAATACTCCGAAAGGGGAGAATGGTTAAAATTATTAAGTTTTTTTTATGACAAAACCAAGAGTTAAAATATGTTGCATCAGCAGCATCGAAGAGGCAAAGACAGCTGTTGAATACGGCGCTTCGGCATTGGGCCTGGTGGGGCACATGCCCAGCGGGCCTGGTGTTATCGGCGATGAGCTTATTTATGATATTGCCAAATCGGTTCCGCCGCCGATTGCTACTTTTCTGCTCACGAGCGAAACAAAGGCAGAAAACATCATTGCGCATCACAAAAAAACACAAACCACGACCATCCAGATTGTGGATGAACTGGAAAACCGTGAATATGATTTGCTCAAAAATGAATTGCCTCATGTAAAATTAGTACAGGTCATTCATGTGATTGACGAGCAATCAGTAAAAGAAGCTATTGAAGTTTCCGGGTTTGTGAATGCCCTCCTGTTGGATAGTGGTAATCCTAATTTGCCTGTGAAGGAATTAGGCGGCACCGGGCGTACCCACAACTGGGAGTTGAGCCGGAAAATCAGGAAATCTATTTCTATTCCATTGTTTCTGGCCGGCGGTCTCAACAAAGATAATGTCAGGCAAGCCATTGAGGCTGTCGGCCCTTTTGGCCTGGACCTCTGCAGCAGCGTGAGGACTAACGGCAAATTAGATTCCCAAAAGCTGAAGGAATTCTTTAACGCAATCGGTTAAACAAATGGGTTTAAGCAATAAGGAATAAAAATTGACAGAATAATAAGTATTTAGCAATAACCTTTTTGATCGTTGGGTCGGCCATAAAAAAAATTGTGTCTGGTAAATATGTAGCGCTTAAAAGTAAAAAAAGAAGCAAGTTTTTTAATTAGTGTCTGTCCATAAAGTAAGCGATTTCTAAAACGCATTAGTATATATTAATATTCGTTCTATTTTCCGGTCTTCATTTAGTCGATAACGATCTTCCTTTCATCGTTGAGTATTTTTTTCAGGTAAAAATGGCTCAAAGGCAGCATTTTCGGCACTTTCAGCGCATAGCTCCGCCTTGCATCTTTGCATTTTTAGCTTATCGTCCGATATATCTTTTATAGCTGAGCCACCACTGCGGCTGTCATCACCCGGATATTGTAGGCGATCACGCTCCATAATACCTTTTGCTTAAAATGTGCTTCTCCCTTCAGTTGCACCTGAATAACTGGTAGCCTCTTTCAAATTTGAAATCACCGCTTCTATGCCACTGCGCCATTTCTTCAAACGGGTCTCCATATTTTGGAACTCACTACATTTTTCAGGCTGCCTACGATCTTATTGAAAACAATATTTACGATTCCTTTTCCTTGCGCATATTCCGCATTGTCTTTGGAGGCATACCCACCATCGGTTACGCTATCACGGGGTACGATTTGATAATCACGCTCTATTTTATTGATGGTGCTTTGATACAGTGTGCTATCGGATGGATTGCCCTTCAATACCTCACAACTCAATATCAAACTGCTTTTGCCGCTTGTCAGGTTTATCTTGTGACCAAACTGAACTTCCCTTTGCCCTTTTACTATAATGTCAGTATGCTGCTCATAGATAGAAAATATTTTTTCATCATTGGACACTGTCTCGCCATTGATCTGTTTGCGCCAGGTAATATCATGCACTTTTCCATCAGCGGCAACAGATTTTCCAATTCCCCTGTTATGAAGAAGGCGCTCATACTATAACATGGCTTTTTTTTACCGCATTAGCCACCTGATTAATACATTTTGTAAATGTTATTAATTGCTTGTTGAACAGGTCTATACGCTTATCTCCATTCCTGGTGATGTTAATCTTGAAAAATGTTCTTTTCGCATCTTTGGTATAATTTCTGTAATCCAAATCTTTCACTTTCTGCTAACTGTGAGAGCAGCCGGTGGCTTTCTTTGATACAGTCCCAGACCAACGAGTTATTAGTGGGGTAATGTATGTTTGTTTCAACAACGGTGCTATCCTGGCGTAGCTGTTTAATATCTTCCAATCCTTCGCTGATAGCTATCTTGTTCAATGATACCAATATCTGTTGCAGGCTGTCTTCACTTATCTTTGAAATATATTTCTGGAATACCTGAAAGCAAACGGGTGGCGGTTATCAAGCTTTACAAACTGCTCACAAATACGGGAGTCGCTTTGAGCATATTCCAACTCCCTGTAATCCAACCCCTTCATCTCTTTATAGATCGCTGCACGAACAATCTGCTCTACACTGGGCATATCTTGACGGCCAAATTCACTTTGCAAACAACCCCGAAGCACATCTGCTTCTTGCTATTTTGATCAACTCCGGATGCCGCTCTAACACGGTATCCAATAGCCCAAACTCGGGATTTCTGGCCCAATCAGGCTTCTCAAACTTTAAACGCAGCGGCTCAAACAAATTCATTTTCATACCCTCTCAAATCACAATAATTATGCCACAATATACTGACTGTCAATAATTTATCATTTATAGACAAACTCTAATTATATCACACCATGGCGCCTTCTACAGTCGGTCTTGAACTGAAAATCGGGTAATTTCTGACTGAATTTTTCTATAATTCTTCTATTTTTCATACAAATTTCCTGCATTGTTTTATTTACGAATGTGGGCTAAACGCAACCATTCGTTCAAAATGCCAAATCACCCGGCTATTACTATATTCCGAAATTTTCGAAAGTTAATACATAAGAAATTGATTATTAATGAATTAAAATAAGAGAATCTGGCGTTATTCCAGAACTCCAAAGCGGCTTTTTTCTCAGTGTTTCTTTTCGTACCTTGCCAGGCTTTCAAACCGGAAATGTTCGGTTATAGCGCCAATCATACCGTTTGACAGCAATTTTTTACCTTTGCATTTTTAAAATTTAAATAATATAGCATTATGTCATTAAGATTAGGCGACATTGCCCCCGATTTTACGGCGCAATCAACCGAAGGAGAAATTAATTTTCATGAGTATTTAGGCGATAGCTGGGGTATTTTGTTTTCGCATCCTGCCGATTTTACCCCCGTTTGCACTACAGAACTGGGACGTACTGCACAACTGAAAGAGGAATTTGCAAAACGCAATACCAAAGTGTTGGTAGTGAGTGTAGATGGCTTAAACGACCATATTAAATGGAGAAGCGACATTGATGAAACACAAAATACTACCGTAGATTTTCCTATTCTGGCAGATCCGGAGAAAAAAATTGCTACTTTGTACGACATGATTCATCCTAATGCAAGCAGCACTGCTACCGTTCGTTCGCTGTTTGTAATTGACCCCGACAAAATAATCCGTTTAATGATTATTTATCCTGCTTCTACCGGAAGAAATTTCTATGAAGTACTGCGAGTGTTGGATGCATTGCAGGTAAGTACAGAATGTGCAGTGGCCACACCGGCCGACTGGAAGCTGGGCGAAGATGTAATTGTTCCGCCTGCTGTAAGCACCGAGGATGCCAGAAAAAGATTTCCAAAAGGAGTAACAGAAGTAAAACCCTACTTACGTTTTACTCCGCAACCCAACCTGTAGGTTTTTGCTTTGCTTATGGAGGCACATTTACTCTAAGCAATTGATAATAAAATGTTTACACAAGAACAAATACAACAAATAGAACAGTCGCCTCTTGCGGAAGCCATTAGTCTGGTCGCTAACCGGTTTCCGCAGGAAACTGTTTTTTCTACCTCATTGGGGCAGGAAGACCAGGTACTTACAGATGTGATTGCTAAAAATCATCTTCCGGTTCGGATTTTTACCTTAGATACCGGCAGGCTTTTTAATGAAACTTACGAACTGTTGGACAGAACCAATGCCAGGTACAAAATCAATATTCAGGTTTATTTTCCCGATGCAAAAGATGTTGAAGAATTTGTGAACACCAAAGGGATTAACAGTTTTTACGAATCGGTTGAGAACCGTAAGGAATGTTGCTATATCCGCAAGGTAAAACCACTAATCAGGGCTTTAAAAGGAGCCAAAATATGGATTACAGGCCTTCGTAGCGAACAATCGGCCAACCGACACGACATGAAAATATTAGAGTGGGATGAAGCGCATCAGCTTTATAAATTTAATCCACTGATTCACTGGTCTTACAATGAAATGCTCGATTACATCAAGGAACATAATGTACCGTACAATCCCTTACATGATAAAGGTTTTGTAAGTATCGGTTGTGCTCCCTGCACCCGTGCCATTGAGCCGGGCGAAGACCCCCGCTCAGGACGCTGGTGGTGGGAGACCTCTAAAAAAGAATGTGGCCTTCACTCCCATTCTACAAAATCTGCGACAGAAGAAAATAAATTATAAAAAATCATCCTTTAAAAAAGGAGATAAGAGAAATATGAACAAGTATTATTTAAATTACTTAGAGCAATTAGAAGCAGAAGGTATTTATATCATGCGCGAAGTAGCAGCTCAGTTTGAAAAACCTGCACTGCTTTTTAGCGGAGGAAAAGATTCGATAACGCTGGTACAATTAGCAAAAAAAGCTTTTGCTCCCGGCAAATTTCCTTTCCCATTGGTTCACATTGATACCGGGCATAATTTTAAAGAAGCATTGGATTATCGCGATAATTTAGTAAAGGAATTAGGTGCAGAACTTATTGTGAGAAAAGTGGAAGATTCCATCCGCGAAAGAAAACTGACAGAACCAAAAGGTAAATTTGCCAGCCGCAACTGGCTGCAGATTCATACGCTTTTGGATACCATTGAAGAATTTAAATTTGATGCCTGCATTGGCGGAGCCCGCCGTGATGAGGAAAAGGCCAGAGCAAAGGAAAGAATTTTTTCTGTTCGTGATGCATTTGGCCAATGGGAACCAAAACTCCAACGTCCCGAACTCTGGAATATATACAATGGACGCATCCATAAAGGTGAAAACGTGAGGGTATTCCCCATCAGCAACTGGACCGAACTGGATGTGTGGAATTATATCCGCAAAGAAAATATCCCCCTGCCTTCCATCTATTTTGCTCACTACCGCGATGTGATAGCGCATGAAGGGCAGTTAGTAGCCGTTTCGGACTATATTCAGATTGACGAAACAGATGTTATTATGAACAAGAGGGTGCGCTACCGCACCGTAGGCGATATGACCTGCACGGCGGCGGTTGAATCAAACGCAGAAACCCTTGATGAGGTGGTGAACGAAATAATTGCTACCCGAATTTCCGAAAGAGGTGAAACCCGTATTGATGACAAAGTAACGGAAGCCGCAATGGAAGACAGAAAGAAAGGAGGATATTTTTAATAATAAGACTTTCAGATAAATCCCAAAAAAGAAAAAATTAATGGACATATTACGTTTTATAACCGCAGGCAGTGTGGACGATGGAAAAAGCACATTAATAGGCCGCCTGCTTTTCGACAGTAAAAGCATTTTGCAGGATCAATTGGAAACCCTTGAAAAACAGTCAAAAAATAAAAACGCCGATGGAATAGATTTGGCGCTGCTTACAGACGGACTCAGAGCAGAGAGGGAGCAAGGCATTACCATTGATGTAGCTTATCGCTATTTCAGCACACCCAAAAGAAAATTTATTATTGCAGATGCACCCGGACATGTGCAATATACCCGCAATATGATAACCGGGGCTTCCAACTCCAATTTGATAATTATTTTAATAGATGCAAGGTTAGGAGTTATCGAACAAACCCGCCGCCATTCTATCATCGCATCGCTACTTCGGATTAAACACATAGTAGTAGCCATCAATAAGATGGACATGGTAGATTATGGGCAGGAACGCTTTAATGAAATTAAGTCGGACTACAATAAAGTAGTGGCACAACTCAATCTGCAAAACGTAACTTATATCCCCATAGCTGCATTACATGGAGATAATATTGTGGAAAAAAGTGAAAAAATGCCCTGGTTTGACGGGCTTCCTTTATTACAGTTTCTGGAAGAAGTAGAAGTTGCCGATGACATTAACCATACTGACCCACGGTTTCAGGTACAATACGTCATTCGCCCTCAAACAAAAGAACTTCACGACTACCGTGGATATGCAGGCGAAATAATCAATGGGGTTTACAAAAAAGGAGATAAAATAAAAATTCTTCCGCAAGATATTGAAACTACCATCACTAAAATAGAAATCGCAGGAGTGGAAGTGGAAGAGGCATTTGCTCCGCAGGCTGTTGTTTTACATATTGCTGATGATATAGACATCAGTCGCGGAGATACTTTTGTACACATCGACAATTTACCCAAAGTAGAAAATAATATAGATGTTTTGCTTTGCTGGATGGATAACAAACCTTTACAGCCGGGGAACAAGTATTTTCTACAGCACAAAAGCCGCTTAATAAGGGCCATCATACAGGAAATTGAATACAAGGTGGACGTAAACACACTGGAACATACAGCAGTTACAGACAGTGTGAAGCTGAATGAAGTGGTAAAAGCAAGATTAAGGACTGCCGCACCCTTAGTTTATGATCCATTTGAAAAACTGGATGGCACGGGTTCTGCTATTTTGATTGACGAAACAAGCAACAGCACAGTAGCGGCAGTATTATTATCTTAAAGCATAAATTATACTGCAATTTTGCATCCTTCAAACTTTTGCATCCTAAAAATTAGAATAACTATATTTACAAAAAATTAAATATGTCTGTAACTGTTGACAGTAATCCCGAATCAAACGCATCCAAAAAAAAGATTTATAAAGGTATTGTAACAGGCAGTGTAAACCTCAATGGCGAAACCAGCAATAAAAGAACTTACCATATTGTTATCAAAAGTTTTGAGGATGTTGATTATTTACCCGGAGATGCTTTGGGCATTGTACCGTTCAACAAGCCACATATCGTTGACAGTATTCTTTCGCTCACACAGTCCAATCCAGATACAATAATTACCCATTCAAAAATCACTGCCCCCACGAGGCAACTTCTGCAATATCATCTTAATATATCGTACCTGTTAAAATCTACCATAAAACAATATGCAGCTTTAACCAATCATGATATACCAGACACCAGATTAAGTCTTTATGATTTGTTACGAACCTATCCTTTACAGAACAACATACAATTTACTGAAGTAGTACAATTACTATCCATACAGGCGCCACGGCTGTATTCAATATCTTCTTCTCCGGCAGCACATGGCAAAAGAGAGATACATATCACAGTAGCTAAAGACCAGTTTTTGGTGGCTCAGGAAAAAAGAACCGGAGTAGGAAGCAGATACCTCGCACATCTGGAACCTGCAACCGAATTAGAGTTTTTTATTCAGAAGTCAAGACATTTTAAACTTCCAGATGGGGATAAAGACATCATAATGGTTGGCCCGGGTACCGGGATAGCGCCATTTAGGTCATTTCTATTTGAGAGGGATGCCCTACAAAACACCGGCCGAAACTGGCTGTTTTTTGGCGAGCAGCATATTGCTTCAGATTTTCTTTACAGAGATGAAATTCAAGACTTTTTAAATAAAAAAATTCTGACAACTTTTGATGGCGCTTTCTCACGCGATCAAAAAGAAAAAATATATGTACAAACCCGACTAAACGAAAAAGGTGCAGAACTCTATAAGTGGTTTGAAAATGGCGCTTATTTCTTTATTTGCGGCAAACGCGACCCCATGAGTAAGGATGTGGAAATAGCCTTAATTGAAATCATAAAAACGCATGGCAACAAAAATGAAGAAGAAGCTAAAGCATATTTAAAAAATCTGACAACATCGGGCAGATACAGGAAGGATGTTTATTAATTTTTCATAAATTAGCGTAACCCTTTACCTTTGTCTGATCTCTTATTAGAGACCTTAAAATCCTTATTGAAAGCAAATATTTCGGGTAAATCAGGTAAATAATGGACGAAAAAACTGAAAATAGCAAGATTGTTACCGACTCGGGATCCAATTTTCTGTTTCCGGTTTTCCTGAAAATGGAGCAATTAAACCTGTTGATTATTGGTGGCAAAAAACCTGCTTTTGAGAAACTGATTGAAATACTTGGCAATGCGCCTGCTTCAAAAATCAAGTTGGTTTCAAAAGAAATAATACCAGATATAAAAGAATTGGCCTCCTCTTACCCCAATCTTCAAATCAATGAAAGAGATTATACAGCTCAGGATATTGACCAAGCCAATATCATCATTATTGCAGTTAAGAAAAATGATATAGTACATCAAATAAAGAGTCAAATTAGACCGAAAGAAAAATTAGTTTACTACCTGTATCATCCCGAACTCAGTGATTTTTATTTAAGCTCCGTAGTAAAAAAAGGTCAACTAAAAATTGCTATCTCCACCAACAACAAATCGCCGGTGATAGCCGAAAGATTAAAACAGGTTTTTGATGCTTACATACCTTCAGAACTTGATGAAGTTGTAAACAATTTGAGCCTGATACGTGATAAACTCAGTGGCGACCTCGACCACAAGGTCAGGGTTTTAAACAAAGTTACCAAAGGCCTGGTAGAAAAACCTGATGAAAGACTAATCGAATTTACAAAGGAAACACCGGAAGCAGCCGAAATCATTGAACCGATTACAGTGCTGAAAAGAGCCAGACCCAAAACCAACTGGTATTTGATATCCATCGGAGCAGTTTTAATAATTTCATTAAGCATTTTTGCACTGTACGAATTTGGCGTGCTAAATGATGCAATGGAGTTTCTTAAGAAGGATCATCACCTGTTTTACTGGATGCTTCTGGTAGGGTTTATTGCCGAACTTGTTGCCGGCTCAATGGGGATGGGCTATGGAGTAATATGCACCAGTATTCTTTTATTTTTAAATATTCCACCACCTGTAGTGAGCGCCAGTATTCACTCTGCCGAAAGTTTTACCACGGCAGCCGGCAGCATCAGCCACTGGAAATTAGGCAATACTAATAAAAAACTTATTAAAGCGCTGGCGCTTCCTGCAATAATTGGAGCCATCATCGGCGCTTTGGCGCTCAGCTATTTTGGCGAGCATTACGCAAATATTGTACGGCCTTTTATTGCCACTTACACATTATACTTGGGAATTAATATTTTAAGAAATGCATTAAAGAAAAAGGAGATCAGAATCATCAAAAAGAAAACCAATATTCCCACGCTTGGTCTTCTGGGTGGTTTTATCGACTCATTTGGCGGTGGCGGTTGGGGACCATTGGTTACAGGTACTTTTATTAAAAACGGTCGCACTCCCCGATATGTAGTGGGCAGCTCTACAGTAGCCAAATTTATTTTAACCATCACCAGCGCCATTACTTTTGTATTTATCATTGGCATAAAACACTGGAATATTGTGGCAGGCCTTCTTTTGGGCGGCATCATCACAGCACCTTTCTCTGCCATGCTTACCGCAAAACTACCTGTAAAGAAAATGTTTTTTGCCGTAGGCATCGTAGTCATTGTAATGAGCCTGATTACAATCATAAAAAGCATTTTTTTATAAAATAACTGTCTTTTTTGAAAGTATTCCTATCTGCTAACGTCTAACTGATAATAAAATCAGGGTTTCCGGGATTGTTTTTTAAATTTTTTAATATCAGACTTTATGCTGAGACTGTTTTGGCTATTATTTTTTGGATTTTTATCTGAGTTCATTTGGGCGCAGCCTCAAAAACTGTATTTTGACCAGGCTTATGCCACAGGAGCCCCACAATCAGCAGTATTTGATGAAGTTAATTACATACCATTAGAAACAAACCGCGAAAGTGTTTTTGGCAGGATAAACCAATTAATCGTTACCCACAAATATTTTATCATCTGGGATACCGATACAGATGCCATTTATTTTTTTGACAAAGAGGGAAAGTTTTTGAAAAAACTTTCAGATAAAAGAAATACCATAAAGTCTATTCAATTAGACAAAAATAAAAATGCGCTACTCATAGTACAATTAAGCAAATCCTACCTTCCCTCACAAAAACAAATTCAAAGCGCGCTGGATAATCCATTTAAAAACTCGGCGCTTAAATACTATAAATCATTCTATTACGACTTGAATGATATCAATGCTGCAAAAACCAGCCCCATTAAGAATCTTGATTTTATAATGGCCAACCCGATAATTCTGAATTCAAAATATTGGGCTTTCAGCTATATATATGCCAACAAAGGTTGGGATGATATTACCGATTATGAGCTAAAAGTATCTGATGGAAATAAAATTGTTCAATCTTTTTTTCCTTATAGCAGACAAAAATCTTCCATTTTTTATGGAAGTCCTCAGAAAATCAGCTTTTACAATACCTTGAACCCTTCTTATTTGCTTTTTACCCGCCCTTTCAACTATTCCATCTATAAATTCAGTATGGATACACTCATTGAAGCTTATCAGGTAGTATTCCCTATGGCCAATACGCTGCCAAATTCCTTTTTTACTCAAAATTTTGAATCAAGAAAAGCCTTTGAGGATTATAAGCAAAAAAATTCAGGCTTTGTATGGGGTCTCGATAATATTGTAGAGTTTAAAAACCTGTTGTTTTTCAGCATTGACACCTGGCGTAGTTTTAACGAAAGAAACTTTATCCTTAACAAAACCACCAATCAGTTTTTAAATTATAACAAAATATCTGCAGACAGTTCCAATTATTTTCTTCCACCCACAGGCTACAGAGTGCAGTATTTTGATGAAAATTATTTGTATTCGAGTGTTCCTTCTTCTTCAATGTTTCAATCGTACGAGTCATCCAAAACAAGAAATGTACAATACCCGCCGACTCTTAAAGTGTTTTTTGAAAAAGCGAAACAAACCGACAATCCTGTCATTATTCAAATCAAACCCAAAACCAAATAGAACCTATGAGATATTTTATTTTGGCCATTTTATTTCTTATCCCTTGTATATCATATAGCCAGGTGAAAGATTCAACGAAGGTTGGCACTGTTGCGGGAATTATTAAAGACTCGGTTAACGGATTTCCGCTTCAGTCGGTAACAATTACCGTGTATAAAAAAGCAGATTCTGCGTTATTGGACTTTCAGCTTTCCAATAACGCCGGCGAATTTTCTTTTCCGTCCTTGCCACTTGCCACGCCGCTTATTTTTTCGTTTTCTTATGTTGGTTTTAAGTCCAATTCTGCCTTGGTAAACATTGACACCATCAGCAGAAAATATGATCTTAAAAACATCCTTCTCTCGCGTGGGCACGAAATGTTAGAGGGAGTGGTGGTAGAGGCTGTAGTGCCAATAAGAATGAATGGAGACACCCTGGAAATAAATCCCGCAGCCTTTAAATTGGATGAAAATGCTGTGGTAGAAGACATGTTGCGGCGCGTGCCGGGTGTAACCATGTGGGGCGATGGTACCATTACCGTAAATGGGAAAAAGGTAAATAATGTATATGTTGACGGTAAAAAGTTTTTTAGTGGCGACCCGGCCATTGCTACCCAAAACCTTCCAAAAAATGCTATCGAAAAAGTACAGGTGTATCAGGAAATAGACTACAGCAAAGATAAAATAGATGAACTGCCTACCGACTCCCTGCTAACCATGAACATAAAACTGAAAGCAGATAAACGAAAAGGATTTTTTGGAAAAGTAGGCGCAGGTATTGGCACAGACAACCGATATGAAGCAGATGCTTCCATTCAGGCTTTCAACAAAAAAGACAGAATCGGCATTGCAGGCGCGCTGAATAACATTAATAAAAACGCTGATCAGGAATCCATTTTCAGCCAGGGTACTTTCAGAAACTTTAACCCTTCCAACAGATATGTTGCCAATTTCGGAGGTTCGGGCGTAAATAAAATCCGATATTTTGGAGCTAATTACCAGCACGATTTTTCTGAAATGAATAACAGCCGGTTCAATAACCAATTTACTGCCAAGTATGACTTAAAGCAAACTATTAACGACGTAATCACCAACACCAACTCTCAAAACAGCGCCAGCGGTACTGTATTTTTGAACGAAAGCAACAGAGAATCGCACAGTAACACTACCTCCAACACTTTAAATGCAGGTTATGAAAAAAGAGACCGGATTAGAAATTTTTCAATTAATGCAAACTATACAAATACCTTAAGCGAGTCTGACTCAAAAAACACTACTTCCTCTGAAAAAGAAGGAATTGGTCTGGTGAGTAAAAGTAATGATATATCCAACTCGGAAAGCAGAGGTAACAGTTGGAAATTGAACACCAGGTTTGGCAACCGGGATGATGATGAACGAAATCTGAAGAGCTATAACCTCAATTATTCTTTCAGTTACAACGATAATGAGTCAACACGAAACACAGTGAGTGATTTCAATTCTGTACTCGATCCATCAAAAAGTAAATCTTATGACAGGTTATATAATACCAATTCAAACGGATTGAGCAATTCACTGAATTTTTCTTACAACTCATTGAAAAGACTCCTGTTTGGCGGATATAATTTATGGGACATTAATATCGGTTTTATTAACAACCTGAGTATATCCAATTCCAAAAGAACCAGTCTTGTCAGCGATGTGGATACCATTACCGGAAAATATATTGAGAACACATACCTTACCAATAATAATGATGTAAACAGAGTTGATGAAAGGCCTTCATTGAGATTTACAAAAAATTTCAGAAGAAATTTATCAAACAGATTCTCTCGGTTTTTCAATATTACAGCCAATCTGCAAGCTCAGTTTTTAAACGAAAAAAATAGTTCCAACATTGCAAACCGTAATTTAAATCGTTCATTTCAATTTTTAATTCCTGACCTTAACTTCAACTACAGTTACAAAAAGTTCAATAAATATAATCTGGAAATTAAGTTAGGCCAAAACAGTTCGGTATCTATCCCCACCGTTGATCAACTTTATCCGATTATTGACAGTACAAGTCTTTACAGCTTTAATTATGGCAATGCCAATCTGAAGCCGTCTCATACCAATACGCTCAATTTTAACTTGGATTATAACACCGAAAACAGGCAAAGAAAAAGCGATATCAATTTTGGGTTCAACACTTCTGTGGGCCAGATAAACGACGCAATTGTTGACAGCAGCAATTATGACAATCTGGGAAGAAGAAACATTTATCTGATAAATATAAATGGCCAGAAATTCATTAATTCAGGGTTTAATATTAATACTTCCATCAAACTGAAAAAAGACTTATTGCAATTTGGGTACAATACTAACTATTCAACCAACGTTTCACCAAATTATATTGATGGTATATATTCCCGGTCTAACAGCCAATCATTTAACAACAGCCTTAGGCTTTTCTATTCGGTAGGTGAAATTGCCACCTTTCAAGTTTCACAATCTTTAAATATTAGCGCCAGCAAACAAACGGGCAAAAACCTCACTTCATTCAATAACCGTACTCATATTACACAAGCAAGCATTAACCTGAAGTATCCCAAAGATTTCACGTTTAGCAATACTTTTAACTATGTGAACAACAAAAGCGCCAACCAAAGTGCCGCACTGTGGAATGCTTTCTTAACTTTTAGATTTTTAAAGAGCAAACAAGCTGAAATTAAACTCTCTGCTATGGATATTCTCAGGCAGAATAAAAATATTTCGGTATCTGCGGGACCCAACAGCATGACTACGACTGTTACCAACGGGTTGCAACAGTTTTACATGATTACCCTATCTTATTTCCCACGCCAGTTTGGCGGCAGAGGCGGCAGGGGTGGAATGCAGATGGGACCACCCAACCGTGGCGGCGAAAATAGAAATTTCAGAGAAGGTCGTAACTGGGATGGTGGCGGCGGTGGCCGAATGAACCGGCGCGGATAGTAAAATCAGCCAAATTACCCATTTTTCCGAGAACCGAAATTAGATGGATATCTCGTCAATTCTAAACTGAATAATTCCTGCCGGCGCAACCACTTCGGCTATTTCGCCGGGTTGTTTTCCAAGAATACCTTTCCCTATGGGAGAACTTATTGAGATTTTTCCCACCTTTAAATCGGCCTCCTGCTCACTCACCAATTGGTAAGTTACCTGTTTTTTCACCTTGAGGTTGGTAAGTTTTACTTTAGTCAAAATAGATACTTTACTGGTATCAATAGTAGATTCATCAATAATTCTCACATTAGCCAATGCTCCTTCCAAAGCAGCGATCTTTGCTTCCAATATTCCCTGCGCTTCCTTAGCTGCGTCATATTCAGCATTTTCTTTCAGGTCGCCCTTTTCGCGCGCTTCTGCAATAGCCTTGCTGGCAGCAGGTCTATCCACACCTTTCATTTTTTGCAAATCTTCTTTCATTTGCTCCAGCGTTTCCTTTGTTACATATTGAATTCCATTCATAGCTCTTTTTGTTTGTAAAGACAAAAAAAATAACAACGCCTCAGGTTTTAAACCGAAGCGTTGCATAATTATTCACAAATATACAAAAAACAAAATGTAGAAGCAAAAAAATTATTTTTCTAATTTGTGAAAACCGGGGGTTATTCGGAAATATGTTTGTCAAAATATTAATAATCAAATAGTTTATACCATTTTGTCAGTTTTAACGTCAAAATACAAAAGGTATGAATATATTTGCAACTTGTTATTTAAAAATTGGCAAATAACGATTGGCTATTTTGTAAATATTCAATAATGGCATTGGTTTATCGGATTTTAATATTACTATTATTTAGCGCCACAATAGTTTCTGCTCAAAATAATCGGTATAATCAGCAATTTCAGATTATTACTGAAAATGACTGTTATACCTCACTCAGCAATGACGGTTATTATACCAATGGTTTGATGCTGTCATTGCAGTGGATGCCCAAAAAAAAAGACAGCCTGCGCAATACCAAATTTAATTCTTTTGAATGGGGTCAATTAATTTATAATGCCGAAGACGGACATTATGATTTTGAAAAAATTGACCGGCCGATTACAGGTTATTTATACAATGGATTTCAGCAAAAAATTTATACCAAAAAACAGAATTTATTAAAGTGGAGTTTATCCGCAGGTGTTATTGGAAAGCCTGCAATGGGTGAAGATTTGCAGAACGCCATTCATAAATTCTGGCACCTATATAGAACGCCGCAGTGGAAGTACCAGTTGGAGCCGGCATGGGGTGGCACTTTTTCGCTCACATGGTCGCCGCAGGTGGGCAAATATTCTTCTTCAGGAAGATTTGCCTTCAAGCCGGTAATTGGTGGTTCGGTAGGCAATATGCTTACCCATGCAATGGCAGGCACTGCATTAATTTTTGGCCGTATCAATCCCAATTCTTCTACCGTTTTTTGGGGAAACCACACAGGTCATTCAAAAAAAGATCGTGAGTTTTTCTTCTACATTTACCCTGCCTTTTACCTGAAAGCTTATGACGTAACGGTTCAGGGCAACATGTTCAAACTCGACCCAACCCTTATTCCGGGGAAGTTAAATCCTTACTTTTTTCAGGGAAAAGCAGGATTTATGTATGCCGGCAATAGGTTTGCTTTTGGCTACAGCGCCGTATATGAAAACAAGCAATCCCTCACACAGCGGTATCCACAATACTATGGAAGCATTCAAATGAACTTTATGTGGTAAAAAAAATGCCCCGCAACCGGAGCATTTCTCTTATCCAATTATATTATTATTTTTTTGCGGGTGTTGCTGCCGCCGGTTTTGCCGGCGCTGCAGGAGCATTGGCATTAGGGATATTTAATCCTAACTTTTTAGCCACCACCAAAGTTAAATCATCTGCCTCCGGCGGATCTATCAAAAAAGCATCGGGATGAAACAAATAAGTATATCCCTTTTCTTTTGCCACCACATTAACGGCATCCATTACCTTTTTGTAAAGGGGAGCTAATAATTGTTGTTGTTTTGACTGAATGGCCTGTGTACCAATCTGCTGCCAGTTATTAAGTGTCATGCTCAAATCAGCCAGATCTTTTTCCAATAAATCTTTTACGGATTTAACAGTTTTTGGATTTTTGTAGGTGCTGTCCTTTTCGGCATATTCTTTTGATAATTGCTCGAAGCGGGCGCCTACTGAATCTTTTTGATATTTTTCCAAATCAGCTTGCACCTGTTGAACTTCGGGCAATGCAGACACTAAGCCTTGCACATCTACTGTTCCTATTTTTTGAGCATTCGCAGAAAAACTGCCTGCTACTACTGCGCCCATCAACAGGGCTAAAATTTTGAATCGTTTCATTTTTTTGTAAAAATTAATTTAATAGTCAATTGATGATGATAATTTAAGAAATTTAGTTGCGTTATCTGATTCTTAATTCCCGTAAAATATCATCGCTCTTATCCAATTTTGGGTCGGCAAAGATAATGGTTTTCCCTTCACTTTTATCCAAAATCAGCTCATATCCATTTTTTGAAGCTAATTTTTTTACAGCATCAGACACCTTTTCCTGCAATGGCTTCATCAGCTCTACCCTTTTGTTGAACAAATCTCCTTCAAAACCAAAGCGCTTTTTCTGCAAATCTCTCAGTTCCTTTTCTTTTTTGAAAAGTTCATCCTCTTTCTTTTTCATTATGTCCTCGCTCATCATATTTTTTTGAGCATCATAATCATCATACAACTTGTTCAATGTAGCTTGTTTGGCATCAATTTCTTTTTGCCAGTCGGCTGCCGCCGCCTCCACTGACTTTTGCACCTGTTTGTATTCAGGCATTTTTTCATAAATATAGCGGGTATCAATTAATGCATACCGTTGGGCAAATATTGCGGTAGCCATCAAAAGGCCACAGGCAATTAAACATAACTTCTTCATGGAATTAATTTTTTTTATTAGATGCTATTTATGTCAAAAAGGTTTACTCAGGTTCAAATCCTAACATAAATGTAAACTTACCGGCTCCTTTGAGGCCTTGTCCGGGTTGCAATCTGTCAATACCGATACCGTAATCAAAGCCCAGCAGACCAAACATAGGAAGATAGAATCTGGCTCCCAAACCTACACTACGGCGCAACTTGAACGGATTATAGTCTTTAAAGCTATGCCAACCGTTTGCTGCTTCAAAAAAGGCCAGACCATAAATAGTACTGCTGGGGTTAGTAACTACAGGATAACGAAGCTCTGCCTGATATTTGTTAAAAATAGTGAACATGTCTTTGGTATTGGCCATTGACATATCAGGATTTATTCGAGGATCGGAGGTGATATACACCGGATACCCTCTGTGTGCCACAATATCATAACCGGTTAATGCATAACTATTGGTCATACCGGCATCGCCCAATTGGAAGCGCTCAAATGGAGAATAATCCAAATCGGTATTATATCTGCCCATAAAGCCGTACTTGGCTGCCAGCTTCAGCACAAACTGACGGTTTTTATCTTCACCTGTCGCACGACCCAATGGCACATACCAGGTAGCATTAAACCGCCATTTATGATATTCCACCCATTTATACTGATCTTCTACAAGATTATAATTGTTTTTAAACAACGAATAAGGAGGCGTAAACTGTACACTTGCACCAATATCGCTACCACTACGCGGGAAAATAGGATCAAAAACCGATGAACGCTGCAATGCTAATTTCAAGCTCAGGTTATTGGATTTCATTGAGTTTCTTGGCAAACCGTAATAATTTCCCATATTTTTTACATCATATAGCGAATAGGAAATAGTGGTACCAAAGGAGAAAAAGTCGTCCGGCCATTTCAGTTGTTTACCAAAACCCACACTGATGCTGTTTACCCTCAGGTACATACTGTCAATAATTCCAATTCTTCTGTTTTTGGTGCTATATAAATTATAGTAATTTGAATAGTCGCCCTGATGGATTTTTGTATTATTATATCCGAGTGTAAGTGAATTTCTCTTTTTACCGCCTAACCAGGGTTCAGAAAATGAAAAGTTGTAGGAGCGATACATTTTACCATTGGACTGAACCCTTAGGCTCAATTTTTGGCCATCGCCAACCGGAAGCGGATCCCAGGCTGATTTTTTCCAGATATTTTTAATGGAGAAGTTGTTAAATGTAACGCCTAATGTTCCGGTAAGGCCAATACCGCCACCCCATCCGGCCGAAAGTTCCAACTGGTCTGATGATTTTTCCTTCAGTTTCCAGTTGATATCCACTGTTCCATCTGCCTGATTAGGAACAGGTTGTGGGGTAATGGACTCTTGTTCAAAATAATTTAAAGCGCCCAACTCACGAATGGAACGCATTATATCCGTTTTGGAAAAAAGCTCGCCCGGCAAAGTGCGCAATTCGCGCCTTATCACGTGGTCTTTGGTACGGTCGTTGCCAATAATGGTTACATTCTTAATTCTGGCCTGTGGCCCTTCTACAATTCTTATTTCGTGGTCAATCGTGTCATTATGAATGGCGGTTTCTACCGGTGTAATGTTGAAAAATAAATACCCCATATCATTATAAATAGTACTAAGGTCGCCACCATCCTGGCTGGGTTCTATACCTAATTTTTTGTGCAGTACACTTGCATCATACACATCCCCTTTGGTAATATTCAACAGATTATTTAGTACAGAATCGGAGAATTTTGAATTTCCTTTCCAGGTAATATTGCCAAAATAGTATTTGTGCCCTTCCTTTACCTCAAGGTCAACATACATTTTATTTTCTCTCAACACCTGAGTATCTCTTAAAATCTGAGCATCACGATAACCCTTCGAATTGAGATATTTCAATACTTTTTCTTTATCCTCAGGATATTTTTTACGATTGAATTTTGATGTCACAAAAATATTGGGTCTAAAATAGGGATCAAGCACTTCCAACGTCTTAGAGCCGCTTAGGAAGCCCATTTCACTCATGTACTCGCTAAAGTCGTATTTATCAATGGGGCCATAAGTGCTTTGATAGGTGGTAGGAAACAGCGTCAGTTTAGCCATCTGCTTGGTATTCTTCATCTGCTTTCTTAATTTGGAGGTGCTCACATTGTCATTGCCAAAGAAATTTACGCCGTCTATTCTTACTTTTTTCCCTCTGTCAACCTTGATTATCAAGGAGTTAGAGTTTGGAAACTGTGGGTCTTTTATTTCTATAAAATCAACCTTAGCATTGTAAAAGCCTTTGTCGGTAAAGTAGTTTACAATCACATCATGTGCATTGCGACGTAGGTTTTCAGAGAGAACAGTACCCTTTTGCAGTCCAATTTTGGGAGTCAATTCGTCAGAATCGCTTTTTCTTACACCCTGAAACTTAAAATTACCGAGTCTGGGGCGTTCTGTAACATTCAATTCTATGGAAACCCACTCATGGTTTACTTTAGTAATGTAAACCTGAATATCGGCAAAGAATTTCTGTTTCCATAAATTATTAATCGCTCTCGAGAAAATATCGGTGCCGGGATAAACAAATTGTTGCCCTTTTTGAAGGCCGGCCACAGAAATTATCAGCGATGAATCAAGTGAAGTAAAGCCTTTTACCTTGATTTCTGCTATTGAATATTCCTTTGGTATTCTCGAATTTACCCATTCTTCCAGCATTGGGTCAACCGATGTGGTAGGTATGGTATCTATTTGAGCAAAAACAGCATTTACCGCAAGTGTGAAAACAAGTATGCTTAAAATCCTGTAAATAAAAAAACGCATAAAGCTGTATATATCGGTAATCAATTTTTGTTTTTGCAAAGAAAGAAAGCCATTTTCTTAAAAAGCATAAGGTTCATTCCTGTTGCGGCGGCAAATTAAGGGTAAATTTTGGAAACTGAATGTTAAAAAGCATGTTTTTGGCGATTGAGGTATTTGATTAACATGAATTTATATTATTTCTGCACCTGAACTGATGTTTTTCCAAACCTTCGCTCTCGATTTTGAAAGTCCAAAATGGCTTCGTAAAGATTATTTTTTCTGAAATCGGGCCAACGAACCTCAGTAAAATACAGTTCAGAATATGCAAGTTCATACAACAAAAAGTTACTAATCCGGTATTCGCCACTGGTTCTTATCATCAGTTCGGGATCAGGAAAACGCGCAGTTGAAAGGTTTTGCTTTAATACCTCTCCGGTGATATCCTGCGGCTGCAACAAACCTTCCTTTGCTTTTTGAGCAATTTTTCTGACAGCATTTTCCAAATCCCAGCGCCCGCTATAACTCAATGCCATTATCAGATTCAGGCCTGTATTTTTTATTGTAAGCTCCAGCGCTTCATTCAACTCCTCCTGAGCAGATGCCGGCAACATACCCACATCACCAATTACGTGAAGACGAATATTGTTCTTATTCAAAATTTCTGCTTCTTTTTTAATGGTGGACACCAAAAGCTCCATCAATCCGGTAACTTCATCTGCCGGACGTTCCCAGTTTTCGGTGCTAAAAGCGTAAAGCGTAAGGTATTGTACGCCCAACTCAGCGCATCCTTCTACAATATTGCGCACACTCTCCACCCCATGGTAATGACCAAAAAGCCGGTCTTCACCCTGCTCCTGTGCCCAACGGCCATTACCATCCATGATGATGGCAATATGAACCGGTAAGTGGCCTTTGTCTATTTGTTCAATTAATTGCGACATAAATTGGTGCTAAATTAAAGGAAAAAACAAAACTTTAATAAATGGCAGCCTTTTGAGGTATTGATTTTTTTATAAATGCCCTGAGGTGATCATTGGCTGTTTTTAAATCTTCTTTGCGCAAATACATCATGTGTCCGCTACGATAACCTTCCCATTGCATCCTGTCATTCAGCCTGCCCGAAGGATCCATTTGCCAAAGATTATATTTTGCATTAAAATAATCGCAGGCGCCGTCATAATAACCGGATTGTACCATCAGATGCAAAAACGGGTTGGTAGCCATTGCCTGTCGCAGGTTTTCTCCGGTGCGGTCATTGGTATTGTCCCAGGGATAAACACTGCCAAAAACATTATAAGGCAAATCGGTTTTGTAACCCAATTCATCCCTCAGATACATGTTAATAGGGGGCGTAAAAGCGTGTAACCAAGAGGTAAGTTCAGCATTATAGTCAGGGCGTTCTCCGGCGGCTCTTTTATCTATTCCCTTGTACCTACTATCGAGGCGACCAATGGTGAAGCCCTGATCGCGCAGGAGTTCTTTCCAAAACAACCCGAGAGATACATCCAGATTGTTTTGCAGAATGAGTTGTTCATTCAGACCGGAATATCTGGCCATTTGAGCTGCGATACTTTTTCGGGTAGCCTCATCAAGTAAGCCGCCTTTATTAAGTGCAGGAATCAGCTGGTTCATGGTAAAGTTTTCTACCTCCGGCAAAAAGTCGATAAGGTTTTTTTGCTGAAGATCAGCAGGAAGTTTCTTATGATACCATGCGGTAGCTGCAAAATAGGGCAACCTGAGCGCTGCACCGGTAGCTGCTCCTCTTTCGATACCGAGAGTGGTAGGCGATACCAAAATCACTCCGTTCAAGTACATCCAGTGCGCCTCCTGTAGCTCAAGCGCCAGGCCCGAAACCCGCGTGGTGCCGTAGCTTTCGCCAATCAGGTACTTGGGCGAAGCCCAACGACCATACCGGGTGATGAAAGTATTTATCCAATTGCCAAGGTATTTGATATCGGCATTTACGCCAAAGAATTTGGTTTTGGGTGTTTCTTTCCCAACAATCCGGGAGTAACCGGTATTGACAGGGTCAACATACACAATATCAGCCACATCCAGAATGGAATTAGGGTTTTCTTTGTAGCCATAGGGCTGCACCGGATAGCCTTCGTCATCAATGTTCAATAATACCGGGCCGGTGTAGCCAATATGCATCCATACAGAAGCGGTACCCGGGCCGCCGTTGAACGAAATAATTATTGGCCGTCTGCTTTTGTCGCGCACATCGGTTCTTTCGTAATACGTATAAAACAAACCGGCTATCGCCTTACCGTCTTCATCCCACACGGGTATAGTACCTGCCAGTGCCTTGTAAGGAACAGGCTGGCCTTTAATACTTACTGTGTGATTGGTAACAACCGAGGCTTCGGGATTGAAAACCAGATCGACAGAAGACTTCTTTTCTTCCTTCGCGGGCACTTCGGGCTTAGATGATGCAGCCGGAGGTTGCGCCTGAACCCAACTTGTAGCAAGAAGGATAATTAGCAAAGTGGTTTTTTGCATAAATGGTATTTTGTTGATTGTACTTCAAACCTAAAAAAAAGTTTGAAATATCCATCATTTATTTTTTACAGCTTTATTCCTTAATTTAGGAATCATTAGTAAAATATTGCAAGCATAAATATCTTGCCAAGCATTATCAGTAACACAATTTGAATACAAAACCCATTTTACCGAAACGTATTTTTGCTGAAAGCTAAATAATTTACCCCAAAAAACTACTTCAATACTCCTAATTCCTTACCAATTTTTGTAAATGCAGCAATGGCTTTGGCTAAATGGTGTTGCTCATGTGCAGCGCTCAGTTGCACACGAATGCGCGCCTGACCTTTTGGCACCACCGGAAAGAAGAAACCAATTACATAAACGCCTTCTTCTAATAATCTGGCTGCAAAATCGGCTGCCAGCACAGCATCATAAAGCATGATAGGCACAATGGGGTGGTCGCCGGGTTTAATATCGAAACCCGAAGCAGTCATTTTTTCACGGAAATATTTGGTATTATATTCTAATTTATCCCTCAGATGTGTAGATACCGAAAGCATATCTAACACCGCAATGGAGCCACCCACTATAGATGGAGCCAGGGTATTGCTAAACAAATATGGCCTTGATTTCTGCCGAAGCATATCAATAATTTCTTTGCGACCTGATGTAAAACCACCCGATGCACCACCCAGCGCTTTGCCGAGCGTACCGGTTATGATGTCTATCTTACCCATCACACCACGATATTCGTGGGTTCCTCTTCCTGTTTTGCCAAGGAATCCTGATGAATGACATTCGTCTATCATAATAACGGCATCATATTTCTCGGCGAGGTCCACAATTTTATCCAACTGTGCAATGGTGCCGTCCATACTGAAAGAGCCATCGGTAACAATGATGCGGCTTCTGGCCGAGGCTGCTTTTTTTAGCTTAGCCTCCAGATCGACCATGTTATTGTGTTCATAACGATAGCGCTGTGCCTTACAAAGCCTTACACCGTCAATGATGCTCGCATGGTTTAACGCATCGGAGATGATGGCATCCTGATCGTTGAACAAGGGTTCAAAAACGCCACCGTTTGCATCAAATGCAGCGGCATAAAGAATAGTGTCTTCTGTTCCCAGAAATTCAGAAATCTTTTTTTCCAATTCTTTATGAATGTCCTGAGTGCCACAAATAAAACGCACACTACTCATGCCATAGCCTCTTTCGTCAATGGTTTTATGAGCAGCTTTTATCACATCGGAGTGAGAAGAAAGGCCCAGATAGTTGTTAGCACAAAAATTGAGCACTGTTTTTCCGTTTACTATAATTTCAGCGCCCTGAGGACTTTCAATAATTCTTTCGGATTTGTACAAGCCGGAGGCCTTTATTTCATCTATTTCAGATGCAATGCGTTGGGTAAAATTTTCGTTCATTTCTGTAGTTTTTTCGGTTGTGTAGAAAAATGATTCTGTTTTGCAAAAAAACGGCTTTTTATTAAAACCATTTGGTAGTTGTACGTCTTCGGCTGCCACCAATGCCTATTGCACCCAGGAGAGAGCGAATGATTTGATTACCTGCATTACGGGCAAAACTTCTTACCAACGGGTCGTCCAAAATCCCCTTTTCTTTTTTTTCGGTTTTTGCCTCTGTCTTTTGTTGTTGCACCTCAGCATTGCGTGCTGCGGCAGCTTCTAATTTTTCGCTCAGGATTTCATAAGCGCTCTTTTCATCAATTACTTTATTGTAGAAAGAAGCAATTTTAGAGCTATTGACAATTGTGTCAATTTCTGAATCAGACAAGATATCCATGCGACTTTGTGGTGCGCGTAACATGCAGTGTACCAATGGTGTAGGAATACCTTTTTCGTTGAGCATGGTAATCAGCGCCTCGCCAATACCCACCTGAGTAAGTAGTTCGTCTGTTTTATAAAAATCGCTTAACGGATAGTTTTCGGCAGTCTGCTTTATCACTTTCCTGTCGGCGGCAGTAAATGCCCTGAGTGCGTGCTGCACTTTGAGGCCCAACTGTGCCAGCACTGAGGAAGGCACATCCATTGGGTTTTGGGTGCAGAAAAAGATACCGATACCTTTGGATCTAATCAGTTTTATGATAGTCTCAATCTGGTTGAGCAACGCCTGGCTGGCTTCATTGAAGATCAGATGCGCTTCGTCAATAAAAATGACTAGTTTGGGTTTATCCAAATCGCCTTCTTCGGGGCAGGTAGCATAAATTTCTGCCAGCATCTGAAGCATGAAAGTTGAAAATAGTTTTGGCCTGTTTTGCAAATCGGTAACACGAACGATTGAAACAATACCCCTGCCTTGGCTATCAATGCGCATCAGATCGTCCACGTCAAAACTTCTTTCGCCAAAAAACAAATCGGCGCCCTGTTGCTGCAGTTCAATTACTTTCCTCAAAATAGTACCGGTGGAAGTGGTGGAAATTTTTCCATAAGTTTTTTCCATCTCGGCCTTGCCTTCATCGCTCACGTATTGCAATACTTTCACAAAATCCTTTAAATCGAGCAGTGGAAGTTGGTTATCATCGCAATACTTGAAAATCATAGCTACAAAACCGCCCTGAGTATCGTTGAGATCCAAAATTTTGGAAAGCAGAATCGGACCAAACTCACTCACTGTGGCACGAAGCCGGGTGCCTTTTTCCTCACTCAATGTCAAAAATTCGATGGGGTAAGCAGTGGGTTTGTATGCTACTTCCAGCTTTTGGCAACGGTCGGCAATTTTATCATTAAGGGCTCCGGCTGCGCCGATACCGCTCAGGTCGCCCTTTATGTCCATCATTACTACGGGTATGCTGGCATCACTAAGACCTTCGGCTATCACCTGCAGAGTTTTGGTTTTTCCGGTTCCGGTAGCTCCGGCTATCAAACCGTGACGGTTTAAGGTTTTGAAAGGAATAAATACATCAGCCCCCGGTACCACCTGCCCATCGAGCATGGCACGGCCTATTTTATAACTTTCGCCTTTAAAAGAATAACCATCGTTTACCGCCTGCAAAAATTTTGAAGTATCAGCCATTTTTTAAAAAATTTCGACTAAGATAATATTTTATGTTTCAATTTAATGCTTAAATGAGTATTACTGAATTTTGTAAGCTAAAATATTTAAAAAATGTTTAGCTTCAAAAACCGCCAAAAGAATGTTGAGAGGTACTTTATTGTTGTATGCAAATCGGTTATGCGCATCCAATTTCACTCATTTTTGGCGAAAGAACAAAAAACCATTGATCCAAATCCTGAGAAAATTAAACGGTGTTTTACGATATCGGAAACGAAATCGGTAGAAAAATTATAAACAATTCAGGCAAAAATATTGTAATCTTGCCCAATGGCTTTGATTTTGAACATAGAAACTGCAATTGATTCAGCATCCTTTTGTGTTGCAGATGATGGCAGGTCTGTTTTTTCGGGTATGAATGAATCAAGAACAGGACAGGCAGCCTGGCTTCATCAGGCCATAAAAGAGGCTTTTGACAGTAATTCATTGAAAATAAATAACATACATGCAGTATCTGTGAGCAATGGGCCCGGTTCCTACACCGGCCTGCGTGTAGGGCTATCCACTGCAAAAGGCATCTGTTTTGCACTCAAAAAGCCGCTTATTTGTATTAATACGTTGAAAATCATGGCGTTATCGGTTGCCATTAAAGCCACAGATTTGATTTGCCCGATGATTGATGCACGACGGATGGAGGTTTTTACGGCAGTGTATGATAAAAATCTGAACGTTTTTCACTCTCCTGAGGCAATGATACTCACAGAAGCGCGTTTTGACCGGCTTTTATCAAGCCGGAAGGTGCTTTTTACAGGAAATGGTACCGGGAAATTTAAAAACCTCATCAATAACCCAAATGCAGATTTTGTGGAGGACAATATTTCGGCAGTGGATATGGCTCCTTTGTCAGAAAAATATTTTATAAATAATGAATTTAGTGATCTGGCTTATACTGAACCTTATTACCTAAAGCCTGTTTACCTACATAATTAATGTTAAATATTTATTTTTTCTGATTTAAATTATTTCTTTTAACAATACATTTATAACTTTGACCCTCTTTTATAATTAAACCTATTATGAATAATTATCAAATATCATTTAGCTCTCAAAAAAGTACAGCAGAGCAAGTTCGGGTAGATGCATTGAACGTTAAAAAAGCAGCTTTAGTGTTAAGGGCTTTTAATCACAAACTCAGACAGCAGATTTTAAAGCTCATTGATGCCCAGGAGAAAATAACAGTAACTGAAATTTATGTAAAATTGCGCATTGAACAATCTGTTGCCTCTCAGCATCTGGCTATCCTGCGTAGGGCAGGTTTCGTTAACACTGAAAGAGACGGCAAGTTCATCTATTATACTGTCAACGTTGACCGTATGAAAGACCTTAACCTGTTTGTGGACCAATTGTTAAAATAAGTCCGCAGTTACTTGGTTAAAGGCAATAATCATTTTTGAACTTTTCAGTTTTATTCTCAGATGAAAAATATACCCGTACAAGCGTTTTTTGATCTTGTCAGTAAAGGATTGGATATCATTGACTTAAGAGAGAGCGATGATTTTGGTATGGCTTTTATCAAGGGTAGCATCAACATTCCTTACGACAAAAAATTTGCCGATAGGCTAAAACAGTTTTTTTCCGAAGAACAAGAAATCCTCTTGGTTCTAAATGAAGGAGATGCTGAAAATGTGACAAAAGCGCTAGAATCATTGGGGTACGAGGATGTAATCGGCTATTTAGAAGGGGGGTTCGAAGCCTGGACAAAAGCCAATCTGCCAATTGACATGATTATTGATATTGAGGCAGATGAACTGATGATGGATTTGCCTTATGATGAAAATTTGGTGGTGATTGACGTAAGAAAGCCGCTCGAATTTGCTCAGGGCCATTTGAAACAATCGGTAAATATCCCTCTTAATGACCTGGCAGACCCTGCTAAGGTGGCGGCTATTGAAGAAAGAGACAATGTTTATCTGCACTGTGGCGGAGGAAGCAGCAGCTTTGTAGCAGCATCTTATCTGAAAAAACAGGGCGTACACAATCTGCACGTAATTAGTGGCGGCTGGAGAAAAATAAAAGAAGAGTCGAAGGCTGAAATTGTGAAAGAGCCCGATGTATTGAATTAATACGCACCTGCCCGTAGATATTATTTTTAAAAACAACTGTGTTAACGTAAATTTGCAGTTCGACTTTTTCAACGCTTATCTGCTTTATAGAGAACGTTTTTTTAACATAAAACCTAATTGTTGTGGCCTTAATTAAAAGCATATCAGGAATTCGCGGTACCATTGGCGGCAAACCGGGAGAAACGCTTTCGCCGGTTGATATCGTAAAATTTACATCGGCATACAGTGTTATTTTGAAAAAAAATGCCGGGGGTAAAAAAGTAAAAGTGGTCATTGGCCGCGATGGGCGCATGAGCGGAGCAATGGTGAGCAGCTTAGTTTCCCAAACCCTGTGTGCAATGGGAATTGATGTAGTGGATCTGGGGTTGAGCACCACTCCAACGGTGGAGATAGCAGTACCCATGGAAAAAGCCGATGGCGGCATCATTCTTACAGCCAGCCATAACCCCAGAGAATGGAATGCCCTGAAATTATTGAACGAAAAGGGTGAATTTATATCTGCCGCTTTGGGTCAGGAATTACTGCAAATAGCCGAAGCTGAGGATTTTGAATACGTTTCGGTAGATAAAATAGGAAAAGTTACCACCGATGACAGTTATTTGCAAAAGCACATTGATGCCATTCTTCAGTACCCCCTGGTAAATAAAGAGACGATTGCCAAAAAGAATTTTAAGGTAGTCGTAGATGCCATAAATTCTACAGGAGCCATTTTTGTGCCAGCATTGCTTAAAGCGCTGGGTGTAAATGATATTATTGTACTGAATGAAAAGGTCTCCGGCGATTTTGCACACAATCCGGAACCCCTGCCCGATCATTTGAGAGACTTAAGTAATACCGTTGTTAGAGAAAAGGCAGATTTAGGCATAGCCGTTGATCCTGATGTGGACAGACTGTGCTTTGTAAATGAAGACGGCTCCATGTTTGGCGAAGAATATACATTAGTGGCTGTTGCCGATTATATTCTTTCCTATCACAAAAGTCAGCCGGAAGGAAAGGCAGGAAATACCGTCAGCAATATGAGCAGTACCAAAGCGCTCAAAGAACTTACACTCAAACATGGCGGAGAATATTTTCCATCGGCAGTAGGCGAGGTGAATGTGGTGAACAAAATGAAGGAGAAAAATGCCGCAATCGGCGGCGAAGGAAATGGCGGTATCATCGTTCCCGATTTTCATTACGGACGCGATGCACTGATAGGTATTGCGCTGTTTTTAACTCATTTGGCCAACCAAAAAAGTAAAAGCATCAAGCAACTCAGAAATAAATACCCAGAATATTTCATCAGTAAAAACAAAATAGAACTCTCGCCCGAAACGAATTTGAAATCCATTTTTGAAAAAATAAAAAAGAAATATAAAAAACAGCCAATCAATGACGAAGATGGTCTGAAGATTGAGTTTGACGAAGACTGGGTTCATCTGCGCCCATCCAATACCGAACCCATCATCCGTATTTATTCCGAGAGCGATTTTGAGTTTAAGGCAAACAATATTGCGCAACGGCTGATGCAGGATATTAATGAAGCAAAATAAAACCTGATTTCTGCGAGTTTGCTTCGGAGTTTATATGAACTTCGATACTAACCCTTGTGTTTATAAACTATGGCCTATTCAAAAAGAATATACTTTGATAATGCCGCTACCACACCGCTTGATAAGGAAGTGTTAGAAGCAATGATGCCCTACCTCACCGAAAGGTTTGGCAATCCTTCATCCATTTATTCCTTTGGAAGAGAAACCCGGCTGGCTATAGAAAATGCGCGCAAATCGGTAGCCCGATTACTCAATTCCCATCCGGGCGAAATCTTTTTTACAAGCGGCGGCACCGAAAGCAATAACACTGCCATACTGAGCGCCATCAGAGACTTGGATTGTACCCACATTATCACTTCGCCTATCGAACACCACGCTGTGCTGCACACGGTAGCACATTATGCAAGCCTGAAAACCGTTTCTTTCAGTTTTGTAAAACTGTTGGCAGACGGTCATATTGACCTTATAGATTTAGAAGCGCAACTGGTCGGTCGTGAAGATAAATGTCTTGTCAGTCTAATGCACGCTAACAACGAAATAGGTAACCTGTTGAGTATGAACGCTGTAAGTACGCTTTGCCGCAATTACAATGCAGTTTTTCATTCGGATTGTGTGCAGACGGTGGGGCATTACCCCATTGACCTGGGTCGTATGGATATTGATTTTATTTCGGCCTCCGGTCATAAATTTCATGGCCCTAAGGGGGTGGGCATACTGTATGTAAACAGCAATGTACAGGCTAAACCACTGCTGTACGGCGGCGGTCAGGAGCGCAATATGCGTGCCGGCACCGAAAACCTCTATGGCATTGTAGGCTTTGCAAAGGCATTGGAATTAACGATGGAACGGTACCAACAAGACTCGGCTTACATTAAAAATCTAAAAGCATACATGATTGCCCAACTACAGCAACACATTCCTGGCATTGGTTTCAATGGCGATTATGACGGAAGTTGCCTTTATACCGTTTTAAATACCTCTGTACCTCAATCGGCAAAATCGGAAATGCTACTTTTCAATCTGGATATTCATGGTATTTGTGTATCGGGCGGTAGCGCATGCAGCAGCGGTGCCAGCCAGGGTTCGCATGTCATCGCAGCTTTGAAACCTGATGATCCCGGCGTAGCTGTTCGTTTTTCTTTCAGTAGAAACAATACGATGGAAGAAGTGGATAAGGTGGTGGAGGTTTTGGCGGGCTTAGTTTAACTCAATATTAACATATTTTTGACAAATTTTTTTGATACTTATCTTTTCATCAATTAGTTTTACTTTAGAGCCTGTTGAAGATTTATTCAGAACATGGAAACCCTTTTTTAACTCTCTAAAATTTAAAAACATGAAAAAGCTAATATTATTTTTATTGGGTTGCTTTGTAGTGGCAACAGTTTCTTTGGCAAACGATACAAAATCTGGAAATGAAAATTCTCAGAATAATGAAAACATTTTAAATAATTTTTCAAAAAACCTCGATATTGTAATTCTTTCTTTAAAAACAGACAATCTTTCCTCGGTTAAAGAAGGGTGTACCTCCACAACCAGTTTTTCCTGCAACGGATTTTACTATACAGTGACAGTAACTGCAAGTACTTGTGAAGAGGCAGAACAGCTATTACTTAAAGAATACAAACGAATCTGTGAAAGTGGGAATAACACCCCTGTATGAAATTTGTGAGTACAACTTTAACAGGCTCTTTAATTAGAAATTGATTTAATAAAACGCTTATATTATGAAAATTATTTTTTCAAAACTATTTTTATTGCTGGCCATTATTTCTTTTTCTCAGAACTATCAAAACGGGATTGTAACTTATATAATTACCGATGCTCCAAAAGGGCTGATTTCAGAACAATACCCCGGAGAGTTGAATTTTCAAAACGAAAAATCAATATTTGTTTATGACAAAAACACATTTTTTATGCCCAAACGTGTGGATTCTGTGGATAATGAAGGAAATAAACTTATAATCAGAAGCGGAGGGCGTGTGTCAGACAGAAAGGGGAAAATTGTATATTCAAATTTTGCAACAAAAGAACAGGTATGCAGAGAAACGATTTCCGATAAACCCTTTATTGTTTCCGATACCATTGTAGCTCCCAAATGGGTTTATGGCAATCAAACCAGAAAAATAGGAAATTTCTTATGCCAGAATGCCTCCTCTCATTATTATGGCAGAGACTATGAAGCCTGGTTTACAATGGAGATACCTGTGCCTTATGGACCTTGGAAGCTGAATGGACTGCCCGGCCTAATAATGGAAGCAAAATCTTCGGATGGCGAATTAGAAATTGTAGCAACAAAAGTTGAGTTAGGAAAAGCGGTTGATTTGGGTATAATGCCACCTGAATCGGGTGAAAAAATCAAGGGCTACCTCGAATTCAGGGCCAGACAAGATAAAAATACTGAAGAAAAGCGAAAATATGCAGAGGCTTTGGCCAGAGAATCAAGTGTGAATGGCGCTCAGGTTAAAATTGAGAGTGTAAAAATTCATCGGTTCGAAAAGTCAATGGATTAATTAGATTTGTAAATAAAAGTAGTTGGGTAAGCGCTTTCCATTCTTAATTTCTGTTTGCTTCATCATTTCCTCCTTTCCGCTTTTCTCAGAAGCTCAAACTGATATTTATATCTCAGGGCAGGTTGTTGATGTGTCAAAAACACCGGTTGCCAATGTTAACATTATTGTGCATCGCACACAAGACAGCCTCGCCATAGCATTTACTCAGTCTAATCAACAGGGTAAATTTGCAATTCAATATCAGGGGCAGTTTCCTTTTTTTATCAGCGCATCGGCCTTGGGGTACGAAAGAGTATTCAAAAAAATTGACAGCTCCGATAGCGCCTCGGCGATTCAATTTGTTTTAAACAGAGGAATCAAGGTGCTGGAAGAGGTGATTGTTACCTCTGTTCCCAAAATACAGGTACGAGGCGATACCACCAGCTACAAACTCTCTTCTTTTCTGGCAGGCAATGAGCGAAATTTGGAAGAAGCATTGGCAAAGCTGCCCGGGTTCAGTGTCAATGAACAAGGACAAATCAGCGTCAATGGCAGGGCTATTCAGAAGCTGTTGTTGGAGGGAGACGATTTGATGAGTACTAATTACACTGCTTTATCCAAAAATATGTCGCCCGGCAGTATCAATCAGGTGCAGGTGCTCGATAAATACCTGAATGACCGTATGATGAAGGGTATTGAAAAAACTGAGGATGTAGCGGTAAACCTCACTTTTAAAAAGGAGTTTAAAAATGTATTTTTTGGTGACATCCTGGCCGAAGGTGGCGAAGGAAAATACTATAACGCTGTGGCGAATGGTATTTTTATTTCAAAACCGGTGAAAGCCTATTTAATGGGTAGTACCAACAATATAGGCAGGCAATCTTCCTTTATGAGCTATAGAACATTTAACCCTCAGTCCACATTGGTCATACCCTTTGATCCTTTGTTGATGAGCAAAAAATTAGTGGATATTTCATCGGGCGGTATTCCAATGATTGAAGAAAATCGGGCGGTGTTTAACAATACTAATGCCGCCTCGCTCAATTTGTTACAAAAATTTTCAAAAAAGCTCAACATGAAAATCAATGTAAGCATTACTAGCGATAAAAACACACAAACCAGCCAAAAACATACGGAGCTATTTTTTAATAATGACACTATCGCTTATTTTGAAAGAAACGATTGGATGACAAAGCCAAAAACAGCCGAAGGTCTCATAGAGGCAGAATATTACTTTTCTGATAAATCAAGGCTGAAATACATAGGCAAAGGAGCAACGACCGTAACTAATGAGGCATCTCATTTACTTTTCGACTCTGATCAGATTACACAAAATTTATCTTCGAAAGTTCATTCTGTCATTAATCAATTATCTTATACCTTCCGACCTTCTTCAAAAAATGCTTTGATAGTGGAGGCAGTTCAATTTAGCAATAACAGACCTCAGGATTTTCTTGTAAATGGCTATGATTACAGTAGTGTTTTTTCGGTAGGTGCAAATACAGCCTTTTTTCAAACATCCAAAAACCCTATCCAGTACTTAGGAGGACAGGCTCGATTTTATACCAACTCAAAAAAAGCCACCATTATTTTAAATGCCGGATATGACCATTACCAAATGCAGGTTGTTTCCTCCATACTGCCGGATTTATTAAAGCAGGGAAATAATCTTGACATGCAGAAAGAAAAACTGTATGTTCGAGCCGATTACAACCAGCCGCTCAGTCGGTATTTTGAAATAACCTCCCGATTTGGAGTCAATTGGTTAGGCATTAATAACTATTGGGAAAATAGCAATTCAAAAAAAGGTAATTCTAATTGGTTTTTATCTCCCAATCTTACGGCCAAATGGACTTTGAGTGTAAAAAGCAGAATTACTTTCAACTATAAATACAGCAAAGATTTTCCTAATGCTGTACAACTTTTTGACAGTTTAATTTTTACCGATTATCGAACTGCCTATCGTTATCAATATCAAAATTATTTTCAATCTCAAAACAGTTATTCTCTCGGTTATCGGTATAACGATTCTTATAATCAATTTGCTATACATATAAATGGATTTTATACTACTGCTTCTAATAGTTATGCAGATAATTCTACCATCAGTAAGGAGTTCATGCTTTCGACAAAATATGATACTCCAGATGGAGACAATACGGTGGGTGTAGTTTTTGGTTCTGATAAATTTGTACCATCCTTGTCAGGTACCATCAGGTTTAGTGGCAGTTCTATTCGCAGCAAGTATGTCAATAGTATTAACAATACGATGAACAGGGATATAAATTTCTGGACATTGAACGGTAAACTGAATTATTTTTCAGGGTTTAATGGTATTTTCAATTTCAATACCCATTTTATGCTTTTGGCGAATTTAAGCGCCGTAAAACTGCCTGATGTCCAATTTAACAACCAAACGTATAATTACAAGGGTTTCTTGCAAACAAATTTCAAGTTCAATAAAGTATATTATTTCCAAAGTTCGGTTAGTTATTATCAGTGGTTTGGTAAAAATCAAAAGCAAAGGCCGGTTTATTTTCTTGATGCATCCTTCCTTGGCAATCTTATAAAAGACAAGCTGACTGTTTCGGCAAGTTTGCAAAATGCATTCAACCAACAAAGTATCCATTTTAATAATATCACGGATTATTCTAATTCTTTATCAACCTATAATCTTTTGCCCCGGATGTTTGTTGCAGGCATTAAATATAATTTTTAGTGGTTCTTTTTAAGAAAAAATAACCAAAAAACCGGCTATTTCTTTCCACAACTCTGTGCATAACTTATCAAATGCAATACCCGTTTGTATTTAATGATAATCAACTTTCTTTATCCACAATCTGTTAATATTTTACATTGGGAAACTTGGCATGATTGGGATATTTTCGTTGTCCTACAATAATCCATTTTTGTACCAAAATTTTTAAACGAAATATATTATGATGCCAACGAATAATCAACACAAGACAGGCCTTCTATTCTCCCGAAAATTTACAAAGGACGGGATAAGTCCCTTTGATTTGTTTGAATACGATTATAGAACCTCTGTCATCAAAAACCCTAATGGGGAAGTGGTGTTTCAGTTGGACAATGTGGAAGTTCCCAAGCAGTGGAGCCAGATTGCCACGGATATTTTGGCGCAAAAATATTTCAGAAAAGCAGGTGTTCCCCAGCCCGATGGCGGCACCGGAAGAGAAACCAGCGTGAAGCAGGTGGCCCATCGCTTGGCACATACCTGGAGGGTATGGGGCGAGCGATATGGTTATTTTGCTTCGCGAACCGATGCGCAGATTTTTTATGAAGAATTGGTTTATTCCATCCTGAACCAATCCTGTGCGCCCAACAGTCCTCAGTGGTTCAATACCGGCTTGTATGAGGTGTATGGCATCACCGGCAAGCCGCAGGGGCACTATTATGTGGATCCCAGTGATGGCGTGCTGAAAAAATCCACCTCGGCTTATGAAAGGCCGCAACCGCATGCGTGTGCCCGATACAATACTCAGGTTTTTACCGATAAGGGAATTTTTGAAATAGGTGAAATAGTGGAAAACAACCGCACCGACTTAAAGGTTTTTGATGGTGATGAATTTGTGCAAATACAAGCCGTTAAAAACAATGGCATACGTTCGGTTTACAAGGCTACCTTTAGCAATGGAAATTTTATTGAATTTACAGATGACCATCAAATTCTTGCGAGCGACAAAAGGAAAAAGGATGGCGGTGTATATGACTGGAAGGAGCTAAAAAGTATTTTGGGACAAAAAGTACAACAGTATGGCCTGAATATTGAAACGCCGGAAATGCAAATGGTACAGCAAATACAGGCCGAAGCCCAAGCTGCTGAACTGCCTCACAGGTTTTCACAAAGCCTGTTTAATGGTTTTGCAGCATCATTTGATAACCATATTTCACAAATTGATATTGATAAGGCCGCTCTTGCAGGATGGATTGTGGGAGATGGATACTATGGTAAATATAACAGGAATAATAAAACAACCTTATTTGGCGCCATTACCATTAATGATGATGAATACGCGTTTGTAACCGGTTTGTTTGAAAGAATATTTGGCGCTTACAAAACGGTAGTAAGAAAGGAAGTCAATGAACTCTACAGAATTGTAAAATATGATTCCAAAAATGTGGATTCCTTTGTAGAAGAGTACCAATTGGATCAAAACTCCTTATTGGCGCATGTTCCATCCATTATCATGAAAGGGTCTTTGCCCGAAAAAGCAGCCTTCCTGAGTGCTCTTTTTCAGGCAGACGGGGGTGTAAGAATCAGAACAGAGGATGGCAGAAATAGCGGCGACATAGTACTCACTTCCATAAGTGAGACATTAGTGCATCAGGTTCAGGTACTGCTTTTGTCAATGGGCATTTACAGCAATGTTTCAATAAATAATGACCAAAGAGAAAACAGGCACAATTCCTATCAACTCAGCATAGCTTACAGTTCGGAGCGTGAGAAATTCGAAAACCTGATAGGATTTATCAGTGCCGATAAGAAACAAAAACTCAATCGCCTGAATAGTGAAATAGAAGGCAAAGCAAAAAAGAATCTGTCGGAGTTGACGGTAACTAATATTGAATTTATTGCTGAAGAAGAAGTATATGACATTCAAACAGGTTCTTCCCGATTTTTAGCAAATGGCGTGGTAGTACATAACTGCTTCATCCTCAGTGTAGATGATGACCTGGTAAACGAAGGCGGCATCATGGATCTTTGGGTACGCGAAGCCAGAATCTTTAAATATGGCAGTGGTGTGGGTACCAACTTCAGCAATATCAGAGGCGAAGGCGAAAAGTTAAGCGGCGGAGGTACTTCCAGCGGACTGATGAGCTTCCTCAAAATAGGCGATCGTGCGGCAGGAGCAATCAAAAGCGGCGGCACCACCCGAAGGGCAGCAAAGATGGTTTGCCTTGACCTCGACCATCCCGAAATTCAGGAATTTGTAAACTGGAAGGTAGAAGAAGAAAATAAAGTAGCCGCTCTGATAGCAGCCGGATACCCCAGCGATTATGAAGGAGAAGCCTACAAAACGGTAAGCGGACAAAACAGTAATAACTCAGTTCGCATTCCTAACTCATTTTTCAAAGCATTGGCCGAAGATGGCAATTGGGAATTAAAAGCAAGAGGCGACGGTCATGTGATGAAAACCGTAAAAGCCAAAGATTTGTGGGATCAGATAAACTACGCAGCATGGCGCTGCGCCGATCCCGGCACACAATATGACACTACCATCAACCAATGGCATACCTGCCCCGAAGGAGGCCCCATCAGAGCCAGCAATCCATGCAGCGAGTATATGTTTCTCGACAATACCGCCTGCAATCTGGCAAGCATCAACCTAAGAAAATTCTTTGACGAAGAAACCGGTACCTTTGATGTAGAAGGTTTTGAATATACCAGCAGGCTCTGGACAGTGGTATTGGAAATTTCTGTGCTGATGGCTCAGTTTCCTTCCAAAGAAGTGGCTCAGTTAAGTTATGATTACCGTACCCTCGGATTAGGATACGCTAATCTGGGAAGTATGCTGATGGTAAGCGGCATTCCTTACGACAGTGAGGAAGCAAGAGGCATTGCAGGCGCCATCACCGCCATTATGACGGGTACTTCCTATACCACATCGGCAGAATTGGCCGGTATTCTCGGCCCTTTTGCAAAGTATGAAGAAAACAAGCAGCACATGCTTCGGGTAATTCGTAATCACCGCGCTGCGGCTTATGATGCAGCTGAGGCTTATGAAGGATTAGACATCAAACCGCAAGGCATCAATGCAAGATATTGCCCCGATTATTTACTGAAGGCTGCCACTAAAGCATGGGATAATGCGCTGAGGCTTGGCGAAGAAAACGGCTACCGCAATGCACAAACCACTGTAATTGCGCCTACCGGTACCATCGGATTGCTGATGGACTGCGATACAACCGGTGTAGAACCCGATTTCGCTTTGGTTAAATTTAAAAAACTGAGTGGTGGTGGTTATTTCAAAATTATCAACCAGAGTGTGCCACAGGCCTTGAAAAAATTGGGTTATGATCCGGATGAAATTAATGAAATCGTAAATTATGCCAAAGGCCACGCAAGTATTAATGGAGCCCCCCATATTAACGAAAAAACCTTAGCGGGTAAAGGATTTAACGCACTTGAAATCGAAAAGCTGAATGCTGCAATGGCTACCGCTTTTGAAATTTCGTTTGCCTTTAACGTATGGACACTGGGAGAAGATACTATGAAGCGCTTTGGATTTAAACCCGAGCAATACAACGACTTTGGCTGGAATATGCTGAAAGCGCTTGGATTTACACAAAAAGAAATTGACGAAGCAAATGAATACGTTTGCGGTAGCATGACAGTGGAAGGAGCTCCATATCTTAAGCCCGAACATTTACCTGTTTTTGATTGTGCCAATAAAAACGGCGCCAAAGGAGAACGTTATATTCACGCACATGGCCACATCCGTATGATGGCGGCTGCCCAGCCTTTCCTGAGCGGCGCTATCAGCAAGACCATCAACCTGCCAAACGAGGCTAAGATTGAAGAAATTGCTGATTCTTACCAACTTAGCTGGGAGCTGGGCCTCAAAGCCTGCGCATTGTACAGAGACGGTTCCAAACTTAGCCAGCCACTGAGCAATAAGTCTTCTGACAGTAAAACTGAAGAAGAAGAAACCTCAGAAGAAATTTCTTCGAAAAGCCAGATTGTGGACATGAGCAAACTGACGATTGAAGAGCTTTTGGAAGAAGTAAACCATCGTGTACAAAACAGCGCCGACACCTCCCTAAAACGCCAGTTGGCAATGATTGTAGAACGCAGGTCATTACCGGCAAAACGGAGAGGTTACACTCAAAAGGCTAAAATAAATGGACAAACACTCTTCCTCCGTACCGGAGAATACAGTGATGGCACATTGGGTGAAATTTTTATAGATATGGCAAAAGAAGGCGCTACCATGCGCAGCATGCTCAACTGTTTTGCAATTGCTGTTTCTATCGGTTTGCAATACGGTGTGCCACTTGAAGAGTTTGTAGAAAAATTTGTATTTACCCGATTTGAACCTTCTGGAATGGTGCAGCACCCAAATATCAAATCGGCCACTTCGATTATCGACTTCATGTTCCGTGCTTTGGCTTATGAGTATCTGGGTCGTGCAGATTTAGTACATGTATTGGACAAACCCAAACAGGAACCAAAAGAAGAAGATATGGATTGGGATGTAGATTCTCCCACTATCGGTGAAAGAAAACACGAGTTAAGCGACATGAGAGTGGTAGGTTCTTCAAAACCGGTTGTTTCGGCCAGGCAGGAGGATTATATCAAACCGGTAACTGGCTTAGATGCGGTTAATGCTGCAGCAAAAAGCATGCAGGGCGATGCCCCGGCTTGTAATGTATGTGGCCATATCACCATCAGAAGCGGTACCTGCTACAAATGCCTGAACTGTGGAAACAGCCTGGGTTGCAGTTAAGAAATAGTAATATAATTAATAAGGAGAGCTATCTGAAAGGGTAGCTCTTTTTTATAGGATAAACTTAATTTCTACAAATAGAAAATCAAAAATGTGAAGGAGCTTATTTTTTAAATGGCTAATTAAAAATAAGCTATCCGATAACTGAGTCCCAACTGCAATTGGATGGGATTACTTTTTTTGTACACCCCCTCGTAAGTACCTGCGCTTTCATAAATGGAATTGAAGAAATATTGAGTGCCAATCATTATTTCCAAAGGTGTCAATATTTTGTACCGAAGGTTGAGGTGCCCGCCTAACTTGAGTTTCTTTGGGTTGCCTCGTTGCTCGCTTATGACATGAGAAACTGAATTTACACTGTCAATAATAGAAAAGTCAGCATTATATTTCTTATGAACCAAATAATTGACCACCGGGCCCAATTGCAATGAAACTCTTCCAAATGATTTGGAAACGTTCAAAAATCTGGAATTTATATAAAGCAATTTTGTATCACCAAAATCATTCGAAATCTGCTTCATCATGGTGTCCTTTTCAAAAAGGTTGTTAGCAGGTAATTTAGTATCGTAAGTGTAAGCAAGTTGATTTACTCCTAATGAAATCGATAGTTTCCAATGATTCCAGAATTCTTTGCTAATTTCTGCATCTGCAAAAAAACCTACTTTGTAATTAGTTTGCGAAGATGCGCCTTCAATTTTTGAAACAACAGGCGTTTTTTGAGGAAGTTCATTTCCGGTTTTAAAGGGTATCCCCTGAATAATGGTAAAACCATTGTTGAAATTTTTCATTTGGGTAGCATCGGCACCCGCACTGATTTTAATGTCAAAATTTTGAGCGCTCACAATTATCGTCGAAATAATTCCCAAAGCTAAAAAAAATATATATCTCATCGAAGGAGTTTATAAATACAAACCTACATAAAATTTTTCATTCCGGTTCAGTAATGAGAAGTATTTGGAGATTTATATTTGTTCCTTTTTTCAGATTATTATAGAAAAATGTCAATACCCAGTTTTTTTTGAAATCCGGTAAAAATTATTGGTTGTCAGTTACTGGTAATACTTATAAAACTATGCTGAAGGCCGTGATAATTGTTATAAATTATGATGTTATTTAGCTGCGATAAATTGTTCTCTGTCTTAAAAAGATGACCCGGCAGCTTTTTGTTTTGCAATGCAAAAACTGACAGCCATACGGCAAATGAAACCGCAGTCGGATATTCGCCTGATAAATGCTTAAAGCGAGCGACCGTGATATCATTGATTATAGCTTCGCATGAATGATAAAAGGGGTTAAAACGAATGTCGCCGTTTTCTCCGGTTAAGAATATTGTGGTTTCACTGTCAAGATTTTGAGCCTCTGCAAAAATTTTAAATCGTGCTTTTACCGTTTCAATATCAGAAGCATGGAAAGTTTCAATATCTTTTACTCTTGCCAATGCATCATAGGCATTATTATTAAGCAGAAACATGGCAGCGCCTTCGCCTGCAATGGTTGCGGGCAGCTTAGATTGGTAAAAGCTCTGATTTTCAATATTTTGACTATACCAACCGGCAAGCAAGTCAATATTATAATTGTAGCTCGAAATTTCATCCACAGCCCCAACAAGGTAGTTCCCTTCTGCTTTTTCTTTCAGATGCATTTGCGCATCAATTAATGAGTTTTCGAAAGATAGCCCCAGATGCACATGAGTAGCATTATATTGCTGGTTTTTAGTAATGAGGCTCAGTTGCCCAGCAATAGCATTGGGTGTGCTTTGCACAAAGTTCCCGGGTGTCAACATCCCTTCATCATAATCAATAATCTGATTGAGAAATTTGATGCAGTCATTCATTCCACCATTGGCAGTACCAACAATAATTCCATCCACTTTGTTTTGTTGCAAAATAGGTAAACCGGCGCCAATTCCCATCCTCACGGCTTTGCTCATTCGCCTTAGCAAACCGGCAGGTACTCCTGTAAGCTCCGGTTCGATAGCGGTTAACTGTCCATTAGCCGAAGGATTAAGTACGTCCAGATCGACATCACCCGAAGTGTGTTGAGGAGAAATACAAATATGCTGATGAATAAACAAAGTATCTGTGAATTTAAATTTTTCCAAAAATCAAAGAGGTGCAATTTCCGCCAAACCCAAAGGAATTACTCATTACGTTATTCAAAATTTTGGAACCATATTCCTTTACCGGCACAAGCCCTGTTGACTCAATTTTATTCTCAAAATTCAATGAAGGATATATTTCCTGATGGTATAGGCTTAAAATAGTATTCACTGCTTCCACCGCTCCTGCTGCCCCCAATGTATGCCCTGTATAAGACTTTGTGCTTGCAAAATGAGGCGGCGTTTGAAACAGTTTGAGCATTGCCAGGCTCTCGGTTTCGTCATTATTTTCGGTAGCCGTTCCATGTGCATTTATAAAATCAATTTGCTTAGGATGCAGCCCTGACGATTGCAATGCTCTTTGCATACTCAAAAAAGGTCCATCAGCTTCGGGTGATGTGGATGATGGATGAAATGCATCATTGCTATTCCCATAGCCTTTTACCTCTGCATAAATTTTTTTACCGGCAGCATCTTTTTCTTTTTCCAAAACCAAAAATGCGGCGCCTTCTCCAAGATTTAGTCCCTTGCGGTCTCGCTCGAAGGGGCGACAAGGCGCATCCGATAATATCATCAATGATTTAAACCCGTTCACTGTATATTTTGCCAGGCTATCCACTCCTCCCACTATGGCTTTTGTTGCCAGTCCGTTTTTAATCAGTCTGGCGCCAAACATTATGGCATTGGCCGATGAAGAACAAGCAGTATTAAAAGTATTTACGATACCTCCAATGTTGTACTGCGCCTGTATAAACATGGCGCCGGCGCTATTGGGATATGATAAAAGATATTCTGAACCGTTTTCACCTTTCTTATTGGCATCTGCATAAAGTTCATCAGTAAGGCACATGCCACCAACGGTGCTTGCTCCTATCAACGCTATCTGGCGCGAAACAAGTGAAGAAGTTTCTAATTGAGCGTCTGCAATCGCTTCTCTAAAAGCATACAGCGCCAGCAGGTCGGTGCGTGTTGCTCCAGACTGTGTAATATTTAATTTCTTCTTTAAATCCGACGTAGAATAATCTATTTCGGCAAAAGGTAGCAATTGAGTGTATTTGGACACAAAGTGCTTTGCATGACCAATGCCGCTAATACCTTTCTTTAGCGACTGCCTGTTTTGTGCCACTGTGTCGCCGATGGCGGAAATAATTCCCATTCCGGTAACTACAACCTTATCCACACCTTTTATTATTTTGTTCTGTGTTGCTCTATATAATCAACCATTGTGTTTACGGTAGTCAACACCTTACGCCCCTCCTTGGGGTCTTGAATGTTTATGCCATATTCTCTGGAAAGCATCACGATCAACTCGATTGAATCAATAGAATCTAAGCCTAATCCATCGCCAAACAAAGGTTCTTCATCATTAATATCCTCCGGTTTTAGATTGTTAAGGTTCAAAAATTTAATGATTTGCTCTTTTACCTGTTGCTTAAGTTGTTCTTTTTCCATCTTGAATGTTTAAAATACGGGTCAAATATAATTAATGTAATGCTAATTACTTGAGAATTTGGACAAAAGGGCTTTTGGTAAAATTCCATCCTTATCTAAATCAATCCTTTCAACCTAATATTATATCTTTGAGCAGGTAATGATTAATCCTAATTTAAATAAAGATAAAAATAGTTTAAACCCTGTTGACAGGGATTTTGAAAACACTATCCGACCTTCCTACATAAAGGAATTTTCGGGGCAGCCGCAGTTGATTGAAAATTTGCAGATATTTATCAAAGCTGCTAAAATTCGGGGAGAAGCGTTGGATCATATTCTCTTTCATGGTCCGCCCGGACTTGGAAAAACTACTCTTTCGCGTATTGTAGCCAACGAACTGGAGGTAAACATCAAAGAAACCAGCGGGCCTGTAATAGAAAAACCCGGCGACCTTGCGGGCTTGCTTACTTCTCTGGAACCGAGGGATGTATTGTTTATTGATGAAATTCATCGCCTTAGTAATGTGGTGGAAGAATATTTGTATGCAGCTATGGAAGATTATCGGCTTGATATTTTAATTGACTCCGGCCCCAATGCCCGAAGCATACAGCTTTCGTTGAATCCGTTTACATTAATTGGCGCTACTACCCGCAGTGGCTTGCTTACGGCTCCTTTGCTGTCAAGATTTGCCATAAAGTCCAGATTAGAGTACTATAATGCCCAAACCCTTAAAAGAATTATTTTGCGTTCTGCGGGCATATTAAATGTGCAGATTGCTGATGAAGCGGCAGCAGAAATAGCTGCCCGAAGCCGTGCCACTCCCCGAATTGCCAATGGGTTACTTCGCCGGGTACGCGATTTTGCACAGGTATTGAATGACGGACAAATTGATATTGGCATTACCCAACATGCCCTCAAAGCATTGAATGTGGATGAATACGGATTAGATGATATGGATAACCGGATTTTGCTCGCAATTATAGAAAAGTTTAAAGGAGGACCTGTAGGCATCACTACCATTGCCACTGCTGTAGGTGAAGAGGCAGGAACGATTGAAGAGGTGTATGAGCCATTTCTGATTCAGGAGGGTTTTTTGCAAAGAACACCGCGTGGTCGCGAGGTAACATCAAAAGCGTATGAGCACTTGGGCAAAAAACCACATCAGGGTGGAAAGAATCTGGAGTTGGGGTTCTAAAAAACGAAAACCCATTTGATTTCTCAAACGGGTTTATTTATTTCTCAATCTGAGCCTAAGCCAAAAGTTGATTAATCCTGCACCACAAGCCTGAAACCGTTTCCATGAATATTTACGATTTCTATCTTCTCGTCATCTTTAAGATACTTACGGAGTTTTGCAATATAAACATCCATGCTTCTTCCGTTAAAATAAGTATCGCTACCCCAAATCTTCTTCAATGCCTGTTCGCGCGGTAGTAAGTCGTTCAAATGTTCTGCCAGCATTTTCAATAACTCATTTTCCTTTGGTGAAAGTACATGAGTAATGCCACCATGCGATAACTGCCGCAATTTAGGATTAAAATGGTAACTTGCCAAATTAAATTCCTTATTTTCTGATTCTTTATTAAATTCTTCGTTTCTTTTCAGAATTGCCTTGATTTTTAGAAGCAGCACTTCGCTGTCAAAAGGCTTGGTAATATAGTCGTCGGCGCCCAATTTGTATCCCTGAATGATATCTTCCTTCATGGTTTTGGCGCTCAAAAAAAACAGGGGAACATCGGGGTCAATATCCCTGATTTCTTCACCGAGGGTAAATCCGTCCATATTTGGCATCATCACGTCTAACAGACAAAGGTCAAATTTTTCGCGCTGAAAAGCTGCCAATCCCAACCTGCCGTCCCGCTCCAGTGTAACGTCGTAGTCATTGAGTTCCAAATAGTTCTTGAGGACATTGCCCAGATTGGGGTCATCTTCGCAAAGTAGGATATGTGGTTTTTTTGCTTCCATTTCTTTCAAATTTATGCAACAAATATAAAAGTAAGGTTTTATTCTTATAATTAAATGATACTGAATAAATTGTTAAAAGAAAAATTGATTATTTTTTCGTTGTACTCAAACCAGAATTGTTCTTTTCATTTTTAATAAGGCACTCCTCCATTTTGAAAACATAATTACAAAAGAAGAAATCCGAATGCTTATTCCCTTGTTCGATTTGCAAGTACAATAATAAAAGTGGTGATTAATTATCTTTTGTCAGTTTTTGAGGCTAAATTCATTTAAATATCTTAGCTTTCGAAATTTGCCTGAATTATTTATATTTTTTTTCTAAATTGTTACGAAAGGCCGTTTTTCAACGTTATATTTTAAAAGATTTGTAATGCGATTTTTATTTTTACCCTTTTTATTGGCTTTTATTTTTATAGCAATCAGTTCATGCCAGAAAAACGCTAATTCCTGGAATGTTAATCCAGATATTGATAAAATAAATATCAGTATAAAAAGCGCTGCCGGATGGTGCGCCCCCGGTGATTCGCTTTTTATCAATAAGAAAAAAACAGATTATACGTATTTTCCGTCTTCGTGCAGCGATGAAGGCAAATTGACCACAAATAATACTAATGCTACGCAATGGGCCGAATTGATTGCTCTTTTGGATATTGAAAAGTTTAAAGAAATTGATCTTGATGAGTGTGGCGTTTGCTTTGATGGCGTGGATGAAAGGATTATCATCAGCCAGGGAAAATTCAGCCACAGCATAAAATTTTATAACCTGAACAATGAAAAACTAAAACCCATGAAAGACTTTATTTATAAGCTTTATGAAATCAGGGCAGGTTTTAAGAAGTAAATGAGTTGCATAACCTCATTTTAGTTGCAAGTTCCCTTCAATAAAGAATATCATTAATGGATACTGACAGAAGTTCAAAAAAAAACTTTTATTTTCATTTATACTTTTTTGTATAAATAGCTTACCTTCGCGCAATGAGTTTAGAAACAGACCAAATTGTCAGTAAAGCAATAGAATCAGATGTGGAGTTCGATCCCATTGAGAATCATGTAAATAGCGAATATAAATACGGGTTCGTAACCGAAATTGAAACAGAATCGGCACCCAAAGGCTTGAACGAGGATATTGTACGGTTTATTTCGGCCAAGAAGAATGAACCGGAATGGATGCTGGAGCGCAGACTGAAAGCATTTGCCCAGTGGCAAAAAATGAATGAGATGCCACAATGGGCGAACCTTGTCATTCCTGAGATTGATTTTCAGGATGTTATCTATTACTCGGCTCCCAAACAAAAAGAAAAACCAAAGAGTTTAGATGAGGTGGACCCCGAGCTGATAAAAACATTCCAGAAATTGGGTATTTCCCTTGAGGAGCAAAAAAGACTTACCGGCGTGGCTGTAGATGCGGTAATTGACAGTGTCTCCATTGGTACTACTTTTAAAAAACAATTAGCAGAATTGGGAATCATTTTTTGCTCTATGAGCGAGGCCATTCAGGAACATCCTGATCTGGTGCGCCAATATCTGAGTACTGTGGTGCCTCCTACCGACAATTTTTATGCAGCATTGAACTCGGCAGTTTTCAGCGATGGTTCTTTCTGCTACATTCCGAAAGGAGTTCGCTGTCCGATGGAATTGAGTACCTACTTCCGTATCAATGCCGAAAATACCGGCCAGTTTGAGCGCACGCTGATTGTAGCCGATGAAGGCAGCTATGTGAGCTACTTAGAAGGTTGTACTGCCCCCCGCCGTGACGAAAACCAATTGCATGCCGCAGTGGTAGAAATCATTGCGATGGATAATGCAGAGGTGAAATACAGCACCGTTCAAAACTGGTATCCGGGCGATAAAGAAGGCAAAGGCGGCATTTACAATTTTGTAACAAAAAGAGGTATTTGCAAAGGCCATCACTCTAAAATATCGTGGACTCAGGTAGAAACCGGCTCGGCCATTACCTGGAAGTACCCCAGCGTAATATTGCAGGGTGATAATTCGACCGGTGAATTTTATTCAGTAGCAGTTACCAATAATTTTCAACAGGCTGATACCGGCACCAAGATGCTGCACATTGGAAAAAATACCCGCAGCCGCGTGGTGAGTAAAGGTATTTCTGCCGGACGCAGCCAAAACAGCTATCGCGGATTGGTAAGAGTGGGCAAAAATGCAAAAAACGCCCGCAATTTCAGCCAGTGCGACTCGTTGCTGTTAGGCGACAAGTGCGGCGCTCATACATTTCCATATATCGAAGTAAAAAATAAAACAGGTGTGGTAGAGCATGAAGCCACTACCTCAAAAATTGGCGAAGACCAGATATTTTATTGTAACCAAAGAGGTATTGATACCGAAAAAGCAGTAGCGCTCATTATCAATGGTTTTGCAAAAGAAGTGATGGACCATCTCCCCATGGAGTTTGCAGTAGAAGCCAAAAAGTTGTTGGAGGTAAGCTTGGAGGGGAGTGTGGGATAAAAGATTTCAGATTGGCAAATTTCAGATTGGCAAATTTTTGTTCAATGGTCTTATCTTTTTAAAATTATCACACCAATGGCTAAAATTGACAGATACGAGGATTTGGAGGTTTGGAAATTAAGTGTTGCATTGTGTTTGGATATTTATAAACTAACAAATACTGAACTATTTTCAAAAGATTTTAGTTTGAGGGATCAGATTAGAAAAGCAGCAATATCAATTCCTTCCAATATTGCGGAAGGCTTTGAAAGAGATAGCAAAAGACAGTTTTTATATTTTCTGTTAATAGCTAAAGGATCTTGTGGGGAAGTAAGAACACAGTTGATGATTGCCAAATCTTTGAACTATATATCTGAAACCGATTTTTTAAAAGTCAATGATAAATATATTAATACGAGTAAACAGTTGGCAGGTTTTATAAAATATTTAAAAGGTTATAATACAGAATAAAATTAGTAGTCGAAAATCTGCAATCTGTAATCTGTAATCTGTAATTAAAAAGAGTTATGTTAAGCATTAAAAATTTACACGCAGGAATTGAAGGAAAAGACATATTGAAAGGTATTGACCTTGAAATAAAAAAGGGTGAAGTACATGCCATCATGGGGCCTAACGGTTCGGGTAAGAGTACCTTGGCCTCTGTATTGGCCGGTAAGCCGGATTATGAAGTAACTGAAGGCGCTGTTTCTTTCGAAGGGAAAGATTTGCTGGAACTGGCTCCCGAAGAAAGAGCCGGCGAAGGTGTTTTTCTGAGTTTTCAATATCCGGTAGAAATTCCGGGGTTGAGTACGACCAATTTTATGAAAACGGCTTTGAACGAAGTACGCAAATATCGCGGACAAGAAGAGTTGGATGCCGCTACCTTCCTCAAACTGATGAGAGAAAAAATGAAATTGGTAGAAATTGACCAGTCCATGCTGAGTCGCTCGTTGAATGAAGGCTTTTCGGGTGGTGAAAAGAAAAGGAATGAAATTTTTCAATTGGCTATTTTGGAACCCAAACTTGCCATTTTGGACGAAACAGATTCAGGCCTCGATATTGATGCCATACGCATTGTGGCTCATGGCGTTAATCAACTGCGCAGCAGCGAAAATGCTATCCTTGTGATTACGCATTATCAGCGCCTGCTGGAATATATCGTTCCCGATTTTGTTCATGTACTTTATGATGGTCGTATTGTAAAATCAGGCACCAAAGAACTGGCCTTCGAATTAGAAAAGAAAGGATATGATTTCATTAAAAATGAAGTAGCTGTATAACAAATATTGGTTTTACTGCAAACCAATATTTTAACACTCAACATTTTTAAATCATCAAATTGAATTCATGAATACGATTACATATTTTAAAGAAAGATTCGAGCAGCTTCAGGCAGATAGTGTGGATACACACATCAAGGCTATGCGTGATGAAGCATTTAATGAGTTTAGCCAGAAAGGTATTCCTACGGTGAAACATGAGGAATGGAAATATACCAGAATCAATGATTTTTTTATAAAAGATTATCAGTTCTCCACCGATCTGAAAGAACAACATTTTACAAAAGAAGACCTGCAGCATCTGAAAATGCCGGGGCATGATAATGCAAATGTCATCACCTTTATCAATGGTCATTACCATCCCGAGTTTTCAACGCTTCGCTCTGATGAGTTGGAAATCATGCCTTTGCAGGAAGCTGCGCACAATCAGTTTGCACCCATTGTAGAAAAACATCTGGGGCATAGCGCCGATTACCACAGAGACGGCATCAATGCCTTAAATACTGCCTTTATTCAGGAAGGTGTGTTTGTGCATGTTTTAAAAGGAAGAACAGCCAAGCATCCCATCTACATGTATAACATTACCGATGCCAGATCGGGAAATATTTTTGCACAACCGCGCGTGTTAGTTCATGTGGACGAAAATGCACACGTACAGATGGTGGAAACCTTTGCCACCATTGGTTCCGACGAAAGTTTTACTAATCAGGTGATAGAAATGGCAGTGGAAAAAGATGCTGTTTTGGAGCTGTATAAAATTCAGAATGACGCACCTAACTCTACCGTTGTGAGCACCACACATGTAAACCAGGTAGGAACCAGTATTGCAAACGTTATTACTATTTCGCTGAGCGGTGGATTGGTGCGCAATAACCTGAATATGGTGATGGACGCGCCCAACAGTTTATCCAATATGTATGGCTTGTACTTGCAGAAAGGGCATACTCATGTTGATAATCATACAGTTGTAGATAATCGTCAACCAAATTGTGTAAGTAATGAGCTTTACAAAGGTATTCTGGATGGCAACTCAACGGGTGTTTTTAACGGGAAAATTTTTGTACGGCAGATTGCACAGAAAACAAATGCCTATCAGAGCAATAAAAACATTTTGCTGTCAGATAATGCTTCGGTGAACACCAAACCTCAATTGGAAATTTTTGCCGATGACGTAAAATGTTCGCATGGTTGTACCGTAGGTCAGTTGGATGAAGAAGCATTATTCTACCTGAAATCGAGAGGTATTTCAGACCACACAGCAAAGGCATTATTACTACAAGGTTTTGCATTGGATATTTTAGAAAAAATCAAACCCAGCGAAATCAGGTTATTTGTAGATGAATTAGTGCAAAAGCAATTAAGTCTGTAATAATAACTTTATATTAATATTTATGATTCCGGAGTATAGTTTTTTATATTCCTGAATATTCATTATCAGCCAATTATATAGGCATTTATACAGGAACGTATGATTCAATCAATTGACGATATCCGTGCCGATTTTCCTATTCTTCAACGTAGGGTGAAAGGACATCCTTTAGTATATCTTGACAATGCGGCTACCACTCAAAAGCCCAAAGCCGTAATAGACGCACTAACGCACTATTACACCAATACCAATGCCAATGTACACAGAGGTATTCACTCGTTGGCTGAGGAGGCAACTGCTGATTTTGAAGCTACCAGAGATACTGTAAAAGAATTTATCAATTCGGCTCACAGAGAAGAGGTGATTTTTTCCAGAGGCACCACCGAAAGTATCAATCTGGTAGCCTATACCTGGGGCCGGCAAAACATAAAAGAAGGCGATGAAATCATCATCTCGGCTATGGAGCATCACAGCAATATTGTTCCCTGGCAGATACTGTGCGAAGAAAAGAATGCTTCCCTGAAAATCATACCGATCAATGAACATGGCGAAATCATCATCGAGGAGTTTGACAAACTTTTGTCGCCAAAAACTAAATTGGTTTCTGTGGTGCATGTTTCCAATGCAATGGGAACTATTAATCCGGTGGAGGAAATTATCAATAAATCACATGCAGTAGGCGCTAAGGTATTGATTGACGGCGCTCAATCCAGTATGCACCTTGATATAGATGTGCAAAAATTGAATTGCGATTTTTTTGCCTGTTCGGCACACAAGCTGTTCGGACCTACAGGCATTGGTGTTTTGTACGGCAAAAAAGAGATTTTAGAGTCAATGCCTCCTTTCCACGGCGGCGGCGAAATGATTAAGGACTGCACCTTCCCCAAAACAACTTATGCCGACCTTCCTTACAAATTTGAGGCAGGCACGCCCAATATCGGGGATACAGTTGCCTTCAAAGCGGCTTTGGAGTATATTCAATCCATTGGCAAAGCACATATAAGAAAACATGAAGATGAGCTGCTCCGCTATGCCACCGAACAATTATTGCAGATAAATGGTTTGAAAATTATTGGCACCGCCAGAAACAAAATCAGCGTTATTTCCTTTGTAATTGATGGAGTGCACCCGCAAGACGTAGGAATATTATTGGATAACAAAGGAATTGCCATCCGCACGGGGCATCATTGCGCACAACCATTAATGGATTTGTATAAAATTCCGGGCACAATGCGGGCTTCTTTTGCAGTGTATAATACAATTGATGAAGTAGATAAACTGGTTGAGGGTTTACAAAAAGCAGTTAAACTGTTGGTTTAAAATCAATTATCCGGTATTTAAGTGGTCTGAAACCTAAAAATATGAATGATATTAAAACAATAAAAGAGATTGAAAACGAGATAGTTGAAGATTTTTCACTGTTCGATGATTGGGACGGGAAGTATGAATACATCATTGACTTGGGCAAAAGATTACAGCCGCTTGATGAAAAATATAAAACGGCAGAAAATATCGTAAAAGGCTGCCAATCAACCGTCTGGCTACATGCCGAACACAAAGACGGAAGAATATTTTATTATGCCGATAGTGATGCCATCATAGTAAAAGGGTTAATCAGTATGTTGATTAAAGTGCTTTCGGGGCAGCCTGCCGAAGATATTATCAGCGCCGATCTGGAATTTATTGACAAAATAGGAATGAGATCGCATTTGGCACAGACCCGGGCTAATGGTCTATTGGCAATGGTAAAACAAATGAAAAATTATTCAATCGCATTTAAAGCGGTAAATCAGATTTAATTACAGATTGCAGATTATTGATTAACAGTTATTTGCGTTAAATTAAAGCGTTGAATCATGATGAATGACGAATTAAGAGAAAAGGTAATAAAAGAAATTCAGACCATTTTTGATCCTGAGCTTCCGGTAAATATTTGGGAGTTGGGATTGATTTATAAAGTAGAAATTCTACCCATCAACAACGTGCAGGTAGTAATGACTTTAACAGCTCCTTCGTGCCCTGTGGCACAGTCTTTACCGGTAGAAGTTGACCAAAAAATACGTGCTATTGAAGGCGTAAATGATGTGGATGTTATAGTTACCTGGAATCCGCCTTGGGACAAAAGCATGATGAGCGAAGCTGCCCAGTTAGAACTTGGATTTCTATAATTTATTGATAAACATACAGTTAAGTACTTGATTGGATAAAAAAACAGCCTTTTCCCTTTTTTTCAAAAAGGTAAAGAATATATGAAGATTACAGCACAGGAAGAATATGGATTGAGAATACTCATTCGCCTGGCCGGCAATCAGGATGCCGAAGGCCTTAGTATTCCTCAATTGAGTGAATCGGAAGGACTTAGCAGCCACTATGTGGCTAAGTTGTGCCGCATTCTTCGTATGGCAGAGCTGATAAACAGCACACCGGGAAACAAAGGAGGTTATGTGCTGGCAAAACCAGCGAATGAAATTATTATAAAAGATGTATTAGACGCATTAGGCGGTCGATTATTTGAAATATCCTTCTGTGGCGATCCATCAGGAAATATGCGTTTTTGTACCCACTCGGTAGATTGTTCGGCGAGAGCGCTTTGGACGATTATTCAACTAACTATGGATAAACTATTAGTGCAAATAACGCTGGCAGACCTCACCGGTAGCCCGGAAGTAGAAACCGGACAAAAATTCAGACAATTACTTGTAGAAAATCCTGTGCGATAGCAAGATTTTCCTAACGTTTGTTAGGTGTTGAAACTCGTATTTTTTGGCAATTTACAAACCAGAAGAAAAATTTCTTTAATTTTTTTCCCTTCATAAATCACTATATATCAGCCGTTTACATTATAATAGAAAAATTTTTTAAAAAAATAAAAAATAATCGGGTTACCCTTTTTCAAATGCAGTATAAATACCAAATTATAATTTTCAAAAATTTAAAAAGGACAAACAATGAAAAAATTATTCGCAATTGCAATCTTGGCCGTAGCTTTCGTAGCATGTAACAACAATGAAGCAACTACTGAAGAAAACGCAACTCCTGATACAGCTGTAGCTGCTACAGTTGATACAGCTGCTGCTGCTCCTGCTGCAGATACTACTGCTAAAGTTGATTCAGCTGCTACAACTGCTGCTCCTGCTGAAGCTGCTCCTGCAACTGAAGCTCCTGCAACTGAACAAAAATAAGCTAATCAATAGATTAGAAGAAATTATCAAAGCCTCCTCAGTTTCTGAGAAGGCTTTTTTTCATCTTCTTATTTGATGGCTTCTACCCTGAAAGCTATTATCTTCTTCCCAAAAAAAGTGGGTACATACACAATGTTGTTTCTGATGTCTATCCCAATATCAGCCGTATTTATTTTCTCCTGATGTGTTTCTAAAAGTGTTTGCACGCCTCCTTGTTTTGACACATAATAGATATAGCCAACCCAGGAAGTCAATATAAAATCGCCATTGGCCAAAGGTTCTATTCCATCAATATTTTCTGTAACCTGAGCAATTGTTGTTATTTTTCTTTCAACATCTATTTTTTTGAACGATTTACCTTCGCCATAATAAAGCCGGTTATTATAAAATTTCAAACCATTTACACGCGGCGCATCATTTACATATATTTCTGGTTTGTCGTTGGTAATTTTCCATATTTTTCCCGCTTTTGAGTCTGAAACATAAACCACACCTTTTCCAACCGTAACATCATTTAGATTTTCAGAGGCAGGTACAGGTATGGTTTTTATAACCTTTCCTTTCTTCATATCTATCACTACCACTCTGGTAATATCTGCCACATACATTTTATTTCCTATAATACCCATTCCTTTAGGAGCGCTCAATCCGGTAATCCAGTTTCCATTAAACTTTTTACCATCTACACTTAGGATACCGACTCCTCCCTTTCCGTCATCATCCCATGAGTTGCCATCAATGAGCGAAACATATAGTTTTCCCTTATATGGAAGCACTGACTCGGGAACTGCTATGATAGTATCCGTCTCCCATATCTTTACCAACTGATGGTTTTGGCCATTGACAAACAAGCCTGTAAATATTAACCCTATATAAACACAATTTAAAAACGTCTTTTTTTTTTTTTCAAATGTCCATTTTTTTAAGACACGTAATTACTCAACAAATTCTTTAACACCTCTTTAAATACCCCATTTCATCCAAACAAACTTTTCACCTCCCAACCCTACCCACTGCATATCCGGCCGCAGCGAACAATGCTGGCTTAATCCACTTACTCCACTGGGTTTGTTTATGACGTATTGTCATACTTTGAATTCCGGATATAGAAACAAACCTATTGGAATTAACCGCCTGCACCACACTCACTCTCGGGGTAAAGAAACCTTCCTTTTTTTCGGCCAATCGCATACTGATGGTGTTATAAACAGCCATACTGTCTATAACCAAGTAGTCCTTCATCACCCGCAGATCAATACTATAACTGCTGTCTCTTTTACTAAACTCAGCAGGCACAGCTAACCATCCATCTGTCCGGCCGCCATCGGCCACTACCACTTCATTGCTCTCGCTATTAATAGGCACGGTGTCCTTTACCACCACCTGTTGCTCCACCTGCACAAACGCTGTTACCCGCTTCACTTTCATTTCATCCCTCTTTTTTAGGTTAAACGCCTTTGCCGATGCTGCTTTCAGTACTTTATCATCATACTGGGCAGCCCGTTGCTCCACCACCTGCTGCCCGTCTCGGTTCTTGATTACAGTCAACTCTGCCATCGCTGCGTTATATTTCCCCTTCCAATACGTAGCAGCCACATCGTCGTTACAGCTTCTAACCTTCATCACTATCAGCGCTACCAACCCCGTAATGCCCAACAAGATACCTAATTTAGTTTTCATTTACTTTATCTTTTAAGTAATTATCAAATCGCTTTTTAAGGGTTTCAAACTTTGTACGCCAACTGGCAATTTCTGATTTATACCCGCTAATCTTTGTATTCAAATCCTGAATAAGCTGCTTATCACTAAGATTTTGACGGGAAAGAACTTCGACTTGACCGTTCAAAACCCCAATTTGCTTTATAAAATCACGCTCACGATTTTCCAATTCCACGATGCGTCTCTCTTGATCTTCATAACGCTCTTTCAGGTCTTGCGCCATTTTATTTTGGAGCTCTCGAATGCTTTCTAATGCCGTTGCTTCCCCTGCATCATTTTCTGACCGCCTTTTACGAAAGGCAAACATCCACCCCACCGCCTGCACCACATTGGTAACAAGCATGGTTACTACGGCATTGTCTGCCAGCATTTGCAGTATGTCATTCATAAGCCTTCATAATATTTAAGTTCTCACTCATTATCCCCTTCATCTTCATCTTCATAATAGGAATCAACGGTCAGGAAGGGGTCCAACAGCACCAATGACGAGCCTTCGTCATACCCTTCGAATACCAGATCTTTCTTGTAGTTCAGAGAGCCTCTTATCATTCGATATGGCATTTGGAAGTACTCCACATTCAAATCTCCGAGAGTTCCGGTACTTCCATATAGATATCCAACGCCGCCGTCTATGATCATCCAATAATAAAACATAAAGGCCATCCTTGGATATTGAGCTACTACATCACTTAATGATACCAATGCGCGAAATGGTGTCCCATCAGGCGATGCTGTCAACAACACAGCAGGGAACCCTTTATATACAATTGGAGTGGCCAATCCCCGAGTTACCGTGATTATATCCATAAAGCTGCCTAATAACCAATTTTTAGTACTAAACCGAACCTCTGTAGAGTCATAAATGTTGCTTACCGTTTTTGCCCAACTGTTGCTCCCTTGAGTGTAGTTAAGGTACACGATGCTCCAAGCAACGTCGGCTTCTGTTACTGTTATCGCAGGCGCCGCACTGCCGTCTGCTAATTTCAGGTTGCTGTACGTGCCTGCGGCAGTGGCTACATATCGTTTGCTGCCATTGGGCGCCGCCATCGTATCGGCGGGAGCTAAGGGCGTAATGCCGCTACTGGCCACCACCGCGCTGTCTATCAGGTCGTGAAAGTCCTGTTGCTGTGGTATTTTGCCTGTTTCAAATGCCATTTTAAGGCTATTCGTATCTCTTATTGCCATCAACTAAGTTTTAAGAATGAAATAATGTAGTGTAATATCTTTAGTATCGCTATCGTCCTGCTCATGCACATGCACCGTCATTGTATTTGTACCCCTGTCGCTCAGCCGCAGTAGGATGTCTGTCTCGCCATCGGAGGCAGCTTCGTTCTTGCCCGTAGAGTAAGACAGTGCTACCACGTAGTTCGTATGCCCTATGTTATGGGTTATCACCCAGTAATTACCTGTATCGTCAACACTGGAAGGTTCGGGGTCGCCAATGTACTTACTGCCGGTTATCACATTATCCAGCAGATGGCTCACCATTTGTTTAACCGCCTTGCCGGTAGCCAGGTTGTCGCTGCTATCCAGGCTGTAACTGTCGCTCTTGGCATTTGGCAGGTTGCCCAGGGCCACCTGTGCTTTGGTTACTTCGTGCGGGTTGCTCTTGTGTGCATAGTGGGCTTTGGCAGTACTCAACCTTACAAAGTTGGTCAGCGGCTCCCCCGCATCGCTGGGCATGGCATATACATCCACATACAGGGGTTTGGGGCCTCCGGTGTGGTAGCTTTCGTTCTGGCTGCTGCCGGCTTCGGCTATGCCGGTTTTGAGGGCGCCGCCCACAAAAGGCATTATTTTGCCATTTACAACCACTACGCCGTTGCCAATGGTGCTCCCACTCACTATACATCCGCTAATGATTACATTATTGCCGATAGCTTTCACCAGCATTTCAATAGCCTGAGTATAGCTGTTCTGCATCCGCTCAGGCACTTTTTGAAACCCCAGCAAAATGCCTGTGTTATATGGTATAATTTTATTCATTTACGCGGGTATTAAAATCCAGTCAACAGGCAATGTTATTCCGCCGCCATAGTCGCTTTTTACTCTTATGCTAAAGGCATTATTCGTCTTGTCAAACACCACACACCGCAGCACTTGCGTGTAAGCATCGCCTGCACCCGAGTAGGCATTTGTTACAAATACTCTGTAGGCCGGCATGTTCAGGTTGTGCGTTACCGTTACGGTAGCCTTGCCGTAGGCGCTCACCGCTACCGATGCGGTACCCCCTTTTATACTTCGTACCCCGTCATACACCGCCTTACTTGTAGCCAGGCTGTCGCTGCTGTCAAAGCTTATGCTGTCGCTCTTGGCATTGGGCAGGTTGCCCAGCCCCACCTGGGCCTTGGATACTTCGTGCGGGTTGCTTTTGTTGGCATAGTGCGCCTTAAAGGTGGCTAACCGCACCATACTTGCCAGCGCCACACCGGCATCGGCAGGCACTGCTTTTCGGGTCACATAAAAGGGCTTATCCTCCCCGTCTTTGTACGGAGCGGTGTTGGTGGTTTGCACCACTACCACATAATCCTTGGCCGGGCCTCCCTCAAAGGGCAGCACTTCTCCATTTATAATTACGGTGCCGTTACTGATGGTAGCGCCACTCACCTCGCACCCTTCTATTATTACATTATCGCCCACTACCTGGCATATATTGGCTATAGCATCGCTGTAGCTGTCCTGCATAAAGGCCAGCAATTCCTGAAAAGCCAGCACCCCGCCTTCGTTTGTCAAGTTCAAATAGTTCATACCTCTATAAGTTTATATTGTGCAGTGGGTATCTTGTAGTAGTCTAACAGCCCACGCATTTTATTTTCGTCATACACTAAACCTGTCGGCAACGTTACTGTAAACAGGCCGCCGTCATCACCGGCCTCGTAGCTCATCATCCATCCGTACTCTGCTGTGGCTTCCCCTTCTTTATAGGTAATCAATCCGTTTACATCGCCTTCGCTTTTCAGATACATCGCCGGTTTCTCATCGAGCGGTATGTCGCCAATAACGATTCGCCTGTCCGAGTAGTCAAAGTAGTCGTTCAGCATTTTTTGCAGGTAGCACACCTGGCCGGTAATGGTCAATTTGTACGCTGTTTCTTTTTTAAAGTTAGTAAAGAGTGCGTGTACGGCTGCCACACCCGCCATAAGGGAGTGTAGCAGGGCGCTCAACCTGGGCTGCCGCAGCCGCACCGGTAGCAGCATCAGCGCCAGCCGCTTCCAGTTCACCTCGTATATATGTCGTTTAAACTCCATTTAAAAGGCGCTTTTTTTAATAAATTCTATCTCCAAATCGGCTTCATCGGCAAATCGCAGGTACCCTGCATCGGGCCTTATCAGGGTGTCAATGTTCATCCACCCGTAATCGCCATATTTATGTTTTGCCCACTGCACCGGGCACAGTACCACCCCCTCGGTGGCCTGCACGTAATCTTCATGTTTTTGTACCGCATATATACCGTTGAAGGGTATTTGTTTCAAATATTCCTTTATTCGTGCTTCCACCATTTTTTCGCCGGTACCGTCTAATCTGCTTCCGGTGGCATCAAGTATCATCGGGTCGTAATACACTTTCCACGCCATTTGTAGCTGATCTGCCGCCTTGCTTTCCACTTTTATCGGCACACCGGCATATTTTATCCGGTCAAAGTAAGCCTGCACGCCTTCCACCACCGGCTCGGCAAGCGGTTGCAGGTCCTCGCCTCCATCGCCTGCCATTTTAAGGCGTATGCGCATCCTGCCACCCTGTGTAGGCTCTTCCACACAGGCAGCGTAAGCCACCACCTTGCTGTCGGCCACGTCCTGGTCGGTATGCCCTGCGTTGTCATATACATCACTGTCAGGCAGCAGACTGAATCCGTGCTGGTACATCAGCGCCTTAGTGGCATACCACCGGGTAGTACCGGGTTTCATGGTGGCAATGTAAGCGACAGTATCGGCCCGCAGCAGGTCAAAGAGGGTTTCTAACAACCATGCGCAAAAGGCGACGGCGTAAAACAAGATACTCTCCACACTGGCTGTGCTAAACTCATCTTCAAAGGTTTTGCCCGGCTGTAGATTATAGGTGGTTTTTATCACTTCATTGCCGATGAACTGATCTGTCATTATTCGTTTCCACTCCTGTATCGTTTTAGCCATTGTCGTTTACTTTAAAGTCCATAGCCACATTCCAGTAGCCGATGCCCTCAGGCACCGTGCCTGGATTGCTTACCGGCATTATTTTTTCGTTTGCAAAACATCTTGCGGCATATTTATTCCTCACGCCCGGGTGCTTTAGCGCCGCTCCGTTTATCAGCATTTGGGATGCGCTCAGGTCATTATCAAGGCACAGTGGCACAATGCCCTCCACACTACCTGTATGCTGCATGGCTATATCAATGGGTTCCTGCCTGTTTTGTACCTCAATATTTTGCATTTATTTCTATATTACTTTCGCCAATATTCACTGTTTGCACCTGTTGCCCGTCCTGCTCCAGCGCCAGTCTTATCCGGCGGCGCCATCCGGCCAGGTCATTATCCATCAATATGTTTTCTATTCCCACCCCCAGCGTAATGTCTTCCTTGAGCCCACCCGGCTGGTGAGCCAGTATCACCGCGCTGTTTTGCGGGGTAGTTTTGCCTATTGGCAACCCCGTCAGCATCCCGCCCTTGCGGTTGTCGCTCACTATCAGTTCGTAGTCGTCGTTTATCAGTATGCCTGTACCTCTCATATTATTTAGCTTAATGTTCCTGTTCCTGTGGTGGCGCCTGTATGTGCCGTGGCAGACCCTGTGGTTGAAACCGGTATTCCGGGGTTTACCACTGCTGCACGCACGTATGTGTCTATAGCTGTGGCTATCTGGTCGGCCAGCATCACACGTGCTGCGGCGGCACCCTCTTCCATTGTGGCTGCTGTATCCAGCGCCCCTTTTATCCCTGCCATCAAAGCTCCTTTATTTAATGCCATATCAATTTTTTAATAGTTTCCCGAATTTTTCTTTCAGCAGATTAAACAACACCTTGTTTGCAGGGTTCAGGCTCACTGTAGGCCCTGCGTTTGTCATGTGTATCTCATCTCTGCATATATCTATAAACTCAAGTATCAACTCGAGCAGTCCATATATATTATTACGAATTTTTACCTTATCGTCCAGCATTACGATGGTGCCGTTTATGTTTGCCTCCATCTCATTCTTGGTTGCATTAATGGTAAACTTTACCTCATCCTGCTTATATTCCACTTTTTCTACTTCATCCATCTGCACTATTGTGAGGTCTTTTTCGTCGCCGGTAAGCGACCCCAGCAGTACATAACTGCCTACTACGGGGGTAATCAGTATTTTATTGCCACTCCCGTTAATGGTAGCCTTCAACCTTACATCGGTTACCTCTAAGTTTTCTCTAATTTTCACACTGCACCGTTCTCCGTCCACCGACAATACTTCGGCTGCCACTATGTTTATATTAGTGGTGCCGCTATACTGCCGCAATGCCTCGTCTAATCTTTTCAGTTTATCCATATCATCAATACACTTTTCGGTCAAGCTGTATCTTCCGCCTGCCTCCGCCGCTGCCGTCCACGCTGGTGGTTACGGCCACTATATAGTACCCCCCGTCTTTATAGGGATAGTCTGCATCCTTCACCCTGGCCGTCCAGGTAGGCTCGCAGTAAGGCAGCAGCCATCCTGTAATGCTGCCTTCGTAGCCGTTGTAACTTCTTGCCCGCACCTCATTATCTGCGGTTTGCTGCATCATTGCCTGGCTCATACCGTCTCCGTTTTTCTCTACCTTATCGCCACCGCTCACGCCAGATCGGGCCGTTAGGGTTTTCCCATCAGGCATGGTACGCTTCACTATCACCTCCACCTTGCGGTCTTCGGCCTTTCGGTACTTTAGGTCGCTCGATTCTATATTGTGCTGAAAGCTGTAAATCACATCTCCTCCTTTTTCCATATAACGAGGGTGCAGGTGCAGCGTTCCTTGTTTCAGGTATATGTTGCCATTAGTTTCTTCCTGTAGTTTTTTCAGCACATCGTAAGCGGTAGCCCGAGAGATGGTAAACTTGTCATACGTTGCCGTAAGCGAGCAGTTTACCGACAGTCCGCTACCTGTTTGCCCCACTAAGTAGTTGGCTATGTCGGAAACGGAGGCACTCTTGAATTCTTTATCTTTGACATCCTTCCGAAGTAAAAAAAGCTCGTCTTCACAGTTGAATATCAAAGAGCCGTCGTCAGTATCTATTCGTTGCAGATAACCTTCAAACTCGGTTTGCAGGTCATCATCATAGCCCAGTTTCACCAACACTTTATCCCCTGCATTTACCTTGTCCTCCACCTGTAGCGCCTTGCCGTGTACACTGCCGGGCAGCTTTATTACGCAGGTATCTGCCAGCAGGTCCACACTCTTGTGTATTTCCACACTGTCCAGCAGGTTCACCTTGTAATCCCCAATAGTAATATGCCACCGCAAGTTGTAATACACGTCAAATCTTAAATCTTAAATCTAAAGTCTTAAATCTCAAATCTTAAATCTTAAATCTTAAACCTCAAATCTCCTTCACCAGCAACTCCCACCCTTTATCGCTCAATGCCTTCACCGTCCATCGCTGATTTTCGGGGCCTGTAGTAAAGGGGAAGCTGTAATCCTGTATCACCATCCTTGTTATGCCCAGCGAGTTTAGCAACTCATGCTGCACATCCACCGTATCTTCCGCTTCACATATCGCTTTCAATTGCTCCACCGCAGCCTTGGGGTACGCCGTGCTGTCTTCGTTCATAAAGTCGCCTTCGATGGTAATCTCCCAGTCGTCCTGTGCCCAACGTTCTTTAATGGTGCCACCAAAGTTTTTAGCTTTGGCTACATTCCGCTTTACGATTACATTGCCCCCGTTCACACTCACTAATGGTTCCCAGGGCAGTTGCCAGTAATTCTCATTGCCATTGGATAGCTTTACTAATAATGGCATACCCGGTTCCATAGTGTGCAACGCCAGCGACCTGTCCTCATCTCCCAAATCATCAAAATCGAACTTACGTCCGCTTGCCGCATCCCGTATTTGATATATAAAACTCATTCTTTTATGATATAGGCTGTAATCATTGTTTCTCTATTTCTAATATCTAATATCTAACATCTAAAATCTAAAGTCTAACCTCCTCACGCCAAACTTTGTGCGGATGCAATGCTCCTTATCATCATATCCAACATCATATCCTGCATCTGCTGCTTGTTTTCTGCCAGTTTGCCTGTATGGTTCTGCACGGTTACGTTGCTCTCCTGCTTGCCGATGGTAATATTAATAGTAGTGTTCTTAGTGCCTCCGGTAGCAATGGCTTCGTTGGCTTTTCGTCCGGCGCTCTGTCCGCCTCCGCCCTTGCTTCTTGGGGTATCTCCGGCTGCTGCAGGTGCTGCCGACTTCGGCTTTTGTGTAATGTAATTATTGGATATCTGCTTAGACACACCTTTGGGCAGGAGGTCATACGATGATATACGCCAGTCTTTATACTGATACTCTGTTGTCCCTGTTTGGAACTTAAACACTTTTTGCAAATTGCCTACGCCGGAATTTATGGCGGCCAACTGATTATTAATAGCACCCGTAATATTTATGGAGTTAAAGGCGGTAAGATAAGCCTGTGCATTACGGGCTCCGGCATCGGAGTAGGATTGGGTTACATTGTCGTTTAACCCTTTCTTTAGAGTAGTGGTTACCACTCCTGGATCGTAAGCTGCATTGAACCCCCATAAGTAATTGCCTGCGGCATTGCTTCCGGCTTCTGTGCCATTATGATGAACAGAGGCATACACTATGCTATTCCGTGAAAAATTGTCTTGAAACGCTCCTGCAGCGTTAGTACCGGACTGTGCCCCGTTATGGGTAATAGAGGCTGATGCTGTACTGTTTTGGCTAAAACTGTCTTGAAATGCACCGGCAGCGCTGGCGCCCGCCTGAGCTCCGTTTTCCTCCACCGCCGCTTTCAGGTGCACACTGCCCGCCGCATCCACAAACTCATTGGCGGCGGCTTTGTACAAGTCCGATGTCCTTTTGGCACCTTCCACAATCGCTTTTTGCCGGGCTTCTATGTCGCTGCTGATTTTACTTATTATAGCTGCGTTTTCAGCGTTGTCTCCAATACCTACTGCAGCCTTAAACTTGTACCATCCCAGCTTCACATTGTCCAGCCCGTTAAGGATGCCTGCCACGCTGCTGTTCCATACCCACCTCAGGTGGTTAGTAAATGCTTCCCACAGCAGTTTTGCACCTGTTACGGTGTGTTCCCAGGCTTCACCCCATCCTTCCGTTTTCTTTACTACCCATACGATGCCGGCCACCAAAGCAGCTATGCCGGCCACCACCCAGGTAATCGGGTTTGCCCAAAAAGCAGCATTAAGTGCCCATTGCACTGCAGTCCACACCTTGGTAGCCGCCCCTGCAATGTTTTGGGTGTTGGCCAGCCACATCACCCCCTTGCCCATTGCCATTATAACAGGAGCCAATCCGCTCAAATCCCTCGTGGCGCTTCCAATAGTAGCCGCATAACTCAGCCACCCGCCTGTAGCATTAAACACGCTCACCTTCAGGTCGTCTATTCTCGCCTGTAGCCTTGATGCCTTTTCTGCGGGGCTTTCCATAATGGTGGCTGCCTGCTCCACAGCCGCATTGGTGCCTTGTATCACCTGAGTATAACGCTCTATCTCGTCTATGCCAGCCACCATCGCAATGGCTGCGTTCATATTTTCCCGCCCAAAAAGCTTCGTCATCAAAGCAGAATCGCCTGCTATCTTTTGAAGTGGCTTCAATCTGTCGGCCAGGCTTAGGCTTTTGTCGCCTAATATATCAAGATTAACGCCTGCACTCGCCAGTTCCTGCTGCACCTGTTCGGGCAAAAACCTGCCCTGGCCAAGTATAGCCAATGCATTTCGTAATGCAACGCCTCCCTCGGCGCCTCTCTTGCCTGCTTTATCAAGTACCTGTATCGCAGCATTAGCTTCAGCAAAGCTCACATTGGCAGTCTTGGCCGCCATACCGCTCTGCTCCAGTGCCGCTTTTATTTGGGGCAGTTCGGATGATCCTTCCGCGGCCGCCGCAGCCATTATGTTCATCATAGAGCCCATTTCTCTGCTGGCAGCTATCGGGTCATCTGTAGATACCTGAAACTGGTTCATGGCGGTTGTAAGCACGCCACTGGCAGCCACAATGTCGCCGCCCATCAGTTTAGAGGTGATGCTTATATGCTCGCCCATAGACTTTAAAGCCTCCGGCACCTTTGCTATTTCAGGATTGAGCTGCGACAAAATCAGTTTGTACGATTCGGCACTCTTGGCAGCATCGCCTCCAAAGACTTTTGCATTGGCCCGCGCATACCCTTCTATTTCTTTCAGCTGCCCTCCGGTAATGCCGGTCATCGCCGACACGTCAGCCATTGAAGACGCCAATACTGCACCCGGACGGGACAGGTTCTCAATTCCTACAGAAACTCTGTCCACCTGATCGAGTATGGAAGAGAACTGTATGGTGTTAATTTTTTTTTGAATGGAGTTGACCGTCTTATTAAAGACGTTATCCATTTTAAACACGCCCTTCTCTACATTTACTAAACCTGCTGTTACATTGCTTACAGCAGCAATAACCCTGTTTTCGTTTTGAACGCCAAAATTTATATTGTAATTGAGATTATTACTCATAACTTTGTATCAGTAAATAACAGAATTAAATGAATATCTTTGGATTTATTGTTATCGTTGCATTAGCTGTAGGATTTTGCTCTTTAATTGTAGAGTTGATCAAGTCAGGTATTGACGCGTATTAGCTTTTCGTTCACTATCCCTAATCCACTCCAACTCTTTATATCGCATTGCCCACGCTTCATCACTCAGGCTGTCGGGGTCGGCTATGTGCATATAATACCTCATTTGGGCATTGGCTATGCGCAGCCAGTCGCCTTCTTCTACCTCCGCAGCCTCTATAACTTTACCAGTTCGCCCTCCTTTGCCTTTATCAGTTCGCCCAATTTATTGCTGATACCAAAAAACAAAGCATCATTCGTCTTTATATCTTCATCCCCGGCCAGCCAGCAGCCGTTAAGCAACACTTCATTGCTTTTAATTGGATTATTTTGAATGGAACCACTGTATCCTATCAGCTTCCTGTCCGGTTTGCGCAACCAGGCTTTCTTTTCGGTTCCGTCATCGTCCGTTACGGTGAACACGTACACATCCCCGTGCTTTTTCTTCCATTCGGCAATCATTTCTTTAGTTACGGCGCTGGCCGCAATGTTCTTTTCTTCCATGTGTAGTTTTATTGGTTATTAATATCCATCATTCTCCCATTTTAGCCCTCCGACCTTCACCATTCACCAACCATTCACTATTCACAACTCACCATTCACCACTTACCATTCACTCCCCCTATAGTGAGCCTGTCGTACTAAACCACTTTCAGCGCTATAAAAGGCAGCGTTACATCCATCACCTTATCGCCCTGCTTGGTTTCGGGACCGTGCTCGGTAAAGTAGATGCCTGTTATGGTATTCAGATTGGGTGCCACGCCCTCGCTGGGGTTACCAAAGGTAGCTGTAGCGGTAGTCCCCCGAAGCTCCAGAATGTCGCGCTTGGGAGCCGCATTCAGTATCTTGTAGTACCCTGCCAGTGTTACCGTTACTTCCCCCTCGTAGGTCTTGTTCCCGCTCTGTATGCTGTGCGGCTCACGCCCCTTGGCATGTTTGGGCTCGCGGTCTATCTTACTGCGCCACTTAAGCGCTTTTATGTCCACCACGTCTTTGCCTGCTAAGTTCAGTTCCAGGTCGGCAAACTCGTAATCTCTGCTGTCAAACATTTTTTTAATTATTAATGGTTAATGATTATTGTTAATAAACGCTGGTTGTCGCAAAGCCCAGATACACATCTATGTACTTAGCATAACCAAATGGCCTCACCCGCACCTTCACCACTATTTTATTAGTGCTCACCACGTTTTGCGCAGGGTCTATCAGGCACTGCACGCCACGATCGCCATTTTTCAGGTCGGCGCTCAACTCGCCATTGGCGCTCATTTGATTAGCAATGGCCAGTTCCACATTAGCCTGCCAGCTTTTTATAAAGCCTTCGGGTATGGTACCGTCTGCATTGATGGGCACCTCATCGTTCAGCTCATTCAACAGCGTTTGATAAGCGATTCTGTAAGCTTTGTCAACCGTGCGCCTGCGTGGTATCAGCCTGTAATCGTCGGCATCCGGCGCCGCCAAAAAGTCGTTATTGAAGAAATAGCCGCTCCTGTCCACAAACGTTCTAAAGGTGATGTATCCTTTGGCATCCACCGTTTCAAAGTCAGCTACTTCCACCGCCTTGTTTCCGATGTATAATATCGCCGGATGCACAGCCCCATCTTTTACGCGTGCAATGCTTCGCTGCACCGGACTTACGCTGATGCGACCCATCAGGGTGCCCAAGGCCGCTTTCTTACTGTCGCTTACCGTATCGCCTATCAATATACCCACCCTGTTCTTGGTGTCGGTACTGATATCAGCCAGGTCAATAGTATTATTATCGAACCCCGCACCCTCAATAATGGCAAACAGAGGGGCATACCTGCTGGTGGTAAAGTACTCGCATAAGGTTTGCGCATTCGTCTTCGCCAGCGCCACATCAGCATCAAGCCCGTTTGTAATGGTAGGGGTATATCCCACTCCGGGTGTGCGGCCAAACGCTATCCAGCGCAGCCTGCCTTGTGCCGCAGTAAGCAGCTTTTTGCCGTACTCTTGCGTATTATCGGCCATGTCGCTCAGTTTTACCGTATCGGGCACGCCCATAATCCAGGTTTCCACATCTGTTTTGGCTTCATTATAAAACTCCTTCACATACTTGTATATGCCAGGATTGTTGGCTTCGGTTATGCCAAGGGCTTTCAACCCGTCAAAATTGCGAAGAATATAAGGCGTGCTGAGGGCAAACGTGCCACTCACCACCGCCCCCGTAAGCACAGCGCCGCCCACACCGTCCGGCATGGGAGTAGAGCTTCGCAAAGCGCCGTTTTCAAAATATAGTTTTACGCGTGGTAACATCTTTATTTAAAATTTATTGTTTACAATTTACTAATCACTATTCACTATTCACTATTCACTATTTCCCCTTCCGCCCTTTCGTTTTGATTGTTTCTTCGCCAATCACCGGTTCGGTTTCCTCGGCGGCTTTACCAGCTTCAGGCTGTCCGTCATGCCGGTTATACCACTTCACCGTTTTATCGTCAAGGGTGGCAGCATAGTTGTTGGCATCCGAGGGCTCGTGAAAGATGGTGCCGTCTGATGTTTGGGCACACCCCTTACTGCCGGGGTAGTCATTAAAGTAGCTTTTTACTCTGTCGTTCATGTATAATGTTTTTATATTATGTAAATATCTTTTTCCATCGGTCATAAGCCTTACTCATGCTGATGTTGTATGGCTCTCTGCCCCATTTTTTAGCCATCGCTGCATACGCTGCTCCGTTGTAGATGCTCGCTATTTTGTGAAAATCTTTTGTTTTAACGGCAAGGTACAGATTGGGGTTGGCTTTTATAAACCTCGCCAACGCCAGTATTTGAAAGTATTCGCCCCGCTTGAAGTCGTCCCACATGGCGCCCACCGAGCTGTAGCCCAGAGCCTTCCAGTGATACCCCATAATCTGCGGCAGTCCTATAGAAGTGCTCTCCATTGCGGCTGTGGGTTTTTTGGCATAGGCATCATTGAAGGCTGCCCATTCCTTAGCCTGCACATCCACTTTATTCACACTCCATAAGCCACTCGGTGCATAAGGCGCTTTTTTACGAAACCATGACGGTTCAAACTGTATCAGCAGCTTTCCCGTATCCTTATCAAACCCTTTACCGCCGCTCTCCACCTCTATAAACGCCATAAACATGGCGGGATCAATCCCAAAGTTTTTGGCAATTTCCTTTATTTGCGCTTGCGAGGTAGTCATCTTCTAATAGGGGTTATTAATTATTTCTAAAGGGAAGCAGGGCCGCCTAAGCGGTACCCTGCAACCCACACACTACGATTGTGCCGATATGATAGCTCCGCATTTGGTGGCAGTAAATGGCAATGCCATAAAGTAATGCCTGAAATTGAGCTTATTGGTCTGGTTGATGGTGTCTATTGCCGCAGGGGTAAAGTACGCCTTGGTAATACCGGTCTTTTTGCCCACATTGCTTTTCACAAAGGCAAATGACCCCTGGAAATCAGTACCGCCCGGTGCCGAACCAAAGGCGAGCTTTGCACCTGCATTGCTGTAGTAAGGGTTATTCACGTAAGAATACACCTCAAACCCTGCAATCATCGGGGCCGGCTTGCCTGCATTATAATCTATCAGCTGGTTGCCAAAGTTCTGGCGGTCCAGCAACAGGTTGTTCCAGTGGTCAAGGCACAATACCAATACCACCTCATCATCCTGCTCGGCTTTCATCGCCGACTTGAGCGCCACAATGTCGGCATACGTCAACTGGCGCTTGCCTCCGGTGAGGGTGCCTGTGGTAGCCACTACGGGAGTGCTTGCTCCATTGGTTTGCGGTGCCAGGGCATGTGCAGCCTTGGCGTATTTCTTTTTGGCAATGGCAATGGAATGCGCTCTTATAGCATCGTCTATCTTACTAAACGATGCGCCAATAACCTGATCATCACTCAACGTAGTGCTCTTGGTTTGATACTTGTCAAGTGTCAATTCAATGTTCAGGTCGGTATATGCCTGCTCCGCAAGCGCGGCGCTGTTGTTGATGAGCACGTCCGGCTCAAAAGTGCTGCTGGGCACAAAAATTTTGTTTTTTTCGCTAATGGAACCTTCGTTTATTACCGACACGTCCACATCTAACTCTGCAATCCCGTCTAACCACGGGGCTTTGGCAGCCGAGGATATCTGACGGATAAATCGGTTGCTCCATACTTCGGGAAAATTTGCTATACTTGGCATTCTCTATGTTTTGTAAGTTTAATAAATCTGTGTATCAAAATTCTTATGCAAACAATTTCTTGTAAGCTTCAGGATTGCTTTGTTTGTACTCCAACTGGGCTTGCTCGCTCAGTTTCTCAAACGCTTCTGCCGTCATTTCGGCTGGCGCCCCCGGTGCAGGATTGAGTATCTGGCTGCCTAATGTTTTGCGGGCGGGGATGGCATTAAGCGTACCTTTAGCCAGTTCGGGATCGGTAAGCATCAGCGACACCCATTTTTCTTTGGCTGTGGCGGCTATTCGTCCTTCTTCAATAGCTAATTGCACGTCGGCGATGGCAGCTTCTTTAGCTTTGGCAGCAGCCGCATCTTTCAGTTTAGCAAGCGCATCCGTAGCCGCCGTTAGCGCAGTTTCTTTGGCCGCCAGCGATTCCTTAGCAGTGGCAAGGTCGGCGCTCATCTGCGCCACCGATTTTTCTACCAGCGAAGATTCTATGCCTTCCTGGGTGTTATAATCAAGCAGGCCCAACGCTATGAGAGCCGCTTGCGATAAGATGATTTTTTTCATGTTTTTATCTGTCTTTTTTAAAAATGGTTCGTAATCACTCAGCTCGTGCAGGCAAAGGCTGATTTCCTCCTGGCTCATAAGCCGCCTGGTATCATGTGCATACAGCGCCACCGCATTTGCATTGGACGGCACTGCTACAATGCTGGCCTCCATCAGCTCGCAGGAGGTCAGGCGATAGGTGTTCACTCCGTCCACTTCCATCTTATCGGGATCAAACGAAATGCCCATCGAGCAGCTCTTTATAAAATCACGTTCTACCTTACCTGCAATCTCGGCAGCCTGGTCATCCTTCAGGTCGAATACAGGATCGGCAAGCAGGCGATTCCCTTCCACCCGTACATTTTCCCAGCGGCCTATCACGTGATAAGTACTGTTCCAATGGTCCTTAAGCATTACAGGGTTTTGAGAAAAACGATGCAAATCAATCCCCGAGTTCAGAATTCTAAACCCATAACTGTTCACCTTCGCTTCGTCGTTCAATACAAATGTCTTTGCCATCCTTCTTTTAATTGAACCCAAAATTGCCCCCCGCAGGTTTATCCATGAAATAGTTGTGCAACCCTTGCGGCGTTTTTTTAAAACACAGCGTTTTTACGGTTGTTTTGCCTTCAAAACAACCAATGGGTTTAAAAAAATCACGACTTAGAGAACTGGCACGCGATTACTTCGTACAGCATTTTGAAGCTACCGGCGACGAGGTGGCCGCCCTTTACGGCATCACTACCAAAACAGTAAGCACCTGGCGTAAAAACGATGCCTGGGACGATGCCCGGCGCGACTACCACTCCAGCCCCGTAAAAATAAAACAACTGCTGCAAGACGAGCTACTGAGCGTGGCACAGGGCAATGAGCCTAAGCTGAAAGCTGACGGTATATCTAAACTAATGGCATCACTTGACCGATGTGAGCGCAAGCTGGACCCTACCGTAGTGGCCAGGCTGCTTAAAGAGCTGGACATCTTCATATCAAAGTCAGACCCGTCTTTTGCAGCGCAGTGCCTCCCGTTTCACAAACAATTTCTTCAACATCGTATTAGCATGGAAGCATAATGAGTGCCGATAAAAAATATCAGAAATTAGTAGCCGATTACGATAAGCACTGCCTTCGCGTAGCACAGGCCACCACCATCAATATACACGAATCGCCTCACGACAAACTGAAACGGATTAAGATGCTCGAAAGAGACTATGTGAAGTGGTTCGAGTACTACTTCCCCAACTATGCCAAAAACAAGTGTGCTTCATTTCAGGGCGAACTGGCAAACTTTATCATCAAGCACCGCACCATCCGTACACTGGTAGAGTGGTTCAGAAGCGCCGCCAAATCAGTACACGTGTGCTTAGGCATCCCGATGTTCCTGTATCTCGTAAAGAACGAATTACATTTCATGTTGCTTTTTGGGGAAACGGAACCAAAAGCCAAACAACTCCTGTCCGGCCTACAATCTGAACTGCAACACAATAACCGTATTAAAAACGACTATGGCCTTAAATTTCAGCAGGGAGACTGGGCCGATGGCAACTTTACTACCACCGATGGCGTTAAATTTATGGCGCTTGGCTTTATGCAAAACCCGCGTGGCGCCAGAGAAGGCGCTCAAAGACCGGACTACATCGTGTGCGATGACGTGGACGACAAACGGCACGTAAACAACGATCGCATGATGCGGGAGGCAGTTGACTTCATCACCGAAGATATTTGGGGCGCTTTTGATGCTGCCATCAACGGGATAGAACGCTTTATTTTTGCCAACAACAACTTCCACAAAAACTCCATTACCAACCGGCTTAAAATCTACTTTAAAGACGTTTTAAAAAAGCGAAAAGACCGGAACGAAAAAAGCAGCACCGTTTACAAAGTACACTCGGTAACTGCCGTGAAAGACCTCGTAACCTTTGACCCAAGCTGGCCCGAAAAAACCACAGCAGCCTACTGGCGGCAAAAATGGGAAGACATGCCCCGCCGCTCATTCCTGCGCGAGTACATGCACCGGCACGTGGAGGAAGGTAAGATTTTCAAATTTGACGACATCCTATTTGGAAAAACACAGCCTCTGAGCAGGTACGATGCGCTTTGCTTTTATGGAGACCTTAGCTACAAAGCCCAGGCCGACTTTAAAGCGATGATATTAGTAGGGAAAAAAGGGAGGGATTTTCACGTACTGCTTGCTTACGTGCGGCAAAAGAGCCGTGCCGACTGTGCCGCATGGCTCTACGATGCTTATGAAAAATACAAACTGCAATCCCACAACATCAGCTACATCATAGAAGGGCTGTTTGCGATGGACGAGTTTGTAAACGACTTTGACACCGAAGGCGACAAAAGAGGTTACTACATACCCGTAGTGGCCAGCAAACGGGCTAAGGACAATAAGTATGACCGGATTGAGAGCATGGCCGGATTCTTTGAGCGCCGCAACGTAACATTCAACGAAAACATGAAGGACAACGCCGATATGCAGGAACTCATCAGCCAGTTACTGGCCTTCGAGAAAGGCAGCGCTGCACACGATGACGGCCCCGATGCCCTTCACGGTGCATTTAGCACGCTCAATCAATTTACCACGGCCAAACATTTTGAGTATGCGTTTGGAGAAAGAATTAACCAACATTATTAATTTAAAACTATGTTTTTAAGCCAAGCAGAACTAAAATCAACCATCTACGATTACCAGGTGGACGAAATAACCGAAGGGGATGATGCCATTGTGGAACAGGCCATAGAAGCGGCCATAGATGAGGTAAAAAGCTACCTCACACCCGGAGGACTGGCCGAGTGGGATGACGGGCGAAAGCGATACGATGTAACCGCCATCTTTGGCGCCGTCGGCAACAGCCGAAACGCCCTCATACTGGCACACGTAAAAACCATCGCCAAATGGTGGATAGTACAACTCAGCAACCCTGACATCATTTACGAACAGGTAAAAGAACGGTACGACCGAAGCGTAGAATTTCTTACCAAAGTAGCTAAAGGCATCATCACCATCGGGTCGCTGCCGGAATACACGCCACCCGCCACCGATGGGAACGGAAATCCTTTGCCACCGCCCGAAGTAGCGGTTTACGGCAGTCGTCAAAAATTTAATCACGAGTAACTTTTTTATAAAATGAGCAGAAAAAAAACACGTATTGCCAGGCTGAACGCCAAAGAAGACTTTAACAAAGAACAGCAGGGGCGCATACTCCCCTGGGATTTACAGAGCGTGCTGCAGATTCGTCAGGACATTAAAAGCTGGACATCTGCACTCAATGCGGCGCTGGCAGACGAACCAAAAACATGGATGTACCAAAACCTGCTGAGCCAGGTGGCTAACGATGCCCTGCTGACCTCGCAGATCGAAAACCGAAAACAGCAACTGTTCACATCGGACTTCCGGCTAGTAAACAAAAACGGCGATGAAGACGAAGCACAAACCGAACTTCTGGCCGCATCGGGTCTTTACAGGGATATTACTAATGCTATCTTAGATGCCAAGTATTACTGGTACTCCGTGCTGGAGTTCTTTTACGATGCGGACAAGAATCTGAAATGCCATACCCTGCCGCGCACCAACATTGTGCCGCAAACAGGCACTTTTTACCGAAACTACTCCGAAGAAAACAGCCCTGTAAAGTACAGGGAACTACCGGAGTTTGGCACATGGATATTAGAGTTCACCGGCGAGCAACCCGGCCTGCTGAATAAGGTGGCACCTCACGTGCTGATGAAACGATTCGCCCAAAGCTGCTGGAGCGAGCTGTGCGAAATATATGGGATACCACCTCGTGTGATGAAAACCAATACCAGAGACAAGGACATGCTGTCCCGTGCCAAAACAATGATGCAGCAGATGGGCGCTGCCGCCTGGTTTATCATAGACAATAATGAATCATTCGACTGGGCGCAGGGTGTGCAAACAAAAGGAGAGGTATATAACGAACTGATTCGCCTGTGCAACAACGAAATAAGCATGGTGATAAGCGGCGCCATCATCAGCCAGGACACCACCAATGGCAACCGTAGCAAAGACGAAGCGGCTCAGGAAATGCTGTGGCAGTTGGTTCAGAGCGATATGAAGCAGGTAGAGCAGTTGTGGAACCAATCCGTTATACCTGCACTGCAAAAAATAGGATTCCTCAAAGGGGAACTGCGCTTTGCTTATGATGAAACAGAGGATATAGAGCAGCTATTCCGGTTCACCACAGGGCTGATGCCCTACAAAGAGGTGGACAACCAGTGGTTAGAAGATACGTTTGGCGTAAAGGTAACCGGCGATAAAGCGACCGGAGGCAACTTATTAACCGGCACCGATTTTTTCGTTTAAGGGCGGGGGAGGATGATCCTGCCGTCCGGCCTCCCGCCCGTTTGATGTTTCAATCCTTACACGCCTTTTTGGGCAATCTGTATTTTGGCGGCACCTGCTCGCACCACCACTCCGCAGATGCCGGAGCCACACTCGCAGGAGCGCCCAAAGAGGAAGCGCCTGGTGTGGCCAAAGCCAAGGCAGCCTTTGAAGCTGCCACTAAGCACCTGCACGCCACTAAGCAGTTCAGCTACAAAGACAAGCCCGTAAAAGCGCTGCACAAAGCGCTAAACGAAACGCTGCAGCACAGCATCACCTCGGGCATCACACACGAAGTGCCGCCAGCCATGCTGCAATCACTAAAAACAGATGTGTTTGTATTTAGCGGCATGAAAACCTACGCCGAGCTTAAAGAAGCCTCCCAACTGCTCACTACCGACGATGGACAGGTAAAACCTTACTACCAGTTTGCCCGGGATGTAAAAAAGATTAACGACCAATACAACGATGCTTACCTGCAGGCAGAATACCAGTTTGCCACAGGCAGCGCACAGATGGCAGACCAATGGGCATCCATAACACCCGGCAACGACCTGCAATACCGCACCGCCGGCGACAGCCAGGTACGCGACAGCCACGCTGCGCTCAACCGCACCACGCTACCGGCTACAGACGGCTTCTGGAACAGCTACTACCCACCCAACGGGTGGAACTGCCGGTGTACCGTGCAGGAAGTGCTACCCGGCCAGTACGACAGAAGTAACAGCGCCGAAGCCCAAACAAAAGCAGACAAAGCCACTACCCAACTTGACAAAAACGGCAAAAACAAGCTGGCGATGTTCCGATTCAACCCCGGCAAACAGGGCGTTATCTTTCCTCCGAGACACCCTTACTACGCACAGCATTGCGGTAGTAAACTAAACGTGAGCGGCAACATTGCACTGGCTCAAATAGTACTGGGCAACGAGAGAGAAAAATGCGAGTGGCAAAAGGAGGTGAAGGAAATGGCCTTGGTACCTCAAAAAATAAAAGAATATAATAACGGAGGAAGTATCAGCAACTCCGTCTTGGTAAACACATTGGCCGGCGATTATCAAAAGGTATATCAGTGCTGCGATCATTTTGCCCAAAACGGACAACAGACAGAAATACTGCCAAAGGTACACAAAGACGATCCGGCATATAGAAACTTCTTTGGCGATTTGGTAGGCACCAAATATGAAGGTAAATGCCCTGACTTTAAAGTAGATGGGAAATATTATGAACTGGAAGGGTTTACAACACACGAAAAAGGCAATGCGCTTCGAAACATGCTTACAAGAGGTGTGAAACAATCTGCTAATATAATTATCAAAAATGAAGGGTCAACTGATAATCACATAAAAAGAATTGTGTTTAACAGGAAAAAACAAGGTCAAAAAATTTCCGAAATATGGATACAAAACAAAGACGGCTCATTGCGCCAGGTACTATAAAAACGAAAGCCCCCGAAGGAGCTACGCTGGCGACCTGCCCGTAGGTAAGTCAATGCAAATATACAACATAAATTCAATCTTATGAACAAATCTTTCGATATTTTTTTTCGGGAACTGTTGCAAGCCGTAAAAACGGCGGCTGCCGATGCCTTTGACCAAAATTTTGAAAACAAAAGTTTTTTTGGAGATAAGTGGAAGGAGGTGAAGCACCCCGTAAAGAGAGGGTCGCTAATGATGCGTACAGGAGCGCTCAGGCGGGGAAACAAAGCCATCGTGACAGGCAGCAGCATCTCCTTCTACAACAGTCAGCCACACGCCGCCCTGCACAACGAAGGAGGCTCCATTACCGTAACCGCCGCCATGAAAAAATTTTTTTGGGCTAAGTACTACCAAGCAGCCGGCAAGGTGAAGCAAAAGAAAACCGGAGGCATTACCAAAGCAAGCGAGCAGCACAACGCCGATGCCGATTACTGGAAAAGCCTGGCATTGATGAAGGTGGGCGCCAAACTTACCTTTCCCCAGCGCCGGTGGATAGGGCATCACCCAAAGGTGGATGAACTGATAAAACAACAGGTGGACAAAAAGGTAGCCATCCTAAACCAGGACATTGCCAACGCACTAAAACAACGCAAATGACAAATCGTAAATCATAAACCGTAAATCTCATTTCAAAATGCTACGGCTGCGGCTTTCGGCGATAATTAATATACTGTAATCTGTAATTTTTAATCTGCAATCTGCAATCTTACATCTAAAATCTAAAATCTAAAATCTCACATCTAACATGAAACAGCTTTTAAACGACATTCAAACCCGACTGAAAACCGAAATACCTACCCTATTTGTGGATGAGGACTGGGGGCAATTAGACTACTTCATGCCATCGGCGCCGGTTAAGTATCCCTGTGCGCTCATCAATATAGCTGCTATAGACTACCAAACGCTTGGCCGCAAGCTGCAACATGCAGTGGCCACGGTGGTAATAACGGTAGCCGACGTAAAGTTTACCAACACCAGCAGCAATGCGCCGGTACTGCAAAAACAAAACGCCTGGAAGGTGTACGATACCATACTGGGCATATACCAGGTATTGCAGGGGTGGTGCGCCGGCCTTAACCCTGCTCCCACAGGCACGGGCACGGTGGGCGCTTACGGGCCCATGACACGGACCAAGATGGCAAGGAGGAAAAACGATGACGGCATCAACCTGTTTGACCTGTACTTTGATGTAGCCATACGCGATGACAGCGCCATGCACGCAAGGCAGAAGCACAGCCCTGTTACCATAGAAATAGAAGGACCCGAAATTGTGTTGCCGCATTAAAACATGCGTAGCTGACTAAGGCAGGAAGCAGATACCTCCCGCTCGGGCATGTTCTTATAGTTCATCCACTGTCGGTAGCTGAGAAAAATGTTGTGCTTGGGGAAAATGTTGCGGATAATGTAGGTGTCCGGGACATCGCACTCTTTGTGCTTACGATACACATCCAGCACATAACGCACTCTCTTGCGATGATTAAGGGTATTATATGCCATTATCACAAAGTTAAAAAAAGGCACCACCCTTTACGGGCAATGCCTTTGCCGACTTATACACAGGTTATAAGCCTGCTTATGCCGTATTGATGAAGGGGGCGCTCATTTGGTCTTTTGCTCTTTGGTTATTATTTCCATCAGCCGCTCTTCCAGCATTTAAAGGTAAAAGATTTCTTCGGCCACATCGGGTTGGCCGCCGCAGGCATCGGTATCGCGCAGGGCATACTGGGTATATCGTTCCCGCACGCTTTCTACCTTTTCTTTGAAGGATAGCGGCGTTATTTCCACCGACAGCATATCGGCAAGCGGCGAGGCATCTATCTGTTTCATAGGGCACCTCCTTTTGTTTGGTTAGGGTAAAACTCCAATGCCAGCACCGGCTGGGTAGCCAGCATTACCTGCCTGTTGTTTATTACCTGCTTTTGGTGCAGCAGGTGCAGGGCAAACTCCTCGGTTACATACAGCAGGTTGCCCTCTTTCACAAAGTGCATCCAGTACCGGTGCCGCCGCCCTCCATTATTGTTGGCTTTATAGCCTGCACGGGTCAGTATTTCCCTGTAGGGGTACAATACCCTGTCATTAATGCGGCGGGGCTTTAAGCCCTTAAACAGGCCAGACTCTTTAGGCAACTGGCTCACTGCCCGTAGCTCCTTCTCTTTTTGAATGAAATAACGGCGGATTTGGCGGCCTACTTCATTTTTTTCCAGCATAGCCAATTCTTTGCCCATGTCGATGGTAAGAAGGTAATCAATGACTTCTTTCCGATTGCCTCCACGACCTTTTTGGTTTGATAATTTTCTCTGAACCAAAAAATCAGAGTTTTCCATAAAACCAAAGTCGCTTATTCGGTTCTTGATCCAATTGGAAAATTCTTGTTTAGAACCAAGTTTTCGATGTAGAAGCCGTGCGTCAATAAAGGTGGTTTCATTTTGAACTACTATTGGCAGTAGTTCGTTTTGATTTTTTGTGAAAGTCATAACAAAAAAATTTATACAACAATCCCCGCTACTTAGGTGTGACTTTCGATTCTACGCAGGGCGTGTAATCAGTTCTTCGTTTCCTCCGAACCACCATATAACGGGGACTGCCGCTATTATTATTTTATGAAATCTGGATTTGCCCCTGATTAGTAAAACCGAAAGTCAGGGCAAATATACATCATTCATTATCTCATTTCCAAATTTATTTTTCAAAGTCTAAAATCTAACATCTAACCCGTAAGTTACGGCGTAACATACGGGAATCTAACATCTAACATCTAAAACTTCAATTATTCCACAATTCTTTATTGAGGTAAGTTTCGGCGTACATCATGGCCACGCCGTCGGGTATCTGGCGCAGGTAGGTTTCTAAGTAGTTGTAAGCACGGTCTCGCTGGCGCTGTGGTAGCTGGTTCCATTTTTTTTCGGCTTTCTTTTTGCTGCTGTTGGCCGGCCATCGGGCACGGCGGGGTGAGGCGTACCAAAACTGCTCAAAGGTGGCTCCTGTTTGTTTCTGCTCGGTAAGGGTGGAACTTTTGGTTTTTTTAAAAACCGCTTTCAGTTCGTTTAAAGTGCGGGGTAGCGCGCTATTTAGCCATCGCACCTGCTTATGGTTAAGGGTAGCCCCCGAACTATCGAACTGCTGCAGCAGCCCCTCATCATCAAACCGGAAAAGCACTTCGCCCTCAAACTCGGTGCTGGTAAGTAAAAAGGTTTTCATTTTTTAGTTTATTTTTCTGTGCCCATCGTTTTTACCCGGTTACGGATGCCGCGTTGCCAGTCCTGCCTTATTTTTTCGGCAATGCTTATAAGCACGTACAGATCGCCGGTGGTATAGTGGTTAAACTTTTTCTTTTGCCCCTTCACGCCTTGTTTTTCGGCCCATGCGATGGCATCGGCAGGGGTGCGCTTCATGTTGTAAAAAATGGCGATAATGGCTTTGCGCATCCTATTGGCCTTTTCGCCTCCGGGCGGTGGTGTGGCAGGCGCCGGCATGTCCACAGCCTGCAACCGGCGGGTAAGCTCCTGTAGCTCCCAATGGTCAAGCTCGCGCAGGCTGCCCGTGCGCCCCTGGGTAAAGGAGCGCACGGCATCTTCCTTGCTCAGCTGCGGGTGGCGCCGCAGCGCCGTGTAAAAAGAAGCATATCGGTTACTCATGGTGATTAATTTATGGGTTTTGAAAATCGTTTTCAATCCTGTTTAAAAACGTGTGCAGCAGCCATTCTGTGTGTTCGGATACAGCTTACGAAGCATCTTTATTTCTTTATTTGTCCATTTTTTACGCATAAACATTCGTCTATTTGCGAGTTGGCAGTAATGCTAAAGACCAACAGAGCTAAACAAATCTGGCAGACTTTTAACATTGACTTTCTTTTTAGTTGACGTATCAATTCCATTAAGCATTTTTTTTAGTTCGTTTATGTATTCTTTTTTATCCCAATTCTCAATTTCGCAAACCATTAAATCAAACATGATTTCTTTTAATAACTGTTCTTTGAATTTCAGCCGAGCTAAATCGTTTACAGTTTTTGCAGGGAAAATCGGTATTTCCGTTTTTTCTACCATTTTGTTAGCATCAACGAAATGGTTTTTTACTATCTCATTTTTTGGTGTGTTTATATCTCGTTTTGGTTTAACTTTTAACAATGCTCTTTTTTGTCCATTCAAAACGCTTTTCCCGTTTGTAATAAAAACAGTATTCGGAGCAGGAGAACCAGCCGTTTTATCAATTACCCAACCTTGTGGTAATTCGTCCAATATTTCCCAATCTCTATATTTATTCATTGCTAAAAATCGTTGCTTGACAAAAACACTACTGCCAACAATGCATATACAAAAGCAGGGCAGAAGTGCAAACTTTCAACTTTTGTACATTGGTTGAACTTTCGGAAGTAAACGAGCTTTAGTGTTTCAAAGCCCTGCCTTCGTATATGCTCAACGTTAGCGGTAATTATAGACCAGCTAACCGTAACAAGTCATTCATTTCGGACGAACTTGTAAAACGTTCTTTCCCTGTTCCTTCAATTTCTTCTCCATTGTATTCAAGCCAATACCAACCATTGTCTTGTACTAATTCCAAGCCTTCTGTATCACGTATGTAAACCAAAAAGTCATAGAACGTTTTACACGCTTTGAGTTCTTTTACAATTTTTTCCATAATAACTACCGCTAACATTCGTTTGCCACAAGTGGGGGTTAGCGTTTAACCCAAGAGCAGTTTTTCAATTAAACTTCGGTAATAAATTGACAGTTCAGTGCTTCGATTGCCACACCTGACGGCAAGCGAAAACACGTTACCTGCTACTTTAAAACGGCAGGTCGTCATCCTTTGGTACGTCTGCCAATATCTCGTTGACAAGCACAGACACTTCCAAACGGCTTTTATCTTTTATCTGTAATTCATGTCCAGTAATTGAATAGTATAAGTTCTGCAATTCGTGGAACCATTCAATTTTTGTAAACAAGCCAGAACAGTTATAATAGTATATTCCGTTGCTATCCTGCATCAATGGAACATAACAATAAGACGGGAAAGGGAATTTCCATTCACAATCAATGCAGCTTTCATTTTGTGCTTCATACCAGGTAGCAGAAAATGTTTTAAAGTTTAGCGGTATAGGTGCAAATGTTTCCCAAAATGATTGTGGGTTTTCTTCCATCCACTTAAAGTCCTGCCAATCCAAAGCATTTGGCAGCCACCCATCTTCTGACGATTTGTAATAAATCAGGTTTCCGTAACGAAAAGCAGCAGGTAACATTGCATTGCTGCAAGGCTTGCTGACGGAACCCGGCTCAACTTTTTTAATTCTATTGTACATCGGAATAAATTTTAAACTTTAGTAATTCTATTTCAAGCCCTGACAGCAATGCTTCAACGTTGGCAGCAATGCTATCATCGTTTTTTAATACAAGTCCTCACTAATAAGCTCATCACCTTCGACATTTCCATAAACTTGACCGGCAGCAATAGCAATTTTGTTACCCTCAATCCTATCAACAAATCTGTCTAAGTTTGTTATGAAGCCTTGCACACTTGTTTCTCTCCTTGTTGGTTCACCTGTTAGCATCATTCTTAACTGAATAATATTGTGATGCCTCCTTCCGCACATAACATATCCGACATCTATGTTTTTTGGCTGGTGCGGCAATTTTTCTTCGCTGCCTTTATACCAGATTGCAGCACACAAAATATATTCACCCGCGCTTCTGCCAACATTTGCTTTATGCAAGTCAGGCCGACGAATGTCATTCGTCTTTTGTTCGCTATTGTTCATTAGTACATATTTTGAAGTGAAGTAATTCTAATTCCTGTCCTGCATAAAGCAGTCTACCGTTGTAGGCAATGCTACCAAACAGTAAATCCACAACCGCCACACCTTTCGTCGTGTGTTTGTTCGTAGGTAACACATTCTGGCTCTACAATCATATTACATTCTGGGCACCACCACTGGTCTTCTGCTACGAAGTCAGGTATTTCAACAGCACTGCCTACAACAGGCGGTTTGCCGTCAGCAGGGCTGACGTGCATATTTTCAACTTTATTTTCTTTATTCATCATATTGCTATTTTGAAAGTTAATCAATAACGGCAGAAACTAACTGTCAATTCGTAATCTTCAAATCTGCAATCTGCAATCTCAAATCTAAAGTCTAACATCTAACATCTCTCCCTCAGGATACACAATTTCTTTCCCCAGCAGTTCTGCCACTTTTTGTTCAATACAAGCCCCCTGGCTATACTGCCAGTTGCGCAGCAGGTGCACTTCATCACACATAGCCAGCAGGCTTACACAGTAGCTCATCAGTGGTTTGCGGTACTGTCCGTCGTCAAGCGGCGGCAGCCCCGCCATTTCGCGCTTTATGTTTTTTACGGCCACGTAGTCCACAGGGTTCACCACTTGGTAGCCGCGCCGCAGCAGCTCCCGTTCCTTAGCGCCAAACCTTTGTTTTGCCTCTGCATGAGATACACTACTCACCGGACCTGCTATGTATGCTTTCTTTGTCATCTCTTTTTTTTCTGTTATCTAATGTCTAAAATCTAATGTCTAATGTCTAAAATCTAAAGCCTCCTTATACTGCTTTTTCTTTTTTGGCATCCACGTAAAACTGCTCTTCCTGCTCCACTGTTACGCCCAGCGAGGCTAACTGCTTCATCAGCTTGTCATCCGTCTGCTGTTTCAGCAGCGCCGTTTTGTCCACATCTTCTTTTACCCTTATGAATGGTTTGAGTACTTTATTGGCCTTCATAAGGCCTACTATATAATCCCAGGTAATGCCTTTCTTTTTAGAGAGGCTGGGCGGGTTGGTTCTAAAGCCGATGACACAACCTCCAAGTTCTAAGCTTTTTTTGCTGCCCCATTCATCTCTGGTGGCTATGGCATAGCTTTCCAGCACACCCACTTCGTCAGTCATGTAGCTGTCAATGGCTGTAATGTCAGGTTCGTACTGCTGGCGCACTGCTGCCAGTTCTTCATTCATCTTAGTAGTAATCAGGTCTTTCTTATTGCTGTAAGAGGCATAGTTGTGTGCGGCTGCCTGAGCTTCCTCTAAGCTCACCAGCACATTTGTTTTTTTACTGATTCTTGTCATTTTTTCTGTTTTTATTAAATTGAAAATAATTGTGTACTTTTTTCGTAATACTTTTCATATAGATCTCTGGTGCGCTCATTAAGCTCCTGCACGGCTATCGTGTGGGCAAACACGGCTATAAATCGGGCTATCATGTCCCAGCAGCAGGTAAGATGCTCGGGAGTAGCGCTACTGTCAATGCAGTTGCAAATCGTTTGATGGTAGGGTTCAAAATACTTTTGGTTCATATCACTGAAATTTTTGATTTACATCCTCGGCTATCATTCGCAGTTGGTTTTCGAGGTAGCCTACCTCTTGCCGGTTTTCGTCCTGCACATAATCCTCGTACAGTAGCTGCATGGCCAGCGCCTGTGTAGCCGTAAGGGTCATCTTGTACCTGCTGCTATACACAAGCAGTTTTTTCTTCACCGCCTGCATCACTTCGGCCAGTGCGCTAAAGTGCAGCTTCTGGGCACAGTCTGCCACACCTTCTGTTTCTACTATGTGCTGTAGCAGCCGGCAAAGAGCGAGCATGGCATCCCCATTAAGTGTTACCTTATATTTCTTCATCTATTCGTTTGTTTATAAATGAATGAAACTGCTGTTGCAATGCCGGTATCTTGTGCAGCCACTCCTTGCTTCGCAGGTAGTCGTTATGCCCTGTTTTTTCGGCAGCCAGCAGCCCATCGTCCTGCATCCAGATGCTTAACCACCAGTCCCAGAAGCCTAACTTTTCGTTTTGCAGTATGCACATTTGCTTCCAGGTGTCGGGCACCCATGTTTCCACTGCTATGCACCCCTGGTCAAACAACAGCATCACCCACTGGTCGTAGTTGATGGATGCCTGCCGCATGGCCTCGCGGGTGTGTTGGATGCACTGATGTGCTGCCTGTGCCACCATGCTGTTATGTTGCAATCCCTTCTTCATGGTATATGTTTTTTATCATTTTTTCTGCCTCATCCAACAGGGCTACGGTTCTTGCATCACACACTTTCACCCGGTCCAGCACTACTTTTACACTATGCCCTACGGTGGTGTGGTCGCGCCTGCTGTAGTAGCGGCCTATTTCGGTAAGTGTAATGCCCGTGTGCTTCACTGTAAGGTACATGGCTATCTGCCGTGCATTAGCCATAGGTTCGCGGCGGCCGGGCGCTCTCAAATCCTCCACACTTACCCCCGCCACGCCTGCCACTATGCGGGCTATCCCGTTCACGTCTAACCTTCTGGTGCCGTCCCTGTCCACCGGCATCAGGTACAGCTTTCGGTTAAACCGGCGCTGCAGCTCCAGCTCAAACCCCGCTATCCACTCTTCCAATGTGCCCACCGTTCTCATCTGCCAGGCGTTTGGTCCAATGCCTCGCGGGTAGCAATCCACAATTCCAAAACCCTGCTGCTGTCTAACTGCACCCTTAGCGGTTTTTCTCCACGCTGCTGCTTTAGCGTTCTGCCCGTTTCTTCCTCCACCCTTTCATTCAAACATTCAAATGCGATGTCATACTTCGTATAATAAACAGGCTCGGGATACACATCCCCATTGAGCACCACCTCATCGGTAAACAATTCTACAATCATGTAAACTTTTTCCATTTTTATAATTTTTAAACGTTAAACTTTGAACTTTGAACTTTGAACTTTAAACTTTAAACCTCCCCTCCCCAATACAGCATCGCCTTTTCCTCATCCACACTCACCATGCCGCCGGGCGCTCTGCCCGATACCTGAGCCGTTAAGCCTTCTACCCTCATTATCACCTTGGCCATCTTACGGGCCATTACTGCTGTAGCCCCGTCGGGTTCTTTTTTTCGCTCGTGCGCCAGCAAAATGTATAGCACTCTTTCGTTGCGCATCAGCTTCACCACATCGGATCCTTTAAGCTCGGAGCCATACACACTGGCATTGTCTATCACCACCACACGCGGTGCATACCGGCGCTTTAGCAGCTTTTGCAGGTCTTTTATGGATATGTACTCCACAAACTGCATCTGGTTATTGGCATGATCCAGTTTTGCACGCTTGCAGGCGTTTTGAAAGTTGGGGCCTGCGCCTTCCTCGGCACTTATGTAAAGAACTTTGGCAAAACGGCTCAGGTACTCTGCCACTTTTAATGCAAACCATGTTTTGCCGTTTTTTTCGCGCCCGTATATGAGCCAGATTCCGTTTTTTTCGGGACTGCCAAATACCTGCCGATACAATCCGTCAAACTCAAACACATCCTGTTTTTTCTCCAACAATGTCTTCACACTTACGGGGCGCTTCATTCAATTGGGTTTGGTTCTTTTCTAATTTCCCTGATTTAATATCAACAAACTCTCGGCACGGCGCAGTCCGCCTATCTGCCCATCATTGTCATTTGCCAGGCATCGTTTCACTATCTCATTCAGCTTCGCCTTATTGGTCATGTTTACGCTCAGTACATCGGTGATCAGTTTTTTGTAAAAATTAATTTTCTCGGTCCGGTCGGCAGGCACTATGGATGCAAATTTTTCGCTATAGCGGCTAAAGAGTTCGGCATATCCCACCTTTTTGTTTTGTATGCCTGTCTCTATTTTTTTGCGCAGTCCATCAGCTCCCATCATGTACCAGCCGCAGGCTTTGTCGGTAGCGTTCCAAAGCTCCTTCAGCTCCAAAAAGGCCATATACTCCAGATCGCCGGCTTCGTCAATAATTATAATGGGGGATGGCAGCATCTTTAAGGCATACTTGATATTGGCTTTTACCTTCACGTATTTGTCTTTATCGTCCACGCCAATGGTTTTGGCCATCAGCCGGATGAACTGCTGTTTGGTTTTGGCTTGCGAAGCATCCACGTAAAAGCAGTTCTTGAGCGTGCGGCTAAGGTACTTGCCTGTAAAGGTTTTGCCGATGCCGCAGTCGTCCACACATATCATCGCCTTGGCATAATCCTTGCAAAACAATACATCGCCCTCTATCATATTAAAAACATCGGTACGTGCCATATTCCATTTTCGTTCGCTTATTTCCACATCCAGCTCTCGCGCCAGGTTCACCCATTGCCCCGGGCGCAAAAGCCCCTCATAATTATTGTTGCTGTTTTTGATGCGGCTAAACACAGAGTAGTTGATGTCCATCTGCTTGGCATACTGATGGTCCGAGCCGTCAAAGTTTTGGCGCCGCTCCAGTAGGGCTGCCACTATCGTTTTCTTTTGTTCAGTAGTTACTTGCATAGTGTGTGGTTTAGTGTTAACGTGTTTTGTGAAATATGAACAGAAACATGAGCAATACCCATACTACAAAGGCAATGTCGGTTATGATATCTTTTTTATTCATGGCTTTAATTTTTTCTTTCTGTTTAAAATAGGGGGCGATGAGACCAAAGCCCCCGTTTCTTCTTCCTTTTATGAAACTAACTGTGTCAAAACCTGTCAATAAGCTGCTTCACGCCACTGTACGCCGGCTCGGTGTAGTCCGCTTCATCATCCACCTCGGCAAGTACCTCGGCTGTGGGCAGTGGCTCCGCCTCACGCCTACGGATATGCTGCAGCTCATCCATTACAAACATGCGCTCAGGAGCCGGTCGCTTGTCTATTACTATCACATCGCTTATTTGCGCCGCTTTGCGTTGTGCGTAGGCTTCTATGGTGGCGCCATAAGCGCTAACTATCTCTATGGCCTTTCGGTCGGCTTCTGTTTGTTCTATCCTGGCCCTGTTGTAGCGCGGCTTAAGTACGGCCTCGCACATAAGGGTATCTTCATTGCGCAGGAATATCTGGGCTTTTATAATCTTGCCGTTATCGTCGTCTAACCAATACACATCTATCTCTCTGCCCGCCACCCTGCGCATCATGGTTATCAACCTTTCGCCCAGCAACACTTCGCCATCCATTCCCAGCAGGTATTCTTCATTTTCGAGGTGAATGATGCCGTTGAGCTGGCAACTGGTCTTGGTCATGTAGCCTAAGTGCGGCAGTATGGCGTTCCAGTTGGTGGGTTGCAGGTTAGGGTTCTGCATCTCCATAAACACTTGCCACCTGCTTTTGTCGGTATATACGCTGTGGGGTGCGTTGTTCCAGTCCTCTATATCCTTCAGGCAGCCTTCTATTATTTTGTTGTATGGTACCACCGGCACCTTCCATGGACCCGGCTGGTTGGCTTCTGCACCGGCATAGTGCCGCGCTATCCACCCATCACGTTGCTTCTCATTGCCATACCTCAGGTCTTTAAAGTATCTTTCTATACGCTTGGCACGTGCCTTATTGGCTTCCATACGCACATAGCTGAACATGCGACCTTCCTGCAAAAACGTGCCGGTAAACGAGCTGTTGAGCGAGGCTTCGCACTCTAACTCGGCAGGCAGGTGCAAGCCCCATTTGTGATAGTTGCGTACCAGCTTGCGGTAAAACTCCTTTATAATGCCCTCTTTGCTTTTGCCGTGTACGGCAGCCACCCAGCACTCACTGGCTAAGTCAATACCCATGTAAAACCATGGGCGGTTATTGCCGTCGTAATTGAATGGTGGTTGCCTGTCGTCAATACTGATGATGCTGCCGGCGTACGCAGGCTTATCAAGGCTGTGGTAGGTTTTATAAGCGCCCATATATACCTGCCTGTTGCCGCTGCGTTTGCGGTGGGTAGCTATTTTTTCGTCCCACCTGCCTAACCAGGTAAGTATGGCGCCCTTGCTAATGGGTTTGTAATCTTTGGGGTCGTGCAGCTCGCCGGTGTCGGCGTTCAGCACTTCCATATAGCCGCTCAGGAAGGCATCGTACTGTGCCGCTACCTCGGTGCGGGTAGGCTTGTGGGTTTGCGTGGCAAAGAGGTCGTTGAGCAGCGCCAGCGCCTGGTCCGTTACTTTCCTCCGGTTCTCGTTGCGCAGTTTGCCGCTTATGAGACTTTCGTAATGGTACCGAGAGCTATCGCCGTGCGGAGGCGTTGCAAACAGTTTGAAAGCCTCTTTAAACCGCTTTGCACTGGCAGGCAGTGTGTGCGATGCCTGGTGCTTGGTGTGCAATACCTTATTGAAAAGCACCACATCTCTACAGATGGTGTCCATTACTCCCGTGCAACTGCCTCCCTTGCTGCGGCGCTCGTTCTCGCGGGCAGCCTTTAGCGCTATGGCGGCAGCCAGTACACTGGCATTGGTGATGTACTCGTCCTGATGCTCAATGCTCAGGGGCATACCGTCCTCAAACCTGTAGGTGGTGTAGTAGTCCACAGCGCCTTTGTCCACCTTGTAAAAAAGCTCCATCGGGTTGCTTATGCGGCGGGGGTCGCCCAGCGCCAGTTGAATGTCTTGGCGCAGGCTGTCAAAGGCTATCAGCATTTCGCGGCCGTTGCCACCACTGCGCACCTTTTTAATGCCGTAAGGTTTGTCTTTGTATCTGCGAATTTCAGATTTAAGGGTGTCAAGGCAATTGACATGGTCGGGGATGAGTTCGTCCTTAGTTACACACAGTATATTGTTCCACTCTAAAGGCATATCGTAATTTTTTACTTTTCTTGTAATCGGCGGTAAATGCTGTTAAACGTATCAATGGCCCTTTTCTCTCGGGGCGTGGGCGTATCCTGCCGCAGGCAGTAGTTCAAGTATTTGGGGCCGCACTGCTCTATTGCGCAGGTTCTTCTTTTGGCTTCAAGCTTTAAAAAGTCTCTTTTGAAGGATTTTGTCATAATTTTGTCTATTACACGGAAATAGTCCGTTTGTGGATACAAATGTAGTAAATATATTTTCGAAAAACCAAATAAAATGAAAAATAAATTTTCGACTATAAAAGAAAGGGTGGTGCAACTCGTTGAATTAAAGCAAGTTAGTAAAGAAAATTTTTTCTCGAAAATTGGTTCTACGTCGGCTAATTTTAGAGGGAAACCTCAAAAAACGCCACTAAATTCAGATACAATTGTAAATATATTATCGGAATTCCCAGACGTCAACGTTAATTGGCTACTAACAGGTGAGGGCGAAATGATTAAACCTGACAGTGAGCACGGCAAAGCAAGCCACTATACCGTAATACCGGTAATATCCATAGATGCGGCGGCGGGCTACGGCAGCGGCGAAGAGGTGGTAATGCCGCACCACATCGCCGAAGGCTATGTGATACCCGAGTGGACCGAAAGGGGCGTTGCTTACATCATACGGGTAAGCGGCAACAGCATGTACCCCACGCACAGCAATGGCGACCTGCTGGGTTGCAGGCCGGTTAAGGATCTTTCTTTTTTTCAATGGGGCAAAATATATGTGCTGGACACCGACCAGGGCCCTCTGGTAAAGCGCCTGTACCCCGCAGCCGGCAATGCCGCCGAGCTGGTGTGCCACAGCGACAATAAAGACAAATACCCGCCCTTTTCCATACCCCTATCGTCCATTTACCGCATTGCAATAGTGGTGGGCGTTATCCGATTTGAGTAGCGGCAGCCGATACCAAATGTCTCGAAACTAAGGGGGAATACACATAAAAACAGCCCCCTACCCCCTCATTTGATATATCGTATTTTAGTAATATAGGCTCTGGCATTGGTTTTGCTGGCGCACCCGATTGCATAATTCATGTTCATCGAAATTTGTCCTCGAGGCTTTTTGATGTCAAAAAGGGCGTTTTTGGCTGATTGAAATGCCGCTTGGGGCTATTCTCTAACTATACTTTGCACCCCCAACTGCACCCCCAACTGCACCCCCAACTCACTTTTTTGTGTTTTTCCGGGTTTTGGGCAGGGGTGGCGCCGCTGGGGGTAAAAGTGGGGTTATTCGGCAGGTTTTGGGGTAGTTGTAATGGGCTGCAAGCTGCTACACACGGTGTTTTGGGCGTTTTGGCGGGGTGGTATGGTAGTAGTGGTTAAAAAGGGTTTAAACAGGCTTGTTTCCATGCACCTGCAACCGCAGCAAATTGTAAAAAATGGACATTTCTAAAATTTTCGGCAAATTGGTGTTTTTCGCCTGTAACCCTTTATTTATAAGGGTTTTCGGCTTTTTTCTATTCTTTTATTTCTGGACATTTGGTATTGGTGGCCATACCTATAAATAATAAATTTCTCATAATCAATAAATTATAAAAAAATAATAATGCCATTGACAGCCGCAATCGCAAGAAAACCTACAAAATCGAATGTTTTCATAAAACAAGTTTCGCCATCCTTTTCAACAATGTATCCAACTGAAAAATTAGACCCACTTTGATTGGGGTCTCTTTCTGGTTTTTCTTTTACAACCCAACCACTTTTTAAGGTTAGGTTAAGCATAATATGTGCTACATTATTATCCATTTCTAAATCAATTAAAATTTTTATAAAGCCATAGATTCTACCTCGGGCCCATAAACCTATCCCCATTAAAATGTATCATGTGGTCAGGCACTTCCATCAACCAAACTTCAGTTTCCTATGCGATATTATTTGAATGTTTCTTGAACTCAGTCATATCAGGGAAAGCCGTTACATAAATTTTTCCGACTTTACAGTTTTTCAGAAAATCTTCGAGTTCCAAAAGTCGTTTCGGAGAAACTGGTCCGTGTGAGGTAACAGCTTCAATTAAAAACAACCATTTCCTTTTGTCATCAAAGATAACAACATCAGGTAGTTTGCTATGTTGGTCAATTGGAATTCCTAAATCCTTTAAGCCTTTCTCGTCAACATAAAGGTCTTTCTTTGCTGTATCTCCTAAATTTAAAAGTGTTCCCCCATTTGCAAAACGGGGAGCAAATTGTTCTACAATCGCTGCCTGAACTTCATTGTGTTTTCCTGCAGATAGTTTGATTGTCTTTCCATTTTGAAGGGTAACAGGGATTTGATTCAGTTCCCTTTCTTTTAAATACACTTCTGAAAGTTTTCCGACTGTATCAATAAAGTTTTTTAAAGCCTTCTTCCAATTTCGTGTTTTGTATGTTTTTACTACTTCCAAAACTTCGGATGTCAAGGCATAATGTGCTCTAGGGCTATTAACAGGCAGTGTTGGGTCGTCTGGGTTGTAATCAACTACTCTTGCCTGTACAAATTGGTGAAGCACTTGCCTTCTAAATGTTTCTCGTGTGTTTGGTGCATAAGATTTATCATAGTTTTCATTCACGAAAGTCATAATACCTTTTGTTACGCCTAAACTTTGTCTGGTAGCTTTTGACCACTTGTCATTTTCTTTGATGTTGCATACTGCTAAAAATGTCAAAGCTGCCATTTCGTTGTATTGTGCCAGCGGCAATCCTAAGGCTTGTAATATCTCTTGTGCTTCTTCTATCTTACTCATATCAATTCATTATTACTTCCAATTCAAAAAGCTCATTGACAATGCTGCTTACATTATTCATTGAGTAGTCATTGGAAAGTATGATTTTATTACCAATTCTTTTGATATCGTTTAATGGTGGAAATCTCATTTCTCTTAATTCTGTTGCAATCACATTCACATTTCCATTGAAAATTTGAAAGTAAGTGTCCAACAATTCACTGTTAAGCAAAGCGCAAAGTCCAACTACTTCTTCACGATCTAAATGACCGCCTTTTCTGTAAAGGTAGTTTACTTTGTTTTCAACTCCTATATAATCCGATTGGGCATAGTTACAGAAATAAGGCGCTGCTATTAGTCTGCTTTTGTCATCTTTGGTACTGAATCGCCTTAGAAGAATATAATTCTTGTTTGGAATCAGTAAAGAATTTGAACCGCTTTCTATTCTAATGTATTGCTCTTTTTCTTTGAGTTGTTTTGGCCATTCCAAAACCATTTTATTTACATTGTGAAGCCAAAACAAAGGAGCTAAATGAACTGTACTATTCTCATAATGGTTTTGAATGAAATCTAATGCACGAAATGCAACAACCGGGCCTGTTGAGATTTTTATATTAAAATCAGCCAATACATTTTCCCAGGATGAAACCAAACTCAAAATTTGTTCTTCTTTATCACTTGTAGGTAAATGTAAAATTTTCTCTTTTGAGTTGAGGTCAATGAGTTCTTCAGCTCTGAAATATTTTATTGTCGGCTTAAAAATATCTTTAATGCCTGCACTTGAAGAAACAAACACGTTTTTATTTGGATCTATTTCTTCTCTGATTGCTTTAATTACAACTGTTTCTTGCAAAACACTGTCACGATTGAATGTATCTTTTCTGGAATTAAATAAATGTATTTTGTCAACCTGAACAGTATTGAAAAAAAATTCTCTAAACGCTTTGAAGTAATTGCCTGAAGCAAAACTTCTTGGCGTGATAAAAATTAGTTCGCCGCTTTCCGAAAGCAATTTGGCAGCAATGCCCATAAAAATTGAATAGATGTTGGGCTGTCCACTAACTAATTCTTGCGCAGCAATGGTTCTTTTATCATCTTTAGATAGCTTGAAATAGGGTGGGTTTGAGATGATAATGTCAAAATTTCTATCTACCTCTTTTGTTTCTTCAAATAAACTTAGTAATCTGTTTTCTTTAAGAACAGTAGCGTTTTCCAAAACAAAATCGTTGCAGTGCAAGATGTATTTGAATTGTATCCCTTTATTTAAAAGCCACTCTTTAAGATAATCAAGTACTTTTTGTGAATATGGAATTAATTCAAGATCGGTTTCATAAGCTACTAATTCTATTTATTCAATTCCGGTTTGTACTTCTATTAAATGCTCGATTAAGACACAGGATAAAATTGCTGTTCCGCAACCAGGGTCTAAAATTCGGATTTTTGTTTTTGAAATATCGCAAAAGGAAGATAGAAGTCGGGCAATTGGAGTAGGGGTAAAAAATTGCCCATTCGTTTTCTTGTGAGCAGTTGTTACTTGCTGAGTATAATAAACACCTAACCTGTCTGCAAACTCGCTTGGCAGTTCCTGATTGAAAGGTTCGATATTTACTATTTTACTCATTTCTCAATGGTTTGATATATGCAACTTTTTCTTCTGCAACTTTCAGAATATTCAAGTCTGCTTCCTCAATTAATATTTTGTAGGCAATCTGGTCACTCAAAAATTCTTCGAGCAATTCCTTTTCGTTAACTTTAAAAAAGCCAGCGATATTTTTGATTAAATGTTTTGTAGGCTGCCTTTGGTTACGCTCAATTTTAGCAAGTAGCGAAGGATCTATTTCAATATTTGCAGCCACTTCACGCAAAGTCATACCGGCAATTTCTCTCAGTTGTCTGAGTTGTTCCCCAAAGGTTGTATGTTTTTTTACTGTTGTCATTCAGAACATATTTCGTCCGAATATAGGAACTATTTTTTAAATGGACATAAAAAGTCCACAAAAAAATTTGCACATATTTAGTCGAAAGTTGGGAAAATTTCAGGTCTTTTGGTTTTGTGAAAGGTCGGCTTGTGTGTCTGGCAAGACCAAATGTGGGGCAGGTAAAGAAAAAGTTTTGAATCCTCCCAAAATTTAGAAAATCAAATTTATTATGACAAAAATCATCAAAAAAGCTCAAAATATTCCAATAACTTCAAAACTTTATACCAAAATCATTGACAGACACGCCATCAATGACATTTGTATAAAAACAATCTTATTAATCGAAATTAAAGATACTTATTTATTTCATCAACCAATTCGGTTTTGGTAATAGGTACCCCTTTAATCTTATGATAACCTTTTGCATCTATTAAATACTGGTCTCTCAGTATTTTAATCAACTGGCCATTATTGATTTCGGGAACCAAAATGGTTTCGAAGTTTTTGAGTAACTCGCCCAGATTTTTGGGGAATGGGCGAAGGTGGCGAATTTGTATGTGGCTTACTGCTTTTCCCTGATTTTGCAATTCATGCACTGCAGATTTTATAGCGCCATAGGTAGAACCCCAGCCCACAACTAATACTTTACCTGTTTCTGCACCGCTGTCAAATTTCTGTTCAGGGATATAATCTGCTATTTTATCTACTTTTTCCTGCCTGAGCTTTACCATCAGTTCATGATTGGCAGGCACATAGCTGATATTTCCTGTAAGGTTTTCTTTTTCCAATCCCCCTATGCGATGTTCGAAACCCTTGGTACCGGGTACTGCCCAGGGACGAACGCCCTTTTCATCACGGGCATAAGGCATAAATGATTCTTCGCCTTCGGCTAAAGCAGTTTTAAATTCTACATGAATATCCGGTAATTGTTCTTCTGTAGGGTATTTCCAGGGCTCTGCGCCATTGGCAATATATCCATCTGTTAACAAAATAACAGGGGTCATGTGTTGCACGCTAATTCTTGCAGCTTCAAACACTGCATCGAAACAATCAGCCGGAGTAGATGCTGCCACTATCGGCATCGGGCTTTCTCCATTGCGCCCGTAATAAGCTTGCAGTAAATCTGATTGCTCAGTTTTGGTAGGCAAACCTGTAGAAGGCCCCCCCCTTTGCACATTTACAATTACCAAAGGGATTTCAAGCATTAATGCCAGACCCATTGCTTCGGTTTTCAATGCCATTCCGGGGCCAGAGGTTGTAGTTACCCCCAATGCGCCACCATAGGAAGCGCCGATTGCAGAGCAAATTCCGGCAATTTCGTCTTCTGCCTGAAAAGTGCGGACATTGAAATTTTTATATTTACTTAACTCGTGTAAGATATCGGTAGCAGGTGTAATAGGGTAACTTCCCAGAAACAAAGGCAAATTACTCTTTACCGATGCAGCCACCAGACCCAATGCCACTGCTTCATTACCCATAATGGAACGATAGTTACCTTCCTCCATCTTAGCCTTTTCTACCTTATAAGTAGTGGTAAAGGTTTCGGTAGTATCGCCATAGTTATAGCCGGCTTTCAAGGCTGCAATATTACTGTTAAGAATATCCGGCTTTTTACCAAACTTTTCTGTCAGAAAATTGATGGTGCTATCCATACTCCTGTTGTACATCCAGTACAAAAAGCCCAGCACAAACATATTTTTGGCGCGATCCCGCTCTTTAATACTTAAAGGAAAGTCTTTCAACGCTTCACGAGTGAGCTTGGTAACATCAATTTTTATCAGATTATAGCCTTCAAGACTATTGTTTTCCAACGGGTTTTGATCTTCGGCATATTTTGCCAGTCTTAGATTTTTTGAATCAAAGCCTTCAATATTGGCAATAATTTTACCTCCTTTCTTCAATGAAGGTAAATTCACCTTCAAAGCAGCAGCATTCATTGCTACTAACACATCACATTCATCTCCGGGTGTAAAAATATTGTTGGATGAAAACCGCAGCTGAAAGCCACTTACTCCTGCCACTGTACCCTGTGGGGCACGTATTTCGGCCGGAAAATCGGGAAAAGTAGATAAATCAGCGCCTAAAAGCGCAGTATTGGTAGTAAACTGAGAACCGGTAAGTTGCATACCATCACCGCTGTCGCCTGCAAATTTTATTACCACATCCTGTAGTAATTCCTGTGTACGAGCCATAAGAAATTCAAATAATCCGCAAAAATACGATGTGTTTGCGAGAGAAAAAAACAGATATTTATTTTATGGCGATCATACTGATTTCCACATTTACAAATTTGGGTAAGGCCGCCACCTGCACCGTTTCTCTGGCCGGCGGATTTTCTGTAAAATACTGGCCATAAACTTCATTGATTTCTGCAAAACGCTTCATATCCGTAATAAATATGGTCGATTTTACCACGTTTGAAAAACTCATGCCTGCTTCTACCAGTATAGCGCCAAGATTTTTCATACACTGATGCGTTTCGTCCTGAAGGGTGGCATTGTTCAGTTCACCGGTTTCAGGATTTATGGGAATCTGTCCCGAAATATAAAGCGTATCTCCGGCAAGCACTGCCTGATTATAGGGCCCGATAGGCGCAGGCGCCTTGGTTGTGTTGATAATCGTTTTGTTCATAAGATAAATATTTCAAAAAGCGAATATACTCCGAACTTGCCTTTTGGCAAAATGAGGATTTTGAATATGAATCCTTAATTGAAAGCTACCTCATATAGTTAATAAAAAAAATCTTATTTTTACTGAAAGTCTTTTAATGGTAAGTTTAATCACATCCGGTATTATGGTGAATGTTGAGGTTTATTATCAGCCTGAATACAGCAATCCCCTGCAGTCGGAATTTATGTTTGCTTACCGTATTACCATCGAAAATTTTAATTCATTTGCTGCCAAATTATTACGCCGCAGTTGGCATATTTTTGACAGCAACGGCACCTATCGCGAGGTAGAAGGCGAGGGAGTTATTGGCATACAGCCCGTTATTCAACCGGGAGAAAGTTATCAGTATATGAGCGGCTGCAACCTGCATAGTGATATGGGTAAAATGAAGGGCGTTTATCAAATGTCGAACCTTGATACACAACAGTTGTTTTCGGTAGCCATACCCGAGTTTGAAATGATTGTGCCGGCAAAAAACAATTGATTACAGTTACCAGTCTTTGCCGGTGCTGCTGCCAAAGTTGGATTTTGAATCAGCGCGTTTTTTCTGTGTACTTTTTTCCTTCTGTTCCAGTTTATCCAATTGATTTTGTACCTGGCTTTGGCTCATTTTAGATTTTGGTTGTTTTTGCCGGTTGTTTTGTTTGTTTGGCGGCTCCTGTTGTTTTAGCTCCCACAGCGCTTTTTGCAGGTTTTCTCTGGCGGGCGTATCCTGCCAGTTCAGCCGGAGTGCCTGTTTATACTCTTCGATGCTTTCAACTAATTTTTGCTGATTAATATATATTACACCAATATTATAATGCGCTCCCGATTTCAATAAAATAGCTGCGTCAGCAGCATCAGCCACTACCTGATAGGAGGTGATGGCTTCCTCATATTTCTTTTGCCTGAACAGCGCATTGCCTTTATTCAGGTCGGCAATGTATTTATATTTACCATCAGCAGCTTTATTATAAAAATCAATAGCCTCGTCCATCCTTCCCTTTTTATAAAAATCATTCCCTTCCCTTATAAAATGGCCGGGCGATTGTCCGAAAGAATCAACCATAGCAAAAAAACAGCATATCAGTAAAAAGTACTTCATTTATTAAAAACAAAACTCAAATAAAACCCCCTCAACCTCAATCTCAACCTTAACCTCAACCTCAACCTCAATCTCAACCTCAATCTTAACCTCAATCTCTCTTTCCCTCTGGCAATAATTGCTCCAAAATCAGTAATAAACACATCAACCCTGCAAAAATCCAATAATAATAGGAAAAATCCATCAGGTCGATATCGCCGGTTACTTTTTTATCAATATGGGATAAAGACGTATTTATTTTTTTTACGGCATCATTTATATTGTTAAGATGCACATAAATGCCATTAGTGTTTTCGGCAATCTGTTTCAACTCAGTTTCATTCAACTTCGAGATAATCTCTTTTCCTGTTTCAGGGTCCTTTTTGTGCCCTCCGGTAGAATCATCGGGAAGATAGACCCCCTGCGGCGAACCGATACCCACCGTATTGACCATCAATCCGCGAAGCGACAAATCTTTTGAAAGTTGTATTGCTTTAATATCGTGATCTTCCCCATCTGAAATGAGTATGACCGCCTTATACTTTGCTTCTCTTTCGCCAAATGCTTTAAGGCTTTCTTCCAATGCATCGCCAATTACAGTTCCTTTAGCAGGTATAAGGTCGGGCGAAGCGTCTTCCACAAACATTTGGGCAGCGCTATGGTCGCTGCTGATAGGCATTTGAACGAATGCCTTGCCGGCAAACCAAATCAGGCCAATGCGATTGTTGGGCATGGCCGCAATCATTTGTGAGATGAATTGCTTCGCCTTTTCTAACCGATTGGGTGCGATATCTGTGGCCAGCATACTGCCGCTAAGATCGAGGGCAAAAACCACGTCAATGCCTTTACGCTGAATACCGTCATTGCCACTGGGTTTGCGTAGGCTCATTACAGCCAAAACTCCAAAACTAAAGGCAAGGCAGATTAAAAGGAACTTGAAACTAAAACGGCGCGGACTGTAGCGCGTGATCATTTCCTTTACAAGCGCCGGATCGCCAATTTTTCTCCTTGTAATTCTTTTCCATCTCTTTACCAACAGAAATAATACAAATAGGATGAACAAACCGCCCAGCAGCCATACAAAATAAAAATATTGAAACTGAAAACCCATGTGGAGATGAGGATTAATTCAAAACAAAGCTATGATTTAAAATTTGTGATTTATGATTTATGTTGGATTGCAGATTACAGATTGCAGATTACAGATTCTTTCACTGCGGCCGATTTTTGTAGCCGTAGCTTCTTAACGTTTGTTATTCAAAGTTCAAGATTTCATATTTATGATTTATAATTAGTGCTTTTTGAACTATAAACTTTGAACTTTAAACCTGAAAATACTACGACGATATAACCTGCAATCCAAATTCACAAATCTAACGCCTCAAATCTTGAACCTTAAACTTCAATAGGCTGCGGCTTTTAGGCTTTAGGCTATATGCCTTAGGCTGTAAGCAATCTGAAATCTAAAATTTGTAATCTTCCAATCTGAAATCTTCAAACCTTAAACCTCGAACCTTAAACCTTAAACCTCAAACCATTCCTACATTTTCCCTTCAAAAAATCCTAACTGCTTTAATATGCTTTTGAGAATTTTCATTCGGGCATCCGTCATATCATAATCAGCCTTGTCCGACTCTAAATTCAAAACAAAGAAATAGGGATGCTTGTTTTCTTCTATCCATCCCACTATCCAACCTAATGCGTGATCTTTTTCGGTAAGTCCGGTACCCGTTTTGTATGCCAGTTTGTAGTTGGCATTATCTTCCATCAGCATGGCATTTTTTACTTTTTCCTGATAGATTTTAAAGAAGGGGAGTTCATTAAAATACAATTTCTTTACCAATCCCAGATTTTCGTCGGGAGTAATTTTGAGGCTGTTGTCAAGCCAGAAACTATCAATCCGGGTCGTTATTTTAAACGGAATATTCTTTTTTCCGGCGCCATACCGAAGCGTATCTAACCAGAAATTCATCGTATCCTTCCCTATCTTTCGGGCTACTTCCTGAAAATAGGGTACTGCCGAAACCCTGAAAGCCTGCACCATATTCAGATTATGATTCCATGCCTCAATCGGTCGTTGTACGCCATCCCATTCAATCACCATACTGTCGCTGCTGATGATGCCTGTTTGCAAACCAATTAGTGCATTTACAATTTTGAAAGTGGACGCAGGAAGATAAGCGCTGTCGCGATATCGCGGCAAATTGTAGATTGTAAACATACCGGTACCGTTGTCCATCAATGCAAAACATCCTGTAAGTTGTTGCTCATCAAAATACTTTTTGAGTGAATCATCCTTTGTAACATTGTTGGGCGAACAGGCAATAAGAGAGATGAAAAACAATAAAAAACCAGCATGAAATAACTTAAATTTTAGTTTCATAAGGCCTGAAAATTACTATTTTAATTTATTATTATTCCAAAAACCTTATTAAGCTATTGAAAATCAACATTCCGCCTTACACTCAGCCCACTTTTTTTGAGGATGACGCTAAACCCTTCGTAAGAAATATCTTTAACAGATTTGATTAATATTATTCCGAAAAAAATAATTTTGATTTATAGAAATTTGTTTCTTAAACATTAAAAAAAATATAGTTGGAAAACTCCTTGAAATTCAGTATATTTACGATGTGAGGATTGGGTATTTGAAATTTTTTAAAAATTGTGCTTATGCAAAGCATATTCTCAAATAATCGTGTTCCGCTCAATGACTACAGGTTAATAATTGACACCCCGCCTGTTATCAAAAAGAAAATTGCTGCGCTCAAAACCTCCTTTGATGAAGATTATCGGGGAATGGTGATAGCAGGCGGCAATCCCTTTATTTACCTCGCCACTTTCTCCCAACACGAATCGGCCGAGCACTTGATGAACGAGGCAATTGACCGCATTGCGCTTGGATTTATGCCTTTCAAGCTACATTTAAAAAATCTCCGTAACCTGGACGAGCATGAAATTTATGTGGCATTGGGCGAAACAGATATAATCGAATACCTGATTAATGAACTCAAAACCGTTCAAAAGGTTTTAATAAATCCTCGCTTTAATGATATACCCCGAATAACTATTGCACAAAGACTTATGCCTTGGCAGTTTGCAAAAAGCTGGCCTAAATTTCAACACAAACACCTGTCCGGAACTTTTCTTGCCGATAAAATGCTGCTTCTCAAGCGAATGGAAGGTTTCAGAAGCTGGCAGATTATAAGGTATCTGGCTTTCCAGAACTTAGTGGTGGCCTAACCCTGATTTATCATTTTTTGAAGTGCATCATTTTTATTGCTAACAAATGTTAGTAATATACTTTTTTATTCATAGCTTTGCATCGTGATCTCTGCATTGCTTGTCTTTTTAGGTTTTAGAGTGTTGGCCACTGTGTTTTCATAGTGGCTATTTTTTATTAATATCTTCAAATACATTTTAATTTTATTAAATTTAATTTTTACTTTATTAAACATGTTTTTACCTTTGCAATATGAAATTGCCAATTATTTGTCCAAGTTGCGAACATGCTTTAAAGGTGAGTTCTCTAATATGCGATCATTGCAATACCGAAGTAAACGGCAATTACGAAATGCCGCTTTACCTGAAACTTACCTCGGAAGAACAGCAATTAATCCTCCAGTTTTTTTTGGCCAGTGGAAGTATAAAGGAAATTGCCAAACAGGCAGGAACCAGCTATCCTACCATGCGAAATTATATGGATGACCTGATAGAAAAAATCAATAAAATGAAAAATGAATCCTCTTCTAATTATTAAAATCTAACGGATATGTTTAACTGGCGTTCTGTTTTTAATCCTTTTGAGAAGTATAGTGAAAAGCAATTGCTTACTGTAGGAATTCTTTTTTTTATAATCGGGTGTGCCATTGGTTATTTTTACAACTTAACCTTTGACGGAGCTATTGATATTCATTATTTAAAGGGCAAACAAACATTAAAAAATGCTTTTTTGGAAAATGCTATAATAATTTTTATTGCAACCTCTGTTTTATTTATTCTCGGGAAGGCATTTAACCGGAAAACAAGGTTAATTGACATCCTAAATGTGGCTCTTATTTACAGGATACCGATATATCTGGCATCGCTTTTTATATTATTCCCTTTTCTACAAAAAGCATCCGAAAAAATAGTAAATGATTTGGCAGAAAATAAATTAAAAATAGATTCACCGGAAATATTATTAATCAGTTTGGCAGGTATCATTTTGGTAGTTTTCATTGTTTTTGCAATATATCTATTAGTGAAAGGATTTAAAATTGCTACCAATATAAAAAAATGGCAACATACTGTAGTTCTGATTATTACCTTAATTATTATTGAATATCTCACTTTATTCACCATTCATAATTTCTTAAATTAATGAAAAAAATTTTTGTAAGTTTATTACTTCTGATAATAATCAATGTTCCTTCATTTTCCCAATCCGTATCCGGCGACTGGTCGGGCGAGTTGGAGGTAAATGGCATCAAACTGCCTCTGGTTTTTCATATACAACAAAACGGCGACTCTCTTTCTGCCACCATGGATAGCCCTGCTCAGGGAGCTAAAGACATCAAGGTAGATAAGACAACTTTTTCGCTCAACGAACTGCTTATGGAGCTTAAAAGTTTGGGTGCCAATTATAAGGGAATACTTGCCGGAGACAGCATCAGCGGTACTTTCAGCCAAATGGGTATGAAATTTCCCCTTACATTGAAAAAGGGACGGGTTGAGGCAAAAGAACCCAACCGCCCACAAATGCCTAAGCCTCCCTTTGACTATAATATCGAAGATTTAAGTTTCATTAATCAGACGGAAGGCAATACACTTGCCGGCACACTAACCACGCCAAAGAATAAAAAAAATTTTCCGGTGGTAGTGATGATAACCGGCTCAGGCAGTCAGGATAGGGACGAAACACTGATGGGGCACAAACCTTTTTGGGTAATAGCTGATTATTTTACAAAAAACGGAATAGGTGTGTTAAGAATGGATGACAGAGCTGTAGGCGGTTCATCTAAAGGAAAAGAAGGCGCTACATCAGCCGATTTTGCTACCGATATTGATGCGGCTGTGAGCTTTTTAAAAAGCAGAGGGTATAAAAATATCGGGCTTACCGGGCACAGTGAGGGCGGCATGATAGCGCCCATTGTGGCCACAAAAAATAAAGATGTTAAGTTTTTGGTAGTGATGGCCGGGCCCGGCATCCCCATTGACAGGTTAATGGAGCTTCAGACTTATTGGGTTGTCAAATCATCAGGAGCCACAGAACAGGCGGCTAAAAAAAGTGCAGAGGATAACAAAGTTATATATGATTTTATGAAAAATTATCGGGGAAACCATCTGCAACAGGATTTGGAACCATTCGTTCTGGAAGCATTAAAAAAATCTGATGAGACCAAAAAACTACCTGATGATCAAATAAAAATGATGGCCAATCAACAAACAAAGATATTATCATCACCCTGGTTTGAGTACTTTATTAAATTCAACCCGCAGGATTATCTCAGTAAATTGAAAATGCCTATACTGGCTATCAACGGATCATTGGATGTGCAGGTTACACCAAAAGAAAATTTAGAAGGTATCAGGCAGGCTTTGAAAAAAGCAGGAAACAAAAAATCGGAGATTATTGAATTGGCAGGGTTAAATCACCTGTTTCAGGAGGCAAAAACAGGCGCCCCATCTGAATACAGCCAAATCGAACAAACTATTTCGCCCAAAGCATTAGAGATAATGACCAACTGGATATTAAAACAAAAAAAATAAACGTATGAAATTTGATGCTTCTTATAGTCTTAGGGTAAAAATAATAACAACAGCCGTTATCATCCTGTTTTTGGGATTAGGCATCATGCAAATATCACCTGCACTCAGGGTGGATGTTTTTCTTGCTTTATCAGCTCCCACCCTTTTTCTGATAATATTAGTTGTAACCTATGGGCTATCAGTTACAAAATATGAAATCAGCTCCTACGAATTAGTAATTTGTCGTCCATTCAAAAATAAAATTATCCCAAAAAAGGATATTACAAGCGCCGAAAGAATTTACAAGCAAGATTTAAAATGGACATTCAGAGTTTTCGGATCCGGAGGATTATTTGGGATTTATGGCAATTTTTTCAATAAAAAAATCGGCACGATGAACTGGTTTGTTACCCGTGAAGACCGGTTAATATTAATAAAAACGTCTATAGGTAAAAAATACGTCGTTTCTCCGGATGAACCCGAAAAGTTTCTGGACACATTGAAGTCGGCAAACTAATCACCCCCTATGCTGCTACACCTGTTTTCATAAGAAAATTAGTGACTCCAAATCATCGGCATTAATTTTTACTTTCGTGCAATAAGACAGCATTTTTACTTTTTAAACAAACTAAAAAATACATGCGAAAACTAACTTATTCCTCCCTGATATTATTCCTGGTCATTTTTATCGCCTGCACCGAAAGACAAAAATCAATTAGCATTGAACCGGCAATTTATTACTGGAAAACGATTGTAAACCCTACCACATTTGAAAAACGCAGATTAGATAGCCTAAAGATTCAAACTGTTTATCTGAAATTTTTTGATGTGGAATGGAATGAGGCAAGCCAAAAAGCGGTTCCCGCAGCTAAAATGATTATTTCAGATACCGCCTGGCTGCGGACAAAAGCAATTATCCCTACTGTATTTATTACCAACGAAACCCTTTATCATCTGGATAGCAACGCAATAAAAACCTTGTCTGAAAATGTCAGCCAATTGATTTCAAAATATATTCAATCTTATCAATTAGCAGATGTGAAGGAAATACAAATTGACTGCGACTGGACCGAAACCACTAAAAACAAATATTTCTACCTGCTGGATTTGTTGAAAGAACAACACAAAGATCAACTACTTTCGGCCACCATCAGACTTCATCAGTTAAAATACAGAAATAATACCGGCATACCTCCCGTAAAGAAGGGCTTACTAATGTGCTACAACATGGGCAATCTTCAAAGCCTGAGTAGCAGTAATTCCATCATTGATTCTCAGGAATTTGCAAAGTACATTAACACCCTATCCACCTATCCGATTAGTTTGGACATCGGGCTTCCCCTGTTCGACTGGTACGTACTATTCCGAGGAAATAAATTTGCCGGATTGATTCAAAACATGCCTGAAGGATTCATTAACAGCCCCGAAGTTCAAAAGGAAGGAAGCCTGTATCTGGTAAAAAAAGACACGGTTATAGAAGGCAGGCTTTTAAATGCTGATGATATCCTCCGGCACGAGACCAGCGATTACAAAAGCATAATGAACGTTGTGCAGCAATTAAAAAACAAAATGAATAATCCATCGTCGAAAGTATCTTTTTTTCATTGCGATTCAATAACTTTAAGCAAATATTCACTCTATGAAACTAAAAATATTTTTGACGCTTTTCGTTAGCAGCCTCTTTTCTTTAATCCCACAAAATATTATCGGATGTGGCGGCTTTGTGGATCCTTACGATTATTATACTTCGTTTTTTAATCAGTATTCAGCCTCAAAAATTCAATACAAACCCTTCTTTTATACCAATGCGCTATTCTTATTTGATACTGAGGAGCCTGAAAACCCTGCCGATAAAATAATTAACGAATGGGTTGCATTTACCAAAAACAAAGCGAGTAAGAAGGATGCGTACAATTTTGTGATGCGTTTTAATCGCAAAGACCTCTCTAACCTATATTATCATTTAGAGAAAAATGCTGCATTGAAGATACCCGATTCGGTTGCTAAAAACACGATGACCCAGTTCTTCATACAGGATAAAAACTTAGAAGCGCTGGGATACCTCATGTATGCAAAGCAGGCAGAGCCTTATGTAACTATTGATTATCACTCTTGGGAGCCGGCTTCTAACGATAGCCTGAAGATGGATAAACTGATAAAAAATGGTCTGCAACTATACAAAGCTGCCAAAACACCATTATTTCGGTTGAAATATGGATACCAGATAACAAGGCTGGCACATTACAGCACTAATTATAAAGATGCCATAAAATACTATGACGAACTGATTGCAGGAAATAATGAAAAAAGTATTTTACAAGATATGAGTCTGGCGCTTAAGGCAGGCGCATTGTTCAGGCTAAGAGAAAACAAAGAAGCTGCTTATATTTTTTCAAAGCTTTTTGCGGCTAACGACATTCAAAAAGTATCTAATTACTATGGGTTTAATTGGTCAGTGGTTGCCGAAGAAGACAAAAAAGATTACCTCGCTCTTTGCAAGAACCATAAAGAAAAATCGGATATGCTTGGTCTTTTTGCATTACAAAATCCTGAGACCAATGTAGAAGGTCTTAAAGAAATTTACCGGCTCAATCCCTCATCCGATATGTTTTCAACCCTGGTTGTAAGAGAAATAAATAAATATGAAGAGCTATACCTCAGCCCTTTACTTGAAAAACCGGGTCAAAACAAAAATGATTTTTACTATGTATTTCGGGATGCCAATGCAGACAGTGTAATGAAGGTTGAAAATAGCAATCTGCAAAATTTTATAGGCTTCTTAAATAATTTGTCAGAAAATAAGCAGATGACAGACAGGGGCTTGATGAAAGTGGGCGCTGCTTATCTGTCTTATATGATGCAAGACTACCGGAAAGCGGAAGGATATATTGAAGAAGCAAAAAAAATGAATTTATCAACCAGATTGCAAGACCAATTGATGCTTACCAATATTTTAGTCACTATTAGTAAATCTCCTGTCATAGATGCTGCTTTTGAAGAAAAGCTGCTGCCTTCATTGGAGTGGTTAGCCAAAAAGGGGAGCAAACCAAAATGGGAAGATAACAATGAATCTGCCCAATGGAGTCGCTTTTACAGAAACTTACTCACGATGGTTTTGGGTAAAAGGTATCATGCTCAGAATAATTTAATTAAGGAATTAATGTGTATTAGTGTTGCAGATAAATTTACTGAAGAGCATTATGATTATGAAAACATAACATTAAATGCATTAAGGCACAATTTCACCGGAGTTCAGGCAGAAAAGTTGTATGATTTTTTAGCCGCGCAAAAATTTACTTCCTATGACAAATTTTTACTTACCAACGGTAAAATAAAAATTAATGACGTGGCTGACTTTACGGGAACTGCCTATCTCAGAGATTACGATTATGACAAAGCCGTCACCTGGTTAGGCAAAATGAAAGCCCAACCATTGATTAAAAAAAATCCTTTCAGAGAGCTATTTTTTGACAGAGAAGAACGCCTGCCCGGAGATAAAGTAACTACTTCCAAAATGGCTTATGCCAATGAAATGAAACGCCTGCACGAGCTGGCAAAAACAGACAAGGCTAATGCGTCAAAACATTTATATAAGCTGGCATTGGGTTATTACAATGTTACCTCCTATGGCTATGCCTGGGAGTTAGTAGAATATTATCGAAGTGGTGTAGATGGATACAATATCCCTGAAAACGCTACCGGCTTTCAAAAAGAATATTATGGCGCTTTTACGGCTCACAGTTACTTCGAAAAGGCGCTGGAGGCATCAAATGACAAAGAGTTTAAAGCACGCTGTATGTTTATGATGGCTAAATGTGCTCAAAAGCAAGTGCATAGACCGCAATACCAGGAGTATAGTTATGACTGGGATAAGTTTGAAGCAGCAGAAAAAGATTATTTCAAAATTTTTAGAAATAATAAATATTTTCCCGATTTTAAAAATCAGTATGGCAATACTCAGTTTTATAAGGAATCATTGAAGCGTTGTTCTTACTTGAGAGATTTTGTGACAGGTAAAAAATTGAAAGTATCAAAATAGAACATTCGGTTAATCATACCTAAGCACCCATTCGCTTAGATCGGGCTTTCTTCGCTTTCGATTCAGTTCATAATTGTAAATGATTTCACCTACTTCTCTGAAAAACGGATAGCCGATTTCGTTGTACTCATATTTATTGTCATTGAGCACCCCATCACTATTGGTATATATGCTACCGCTCAACATAAATTCTACATTATTTCTAAAATCAACAATATAGCACACATCAGTCAAAAAGCCGTGACTCCAGCCGGTTTTATTAAAAGACCTGATGTATTCGGGAATCGGTCTTTTACCGTCTCTGAAAAAGAAAAACTTGGTATAACTGTCAAAATATTCGTCGGTATCATATTTTGGAAAATGGCTTTCCGACGGCCTTTCGGACATGTATTGATATAAGGAGCGGTAGTCTTCTTTAGTAAGATTAAATCTTCTCTCTTTGGCCACCGATTTCGGGAAAAGAACCGACTGCATCATCAGTTGCAGATCTTCGAGCGGCATGGTATTGTGCATGGTGAAATCGTAGGGTTCGTTTACTAAATTTTCATCCTTATCGTAATGTGCATTCCCCATTAAAATCCTTTTGGAGAAATCGAATTGCAGATCGCTGTATGCCTCAGGCTGTGTATAAATCAATCTCCCACTATCAAAGAACCGAATCTGATTGGTATATCTGTTTTGCTCAAAATCAGATTTGTCAAAACGCCGGGTGATTCTACTTTGTGTGTAACCTTTTTTCCATAGCATCTCGTTGAGCTGTTTTTGACCTACAAACTGGTACAGACGATTGTATGCGTCATTATCGCTCACCAAAAATATTTTTTTTATATAATGGTCAACTGATGGAAGGCCCGTTGCAGAGGTTTCGTCATTGATTACGGCAGTTTGCCAAGGTCTGGTACTGTCAATCAGCATGCAGGTAAATTTATTTATCGGTAGCTTTTGGGTATTCAGCTTTTCAAGAGATGCCAGCGCAACCGGCAATTTCACCATCGATGCAGGATAAAAATACAGCGCTCTGTCCACATGTAAATAATAATTCTTAAAAATGGGCTTATTTTTATTATCCCTGTCAATTTTAGTATAAATAATCTGGTATCTGAAAGTATCAGGCTGGTTTAATACTGATTGTAAGAGTGGAGAGGCTTCCTTTCTAATTAAATTTTGAAGCCAAATATCATTCTTTACCTGTGCGTAACTAACACCCATTATTAAAAAGATAAAAATTGTGAACAAGGATTTCATTACTTATTTCTTTGTCTCTGTTTTTTTTAAAAGTAGTGCAATTTAATTCTTTAATAAAATTGAAAACCTGATGACCTTTTTGAGGTTGCAAAAAACATAAAAATATTACATTCAAAAAACTCCTATGCTTTTTCCAAGTAAAACTGACCAAATAAACCGAAGTAATAAATCCGTTCAACTCACGCGTTGAAATTTCTTCTTTCAGTCGAAATGTCTCAGAAATTATCCCCAATTTTTTCAATTTCATGTTATAAATCATATCATTTTTTCATTTTTTTCCATAATATCTGTCTAACTTAGCTTGCTCAAATTATTACACTATTCAATAATAACAAATATTTTTATGAAAACAGTTCACAATTTTAACGCAGGACCTTGTGTTTTACCCCGTCCGGCTGTTGACGCAGCTATTGATGCTTTGAAAGACTTCAACGGGACTGGTATGTCAGTTATCGAAATTTCGCACCGTTCCAAAGACTGGGAAGCCGTTATGAATGAGTGCGAGTCGCTTTGGCGTGAGCTATTGAACATTCCAGACAATTACAAAGTTATATTTCTGGGTGGTGGTGCCAGTATGCAGTTTTGTATGGTACCTTACAACCTGCTGGAAACCAAAGCCGCTTATCTTGAAACAGGCGTTTGGGCCAAAAAAGCGCTGAAAGAAGCCAAAGGACTGGGAGAAGCAGTTGCTGTAGCTTCATCGGCAGACAAAACCTATTCCTATATCCCCAAGGGCTATGAAATACCTTCGGATGTGGATTATTTCCATATAACCACCAATAATACTATTTACGGTACCGAAATCAGGGAAGATATTTCTTCTCCGGTTCCATTAGTGGCCGATATGTCGTCTGATATTATGAGTCGTCCGGTAGATGTGTCAAAATATGCCATCATTTATGGCGGGGCTCAAAAAAATGTAGGACCAGCAGGTGTTACTTTTGCCATCATCAGGGAAGATGTGCTGGGCAAGGTGAGCCGTTACATACCCAGTATGCTTAATTATAAAACCCATATTGAAGGAGGCTCCATGTATAATACGCCTCCTGTATTTCCGATTTATGTAATGACACAAACGCTGAAGTGGGTAAAAGAAAACGGAGGTTTGGAAGCCATAAATAAACATAATGTGGAGAAAGCACAACTGCTGTATGATGAAATTGACCGCAATCCTTTATTTGTAGGTACTGCTGCCAAAGAAGACCGCTCAATCATGAATATCTGTTTCGTGATGGCAGAAGGACATCATGATAAGGAGGCTGCATTTCTGGAGTTTGCAAAAAGCAAAGGGATGGTAGGCATCAAGGGGCACCGGTCTGTGGGCGGATTTCGCGCTTCTACTTACAATGCATTGCCCAAAGAAAGCGTACAGGCGCTGATAGACTGTATGCAGGAGTTTGAGAAAATGAATTCTTAATACAATTATTCGGAGGTTTGGAGTTTGAGATTCAACTAACCTTGAACCTCAAACTTCAAATTTCAAACGGGTTAAAATACTTGCCAAAATGAAAAAAATATTAATTGCAACAGAAAAGCCTTTTGCAAAAAGCGCTGTAGATGGAATCAGCAAAATTGTAACGGATGCAGGCTACGAAATTGTTTTACTCGAAAACTACACAGAGAAAGCACAACTTTTAAAAGCGGTGGAAGATGTAAATGCCATCATTATCCGAAGCGATAAAATAGACAAAGAAGTAATAGATGCCGCCCCCAATCTGGAAGTGGTGGTAAGGGCAGGCGCCGGATACGATAATGTGGACTTAGACGCAGCTACTGCAAAAAATGTGGTAGTGATGAACACACCGGGGCAAAACTCCAATGCGGTGGGCGAACTGGCCATCGGGCTGATGCTCTATGCTGCCCGTAATTTTTTTAACGGCAGCTCAGGAACCGAACTGCGCGGTAAAACGCTCGGTTTGTATGCCTTGGGTAATACTGCAAAATACCTGGCACAAGCAGCACAGGGACTGGGTATGGAGGTGTATGCCTACGCTCCTACCAAAGATGATGCCTATCTTCGGGCAGAAAATGTGAAACGAGCAAATAGCCCCGGGGAGCTTTTCGAAAAGTGCCGGTATGTATCGCTGCATATACCACTGAAACCAGAAACCAAGGAAATCATCACTTACGAATTGTTGTCGTTGATGCCCAAAAATGCAACCTTAGTGAATACTGCAAGAAGGGAGGTTATCAATGAAGACGGATTGCTCAAAATGTTTGCGGAAAGAAAAGATTTTAAATACGTGAGTGATATTCAGCCTGCCAAAAAAGAAGCCATAGATAATGTATGCGACAACCGTATGTACTGCACTCCCAAAAAAATGGGCGCACAGACTGCCGAAGCCAACATCAATGCAGGTATTGCCGCCGCCAATCAGATTGTAGGATTGTTTAAAAATGGCGACAGAACATTTCAGGTAAATAAATGAGTTTTACTGAATATTAACCCCTGCACGAGGAAATTTAAAGAATGGCATTTAAATACATGGGATTACGGTGTAGTTCTATACATTTTTAGGCAAGGTTATTGGAGGGTTGGACAAGGATTTTAAAAAAAGTCCCGGTCGCTAAGGATCGGGCTCTATTTTATTGTATTTACCATACCTTTTATTATTTTCGGGATTATCTGCATAATCCCAATACCAGGCACCCGTTCGGTCGGTGGTACCATAGACAGTTTTCTTCGAAATGTTTGGAATGGGAGAACCATCATTAAATTTAGTTACTTTCAGATTTTCCTTTAGCCAGAGTTGATTACCGATTTTCACCGTATTGTAAACATTGTCGTCAATATCCTTAACTGAACTTTGTGCATACGACGATGCGATGCCTGCAACCGCCAATACTACGGTTAAATAAAAGAGTTTAATTTTTTTCATAGAGATTTCATTTTTATTCCTTTTGTCTATCATGATTTTTAAGTTTCCTTCCTTTAATAAGAACAAAGGAAGCCGTATAGATTTTAACTTTAAAATTTCTGGGATAGAATGGCAATTTTAGGGATAGAAAGTTTTGTTTCCCGTAGGGTTTGTGTTTTTATCGTTTCGTAGTAAGCCGGTGGCGCGCCAACGCTATGTAGCTGCACTCCACTAAACACCTGCCATGGGCGAGGTTCCAATGAGCGCACCATAAGGCAGTTTGATGAGATTTCCTGAAAACCCTCATCGAGAGACCTTCTCTCATCTGATTTAAAGTTGCGAACATTTTCCAACGTTCTCAAGGCACACACGGTTGGCAGCTTGGCCGCTGGCGGGGACTATTATCCCAAAATTTGAAGCGAAGCAGACACTTCAAATATATTAAAAATTTTTCAAACGTAGAACTTCACCTCCGCTTGCGCCAAACTGGCCGTTGGGAGAAGTCCTAATTTTCAGTACGCTTGAATAAGAACTTCTGTTGGGATATGTAATTTTTCTGTAATTTTTCTTATCATATCCAAGGTTAATTTTCTTTTTCGATTTAGGATTTCACTTGCTCTACTTTTTAAACCGATAACTTCAGCTAAATCACTTTGAGAATAATTAAGCTGTTCCATTCTAAATTTGATAGCTTCTATTGGATCGGGTAGATCAATTGGGAAATTTTCATTTTCATAATTTCCTAGCAAAATTCCTAAAATCTCTAATTCATCACCTTCTTTGGTTCCTGGTTGAGCATCAAATATCTTTTCAAGTCTATTTAAAGCTTGATTATAATCATTTTCTGTTTTTATGGGTTTTAATCTCATCTTTTAAATTTTATTGGCATTTATTTTATCATATTCAACATGGGTTCCAATAAATCGAATCCACATCATTTGATAACTGAAATTTATTTTTACGATTAATCTGTAATTGTTTCCTTTAATGTTGAAACAAACTCGATTATCATACAAGATACTTGCACTTGGATACTCCGACTTTAATTCGTTCAGATTCTTCCAAGTTCCTTTATCAGCTTCCAGATACCAAGCTTTCAATTGCTGTTCACAATCGGAATGCTTTTCCCAGAACTCACGCAGTATCTTTTTGGCAATAACTCTCAATTTTTATTTTTGCTACAAAAATAAAAAAACAATCCCAAATTGGGAACTTTTGAGCTGAAAATCTTGTTTTGATTTTTTTTATAGGATTTCTGCCAATCGGGTCATACAGAGGAATTTCACCCCTGCATTCCCACGGAACCGTACATGAAAGTCTCCCGTCATACGGCTCTTCGTGTTAAAATCACTCAAAGATAAAACTTTATCTTTTACGGATGCATCAATGACCAATGAACAAATAGTTTAGGATTTTCCCTGTACTTCGTTCGCAGGTATTTTAATGCCGCATATTTGTATTGGTTATTGGCTGTGATTTTGTCTCATAGTAATCAATCATCCCTTTTTATCGGTTGTTCATTCTTGTTTTACATAACACGCTTAGCCCTTTGCTCCGTCTTCATTATAATCCCGATAGTTATCAGGATCATCACTACTACGACTAAGTCTGCCCCCATTATCGCGCCCACATCCTTTGGCGTCTGCTTCCTCTTTTGGATTTGACATAGCAATAATGAGTTCCCTTGTTCCTCAAATCGGCCTATGTATAGTTCCTGCCATCTTAACCCCGAGTGCCGTGTAACCAGTAATCAGGTTGTCCGTTATACTTTATCATAGACACAAACATAACCACCTATTTTTTGGCACTTTCTATTGCGCTTACGAAGCTTCATCGAATGGTTGACTAAAGTTTACCCTGAGCCGGGTCGAATGGTTCAGCTCCTATACACTCACTTTCGTAAATCTCTTGTTTCCGTTTTCCCTTATCGCTCAATACCCTCATCGTTTTCAATGAGCGCACCATAAGGCAGTTTGATGAGATTTCCTGAATACCCTCATCGAGAGACCTACTCTCATCTGATTTAAAGTTGCGAACATTTTACAAGGTTCTCAAGGCACACACGGTTGGCGGCTTGGCGTTCGGGCAGGATATTCAACCGAAAATTCTGAGCGATCGTCAAAGTTCAAATATACGAAAATATATCGAAGGAAGATGTTAAACCCATCTGACGAAAAAACTGGTCATTATAGCCAGTGGCTCTTTGTCTTCCGTTAGTTTTCATTGTACCCAAATTGTCTGCTTTGTAAAACCACCTTCCACCAATTTTCCCTTTCAATTATGGTTTGGTCATCCGTTGTTGATTTGTAAATATCGAGGATTGAATATTTGAAATTCTGTTTTATATGGTCAAATGTTAGTTTTTTAAGTCCCATATTCCCACCATGTCCAGTTGAGATATAAGCTCGCCAACGCCCTAAAATCATATTTTCTCCGTAAGCTGATCCAACATACATTTTACCATTTGATTTGTCAGTCAGCAGATAAACTCCTTTTTGGTTTTGTAATGCGGTTTTCCAGTTGTCTTTCTCTAAAACACGCTTCATTTCACCCCAAGAGATATTTACCTTTTCATAGCCTGGGAATAAGTCATTGTCGAATGTGTCAGGTAAAATTTGAGAAATATAGCAGTCATCGATTACTGATTCAGCGTTACGAATCATTGTCTGTGCCTTATTCTTAAATTTTACGATTAAACGTCCAATGTATTTTTCATATTCGGGTAAGCCTTGATATTCGTAACCCACACCGTTGAGTATATTCAAATCCTTAGTTACTTGACCGATATGAAATAGCAACCAAAAATTTTCGTTCGGCTTTATCTTAACAAGTCCAACCGTTATTTGTCCTACTTTGTATGATTTGTTTTTGTTGTAATTCCAATACTGTCCAGCAAGCATTGTGGAAATATCGCCATTTTTAAAAAGTTCTATTGGGTTCCAATTTTGAGCAAACATTAAATTGAAACGAATTTTCACGTTTCCAAGATTTTCAAGTCGTAAAATGTCGTTTAGTTTTATAATACTCATTTTCTATAAATTTTTCGTTTCGGTGCCGTCCAATAATGTCTGACACTCCCAAATATACGAATCATTCTTTATCTGTAAATAATTATACATTTCACTCATACTCAATGAATTAGAGCCATCTTTAAAATAATATACGTTGTGAAAGGTATTTAAATATTTAAATTACGAATAGAAATACCCCCAATTATTTCTTATTTGTAAAAAGGTAAAATACCCTTTTTTCCTAATGGGGAAATTTTTTGCCATACTATTTTCAGATCTGTCTGGATTGCTTGAGGTCATTTATCTTTTTCGAATTAATTAACCTTGTTTTTCACAATAGCTTTACTCAAATAACCAATTACCGGTGTTGCAGAAAAACTACCTATATTGACAGGAAACGATATATATAAAATACCTCCTTTATAAATTATTGATTACTAATAAGTTATTGGCTACTTTCAAATTTTAACCTTTAAAGTACCCTCTTACAGGCTTTTGTGCCTTATTTTTGCAAAATGCACCCGTTTGTGTACATACCTTTTCCTGACTGGCTCGATAACTTAGACCGACATTTTTTTTATGCCATTAATACCTATATGGCCAATGATTTTATGGACACGGTAATGCCGGCTTTCAGAAATGCTTTTTTTTGGGCGCCTTTTTATTTGTTTATAATACTTTTTGTTCTCATAAATTTTAAAAAAACAGGTTGGATTTGGCTTTTATTTGCGCTTTGCACCTTTGCCATAACCGATCTGACAGGGGCGCGCGTATTTAAGTCATTATTTGAAAGGCTGCGTCCTTGTCAGGATATAAACATGCTGGGTTTTGTTAGGTTGGTTTTGGGTCGCTGCTCCGGTGGTTATAGTTTTGTATCTAATCATGCTATCAATCATTTCGGACTTGCCACATTCATATTTTTGACATTTCGACCTGTTTTCAGGCAATCATGGATAATCTTCATCTGGGCTGCGGTTATCGGCTTTGCACAGGTATATGTGGGCGTGCATTATCCTTTTGATGTGTTTAGTGGCGCTTTGCTGGGCATACTGATAGGCACCATTAGCGGCAGGATTTATAATAAACACTACGAATTTACTATCTTCGACAAGCAATTAATAGCAATACATTAATGGAATTATTTATAATAGCCTTATTGATTATACTCAATGGACTATTTTCAATGGCAGAAATAGCATTGGTATCTGCCCGAAAAGCAAGATTAGAAGCACAGGCAAATAAAGGCGATAAAAAGGCGGCTGAAGCCTTAAAATTGGCAGAACATCCCGATACTTTTTTATCGACGGTGCAAATAGGCATTACTTTAATAGGTATTTTGACGGGTATTTACTCAGGCGATAAACTGACCGGCTCTATTGTTGCGTTTTTATCTCAATTTCCTGTAATTGAGCCCTATAGTAAAGACCTGGCTACCGTTTTTCTTCTTATAGTGATTACCTATTTCACCTTAGTTTTTGGCGAACTGGTTCCCAAAAGGCTGGGATTATCGAGACCTGAAAAAATTGCCAAATTAGTGGCAGGACCAATGAAGATAATTGGTTTTATTGCCTACCCTTTTATTTTATTATTGAGCAAATCGAGTAAACTGGTCGCTTCTGTTTTGGGTATCAAACCAAAGGACAATCAGGTAACAGAAGATGAAATAAAAGCCATCATTAATGAAGGCGCCGAACAAGGCACGCTGGAAGAAACCGAGCAGGAAATTATAGAGCGTATTTTCCATCTTAGCGACCGTAATATTACCTCACTGATGACACACCGGAGTGATATCGTGTGGTTTAATGTGGATGATACAGAAGAAATTATCAAAGAAAAAATTCTCCGGGAAACACATTCTATCTATCCTGTTTGTGATGGGGTAATTGACAATATTAAGGGTATCATTTCAATGAAGGATTTATACATCAACAAAGACACCATACAATTTAAAGACCTGATGCGACCTGCCCTGTTTGTGCCGGAAAATAATGCCGCCTTCAAGGTAATGGAGAAATTTAAGGAAGCGCAACAAAATTCTTGCTTTATTGTGGATGAGTACGGCAGCGTGTTGGGGATGCTTACGCTGAAAGATATTCTGGAGGCCATCATTGGCGATATGCCTCAGGAGGACGAAGAAGATTATGAAATTATTGAACGGGAAGACGGCAGTTTTATTGTAGATGCCCAGATACCTTTTTATGATTTCCTGTCTTACTTCGACAAGGCCGACTGGATGAATGAAGGCGAACAGGAGTTTGATACATTAGCAGGATTTATTCTGCACAAACTGCAACGGATTCCTAAAACAACCGAAAAGCTTGACTGGAATGGTTTTGACTTTGAAGTGATTGATATGGACGGCCATCGCATTGACAAAGTACTGGTAAAAATAAGTCCGGAACTAAGAAGCGAAATGGAGGAGGAATAAAACCATTATTTCTTTTCTTCGGACCTGGCAACCGCTTTGGTAACCGCAGCATTTCCAAACCTGTTTTTAATACTGTCAATTGCCTTATAAAGATTTAGTTTTTCTTCTTGCCGGTTAAACATATCCATTTGCATACCCCTATCCGCCAGATGGCTGAAGCGTATGCCAATCAACCGTACAGAACGATTGCGCTCATAAACCTCATCAAAAATCTCGTGCACTTTCAGAATCAGTTCATCATCAAGAGCTGTATATGCTACCATTGACTGGCGGGTGATGGTTTCAAAATCAGAATAACGTAGTTTTATGGCTACGCAAGCTGTCTGTTTACCACACTGCCGCAGGTCAAAGGCATTCTTCTCGGTAAGTTTTGCCAGTTGAATATGCAGAAACTCAATGTTCGATTGGTCCTTTTCGAAAGTAATCTCCCTGCTCATGCTTTTTTGTTCCCGATCGCTTTCCACTTCGGAACTGTCTGTAACATTCGCTTTATTCCAAATATCGGCTCCCCATTTGCCAAGCCTGTGTTCAAGCAGGTATTTAGGCGCTTTTGCAATGTCGCCAATCGTCTTCATTCCCATCGCTCTGAGTTTTTGCTCCGTCTGTTTGCCTACTCCCGGAATTTTATCCAAACTCATCGGCCACAGAAAATCCCTTTCTTCTCCTACAGCTATTTCCAGAAAACCATTGGGTTTTGCTTCATTGGTTGCCATCTTTGCAATAAACTTTGCCGATGCCAGTCCACAGGATATGGGCAGCCCTGTTGTTTCTATTATTTCTTTTCGAAGGTTGCACAGGTATTGACTAATGTTAAAATACTTTTCCATACCTGCCAGATCGCAATAAAATTCGTCAATAGACGCTTTCTGAAAGCGAGGCACTCGAGAAGAAATAATTTCTGTAACCACATCCGAATAATGGTGATACCGGTCATAGTGCCCGGGTAATACAATCGCCTGCGGGCACAGTTGCAAAGCCTTCGTCATGGGCATGGCAGAATGAACGCCAAACTTACGGGTTTCGTAGCTACAGGTGGCAACCACGCCCCTATTGGTACTGCCGCCAACAATAACCGGTTTGCCTTTCAGTTCGGGATTCAGAAGAATCTCCACCGACACATAAAAGGAATCAAGATCGAAATGAGCGATATGAGGAACATTTTCTGCCAATAAGGCAAAGTTAGCATTAACCCTAAACTCCGGGAAAGGATTTATTTTTCAATTATAAAAACCAAATCACATTTTATTAAAATTTCTAATTATTGGATATTTTGTAAAATCATTGAACCAGGGTATTGGTAATAACGCCGCCAATCCTCGTGAGTTTTGCGATTTAGGGATTTATGGCACAAATGTTCATCAGAAATACTTCTAACCAACCGAATTGTGGTTAGCATATAATGCTGCTATTTCAAATAAATATCCAAAAGTCCTTCGGGTAGTTTTACTGATACAGTTTTTTTCTTTTGGTTAATTTCAATGAGTGTTTCTTCATGCAGCGGGATATAGGCTTCCTTACCTTCGATAGTGGTTCTGCACAGGATCTGGTGCGGCTGTTCAATCACTTCTTCAATAACTCCCAGTTCTTTTTTTCCTTCGATGAGTGTAAACTCCAGAAGACTGATGACAGAGGCCTCTCCCACATATTTTCTAAAGTCTTTTTCTGTAAGCCAAACTTCCTTCTGAACCAATTTTTGAGCTTCTTCTTTTGAATTGATGCCTTCTATTTTCAGGTAGGTTTCATCATTATTTTTTACCCTTGCTATTTCAATAAACCATGGAAAATAATCGGCTTCTCCGTCTTTAATAAATATTTTTTTCAGTCCTTGAAAATCATTTTTCTCACCTAAAGCATGTTTCAGTACCAGATCGCCCTTGAGTCCGTGCGTACCCGCCAGTCGTCCAATACTGAAATATTTTGAACTTTGAGTCATGAGAAATCCTTTTTTCCAAATCAATAAAAAAAGGCTGTCTCAAAAGCGCAACTTTTCACTTATTAAAAAAAATTATAAAGAGAAATAATGGAAAGAGAAATTTGAAATCTATCTTTGGTTACACGCTTTATAATCTTTGTTTTATTGTGAAATACTTTTTTGAGACAGCCTCAATTTTTTACTTCATAGCTTAACTATTCTGCACTTGGTTCAGCATCGGCTTTGGGCGCAGTGGTTTCAGCAGGTCTTGCTGATGCTACTTTTTGTGGTCCTGCTGCTCTACGTTTAGCTTTTCTTTCCTCGATTGCTTTTGCCTGACGTTTTTTCACTTGTAAGTCATGCTCGGCGCTCCAGGTAGTGAATTTTTGCATAGCTGCAGCTTCATCAAACAGACCCAATTTTACACCGCGAAGTAAATGCTTCAAATACAAAACACCTTTAAAGCTCAGGATACGGCGAACAGTATCGGTAGGCGTAGCGCCTTTGTTAAGCCATTCCAACGCTTTTTGACGATCCAGCTCAATTGTAGCCGGGATAGTCAAAGGATTGTAGGTACCTAATTTCTGAATAAATTTACCATCACGAGGGCTTCTTGCATCTGCTACCACAATGAAGTAAAAGGGCCTCTTTTTGGACCCGTGTCTTTGCAATCTAATCTTAGCTGCCATTTTAAATAGACATTTAAGGCTTTAAAAAATAATTGTTTAGTCCCAGTTGATATTGGGGCACCAAAAATAAGAATTCTTTTTGCAATTTTTACAAAAACAATTTTTTTTACGGTTATTTTTGATTTTTTTGGGCAATTTTACCCCTAAAAAGGCCTGTTTCCTCCCATTCCGGGCATCATGCGGCCAAATGCACCCATTTTATTCATGTTTTTCATCATATCCCTCATTTGCTCAAACTGCTTCATAAAGGCATTTACATCTGCAATATCCTTTCCGCAGCCTTTGGCAATTCGCTTCCGGCGACTGGCATTAATGAGATCGGGGTTGCTTCGCTCTTCGGGTGTCATGGAATCAATGATACATTCTATACCCTTAAAACTGTCATCACTAATATCAAGGTCTTTAATTTGCTTACCTACACCCGGAATCATGCCCAACAAATCCTTCATATTACCCATTTTCTTTATCTGCTGCAATTGCTGCTTGAAATCGGCAAAGTCAAATTTGTTTTTACGGATTTTACTCTCCAATTTTTTAGCTTGCTCTTCATCAAACTGCTCCTGCGCCTTCTCTACCAGTGAGGTAATGTCGCCCATGCCCAAAATACGCTGTGCCATCCTTTCGGGATAAAAAACATCCAGCGCATCCATTTTTTCGCCATTGCTTACAAACTTGATGGGTTTGTTTACAGTGTATTTGATGGAGATAGCCGCCCCACCTCGGGTATCGCCATCTAATTTTGTTAAAACCACACCGGTAAAATCAAGTCTTTCATTAAACGCTTTGGCTGTATTTACTGCATCCTGACCTGTCATGCTGTCCACTACAAACAATATTTCCTGAGGGTTCACTGCATTTCGGATGTTGGAGACCTCAGTCATCATAGCTTCGTCAATGGCCAAACGACCCGCAGTATCTATAATGAGCACATTTTTATTCTTGCTTTTAGCTTCGGCTACTGCATTTTTGGCAATGCTCACCGCATCTTTATTTTCTGCTTCGATATGCACATCCACACCTATCTGCTCGCCCAAAACCCGCAACTGTTCCATAGCTGCCGGCCGGTAAATATCGGCTGCCACCAACATTGGAGACAATCCTTTTTTTGATTTCAGGTAATTGGCAAGTTTTCCACTGAAGGTGGTTTTACCACTACCCTGAAGACCCGCAATCAAAATTACGGCCGGATTGCCTTTGGCATTGAAAACAGCTTCTTCGCCACCCATCAGTTCGGCAAGCTCGTCCTTTACAATCTTCACCATCAACTGCCCCGGGCTAACGGCATTGATTACTTTTTCGCCAATGGCTTTATCTTTAATTTTATCGGTAAATTCTTTTGCGATTTTATAGTTCACATCCGCATCTACTAAGGCACGCCTTATTTCCTTTACCGTTGTAGCAACGTTCAACTCGGTAATTCTGGCCTGACCTTTCAGATTTTTAAAAGCGCTGTCTAATTTATCCTGTAAATTATTAAACATAATTCAAATACAATTTTATTTTAAGGGCTGCAAAAATAAGCCGAAATGTTTGAAATTGGCTCCAAACCTACACGAACATCGGTAATTGGTTTAACAAATGACCGGTTTTACTAAATTATTCGCTTCTTAATGAAAATTCCTGTTGTGATGCTTTTAAAGAAGGAATCCAGGAGGCTGCAAAAGCGATTATCAAAACGGTTGCTGCCACCAGCACAAAATCAATCAGCCTTAATTGAACCGGGAAATAATCAATGACAAACGAACCGCCTTCCAATGGTATGAGGTGAAATTTCTGCTGTAAAATAACGATAATCAGCGCCAAAATCATTCCAATCACTCCGCCAATTACTGCCAGCAGGAATCCTTCATTCAAGAATATTTTTTGAATAAAACGCCTGCCAGCGCCCAGAGCGTTCAGAATACTGATGTCTTTTTGTTTTTCTAAAACCAACATGGTTAAAGCGCCTACCATATTAAAAGCGGCCACCACTAAAATTAGGCTCAGGATTGCATAAAAAATCCAACGCTCCATACTCATCACCGAATAAAGGCTTTGATTTTGCTGGTAGCGGTCTTCTACCTTGAAATTGCTTCCTAATAAACTTTCTATCTGTTTTTTTGCCAAATCGGTCTTTTTGGGGTCAGTTACTGCAATTTCCACAGCACTGTACTCATCGGCTGCCAGCAGCAGCCCGTCTTTTAAGAAATCAATGTCCGTAATGGCATATTTGCTGTCAAAGTCCTGCTGAATCATAAAAGCGCCTGATGTATGTATGGTATCGCTTATAATATTGCTAAACTCATCAAACTGCTCAGTATCACTTTTTCGGGGAATATAAATAGAAAGAGGCGCTATACTGTAGTCGGCCCTGATGCCCAGCGAACCCTCGATTCCTACGCCCACTATCAATAAAGGTTTTTGGGCATTGCCAATGTCAAATCGCCCATCTATTATATGTTCCGAAACATTATTAATCTTCTTATAATTGGAGTCAACCCCTTTCAAATATACCAGCGCCTGATTATCGTAGCTGCGTAGCAAAGCCTTTTCTTCTACCACCAGCGAAAAATTTTTTACGCCTTGCACGGAAGATAACTTTTGAACCTGCTCGGGTGTCAAAACCAATACTTTGCCGGTTTTGGGGCTTATCCTGAGGTCGGGGTAAAAGGAAGCGTACAATGACTTTACCAATCCTTCAAAGCCATTAAAAACACTAAGCACCAGTATAAGCGCTGCCGTACCGATTACGATGGCAGTAATACAAATCCATGCAATAATATTGATTACATTGGTTGATTTTTTGGCTTTAAAATAGCGCCATGCAAAGAGTATGGAATAATTTCCGGCCACTAAATGATTATATTTTGATTGATTAGCAGGATTTTATTGAGAATTTTGCTCTCTTTCTTCATTAATCTTCTTAAACAACTCCTCCAGCTTGAAAACATGATCCAGCGTATCATCCGAAAAAAACTTTAATACCGGCATATTTCTTAATTGGTGCCTCACCGAAGTGGTTAATTCTTTTTTTATGTCATGATGCCTGTCTTCTATCTTTTTTAAGGCAGCCTTAGCATCATCCACCTGAAAGAAACTCAGATAAAATCTTGCTTCCAGTAAATCCGGAGTTACTTTTACCGAAGAGATTGAAACCATACCGCCATTAATCATATTTAACCCCAGTTTTTGAAAAATGACATTCATCTCTTCATTTAATAAACTAGCCACTTGTTTTTGTCTTTTACTTTCCTCCATAACCCTGTCTTTAGAATTTTCGGTATAAAATTACTTACTTTGCGGGCATAAATTACCATTTCTCAACGGAATGAAAAAATATTCGAGAATATTGCACTATTTAGCGCCTTATAAAGGAAAGATATTCCTGTATTTTTTATTCACTATTCTTTCTATCATTTTCGGGTTGGTGAGTTTTGGTATGCTTATTCCGTTTTTTGATTTGATATTTTTGGGCAAAACAATGGATTTGCCTGCTGTAGCTGCTTCGGGCGACAGTTTAGCGAACATTAAAACCTGGCTGTACGGCCATCTGCAAGGTTATTCATTGCTGCAAATGCTGGCAGCTATATGTGTAGTACTTCTGACAGCCATATTTTTAAAAAATCTGTTTCTGTACCTGTCTTTTTATACTTTAAACCCGTTAAAAAACCGAATTGTGAATACATTTAGAAGTGATTTGTATTCAAAAATTCTTCGTTTACCGATTGGTTATTTCACCGAGCAAAGAAAAGGCGACCTTATCAGCCGTGTAACCAATGATGTAAATGAGGTAGAAAGCTCGGTTGTAGGAACGCTTGAGGGCTGGATACGGGATCCACTTACGATTATTTTCACTTTCATCACCTTATTTATTCTCAGTGCCCAACTCACTATAGCCATTCTGGTTTGTATTCCACTCATTGGTTTTGTTTTAGGCCGCGTATCCAAAGCCTTGAAACGGCAATCGAATGAAGCTGCCTTAAAGCAGGGCGAATCCATTTCAATTCTGGAAGAAACACTTAATGGATTAAGGGTAATTAAAGCATTTAATATAGAATCCATTTTAAAAGGCAAATTCAATACTGTAAATGACGAATTGCTGGAAACAAAAAATCGTATTTCCAGGAGGAGAGATTTGGCTTCGCCCATGAGTGAATTTTTAGGAGTTCTTGTTTTTGTGGGTATTTTGTGGTTTGGTGGCAGGTTGATTTTGGGAGGCAGTATGAATTTGGAAGGTTCTACTTTTGTGGGCTATCTGGCAATGTTTTACAATATTATCAATCCCGTAAAAACGCTATCCACCTCCTTTAGTAATATCAATAAAGGCTATGCCGCCATAACCCGTATTGAAGAAGTATTGAAAACCCCGGTTATGGTGGATGATAATCCTACCGGTAAAACACTTCATAGTTTCAATGATAAGATTGAATTCAAAAATGTGCGGTTTGCTTATGATGATGCAGTGATATTGGATGACATCAATCTGACCATAGAAAAGGGTAAAACCATTGCGTTGGTAGGCTCCTCAGGTGCCGGAAAGTCAACGCTTGCCGATTTAGTGCCGCGTTTTCATGATGTAACCGGCGGGGCAGTTCTGATAGACGGAACCAATATTAAAGATTATGCACTTCAGTCTGTGAGAAGCCTCATGAGTATTGTAACGCAGGAGCCGATATTGTTTAACGATACTATTGCCAACAATATTGCACTCGGCCAGCCCGATGCCTCCAATGAAGAAATCATACAAGCAGCCAAAATAGCTAATGCACATAATTTTATTATTCAAAAAGAAGAAGGCTACGATACCAATATTGGCGACCGGGGCAGCAAACTCAGTGGCGGCGAAAGGCAAAGGCTTACGATTGCCAGGGCCGTATTGAAAAACCCACCCATATTGATTTTAGATGAAGCTACTTCTTCATTAGATACCGAGAGTGAAAGGTTAGTGCAGGATGCCATCAATAATATGATGCAAAACCGCACCAGCATTGTTATTGCACACAGGTTAAGCACTATTCGTCATGCCGATGAAATTGTTGTACTGCAAAAAGGAAAAATTGTAGAGCGTGGCAGCCATGAATCTCTTATTGCTCAAAACGGGTTTTATAAAAAATTAGTGGATATGCAGGAGGTGAGGTAGGAAGCGTATTGCTATAGAAGCTAATTCAATTATAACCCATGAAAGAGAGTGCCAAAAGGCACATAATTCTAATTCAAGTCTGATACAGATTACCAAAAGTTTGAAGTGTATAATCCAGTTTTAATAAAAAATGGATTACACAAACTGCTGAGCGCCAATCTGCGAATGGTGGAAAAGGCAATAATCCTCCGGGGTTAACCGTAGATTATACCGAAGTTCAACCTTTGGATCTGAAATCTATAATGAAAAAACGACCGGAAACATCTCTTTTCATAAAACCATTTTATGAAAAACTATAATGAATTCTTGCCGTTTTGCTGTTTTTAAATTATTGTTGCAAAGAAGATGATAACACTTATTAGTATAATATATAAATTCAATTATTCATTTTAACCTATAAGTAGTTAATTCACTCATTATTAATTAATGCAAAGTTTAGTCTAATTTCGATAAATGAAATATTTACCAAAGGGCAAGAAACTGACGATGACTATTGTCGTATTTTTATTGTGGATATTTGCATTTAAAACAACGATTGCCCAAACGGTTTCCGATACAACAGATTTTCATGAACTTACTGTTTTCATAATTGACCCGGCTGCACCAATACACTGGCAGAGCCCGTCAAAACTGTACGCTTCAATAAAAAAATCATTCTTCAGAAAAGTTTTCCATCCGCAAATGCGATTTCTGGGTCACATGGCCTTTTGTCTCAATTCTGACTTGTTGGAGGAACCTTTGTGGATGGGTATAGCTCCCCGTGGACAATGGCAGCTGCTCAATCAGTTATTAATAAAAAAAGCAGGTCTTGGGGTGCTGGGTATTCCGTTCAAAGCAAAGATAGAAGGAAAGCAATTGCTAAAACGATCAATTAGCTATAACAACCGGAAGAATAATGCTGCGTTCATCACTTTTAGAATCAATGAAAAATCTGCAAAAAGAATATTGGATTTTTTATCTGTATTTAACAAACGGGTTAACGACAAATATGCACCCAGCAATTTTTATGGAGGCATCTTTTGGCCATTGTACGAAAATGAAGGAGCAGGCTGCTCGGCCCTTTGCATTGCAGCTATGGAAGCTGCCGGAATTAAAATGAGTGAAAGTGATACCTGGAGAGTAAAACTGAATATTCCACTTGAACTGATAGGCAGTAATTTTAATAACGGGAAAAAAATAGCCTTGAGAAAAATAAAAAACACCAAAACCTGGTATCAGGGAGCAGGTATTCCGGAGCAGGATTTTATCAAATTTGAAATTTATGACCCCGCTTTGGTGATGAAGTGGGTCGAGAACAAGATGAACCAAGAGTATGGTCAATACAATAATTTGAGCCACAATAATTTACGTGGTTTATATTACGATTACCGCCATTTGGATACTGTTTATGCTATCACTCCATTGAAAAAACGACCCGTTCCCACACTCTTTATACAATCTTATAAAGACAAATTTTTCAAGAAAAATTAACCAAAAAAGAAATTAATGTGTATTAAGTACACATTAATCAATATATTCCCTATTTTTGCAAAACGATTCATTCGAAAATATTTTTTTTACCACAAAAATTTATCACCGTGAACAAAATTGTTTTTGCCTTTCTTTGTTTAATGATTCTATCAAAATCAGCAATTTCACAGTCCGTCGCCTCTCCCGATGGTAACCTCAGCCTGAGATTTGAGTTAAAGGACAGTGTTCCTTACTATTACCTTGATTTTAAGGGCAAGCCGATTATTCTGAAGAGTAAATTAGGGCTGAAAGTAGCCAATGGCGATTCCTTCCTGAAAGGATTCGGTATTAAAGATTATAACACATCCGCTTTTAAAGAAGACTGGAATCCTGTAATGGGAGAAACCAAAACCATTAATAATCATTATAATCAATTGCGTGTAATATTGGCCCAGCCTTCATTGCAGCGCGAGATAGCCATTACTTTCAGGTTGTATGATTACGGGTTGGGTTTCAGGTATGAGTTTCCCGAACAGGCTAATCTCAATTATTTCGTAATCAAAGAAGAAGAAACTCAATTTGCGCTGGCAGGTAATCATAAGGCGTGGTGGATACCCGGCGACTATGATACTCAGGAATATAATTATACAACTTCATCTATTTCTGAAGTGGCTGCTCTGTGGCCAAAAAGTTATGATGGCAATGCTTCTCAAACACCGGTAAAAAATGCTATTCAGACACCGGTAATGATGAAAAGCGCCGGCGGCATATATCTTAACATTGCTGAAGCGGCGTTAATAGGTTATCCGGCGATGCATTTGGCAGTAAACAGCAAAACAAATATGCTGAAAACGCACCTTACTCCCGATGCTCAAGGTATGAAAGGATATATTCAAACGCCTTTCAATACCCCATGGAGAACAATAGCCGTTACCGAAAGCGCTGAAAATATGCTGACTGTCGGTCCTCATCTGTTATTAAACTTAAATGAGCCGACCAAATATGCCACCACTGATTGGATAAAACCAGTCAAATATATTGGTGTGTGGTGGGAAATGATAATGGGCAAGTCTTCATGGGCTTATGCCGATCTCGACAATGTTCATTTGGGCGAAACAGATTATTCAAAACTGACCCCCAACGGAAAACACGCAGCTAATACTGAATATGTTAAGAAACATATTGACTTTGCCGCAAAACATGGTTTTGACGCAGTTTTGGTAGAAGGTTGGAATGAAGGTTGGGAAGACTGGTTTGGAAAGTCTAAAGAGTTTGTGTTTGATTTCGTAACCCCTTATCCCGATTTTGATGTAAAAGGATTGAATGAATATGCTCATTCGAAAGGTGTCAAATTAATCATGCACCACGAAACTTCTGCATCTGTAACCAACTATGAGCGCTGGATAGACACTGCCTTTAAGTTTATGGATAAATTTGGCTACAACGCTGTTAAAACAGGTTATGTAGGCAATATCATTCCGCGCGGGGAGCATCATTACAGCCAATGGATGATAGACCATTATTTGCGTGTGGTGAAAAAAGCAGCTGAACATAAGATTTTGATTAACTCTCACGAATCAGTCAGACCGACCGGACTTAGCAGAACCTACCCCAACTGGATAGCAGCCGAAGCAGCACGTGGCACCGAGTATGAAGCCTTTGGAGGCAATAACCCCGAACATACCACCATCCTGCCTTTCACCAGATTGATGGGTGGCCCGATGGATTACACTCCGGGAATCTTTCAAACAAAAATGGATTATTATTTTCCGGGAGACCACCGTTTTGTAAAAACAACACTTGTTAAACAACTGGCATTGTATGTTACAATGTATAGTCCTTTGCAAATGGCGGCAGATATTATTGACAATTATGATCGCTTCCCCGATGCGTTTCAGTTTATAAAAGATGTGGCTGTAGATTGGGATGATACCAAAGTGTTGAAAGCCGAACCCGGAGATTATATTTTGATTGCCAGAAAAGCAAAAGGAAAAGATGAGTGGTTTGTAGGTGGAATAACTGATGAAAATGAAAGGACTTTACCAATAGACTTTAATTTTTTAGAACCTAATGCCTCTTATGTGGCAACTATTTACGAAGATGGTAAGGATGCTGATTATATAAACAATCCACAGCGTTACAAAATTTACAAGAAAATTGTTAGCTCTAAAACGAAACTGAATCAAAAATTAGCCAGAAGCGGCGGTGTGGCTATCAGTATCAAAAAAGCGACAAAAGAAGACCTGAAAAGAATAAAGAAGTAAGATTTCCTTATTTAGAAAAAATGGCTTTAATTTGAAGTCTTTAAACTTTGTGTTATGTACAGACTTCTATTATTGCCATTTTTATTTATTTCATCTCTGGCTTCAGCTCAAAATGTGGTAATTCCGATTGAGACAAACAATATTGCTATCGTTTTAAAAACCAATAGTGATAACCGTTTGAGAATTGTGTATAGCGGCAAAAGCCTTCAATCGAAAGAAGAATACAATCTAACCGACAGGCTTCAGGGAGGATATGCAGAAGGTTCTGCATCTAATAACAGCGCTTTTGCTGTGGCCGGAATTGATAATAATTACGTAGAACCAGCCATTGCGGTGGTTCATGCGGATGGTAATAATTCATTAGACCTTCGATACGAAAAACATAACACTTCGGTTACTCCGGAGGGTGCGGTATTGACAACCATTTCACTTAAAGATCCTGTTTATCCTTTTTTTATTGACCTTTATTTCAAGGCCTGGAAAAATGAAGATGTGATTGAACAATGGACAACCATCAGACATAATGAAAAGTCAAAAGTGGTAATGAATAAATATGCCTCTGCCAATTTATATTTTTATAACAAGGAATATTATCTCACCAGTTATAATGGCGTGTGGGCAAAAGAAATACAGCCGGTGCAAACTCACTTACAGCAAGGCATGCACACTATTCAGTCCAGATTGGGTACCCGTGAAAACCTGCATACCAATCAGAACTTCATGTTGTCATTTGATAAACCCGCTACAGAAAATGATGGCATGGTAATGATGGGACAACTGGCCTGGAATGGCAACTATTCCATTCAGTTTGAAACTGATGTTTTTAAAAATATTCATTTAGTGGCGGGTATTAATCCTTATCAGTCTGCTTACGAATTGAAACCGGGCCAGGTGTTTGAAACCCCGAAATTTGTTTATACCATTTCCTTTGAAGGAATGGGCAGAGGAAGCCGTAATCTTCAAAACTGGCTCCGCAACTATCATCTGGCCGATGGCAAGGGTAGCCGTCTGACACTATTAAACAATTGGGAAGCCACTTATTTCAGTTTTGATCAGGATAAGTTAGTTGGTTTATTTAAAGGTGCAAAAGATTTGGGTGTAGATATGTTTTTATTAGACGATGGCTGGTTTGCCAATAAATATCCGCGCAATGATGACCGTGCAGGCTTAGGCGATTGGGAGGCCAATAAAAAGAAACTTCCGGATGGGGTACCTTACTTAGTGAAAGAAGCCGGAAAAGCAGGTATTAAATTTGGCATCTGGATAGAGCCCGAAATGGTGAATCCTAAAAGTGAATTGTATGAAAAGCATTTGGACTGGGTGCTTCGTGAGCCAAACAGACCCGAAATCTATTTCAGAAACCAGTTGGTACTTGACCTCACCAATCCGCAAGTGCAGGATCATGTGTTTGGCGTAGTGGATAATTTGATGACACAGAATCCGGATCTGGCTTTTTTCAAGTGGGATTGTAATGCGCCGATTTTTAACGGACACTCCATCTATCTCGAAAAGAATAAAATTCCTCAATCGCATTTATATGTAGAATATACAAAGGGGCTGGAAAAAGTATTAAAGAGAATCAAGGCCAAGTATCCTAAACTCCCCATGATGCTTTGTAGTGGCGGCGGAGGTCGCAGCGACTATGACATGCTGCAATATTTTACCGAATTCTGGCTCAGCGACAATACCGATCCTCTGGAACGTGTGTTTATGCAATGGAATTATTCTTACTATTATCCGGCAATAGCCATGTGTAATCATGTTACAGACTGGAGCAATAAATCTTTGAAATACAGAACCGATGTGGCTTCTATGGGTAAACTGGGTTTTGATATCCGCGCCAATGAATTGAAAAAGCAGGATATGGAATTTGCGCAGCAGGCAGTAAAAAATTATAATGACTACAAAACTATTATCTGGCATGGCGATATGTACCGGCTGGCAAGCCCTTACGAAAACGATCTGGCATCGCTGGTGTTTGTAAATCCTGAAAAGACCAGGGCAGTCATGTTTAATTATCTTACTAATTGGCGCTATCTGGGCGAACCTTCGCAAAGGTCGATAAAAATAGAGGGACTTGATAAAAATAAAAAGTATCGTATCAGAGAAATCAATCTTTATGGCAACCAAAAATCTTCAATAGATGGAAATACCGTCTATTCAGGCGATTTTTTGATGAGTGCAGGGTTTAATCCAAATGTAAATCTGCAACGAACCAGTGTGGTATTGATGATAGAAGCATTGTAGATAAAAAATAATATTGGAGAACGAGCATCTTTTGTTGAAAATAATACCCTTAAAAAGGTATTGAAAAAACTGTATAAATTACTCAACTTTACCGGCTATTATTATTTATTAAATTGTTGCAAATAGCAAAATCAATTTTTGCTGAAAATGAAAAGACAATTATTAATTAGAAATACCTTATTATTATTTTTTATTTGCATAATTTCCAATGTATTTGCAAATAGAGATAGCATTATTCAGAAAGCGGACAAATTATCTATCAATGACTTTGAAAACGCAATAGCTTTTTGCGACGAGCAAATTAATAAAACGAATAGCGAAGAGGAAAAGGCAATTTTTTACAGAATAAAAGGCAGAGCTTACTATTTTAAGGGCGACTTTAAAGAAGCGTCCTTTTGGTATGACAGATCAATCCAGGCGTTAGAAAAATACAATAACCAGAAAGAACTAGGGCTAACCTTTATTGAACAAGCAAAACTCTATAGAAAAACAGGCATGCTTCCTGCTGCTGAAAATACCTATCAGAGGGCGCTAAAAATTTTTACTGCCCTGCGGGATACCTTAAATCTTTCTACAGTTTATAATGAAAATGGTGTGGTGTATGAGTATCAGAAAGACTATGATAAAGCGCTTGCATATTACAAGCAATCACTTGAACTAAAAAAAGCAATCAATGATAGTGTAGGGATGGCTTATGCATACAATTTTATTTCGGGAGCTTATCTGCTGAAAAACAAAACTACTGAGGCTGAGGAATACTCTTTAAAATCTTTGAACTTATTTGAGGCACTCAGAGATTCTTTTGCAGTTTCATTAGCCTATACTGACTTAGCAAAAATTTATTTATCTGCTGGGAAAGAAGCGTTGGCTAAACAAGCCGTTGAGAACAGTAATGTATTTGCACAAAAAACGGGATATTTAGATTTGTTAGCTAATAATCGTTTATTACTGTCAGAAATTTTGAAAAAGCAAAACAATTTCTCACAGGCACTAAAAGAATACGAGATATACACTAAGCTGAAGGACAGCCTTTACAACGAGCAAATGCAAAAGACGGTATTGGAGTTGAATACGAAATATGAAGTAGCACAAAAGGACAAAGATATTCTTGAAAAACAATCGGCACTGCGAATAAGAAATATTTTATTGATATTGGGTCTGGTCGGTATTGGTTTGCTGTCCATTTTGTTTTTAGTTATCTATCGTTCATCAAAACTGAAGTATAAAACCCAATTGCAAAAAAAGATTATTGAACAACAGGATTTTGCAGCCAAGTCTATTATTGAAGCTGAAGAAAATGAAAGACAGCGTATGTCATCTAACCTGCATGATGGTTTAGGACAGTTATTAAGCGCTGCAAGAATGAATATACAGGCGGCAGAAGAGAAATTTGCCGGCAATGCCGAAGGTCAAAACTCATACAATAATATAATGTCCCTGATTGATGACTCCATCAAAGAGATGAGAAGCGTTACCCATCAGATGATGCCCGGAGCGTTTGTACGTCAGGGTTTAGGCAGTGCGCTTAAAAATCTTATTGAAAAAATTGAAAGCCCGACACTTGAAGTAAACCTGAACATTGATGGACTGAATGAAAATTATGACCAGAAAATTCAAATCATTTTGTACCGCATTTTTCAGGAATGTATCAATAATGTAATCAAACATGCGAGCGCAACCAGGCTTTACATTTCTCTGATACAATCTAAAGAAAATATTGAATCAACCATAGAAGATAATGGCGTAGGGTTTGATGCCAGAAAATTGAATAATAAAGCAGGAATTGGTTTGGAAAATATCAGATGCAGAGTTAATTTTCTAAAAGGCAATCTGGATATCAGCAGCGCCCCCGGAAAAGGAACACTCATCGCTTTTCAAATTCCTATAAACCCTAATGATGAAAAAAATTAATGTAGCTATATTGGATGATCATCAGATTGTAATTGATGGATTGAAGTTGCTGCTTGAAAAATCGGAGCGGATAAAAGTTGGGATGGAACATACCAACGGTTTTGAGCTTTTAAAATCACTGAGAGATGATAAGAATAGTATTGATATCCTGCTCCTTGATCTGATGATGCCGGTTATGAGTGGTCAGGAATGTGCACTTATGGTCAGGCAAGAATTTCCTCAGATAAAAATAATTATTCTATCGATGAATAATGACGGAAAAACAGTGTCGGGTCTGATAGAGCAGGCTGATATCAGAGGGTTTCTTCCAAAATCAGTTAATAAAAATGAATTAATTGAGGCAATTGAAAATGTCTTTGACGGGAAACATTATTTTTCGGAAGAAATATTGGAAGAGCTGAAATTATATGGAAACCGTAAGCAGCAAAAAGAAGATCTGAAACTATCATTGAGAGAATTAGAAATAATAAAACTTATAGCGAAGGGCCTCACCAATAAACAAATTGCCGGAGAATTATTTATCAGTGAAAAAACAGTGGAAACTCACCGAAAAAATATTTTCAGAAAAACGAGTACTCATAACGTAGGTTCGCTGCTTCATCTGGTTAAAAGGCTGGGAATATTGGAGTAAGTATTTATTTAATCCAAAAGAACTCTAATATTAATTATTCATCCCTTAAAAACTGTTTATTAATCTTTTATAAGATAAACAATTTCTAAGGGATGGTAATTTTGAAATAGGTATAATCACAATAAGCCAATTGCCTTACAGTATATTAAATAATTTCTTCTAATTCAATTGTGAAACTGACATCCATTTTTAAAATCATGGGGTTTTTGGGGTTATCTGCAATCCAAATTTCCTGACCATCTTCACTTACTACTTTTAAACACTTGATATAATAGGTTACTCCATCATTTTTTACAGGATAATACTTGTCATAAACATCGTCAGACTCTACTACTTTATATTCTTTAGCGCCCCAGGGGTCTGCACCCTTCATCGAGACACCATCTGTTTTTAACTCATTATAAACCTCCTTACTTACCCAAACGCTTGTTTTGTCGGTTAAGTCAAGATTTTCATAAGCGAAAGTATTATTTTGGTCATGAGCAGTAGCAATCGCCTCTTTACTAATAACTACCTTTCCTGTAATATTATTCTCACCGGTCATTTTAAATTTGAATGATACGCCTTTATCCATATCCACATTCGCGTTGGTTACCCTGAAATCGTAGTCCCTGTTTTGAAAATTCACTTTATACACATAGGTGCGTTCCAAAGTAGGTGTGGCATCAATCATAACATCAGGGCAGTCAAACGATAAAGACCAATCATCCGATTCAGTTTTCTCTCTTAATGTTTTTGCATCGGCACATGCCAGATCTTTTTGCCCTGCCTCGAAATACATAGATGCTCGTTCGGAATAAAAGGGAACATTATCCTGAATTTTATTGATGTATTCGGTTGCTTTCTTTATTCCTTCTTCTAATTTTTTATCCTTCTTATAAAATTCGAAATAATTTTTTACCACGGCGGTAGATACATTGCCTTCTTCTATTTCATTTTCAAGCAATTTGTAAGCCAATTCCTTTTTTCCTGTCTCGAAATTAATCAATGCAAATAAAGGACGCATACTATTTTTATAATCCTCATTTAGTAAATTCCATCCCTTTTCTGCCAGAGGAATTGCTTTTTCTGTTTTTTTCAAATCAGCATACTCAGCTGCAGCATACAGATAAGTTAATCCATTTTTTGGTGCATAAGCCATAGCTGCATTGAAATACGGTTCACCAGACCGGCCTGTTTTGTAGAAATCGAAGCTTAAAGGAATTGAAGCAATTACTGTTGCTGCGGAATCTTTATTCTTAACCAATTTTTTGATGTCAGCAATAGCGGCGGCATCTCTTTTTAATTTAATTTCACTTTGAGTTCTTTTTTGCCTTGTGGCTACATCAGCGCTATTTCGTTTTAATAAAGTGTCCGATATGAGAATAACATTTCTATGGCTTCCTCTTTTGAAATTACTCTCCAGCAGTTTTTTCAATGTCTTGGTAGGTACATTTGGAGCCAGTTTTCCTTTTTTGATATAGGACTGTTGTGCCTGAACTGTTATAAAAGCCGCTAATAATACTGTAAGTGTGATGAACTGTTTCATTCTTTTTATTTTATTTTTTTATTATAATAATTGGAAAATCATTTCCATAGCTATAACTGGAAGGGTATTGTGGTGTACCTTTATATTTTTGGGTTATTTCGGGAACTTTGTCTTGCAAGTATGCATCTAATTCTTTCACGGTAAGTTTTTGGTTGCCTTTACCGGCTTCGCCTTTAAGGCCTTCCAGAATACAATACGTAAAAGTTCCATGTCCTAATTGCTCAAATTCACTGGCAAATTGTTCGCTACCAGATGCGGCAAGCCACTGAGTACCTGTACTTCGCGCTAATTGTGCAATTGCTTTTTCTTCAGCCGCACCACGCAATGCGCCCATTTTTTCAAAAGCGCCGGCACTCTGGCAGGCATCTAAAATAAATAGTTGTTTTTGTGCCTTAACATTTTTGCTGTAATCCTGCAATTCGGCTGCACTCAGCCCTTTTTGCGCCAATGCTCCGTCATTTCCATAAAGTTGAACAACATCGTAAGGCACTAAATAAAATTCCTTTTTATCATTGATAACCCCATGCCCTGCATAATAAAACACCAGTAAATCCTGTGGTTTGGCAGCTGCTATTACTTTTACAAATGCTTCCTTAATGCGGTCTTTAGTTGCATTTTCATCAAACAAATTGGTAACAACCATATTATTGAACAAGGTACTGCCTCCGGCTTTCATGGCAGCTTCAAAAGCTCTTGCATCTGCATTGGCATAGTTCAAACTGTATTTGGGATTTTTATATGTATTGACACCCACTACAATCATGTGCAGCGTAATATCATTATCCGGTTTGATAACCTCAGCCGGTTTGTAATTAATAACTATTTCCACGGGCGTACTTTCAGTCCGCTGAGAGTTGATAGCAACGCCTTTAAGAATATTTTTTCCCGGTTGCAATTGGAGTGGAAATTGGCGCACCATGTTTTTTTCGCCCTTATTATCATCCTCTACCACCAGATTACGTGTGGTTTGCACCAATTTATTGTTTTGATACAATCTAATTTCGGAGATAACATCGTTTTTACCTTCGGCTTTTGCCTGAACGGTTATTGCAGCCTTTTCAGTATTGATAGTCCGGCTATCTTCGTCAATAGATAACGGCTTTTCGTCCTGTTTAATTGCAAGCTCAATTGTTGGCGGTATTTTTAAGTTTTCAATTTCTGGAAGCGGTGCAGGCATTCCGTTTTCCCAAATTTGTTTCAGTAAACCGGGTGTATAATATTTTTCGTACAGGCTTTGTATAGGTAATACCTCTTTGCCTTTTACATAATACATCAGATTTATTGCATCTGAAGTAGCATCGAAGCGACCATCCGGGGAAATAAATACCCAGTCGGAAGAATTTTCAAAAAGATAGAGTTTACCAATTTTTCTTTTTTGTTCCACATTCCAAAGACAAAGCCCCCCTTCCTCCTCGGTAATCAGGTATTTTTCATTTTTTAAAAACAGAAAATTATATATGGGATCTCCGGTTCCTTTCATCGTTCCTTTGGAAATTTTGCCCGAAAGGTCGTACAAGCTAATATCGCCTGCACTGTTGTACATACTATTATTATTATAAGGGACTCTTGAAGCAACAATTTTATTAGACGCATCAATCGTTCTCAAATTATCACCACCAGGTAACACAACCGCATCAGTTTTTTTCCCTGAATTTGCATCAAGGGTAATTAACGAATCGGCGCTGGTAAACAATATTTTTTGTCCGTCATTGCTAAAACGCAGATTTCTGATTCTTTTTGAAGACAAATTCCAAATTTCATCCTTGGTAGCCAAATCTACACAGGACATTTTGTCCATCATAGAGTCGCGATAAGTAGCATGTAAAATCATTTTTGACTTGTCAGGTGAGATATCACAATACTTATCTAATTCCTCATTCATTATATAATTAAGTCCAAATGGAATATCAATGATGTATAGTAGTTTAAGTGTATTAAGATCCATTACATACACACCATCATCTCCTACAAGCGCCAGCAAATTGAACTTATCAAAAATCTGCATACCTACAAAATTCTTTCCCCACCCATCCACTTTGGTAATACGTTCAAATTCGGGAATTGCCTTATTGGGATCAAATTTATTCAGTCCGGTGCTATGATTATACACAAAACCTTTATTGCCATCTGCGGTTAGCCGATATAAAGCATTTTCAAAATTTACATTTTTGAAGACACGCATATAAATATTCCCATTATCAAAGTTGATGGTTCTGTCTTTCATGGCTATGCCATTGGCGTGTTTAAATACAAATTGTACAAAGCTGGAAAATGGCTGCACTCCGAATTTATTTATTTTTTCATTTGTGGCAGTGTTATACCTTTCTAAGTTATTTGAACTTACAAGTTCACTCCCATTATTATTCATGGCCAAATCATGATCACCATCCGACCATAAAGCTACTTTAGGAACCTGAAGCCTTTTAATAAAATTTAAATCAGGAATTGATAATAGTACAGCTTCCCCATTATAACTGAGCAATAATTTATTTTCATTTGAACTCAAGTATCCGCTATGTGAGGAAACAGCAGCCGCATATCCTTTTTGTACATTGAAAATACTTTTAGATTTTTTAATTGGTTGATAATCAGAACCATTTAGTAAGATAGCTACCAAAGTTTTTTGAGCTTCTCCGGTAAATGCAAGAATGTTTCCATTTTTTAAAAACGTATAGGGATAAATACCTCCTGACTCCGAAAAATTCTTTTTGAGATTCTTGTTGTTTTTATCGAAAATCCATGCACCTTCACCTTTACTTGCTATCATCACTCTGGCGCCATCGGGCGAGAAAGAAATAGTGTTTGCAGAAAAGCTTCTGTCTGATGTAAAGGCAATATCAGCGAATTTTTCAAATGTTTTTTTTACCAATTGATAAGAAAAAATATTGATGTTTTTATAATCTTCATCATTGCCGGCCAAAAAAACTGAGCTGCCATCCGGAGAAAAAGCCAGTGCAGTGATATTCGTTTTTAATACTGCTTTTGCAGAGATTGTAAAACTACCAAAGTTAAAGATATAAAGTGTATCCTTGATTTTAAATGCGGCATTTTCGTTATTTGACGCAATATAGGTTATGTTCTCAAGCGGATCAATAGACTTAATACCTGTCTGTAAATTTTTTAATAATCTGCCCGAGGCGTAATCCCATATTTTTACCGCATCATGGCCAAGTGTTATCATCCACTTATTATCCGGTGTAATGCTTATGGTATAGGCATCATGCGACTCCGGAATAATAAGCTCTGGCGTTTGGGCTTCAAGAATATTAATCTGTATGGAAAATAGTAAAAGAAATGCTATAAGATTTTTTGCCTTCATAAAAAGAATATTCTTTGAATCTGATTAATAATAATAGGGTTTCCAAAATAAATTTAAAATCATGTTTAAGATTTTTTTTCAAATCATTATTTCATTATTTCCACCGGAAAATCATTGCCAAACCCATAGCTGGCGGGGTATTGAGCGCCCCCTCCATATTTTTTGATAAGCTCCGGCACCTGCACCTGAAGGAAATTTTTTAATCCGTTTACGGTTATCATTTTATTCGCTGCCGCTTGTCCTTTCAATGCTTGCAGCAGCGTGTAGGTAAATGCTCCATGACCTAGTTCGCCAAACTCTTTGGCTGTTTCTGTGCTGCCACTGGCGGCCATCCAGTGTGTACCCGTACTGCGCGATACTACCGCCAAAGCTTTCTGTTGTTCACCATCATGCTTTAGCATTTGCTCAAAAGCTCCTGCACTTTGGCAGGCATCCAAAATAAACACTTGTTTTTGAGCTGCTATATCCACCGCAAAACTTTGCAGTTCCTTGGCGGCTACACCATTCTTCAACAAACTTTCATTTCCGTCTTCCACATCGGCACTCACCAAATAAAACTCTTTATTCCCCGGATGAATATAGCCATGACCCGCATAATAGAACACAAACACATCCTGTGGTTTGGCGTTTTTCTTTATATCAGTAAAGGCATTTACTATTCCGGTTTTGTCTGCCTGAGCATCGGTAATAAAATAGCTTTTTACATTGCTGATTACCGACCTGGCATCTTTTTCAATTTCTTCCTTAAAAGCCGTGGCATCGGGTACTGCATAACCTAAGGGATTTATTTTTCCCTTGTAGGCATTTACGCCTACCACTACTAAGTGCATGGTAGCGTTTTTGTCCACAGCATCTATCACTGTACCATTGGTGTTGCCTCCCGGTTTGGGTGCTGGTGCATTACCGCTTTGATAGTTTACCAAAATTTCATCGGGCTCACTTTCTGTACGTTGGCTGTTCAATGCAATGGCTCTGAAATTGTTGGCACCCGGCAGTAAATTAATGGTGTATTTTTTTGTATCGGTTCCATCGGCATCGGTTACAAAAAGCCCGCGTGTGGCAAGGTTTACGGCTTTGCCGTTGTGGAACAAACGAATTTCATCTACCTTATCCTCAGGTGCTGTAGCATTTACAGTGATCTCAGCAATGCCGGAAGTATTGCTGTAGGTAGGTTTATCATCTTCTACTTCTAAGTTTCGGTTTACTTCGGCGTATTTGATAGCAACTATTGGCACATCAAACAAACCGTTGATAGATGGTGGTGCAAACTTTTCACCATTTACCTTTCTACGCAACAACTCGGGTGTATAAAATTTCTCAAACAGTTTATCCAATGGAATAGGCTTGTTGTTTCTCACGAAATACAATTCTTTCATTCCTTCGGGACTCCCATCAAACAAGCCTTCTGGCGAAATAAAAACGTATTCCTTTGTCTTTTCTACAAAATAATAAGTACCCAGCAGCTCGCCCGTTGCCACATTCCAAACCTGTACTCCTTTTTGGGTAGTGGGCGTAAACATCAGTTTGCCATCTTTAGAAAAAGTAACTTTTAAAAAATCGTTATTCTTTTCAGATTTAAATGTTTTAATAAGTTTTCCCTCCTTGGTAATGAGTTTTATATTGTGCGTCCCTACCTGAAACTGACCCACCTCTCCTATGGCGATAATATTATTTTTTATATCGCCACCTAAAACCGAAAACTGGTTATAGTGCTCAACATTAAAAGTAGATGAATAAGCAGCATCATCGGCTTTATAAATATTTACAGCCTCTTTTAGACTGGTAGTAATAATGTAATAACTATCATTCAGGAAACTAATGTCGGAGGGGCAATCCGCATCTTTGTACGGGTCGCAAAGGCGCTTATTTAATACTATTGCTTTTGACTCAAGGTTATAGACCGTAAGAAAATTAATATTGTTCTTACTGGTAATAGTCGCAAAATATTTACCATCAAAACTGGAAGACTCTTGCATAAGCAATGTTCCTAATGTAGCAAGTTTTGTAGAAACACCCGTGGCAATATCCAACACATGAAGCACACCTTTTAACTTTTCGGTATAAACTAATTTTGAATTGTTGTAATTGAAAAAGAAAAATTCAATTTCTGGATCAATGGTTGCCGGAAGCGGAATGGTTTTTACCACACCCCCGGTTATTCCATTTAGAATTGTAATTTTCTTATCAATCGAAGCCATTAATTTACCATCTGCACTAAGTATAATTCTTTTCATTGCCTGCACATACCCTATCGGTTTATAGGATTCAAAATCAAACTGACGAATACCATTGTCCTCCGTGGCAAAACGAAGGGTATTATCTGCCAACAAACGCTGGGTTAAGTTTTTATGATAAAAGAATGGTTTAAAATCTGCAATCCTGTTGGTGAACTTTTTTTCATAAACTCCTGTTGAAGCATTAACTGTAAACAACTCATTGTTGTTGTTGTAAAATACTTTTTGCGTACCTGAAACCACGATGGGTTTTGTACCATAAAAAATAGTTTCAGGCACTTCGCTATCAGGCTGAGAAATTGTTTTGCTCACGGTTAGTGAAGGCAATTGCATCAACTCTATTTTATAGGACTTCGTTTTATAGTCATGGCTAAAAGCCAACAGCTGACTGTTGCCCATTGCACACAACCCAAGCGGATAATAGAGCGGCTTTTTTGTTTTCAAAAGATTGGCGGTTGGTACATCCAGTACTACATACTGATCATCTCGTAAACCTACTATGGTATTGCTAGCCTTATCATAGTCATAAGCTGACAACTTTTCTGCATAAATATCTTTGAAAAACTTCTTTAATTCTATGTTCCCTGTTGCTGTATTTACGATGCTCCATCCAAAAAAATAAAGTACCAAAAGCCGGTTATTTCCTAATTCGTAAAACTTACAATTGCCGGCTGAATTGTTTGCAAAATCATCAATTCGTTTTATTTTTTGCCCCGACTCGGCATCATACATTTGTAGGCCACCAAAATCAACTGCATAAACTACCTCCCCGTCCTTACTTAAAGCTGCGCCAGCGGTAACGCCACCATCTTTAAACAATTTTTTACCTGTTTGAATATTGTAGCAATACAGCCCATCGTTGGAACTTACTACTACTTTATCCAACTTATCCGTAATGGATACTGAACGAATTTCAACTGCCGCCAAACTTATTTCAAGATTGATTTCATGAATCTTTTTATTGTTGGCCACATCCCATATTATTACCGTTTTCTGTGACGTAGATGCAATATACTTTCCATTGGGCGACACAGCTATCTGTTCAATATTTTTAGCATGACCCGATGGCACAGTAAGCGACACACGCTGCGCCATCACAGAAATATTCATTACCATGAATACCACAAACAATAAGCATCTCATCATCTTTAGGTTTATTTTTGATAAAAAATCAAAGCCGCACTTAATAAATTAATTACGGCTCTTTTGCTATTGCAGTTTGTTATTTAATTATGCTTTATCTCCACCATCAATGGCACTACACTGCCTCCTTCTACTTTTGAAGGAGTATCATCTTCAACCATAAGATTTCGGGTAGATAATTTTTTGGTATTAAACCCAACTCTGTCAGAGAAATATTCAATTTTAGATTTATCAATTAGTTTGTTGCCGAGTACAGCTTTTATTTTATCACTCAAAGCGCCTTTCATATTATTCATTTTTTCTGCCATTTCTTTTGCATCTAACTTCGAGGCAGAATATAGAATGAGCAGATAATCCTTCCCTTTATTTTCGTCCATTTTAATAATCTTAGTATCTGAAGGGAAGGCAATTGTACTGTGGGCGCCCACCAATGTGGAAATGTTGTCGGCATAAGGGAGAATGAGATTTACCTTGCCTGATAAATCTGTTGCAAAGGCGTAAATATATGCCTGGTTATCTACATTCAGATAAAACCTAAACTTAGTGCCGCTACTATAAGTCTCTGCCATCGTATAAGCCACCAAATCTTCTTTAGCCGGTTTATCATCCTCAACAGTCAGATTCCGGGTAGTCGTTTTCGTTATTGGCATGGCTTCGCCTGTGTTCAATTTAAATTCTACATTGCCACTCAGGACAAATGTTTTTTCCGGTGCGGGTTGTGGCTTGGGTTGTGGTTGTGGCTTGGGCTCCGGTTTGGGTTCAGGTTTGGGTTCAGGTTTGGGTTCAGGCTTGGGTTGCGGTTTAGGAGCTGGTTTCTCATCGGGTGTCAAAGTATTAGGATCGGCATAAACCTGAATGGCAATTAAACATGACTTTTTGAAGTCGCTGTATTTCATCCATACAAAGCCGCCGTCACTCCAGCTACTACCCCAGCTGTTCATTATTCTGAAAGCGCCTCCATACTTATTATCATCATATCCGATAATAGCCATAGCATGCTTACCATGTTTCCACACGTCATTAAATTCATTGGGATCGGAGATCCAAACATCGCCCTTTATTTTGAAAAAACTACTGGGAATAGCAAATCCTCCAGATACCGGAGTACCTTCACTAAGCGCTTTTTTTACATCACTTACTGCCTGATCGGGTTCTTTATAATATTTATCTCCTGTGGACCAGCCTTTTGCAGCAAACAGTGTTTGCATATCCAGTGTTTTATAATTGGCGGCATCAGTTACCATTTTTTCTGTAATACCCTGTGGGCCGCATTGGTAGGCTAATGTTTTTAATGGCACATCGCCGATTTTATTAGTAACTAAGATGGCTCTGGTAGGATCGGCGCCACCCTGGCAGTCTTTATCATTTGGATTTTTAATAATCTCATAGATAAAGGTGGGTGAAAAAGCATATTTGTTGATAATACTTCTGTCAGTTAAGCCATGTGTTTTTGCATATAAAATAGTGGGTATGCTATAACCATTTGCCCAGGCTGCACAAGTGCCATAATTTCCCTGATTACCCGGAGTGGGGGCATATTTTTCAAGACTGTAACTGGGGGGCAATGATTGAAAACTTCTAAAAGACAATGGAATTTTAAACTGAGTGGAATCAATGCTTTCTACACTGAAGTTGGCCCCCATACTATAGGTTTGCGCCTGTAAGGATAAATAGCTTGTTAAAAGCAATAATGCCATGATAAGCAGGCTTTTTTTACTCATATTTTGTTGATTTTTAAATTTATTTGTAAATATGAGGGAATTTTTTTTCTCTTCAATACCCAATGCAGGGTATTTTAACAAAAAATCTTTTTAAGTCGAATTGCTTCCCATTCGTGCCTTCCTGAATCAAACAATAATTTGAACCACTGCTTAAAAAGATTACTACTTTTCCGGATCGATAATCTATCCTGATAGCAGTACATTTATAAACGTGTATATACCCACTCGATTATTTGAACTGTTTTTAATTTTTCAAAATCCTAATCCTTAATTTTGGCATATTCTCTTTTTGAGGTGCTAAGCAAATTTTGTTCAAACAATGCTTATTCCGGTTTTGCGCCGTACTATAATGGTTTCCCGATTTTTTAACAGTGGCTGCATGAGGTGCCTATTTTGGTTCGGTACCGCGTAAGCGGTATCTCGCTGAAAGCGAGAAGAAGAAAAATCAGCACCGGTGCAGCCACGCAGCCCGCCGGCTGTGGAGGCAAAAAGTAGGAATGAAAGAATGTATGCTTGTTTTCAAACTTTTTCTTGATAAAAAGTTTGACAAAAATCAAGGCTGTGATGCCCTCGCTAAAAATGAATTTCGTTACGCTAAAATGCCTGAACTCGCTTCGCGCCTGCGTTTGATAAAGTTATCGTTTCTGCGCTCAAACAGCAGGCATTTTTTAACGCTTCACTACATTCATTTTTTTAACGCTCAGGCATCAAGGCCGTTTGGCTTCGCACGATAACGCTGCGCATGATCGCGGCTTGCCGATTATTACTGCTGCGAGGGCGAATAGTAGGAATGAAATGCTTATTGAATAAAAATTTACACTTTTCAAATAATGGTAGCTAACCGGACGAGCAGAGGATGTTAACAGGTTTTATTTATAATAGCACCTCAAAAAAGGAATTAGCCTTAAATTTCATATTACATTTGCAAAAAGTGTTATTATGAAATATAGTGTACTATCAGCATTGTTTTTATTTTTTTTCTACTTCGGATTTTCGCAGGAGAATATTAAATATCAGAAACCTCCGTCCGATTTTGAAAAATTAGTATTAGCTACATTTAATCCGGGAGTCAGCTTCAATAATGCCGGCACCTGGATGGTAATTATGCAACGGAGTGCAGCGCCAACGGTTGAAGACTTAGGCCAACCTGAACTAAAAATAGCTGGGCTGCGAATAAACCCGTTAAACTTCAGCCCGAGTCGTTCCGCATATTACATTGGACTTTCATTTAAAAATATAAAGACCGGGAAGGAACTGGTTATTAAAAACCTTCCGGTTAATTTAAAAGCTTCGCAGATAAGTTGGAATGATGCGGGTGATAAGATTGCCTTCTTAAATGAAACCAAAAAAACAATAGACCTGTATATCGCTGATGTGAAAACGGCTATCGCCAGAAAAATAAATAAACAACCTTTGAATACAGCTACCGGGAATGGTTTTGACTGGATAGATAACGAATCTATACTTTATCATGCTGCCACTGCATCGCCTGATGCAAGACCTAATGCACCTGTAGCGCCTGATGGACCTGTAGTGCAACAAAACCTGGGAAAAGTGGCTGCAAGCCGAACCTATCAGGACTTGATTAAAAATAAATATGATGAAACACTTTTCAGGTTTTTTGCTAAATCACAACTCATAATAAATACAAACGGGATTGAGAAAAAAATTGGCGCTCCTGATTATTTTACCGGAGTGTCATTGTCGCCTGATCGCAAATACTATCTCGTAGAGCGGCTATCAGGAGAACTTTCTTATCTGGTTCCGTATTCGGGTTTTGCCACAATTATTGAAGTTTGGGATACCAAAGGAAAGCCGGTTAAGCAAATTGCAAAAAGGCCTTCATCCGAACTGGCGCCAAGCGGATTTGACAATGTTTTAAATGCCCCGAGGGCTTTTCAATGGCTGGCTACCAAACCCTCTACTATTGGTTGGACGGTTCCACTCGACAGTGGTTTTATAAAGAAAGATGTTGCCAATCATGATGCTTTTGTAATCTTGGAGGCGCCCTTCACAGGCGTTCAAAAAACAATCGTGGAAACACCAATGAGGTTGTATGGAGTGGGTTTTATAAATGATACATTGGCATTTGTCAATCAAGGTTCTATGGCTAAACAAAGACGAATCTGGCAACTGTTGAATTTAAAAACAAAAGAATTAAAAACACTTAGCGACCGCAGCAGCAATGATTCGTACAATGACCCCGGTACTCCTTTCACCACTAAAAATAGTCTGGGCAGAAACGTGCTGATTATTTATCAAAATACAAAATTCATCATGAGAGGTCAGGGAGCCTCGCCAAAAGGTGATTACCCGTTTGTAAGCACTTTTGATTTCAGCAATCTGAAGCAGGATCGGATCTGGCAGAGCAAAGACCCTTATTTTGAAAATCCGATAAAATTACTTAACTTCAAAGATGAAATCAGCTTTGTAACCAACAGACAATCCTCTACTGATGTTCCAAATTATTTTATTGTTTCGGTAAAAAATAACTCAGAGAAAGAGCTGACTGCTTTTCCCGATCCCCAACCCGAACTGCGACAATTGAAAAAGGAAAAGATAACCTATACAAGAAAGGATGGAATTCAATTGTCGGCCAACTTATATGTTTCTAAAAATTATGACCCAAAGAAGGATGGCCTGTTACCGGTAATGATGGTAGCCTATCCGATTGAGTACAAAAGCGCAGCAGATGCAGCACAGGTACGGGGCAGCAGTAATACATTTACCCAGGTTAATTATGGAAGTTTTGTCTTTTTTGCATTGAAGGGTTATGCAGTGCTGGACAATACCGAATTTCCAATTGTTGGAGAAGGTGATAAATACCCCAACGACAATTTTGTGGAACAGTTAGAATGGAATGCAAAAGCAGCAATTGATAAAATTGCTTCAATGGGAATTGGTGATAGCACCCGTGTAGCAGTAGCAGGGCACAGCTATGGCGCTTTCATGACTGCCAATTTGCTGGCACATACAAATCTATTTAAAGCCGGTATTGCCCGAAGTGGCGCATATAATCGTACACTTACGCCTTTTGGATTTCAAAACGAAGAACGAACCTATTGGCAGGCGCCTCAGGTTTATTATCGGATGAGCCCGTTTAGTTATGCAGATAAAATTAAAACCCCGCTTTTATTAATTCATGGCGAAGCGGATAATAATCCCGGAACATTTCCGATACAGAGTGAAAGACTTTATAATGCCATAAAGGGGCATGGCGGAATTGTGAGGTATGTACAACTTCCTTTTGAATCGCATGGATATGCCGCAAAAGAAAATATTCTGCACCTGTTATGGGAAGAATATCAGTGGTTAGAGAAATATGTGAAAAATGCAAATACAAAATAGTTGATATTAGAGGGGCATGAACGATAACAGTTGGCTAAACAGAACACATTTACTGATAGGAGATGCTGCCTTGCATAAACTAAGCAAGGCACATGTGATGGTGGTAGGGTTAGGCGGAGTTGGCTCTTATGCCGCCGAATTCATTGCCCGGAGCGGAGTTGGTACCATGACGATTGTAGATGGCGATGTAGTAGAAGAAAGCAACCGAAACAGGCAGTTACTTGCACTGCAGACTACGATGGGTAAAAATAAAGCCCTGTTGATGGCAGAGAGGTTGAGAGATATAAATTCTGATATTAAGCTGCATATTGTACAGGATTTTATCCAACCGGATATGGTAGAAAATCTGTTGTCGCTAAATCCTGACCATATATTGGATGCCATAGACAGTGTTACACCTAAAATCACTTTTCTGGTGCAGGCCTATCATCAGCAATTACCACTGGTTAGCTGCATGGGTGCAGGTGGGAAAATGGATCCGCTACAAATAAGAATTGCAGACATTTCAAAAACCCATAGTTGTCCGTTTGCGCAGGAAATAAGAAAGCAGTTGAAGATGAGACACCAGATCAGAACCGGGATTAAAACTGTTTTTTCTCCCGAAATTCCACCAAAGGAAAGCCTGGTGCTTACAGAAGGCAGCAGGTACAAAAAATCATCCTACGGAACAATTTCTTATATGCCTGCTGCAATAGGAGGAGTAGCAGCTTCGGAAGTAATTAAAGATTTGATAAAAGAAAGATAGAAAAATTATTTGGGAATTTTTAAAGCCTTTTAGCCCATTTTGAGCAATACAATTGATCCCTTATCTACAATAGTAGAAATTTTTAAAGCCTTTTAGCCACCCGATGCCGATAACAATAGACCGTCTATCTACAATAGTAGAAATTTTTAAAGCCTTTTAGCCATTAGCCCCACCGCCGGGATCGAACCGGCATCTACAATAGTAGAAATTTTTAAAGGCTTTTAGCCATGACAAGCAATACCCCGACATCTCAAAATCTACAATAGTAGAAATTTTTAAAGGCTTTTAGCCTGCGGGAAGATAAGGTCGTAGGATACATATCTACAATAGTAGAAATTTTTAAAGGCTTTTAGCCACAAAAAGAGAATGGGCATTGGGAAAAATCTACAATAGTAGAAATTTTTAAAGGCTTTTAGCCCATATACATAACCACCATATTGGCTATATCTACAATAGTAGAAATTTTTAAAGGCTTTTAGCCCAGACTGCACGCAGTAGTAAGCATAAAAATCTACAATAGTAGAAATTTTTAAAGGCTTTTAGCCACTTATTTTTTTTGCTTCTGATCGTTTATCTACAATAGTAGAAATTTTTAAAGGCTTTTAGCCCACTTTATTTTAATTTTAATGGTTTAATCTACAATAGTAGAAATTTTTAAAGGCTTTTAGCGCAAGTGAAAGACAAAAAAAAGATTAAATCTACAATAGTAGAAATTTTTAAAGGCTTTTAGCCAAGCCGACCCGGAAACTTACTTGCGAAAATCTACAATAGTAGAAATTTTTAAAGGCTTTTAGCCCCAGGCAGCAGGCAGGGTGAAACAAAAATCTACAATAGTAGAAATTTTTAAAGGCTTTTAGCCGGCAAAGGCGACTGGATGCGCAAAGGCGAATCTACAATAGTAGAAATTTTTAAAGGCTTTTAGCCTGGTATTGCCAATATGGAGATGACCGAGATCTACAATAGTAGAAATTTTTAAAGGCTTTTAGCCAACACCGTCCAAAGTACCCCGCTCACCATCTACAATAGTAGAAATTTTTAAAGGCTTTTAGCCCATCGGGGTTATGTCCTAAATACCCGCATCTACAATAGTAGAAATTTTTAAAGGCTTTTAGCCCTGTCGCATAATAGTGTGTTGCAGCAATCTACAATAGTAGAAATTTTTAAAGGCTTTTAGCCCCGATGTGGCCGATGAAATCTTTTACCTATCTACAATAGTAGAAATTTTTAAAGGCTTTTAGCCATGGTATCAATGTCTGCTTCCACCTCTAATCTACAATAGTAGAAATTTTTAAAGGCTTTTAGCCTCAGAAAACGCTATAAAAAAGAATTACAATCTACAATAGTAGAAATTTTTAAAGGCTTTTAGCCTTGCTTTGGCTTCGGAACTTTTACCTGATCTACAATAGTAGAAATTTTTAAAGGCTTTTAGCCAAAACTATTTAGAATATCAGGCAGCAAAATCTACAATAGTAGAAATTTTTAAAGGCTTTTAGCCTGGGCTTGGGCAAACGGCATCATACCTAATCTACAATAGTAGAAATTTTTAAAGGCTTTTAGCCTCGCTCATGCCAAGCGATTCCACCCCCAATCTACAATAGTAGAAATTTTTAAAGGCTTTTAGCCCAAAAGGCGACAAGGGCGATAAGGGCGAATCTACAATAGTAGAAATTTTTAAAGGCTTTTAGCCCAGACATTGATACCATATTATCAAAACTATCTACAATAGTAGAAATTTTTAAAGGCTTTTAGCCCTTGGTAAGCGTGTTTTTATCAAAAATATCTACAATAGTAGAAATTTTTAAAGGCTTTTAGCCTTACTTACGATGTAAACTCCTTTCCAATCTACAATAGTAGAAATTTTTAAAGGCTTTTAGCCCTTTGCTCTTGTATATCCTTTACCATATCTACAATAGTAGAAATTTTTAAAGGCTTTTAGCCCGATTAAAGACTGGAAGAAAAACCCATATCTACAATAGTAGAAATTTTTAAAGGCTTTTAGCCATTTTAAACCCATAAAAAAAGAATCATATCTACAATAGTAGAAATTTTTAAAGGCTTTTAGCCTTTGCAATGCCATTTCTGATGTGGCTTGGATCTACAATAGTAGAAATTTTTAAAGGCTTTTAGCCAGCTTCTCAGATTGCTTTAATGCCCCTATCTACAATAGTAGAAATTTTTAAAGGCTTTTAGCCGCATCTTCGTATTTCTTTACAGTCGTTTATCTACAATAGTAGAAATTTTTAAAGGCTTTTAGCCTAATAACCGGACATTTTGTCCGAAAAATAGTGTATTCTGTTAAGATACACAGAGCAAATATAGCAATTTGTCTTTAAAAAATAGATTTTTCCTGCATGAAGACCGAGGTTTGCAATTTTTATATAATGATGAGTTCTTCATCATCATTTTTGGCGTAGCCATATTTGGTAATTTTACAGCTTTTGCTCAACTCAAATATAATAACGGAATCTGTCTGCTGAAATCGCTTACCAAAATAATTTTCAATTTTTACCTGAATATTTTTCAATATTCTGTCGCTGTTTTTTATCTCGAAAACCGAATATTGCATTCTTCTTCCAAATTTAGATAAATATTTCGAAAAATTAGTGCGTAATTTATCTTCACTAATATCATAAGAAACTAATAGCATGTAATTATTTTTAGGGATTATTAATTTTAAAAATCGGATATTCTCCTATTGGCTTTTGTTGAATAAAACAACGGTAATATTTTTGACAATAAAGAAATATTTCAGATTTGTATTCTAAAATACTTGCCATTAGCCATCGGGTATATTCTTTGCTTTTTTTATAAGCAAGTTGATACTGCCCTTTTTGGAGCACAAAGTCTTCATCTTTTATTTGCCCCAAACCGTAGGCTTTTTTAATAATACGATCTACAATACATCTAAAAGGCTCTTGCAGGTCGCAGACCAATGATTTTCGGTTATAAAAATTTCGATGATAAATGCCCTGATAGATATCGAAGCCATAAAGATGCAACATGTTTTCAACCATATAAAACAAATAAGTGTATCCAATATCCAATAAGACATTGATGGTATCTGTTTTGGCTCTGGGCCTTCTGCCTTTCCAGGGCAGCGTAAAAAACCATTGCTCAAAATAAAGCCTGGCGGCAACACCTTCAATGCCCATAATATCGCTAAGTTCCTGAGCAAAAGGCAATTGCTGCTGATACTTCCTCAAAGCGGCGATTGCCTCCTTGCAGGCAATGGATTTTTTACGAATACTGTTTAGGGTAGCAATCTGATTTTCCAATTTATTATGCACCAGATGCCGGGCTATCGTCCAGTCCTGATAAGCATATTGCTTTTTACGAAGCAGGAAATTGCCCTCGGTCGGAGCGTTCCAACTGCCAATCATTCTAAAGCTGAAAGACAACAACACAATTGGAAAACCAAACTTTTTGCTTCTCTCCATCAGCCCCGAGCTAAGACTGCAATGACCCACTATCCATAAGGCCAGAATTCTATGGCAGGTACTTTGCAAAATGATTTTATCTTCCCTGTCAAACACTAATAAATTGTCATTACGGAATGAAAAATATTGTTTTTCTTCTGAAAAAACAATAATGATGTTCTTTTCTTTAAAATCCGGATGGCTCAACATAATGATTTATCGCATAATTGGTTATAAATACAGTTTTGGCATTTTGAAAGCAAGGGCGTAAAAGGTGTGGTTTCTAAATCGAAGGTTTGAATATCTGCTATCAATTGTTCGAACTTTGCCAGCATTGCGGCATCATTTTCCGGCAATGGAATGGGATAGTTTTTATTGTGCACCAAATCGTGTATTACAATTTCTTTCACAGCATAGCCCATCTCTCTTAAAGCGAAACATTGGGCATACACCTGAAATATATAGCCATCATATATGGTTTTGATTTCCCTTTTGCGTTCGGTTAGTCTGCCTTTAAGGCTGTCAAAAACATCTATTTTACCACAGATATTGTACTGCTCACTATACACTTCCATTCCTTGCAAGATGTGTGCGGAGGTGCTGTATGTCCGCTCGTCTATGGTTTCGTGTGCAGCTGTACCCTTGTATTGTGGGCTTTGCTTATACACCGTTTCGGCAAAGCTTCCATACAACTGATGAAAATAGATACTTCTGGGGCAGAAGATAAAATCATTGAGGAAGGAAAGGGTGATGTAGGATTCCATAGCAAGTAATCATTTATTTACCTTTTACCTGTTTCCCTATCGTTTTAATTTGTTCTAAATATGCCTGCTCTACCTCACTCAAGGTTTTGGCATAATACTTTTTAAATTCTTGTATTGCCTTTTCCTGTGCTTGCTGGTGCGCTATTTTTCCTGCACCTTGCAACAAGGCCCTTCCTGCCATAGATAAGACTCTGTCTAATTCCTGAACATAGTCCTGCATCCTCATTGGCTTTCGCTCCAAGGCATTGATTTCTGCCAAATCGAAGTATGCCGACACTAAATTGTTCAAGACTTTCAATTCTTCTACTTGCAAATAATTTTTGGCTATCATTGCTTCTGCCTGAGTGGGTTGACTGCCTTTAAAATGCGTTAATCCGGCAAAAGGTTTATCGGAATCTACTCTAAAATAAATGGTTTCGGCTGCGGTGCTACCATGTGCCGCATAGTGCAGTTTGTTTTGAACCATTTTGAAAAACAAAATGCTTTCTTCCGACTTTGGATTATAGTCAATCGCTGTGGCATACAAATCCAGAACCTGCCGATACATCACTTTTTCGCTACTTCGTATATCCCGAATGGTATCTAAAAGCTCTTTCCAATAATTGCCACCACCCAAGTTTTGAAGCCGCTCTTTATCTATGGCAAATCCTTTAATGATGTATTCTTTCAGCCGTTCGGTAGCCCAAATACGAAATTGGGTGGCAATACTCGATTTAATTCTATAGCCAAGGGAGATAATCATGTCAAGATTGTAGTGTTCGACATTGTAATTTTTCCCATCGTTGGCAGTTGTTCGGAAATTCCGAACAACTGAATCTTTACTCAATTCGCCTTCTTCAAAAATATGTTTGATATGCTCACTCACATTGGCTTTGCTGCTTTGATACAACGCTACTAATTGTGCTTGTGTAAGCCAAACGGTTTCGCTCTCCAGATTTACCTGAATTTTAGCACCGTTTTCGGTTTGGTATAATAGGATATCGGACATTGTTTTATTGTGTTTTGTTTAATTTATTTATCAGTTGATTTTTTCGTATTTTTTCTAATCCTCTTTTGGCAATATTAAAACCAGCTATTCCATCATTTGAATGAAATTTATCCATACTGTCAAAACCGCAATTTTCCGGACAAATTGTAGTATGATGCATACTGTTCTTTTCACAAACAGGACACAGGTTGCTCGTATGCTGTGGATTGACAAAGCCGATAATTCCAAAGTTTTGAATATTTTCTATGCCTATCTTTTCTTCTCTTAGTGATAAAATTCTTTTTATGGGTGGGACTAAACCGTAATTCTGAAATTTTTGGTACAACTTCATCTCTAATAAACGATAAATATTGCCTCTGAAATCTGCCACTTTATTATCAACATCTTCAGGTTTAAAATGCTCTTTGACAATAATACCTTCTCCCCCATAACGAGCCTGAAAAGCTTTGTAGAGAAAATCTATAACTCCAATAGCATTAGATACAACTGCCTTTCTTAGGTTAATAAGTTTTAAGTCTAATTCTTCATTCGAAATTTGTTTTACATTAAATTCCTTTAGTTTATCCATAATTTCCTCCTCACACATAATAGGATTAAAGAGTGGCTTAAGCTGGAATACTATTTTTATATCTGAAATGGCACCGTCTTCTTCCATATAATTTATAGCATAGATAGCTCTTTGAGTATAGTTTCTTCTTATTTGTATGCCTTTAAAAATATCTTTAAGCTCTTCATCATTATTATGTTTTCCCTCAAAAACAAATTCAATATATTTATTCCTTTGTTCATTAGTTTCCAAGGATGTAAGCCTTTTTGCTGAGTGATTTTTTTCAATAAAAGCCCATTTTTCATTTAGGTTGAGCTGTTCATTGGTTTTTAATACCACCTGCATGGATGATGTAATCTTTGAGTGGTCATTCATTTCATAAATCAGCCTTTGGGCTTCTTTTAGGCATAAATTGAAGAAGGTGTAAATATCGCCGTTCGATACCAACTGGTTATTTATAACCTTGGCAATGGAAAGATTTAAGGAAAGGCTTGTTTTTTCTTTAAATTGATTTGCAAACATAGCCTTGAACTCCTCCTCTGTCTTATCAAAAACCGCTTTATAAGTTTCTTTATTCAAAAAATAGGAAGGATTTTGAGCAATAATTCTTTTGTCTTTTCCTTTGTATAGCTCATAATAAGACGGATTTTTTATCTCAAGAGTTTTAAATCCGTAATCATTAATATTTTGAAAAGTTTCTAATCTTTCCTGTGCAGATTTCTTTAAAAAATCGGGATGGCAGACCCCCAAAGTGGCCAGCTCGGCAACACCATTGTCAATACCCAATGCAAATTTAAAATCTGTACTTAATCTTTGATTGTACCCAGTTATTTGTTCAGCGAGTTCTTCATCGGTTTTAAAGTTCATTTCTGGTTCATTGCTATTGCAATTTTCCGAAATGGTGATAACTAATGTAAATTGAGGGTGCAAGTAACGATTCTTTTTTGAAGGGTCATAATGTGAAGAAGTATGCCCATATTTAAGCATCCTACTTGTCTTAGACAACCTGTAGGTAATCTGAATTTCCGGATTCAATCTAAAGGCGAAATGGTTCACCTCATTTTCCTTTGTCCAAAACTTTTTCCATAAAATGGTATGATGTTTTAGATTCTTTTCTTCTGCCTTTTCTAAATCTTGTGAAGTAATGTTAAAGATTTTAGGGCTAAATTTTTTGAGTTCTTCTAAGTAATTGACAGGCTTACAAACATATCTTTTGTAGGTTATCCTTTCTAAAGCAATCTTAAATTCGTCTAAGTTTTCAAAATCCTGAACAAATATAGTATCCTGCATTTCCTTGAAAGGCAGTTTAAGAACCGATTCGGTGTACTTGGTTCTAAGAACATGTTTATAGAATTGGATTATTTTTTGCTCATCACCTTCAAATTCATACTCCCCTTTAATAAACCCCCTGCCATTTTTAGATGTATATTTTTTTAATTCCGGAGACTGGCTTATTGCTTTATAAAAGCTATTGGTTCTATTTTCGACAAAGCCAAAGCACAATTTTCTCAAACTCCTTAATTGTAAGGACTCAAACCAAATAATAGCATCTTGTTCTGAATTGTTAGTTTGAGAAGTTTCCAGCCACTCTTTACAAAGCTTAGCCTTTTCTTTAGGGATTAAAGCAAGTTGGTGTTGCTGGTTGTTTTCTATAATCAAAGCCCAGTGGGAAAGCAGGGCAGATTCTATGCTTTCTTTTTCTATGCTTTTGAGTAAAGCAAGGGTTTTGCCGTGTATTCGAGCTACATCGGTATATTTTCTTATAAAGCCCTTGTAAGTTTTGAATGCTTGTTTGTTATCCTTGTTCTGAAAATCTAAAAGCTCACCCCTTTTTTGTTTCCTACTCTTAATTGTGCTTGTGAGTTGCTCTTTTTTAGCATCGTCTTGAGTATTATTTTTCTGGTTGGCAAGCTCTTGAATTTCTTCAGTAAGTTTTTTGTAATTGTTGTACTCACCAATTAAGATATTATTGAACAGAAAAAGTTCCGGATTTTGTTTTAGTCGCTCATAGGTTGAGTCCGGGCCGCAAATGGCTTCTTCAAATTTTTTTCGCTGCTCGGCTTTTATCTGTTTTAAAAATTGGCGAAGGGAGAAGGTCTTTTCATCTGATAAAGGGTTATGACCAATGGTTAATATTGCATTTTCGTTCTTTGCTAATTCCTTCTTAAATATCTTTACAACTTCTTCATTCATTTTTTTATCAAAAAGAGAAACATATTCCAATTTCCCTTTTTTATGTTCTTGAACATGAATTCGCCCATTATCTATTTTTATAACCAATTGTTTTTCCAATTCCTCTTTCTTCTTTTGAAAATCAATGGGTGTTTTGTTTATGGTATAGTAGTTGAAACTTGCTTTAAGAATGGATAGGCCTTGAGATTGATTGGGCAAATATTTTTGAATAGCTACCAATAGGGTGTTTTTAATAACCTCTGCTTTATTTTTCAAATACATACTTGCATCGTCTTCCTCCTTCATTTTATCCGTATGCTCTACTAGAGAAAGGAAAAAAGGAATTGAGTTTCGACCAGCAATCTGTTTTATGAGCAATGATATATGCTCATCTCTCGCTCGTTGATTTAAGTCAAGATTTTCACACTCATTTAGCTTTTTAATTTGTTTTCTGACTTCGTCAAATCGTTGTTTGATAATTTCTTCTAAGCCCGGAATATCAGAGACTTTAATACTTATAATTTTATTTGGTTCCTTGCTTTCCAAAAACTTATAGTATTCGTTTTTTACATTTAATCTTAACCAACTCTTTTTAAAATTAATATGCTCACTTACCTGTAACTCATTGTCTTCTGTAAAGAATAGGTATGCTTCTAACTTTTCAAATAAGTTAAAAAGTTCAGCAATAAAATTTTTCACTTCGAAGCTTTCTATATTGTTATTGAGTTTTGTTATTTCATCTTTTAGTATAGAACCTTCTGAGTTTGCTAACTTAAAACGAATGGTTTTGGTTATTTTAAATTTTTCCATAATTATTTGTTATGAACTTATTATTAATTTTTGCCTTGTACAAATTGCAACCAGCCTCTATTGGTTTTATCTAAATCCAATTTCTTCCAATCCTCACCATTGAAAGCATTGATTTGCTCTAACCACATCAACCCTTTCTTAGCTATATGATAAGCTCCATTGGCATCGGCATCTTTGGGCTGGGTTGCGTCTGCCTGACGGCTGTCAAAAAACCGGCCTTGTTTGTTCTTTACCGGAGAGATTAAATAATCCACTTCGCTATTGGTGATGCTGTTGCGCATTTGAAGGGTCAGTTTAAACAAGTCCAAGGCTGCTTTGAAAAAACCGGCCTCGGTTTGTTGCAGTATTTGCTCTTTTAGCTCGATTTTGTAATCAATTTTGTATTTTTCAAATAAGGCTTTCCATTCTTCGGTAAGTTGTATTAATTTATTATCCCATTGATTATTGGCATCAGGATTTCTAAAGGTTTTAATTCTTTCACCAAAACTACAAATCGTCCAATCCTGCCTTGTGCCTTCGGCTTTGGCATTAAAATCGGAATAATTTCCCACTACAAATTCAAAGTATTTTTCAGTCGGATTGAACCTTATGTCTTCAAATTTTGAAAAGAATGTTTTTGCTTTTTCCAAGTTTTCATATCGGGTATCAAACAGGTTGACAAAACCTGTGGTAGGGTCTATTTTGCTGGTATTCCAGGCAGGAACATAAAACAGAAAGCCGCTTTGTTTGCCCATCTCTTTAAAGCTGGTAAATTTATTGGTTAGCTGCAAAGCATTGTACAAGCCGCCCGGCTCGTAGGGTGCTTTATCTTTAAATACTAAATAATTGAGCTTGTCAATCAGCATTTTCTCCAATTTCTGATATACTTGTTTTTCTACTTTAAAGCGACCTCTCTTAAATCCGAAATTCAAATCTTCCATCACCACTATGGCATTGTATTGCACCATTAGTTTGGCTATTTTATGCACCACTTGTGAGATATAACCTTCTTTAAGTTCCTTAATGTTTTCAATGGTTCCCCAGCTTTTTCTGGCTTCGTCTCTTTCTTTTTCTTTTTTGTCCAGTAGTTCGTGGTAAGGCGTTGTAATCGGATGATTTTCGGCAGTAATATTATTCAATGATTCCTGCAAAATGATTTCTCCCTTTTGATTGATCAAGGTCAGATAAATCAAATGTCTTTCACCCCTGTCCAATCCAATGATATTGACATCGGGGTTTTGATGTAAAAAATCCAATACATCCTGATTGATAAATTCTTTGCCGGTTACCTTAAAGTTGATGGTAATCGGAATGTGGAACTGAAACTTATCTAGGGTGTACCTTTTGTCTTTTACCAAATCATATTCAAACACGCTCTCTTTCTTTTCTGCCAAAGGGTTCTTATTGGCAACTGCTTCATTGGCTTTGTGCACTACAGGATTTTTAATAGAACTTTTTCGGTAGAAAACTTCTGCTTGTCCATTCAATTTATAGACAACATCTTTTAGATTTTTTTCATCAAAAAGAGCCTTCCAATACATCGTGTGCATATTGGGTTTGCCTTTGCTATAAGTTGAAAAATCTTTGTTGTAGATTTGGAAAAGATAGAGTTTGCCTTCGTCAACCAATTGATGGATATGACTTTCGTCAATCGGAGTATAGGAAATATTATATCCCTGAAATTCCACTTCGCGATAAAAAGCGTCAATGCTTTCATAATTTTGAGTAGGCGAAAATTCAAAGCCGAAATTTTTCCATTCGGGATGTTTGTTAATGGATTCTTTAAAGAAATCAATCATCTGATGACAGTCGTGAATATTGAAATCCAATTTCTCAAATCCTGCTTGAGGCGTTCCTCCTTTTGTATGTGTACTGTGATTTCTGATTCTTAAAATCTCTTCATTAGGATTGAAAAAGTCAATATTTTTATTACTGAAAAATACTTTAGGCAACATTTTACTAGCTCCGGGAAGCAATTTGTAATTCACCTTTTGGAAACAATTTTCGCTTGTTGCTTTAGGGATATTTCGGAAAATTTTGTTTTGATTTTTATCCATTATTCCCAAATAATAATTCCCTTCTTTCATGAATAACACAGAAGTATTGGCTTCTTCTTTGTTTACATCCCAACCATCTAATAAAGTACTATTCTCAAAATTCAATTTAAACTTCTCCTCGCTGTATGGCTTCTGTGTGGCATAGTTTCTCACCTTATTGTACAAAGGAATCAGGCCATTCAATTGCTCCATCCAGGGTTCAAACTGTCCGTAAAAATTCTGGTCTTTTTCTAAAATACTGTCATTGGGCAAAGACAAAGGTTTTACGAAATGTAGCAACTCCATCAAGCTGTCCAAAAAAGCCTTGATATTGAAGAGCTCTTCTTTTTGCTGCACTAATTTTTTATCCTCCGGATAATCTGTTCCCAACAATCCCTGTATGCAGGAATACTTCGCTTTGATATTATCTATCAAGCCAAATTCTTTATCCTTGCCTTCTTCTTTCTCCGCCTTAAAATAATCTCTGAAATAATCGGCTATGCAATTAGGGCTGTATCTTTTATAGATTTCTTCCTCTTTATCTATGGTGACGATATAAGCATCAATCGCCTTTTGTAGCAGTTCGATAGATAAATACGATTGCTTTACAAATTGTGCTTGTGCTTTATCTAAAGTATCCCGCTTCTTCTGATTGGCTTTTTCATATTCTTTCTGAAAATCCGGTTTTACCACTGTAGCGTAATAATATTCTAATGCCGTAGTAAACACCCCGTAGTTGCCAAATATTTTCTGGGAAATATTGGTAATTTTCGTATCATTTCTAAGGTAGATTTTACTCAAATCATACTCTTTCAAATTGGCCAATAGTTCTTTTACTTTTTCCAATACATTCTCCGTATCGTCTTTGCCGTCTGCTTGAAAAGCTAGTAAATAAAACTTAAAATATTCCTCAATAGCATCTAGAACTTCTTGGTCTTCAGAAAAACTTTCTGCCATAAAAGAAGTACTGCCTCTATCACTCAATATTTGTTTATACAATATTTTTAGCTTAGGTATTCTTTTACTTTTTTCTTGTTTTTGGTTGTACAAATTGATATACTCATTCAATCCTTGAATTTTCTTTTTGCCTTCTTCTGCAGTTCTTCCTCCTATGATTAGGTTATAAACATCAATTTGTTTTTGTGTCAAAACCTCATTGTAATAATCCAATTCAAAAGCTTCATCAATTTGAGTGATATTCAAATACGCTTCAATTTCTTTGTAGAGTGTTTGGCATTTTTCATATACTTCTGGTGCTGCTTTTACTTTTTCAAAGATTTTGATATTCTCCAAAAACTTAGGCAGGTTTTCGTGAATCAGGCGAAAGGCAATAGCGGTGCTTTGAGCTTTGTCGGAATACATATTTTTTCTGTTCTCGTGAAAGCCGCCAAAATAAGTAGTGAAGTTCTTGAATTTTTCGTCAAAATAAATATCTTCTTCTTTTTGTTGCAGTATCCATTGCTCCAGCAATTCAGTGATGAGTTCTTTTTTATCAATCTTGGCAAAAATCTCTTTGGCTTCTCCTGTAGAAAACCCTTTTACGATTTCCTTTCTTAAACTATCCTGTACTTTCTCTAATTCTTTTTTATAACTTTCTTCTTTTTTGCGCTCAGGGCTTGCATTGAACAATTCCTGAAAAGCCTCCAGCTTTGTCAGCTTAACGGTGCTCATGGCCAACTCAATAAAATGTTTGTGAAAACCATCAATGGTTTTTTTCATTTTCTGGTAGCTTTCTGCTCGTTTTTCATCCTCGCTGATTAAGCCTTTTGTTTGGATGTGTTCGAGGGTTTTACCTATCGGTTTCAATTCAAACCTCAGGGTTTTGGAAAGTTGGTATTTGTTTCTAAATGATGTAAGATTGGATATCATAAAAATTGGTTTAATAATTGATTCCTAAAAAAATATTTACCCATTGTTTTAGTAAAGCAATATCCTTTTTTGTAATAGTTTTTTGGCTAATCGAAAAACACACATAAACATTAAAATTGGATACGATATATAATTGCGAAAGTTATTTATTTTTTGTTAACAAATGTTGCTATTCAAATAATATTTTAATTCACATTCATTTTAAAAAAACACCCATTCTTGCCAAATATTTGCGATTTTTGCATTTAGTCCATTCAATAACTGAAAGGGCAGGTATTTTTTATATTAAAGAAATTTAAATTGAGTAAAAAGGCGTTTTATGCGGTACTGATGGTTTTGATAGTACCTCTTATTTGTTACTTCGCACTAAAATATTATAGTGAATCGGCATTGCAAATGCCGGGGCATTATATTCCGGATAGTGTTGCCACAATGGTGAAAAACGGCAAACAGGTAAATGATACCCTCTGGCATAAACTACCTGATTTTAAGCTGACTAATCAACTTGGCGAAGCGGTGACACTGGATAAATATAAAAATAAAGTCATCATTGCCGATTTCTTTTTTACCCATTGCCCCACGATATGTCCGCCGCTCACCCGAAACATGAAAAATCTGCAGGAGTCTATCACCAATGCACAGCGCGTAGGCGACAAGACCAATCTTTTCATTCAGTTTGTTTCATTTTCAATTGACCCCGAAAGAGATTCGGTACCCCGACTAAAACAATGGGCAGATAAGTTTCAAATTAATCCCGAAAACTGGGACTTGCTTACCGGAGATAAAAAAACAATTTATGATCTGGCGCTCAATCATCTGAAACTGGCTGTGATGGACGGCAAAGGGGTGGATGAGGATTTTATTCACTCAGATATGTTTGTGCTGATTGACAGTTCGCGCAATATTCGTGGTTATTATCGCGGACTCGATGATGCTTCATTGAAACAGCTTTCGAGAGATGTGGTGATGCTTACACTTGAAAAAAATCATAACGAAAAGAACAAAAACACCGGGCTGATAAAAATTATGACATTCGTATTTCTAATTGCCGGTGTGGCAATAGGCCTTTATTTGATTATGTTTAAAAAGAAAAAAAATGCTGAAACCTTCGTGGAAAAAAAATGATAAAAAAGCAAAGACGCTGATTTATTCTATTTCGGCCGTTTTGTTTTTGATGATTACGGCATTAGGGCGTGTAAAACTCAATATAGATCCGGGTTTCGATATTCGCATATTTGCGTTGGCAAATGCAGTAATCAACTCCCTTGTGGCCATTTTGCTTGTTTTGGCCTTGGTAGCGGTGAAAGCGAAAAAGTATTTGCTGCACAAGAGATTGATCATTACGGCGTTATTTTTATCCATTCTATTTTTATTAAGCTATGTGGCACATCATCTTTTGGCCGGTGAAACAAAGTTTGGCGGTGATGGATTTGTCAGGTATTTGTATTACTTTGTGTTGATGACGCATATACCGTTGGCAGCCGTTGTGTTGCCATTCATTATGTTTTCGGCGTACAACGGGCTTACGGGCGACTTTGAGAAACATAGAAAGATTGCAAAAATTACCTGGCCTCTATGGTTGTACGTAGCGGTTACAGGACCGATTTTGTATTTATTAATTAGTCCTTATTACTAAAAATATATGGTTGGATAGTAATTCTTTACAAACAACATTCAACTGAATATTTTTGTTTACCGGTTACTCCCCCAATTAAAAAATGCTTATCTTTCGCCTCTGAAAAGAGAGGAGTTTGTGTGCAACCTTTTATCATAATGATTGTTCCGTAACCCTAAAAAATATTTTCTGTAAGCGATTATGAAAAAGTTTTTTTTATTACTTCTGATTTTGGTTTCATTATTTGCAAATGCCCAGTACAAAAGCAGTCTGACTGCGGAGCAATGGGTGGATAGCGTTTACAAAAGCCTGAACAATGATCAGCGTATAGCTCAGTTGATGATTATCAGAGCCCACTCCAATCTGCCTCAGGATCATATCAACAAAGTGGTGAATGATATTAAAAAGTATAATGTGGGTTCTTTGTGTTTCTTTCAGGGAGGCCCGGTAAGGCAGGCAAAACTGACCAATTACTATCAATCCATTGCTAAAACACCTTTGATGATTACTATTGATGGTGAGTATGGCTTGGGAATGCGGCTCGATAGTGTTACACGCTTTCCTTATCAGATAACGCTCGGCGCCATGCAGGATACAGGATTGGTCTATGAAATGGGAAAAGCAGTGGGTGAGCAATGCAAGCGTTTGGGCGTGCATGTAAATTACGCACCGGTGGTGGACATTAACAATAATCCAAACAACCCTGTAATTGGCTATCGCTCCTTTGGTGAAGACAAATATAAAGTAACAGCAATGGGCATTGCTTACATGAAAGGAATGCAGGATGCCGGTATCATGGCCTGTGCCAAGCATTTTCCGGGGCATGGCGATGTGGCAGTAGATTCGCACTTAGACCTCCCCGTCATTAACAAAACAATGACACAACTCAATGAACTGGAATTGTATCCTTTCAAAGAATTGATAAAAGCAGGAGTGCAGAGCGTGATGATCGGTCATCTGTACGTGCCATCCATTGATGCTACAGCCAATCGGGCCACTTCTATTTCTAAAAATGCAGTAGATGGGTTGCTAAGAAAAGAATTGGGTTTCACCGGCCTTACTTTTACCGATGCGCTGGAGATGAAGGGTGTGGCCAAATTTTTTCCAGGTGGCACCATTGCTGTAGAGGCATTGATTGCGGGTAATGACATGCTTTGTCTGCCCGAAAGCGTTCCGGGCGCTATTAAGGCTATAAAGGATGCCATTAAAAGAAAAAAACTCAGCTGGAAAGATATTGAAGAAAAAACCAAGAAAGTATTGTTGGCAAAGTATAACTTGGGTCTTTACAAAATGAAGCCGATTGATACCAATAACCTGCTGGAAGACCTGAACAAAGAAACTGATAATATAAGAAGCAAAGTAGCACAGGAATCGCTCACGTTGTTAAATATTGTAAATCCCAATACTTTCAGAAATGAGTTTTTTACGCTGCCGCTCAATAAAAATAAAAAGGTAGCATACATAGCTTTTGGTGGTAGTGCGAACAATGCACTTGCAAAAAGACTTAAAGAAGACCTTGGGGCTGATGTTTTCAATATTGGTTATGCTGATGCAGCGGGTAAGGGTGGTGCGGTAGCAAAATCAATTGAGCAGGGCAAATATGATGCAGTGGTTATCGGGTTTCATGGTTTGGGTTTGCGAAAAGGAGCCGGCAATTTTGGCATTACCCAAAGTGCTATGCAAAACTGGTACAGCCTGAACAATACGAATGCAATGACGATTGTTTTTGGAAATCCTTTGGCAGCACAAAATTTCTGTACTGCCAAATCATTGGCAATAGCTTATGAGGATGATGCTGCATTTCAGAATGTGGCTGCTGACTGGCTACAGGGGGCATTTAAGGCAAAAGGCAAGCTACCCGTTTCGGTTTGTAAGTATAATTTTGGCTATGGAGTGGCTCTCAACATCAATGGGCGATATTCCATATTCCCAATTGGCGATGATCGGTTTGCGGCGGTTGACTCAATTGCCTGGGATGGTATTAAAAAAAAAGCCTACCCCGGGTGTGTTATCTTAGCCGCAAAAGATGGAGAAATTATTTACCATAAGGCATTTGGAAACTATGAATATGATGCGGATGCCCGGCCAATGACGATTAGCAGCATATTTGACTTGGCATCGGTTACAAAAATTTCGGTGACAACCCTCGCCATCATGAAATTATTTGAGGAAGGGAAGATAGATTTAAAAAAAAAATTAGCTGACTATCTGCCATGGACAAAAAAAACCAATAAGGCAAAACTAACTATAGAAAATATTCTTTTGCATGAGGCGGGTATGGTGCCTTTCATTGCTTTTTATAAAGAAACCTTGGATTCTTCGGGTAATCCTAAAGCCGAATTATATAGAACTGCTGCACAGGAAGGGTTTACAACTCAGGTGGCCCGAGGTTTGTATATTCGGGATGACTGGAAGGATACCATCTGGAAAAGAATAATAGAAAGCCCCATCACCCCACAGGGAAAAAAATATGTGTATAGCGATAATGATTTTTGGTTTCTGGGCAAAATGGTAGAATCGCTTACCGGTCAGCCTTTAGATAAATATATACGGGATAGCTTTTATATACCGATGCACATGGAAACAACAGGTTATCATCCTTTGGAACGGTTTGCACAGAACGAAATAGTGCCTACCGAAAATGAAACCGGTTTTCGGAATCAATTATTGCAAGGAACAGTACATGACGAGGGCGCTGCATTGGGCGGAGGTGTAGCAGGCCATGCCGGTCTTTTTTCGGATGCATATAATTTGGGCAAAATGTATCAGATGCTGATGAATGGCGGCGAGTTGAACGGAAAAAGATTTTTATCTTGGGAAACCATCCGGTATTTTACCGGCTATCACAGCCCTATCAGCAGGCGGGGTTATGGTTTCGATAAACCCGAAAAGCCCGAAGAATTATTGAAAAAAAGAAACGGAGATTATCCGGTGGAGCGATATCCCAGCGAGCTGTCTTCAGCCCAAACCTATGGCCATACCGGATTTACCGGCACTTGCGTTTGGGTAGATCCACAATACAATATTCTGTACATTTTTCTTTCGAATCGTGTGAATCCTACTCGCAACAACCCGCGCCTGAGCAGTATGAACATCAGAGGAAAAATTCAGGATGCCATCTATAAAGGATTGGGCGTTGGGGAAATGGTTATTGATAATATTGGCTTTTGATACCTAACTTCATCAATCCGTTTTTTATTTCAGGCGCACTCATAAATAAATTCCACAATAAGCCGGTACGATAATTTTCGATCATTACAATTATCGGGCCCTGATCAATAGCCAGATAACTATTGGCAAACCAATTTTTAGAAAGATTGAAAGCATCGGTAAAACCGTATTCACCCCAGATTTTATCGCCTAATTCGGTATAAAAATAGCGGAGAGCAGCCATAGATTTTTCAGGTGTATAGGGGAAAGCTGAAAGAGCCGCAGTGGGTGAAATGGTACCATTGTCATTGGTAGGCGAGTGGGCGTCATACCCATTGGGGTCATCACTGGCAGTAAGCCCCCAGCAATTGGGTGCATATCCTTTAAACCCCTTGGGATTGTCAACACAATAGCTGAAGTTGATTAAACTATGGTTTTGGTTTTGCTGCCAGTAATCAGCATAGCGGTCTTTAAGACCCTTTGGCGAAAGACCAAGGAACGAATAATGCGAAAAAAATAAAGGGCCTCCATAATCAAAACCTAATGGCAGGGTGTAACCATAAAATGTTTTCCCATTAAAAAAATGGCTGCTTTCCACCCAGCCTCCGTGATAAACTTTGTCGGAGACCGGATATTTATCGGAAGAGGCTGCAAGTATATATGTGAGAAAACATTCATTAAAACCCCGCAAAGGAAAATTCATTGCCCATCCGTTATTGGGGCTCCAGTGCCAGTAAAGAACTTCTCTGCCCTCGCGGGTAAACCAATCCCACTCTACTTCGTTCCACAGGCTGTTGATACGACCCCTTAATTCACGCTCGAGGTTGTTTTCGCCATTAAAATATTGTCTTACCGTTAATAGTCCTTGCAATAAGAAGGAAGATTCTACCAGGTCGGCTCCATCATCCTTTCGGCTAAAGGGAATTGTTCTGCCGGTTTGGCCATGATACCAGTGAGGGAACACCCCATGATAAGAATCTGCTTTGGCAAGCCATTTCACCATCTTCAATAAAAATCGAGCAGCCGTATCCCGTTCTATCCAGCCTCTGCTAACACCCACTACAATAGCCATTACTCCAAAACCGGTTCCGCCGGTGGTAACTACTTCATTGCCATAGTTGAAGGTTTCGTTGCTCCTTTCTCGGGCCATGCCGCTTACAGGATGCGCAAATTCCCAAAAGTATCGAAGGGTTTGTTTTTGTACCAGATCAACCAAGGCGGAATCGCTGATGTTTTTATTAATCTGCAAAGTAAACGGCATGGTGGATACCGGCTTTTTGTTTATCATTTTTTGGCCGAAACAACTCAAGGAGGCCAGTAGGAGGATACCGGCTGATAAAAATACTTTTAATGACATAATCAAAAATTTTTGGCAGCGCCTTATTAGAAAGGTACTGCCAAATTTATTGAAAAAACTATAAGATAATTTAAAATTCTTATTATTAATTGGCCTTAGTTATTCGCATAGCATTGATATAGTAGAACCCGTTGCCGTTATTGTTTGCATCTCCGGCAGTAACAGTAATTTCTATTTCTCCCGAATCATTGGGCTGCACGTTTTGCGCACACACAATTTCTGTTTTGTTATTTGAGGTATTTTGGCTTACTACTACTGTATTTTTACCGGCAGTTATAAATTTAGTATCTCTATTGTCGGATGATGCAGATCTGGAACCAAAATAGCAGAAATTGTACTTCATGTCTTTATTAAGTCCAGTTATTTTAACCTTACTTTGCTTTATCAGCATACCGCCAAAAGTTGCCTTTGAATTACCAAAGTAAGAATTTTGCGATACAATGGTAGGCATATTAAACTCGGTAGTGGTAGATGCTTCACCGGCAGTATTTTGACCATTAAATCTCTCTGTAATGGTAGCGCCAACACCGGTATAATTATTGGTATTATTTTTCAGGGCAGTAGATGAGCCTTCGGTAAAATTAGTAAGTCCGTTCCAGCCTGCAGGTGGTGCAGCAGTGCCAAAATTTAAAAATATTGAACCAGAAAAGTTTCCATCTCCCTGAAAATTCACCATCTCTGTAACAGTATTGGGTTGTTGGTTTGCAAAATGAGCCGCATTTTGGCAAATAGCTGCTTCAAAATCCGAAAGTTCATTTGGTTTGTATTTATTGCCGACTACCGATTTTGCAAAAATTGCTTCATACCAGGTGCAGGCGGCAAGGTATCTGCCCATTGGAATGGTCAGATGATAACCATCTCTGCAAAAATTATCACCAACCACACTGGTTCTTGCATTTTGTATGGCTGTGCCACTTGGCACAATCATGCTTGCAGAAATTAAAGCTTTTGCTTTGTTATAGGCATCTACAATGGCATTGTACATGTTCATTTGATTTTTATTGTAGTTCGCAAAGCCTTCATGTGTGGAATTTTGTGCATAAGCCCATGTTTGATGCAAGATATATTTGGTATTTGCATTTTTGTTATGATCCTTTACATAACTGTACAAAACAGGCAAAGAACTCTCAAACGAGTTGTATTGCCCACTATTTTGACTCACCTGCTGAAAACTGACATAATCCCAGCTTTCATCAATCAAAGCCGACTGGATAGCAGTTTTGGTATAGTTCTTTTTGATACCATCAGCGCCTATTTTTCGGTATTCATAAACGGCACCTCCTGATTTGGCATTTTGAACATGCAGCTCCAACGAAGCGCCGCCTATATATAAATTTCCAATAATTATTTTTTTCCCGTCGGACTTCGCCAAATCATATAAGTGCGATTCTATTGCATCCTCTGAAAAACTATTGCCGATAGCCAATATTTTTATGGCATCAGTATTGGTATTGGGTCTGATGTACTCAGATTCATTAACCGAAGTAGGCAGATTATTGGGATTACCATTTTTGGCACATGATAAAAATAATATAAAGGGGGATAAAATGGCGATCCAAAAATTTATTCTATATTTAAAAGTAAATTTCATTTGTTTGTTTTTAATTTTTTAAAGATCAGATGAAATAGGCTTATTGATAATTAATATCCCGGATTTTGAACTAATCGTTTATTACTCAGGTCAATTTGGGATTGAGGAATAGGCAGTAAGCCATCCCTACTATCTAAATAATTGGTTTTCCCGGCTACATGCATTACCTGCTGTGCGATACCCCATCTGACAATGTCAAAAAATCTTTCATGTTCCATTGCAAATTCTATTCTTCTTTCCTGCCTGATTGCATTACGCAACTGGGCTTGGTCTGTGGTAGTAATATTGGGTAAAACACCTGCCGCAGCGCCTCTTCTTGCCCTTTCTCTTATTGAATTGACAGCATTTAAAGCCTCATTGCTTTTTCCCAACTCGTTTTGCGCCTCTGCATACATCAACACTACGTCGGCATATCTCAATAATCGTACATTCATCCACCAGCAACCCCTGCTTATAGTGTTGCGTAGAGATGGCTCACCTAATACCTTATGATTATATCTCGGATTCGGAACCTGAGAAGGATATACAGGCATTTCTTCCCCATACATTGAATAGTTCTTTACAGTTCCTGTACTTGAATAAAGAATAGTACGCGCCTTGCGCGGATCGCCAGGTTCATAAGCTGCTTCCAATACATCGCTCGGCACATTCCATCCCCAGCCGTTGTTCCATATACCGGAGCCTCTTACTCCCTGAATACTGGCATATTGAATTCCATTGGCCTGAGTAATAGAAGGAGTAGCTGTTGCCTGTACTTCAAACAGAGATTCCTTGCTATTTTCACCCTGCTCGCTAAAGATATCGCTGTAATTTACCGAAAGATCGTATTGACCCGAGTTCATTACCAATTGGGCTGCGGCAGCTGCTTGTGACCATTTCTTTTGTGTAAGATATACTTTGGCCAATAATCCATTGGCAGCTCCCTTTGTAAGTCTTCCCGGAAATTTGGCTTTATCCCATGCCAGAGGCAGGTAATTAGCTGCAAAATTTAATTCCATCTCGATAAACTCAAAAACCTGAGCAGGAGTACTTTGCGGTATAAAGGGTTGTTCTTTAACATTGGCATAGATGGTGTCAATAATAGGAATATTTCCAAAGAGCCTTACCAGCATAAAATAAGCATATCCTCTTAAAAATTTAACTTCTGCTATTGATTGTAATTTTATCTCTTCTGATGCCGTTATATTTTTTATGGTGTCAATATTTATTAAAGCGCTGTTACACTTGTTAATCAGACCATAAAAACCTGTCCAAAGTGCATTACACCGACCATTGGTTGGCAATACCGGGAAATTTTCCATTTGCGCTACATCGGCGCCTCCATCAGCCGGCGTACTTCCTTTATCAGCATCATCACTACGGATACTGGTGGCGTTTACAAATCCATCCACATGTACACTGTAACTCCTTAAGTCATTATATGCAGCAAAAATAAATTGATCATAAGGGCCGCTGCCTCCCGGATAAGGATAGTTATCGGCGGTATAAGCTCCTTGTCTCTGTGTATCTAAAAACCGTTTACAACCGGTAGTTATCATCAATACCAGCGTCAAACTAATAATTATGTATTTTAAACTTGTTTTCATCACTCGTAGTTTAATAATTTAAAAGGTTAAATTCACTCCCAATGTATAAGTGGCAGGAACAGGATATATTCCATTATCTGCACCTCCACCCAAAATACTACCGATAGGCGCTTCAGGAGAATAGCCGGTAACTTTAGTGAAAGTAACAGCATTCTGAGCGCTTAAATATATTCTGGCCTGTTTAAAAGTTTTTTGTAAAGTATTGAATGAGTATCCCAATTGAATAGTTCGTAATCTGAAATAATCTCCTGGTTCAAGATAATAACTACTCATTAGAAAGTTGTTTCCTCTGGTTGCATCCAATATAGGTTCAATATTGGTAGAACCGGCTTCTGTCCATGCGTTAAGACGGTTGGTTTCATAGTTTAAAGTAGCAAAATTGCTGGTCCGTCGTTGTGTATAAATCATATTCCCTGCAACTCCCTGACCTTCTATAATCAGATCAAATCCTTTATAACCAATATTAAATGAAGCGCCAAAACTGTAAGGAGGGAAAGGTGTCCCCAAATACGTTCTGTCGGCTGTGGTTATGGTATCATTGCGATCAATATCGGCATAAATGATATCACCTGGTCTTGCACCTGCATAATAAGGCAAGTTTTCCATTTGGTATATTGATTGATAAATTCCAATCTGTTTGTAGCCATAGAAATAGCCAATAGATTTACCAGACTCTGTTTTATTGACGCCACCATTACCCAATATTTGGAAATTGATATTGTCGCCAATAGAGTTTACAACATTTTTATTATAACTGAAATTTGCGTTAAGTCCATAGCTCAGGCCATTGTCCAATTTATCGCTCCACCCAGCAGAAATTTCAATACCTCTGTTTGTTATCTTACCTAAATTGGTAAAATAACGACGGCTGTCATTAGGGATTTCAAGACTGGTTAAAATATCGGAAGTAGTCCGGTCGTAAAGATTAATTTCGGCATTCAACCGATTGTTTAACGCCCTGAAATCAAGGCCTACATCTATACCTCGTACCACTTCCCAATGCAGGTTGGGGTCAGGTATATAAGCAGCCTGAACCGATGTATATACATTGTCGCCAAAAATTGCAGTAGAGGCATTGGAAACACCCGGCTGATATAAATTGTCGGCTACTCCATTTGAGTTTCCAATTTTTCCCCAGGCAGCCCTTAATTTTAAGAAATTGATTTTTTCTGATTTAAAAAAGTTTTCACTGCTAACAACCCATCCTACGCCAATGCTTCCGAAAGTTCCCCAACGGTTTTTGGGAGCAAATTTGGAACTTCCATCTCTTCTGATAGTAGCATTAAAAAGATATTTGTTTTTGTAGGCATAACTAGCACGCCCAAACGCACCTGCTAATGCGCTCTTTCCGCCTGCGCCCCCATAGCTTCCCGGATTATTAATATTGGCAACGTCCAAATACCAGAAATCAGGGTCATTGGGAATGACTAAAGAAGTATCTCTTCTGGTTCCGCTCAGGGCAGTATTGTCAGTATATACGGTTGAGAATCCGGCCAGAGCAGTCAAACGATGTCCTCCGCCAAAATTTTTATCCCATGTTAGCGTATGGTCTTGTTGAAACTTTCTGAACTCCTCCTGCCTTTGAGACACGCTTGTGAACTGGCGGTTGTCAAAAGTTGTATCGGTCTTTCCTCCCATTTCTCCTAAATTAATGTAACGCATTGGCAATGGATTAAAAGAACGATTGTTATTGAATCCCAAATCAGTATAAAAAACCGATTTCCAAGTTAGGTCTTTTAATAATTTGAGCTCTCCAAAGACACTGCCTACTACCCGATATCCGCGATTAACAGATGTCCGATTATTCCTGTCAATTGTAGCCATAGGATTACCCACCTGAGCGCGCTGAAAAGATGGCATACTGTAATATAAATCATCGCCTGCTTTTACCGGAACGATAGGCGCAGCCCATTGCGCATTTGTAAGCGTAACATTGGTGGGGTTGGTATTCCAATAAGTGCCTGCAATATCCCCACCTACTTTTATTTTATTTGAAACTCTGATTTCTTCATTCAGGCGGATAATAAAGCGTTCATAATCTCCATATTTTACTACGCCCTCTTGTTTATTATATCCAATATTGAGATAGGTGGTTGATTTTTCGCCGCTATTGGCTACGCTTATGCTGTGATTGGTGAAAAGGGCTTTTCGAAGTATCAAACTTTGCCAGTCTGTGTTTGCGCTATAATTAGAATAATCAAAAGCAGGCGAACCTAAATTGGCAAGCTGGGCAGCATATAATTTTTTAAATCCTTCTGCATCAGTTACTGCTATTTTATGCTGAACCTCACTAAAGCCTACGCTTCCCTGATAATTTATTCGTGTTTGGCCACGAGCTGCTTTTTTGGTGGTTACGGCTATTACGCCATTTGCACCCCTTAAACCATAAATGGCAATAGAAGAAGGATCTCTCAAAACATCAATGCTCTCTATATCGGCAGGGTTTAGATAATCAATATTATCTTGCAAAATACCATCTACAACGTACAGAGGGCTGGCGCTATTAGTACTGTTTACTCCTCTGATTCGAACAGTGGGTGCGGCGCCCGGTACTCCCGAATTGCTTATAGTTAGGCCGGCTACCTTTCCTTGCAGGGAGCTGATGGGGTTCGTATTAGGCATTCTTGCTATATCATCTCCCTTCACTTGCGCCACGGAACCGGTTACATCAACTTTTCTTTGTGTACCATACCCTACTACCACCACTTGTTCGAGTACTTGCTGAGTAGGTGTCATGATAATGTCCAATTTATTTTCGCCATTCAGTGCATATTCTATTTCTTCATATCCAACAGAGCTAAATACCAGTACATCATTTGGATTAGGAACAGTTATGGTGAATTGCCCTGCCTCATTGGTGATTGTGCCAATATTTGTGCTTTTTACCTGGACAGAAACACCGGCAATTGCCTGACCAGAATTGTTTCGTACCGTTCCGGTAACAATAATTTCTTTTGTTTCAGAAACAGTGGTTATTATGGCAATAAGATTGTTATTTACTTTTCGGTAGGTCAGTCCCGAACCTGCAAATAATTTGTCTAATGCATCCGTTACAGATACATTGGTAGCATAAAAATCTACTTTTTGGTTTAACACTCTGCTATCATAATTATACATAAAGCGATAATTGCTTTGTTTTTCAATTACTTTAAGCACATCCTTTATCTCTGTATTTCTCATATTAAATGATAAATTTTGTGCCAGAACCAGCTTCGCATTTACTTGAAAAGCAGTTAAAGAAATAATCAAAATAACAAGCTTCATCATAATTAGAGTTTTCAGCAGCGACCTTGAAGGCTGTCTAAAGCCAAAGGATTCACTTTTTTTCATAAATTTTTATTTTTTGTTAATTAATCTAATCATTAGAAATTTTAAATATCAATAAATTTCAATCTTGTTTCCGTTTACTTTAAAACTAAAAGGAGCAATCATTTGCAAGCCTTTCATTGCCTGATCTAAAGATTCGTCTTCGAAAACGCCTCTTAAACGAAAGTTGGCTGTTTTTTCATTATAAAAAATAATTTCCACATTATACCACCGTTCCATTTTTTTGGCAAGCTCTCGAAAAGTATCTCCCTCAAATACGAGACGGTTGTGTATCCATGATGTTTCATTTATGGCTGTATCGGGTTTGGTTTTGGGTAGCGATACAATATGATAATCGGATTTCGAAAAATTTTCCTTCTTTTGACTTTCAATAACCTTATTAAAAATGAGTTTTTCTTTCGGATGTAAAATGATTTTAGAAGGATGAGTGTCACTTTTGTTCACAATTTCTATCAAACCTTTGATGAGCGTGGTTTCTATTGCTTTATCTGAGCCATAATCTTTTACGTTAAAACTGGTTCCTAAAACATGAATGTCAATAGCTGTTGTATGAACTATAAAAGGTCTGGCGCTATCTCTTATTACATCAAAAAAACCTTCGCCTTCCAAAGTAACTTCTCTGCTTTTTGTATTAAAATTTTTACTGTATCGAAGTTTACTTGCCGAATTAAGCCAAACTTTTGACCCGTCAGGCAATATAATTTGAGTTTTGGCTCCCTTCGCAACTGCTACTTCATTTGTTTTTCGCAATGAGAACATTGAACTCCATAGTAAAAAGCCCACTATAATAAAAACAATAGATGCTGCCGGCCATAAGTATTTCAGTCTGATAATTTTAAATTTTTTCAAATACTTATTAGTATCCGTTGCTTCTGTTTCGGCTAATTTCAGGATTTGCTCAAAATGGATATTTTTTTCGTTGGTATCTATTGAAATTTGAGTGTGTCCCTGCCAATATTCATTGAGCACAGCCGAAAAATATTGATCTTGAGGATGATTTTTTAACCAATCCTCCAACTCCCGAATTTCTTCTTCGGTAGCTTCGCCCGATAATTTTCTTGAAATTAATATGGCAAGTTTATCCTGAATCATAATACTATCTGTCTATACAGACAATATTTTCATATCAAGACCTTAAAAGAAATATAAATTTTTATAGTTTATTTTTTTAAAGAAGATTTGAGAGGAAGTGTATCAAGATGAATTTTTACTTTTTCGCTGATCTTTTTCACAGCTATTACCATTTGAGCATCCACTGTGTTTACAGAGATATTTAATATTTCAGCCACCTGTCGATATTTTAATCCATCTTCCCTGACAAGTTTGAAAATCATCTTGCATTTGGGAGGAAGCGCATCCACTGCGTCATTAATTCTTTTTAAAATTTCGGAAGAAATAAGATTTTGTTCTGGATTTTCATAAAAACTGATGTCAATATTGATATTGTCAAATGCGTCGAAAATTTTTTCTTTTGCTTTTTTGGAGAGGTAATTAAGAGCAGTATTTTTAATGGCTTTATATAAATAGGTAGTAATATTATCAATTTCGGTCAGCGAGGTTCTGTTTTTCCAGATCTGAACAAAAACCTCATCCATAATTTCAATAGAAGCTGTTCTGTTTTGAGTGATGGAAAATGCAAAATTTGTAAGTCTATCTGCAAAAAGATCAAAAAACTGCCGAAAGACCTTATGGTCTCCTGCTGCAATTTGCTTTTTCCAGCCCTCCGGCAGTTTTTCGTTTAAATATTTCTTTTGCATCTTATAAGTTGGCTAAGTTACGATATTATTATCGGAAGCAGTTTGCCGGTTAATTCTCCATTTTATTTTTGATCTTTTTTAGCTCAATAAATTTTTTATACTATATTGTGCCCATTGTGCTACACTTGAAAGTGTGTTTTGAAAAAAATTTGACAACAAAAAGCCTCAAAATCCTGAAAGGCACAAAAACCATAAATGACAATTTCTTTTATGACCTTAAATCAACTTAAAGAAAAAGATAGATGTACGAAGAATTTATAAATAAATTGTTTAAACGAAATTCAAAGAATTATGCTGCTTTCCCTGATAAAAAACAGGCCGAGCAGTTTATGGATGATTTGTTTGAATTTTTGTTTTTGCCCAATGACATTCAGCAAAAAACAGTGCCGCATATTGCCAATAGATTGAGTTCTCTCAAAATCCAATTTTTCAACCTGCTGTACAATGTGGCAGGAGATGAAAAGCAAACTAATAAATATGTAGAAAAATTTTTCGGCTCAATACCACAGATTTATGATTTTTTGATAGAAGATGCCGAATCTATTTTACAGTTTGATCCTGCATCCGAGTCGTTAGAAGAAATATTGGTAGCTTATCCCGGTTTTTATGCTACGGCGGTGTACCGGCTGGCTCACGAACTTTATGGTTACAATATTCCCATACTACCCAGGCTACTGTCGGAGTATGCCCATAATAAAACCGGCATTGATATACATCCCGGCGCTACTATCGGCCATCCCTTTTTTATTGATCATGGTACGGGAATTGTAATCGGCGAAACCACCATCATAGGCAATAACGTAAAGATTTATCAGGGCGTTACGCTGGGTGCGCTGAGTGTGGCAAAGGAACTGTCTGAAAGTAAGCGCCATCCAACCATTGAGGATAATGTAATCATTTATGCCGGCTCCACCATTTTGGGTGGCGATACCGTAGTGGGCAGAGACAGCATCATTGGCGGTAATGTGTGGCTTACAAGCAGTGTACCCTCCAACTCGGTAGTTTATCACAAAAGCGAAATAACGGTAAAGGACATGCTTCCCGGAGATGAACTGATCCTGAACTGGGTAATATAATAAAAGTGGGAAAACAAATATCTTATTGATTACTAATAATTTAAAACATCAAAAACAAACAACGATATGAAAGCAAACAACATTTTACAAACAATTGGAAACACTCCTCATGTGAGGATTAATCGTTTATTTGGCAATAGCCACCAAGTGTGGATTAAGTTAGAAAGAACAAATCCGGGTGGCAGCCTCAAAGATCGTATTGCCCTGGCAATGGTAGAAGATGCCGAACAAAAAGGACTCCTGAATAAAGACAGCGTTATCATAGAACCCACAAGCGGCAATACCGGTATCGGATTGTCATTGGTAGCAGCTGTGAAAGGATACCGATTAATATTGGTGATGCCCGAAAGCATGAGTATCGAAAGAAGAAGGCTGATGAGTGTGTATGGCTCCGAATTTGTACTTACACCCCGCGAAAAAGGAATGAAGGGCGCCATTGAAAAAGCTAAGGAGCTGGCAGCAGAAACGCCTAACTCCTGGATTCCGCAACAGTTTGACAATGAAGCAAATACCGAAATTCATCGGAAGGCAACGGCTGCAGAAGTTTTGGCAGATTTTCCCGAAGGATTAGATTATATCATTACAGGCGTAGGTACCGGCGGTCACATTACCGGGCTGGCCGAAGTACTTAAAGCACATTTTCCAAACCTCAAGGTATTGGCTGTAGAGCCGGATGGGTCTGCCGTTATCAGTGGAAATCCTCCCGGGCCTCATGCGTTGCAGGGATTAGGAGCAGGTTTTATCCCTTCCATTTTAAATACTTCGGCGCTCGACGGAACAGTATTAGTAGGCAAAGATGAAGCTTACGACTATGCAAGGCGTATGGCAAAAGAGGAAGGTATTTTTGTAGGAGTATCTACCGGAGCGGCATTGGCGGCGGTAGCCAAAAAACTGACTGAAATACCGGCAGGTTCAAGAATTCTTACCGTAAACTACGATACCGGCGAAAGATATTTGAGTATTGATGGATTGTATTAAACTTAAAGTGGCCCCTAAGCCACTTTAAATTTATCCGGTGTAAGTATGTACACTCTGAGATGCGGTAGGCAAATAGTTTACCCCAAACCAACATATTAATATCAATACAAAAGCAGCAATGATAATTGTAAACGCGGTGATTGCTGTTGTGTTTTTGTATTTATAACGGTAGTGAATATAAATGAGATATCCCAACCAACTGATAAATGCCCAGGTTTCTTTTGGATCCCATGTCCAATAGTGACCCCAGGCTTCCTTTGCCCATAGGGCGCCAAACAACAAACCGAAAGTAAGAAAGGCATAGCCTACATTGACCAGTCTGTCTGCAATTAGGACAGCATTGTCCGTATTTTGATTCTTTTTGTAATTATATACGCCCTTCAATGCTACAACGGTGGCCATCCCCAACATGGCATAGGCAAAAATATAAACCACCACATGCGGCACAAACCATACACTCTGCAGGGCAGGCATCAGTGTCTTATTGAAACTGTCGGGCCTGAAAAAAGTAACCAAAATAAATACCGAACCCATTAATGCCGAATAGGAGAGCATCCATTTTTGACGATACATATAATAAAGGATAACCCCGATACCTCCCATAAAAAAGGAGTACCATATCCTTGTTTCGGCCAGGGTACGCAGTGGCGGTCGCTCAAGTTTTATCCATAAGATGGTAATAAAAACTCCCAATATCAGCGTAGCCAGCAAATGCAGTCCCACCGCCAATCCTGAACCGTTTTTTCGTAAGTATAAAAAATAGGTTGATATCAGCCAGAGGGCTAACATACCGAAAGTTATATTTGGAAAATATTGCCACATTTTATTTTCTGTTTTGGATTAAAAAGGCTACAGCGCCTGCAATTAATTTGTAACTTTTTTCTTACGGAATAGTGATTCCAATACTTTCTACCAGTTTCTTCTGTTTATCAATCATGGGTTCAAGCAGCCACTGATTGTTTACTCTAACTTTTCGAATGTCGGAAAGAAAGTTAATAAAATCCCTGATAGAGTATTTTGATAATAGCCCTTTCTGCTTCAACAGGGCAAATATTTTATGATGAACCTGCAAAGCGAGATGATTAATAAACATCCAGCCCTCAAGAGCCTCGTCATTTTGCATATAGGTATAATCATTCCCCAATATATTCTTTACCCCATCAAAGAGAACTTCTACCCCACAACGACTCTTATAATTCAAAAACACTTTTTCCGGCGCTTCAATTTGATTTGTAATTACAGCAAAACTACCGAAGTAAGGCAGCTGATCAGTAAATCCTTTACTATAATTCTGTGGATGTTTTTTCATCCGATGGATATAATCCCTTTTCTCCTTAATCATCATTGCTTCATCAATAAAAAGATAAACATTCCTGTTTTTATTCACCCTATAGCTGTCGTGATAGATAACCCGTTCATCGAACAGAAAATTATGGGTAGTGGAAGTCATTTTCTTATAGCGGCTTTTCTTTATCAATGTACTGTCCCTCTTCAGCGGAATAATATATTTTAAGGATAGGCTTTCAGAAGTTCCAGATTTGCCATAGAGTAAAATCCTTTATCTGCTATTATCATAGCTTCTTTATAACCACTCTCCTGAAGAGCCATGATTTATCATTTTGACATCTTTTATATTCCCGTTGAATAAACGGTAATATGCCGGCATATAATTGTCGGGACAATAGAAGTATAGCAGATTAAATAATGGCTCAAAAGATTTATACTTCGTAAGCCCTTGTTCTACTCTGGTTAAATTCTCCGAATAAGAAACAATGGAAGTGGCATCCATCAGAATAAGATTCTTATCTCCTGAAAGCTGCCGCTATATTGGATAATGGGTTCTCCTGTTACTGCCGAGGTCTTTTATTAAAGTCGTCATCGTTTTACTCATTGACACTAATATCAAATACTTCGCTCAGATAACTTCGCTTATAGTAAAAACTCATGTTCTTTAAAGGAGAGGTGTGTACTAATTCTGCAATACAAGGCTACAGCTATCCATTCCCATTGCTGAGGAAAATATTGTTTGACCCCGTCTATGATATCCTTGCACCCTTCGGAAATAAAAGCTCCATAATCCGTAATCTCTGGTGGACAGATTTTGAATATTTACAGCAGTATATGTCTTTGGTACTTTTCTGGATATGGCTTCGATGAAGCCGTCTTGCTGGGTAATCCTTCCTAAATAGGGACCTGTCTTTTTCCTGCCTTTCCCCCGCGCTGCATCATAATATGCTGATACGCTATAAATGTAAAACTTGTCTCCAATTTTTCTAATTTCAGTACCGGGTTTGCGGTGCTCGTTCACCCATTTTGGGTAAGGGGATTTTTTAGATTTCATATATTCCGTATTACGGAATACAAAATAAGTGTAAAAAAACCACAAAACCTAATGAAATTCTGGTTTTCAGGAAAAATTATATTCCGTATAAGGAAAAGTTACAGATTAATATAAAAATACCTGCATAAACCATTGGTAACCAAGGGTCGAGAACTAATTCTACAATGCTTGTTTCGGACCAACGACCTAATTTTTCGTCATAACTTGTCTGATAAATCTTCCAGCCGTTTACCGTAATAGGATGGTTTACCTGAATTTTTTCTTCCCGGTGTTCCTCTTTCCCTTTTTCATAAATCAGCACTTCAGATTCAAACTCACGCGCCTCCGCAGGAGCCATGATGAGTATATGATTGCTGTCTAAATTAATCGTTTCCGGCGGAAACTGAAAATTTCCGGCTGCAACCCATCCTGTTTCTTTAGCGCCGGTTTTCAAATTTTCTACCGTAACCTTTGCTGCATTGGTAGAACCCCACATCTGGTGCCTACCCCATTCATGTTCTCCAATCAAAACAGCGCTGTCAATAAATTGATGTTGGGTAATTTTCCAGTTAAGAAGCTGGTGTGTCAGGCTATCCTTTTCCAACAAAAAACTTTCCGGACGTATTTTGGGCAATGCTTCACCCTCACGGTTAATTATAAAAAGTTTATTGGGGTAGGTTTCCATCTTGAAGCGTTTGAGTTCCAATGCTAATGGCAATTCGACAAGGTGACCATTTTCGTCAGTGCCGCGCCACTCGGGGGCATCGGGTTTTAGCTGCATAGTCAGCCGCATCAGATCGCCTTGCCCCATCACGCCTGCAAACAGGGTAAGCCAAAGCCCAAAATGGTTTAATAAAAATGTAATATTCTTTTTTTGAAAAAAAAGGGCTCTCTTCAGTATAGCCAGCCAAAGATTGACGAGCGTCATAAAGAATATAAAGGCAAAATACCAGGTAGTGGTAATATTATCCAACCCTAATTTTCCGGCCAAACCCTGTGAGTGTTGGTCGCTCAGATTGATGCTTCCCAACCCGATGGTGAGCACCCCTAAGATGATGATGGTGGTAACGGCAAATGGCACACTGCTCAATAGCATTACCAAATCAGTTTTTCTTGCTACAAAAAAAAGCGCAGTAAACACTGTTACAAAACCTACCGTCATCCAGATATTTCCCGGAAAAGAAAATAACGACTTTGGTAAATGCCCAAAAAACAATTCCATTAATACACCGATCATTAAAAATACAAGTGCTATCAATAGAGATTTTTTATATTGAGCTTTGTCGTGAAATGTTTTTTCGAATGTCATATTTATTTATCAGTGTATATATTAAACTGTTATGTTGTATGGGAAAAGAAGCCTGATTAAGAAACCGGCATTTTTGTTATTTTAAAAAATATAATGTTAGTTCCTTCTGTTTCAATCACTTATATTTTACCACCCCATTTCAGCAATACTTCTTTAAGAATTATCAAAAATAGTTTTTATTAATCAAAAAGCTCAATCAATTGGCACCGATTGAGCTTTTTATCAAATCAAATTTAATTTCTCCTAATTTTTTGTAATCAGCAACCCTTTTTCTTTAGCTTTTTGAAGCCATTGGGGTACCACATCTTTCAAAAATTTTTCCTTCGCTGCTTTTTCTTTAGGTATATCCAATCCGATATATTGTTGGGCTTTCGCCTTGGTGCTGATGTCGGGCATTACGAACTTGGCAGTTACACCTTTTTTAAGTATCCAGTCATTGATGCCTTGCTCGGCTTGCATGGCATAGTACATACCATCGCCCAATACTCTTTGAGATTCGATGGGAGCATGAAATGCAGCGCCATGCGAAGCAGTGATGAAGTCCCAGCGCCACTGCGATTTACGAATCAGTTGCAAAATGGGTTTCATTTCGGCCTCCTGAGCGCCATTGTCCCAAGCAAATTTGGCCATCAGGTGTACTTTTGCTAATTGTTTTTCGAGCCTGTTTCTTAAATTATACACATAATCCTGACGGTCATACACGTTTTTTGCCAGAACTGCTTCACTTTCTCTGTGGCAAACCTGACAGGTATTATTGATGTTGGCCAATGGACTGGAAATATGGTGGTCGGTGTATTTGATACCGCCCTGCGATTTGTAAGGCATGTGGCAGTCGGCGCAGGAAACGCCTCTTTGCGCATGAATGCCTAATTCAAATACCTCATAATCAGGATGTTGCGCTTTTATGATGGGTGTGCGGCTCAGTTTGTGTACATAATCGGCAAACTGAACAGTGTCATAATATTTTTCAATATCATCGGCATTCATTCCTTTATCCCAGGGGAAGGTTACATATTTGTTGTCGCCCTTGAAATAATACTCCACATGGCACTGAGCACACACTAAGGAACGCATTTCCTGCTGAGTGGCTTGTCTGATATCTTTTCCTCTTCTCTGAAAAGCTTCTACTAATGCCGGACGGGTAATGGTCAGATTCATTGTTTTGGAATCGTGGCAGTCTGCACATCCAATTGGATTTACCACATCACTGCCAAAGTCAGCCCATTTGGATCCGTAAAATTTCTCAATTCCTACCTGATTCATCATTCTGGGTACATCAGGGCTTTTACAGGTCCAGCAACTACCGGGCTGAGGACCTTTGCTGGTGTCGCTGGGTGCGCCGGTGCGCAGGGTATGATATACGTCCTGAATGGCATAATAGTGCCCGCGAGGGGTGCCATAGTCTTTGGAGAAAGCGTATCCTGCCCAAAGAATCACCATTTCGGGGCGTTCTTCAAGCAAATCCACTATATTGCTGCTATGGTATTTTGATTTGAAAGTAGTGTCGGAAGTCATTTTCCACGACTGGTATTCGCGGGGATAAAACTCCTCCCATTTTTCATTAACCGACTCAAAGGGGTTCAGGTTGTTTGCCTGATAAGACAACACTTTCGATTCGGCGCGGCGCTGAATAATCGAATTGGCCAACAATCCCAAACCGAAAGCAAAAGCAGCCAAAAGTATAACAATCAGAAGGTTTTTTCTTTTCATAAATGTATGTTTATGATATTAATCTTTATTTGTGTGTTTGTTTTCTTTAATCATTTTATCAAGCCATTCAGGCACAGGGGTTTCTGCAAGTGGAACACGGGCATTGGGCGCCGAATTTAATCCCCGTTTGGTGCCGTGCGGCACATCGGTATGGCAATCCCAGCACAGTTTCCCTTCTCCGTGGCGCGCCTGTTTGGCAGTTACGGCGGTACTCACTACGCTATTCAACTGATCGTGACAACGAATACAGTTTTCCTGTACTACAGTTTCGCCGGGTTTTAACATTCGTATAACCTGAGGCTCGGCGCGCCATGAAAAGATAGTGGCATGCCTCAACCCGTCCATTGCTTTGAAGTAATATTTTCTTACAAAATTGTCGTGAGGCACGTGGCAGTCATTACACACCGTATTTCTACCGTGCGAGGAGTGCGACCAGGTAGCATATTCCGGCGCCATAATGTGGCAGTTGATGCAGGCTTTAGGATCATCGGACAGATAGGAGTGGGCTTTGGAAATGTATAAAATAAATCCAATCAACCCAATAATCAGACCCAACAATACCGTGATTATAAACCTGTATCGTTTTTTAGTTCTGCTGTTTTTTATATTTTCTGATGAAGGCGACATAAAAAAGATAAAATAATCTTAATAGTGCAAATCTATAGGTTGAATACTTACAATTCTATGACATATATCATGTTGTACAAAATTAATAGCATGATTTATATCATTTTATAAATAACGACCATAGTTTTTCTTTGCAGAGTATAAAAAGACAAAAAAGTATTGTTTAATAAATTATTTAACAGATATGAATACCAAAATCATTTCGCTTTTATTGTTAGCTAGTGTTTTCATTATTCCTCACACGGGAAATACACAGGAAAAAAAAGAAACCCCTAAAAATGAATTTTCTATATCGGCTCAAATTCGTCCGCGTACCGAGTATCGCAATGGCGCTTACCGTCCGCTTCAGGATGGAGAAGCTCCGGCAATCCTTGTCAATAACCGTACACGTCTGACAATGGATTATGCCAATACAGATGCACTGAAAATGAGGGTTTCGCTGCAAAACGTAAATATCTGGGGGCAGTCCAATCAGGTACTTGTGAATGATGCAACCGGCTCCAATTCAATGACTGTTTTTGAGGCCTATGGCGATGTAAAACTGACCGACTATATCCGCACCAAAATTGGTCGTCAAATGATTTCGTTGGATGATGACCGTTTATTTGGTACTCTTGACTGGCACCCTGCCGGCAGAAGTCACGATGCGCTTAACTTTTCGGTAAAAGGCACAAAAAGCGAAATCCAATCCTGGTTTGCATTTAACCAAAACTATAAGGCTGCCGGACTGAACATCAATAATCCCGCAGGCCAATACTTTGCACCTGCCGATGCGCAGCCCTACTATCATCTGGAGTTATTGCACGGCAAATTTAAGTTAAGCGAGCAATCAACTATATCATTGTTATTCAACAACTTAGGTTATAAATCGGATGCTATGTCCGGCGGCGCCATCGTATCTGGCAAGGTAAACAATATGCAAACAATGGGTGGCAACTGGTTGGGCAATTATGGCAGATTGAAACCGCAAATCACCGCTTATTATCAATCGGGCAAGGCTGCCAACGGAAAAAATAAGAGCGCTTATCTATTATCCGGTGCTTTGGGATACCAGGCTTCAAAACCATTGAATCTGACCTTGGGCCTTGATTATCTGAGTGGCGACAGCAGCAAAAATGCATCTAATGAAACGCATGTTTTTGACCCGCTCTATGGCACTCATCATAAATTTTATGGGTTTATGGATTATTTTTATGTGGGCAACGGTCATGCTAATGTAGGGTTGATGGATTTGTATTTTAATATTGGCTATAAGACATCGGCCAAAACCACGCTGGGATTAAATACCCATATTTTTCGTTCGGCAGGAAAAATTTTGGATGCAAAAAATAAGGAAATGTCCAAAAATCTGGGTGGGGAGTTAGATTTTACCTTCACAAAGCAAATTCTGCCGACAGTGGGTTTAACGGGTGGATACTCCACGTTCCTGCATACTGCCTCCTTGCGTACCATAAAAAATACGCCCAATGCAAGAAACTGGCAGGATTGGTTGTGGCTGAGTATTAACATTAGCCCAAAGATATTCTCGGCTAAGTTTTAATTATGTGGCTATTTTTGCTCATTTTCCAATAGTTTTTTGGAAAAAAGCAATTGTGTTCACTTAACTTTCTAATATTATACCGCAATGTTTTCGAGCGCTGCCGAATATGCCATAAAAGCCTGTATCTGGATTGCCACTCAATCTACCAAAGGAAAATTGGTAACTATTGATGAAATTGTGGATAATACACAGCTACAGCGTGCATTTACGGCAAAGGTTTTGCAAACGTTGGCATCTGAAAAAGTAATTGGATCGGTAAAGGGCAGGCATGGAGGTTTTTTTATACCGGAAAATGCTCCGGAAAGGATATCGTTATTTGACATTGTGCAGGCAATTGACGGTAATAAATTGCTGCACGAATGTGTATTGGGATTGAAGATATGCTCCGATGTAAAACCCTGCCCCGCCCACTTCAAATATGTAGAAATTAAAAAACGATTAACCGATTTTTTATTAAACACTTCATTACTGGATCTTACCAAAGGAGTGGATGACAAGGAATTTTTTCTAAATTTTTAACGTTTTCGTTTCCGTACTGATTTATGCTTTATTAAGTTCTAAATATTCATTTATCCATATTTAGCACCATTTATTAATTCCATCACCGGTGGGTATAAAAAAATTAATTTTTTTTTAGTAGATACCCATTTTTCTGCTGTCCTTATTAAAGAACAGGCATTTTTGTTTTATGTCAGAAAACAACAGAATATGGTATTTGATGGCCAGAAATATTTTTGGCGAGGCTTCTGCAGAAGAAAAGGAGGCATTGCAAAAATACCTCTCGGAAGACCCTGCCATACAGCAGCAATACAGCATGTTGCTGCAAACACTGCAAAAGAAAAAACAACCTGTAATGCAAAACAGCCAATTAGATGAAAATGTGGCAAAAATCATTCGCAAAGCATCTTTGCAAAGCAATAAACCAAAAAAATCTGCCAAAAAACGACCTGTTCTATACTGGATGGGCGCTGCGGCGGCTATTTTTCTTTTGTGTCTGGGCGCCTGGTGGTTTTTATCGGGCGATGAAGCCATTATCACTCCATCCGCTCAAAAACCCGTGCTGACAGCCAAAAATGGCAATTTTAATCAAATGATTTTGCCGGATGGGTCAAAAGTTTGGTTGAACGCTGGGTCTGAACTATTTTATGAAAATGATTTTAAAGGCAATACCCGGGAAGTGAGACTGAAAGGAGAGGCTTTTTTTGACGTGAAAAAAAACCCTGACCGCCCGTTCATTGTTCATGCCAACAATATTGATATCAAAGTGCTGGGCACCGCATTTAATGTGAAGGCCTATCAGGATGATGAAAATGTGGAAACCACCCTCTACAGGGGCTTAGTAAATGTATCCAAAAGCGATGACAATAGTTTTCAGCCCATCCTGCTTTATCCCAACCAGAAGTTGATTTTGCCGCGTGCAACCCATAGCAAGGCCGAAACAGCAAAAGTGGCTGCCGCCTCTGAAAAAAATTCAATAATCATCAAACAAATTGACAGTACCAAGGCCGAGCCGCTACGCATCGAAACTGCCTGGATTTATAACCGACTGGAGTTCAGGGGCGATGATTTTGCCACACTTGCAGCAAAATTGGAGCGTTGGTACAATGTAAAAATCAATTTTGCCGATACCCAGGTGCAGAAACTCAATTTCAACGGCTCTTTTGAAAAGGAAACTGTTGAACAAGCGCTAAAGGCTTTAAAAACGGCCAATTCTTTTAATTATAAAATGAATAACAATGAAATACTTATTAGCTCATCAAAATAACCTGAACCCCACTTGATGGTTGCAAAGGGTTATGCGTAAACAAACATTACACGATTGTATTACTATTAAAAACTTAATTTTACATGGAGCCTTAAAAAAAAGCAAAATTACCCAACGAAGAAACCGGTATTTTGTTTTAAACTGAGGCACATGTGATTATTAAAAAAAAACCAAATAATATTCACATGAAATGCTTGCAAAAGGGAACCCGTTTCCCACTACAAAAAAAAGTTTTATTAATTATGAAACTGACGCTTGCTTTTATACTATTTTTTACTTTTCAGCTGTATGCCAACGGATACGGCCAGCAAAAAATAAATCTCAAAGCAAAGAAAATCGAGGTAAAAGAGGTTCTTTCCTCGATAGAAAAACAAACCAATTACAGGTTTTTGTACAATAACGACCTCATAGAACTTAACAACACGGTTGCCATTCATGCCAAAAATGCCAGATTGGAAGAGGTGCTGCCCGATTTATTTAATGGTACAGCGCTCACCTATCTTATGATGGAGAATGACCTCATCGTGGTAAAAGAAAATCCGACAATAGCCAGGGATGTGGTGGTGCGCGGCCAGGTGATGGATGACAAGGGAGCGCCGCTTGCAGGAGTGTCTGTAATGGTAAAAGGAACTACCACTGGCACTACCACCAATGCCAATGGCGAGTATAGCCTTACCGCACCCAATGCCAACGCTTTCTTAGTATTTACCTCGGTTGGATACGACGACCTTGAACAACCATTATCGGGCAGCAACACCATTAATGTGGTAATGAAAGCCTCTCAAAAAGTAATGGATCAGGTGGTAGTAATTGGGTATGGTACGGCTGCTAAAAGGGATTTGACAGGGTCTATCGTAAAAATTGAAGGTAAAGATGTGGCAGACAAACCCAATACCAACCCCGTGGCTTCCTTACAAGGTAAAGTAGCCGGATTGAGCGTAGTGCCTTATGGCACACCCGGCAAAACGCCTGATATCAGAATCCGGGGTACTAATAGCATTGGTTCTATAAGGCCGCTCTATGTAGTGGATGGAATATTCAATGACAATATTGATTTCCTCAATCCCAATGACATTGAATCTATTGAAATTCTAAAAGACCCCTCATCGCTGGCCATATTTGGTGTAAGAGGCGCCAATGGGGTGATAGCGGTTACCACCAAAAAGGCAAAAGCCGGACAGGTACTGGTTAATTTCAATACGAGTTTTGGCGCTAAAAAACTTACTGATAAAATAAAGGTTTTGACAAATGCTGAGGACTTCATCACACTTTACAAGGAGGAAAATGATAATATTGGCGCAGCCAATACCTTTGATTTTACTCCCTGGAAGGGTAATACTGACTGGATTGACGCAGTGACTCAAACGGGTCTCTTTAATAATAACAACCTGAGCGTAACTGCCAGCACAGAGAAAAATAAATTATATGTGGGTCTGGGTTATATCAGCGATCAGGGTATTGTAAGGCATGAGCAACTTAAAAAGTACCTGATCAACCTTAGCGATGAGTTTAAAATCAACAAGGCAATAAAAATAGGATTCACCTTCAATGCAGCTCGCACCAACTCTCCTAATGACGGAACCGGAACACTTGAGGTTGCCAGGCGCATTGCACCGGTGGTAAGCGCCGGCACTTTCCCTTACAAAATGAGGATTTATGGTGCAGACAGTATTACATACAACTTATACTCAGCGCTGCCTACTATTCAAAATACGCTGCAAAACCCATTGGTAAGCAGAGAAAACACCTGGAATGCCTTCATTGGCAGGGAAAACAGATATGTAGGAAGCATTTACGGTGAATTAAATTTCCTTCGGGATTTTAACTTTAGAGCTGCTTATTATGGCGACCTGAGCTATTTGAATACTACCGGATACAATCCTCTTTATGCAGCTTATGACCCAGCAGCCCAAAAAGGGTTCTTGGTTAATCAGGTAACCAGTGTGAGCAGCAATGAAGACAGATGGCAGAAGTATCAGCAGGATTATGTATTGACCTACAAGAAAAAAATTGAAGCACATAATATTACGGCTACAGCAGGATGGACAACCTATTATTTTTCTCATAATAAATTATGGGGAAATGTACAGCAAAGTCTTACCGGCGACCCGATTCCGTTTGACAAGAGGTTTTGGTATATAAGTAATGGTTTTGAAGACGAATCAACAGCCAAATCCGGTTCTTCGCAAAATGAAAGTGCTACTACCTCTTTCTTAGCGAGGATTCTTTATAACTTCTCTAACAAGTATTATTTTAATGCTTCCTTCAGAAGAGATGGTTCTTCATTGATTTACAATCCCGATCAGCGTTATTTGAATATGTGGGCAATAGGCGCCGCCTGGGATATTACAAGAGAGGAGTTTATGCAAAATCAAAGCGCCTTTGACTATTTGAAACTGAAAGGCTCAATCGGATTGCTGGGTAATCAAAATACCTATGGCGTAGATTATCCTTACTTCCCAACTTTGATGCAGGGTAATACTGCAGTTTTTGGCAGTAATGTTTATCCGGCTTATGTAAATACCTATGAGGTAGATCCCAATTTGCACTGGGAAACCGTGCTTGGTAAAGAATTAGGTATTGAATTTGCCGCAGTAAATAAAAAACTGAATGGTGAAATTAACTATTACCACAAGATTACCAAAGGCATGTTAGCATTTCTGCAAAACGGGCCAAAAAGAACTTTAGGTAACTTTGGTGAAATTATGAACAAAGGCCTTGAAGTATCGGCAGCATGGAAGGATAATATTTCTCCCGACTTCGGATACAATATTTCTGCCAACCTAACCACTTATAAAAATAAAGTACTGAAATTTGGCACTTTCCTGGCAGCATCCGAATCTTCTCCCAACCAAACCGAAGTGGGATTTCCAATAGGTTATTTCTACGGTTATGAAGTAGAAGGCATTTACCAAAGTTATGCAGATAAGCTGTCTTCACCCACTGTAGTAGGTTATGATTATGGTCCCGGCGATTTAAAGTATAAGGATTTAAATGGAGATGGTGTAGTAAATACTGAGGACCGGAAAATGATTGGAAACCCTACACCTGATTTTACTTATGGTTTTTCTTTGGGAACAAACTATAAAGGATTTGATGCCAGTATCGACTTCAATGGATCTTATGGCGCTGAGGTTTACAGGGTTTGGGGGTCGTCTGAATTACCTTACTCAAGATACAACTACGCCCAGTTTAAATTGGATCGCTGGCATGGAGAGGGTACCTCCAACTGGGTGCCTCGTTTGGGTGATAAATATGCAATTAACAGGCTTCCTTCCACCTTTGGCATTGAAGACGGAAGCTATCTGAGATTGAGAAATATTCAGATTGGATACAATTTTGGCGCTGCTACTTTGGCAAAAGCTAAAATAAAAAATTTAAGAATCTATGCCAATGTTCAAAATTTGAAAACCTTCAAAAACAACTCGGGCTACACCCCTGAATTTGGAGGAGATCCGACTTATTTTGGCGTGGACTGGGGTAATGGTCCTGTACCGGTTATTTACACAGGAGGCATAAACATTACTTTTTAATCTTTAAACAGAATTGAAATGAAAAATATTAAAAAATATATGTTATTCGTGTTGATGATAACCTTGGTGTTATTCTCAATCACCGGATGTAAAAAATTTCTCGATCGTAAGCCGTTGCAGGCAACCCTTCAGGATTTAAATCAGGGCGGTTTGGAAGGATTGGTTTATGGCCTGTATGGAGGATTAAGAAACCCCGATGTGGGTGGCGCTGCCTGGGGACACATTCCCTGGTTGGCAATCCATAGTTTTAGGGATGATGATGCCATGAAAGGCAGTTCGGAAGCTGATGGTGCCGACTGGGCCGTGATTTATGACAATTTTCAATATTCAAAAGACCACTGGAGTACCAATATTTATTATGAAAGAAAGTATTTGATGATAAATATGGCCAATGAGATAATATTTACAGCAGATTCTTTAAAATTAACGGATCCGGCTTCTTTAACCAACGTAGCTGAAGCTAAATTTATACGGGCGTTGGCTTATTTCGATTTGGTAAGAGCCTTTGGTGAAGTGCGAAAAGTGGAAGTACCTATCAGAAATGCAGCCCAGGTAAACAGTATGCCAAAATCGTCTGTGGCAGATATTTATGCCCTTATCGATGCCGATCTGGTTTTTGGGGAGCAACATTTACCCATTAACTGGAATACAGCTTCAGGCGAAAGTAAATTTCCCGGAAGGTTAACCTCCGGCGCTGCCAAAACACTTCATGCCAAAGCATTGATGTACAGGCAACTATGGGGTACAGCATTTACACTATTGCAGTCGGTCATCAATTCTGGACAGTACCATTTAGAGTCCAACTATTCAAATGCTTTTTCTCATGCCGGCGAAAATGGTCCTGAATCCATTTTTGAGATTCAGGCTTATAAAGGACCCGGTGGGAAACCAGATTATTGGGGGTATTTTGCCACATCACAAGGGGTAAGAGGTACCGATGCCCAAGGATGGAACCTGGGTTGGGGTTGGAACACTCCCACTCAGAACCTGGTAAATGCCTATGAGCCTAATGATCCAAGAAAAAGAAGGACTATTCTCTTCACAGGTCAATCCGATGATCCTGCCTATGGTGGTTTTGGCAGAACACTTCCCGCAGACCTGCCGAGGCTGTACTGGAATAAAAAAGTGTATGCGAACCCGACCCAGCAGATAGCAGAAAACGATTTACACGGATGGGGAAGTTATCACCAAAGGATATTGCGCTATGCAGATGTCTTATTAATGGCTGCAGAATGTGCCAATGAACTTGGTCAGGGAGCACAAGCCGAAACCTATCTTGAAATGATAAGAGCCAGAGCCAGAGAAGGCCAATCGGGCGTATTGTCTAAAATAGTTTATCAAAATCAGGCACAAATGCGTAATGCTATCAAACTAGAAAGAAGGATTGAATTTGCTATGGAAGGTGAAAGATTCTTTGATCTGGTAAGGTGGGGTGATGCGCAAACGGTTTTAGGTCCTTTAGGATACCAGCCACGCAATAAATACCTGCCCTTGCCACAACCAGTTGTGGATCAATCGGGAGGTGCGCTAAAGCAAAATCCAGATTATCCATAGGAACATCGGATGATTGAGCGCTTTAATTATTTGATAATTAATAAAATAAAGTAAAAATGAAAAAGATAAATATAATAATCCTGCTTTTAATACTGCTGGCCGGTATGATGGGGTGCCAGAAAATGGAAAGGCCGGCTTTGGGCAATTACCCCAAAGATGCCAACCCTCCGGGAGGCCCGCTTAAGTTTTATGCAGCCTTTGATGGTACTACTAATAGCCCGCTAATGAATGCAGTGGACAGCATCAGAGCTAATTTTCCTGGCGACAATCCATTTCCTTCCATTGACGGTATCAGAGGAAAAGCTGTAAACGGAATTGGTTTAAAGTATATAAAATATGCAAAACCAAATGATTGGGCTGTAACAGCTAAAAGCTTTACTATCTCTTTTTGGTTTAAGCACAATGGCCAGACCAAGAATAATAAGGGGACAAACGGCCCGGAGTATATTTTAAGTTTCAAGTCTAATAATGGACATTGGTCCGGAAGTAATTTATTAGTATTTCTGGAAGGAGATAATAATGCCTGTGCCGTAAAAGTGATGGTGGCCGATAAAAAAGTAAATGATGCCTGGATGACCTGGGAAGGTGGCCAAACTATCCCTAATATTATGGATAATAACTGGCACCACATCGCATTGGTATATGATGCAAAGACCAGCAATATGACATTGTATAAAGACGGCGTGGCAAATCCAAATATTAAAGGTTGGGCAGGTCATGGAGATATTAACTTTGACGATGCCGCAATCACAGAGGTGAGAGTAGGTGCCGGACCTGGAAATGATTACAATAATGCTAATTCTGATGATTGGTTATCTACTTGCTGGAAAGGTGGAATTGACCAGTTTAGACTGTATGGAGTTGCTTTATCGGCAGGTGAAGTAACTACCTTGTTCAGTGGCAAACAATAATAAAATTGTATTTATATAAAACGGAGCTGCTTTTGATAGCTCCGTTTTTTTCTTTATTCAAAATAGTTAAATCGAAGTATAGATAAAAGGCATTTTATTTAAATGAAATTGTTTTTTCCAAATTATTAAATCTTACTTATATTTCAGCAGAAACATGATAAACCCCAGTTTAAAAATATTACTTATCACTTTGCTTTCACTTGCAGCCTTTTCCTGCAAAAAAAAATCTCCCCAGCCTCCTCCCGTGGTTACGCCTCCTGCCGCCATCACTGTTACGGCGGTAAAAATAAACGGTAAAGATGCCGAAAACAACAATGCCGGCATTAATGCAAAACCCACTATTATCATTCAGTTTTCAAAAGCAGTAAAACAATCGACCCTTGCGACCTCTATTTCCTTGTCAAATGATGCAGGAACCGCCGCCGGTTTTTCCACTACTGTTTCGCCGGATGAAACTCAGGTGAACATCTTGCCCTCATCCTTAAATTATCTGACAAAATATAATCTCACCATTTCCAATACCTTAGAGGCCAAAGACGGAGGAAAATTAGCATCTGCCGAAACGAAAGTTTTTGCCACCGCCTTGGATTCTTCCCGAAAATTTACAGCCATCACCGATGCCGAACTACTTACCAAAGTGCAGCAACAAACATTCAGGTACTTCTGGGATTTTGCACATCCCATATCGGGTTTGGCACGGGAAGGCAGCAAACATGCCGCCAATATCGTAACCTCCGGAGGCAGCGGCTTTGGAATAATGGCTATTTTGGTGGCTATCGAAAGAGGCTTTATTACCCGCAGTCAAGGATTTCAAAGAATGCAAACTATCGTAGCCTTTCTGAAAAATACGGCACAAAATTTTCATGGTGTCTATCCGCACTGGTTAGACGGCGCCACAGGCGCTACCATTCCCTTTAGCACCAATGATAATGGAGCCGATCTGGTGGAAACTTCGTTCTTAATGCAGGGATTAATTACTGTAAGGCAATATTTTAACGGAGCAGATGCTTTAGAAACCGCTTTACGCAGCGATATCAATACCATCATTAACCGTGTGGAATGGAACTGGTTTCAGCAAAACAATCAAAATGTATTGTACTGGCATTGGAGCCCCGACAAGGCCTGGGCAATGAACCATAAAATACAGGGATGGAACGAATGTTTTATTACCTACATTCTGGCGGCATCATCTGCCAACTACAGTATTACCAAAGCAGTTTACGACCAGGGCTGGGCAAGAAATGGTGCCATCAAAAACGGCAAACAGTTCTATGGCATCACCCTGCCACTTGGCGAAGACTATGGCGGTCCGATGTTTTTTGAGCATTATTCCTTCCTGGGGCTGAACCCCACCAACCTCTCCGACAATTATGCTGTATATAAAGATCAGGCAAAAAATCACGCGCTTATCAATTACAATTACTGCAAAGCCAATCCCAAACAATGGTACGGCTACAGCGATTCGGTGTGGGGTTTGACAGCAAGTAATATCAGGAACGGATATACAGCCAGTTCACCCACAAACGACCAGGGTTTTATAGCCCCTACCGCCGCCCTGTCTTCTATGCCTTTTACACCCGATGAATCAATGGCTGCGCTGAAATTTTATTACTATGTGTTGGGCGATAAAATTTTTAAAGAATACGGATTTACAGATGCCTTTTCGTTAGACGTGTTACGAAACGGAGCATGGTTTGATGATGCGTTTTTGGCAATAGACCAGGGACCTATCATCGTGATGATAGAAAACTATAGAACCGGCTTACTTTGGAACCTGTTTATGAGTGCGCCTGAGGTGAAAACAGGGTTGCAGAAACTTGGTTTTTCGGGATATTAGAAGCGAATTTATTGGATAATATTTTGATTATTAAACAGATGTGATAAAATTATGAAGAAGATATTTATTTTTTATTTGACATTATTTGCCTTTTTAAACTTTAATGCGCAGTGCAATAAGAAAGGGAATGGAGGAAGCAAGCCACCTGAGCCACCGATAGGTGTAAATGAAGCTGATCTTTGGCTTACCAAGGCTAACCAAACCGTTTTGCTGCAAAAGCAGGACAAAGTGGTTTCCTTTGGCAACATCAACAATGCATTCCCTAATGTGGATGTGGACGAAACGAAAACCTATCAGACCATTGATGGCTTTGGCTACACCCTTACCGGTGGCAGCGCCATGCTCATCAACCTGATGGATGCGGCGACCAAAAATAATCTGTTGAACGAACTGTTTGGCGCCGGTGAAGGAAAAATAGGCGTGAGTTATCTGAGGTTAAGTATGGGCGCTTCCGATTTGGATGCTTCGGTTTTCAGCTATAATGATTTACCTCCGGGTCAAACCGATGTAAGTCAGAACAATTTTAGTATTGCTCCCGATAGAACACACTTGATTCCTGTTTTGAAAAGTATTCTTGCAATTAATCCATCTATAAAAATCATTGCAACACCCTGGAGTCCGCCAACCTGGATGAAAGATAACAATAATACCATCGGCGGGAGTCTGAAACCGGAGTATTATAATTCTTATGCCACTTATTTTGTAAAATACATACAGGCAATGAAGGCGGAGGGGATTAATATTACCGCCATTACCCCTCAAAACGAGCCGCTTCACCCTGGCAACAATCCCAGCATGTACATGACTGCCGTACAGCAAAGAGATTTTATTAAAAACAGTTTAGGACCTGCATTTCAGGCAGCCGGCATCACTACCAAAATAGTGGTTTACGACCATAATTTAGACAGGCCTGATTATCCTACCACCATCTATGATGATGCTGATGCAGCAAAGTATGTTGACGGAGCTGCTTTTCACCTCTATGCAGGCGATGTGTCAGTTATGGGTAATCTTCATAATGCCTTCCCCAATAAAAACCTTTACTTTACTGAGCAATGGACAGGTTCCTCCGGAACCTTCGATGGCGACCTGCAATGGCATATCAAAAATGTAATTATAGGCACCATGCGCAACTGGAGCAAAACGGCGCTGGAATGGAATCTGGCAAACGACCCGTCTTATGGGCCACATACTCCCGGAGGTTGTACCCAATGTAAGGGCGCTTTAACAATTAGCGGTTCAGGTTATTCAAGGAATGTGGCTTATTATATTATTGCGCACGCTTCAAAGTTTGTAACGCCGGGTTCGGTGAGAATTGAAAGTAATTTTGCAGGAGCCATTCAGAATGTGGCTTTTCTTCGACCCGATGGTAAAAAAGTGATGATTGCATTAAATGAAGGCGATACGCCATTTACTTTCAATCTGAAATACAAGGGCAAATGGGCGCCGATAGCAGTTGATGGCAAATCGGTGATGACGATTGTATGGTAATGAAGAAAAGGTATCTTACTCACTCATTTTTATCTTTAGAATAACAAGATTAATTCGCATCACTGTTGTAAGGAACATTTTCCGCCTTTTTCTCGATAAAAAGGAGGAACCTGTCATCCTCCCTTACTGCCATTTTCGCAGCGAAGCGGAGAAATCTTATCCCTATTAAAAAACAATGACCATTTCAACCACTTATTAACCGACACATCGACCGATGGGAGATGTCTCATCGTTTTGGAAAGAAGGAGATTTCTCACTCCGTTTCACTTCTTTCGAAATGACCGGTAAAAATAAGGGTCATTTCGCAGCGAAGCGGAGAAATCTTATCCCTATTAAAAAACAATGACCATTTCAACCACTTATTAACCGTCACATCGACCGATGGGAGATGTCTCATCGTTTTGGAAAGAAGGAGATTTCTCACTCCGTTTCACTTCTTTCGAAATGACCGGTAAAAATAAGAGTCATTTCGCAGCGAAGCGGAGAAATCTCATCCCTATTAAAAAACAATGACCATTTCAACCACTTATTAACCGTCATCGACCGATGGGAGATGTCTCATGTTTTTGGAAGAAGGAGATTTCTCACTCCGTTTCACTTCTTTCGAAATGACCGGTAAAAATAAGGGTCATTTCGCAGCGAAGCGGAGAAATCTCATCCCTATTAAAAAACAATGACCATTTCAACCACTTATTAACCGTCACATCGACCGATGGGAGATGTCTCATCGTTTTGGAAAGAAGGAGATTTCTCACTCCGTTTCACTTCTTTCGAAATGACCGGTAAAAATAAGGGTCATTTCGCAGCGAAGCGGAAAAATCTCATCGTTATAAAAAGCAAAAGACATCCTCTCCCCTCACCCGAATCTAAAACTCAGCATACTTAGGTGTTCTGGGGAAGGCAATTACGTCGCGGATATTGCCCATACCGGTTACAAACTGCACCATACGCTCGAAGCCCAGTCCGAAACCGGCGTGTGGCACCGTACCAAACCTGCGAATGTCCAAATACCACCACATTTCCTCGGCAGGAATATGCATTGCTTCCATTTTTTTCAAAAGCACGTCTAACCTCTCCTCTCTCTGTGAGCCGCCCACAATCTCACCGATGCCCGGCGCCAGAATATCCATTGCCGCTACCGTTTTGCCATCCTCATTCAGCCGCATATAAAATGCCTTGATGCTGGCAGGATAGTTCATCAGGATTACCGGTTTTTTGAAATGCTTTTCTACTAAATACCGTTCATGTTCGCTCTGCAAATCCATTCCCCAGCCGGTAATAGGGTATTGAAATTTCTTTTTCTTGTTGTGGTTGCTGTTTGTCAGAATGTCTATAGCCTCTGTATAAGTTAAGCGTTGGAAGTCGTTATTTATCACAAACTCCAGCTTTTCAATCAATCCCATCTCACTACGCTTATCCTGCGGCAACTGTTTCTCTTCTTCGGCCTGTCTGTTTGCCAGAAAATCGAGGTCTTCACGATTATTTTCGAGCGCATAGCGGATGATGTATTTTATAAATTCCTCAGCCAGGTTGGCATTGTCTTCCAGGTCGTAAAAAGCCATTTCGGGTTCTATCATCCAAAACTCGGCCAGGTGGCGCGCCGTATTGCTGTTTTCGGCCCTAAAAGTGGGACCAAAAGTATAGACATCGCCCAGTGCAGTGGCGCCTAATTCGGCCTCCAGCTGACCACTCACGGTGAGGTTGGTGGCTCTGCCAAAAAAATCTTCCTTAAAGTTGATGGAGCCATCCTCATTTTTGGGCGCACCGTCTAAAGGAAGGGTGGTTACCTTAAACATCTCCCCTGCACCCTCGGCATCACTGGCAGTGATGATGGGAGTGTGCAGATAGGTAAATCCTTTTTCGTTAAAAAACTTATGAATAGCAAAAGCGAGCGTGTGGCGCACTCTGAATACAGATGCAAACGTATTGGTACGAAAACGCAGGTGCGCTTTCTCGCGCAGAAACTCGAGCGAGTGCTTTTTGGGCTGGAGCGGATATTTTTCGGCATCGCTGTCGCCAAGAATGTCAATCGTATCGGCTTTCAGCTCCATCTTCTGTCCTTTGCCCTGTGAAGGCACCACCACACCGGTAGCCCTGATGGCGGCAGAAGTGGTTAATCTTTTCAGCAACTCTTCATCAAATTTCCCCAATTCGGCCACTACCTGTAGGTTGGTATTGGTGCTCCCGTCGTTAAGCGCAATAAACTGATTATTTCTGAAAGTGCGAACCCAGCCCATCACGGTTACAACCTGATTTTGGGGTTCCTGAGCTAATAACTCTTTTATTTTTATTCTTTTGTTAAACATACCCTTTAAAAAATGATTTGCAAAGATATGGCCTGAATGGTCAAAAAAAGAATAATTGGGAGCCGAGACACCTATTTTTCGGGCGAGCGGGGGTTCAGCGGCCGGATGGTGAGCTCGTTAATCAGCATATTATCAGGCGTTTCGAGTACATGTATCACGGTATCGGCCAGGTCTTGGGGATGCAGCATATTACTGTGGGCATGGATACCGGAGCTTTTGAAAAAATCGGTTTCGATGGAGCCCGGGCTCAGGCAGGTTACCTTGATGCCAAAAAAACGCAACTCGAGGTACAAGGCTTCGCTGAAACCTTTCATTCCAAATTTGGTGGCACAGTAGGCGGTGCTTTCAGCCTTGCCCACCTGCCCCAGAATAGAGCCGATATTGATGATGTGAGATACCGTTTTTTTCTTTTTCATCAGTTTGGAAATCTGAGAAGTGATGAAAAACGTACCATTCAGGTTTGTATTCATCATATCTAACCAGGTTTCGGTGGGCGTTTCGTCTATTTTGCTGAAGGAACCCACTCCGGCATTATTGACTAAAATATCTGGACAATTTTCTTCTGAAAAGGTATCGCTTACGCATTTGCCGATTTCATCGTGGCGGGTGATGTCTAACCTGACCGGATGAAACAAATCACCCAATTTATTTTTCAGTCCATCAAGGGCTTCAGCATTTCGTGCAATGCCATAAACGGTTGCTCCCTTCCTGACTAATGCTGCTGCAATAGCAGCGCCTAAACCTTTGCCGGCGCCGGTAACTACCGCTGTTTTTTTATCTAAAATCATAAATATTTATTGGTTAAATTTTTTAATCCAGCGCCGCTATAGTAGTAATCGAAATCCGGTTCCAACCGTTGATGGTAACTACCGTCATAATAACCGCCGCCAGTTCTTTCTCGGTCAGTTGGGCTGCCGCTTCCTTATAAATGTGTCGGGTACATGTCCGTTGCTAATCAGGGTCATGGCTTCGGTAAGCGCCAGTACAGCTCTTTCTTTTTCGGTGTAAAGATCTGTTTCGACCCAGGCATCCAGCAGGAAGAGCCTCTGGGCTGTTTCTCCTATCTTCATGGCATCCCGCACGGTTTACGGCTTGGCGATGGTGAAGCATTTGAAAAACGTCGGCACAACATTTGCACAAATGTCCAAAAGAATTACAAATATTGAATTTGCAACTGACTGCCCCACTATTGCCAAAACGATTTTGGGTGCAGTGTTTTTTTCTTTTTTAAATATTCAACAATTTGTTCAGTTGTCTTGCCTTTTAATTCTTCGCTAATCTTGTCCCGTATTGCACGAAGGTCTGTAAGAATTGTCTTGTCTTTTTTTACTTCTTTAGTCTTCATATTCTAAAATTTCTCTTGGTGAACGAATGTCAAGTATTTTGTGTCCATACTTGAAGTTTACTGCATTGTAACCTCTAATGCGTAAGTGATTTACGATATGCTTGAAGTTCCAACTCACTAATACGTCTGCATAGTTCAATGTCGCTATGGCAATATGAATACAATCGGAGTGGCTTGTCTGGCCAACTACTTTTTCATCAATGTATTTGTCTGCTAATTGAACTGCTTGAGTTGTGATATCTAACCATTCTACATTGTCAGTTGGTAGTGATGTTGCTAAATCTCTAACTTGTTGTGGTGCATTTTCAAGTTCAATATCTGTCAACCGTGAAATAAGAACTTTAAATTTACCTTTTAAAATGTTGTCAAAAAGAACCTTTGTCCAAAGTTCAAACTCTGACTCAAAATAACCACCGAATACAGATGTATCTATGTATATTCTTTCCACAGTTCAAAGTTACATTTTTTCTGTTGTTTGTCAAGTCGTTGAGCGTCTGTTCACATTGCACCCAACGTGCATATTGATGCAGTAGGTGCAACCATTAATCTGCGAAGCCCTGGTTTTTATCAGTCCATACAGTTTTTTATCCAATCCGCTTTGGGCAATATATTTTTCCAACCCGAGCATTGCTACCGGCGCTTCGTGCGATACTTCAAAAACCTTTTTTCTCTTTTCAATGATATTATTTTTTCAAAATTTCATCATAATTAAACCCTGCCCTTTCCAATGTTCGTTTGGCCACATCTAATGCAAAATCTGCTTTATTGTGCGGAAGCACAGGCACTTCTGTTACCTTTTCGAGTTCATCCAGCAATCGATGCGTTTCGCCTTCTGTCAGTTTTTCGCAGAGGTCGTACATGCCGCCCGGTTCTTCTTCCAGTAGGTCATGTTTTTCCAGCACGTGGCGAATCACTTTTATTACATCATCAGTGGGTGGCACTACCATCAGCGCCGTAAGCGCCGCATGATCCAGGCGGAGCTTTGCTGCCAGCGGAAGCGGCACTCCGTCATTGGCTTTCTGGGCAGCCGGAAACAGAATTTTCTCTTCCATTTTTATGTGCTTCAATAGCCCCGTTCTGAACTGATGATAGTATTCCATCTCAATCAGACCCTCAATAGCAGTGGCTTTGTCCAACAGACCTTCCACACGATGGTGGTCGTTGGTAAAATAATCATAAAGCGGTTTGTTCATATTATTCTATCCTGAATTTTATTGTTCGTTTTCCATTGCCTCTAATGCTATCGTGCCATGTGCATAAGCGGCTCCCGCACGCATTTCGGCTGCTACCCAGATGGCTTCCATGATTTCCTGTTTGGTAGCGCCTTTTCGCAATGCCTGAGGCACGTGAGATTTGATGCAGTAGGGACACTGGGTTACGTGTGCCACTGCTACCGCTATCAGTTGCTTGGTTTTTTCGTCCAGCACGCCTTCTTTAAAAACGGTGCGGCTGAAGGTTCTCCATGCTTCTACCTGCTTGGGAGCCAGGTCTGCTTTTCTTTTTGCGGTTTCAGCAGTTGCCTGAGGATACATTTCTTTGTGATCGTCCATAAAATCTGATTTTAAATTTATTTGTAATATCGTTTTATTTTTCAGCAATTATTGCAAAAGCGGTCAGATGGTTTTCATATTTGTTGAAGATATTCCGCATATCCATTATTTTTTTCTTTGCTTTTGGATTGACCATAATATTAAACCCGATTTTGAGGGTTCTCAATAACCCTTCATCGGCAATCATCCTTTTTGCCTTGAGCAATTCCATCGGGTTTTGGTCAATTGTTTTGATTTTGAAACCCTCTTTTTCCAACAGGTTGCACCATTCCTTTATGGTTAATGGCCTTGCATTCACTTTTATAGATTTTGCCAGTTCCTGTTGAATTTCTGCTTTAGCGCCATCCTCAATATTTTCGGGTATCAAACCTAACTCATGAATACCATACCAGCCGCCGGGCTTTAGAATTCTATAGGCTTCCCTGATAATTTCTGATTTGCGGTGGTCTGCCTGCATGGTAAGCATTGCTTCACCAATAACTTTGTCGATAGATGAAGATTCAAGACCGGTATCGGCAGCGCTGCGGTTCACTACAGAATAACCGTTGAGAAATATTTTCTTTTTAAGGATATCTACGGCTTCCTCATTCAGTTCAATTCCGGTATAGGTCTTAGGGTTCTTCTGAAGCAACAGTTCGGCAGTAAAACCCATTCCGGGAGCAAATTCTACCAGCTTGTCTTTGAGATTAATTTTTAGTTCCTTAATGAGTCTGAGTGTCAACTCTGTTCCGCCCGGCCTTAAAACTTTTTTACCCATTTTGGCCAGTAACCAGTGCCCCTGTTCGGTATTTAATGTTTTATTGCTCATTGAATTTCTTATAAAATATTAACAGAAAAATTTCTTATCTTGAATGATGTTTTCGGTCAAAGAATTGTCATATTTTTTTAACCAAAACCCGGTTTGCTAAAAATAAAGGCATTTTTATTGCAGATTTTGGGTTTTTTATTACACATCATTGACTTTTATTTTCTTTTTTTTTCCTATAACTGCCTGCAATTCAATAATTTACCCTCTATTTCATCAATAATCAAAAAATTATAGGGGTATAAAAGTACTTTAATACTTTTATTAAAAAAAATCTTTTATATTTGCTCCCTCATTCATTCATAAAAAAATTGAAATTATGCAAACAGCAAATGACATCATCATTAATGTTCAGGAAATTGAGCCACGACTAAGGCATCAGACTATATTTGACACTTTTGATACCCTTCAGGAAGGAGAAAGCCTGATTATTCATAATAACCATGACCCTAAACCCGTTTTTTACCAATTGATGGATATTCGCGGAAACATTTTTGATTGGGAGTATCTACAGGAAGGTCCCGAATGGTGGGACATAAAAGTGACCAGAAACGTGCCGACTCATCTGTCCGAAGGCGGAGTTTTAGTAGTAAACGTACCTGACATTTCGCCTCAATATAAACACGCTACTATTTTTCATGTTTTTGAAAACCTGAATCCGGGAGAGTCATTTATTATTCATAACGACCATGATCCCAAACCACTTTATTATCAATTATCCAGCGAGCACGGAGATGTTTTTACATGGGAGTACATTACACAGGGCCCGGAATGGTACGATATCCGTGTAACGCTGAAGGATGCACCTCAGCAGGCACAACCCGAAGCAGTTGAAACCGCTGCGGCTCCTGCATCTGCCAATGGCAATGAAAAAGTAGTAGATGTGCCGTCGCTGGAACCAAGACTGAAACACCCAACTATCTTCAGCACATTCGATACGCTGCAACCCGGCGAAAGCATGATTATTCACAACGACCACGATCCCAAACCGGTTTATTATCAGTTGCTGAGTATGAGAGGCGATGTGTTTACCTGGGAATACCTTCAACAAGGACCACAGTGGTGGGATATCCGCGTAACCCGAAAAGGTAACGAAATAACCGAAACCATTGGTGAGATTGTGGCTAAAGACTTGCGTAAAGCAGATGTACTGAAAAAATACGGAATTGATTTTTGTTGCGGTGGCAAAAAAACAGTTCGTGAAGCTTGTGCCGAAAAAGGAATTGACGCTACTAAAGTGGAACAAGAACTGCAACAAATCGTTCAGGCCAGTTCTGCCACCGGCGCTTTGAACTACGATGAATGGAACCTGGATTTTCTGGCAGATTATATTGTGAACACACACCATAATTATGTACGCAAATATCTGCCCGAAATAAAAGGCTATGCAGCCAAAGTAGCCCGCGTACACGGCGACAGGCATCCTGAACTATTGAGGATCAATGAATTAGTAGAAAAAGTGGATAAGGAAATGTTTGAGCACATGGCTGATGAAGAAAACAATCTTTTCCCCGCAGTAAAAGAAATTGTGAAAGCAAAAACTAATGGAACTCCTTACGTTAGGAATACAGAAAGAAGTTTTAGCGAAATAGTAGCCACCTCTGAGCAGGAGCATGAAAGCGTAGGCGATGCAATGAAAGAAATTCGAAGCCTGAGCGACAACTTCACCGTGCCTGCAGACGGATGCACCAGCTACAGACTGTTGTTTAAAATGTTGGAAGAGTTTGAAAATGATTTGTTTGTACACATACATTTGGAAAACAATATTCTCTTCCCGAAAGCTGAAGTGATAGAGAAATCTTTAGCCTAGATTTATAGTTTAGTTTTTAAAGCGAGTACACAAACCTGAATTTTTTCAGCGTTTGTGTACTTGTTATAAAAAATCAAAGAAAATAAAATTTACATGGTCATCAACGAAAGGACAAAAATAGGCACCATTCTGAAGCATCACCCCGATGCACTTGAAACGATTGTAGCCCTGAGTCCTGATTTCAAAAAGCTGCGGAATCCCATCCTTCGCAAACTGGCAGCGGGCAGGGCAACCATTGCTATGGCCTCAAAAATGGGGGGTTGCAAACCCGAAGATTTTTTCAGAGCGCTGGCGCCACTGGGTTTTGAGGTGGATGACCGTCCTCTGGCAGCAGAAGAAACGCCGGAAAACAAGCCAATTCCGGATTACCTCAAATCTTTAAAGTTAGAGCAGGTAGTCAATTTTGATGTGCGTGAGATACTGGCAGCCGGCAGCGACCCGCTAAAGCAGATTCAACAAAAAGTAAAAGCTTTGCAACCTGATGAAGTGCTATTGATAGTCAACTCGTTTGAACCGGTGCCACTGATTAAATTACTTGAAAGGCAAGGCTTCGAAACCTATGTAAAACATATAGACAAAGACACGGTGGAAACCTGGTTTTACAAAACCGGGCAAAACAAAGATACAGGTAGCAGCACACAATTGGAGGCCGAAGAAGGCACTTCGGGCGACTGGGATCAGGTGTTGAATCATTACGAAGGCAAACTTCAGGAAATAGATGTGCGCCACTTAGAAATGCCCATGCCGATGATGACCATTCTGGAGGCGCTGGAATCCATGCCCGAGGATAAAGCATTATATGTGCATCACAAACGTATTCCCGTGTTTTTATTGACAGAACTGAAAGAACGGAATTTCGATTACAGGATAAAAGAAGTGCAGGATAATGAAGTATATCTGCTGATTTTTAAAAATAAATAGAAAAATATGTTTGGCCCGGGTATTGGTGGCGCAATGCAGCAAACCACCAACTATAGAGTTGTTTTACCGTTTTATCTTTATGCCTCCATCTTTTTTTTGATAGGCGCCGGGTTACTATTGTTACATACTGACGTGACTGAAACCCATTATTTTAACCCTTATACGCTTGCTATTACCCACACTATGGCATTAGGTTGGGGTACAATGATTATTTTTGGCGCTTCGCATCAGTTATTACCGGTAATGATAGAGGGCAAGTTGAGCAGCGACACACTGGCTTATCTTACCTTCGGATTTGCAGCCATTGGCATTCCCATACTCATTTATGGGTTCTATATATTTCATACCGGATGGGTTTTGCAAATCGGCGCCATATTGGTAAATCTGGCAATTATCTTTTATCTGATTAATGTTTTCAGGAGTTCATTCCGCAGCAAAACCAGAAATATTCATTCGTGGTTTGTTTTAACGGCAACTTTATGGCTGTTCACCACCACTTTCTACGGATTATTACTGGTGTTCAATTTCAGCGAAAGTATTCTTCCAAAAGACTCCGTATCGTATTTGTCCATTCATGCCCATATAGGGATTATCGGTTGGTTTTTACTGATGGTGATGGGTGTAGGCTCCAGGTTGATTCCGATGTTTCTGATTTCCAAATATACCAATGACAAAAACCTCTGGATGATTTTTGGTTTGGTGAATGGAGGTCTGATTAGCTTTTTGCTATTCAGAATCTTAGGGTTAACAACTTCCAGTTATTACCTCTCTGTTATGCTGATTCTGGTCGGCGTGATATTGTTTGGCCTGCATTGCAAAAAAGCATACGATGTCCGTATCAGAAAAAGTGTGGATGAACAGATGAAAACCTCACTGCTTTCTGTATTACAGATGCTTCTGCCCATTTTGGCATTAGTCATCATCCTGGCATTTTTACCATCAGGTAAACATCAGAATATTGCCTTGCTCTATGGTTTTTGTATATTCTTCGGGTGGATTACGGCCATTATTCTGGGTATGACTTTCAAAACACTTCCTTTCATCGTGTGGAACAAAGTGTATCACAAAAAAGCCTATAAAGGTAAAACACCGGCTCCGAAAGAACTCTTCAGCGAAAAAATTTATCATGCCATGCTGATTGCTTATCTTTTCGGATTTTTGGTTTTTATTGTGGGCGTTATCATTTTAAATAATTATTTATTAAAAGCAGGTGCAGTGGGGTTAGTTATAGCTTCAGTTTTATACGTAGCAAATACTTTTAAAACTTTTTTGCATCAACCTAAAAAATTATGAGCATACATTTAGTAACAAATGATAGTGAAAAATGCGAAAAAGCATTGGAAGGACTTTACGAAGTTTATGATCCTGAGATAGGGCTGAACGTGGTAGATCTGGGGCTGATATATCAATTAGAGTTTCTGGAAGAAGAAAAAGAACTCAATGCCGCCATGACCCTGACCACTCAGTTTTGCCCGATGGGCGACAGTATTCAGAGTAATGTAACGCAATCACTCACCCACGCGTTTCCGGAGTGGCGGATTAATGTGGAACTTACTTTTGATCCGCCGTGGGATTACACAAAAATTTCTCCCGAAGGAAGGGAGTTTTTAGGCCAATAATATTATGTTAAGTTATACTTGTAAAACAGCCATCAAAGCCGTTATTTACCTTTCGTGCAAAAGTGAGTCAGGTGAAAAAACGGGGCTGAAAGAAATATCGGAGCACATAAATGCCAGTGAGCACACGGTAGGGAAAACCTTGCAATTATTAGTAAAACAAAAAATCATCAACAGTCTGAAAGGGCCTACAGGAGGGTTTTATCTTACCGATATACAGCAAAACCTGCCAATATCCAATATTGTGGAAACGATTGAAGGGAAAAGGATTTTCAAGGAGTGCGGCTTAGGATTGAGCAAGTGTTCGGAGACACACCCCTGCCCCATTCATAATGAATATAAAGTGGCCAGAGAATTAATTGAAAAGATTTTTAAAGGCAAAAAAGTAAAAGACCTCTGTGATACGGTTACGCACGGGCAGGCCTTTTTAATGGATTAACTCAATTATTTTTGTTTAAATAAAAAATATTAAACCCCAAAAAATGAATTTAGAAAAGAATGAAAACGGAGAATTAGATGTAAGAGTGCTGATTCCCATTCAAAGGCATGAACTGCTGATAAGATTATTTAAAGAACTGCCGGTAAAGGACAGTTTTGTGTTCATCAACGACCATGATCCACTGCCATTGTTTTATGAGTTTCGCTCGATATATGGCGATGTGGTAGGCTGGGAGTATCTGAATCGTGGCGGCAGAGAATGGAAGGTAAAAGTAACCCGTCTGGAAGAGTCGCAGGGCAGGGAGTTTACCGATATATCTACGCTTATTGACCTCAGAAAAGTAGAAGCAAAAGACTGGAAACAGGTGGTGTTTCACAGATATGGCATGATGGAGGAAGACACTACAATGGAGCTGATTGCCAAAGAAGACCCTGTAGAAATTCATCACATCTTCATTATGAAATTTGAAGGCAAACATTCCTGGATTTATAAAAAGAAGGAAGCTGATGAGTATGTGGTGCATATCACCAAGAAAGACAACAGCGGATTGGGTGACACAGGTTTTTCTGTGGTTAACGAATTTGATATCAGACCTTACCCGCCTACTGAAAGGCACGAAATGTTTTACAAAGCATTTGCCGATATCAAACCCGGTGAAGCGTTTGAGTTTATAAATGATCATGACCCCAAACCATTATACTACCAGATGGAAGCAGAAAGCAAAGAGCCTTTCAGATGGGAATATATCGAAAAAGGGCCGGAAGTATGGAAAGTGAGAGTGGTGAAAACAAAAGCAGAGGCATAGTTTGACAATCAATCAATAAAAAAGGCGCTGACAATGGTTGGTGCCTTTTGCATTTGGAGCAGCTACCCGTCTTTCCTCGCATCCAATGTAAATCCAATAGTGGTGCCTACATTCTCGGTACTGCGGATATGTATCGTCTGGTGGTGTGCTTCAATAATGTGTTTGCAAATGGCCAGCCCCAGACCGCTACCGGCAGCTTCAAGATTACGCCCTGCTTCGGTTCTGTAAAATCTTTCGAAAATGCGGGGAAGCGATTTTGAAGAAATTCCAACTCCATCATCACTGATTTCTACCAATATGCGTTTATCATCGGTTGCATATACTCCCACTTTGATAGAGCCGTTTTTCTTGCCGTACTTTATAGCATTCTCAAAAAGATTGAGCAATACCTGCCTTATTTTTTCTTTGTCGGCATTCACAACTATTGGCGCTTCACAACCTTTTTTGATGCCTGTTTTTATCCGAAGCGGCTCTGTTTTGATGGCAATACTCTCCTGACACTCTCTTAATAATTCCTGAATTACAAAATTGGATTTCTTCAACTTTAGTTCGCCACGTTCCAGTTTGGATATTTCATCCAGATCATTGAGCATACCTGCCAGCCGTTGTACATTTTTGGATGTCTTTTCCAAAAATTTTTTCCTGATTGCGGGGTCGTCATTTTGTGTATTCAATAACGTTTCCACATAGCTTAAAATACTAAAAACCGGCGTTTTAAACTCATGCGACAGGTTTTGCAAAAATTCGCGCCGGTATTGTTCGTTTGCCTTCAGCAATTCCATTTCCAGCCTGTTTTCTTCGGCCCAGGCTTCCACGTCTTCGGCCACTTCGCTGATGCTCTTTGCCGGCAGAATATATTTGTAGTAGGTTTCTTCTTTTTTGGTGGCTTTTGTTTTGTAAATCAGTTTGTAAATCGGCTTTATTTTTCTGTAAATAAATCTTTCCAAAACAAATAAAAATAGAAAATAGGCCATCAGCAGCACAGTTACAAATATACCGATCGCCAGCCATTTCCTTCCTTCGGCAATATAAAAAATAAGGCCTACCGGAATGGCCAGCGCTATGGCTGTATAAATGGATAATCTGCGGGAAGATAAATTTTTGGCATCAAACATAATGAAATTAAAAAAGCAAAGGGATGTAATATCTTTTAAATCAACATTTTATTATTCAAACTTGTATCCCACTCCTTTCACGGTGGTAATACAATCAATATCTAATTTTTGTCTTATTTTTCTGATGTGTACATCAATAGTTCTGTCTCCTACTATCACATCATTACCCCAAATAGCGCTCAAAATCTCATTTCGCAAAAAAACTCTTCCAGGTTTAATGGCTAACAAATAAAGCAGTTCAAACTCCTTTTTTGCCAGCACAACTTCTTTGTCATTGGCAATTACAATATATTTTTCAGGGTCAATGGTAATGGCGCCTGCTTTAATGATACCCTTATTTTCTTTACGAACTCTTCTTAGCAAAGCGCTCACTTTACTCAATAGCACTTTTGGGCTAATCGGTTTGCTTACATAATCATCAGCGCCGCTTTCAAGGCCGCGCACTTGTGTAAACTCATCATTCAACGCAGTAAGAAACATTATCAGCGTATCATTAAATGCTTCTTTGCCACGCAGGATACGACACACCTGCACACCTGATTTGCCGGGCATCATCATGTCCAGAATAATGAGATGTGGCCGGTATTTTTCAGCTTTTTCTATGGCTTCATTGCCATCAGATGCAGTAATTACCTGATAGCCTTCATTCTCCAAATTATAGGATAAAATTTCCAGAATATCCGGTTCGTCATCTGCAATTAATATCCTAAATCCATTTTGCTGCATTTATGAAAAATTTAAGCAAACCTAATGGTAATTTCGATGAAATTGAAATAATGTACTTGTTTTCCATATTGCTATTGACATGATTACCGGTTTTTCAGTTGATAATAACTTGCAATAATTTCGAATAATATGTTCTAATTTCTGAATTCATTATCTTTAAATCAAAAATCATCCGCTATTGTGGCTTGATTATTGCTTAATTAAATGTCAAATCCGTACAAACGTATTGTTAAACAGGAGAACTTTATGCTTAAAAAAAGAACAATATTACCACTGATTCCTTTTGTTTTTTTATTGCTTTTTTCTTTACAGGCAAAGGCGCAACGTCGGTCCAAAAAAAAGAAAAAAGAAGTAACCTTGCAGCAGCCATCAGATGTTATTCCTCCATATAATATTGATGTCAACCGTAGAATTTTGCATGAAAACTTAGATAAGGAACAACTGTTGTTACTGAAAAGCGATGGCATAAAGGATTCATTTTTAACTATTTATGAAGATCAACGTATTAACGAATCAATTACAGATGCGGTAATTAGAAAAGTGGACCGGTTGCAATATGAAATTGAAACCAACAAAAATCTTTCGGGCCGAGAAAAAATTTATTATCTGACCGGGCTTATTGATATTTTAAAGTTTGTCAAAACCGGATGGAAAAAGAAAGAAATAGAGGCTTCTTACCTGCCTCAAATAATTTTTACCTACAAAAAACTGATAGAAGCAAACGCGCAGCAGCAACCTTTGGCTCCCCTGATAGAATATCTTCCCTACGATGTGGCAAATACTGCCTTGATGTCCAAAATATTTAAGGAAAATCCGGGCTATGATGATGTACTGAAATTATTAACCTTGAGCGTGAGCCAACGATTTCCCGAGAAAACGATGGGAATGCTCAAAAACTACCCCGATGCGCCTTTTGCAGACAGCCTGATAAAGTTGGTGGCACGCAAAGCCCCACAGTCTTTGTATGATTATGCTCAGGCAAATAACAAACTCAGTTATCGTATTCAGAATATTGAAGATGACCGGCTGGTTGCCACCATCGTAGGGCTGGCAAGAGACGATAATAAAAACGGCCAATATTATTTCCCTTTTTTGGATAATATCGTAAACGGAAAACTTACAACCAAAGCAATTGACGCTGTAAAAGATGATCCTGCAAAATACTTCAGCCTCCTTGTAAAAACACAAATTGAATATGCCGCAAGAGCATTGAATGGCGATACGGCCGTGGGAATGAAGGAGCTTAAAAAACGAATGGAAATGAAGGCCAAAGACGAATTTGTTGCCAAGATGAACGGGCTGCACAATTCAGGGCCATCCATCAGATTTGCCTGCCTCAAACCACTCACTGCCGAAGAAATATATTATGTGGTGGTGCTTACGGATGGGCTGATTTACACCAGTAGCTATACCGGCGCTTACGATATTATGATGGGGAAGGCTAAAAATAAGGGCGACGAATTACTGAAAAAAGTAAATTTTGACCATTATAGAAAATTTATCAGTCAGGCAGCAGCATATAATAAACTGAAAAATTTTTTGGGTTCATTTGGCAATAAAGCCGATGCAGAAGACCTGATGCGTTCTTTTGTGGGTTATCTCGAAAAATCACCGGGACTCGAAGACGGCGTGGATGTAGCCGACTCTTATGCCAGCCTGTATGAAACACTGCCTTCTCTGGCAACTGATATGTTGGATAATGTTAAAAAGAACCTTGACAGAAATGTAGTCCAGTTCAATAAAAGAGGTGTAGCTATTTACAATATTTTGTATAAATTATTTTTATCTGCCGATTCTGCCAATAAAATAAACCTTACCAAAGATCTAGGCGTGCCTCCGGTTTATAACATACCCTATTCGGACCTTACAAATGAAAAAGGCGAAGTAGTAGTTCAGGTTTTCTTTTATGGAGATCAGGACGGGCGTAATATATTTAACGGATTTGTAAACATGTTTGGCGGCGGCAACTGGAAGGTGGACAATACCAGCAAGTTATGGGTGGTCATTAAATCAATCAAAGGCAAACCGGTATCTATTTATGCCAACAGGGCTTTGGATGAAAACAAAGGCTTGGACGACGAAGCGCAAAGAGCGTTGGGCGCTTATTTGGAAAAAAACAACCTGCAACCTTCAGTTACCATTCATCGAGGGCATAGTTACTATGCCAATTCTACAATAGATTACATGGCCAATAGCTCAAAAATTGTATTTATGGGTTCCTGCGGCGGTTTTAACCTGATAGATTCTATTTTGAAAAAATGTGACGATGCACACATCATTGCTTCAAAACAAATTGGAAAAACTTCAGTAAACAAACCTTTCTTTTCGTTGCTGACCGAAAAACTGCGTACCGGAAAAGATATAGATTGGATTCCCTTTTGGAAAGAATTCAAGCAAAGGGCAAATGTGGCAGGGTTTGAGGACTACATTCCTCCCTATAAAAACCTTGGTGCCATTTTTATAAAAGCCTATAAAAAAGAAACAGGAGATGAGGATTTATAGCCTGAAGGAGATTAAATTTAATACCTATATATCGCCTGTTTAATTAACTGTTTTCCCACATAATTATCCACAGTTTGTTGATATCTCTAAAAGTGTTATTTTTGCCACCATTTTTTACAATCATATATAATTTTTTATGTCAGTAATACAGAAGATTCAGGATAAGTATGGCAAAGTAATGGCTGTGATAATAGGTATTTCTTTGGTAATCTTTGTGGTGATGCTTGCCTTTGAAAACGGTGGAAACTTGTTCAAAGGCAATTCGATGACCGTTGGTAAAATCAATGGGCAAACAGTGGATTACCTTGATTTTCAGGCATTAACAGAAACTCAATCTCGAATGCTTGAGGGCAGGGGGATAACCGGAGAAGCCTTAAATCAGCAAGCCAATGATGCCGCCTGGAATCAGGAGATAGCAAGGGTTTTGCTCACCCAGGAAACAGATAAGTTGGGCTTGGGCATTGGAAAAAAAGAATTAAACGATTTACTGTTTGGCGCCAATCCGCCACAGGATTTGGCTCAGGGTTTTACAAATCCTCAAACCGGGCATTACGATGCTGCGGCTGCCCAGCAACAAATCAATATGATAAAAAATCAGGGTACTCCTGAGCAAAAAGCACAATTAAACGAATATTTAGATCAGGTTGTTTTTCAACATCTTGCTCAAAAATATGATGCATTGATGGTCAACAGCATCAACTTTCCTAAGTGGATGATTGAAAAACAAAATGCCGATAATAACCAGATTTCAAAAATTTCCTTTGTAAGAGAACCATATTCAAGCATATCCGATTCCTCGGTAAAAGTAAGTGTTTCAGATATTAAGAAATATATTGACAAACACGCCAACGACTTCAAGCAAGAAGAGAGTCGCAGTATTGCATATCTTGCTTTTAGCGCAGCGCCAACGGCTACCGACACGGCTGCAGCTTTGCAAAAAATACTTGAATTAAAGCAAGGATTAGACTCGGTAAAAGATGTTAAAGACTATTTGGTAAGGCAAGGGGTAAACACCTATTACGACAGTTATATTAGTGGTAATAGAATACAGGTACCCATGAAAGATTCAATTTTTAGAGTAGGAGTTGGTAATGTTTATGGACCATATATTGATGGTAATACCTTTACATTAGCAAAGCTGGTAGGTTCCAGAACAATTCCTGACACAGTTAAAATCAGGCATATTTTGATAGCAACTGTACAGCAGGACCCACAAAGCGGACAATCCATCCCCATCAGAGATACCGCCACAGCAAAACATCTGGCAGACAGTATTGCTTTAGCCATCAGAAATGGTTCTAATTTTGATTCGTTGGTTGTAAAATTTTCAAATGACCCGGGCAGCGTAGAAAATGGCGGTGTGTATGATAATGTACCTTCCGGTCAGATGGTGCCTGAGTTTAATGACTTTATTTTTGAGCATCCTACCGGCTCCAAAGGAGTTGTAAAAACAAGCTTTGGATACCATTATATTGAAATTCTTTCTCAAAAGGGAAGCTCCACCGGTTACAAAATAGCCTACCTCAGCAGACCCATTGATGCCAGTCAGGAAACCGATATGGCCGCCAATAATGCTGCCACTCTGTTTGCAGGAAGAGCTACTAATTCTAAATCTTTTGAAAAAGAAGCAGAAATATTTCAAAAAGAAAAGGGGATTAACAAGGTAATTGCCACTGATATCCCACCAATGGGATATACTATTCAGGGATTGGGCAACTCAAGATCGTTGGTAAGATCGCTTTATAAAGCAGATTTGGGCGATGTATTACAGCCCGAGCGTGTGGGTGATGCCTATGTGGTAGCGCTTGTAACAGAAGTTAATAAAGAAGGTACCATGTCGCCCGAAAAAGCCAGAATGATGGTAGAGCCGCTATTGATAAATGAAAAAAAGGCAGATATTATTAAAAGTAAGTTAGGCAAAATAACAACACTAGAAGCTGCTGCATCTGCATTAAAAAAGACTGTAGAAACGGCTGACAGTATCAGCTTCTTAAGAGGCTCACAGGTTTTTGGTTTTGAACCTAAGGTAGTTGGGGCTTCATTTAATAAAGCAAATGTAAACAAAGTAATTCCTGAGGCCATTGCCGGAGCACAGGGCGTGTATGTGGTAAAAGTGGATAATATTACCAGCCTTCCTGCCGTTAATACCAATGTAGAAGAGGAAAGAAAAATGAGGTATCAGCAGGCAAAACAGCAATCCGCCTTCCAATCAATACAGTTATTGAAAGAAGGAGCAAAAATAAAAGATTACAGAAGCAAGTTTTTCTAATTATTTTTTCACTGCCTCAAGGCAGCAGAATACATTATAAACGAACTATAAAGCCCTGATTTTCAGGGCTTTTTGTGAATGTCAAACCATTAATCGTTTTTTTTGTTTCTCATTCTATGGAGTTCCCTATTAAAAATAAAGTGGCCGAAAGCGGCATTATCACAATTGATTTGGAAGATTTTTTCCCAAAAGAAGAATCTGTCCTGTTCGACATAAAAGAATACCTGTTTATGGAAATGATTTTGAAGGAAAAAGACTTCAGGGAAAAACTTAAACAGGCCAATTGGGAAAAATACCGAAACAAAAATGTGGGCATTATCTGTTCGGGAGATGCTATTATCCCTTTATGGGCATACATGCTTATAACTGCTTACCTTCAACCCATAGCTGCCGGGGTTGTAGCCGGAAACTTACAGCAATTGGAAAAATCTTTGATTCTGAAAAATATCCAACAACTAAATCCTCAAAACTATATTGACGCACGAGTAGTTATTAAAGGCTGCGGCGAAAGGTCAATTGAGCCTTACGCCTATACAGAAATTACTCGGGTTTTATTGCCTGTGGTCAAAAGTATCATGTATGGAGAACCTTGCAGCGCTGTACCTGTTTTTAAGAAAAAATAAGACTACTGCCTATTTTATTGAAAATCAGCAATTAAATAGTCTAAATATGATTAAATTTAACGGATGTACATGATAAAAATCATACTTCCTGAGCAAAAACCTTCATAGTTTTGAGTACTTAAAGTCAGCCTTTCTTTCATTAAGTTACAGGTTGACATTCGATGCTTAAAACATGGTCAAATGATTGTCAGAAATTCTTTGCAGGATGCGGATCTGCCTCAGGATGATCCCCGTGTGAAACAGCTCAATGTAAAAATGAAAAAAGAGGGTTACAAACCTGATGCCCTCATTGAAATTTTGCACAATGCTCAAAACAGCTATGGCTACCTGCCCATTAATGTTCTTAGATACATTGCCAAAGTTCTAAGACTACCCCCCTCCAGAGTGTTTGGTACCGTTTCCTTCTACCATTTTTTCTCCATGAAATCAAAGGGAGAACACACCTGCTTAGTGTGTACAGGTACTGCCTGCTATGTAAAAGGCGCTCAAAAACTGCTTGATAAGGTAGAAGAAAAATTTGGGCTGAAACAAGGGCAGGTTACACAGGATGGAAAGATCGGGCTACAGGCAGCACGCTGCATAGGCGCTTGCGGTCTGGCGCCGGCCGTTATTCTGGATGATGAAGTTCAGGCAAAAGTGTCGCCTGAAGATTTAATTTCAAAACTCACATCAAAACTGGAAACTCATGAACAGGGTTGATTTTAAAAATATTATTCACGCAGAGGAACTGAAAGCCAAAAATGCACCTACAAAACATAAAATATTTGTTTGCTGTGGCGCAGGATGTATTTCTTCGGGAGCAGATAATGTAATGAAAAAGCTTCAGGAAGAGATTAAAAACAGGGGGTTAGAAGATATAGAAGTGGTACCCACCGGTTGTATGGGGCCTTGCAATCAGGGGCCTTTGGTAAAATTTAAGCCGGGTAACACCGTGTATCAAAAAATCGATTGTGTCAACATTGGGGAGGTTGTGAAAAGCCAAATAGTTGACAAAAAGCCTCTCGAAGATTTATTATTGTTTTCTGAGCATCGCGAGAAACCCTTCGTTAATGCCGAAGAAGATCCTTACTTTAAAAAGCAATTAAAGATTGCCTTAAAAGACTGCGGCGATGTGCATCCCGAAAAGATTGAAGATTACCTGCTGCATGATGGTTACAAGGCGTTGGATAAGGCATTGTTTGAAATGTCGCCCGAAGATGTGATATCCGAAATAAAACAAAGCAGGCTGAGGGGTAGAGGCGGTGCAGGATATCCTACCGGATTGAAGTGGGAAACCGTTTACCGTCATGTGAATGATCAAAAATACATCATCTGCAATGGCGATGAAGGCGACCCCGGCGCTTTTATGGATCGAAGTGTACTCGAAGGCAATCCGCACCGCATTCTGGAAGGTATGACCATTGCCGGCTATGCCGTGGGCGCCAATAAAGGATATGCCTACATCCGAGGTGAATACCCACTGGCTATCAAACGGTTTGAAGCAGCCATCAAAGCCGCCAAAAAACTCGGGGTATTGGGCAAAAATATATTAGGCACTAACTTTTCTTTTGACGTGGAAGTACGTATCGGTGCAGGCGCCTTTGTTTGTGGCGAAGAAACAGCACTAATCGCCTCCATCGAAGGCAGGCGGGGCACACCTTCTCCAAGACCGCCCTACCCCGCCGAAAGCGGTTTATGGGGCAAACCCACCCTCATCAATAATGTGGAAACCATGGCCTCCATTGCACCCATTATCCTGAAAGGCGGTGAATGGTACAGCGAAATAGGAACAGCCAAAAGCGCCGGAACAAAGGTATTTGCCCTTGCCGGTAAAATCAATTATGCCGGACTCATTGAAGTACCTATGGGTACCACCCTTCGCGAAATAGTATTTGATATCGGCGGCGGCATACAGGGCGATGGCCAGTTTAAAGCTGCACAAACCGGTGGCCCATCAGGCGGTTGTATCCCTGCAGAACACTTAGACGTAAAAATGGATTATGAAGAGCTGATGAAGTTGGGTTCCATTATGGGTTCGGGAGGCCTCATTGTGATGGACGAAAATTCTGATATGGTGGACGTAGCCCGTTTCTTTATGGAATTTTGTGTGGATGAGAGCTGCGGTAAATGCGTTCCATGCCGTGTGGGTACCAAAATGATGCACGACCTGCTGCAAAAGGTTTGCGAAAATAAAGCGACCCAATTAGATATTGAACGCTTAGAAGAACTTGCGGTGTATGTGAAAGAATGTAGCCTCTGCGGTCTTGGAGGCTCTGCGCCCAATCCGCTATTAAGCACACTACGCCACTTCAGGCATGAGTATGATACCAGAGTACAACCTGTAAGAAAATCAGAAAATCTTGTTCATCAATAAAATATTTAATGATGGCATTAGTTACGATATATATAGACGGTAAAAAAATCATTGCCGGTTCAGAAAAAACAATTTTGGAGGTAGCAAGAGAAAATAATATTGAAATATTAACCATGTGCCACCTGAAAGGCCTCACAGATGTTGGCGCCTGTCGTTTGTGCATGGTAGAGCTGGAGGGTTCGCCCAAATTGTTTTCGGCCTGTACCACTAAGGTTGCCGACAACATGATAGTAACCACAAACAGCGAACGTATCAGGCGCTATCAGCGGATCACCACCGAATTGTTCTTTGCCGAAAGAAACCATATCTGCGCCGTTTGTGTTTCCAATGGCGCCTGCGAACTTCAGGATCTGGGTTACAAGGTCGGGTTAGATGCCATTCGTTATCCACACCTGTTTCCGCAGTGCGAGGTGGATACTTCACATCCCTTGTATGTGATGGACCAGAACCGTTGCATCTCCTGTTCGCGCTGCATCAGGGCCTGCGCCGAAGTGGAAGGCGCATACAACTGGGATATGATGAACAGGGGCTATCAGATCAGGGTGATTTCAGATTTCAACACCCTCTGGGGCGAAAGTACTACCTGTACCTCCTGTGGCAAATGTGTGCAGGCCTGCCCTACCGGCGCACTGTGGGCAAAATCAATTGTACAGGGTCAGCAGGACAAGCATCCCGAGTTCATTACCGATCTCATGGAACGCAGGAAAATGAACCTCTGATTAATTGAAACTAACAAAATATGTTTCAATAAAGCAATAATTAGAATGAAGAAAAAAGATGGATTCATTTAGCCAAAATGATTATAAACAATAAAAGTTCTTTTGATATTTTTTGAGCCGGCTGCAGTACATATAGCATCTTCGTTGTGTCACTCACTTCAGCGCCTGTGCATAAATCGGCAAAACCGAAAGAAACAATATTGCAACCGGTGTCATACATGAAATATAAAAACTGTAATTCAGATGAATAAGAAAAAATTAGCTACGGTATGGTTAGGCGGCTGTTCGGGCTGCCACATGTCATTGCTGGATATAGACGAGCGTATTCTGGAGGTGGCAAAGCTGGCCGATATCGTAAAAAGCCCTGTAGTAGATGGCAAAGATTTTCCTGAGGTGGACATTGCCCTGGTAGAAGGATCCGTTACCAGCGATGAGCATCTTGCAGAACTGCTTCATATCCGCAAAAATACCAAAACGCTGATCGCTTTTGGCGATTGTGCCGCCATGACCAACGTAACCGGTATGCGGAATTATTTTGATCTGAAAGATGTTTTTGAAACCTCCTATGTAAATTCCATAAGTAACGATCAGGAGGGCGAAGTGCCCGACAATCCTTACCTACTGAGGCTTCACGACAAAGTATTGCCTTTGCAGGAATGTGTGCCGGTTGACTTTGTAATCCCCGGTTGTCCTCCCAATGCCGATACTATATTTTATGTTCTTTTTGAATTTTTAAATGACCGCACTCCTAATCTGAGCGAGGCTAAAAAATTGAAATATGGTTAATACTGATAAAAATACAATCCTGATATCGCCGGTAACCCGTATTGAGGGACACGCAAAAATAACTTTGCAACTGAACGAGGCAGGCGAAGTGGCCGATGCCAAATTTCATGTAAACGAGTTCCGCGGCTTTGAAAAGTTTTGTGAAGGCCGCATGTTTACCGAAATGCCTACCATCACGCCCCGTATTTGTGGTATTTGCCCCACCAGTCACACCCTGGCAAGTGTTAAGGCCTGCGATATGATTATGGGCATCCAGCCCACTTACACCGCAAATTTGCTTCGCCGATTGATGCACATCGGTCAGAATCTGTCGTCTCATGCCTTGTCATTTTTCCATTTATCTTCACCCGACTTCCTTCTGGGGTACGACAGCGATCCTGCAAAACGAAATATACTTGGCGTAGCTGAGAAATTCCCCGACCTGGCAAGAAGAGGTATCCGTCTCCGCCAGTTTGGCCAGGAACTGAGTGAAAGAATTACCGGCAAAAAAATCCACATTATGGGTATCGTACCCGGCGGTATGGCCTTCCCACTCACCGAAGATAACCGGAAAGCGCTGCTCGAATGGGTTCCCGAAGCCAAAGAAACCACCCTGCAGGCCATTGAACTCATCAAACGTTTTCAGGACGAAAACCGGGAAATGGTACGCACATTTGCGCCTTCGCCCACATTGTATCTGGGAACAGTAGGGCCAAACGGTGAGCACGAACTCTATGATGGCAAACTCCGCTTTATGGATACCGACGGCAATATTATTCAGGACCAGGTGGACCCGAAAAACTATCTGGATTTCATTGCAGAGTGTTCTGTTTCATGGTCTTACCTCAAATACCCTTATTACAAACCTTTTGGCTTTGAAAAAGGGATTTATCGGGTAGGCCCGCTGGCACGCCTTAATGTTGCCTCACAAATGAAGACCCCATTGGCGCAAAAAGAATTTGAAAACTACAAAGCGATGTGCGGCGGCAAACCTATGCACGGCACTTTTTACTATCACTATACCAGACTGATAGAATGTCTGAGTGATGTGGAAGATGCGGAAAGAATACTTAACGATCCGGAAGTTACCTCCCTGCACATTCAAAACTTCGGCCGATGGAATTATGATGAAGGTATCGGCTCTTCAGAAGCGCCAAGAGGCACCCTCTTTCATCATTATAAAACAGACAGCACCGGAAAGCTTTTAATGGTCAATCTGCTTATTGCCACCGGTCAGAACAACCCCAGCATGAACCAATCTGTACTGGAAGTAGCCAGGCAATATGTGAAGGGCGATGATATTCAGGAAGGCATGTTGAACCGGGTAGAATCCACCATTCGTTGCTACGATCCCTGCCTCTCCTGCTCCACACATGCATTAGGCCAAATGCCCATGCAGATAGAAGTTTTGGATGCCGGCGGCGAACTGATAAAGAGTGTGGAAAGAAATTAAAAACCAATTGTTTTATAAATATTTCTTTCATTTTTAAGGTTTTCACTGCGAACCCCGCCTGTCGGCGGGGTTCTTGACTCATACATTCATCTGAAACTTTGCTTGTATTTACATCGTTCCGGCCAATATTCCAATTACTGACCTGTTTTCAAAATGCCAACTTGAAAATTCTCAATAAGCCCTTCCTGTGTTCAAACAACTTGTTATAGATATTTCTAATAAAAATGATAGACTAATTTTTATACCAAAAGAATGTAACCAGAACAAAGCCATCCAAATAGTTACTATCTTAATATTTTGGCCTAAGTATTAAACTCTCCTTCCCGTTCGTGATGTAGCGCAGCCTGGTAGCGCGCTTCGTTCGGGACGAAGAGGTCGTCCCGATTCAATCGGGATCACTCCGACAGTATAGGACCCATGATAAATTCCATAACAAATTCCTTATAAAAATTTCATCTGAATTCTTAAATTTGCCTCCCCGTTCGGGATGTAGCGCAGCCCGGTAGCGCGCTTCGTTCGGGACGAAGAGGTCGCTGGTTCGAATCCGGTCATCCCGACGAAAAAGGCCTGTAAAATGTTAATTACCAATGTTTTGCAGGCTTTTGTATTTTGGGGTTGCGCAGTAGGTAATCTTTTTTTGTTTTTTAAAAATGACGAAATATTTATTGAAGTTGTTTCAGGTTTTGTAAAATCTGCAATACCAACGACTTTTGCGGTCGGCCCAAAAAGTGAAGAGGGGAAAAAATCAGGGAAAAAAGCCTCACTTTTGGCCCCTCTCCTGGTGGAGAGTGGAAAAGACATTTTGGAGGAAATGTAAAAGATAGTAAGTTTGGGGGAGATTGATTTGCAGGAGAAAGTAAATATTTGCAGGAGACAATGGGCTAAGAGGTTTTTGATTTAAACATGGTGTCGGTTTATTTCTTTTGATTGCGGAGAATAAATAGACTTAATATTTAAATAAGGAAAGTAAAATAAATTAAAAAATGATAACTCATTAATGGACAGGGGGGTTAATATTTTATTGTGATGAAAAACATTGCGTCTATTTACGAATTGTGCATCAGCATTCCGAACGAAAACATTCCTGAAATCAAGTCTTACCTAAAAAAGTAAGAAATGAATTTGTTTCCCGAGTAGGAAATTTATATCTTTGAACAAAAACTGTGAATGAAGCTAAATTTTGAAGTCGAATTACTTCCTGAAGCTATCAAATTTTTAGACAGCTTAGACGACAAAACAAGAGAGAAAATATATTATAACATCAAAAAGGCACAATTTGTAAACGATAAAGAACTTTTCAAAAAGTTGAACGAATACATGTGGGAATTCAGAACATTATATAACAATAAAGCTTACAGACTCTTTTCGTTTTGGGACAAAATAGAAGGTGAAGAAACATTTGTAATCGCAACTCACGGGATTTTAAAGAAAACACAAAAAACTCCTTCAAATGAAATTAAGAAAGCAGAAGAAATTAGAAAACAATATTTTGAAAATAAAAGAAAACAAAGAAATGAAAACAGATAAATTTAAAACCGTTTCTCTTGATGAAATGATAGACAAACATATTGGAAAACGTGGAACTGAAAAGAGAGAAGCTTTTGAAAACGAGCTAAGAATAGACTTACTGGGTCAAGCTGTTAAACAAGCAAGATTGGAACAGAATTTAACCCAAGAACAGTTGGGAGAATTGGTTGGCGTTCAGAAGGCTCAAATTTCAAAAATTGAAAACAGTATGAAAAATGCTCGGTTCGAAACAATAATGAAAGTGTTTGAAGCTTTGGGTGCGAAAGTTCATTTTAATGTTGAAATTAATCATCAAAAATTAGCGTTCTAAACAATATGCTGAACACCCAACATTAAGCGGATTGAAAAAAGCCTCCAATAATCGAGCTTTAAAATAAACTAAGAAAGCCTCGATCATAAACAACCAAGGCTTTCTCTCATAAATTTGAAACAGGTTTGCAACCTCTATGGCAAGCCGGTCAGTGGTGAATCCATATCGTTTTAATGACTGAGGCCTTGTTCTTCATGCTCCCGGTCAAGTTCTATTCCAGCCGTGTTACCGTTTTGATTATTGCATTTTTTAACAGTGCAAATTTCACCAAATGGCAGACCAATCTTTCTTCTTCTTTTTCAATGCTTTTTTGGCCGAAACGATTCTGTTAGGAGAACTCTTTTTCCTGGCTATTTGATAAAATATTATTCGTTGACCTTCCTTCGGAAGGAGACAGAAAAGCATTTTCTCTATTCATTTGACAAAAAACAATCAAAAGCCTGAAAACTTCGGATTAGATAGATTAGCCAAAGAACCAAAAGGTTTCAATGGTGCTGAAATTGAAGAATGTGTTAAAGAAGCAATTTTTACAGCTTACACAGAAAACCCAACTCAGGCTAAATTTCAAATACTTCATTTGCCAAATTCTATAAAAAACACCGTTCCGCTTTGTAAAACATTGAAAGACCAAATTGAAAGACCAAATTGAATTTTTACGCAAATGGGCTAACAGCAGAGCAAAACAAGCAGAACAACTAAACAATGAGGATTTAAAAAATGAAAAAATTCTTTTGACAAAAGTTGAGAAAGAACTGAACAGAAGTTTTGACTAAGGGATTCCAACATTTTTTCATTAGGCTTGAAACTTCCATTAGATTTATTTTGCGATTTGTACCGAAATATGGTACTTTTGACAAAATATTTCTTTTTATGAATTCGAACAGTAATTATAATCGCTTAGAACATTGGGTTGATGAACAGCAATCCAAAGGAAAATTAGCGTTCAGTATTACCGAACTCAAAAAGAATTTTGTCAATGATAGCGAAACCGCTTTAAAAAGAGTATTGGACAGACTTTCAGAAAAGCGAAAAATTGTTTCTATTTTCAGAGGTTACTATCTGATTATTCCACCACAGTATTTATCAAAAGGAATTTTACCACCTGCCCTTTTCATTGACGGATTGATGAAGTTTTTGGAGCGAAATTATTACGTTGCTCTATTAAACGCAGGAGCTTTACACGGTGCAGGACATCAGCAACCGCAAGAATATTTTATTATAACAGAATATCCAGTAATGCGACCGACTAACAAACGTGGAATAAAAATCAATTACATCAGCACAACTCAATTTTCGCCCGAAATATTGATTGAAAAAAGGAAAACAGAAACAGGTTATATCAATGTTTCCAATCCGATTTTGACGGCTATTGATTTAATCAACTATGAAAAACGAATTGGCGGTTTAAACCGTGCAACGACAGTAATTAACGAACTATTGGGAAACATCAAACAGAAAGACATCACTCAAGAATTAGTTGTTTACTCCAATACAACAACTTTACAGCGTTTCGGCTATATTTTAGAAGAAGTTTTATACAAACAAAATCTTGCTGATAAACTGTATTCACTATGCCAAAAAAAGAGCTTAAAATTTTATCAAATTCCATTAAAAGCATCGGGCGAAAAAATGAAAGAGCTCCTCGATAGCTACCGGGATGAAAAATGGAAAATTATAGTAAACACAGATATTGAGATAGACGAATGATACCACAAGCATACATTACAGAATGGCACAATTTTGCTCCTTGGACAACGAATGAACAAGTCGAACAAGATTTGATTATTTGCAGAGCATTGACAGAAATTTTTAGCAATAAATTTTTGGCGGATAGTTAAGCCTTTAGAGGTGGTACGGCATTACACAAGTTGTATTTACAGCTACAACCTCGTTATTCAGAAGATATTGATTTGGTGCAAATTCGCCCTGAACCAATCAAAGAAACCATTCAACAACTTCAAAAAATTCTTTCATTTTTGGGCAAACCAAATGTTACACCTAAGAAAGATAACAATACGATTTATTACAAGTATGAATCAGAATTTCCGCCTGTTCAAATTTTAAAATTGAAAGTAGAAACAAATTGTAGAGAGCATTTTTCTGTTTTGGGTTGGAAGAAAAAGGAATTTGAAATTCAGTCAAGTTATTTCATTGGTAAATGTGATTTGACAACTTACAAATTAGAAGAATTATTGGGAACAAAGCTTAGAGCATTGTATCAACGTAGAAAAGGAAGAGATTTGTTTGACCTTTGGAAAGCCTTGACAACAGCAAATTCAGACACAGATTTAATCATACAATGCTACAAAGAATATATGCGGTATTCGTTGGACAAACCTATTCCGACCAAGAAAGAATTTTTACTAAACCTTGAACGGAAGAAAACGGACAGCGAATTTTTAGGCGACACCGTTGGTTTACTACGGCCAAACGACAAGTATAATCAAGACGAAGCATTTGAAGTAGTGATAGAAAAGTTGGTTGAAAAAATGTAAATCCAACACACAGCCGATACTCAATGACACAGAAACTTAATAATGACAATGGTTTGCAAGTACAACCGACAAGAACCACTGGCTATAACATTAATCGGAAAAAGCCCCGATCATAAACAACCAAGGCTTTCCCTCATAAATTTGAAACAGGTTTGCAACCTCTATGGTAAGCCGGTCAGTGGTGAACCTAAATCGTTTTAATGACTGAGGCCTTGTTCTTCATGCTCCCGGTCAAGTTCTATCCCAGCCGTGTTACCGTTTTTATTATTGTGTTTTTTAACAGTGCAAATTTCACCAAATGGCAGACTAATCTTTTTTCTTCTTTTTCAATGCTTTTTTGGCCGAAACGATTCTGTTAGGAGAACTCTTTTTCCGGGCGGTTTGTAATTGTGTTTTACGCTTACGCAGTTTTCTTTTTGCCGAATCAGCGGCTTTCAAAATAGCATCTTCAAAAATTGAAGAGGTTGATTTAATATATGCATCCTTTCCCGGTACTCTGATGTTTAAAATACAGTTTACCACTTCTTTCTGGCCTTTTACCTCCATGTCAAGCGTTACTTCCACCTCCTGAATATCGGCAAAATAAACATCCAAATCTCCTAATTTTTCTTTTGCAAAATTTTTTAACGAAGGGCTCATTTTAAACCCTGTTGCTTCTACTCTGAATTTCATATACTTAAAGATTTAAAGTATTGATATCAATCCCCAAAGCATCGGCAACCCCTTTGCCATAAGCAGGATCGGCTTTATAGCAATTACCAATATGCCTTTCCTGAATAAACCTTTCTGCGCCGCCTACTTCGGCCGCTGTATTTTTGAATAATATATTTTTTTGTTCATCATTCATCAAACGAAAAAGATTGCCCGGCTGGGTGTAGTAATCATCATCATCTTCCCTAAAGTCATAATGATAAGCATCTCCTTCCAACGAAAGTGGCGGCTCGGCATGTTGTTTTTGCTCTTCCCACTGTCCATAACTGTTGGGGAAATAATGAAGTGTGCTCCCTTCATTACCATCTACCCGCATAACGCCATCACGAGAGGGATTATGAAACGGACATTGCGGTTTGTTTACCGGTATTTGATAATGGTTGACGCCCAATCTGTAGCGTTGCGCATCTCCATAAGAAAACAGCCTAGCCTGCAACATCCTGTCTGGCGAAAACCCGATACCCGGAACCACATTTGCCGGATTAAATGCAGCCTGTTCCACATCTGCAAAATAATTATCCGGATTTTTGTTCAGTTCCATTACCCCCACATCCATCAACGGGTAATCGCCATGAGGCCATACCTTGGTGAGGTCAAAAGGATTGAAGGCGCAATTCCTTGCCTGTTCTTCCGTCATTACCTGTATTTTCATTTTCCACTTTGGAAAATCTCCATTTTCGATTGCGTTGTACAAATCCCGCTGATGGCTTTCTCTGTCTTTTCCAATAATTGCCACAGCTTCTTCATTACTCAGGTTTTCAATCCCCTGCTCTGTCTTAAAATGAAATTTTACCCAAATTCTTTCATTACCGGCATTAATCAAACTAAAAGTATGGCTTCCAAAACCGTGCATGTGCCGGTAAGATTTAGGAATACCTCTCTCACTCATGGTAATAGTGATTTGATGCAAAGCCTCCGGCAGTAAAGTCCAGAAATCCCAATTGTGATTGGGGCATCTCAGGTTGGTTCTCGGGTCGCGTTTTACTGCCTTGTTTAAATCAGGAAACCGGTAAGGATCTCTGAGAAAGAAAACAGGTGTATTATTACCGGTCAGGTCCCAATTGCCTTCTTCGGTGTAAAATTTAATGGCAAAACCACGGATATCCCGCTCTGCATCGGCAGCGCCTCTCTCACCTGCAACTGTTGAAAACCTTACAAAAACATTGGTTTCTTTGCCAACATCAGAGAAGATTTTCGCTTTTGTGTATTGGGTAATATCGTGGGTAACTGTAAATTTTCCAAAAGCGCCTGAGCCTTTAGCATGCATCCTTCTTTCGGGGATAACCTCTCTGTCAAAATGAGCTAATTTTTCTAAAAACCAAAAATCTTCCAAGAGCATCGGACCTCTTTTTCCTGCTGTTTTCACGTTTTGATTTTCGGCAATCGGTCTCCCTGAAACCGAAAAAAGTTTCTTTTTTTCCTGATCAGACATAATAAAATGATTTTCCTTAAAGATACAAAATATTTTCCAGAAATCTTTAAAAATGAAAATGGCTAATTCTTTTTTTGAGGTGCTATGCAAAATAGCCTGCTATTCGATACATAAAAAAATCACGGTCTTTGATGCCAAAATTATTTGCTAAGAATCGTTGGATTTTTCCATTCATATTTTCGGCTTTGGCATTGGTTTGTCCTTCTTTAAAATAGTTGACAATATCATCCTGATGTTTTTCTATCATTTTTCTTACTCCTCTGAAAGCTGCTATTTTTGATTGATTGACTTCATCGCACCAGTTGTAAAGTTCTTGTTCTATTTTGTCCATTGATTTGCCGATGTTTTCCCTGATACCACAACCTCAGCTTTTTGAGTGAGCCGGTAGGCTGTTCTAATATTGGGAAACGGTAAAATAGTTGTTGCATGATTTCCAGTTCATCTTCCTCCCATTCATCTTGCATTTTGAAAAGAATATAGCGGCTGCGCTCCAATAGTTCAATATAGCTCCAGTGTGTTTGTTGTTCATCCGTGTCAGATTTTACAAGAATTGTTTCTTGATTAATATATTGGGTTTTGAGTTGTTTGCGTACCTGTTGCAGCGCATCTAAGAGATGCTTGATGACATGGAACTTTGTCTATCACTAACTGTGTAATATTGGGAAAAATGTCTTTGCATAGTTTTTTATAGGAAGGACTCATGTCACAGCTGACCGATTTTACATCTTCCAACACGTGCGGCAGTAGTGTTCATTACTTGTTTGAGTTCTTCCGGCTTCATGGTTTGTGCCAGTAAAGCTATTTTCCCTGATTGGGTCTGGTCATAATGGTATACATTTTTTTGCCTATTTGCTTTTCATCAATGGTCATGTGGCTGCCAAAATTTTCTGCTTTTTTGCTATGGGTACCGGTTTTTCTTTTGTTACCTCCCCACTGGTCTTGTCTATTACTTGTATCTTTTTTTCTCCCACTTTCCGGCTGCAATATCTTTTTTCGGTAATCGCTTATCTCTTCTTTTGTACCAATAATGTACCGTTTTGGGCTTTAGGCCAAACATATAAGCCAAAAAAACTTATGTTTAGGTGTTTGCTCTATTCTATATTTTAAAAAGCCCGCCATGTCAGGAGTTAATTTGGCCAATCCTCGGTAATCACATACTCTTGCTAAAATGCTCATCTGTACCGGAGCGTTTCCAACGCCTTCGATTTCATTACCAGATAGACCGGCTTAGTGGAAAATCCATGGCTGAGTATAGTTATCGGATTGCAAAAAACATCCAACACTACATCTGAAAACCCTTTAAGCTTTGTGGGAACATGCTCCCGCTTTTCCCATAATATAATTTGCCATTCTTTGTGGAATTCTTTTACCTCCGCAATATCAAAAAAGCCTAATAAATCACGCGGTACCATCATTCGGCTTAATTCAAATAATACATTTGATTCTACTTGTTTTTCCTTTTGTCCCATAACCATAAAGATAATAATAGCACCTCAAAAAAAGAATTAGCCTTAAAAATCAAGTAAATATAATGATGGGCGAAGGGTTTAATACGAGCAAAATATAAGATGCAGGCAAAATCGTCAGACTACCCTTTTTATTGTAGATTTATTATTTTAAGTTTCAATTTGATGATATTTTTTTATCTTTCCCCCTAAAATTCTTTACATTGAAAAAATTGCTTTTCTTTTTTGTCATTTCCATTTCGACTATTATTTCCTCATTGGCACAACTGCAATCGCCCGAACAGTTTCTGGGCTACAAAATAGGAACCAAATACACTGCTCATCATCAACTTGTAGCATATTTTAAGCACGTGGCAAAAGAAATGCCTCAAAATATGAAACTGACACAATACGGCCTAACTAATGAAGGCAGACCGCTTTATCTGGCTTATGTGTCCACTGCTGAAAATATTGGTAACCTTGAAAATATTCGTATCAACAACCTGCGGCTGGCACTCCAGAACAATGATAATATTGCCGGCAACACTGCCACACCCGTTATTGTGTGGTTGAGCTATAATGTACATGGCAACGAAACTTCCTCCACCGAAGCATCGATGCTTACACTTTACGCACTCATTGACCCAAGCAATGCGCAAACCAAACAATGGCTGCAAAATACTGTAGTAATCATTGACCCATGCCTCAACCCCGATGGCAGGGAGCGGTATGTAAACTGGTACACCTCGGTAATTGGCAGAGAATACAATCCGGTTCCATATTCCAGAGAACATGTAGAGCCCTGGCCCGGCGGCAGAAGCAATCATTACTACTTTGACCTAAACCGCGATTGGGCATGGCAAACCCAAATTGAAAGTCGCCAGAGGGTGAAGCAATACAATCAATGGTTGCCTCAGGTGCATGTGGACTTTCATGAACAAAGCTATAACCAACCCTACTATTTTGCGCCTGCCGCAGAACCCTACCACGAAGTGATTACCAAATGGCAGCGCGACTTTCAAAAAACCATTGGCCGAAACCATGCCCGATATTTTGATAAAAACGGATGGCTTTATTTTACGGGTGAACGATTTGATTTGTTTTATCCGTCTTATGGAGATACTTACCCCATTTACAACGGCAGCATCGGTATGACTTACGAGCAGGGCGGCATCAGGGCAGGATTGGGCGTTATCACCGCCGAAGGCGATACTTTAACCTTGGTTGACCGAGTGCTTCACCATTTTACCACATCAATGAGCACCATCGAAATCTCTTCAAAAAATGCTGTTGAATTAGTAAATGAGTTTAAAAAATATTTTGCAACCGACAATGCAGGCCAGTATAAATCATATATCATAAAAAATAAACCGGAAGACAGAGAGCGAATTAATGCGTTAATTCAGTTTTTTAATAACAATAACATAGAATATGGTCGAGCTTCAGGTAGTGGTAGCGGTTATGATTATCATACTGCTAAAACGGTTCCATTTAGTATTTCAAATGACGATATTGTGGTAAGTGGCACGCAACCCAAAGGCGCTTTCGTAAGAGTGCTTTTTGACCCAAACCCAAAGCTCAGCGATTCCATAACTTACGATATCACATCCTGGGCTTTGCCATTTGTGTATGGCATTCAGGCATTTGCCAGTAAGCAAGGCTTTCCGGTACATGATAAAAGATTTACATTACCTGCTATTCAAAATCAACTTTCTGATGCTTACGGCTATGTCATCAAATGGCAGGGCCTGCAGTCTGCAAAAGCCGTTGCACAACTCCTGAAGCAGGGCATCAGGCTACGCCATGGCGAAGCGCCATTCACCACAGAAACGCAGTCCTTTCCGGCAGGGTCGGCAATTATTCTTAAAAATGGAAATGAAAAGTTTGGGATACAGCTTCCGGCCATCCTCTCAGAAATATGTAATAAAAACAATGTAGAAGTGGCAGCCGTTAATACCGGAATGATGGATAAGGGCTTCGATTTTGGCAGCACAGGAGTGCATCTTACAAAAGCGCCACGGGTAGTGCTTTTATCGGGCAAAGGCACTTCATCGCTTTCGGTGGGCGATATCTGGCACTTTATGGATCAGGAATTGCAATATCCCGTAACACTTGTGGATGCAGACAATGCAGAAAGTATTGATTGGGATAAAACAGATGTTTTGATTATGCCTGACGGCTTTTTTAATTTTCTTTCCGCTGCCACCGGCGAAAAAATAGCAGCATGGGTAAGGGCAGGCGGAAAAATCATAGCTTTCGAAAGTGCAGCCATGCAATTGAGCAAACAAAAATGGAGTACGGTAAAACTAAAGTCCCTAAATACTGACGACTCCTTAAACGACAAAAAAGATCCCTACGAGCCTCTGAAAAACTTTGACAACCGCGAAAGAGATCAGATTCCTAAAATGGCTGTCGGGCCTGTAATAAAAGTAGATGTGGACAACACCCACCCTCTCATGTTTGGATACCCTAAATATTATTACAGTTTGTTGCTGAATAACGATTTGTTTGACTTTATACAGGATGGCGGCTGGAATGTAGGCGTAATCAAAAAGGAAAGTCAGCTATCAGGTTTTGTGGGATACAAGTTAAAACCAAAACTGAAGGACGGATTGATTTTTGGCGTACAGGATTATGGCAAAGGTTCGGTAGTATATTTTACTGAAAATGTATTGTTCCGCAATTTTTGGCAAAACGGAAAACTGATGTTTTGTAATGCCTTGTTTTTGGTGGGGCAAAGGTAAAAAACCACACCCGTTGAAGGTGTGGTTTAAGATTTTTGAGCGCTTTTAATCAGGCATTTTCGGCATGAAGACCTTCAGCGCCAGCTTCGGCATATTCTTCCTCGTCATCGCCAAAACTTTCAAATTTATCTGCAACACTGTCAATGAAGTCTGCAAACTGATTTTTAAGTTCATTTCCCTTATCTGCAATTTTTTTGCGGGTAGCAGTTCCTTTATCGGGGGCAAATAACACGCCTACAAGAAGACCCAGCGTAAAACCTGTAATAATTTTATTCATAATTAAGTATTTTTTTGAAGTAATATTTTCTTATTATAAAAGTACGAATAATTATGCCAAACTATCTTTATTTAACACCTCGTTTTATCAGATTATTTTAAAAGATATATGATAATTACCTTCCGGTAATCAATCCAGGCAAGTCAATACTTCATTTTTGCTACTTTGGAATTGTTTTATTTGAAAATTAGACCTGGCAGCAAAAAAACATATCTTATAACCAATATATCTCTGCCAATTTTTTATTTATTTTAAAATAGTACCTAATAGTTTTTTAGGCAAAATCGATTAGATAATAAATTATAATCATCAGGCAAACAACCTGTTGCAACCAGAACCAAGATGTTTAACCAGAAGCATTTAAATGGTAGTTATCGGATTAAACTTACTCTTTTTATTGTAGTCTAATGTTCATTGAATAATTTTTAACAATTTGGGCGAAGGTTTTTTTAAAAGTATTCATCTAAACATTTATCAACTGAATATTTTTAATCTTAAAATCTGTATGTTATGAAAAAGATAGTTTTAACCGCTGCATTATTTGCAATTACCTCACTGGCATCTGTGCAGGCACAGAATATACCACAGCGTTCAAATAATGATAATAAAAAATGGGAAAACAACCTGAACCTGACGGATGCTCAAAAGCAACAAATGAAGGCGCTGCAGGAAGATGGTCAAAAGCAAATGAAAGCCATCAAAAACGATAACACACTTACCCAGGAGCAAAAAAGAGAAAAAATAATTGCTTTTCAAAAAGAACAAAGAGCCAAAAGGCAAGCGCTATTAACCCCCGAACAAAAAGCAAAAGCCGAAACCTTTGCAAAACAAGGTAACAGGCGGGATATGAAAATGAATAATAGAAAATTTAACCACTCTTCAGGCCGGGGAACAGGTTTCGGAAGAAACAATAGTCAAAAAGGATATAATAACCTGAACCTGACGGATGCTCAAAAACAACAAATGAAGGCGCTACAAGAAGATGGCCAAAAGCAAATGAATGTTATCAAAAATGATAATAAATTAACCGCCGAACAAAAGAAGGAGAAAATGCAGACGCTTCAGCAAAGTCAGAGAACCAAAAGGCAGGCGATCTTAACACCCGAACAAAGAGCCAAAGTGGAAAATTTTTCAAAACAGGGCAGACAAAGAGGAATGGGAATGAACCATTACAGACAATTTAACAAATTTGGGAACAATAAAAATGGCTTTGCTGCCAGAGGTTTTCATAACAGTTGGAATGATCTGAATCTGACAGACATACAAAAAGAGCAAATGAAAACCTTGCAGGAAGACCATCAAAAGCAAATGAATGATTTGCGTCAGCAGCAAAAAACAAAAATGATGTCTATTCTGACTCCCGAACAAAAAGCCAAATGGGAAGAACGTAATAATAATATGCATAAAAATTTCAATCGGGATAACAGTAAATAACATATAATCTTACAACAAGCGTAATCTTTTAACAAATAATATAAAAAAATGAAAAAAACAATTTTAATCGCAGCAATGGTTTGCTTCTTCGGACTTGCCTCTTATGCTCAAAACGGGAATAACCCTAATCGTCAGGATTTTCAAAAACGCACCGAAGCAATGTATGACAGCTTAGGGCTCAACAAAGACCAGCGAGCTAAAATGAATGCTCTAAATGATGAAAATCGTAAACAAATGATGGAAATCAGAAATGATGGTTCACTTAGTGATGATCAGCGCAGAGCGAAAATGGAAGACCTGAGAAAAGACCAAAATACAAAAAGAGAAGCTATCCTGACTCCCGAACAAGTGAAAAAATATGATGAAATGATGCAGAATATGCGTCGGAACAGGCCGCAACCTCAAAGGAATCAATAACAAGGAAATAATAATATACACTAAAAACTCCGCAGAAAAACTGCGGAGTTTTTTTATTATTTGTTAATAATCTGAATTTATTGCTTGGTAAGTGTGTATTTACCGGTTGCAAAGTTCATATCAATCAGATAAGTACCTGCTACATCAGGAGATGGGGTATTTGATCCGGGAACAGCATCATCTACCAAGATATCTCCACTCATTGCCGTAGTGCCGCCATACTTATGACTCCAGTCGCCATTAACCGGTAACAAGAGATAACTCTTTCCAGCGTTTAAAGCAAGTTTCAGCTGGAAGTGGGTCAGGCTCAGCCTGGTAAACTGCTGAGATGGCACCGGTACAGGATTGTCCCATCCGCCCGGTGTGGCATCGCCCACAATAAACAGATTTTGCGGCACAGGTAATACGCCTGTATATGGTGTAACTGTGTATTTTCCGGTTGCAAAATTCACCAATATCTGATACATTCCTGTTGTGGATGGAGCAGGGATATTGGTATTATATTGAGAAGGATTAGCACCTGAATAATACCCAAATACATCACCCATTGGATTTACTGAAGAATTAACAACCGCGTACTTCTGATCCCAACTTCCGTTTTCAGGTAATAACAGGTAACTTCCTCCGGCAGTTAATTTGGTTATCAGGCCAAAAGTAACTGCGTCCACTCTTGTAAACTGTTGAGAAGGTACAGGCACCGGATTGTTCCAGCCTCCATCAGTAGCATCACCCACAATGAATAAATTGTCGGGGATGGTAGTAGAAACCGGAGTAACTGTATAGGTTGCGGTTTGAAAATTAACCACAATCTTATAGGTGCCACTTGTAGCCGGAGAAGGCGTATTGGATCCGGGAACAGCATCATCAGTTAATAATGGCCCTCCGGTAGCGCTTACACCACCATATTTATGGCTCCAATCGCCATTAACCGGTAATAATAAATAGCTCTTGCCGGCAGTTAAGTTAATAATGATACCATAGGACACATCGTCTAAGCGGCTGAACTGCTGAGAAGGAACAGGCACAGGATTATCCCAACCACCTGGTGTGGCATCGCCCACAATATACAATGCAGGTGGCACAGGAGTAAAGGTGGTAACGTTTATGCTTACAATATTGGAATAAACCATAAAATTGGAATAGCTTGTCCCTATTGAGCTTACCACTCTGAAATCGAGATTTTTGGAAGAGCCGCCGCTAACTCCGGCAGCTATTGCCAGATTGTTCAATTCATTAACCGTAAGACCGGAACCCGAATTTAAAGCGCCGTCATATTTGATAGTCTGCGGATTGGCAAAATTCGTTCCCGAAACCGCAATCTGCAAAGCATAGCTGATGACATTACCGCCATAAGGACTTTCAGTCCAGCTAAATCCAACAGCCTTATTAGTAGCATTTTTAACATCCAGAACAATGGCATTGGTAGAAGAAGGTGTGAGGGTGATAGGAACACCATACGAAGTTGCCGTTACTTTCAGTATGTTGGATAACTTCATATCATTATTATTGGCATAAGATGCTTTCAGTCTCACATCAAGGTCTTGAGAGCCATTTACAGGAACACCCAACCCGGCAAGGATATTATTGATATCATTACCAATTAAAGAATAGGTTCTTTGCATCAGTACGGTGTAGGCTACAGGATTGGCAAAATTGGTACCTGAAGCAGCAAATTCAATTACATATTTGTAATTCTCGGCATCAGTAGCAAATTCAGGATCTGACCAGTTTAGATTGAGAACTGCTTTATCGGCATCGGCTGCAGTTGGTTTAACCGATGTGGACGAAACCTGAAGTGTTACATCCTTTCCCGAACCATAAAACGGTAATGGATCAGCTTTCTTTTGGCAGGAGCCAACGACTGCAACGGCTGCCAAAGCAAGTGATATATATTTTATAAAATTCTTCATTTTAAATATTTTTAATATGGCTTATATCTTTGTTAATGTGTATTTACCTGTTTGGAAGTTAATCTGTACTTTGTACTTTCCTGCGGCTGGTCCGGGGAACTGAGGGTCTGAATCTTTTTTCTCAAAAGAACCCGATAATGCCGCCCCCGCCGAACCATCCAGCGCATGATATTGAGTACCCCAAACCCCCTGAGTTTGGATCAATTTATAACCTCCGCCACCAACGAAGGTTAAAGTAGCTTCGTAGTGCATAATGTCAATTCGTGTGAATTTCTGAGTAACATCGTAAGGAGCAGGTAAAGGGTTGCTCCATCCTCCTGCCAATGCATCTCCCACTGCCCATAAGTTTCCATCCAAATATTTGTTTGCCTCAGTACCGGGTGGTTCAATGGCAAAATCCAGATAAGGATTCACCTTCACATTTATGGTATTAGATGTAAGCGGCGCACTGCCATTTGACAAAGTAGATTTCACCCTCATATCCACCGCCTGCACCACGCCTGCGACAAATTCCATTTTGGACAAAAAGGCATTTAACTGCTGTCCGGTAAGCGTTACTCCTAAGTCACTGGCTATAGTCATTTCCTGCAATTTAGGACTGGCAAAATTCTTTCCGGCAGTATCAATTTGCAAAACATAATTCACATTTTGAGAATTTACCCCTGTATTAAACATATAATTGGGGTTCGTCCACGCAAGAGTAAGCGCATTTTCTTTATTCTTTTCTTTAATCAATACCACTGTGCCGGTAGCTGTAGTGGACAATACCGGTGCAGTACCTCCCTGATATACCACTTTGTTTTCAACCTTTTCGCAGGCCGTCATAGCCAGCACTAAAGATGAAATAAGCAATAAGGTTAAAATATTTTTAGTCATAGTATTCATTTTATACATTATTAATAACCTGCATTTTGAGTAAGATTTTTATTGGAATTGATATTAGCTGCAGGTACAGGATAGATATTGAACTTGCTGTTCACACTACTGCCCGATGCCACACCACCTTTCCATGGCCACAAATAACTACCTGTTGTAAGCAGTCCGTATCTGATCAGGTCGGTACGACGATGGCCTTCCCAATAAAGTTCTCTGGCTCTTTCATCCAACAGGAATTGCAGGGTCATATCTCCTGCCGAAATAGTAGTGGTAGTGGCCCTGGTTCGCAAGCTGTTGATATAACCCAAGGCTGTGGCAGCATCTCCTCCTGTTCCACCTCTCAATACAGATTCTGCATAGATGAAGTACATTTCAGGAAGACGGATGATTGGGAAATCAATATCGGCAAATTCTGAATTTGGATCACTCACTTTACCTCCGTCAGCCCTTATGTTCTTATACTTAACCACATGCAAGCCATTACTGAAATCACTGATATCATTAATTTCGGCCTGTGCCATTGTAGCAGCAAATTCCGATGTCTGGAACATGGCTCTCTTATCGGTTGCACCTGTCAAATCGGGCCATAGCGCTGCGAAAGCCTTAGTAGCTCTGTAACCAAACCAGCCATTATTGGCGCCATACTCCGGATTGTCGGCACCTGCCGGAGCGTGAATCAGAAAAGTTGTATTGGCAAAAGATTTACTGTTCAATCCATCGCAGGTAGCAACAAATATAAATTCGTCTTTACTGGTACGATCATTATCAGCCATAAATAGCTGTCTGTAATTAGGATTCAGTTTATATCCAGCGGCAATCACTTTTTTAGCATAAGTAATCGCATCAGTATAACGATTGGCGCCGGTATAAACGCCTGCATTTAAGTACAACCTTGCCAGCAAAGCCCATGCAGCGCCCTGATCCACACGGCCATACTCGGCTGTTTTGGCGGCAGCCAGTTCACCTTCGGCTGTTTTTAACTCCGTTTCAATGTAGGTAAACAAGTCTGCTCTGGAGATTTCTTTTGGTAAAAAGTATCCTGCCCCATCAGCTTCGGTAATGAAGGTGGACTTACCAAACCAATTGAGCATCAGCCAATAATTGAAAGCACGAAGGAAGCGAGCTTCTCCTCTTGTATTTTTTACTGCTGTTGCATCAGCGCCGGTGATGCCATTCTTTGCCAATACATCATCAGTTGCCTGCCTCATGTATTCATTAATCAGGGTAATATTCCAAATAGGACGAGCATAAGCGCCTTTCAAAAACGGATCGCCACTTGTCCATTTCAGATTATGAAAATCCCAGATGGTTTGGTCGTTCCATGCTACTACTGCCTCATCGGTAGGCAGTTCTTCCAGATTAAAATAGGCACGGATAAAACCTACCTGAGAACCTTCGTCCAAGCCGCCGCCAATATCTGGGCTGCCGGCGGGACCATCGGCTCCGGTTACAGAAAGTGTAGCATATAATTTGGCTAGTACAGATTTATATCCGTCCACCGTGCTGAATATCTCTGATGGAGACTTAGCATTGGATGGATATAAATCGAGCTTCTTAGAACAAGATGCTAATAAAACCAACATAAAGGTTATTAGCGAAAAAAACTTTAAATTATATTTCATTTTATGCGGATTTATAATATTAAAAATCAAGATTTGCCCCTATTGAGAAAATTCTTGGACGGGGATAAATGTTATTATCAATTCCGTCCACACTTGCATTTTCAGGGTCGTTGCCACTATATTTGGTAAAGGTTGCAATATTTTGGACGCTTGCATTTAACCTCAATCCTACTTTTTTCTTTATAACCTTACCCATATCGTATCCCAGATTAATATTATCAATCTTGAAGAAACTTGCATTTTCGATATAATAATCGGATTGGAACCTATTATTTGCAAAAAGTGTTTGTAAATAATTAACGCCGGCATTTCCCAAATAAAGAACTGGATTTTCAATATTTCTTAATACGGATGAATTGGCATTGTAGTTATTGTATAAATAATTTCCGGCCATACCATGCCCGGTAATCCCCAAGGTGAATTTCTTGTAATTGAAATTGGTACTCATCCCAAACAAATAATTTGGTGATGCATGATTGAAGTAATACCTGTCAGCATCAGAAATAACGCCATCTCTGTTGATATCTTCATACAATCCTTCAATCGGTTTCCCGCTTTGGTCATACACTTGCTTTAAAGGAAGGAAAGTAAATGGAGTTTGTCCAACAGCATGTACTCCAATATTATTACCGGTACCTCCTTGAATTCTTCCTACCTCAATTCCTTTGAAATTAGGATTATCATCCTGTCCGTATAAGGCAGTGATTGTTGATGTATTATAGGTAAAGTTGAAATTGAAATCCCAACTAAAGTCTGCTTGCTTAATGGGAACTGTATTCACTGATAGTTCTACCCCTTTATTCTCCAGACTTCCAATATTTCTTAATTGTGTAATATCAAAGTTGGCTCCGGGCGCAATATCTACATAACTCAATAAATCCTTAGTTTTCTTTACATAATAATCTATTGAACCATTAATTCTGTTACCCAAAAAGCCATAATCTAAACCAATATTATTGGTAGTAGTGGTTTCCCATTTGAGGTCTTTATTATAAGCGCTTGGCCTGTATGGGTAATAAAAGGTATTACCAAACTGAGTCTGTGCAGTAGGATTAGAAATGTAATAGAGAGGCAGGTAATAAGAATAGTTGATTCCGTCTTGCTGCCCTGTAATACCCCAACCTAAGCGTAGTTTCAAATCAGATATCAAATCTACAGTTTTAAATAATTCATCCTTCAGCTTCCATGCTAAGGCAAAAGCAGGGAAATAACCTATTCGATTATCCGGCGAGAACTTAGAACTTGCATCGCGCCTGATTGAAGCAGTCAATAAATATTTATCTGCTAAAGTAAGATTCATCCTGCCTAAATAAGATTCAATAGCAAAGCCATTATGAAGAAAAGAATCTACCGGCTGCGTACCTGGAATAGTACCGCCGTTCAGATAGGTTTGTGCATAATTATAATTATCCGTAAAGAAATCCTGATAGCCATGACCTACCAAAATGTCTAAAATATTTCCACCACCAAAGTTTTTCTGATAAAAAAGCTGCACATCAGCCAATTTGCTCAATTTTTCCTGCTTATAGATGGATTGTCTTCCCAAGCCGGAATAACTCAAAACAGAAGATGCGGAAGTAGAATCAAGGATATCAGTACCAGATCCAACCGACTTATCCATGCCCAGATTTAATAACAAATGCAAATCAGGCAAAAAATGTAATTTATAATCCATTTGAATATTTCCTACAAAACGATCAACCGTCGAATTATTGTCTCGAAGCATAAGCAAGGCTACAGGGTTTCTGGGGCCTATGCCATTCAATACTCCATTGCTTTGAAGCCATTCATAATATCCTCCAAAATTATTATTGCCACTCATCACAGATTGTGTAGGGTCAAAATTTACTGCCGATCCTATTGCTCCTTCATCTGCAAACCGGGTTTTTGTATTTGCATATTTAGCATTAATGTTGAAACTCAAATAGTCATTGAAAAATTTTGGCGACAAATTAATTGCTCCCGAGAATCTGTCAAAATTATTCGTTTTCAAAACTCCTTCCTGACTTAAATAACCCACCGAAAGTCTGTATGGCAAGCTAAAATCATTTGTGATTCTTGTTTTACCTGCCACGCTTAGGTTATTGTCATATCCCATTGCTGACTGATAGATTTCTTTCTGCCAGTCTGTATTTTGTGCTCCCAGCATACCAATGTAATTAGCCTTACCGGTTCCTTTTACAATATCTCTTATCTGATCTCCGGATAAAACATCTACATACTTACTAACCTGGCTTATAGATACCTTGGTATTGAAGTTAAATTGAGGTTTACTGGTAGTCCCTTTTTTGGTTGTAATGATAATAACCCCATTAGTAGCCCTTGACCCATACAACGCGGTAGCAGAAGCATCTTTCAACACACTCATGCTTTCTATATCATTAGGATTGATCGTATTGAGCAGGTTGGCCGTTCCTGAAAGGCTATTTCCTTCCACCGGCACTCCATCAATAACAATCAATGGGTCGTTACTGGCATTTAAAGATGCAGAACCCCGAATCCTGATTTTACTGCCCCCACCGGCAGCGCCGCCCCCGGTTGTAACTTCAAGCCCTGGAACTTTACCCTGCAAGAGTTGCTCAGAAGAGTTAATACTCCCTTTTTGAAAATCTTTGGCAGTAACAGCAGTAACTGAACCGGTAAGATCACTTTTCTTACGGGTTCCATAAGCTACCACTACTACATTTTCCATTGCAGTCGTGGTGGAAATTAATGCTGCATCCACTTCATTTCCTGTAATTAAAAGCTCCTGAGTTACAAAACCCACCGATGTAAACACCAGCGTATTTGCAGAAACCGGAACATTCAGGCTGTAAGCGCCTGACGCATTGGTTTGAGTAGCAACTGTGGTACCTTTTACCGACACTGTAACTCCCTGCAAGGGCATTCCATCTTTAGAATCAGTTACAGTTCCTGTAATGATTTTACCTTGAGCATAAGATAACTGGCTCAACAATAGAAACACGAGTGTAAATGTTGCTACAAACAATCTTTTGATTAACATAGACAAACAGATATTATTTTAAAAATTTAATGTGTATTTTATACACATTAGTTAACTTGAATACAAAGATAAGAGGATTATTGTGTATTAAGTACACATTTTGATAAAAAAATTTTTAACTTTTTTTTGAGAACCCGTTTTTCAGGTATTTTGGTTTGAATTTATAGAGTTTTCCGGGCCGGTGAGATACATTATCTTCCATTTCATTCAAATCCTGAAGCCATTCTTTGACGGCAATTTTTTTTCGAAAATTTCTTCTGTCAAGCGGTGAAACCAAAATAGCCTCATACACTTCCTGTAACTCTCTCAGCGAAAATTTTTCAGGCATCAGGTTATGAACCACCGGTGCCTCCATCACCTCCTGTTGCAGATGAGCGAGGCAGGTTTCTAATATTTCTTTGTGGTCAAAAGCTAATTTGCGGATATTTTTTACCGAGTGCCAGTTCAGGTCGTTGTCCACAATCTTTAGTTTATGACTGTTAATATTTATTAATGAGTAATAGGCAGTGGTAACCACCCTGCCAGAGGGGTGCCGATTCACCTTTCCGAAGGTGTGAACCTGCTGCAAAAAAACATCATCCAGATCAGTGCGTTCCTTCAATATCCGGTAAGAGGCAGCATCTAAGTCTTCATCGGGTCTAACCAAATCGCCTAATAAGGAATTTAATCCCGAAAATTCTTCCAGATCCGACTGAATTAAAAGCACTTTTAAATCCTTGTCAAGATAACCAAAAATCACACAGTCCACCGAAACAGCAATCTTAAAATATTCGAGGTGGCTGATTTTTTCGAGTTCCGCAGTCTTAAAATTCGGGTTGTTTACCATTTTTTAAAAGTGAATTAACACAAATAGTTACAATAGCTTGACCACCACAAGAATACAATATTCTTAACATTATTGATTATTCTAAAACATATCTTTTAATTAATAATACGTAATGCGCTTATAAATAATTAAATATAGTCAATTATTAAAAATTTTTCTGATTTTCGGTGGTATAGTCTATTATCTAATCTGTTTGTGTATTACATTTACCGCTAAAAACCGTATGGCCACAAGTGCTAAAAAATCCGCATTGGGAAAGAAGAAAAAAGTTAATCCCAAAATACCCCTATCGCACAGCCGGAAGCCACAGTATATGACTGAAGCCGAATGGCAACTGGCACTCCGGAAGCAAATAGCCGAAAAAGAAATTTTCACTATAAAAAACCTTGGCAATCAGCCCATCTATAGCGATTTTGAAGTACATAACCCACTCTCAATAAAAACCTATAAAGTTGCTATCAGAAGCAAGAATAACAGCCGCAATTTTTGCAATTGCCCCGATTTTAAAACCAACGGGTTAGGCACCTGCAAACACATTGAAGCCGTAAAACTGACGCTGAATAAAAAAAGAGGATTTAAAAAACTGTGGGACACGATACCGCCACAACCCTATTCATCACTTTATCTGGCTTACAATGATGACAGAAAAATAAAACTGCGTATTGGTGCCGATAATCAGGCGAAAATGCAGCAATGGGCAAAAAAATATTTTTCTTCGAGCAATGAAATTCTGGAAAAAGCAGTGCCATTGTTCGATAAACTTCTGGCTGAGGCCAAAGCCATTAACCCCGGCTTTCGTTGCTACCCCGATGTGCTGGATACCATCATTGAGCAACGCAGCCGAAATCAAAGGCATCATTTAGTCTCTTCTCAAGGCAGCTCACTATTGAAAGGTATTGTAAAAACCGCTCTTTTCCCTTACCAACAGGAGGGCGTACTGTTTGCCACACGGGCAGGTCGCTCCATTATTGCAGACGATATGGGTTTGGGCAAAACGCTTCAGGCCATTGCCTGGTCGGTTTTGATGCAAAAGAAACTGGGTTTGGAAAAAGCAATAATCATTTGCCCTACCTCATTGAAGTATCAATGGAAAACCGAAATCGAAAAATTTTCTGACGCCACTGTTACCGTGGTGGAAGGCAATGCAATGCAACGGCAGCATCTATATGAAAAAGACAGCAATTTTTTTAAAATCATCAGCTATCACGTGGCAGGCAATGACTGGAAGTACCTGAACGAAATGGCTCCCGACATCATCATTCTGGATGAAGCCCAGCGCATTAAAAACTGGCGAACAAAAATTTCGGGCAACATAAAGCGCTTAAAATCAACCTATTCTTTAACGCTTACCGGTACGCCACTCGAAAATAACATTGAGGAACTTTATTCATTGGTTCAGTTCACAGACCCTTTGCTGTTAGGTACCCTTCGCAATTTCCTTGTAAAACACCAGCAAACCGATGATACCGGAAAACTATTAGGTTATACCAACCTGAATGAAATAGGCAAAGCGCTTTCGGGAATTTTGCTACGCAGAAACAAGAAAGAGGTTTTGAAACAATTGCCCGAGCGGATGGACAAAAACCTGATTATCCCCATCACTACCCAGCAAATGGAAATACACGAAGAAAAGAAAGATATAGTTGCCAAACTGGTGAGCAGATGGCGACGAACAGGGTTTTTGAGCGAAAAAGACAGGCAAAACTTATTGAACAGCCTCAGCATCATGCGGATGATTTGCGACAGCACCTACATTCTTGATCAGGAAACCAATTATCAAACCAAGTTGGATGAGCTTTTTAGTATTTTGGAAGGTGTGATTTCGATAGAAGGCGAAAAAATGGTCATTTTTAGTCAATGGGAACGGATGACCCGCCTGATAGCCCTGGAATTGAATAACAGAGGAATAAAATTTGAAAACCTGCATGGCGGCGTACCCAGCAAAGACAGGGAGGCGCTGTTTACCAATTTTAATACCGATCCCGACTGTCGCATTTTTCTTTCTACCGATGCCGGCGGTGTGGGGCTGAACCTGCAATCGGCGGCCTATATGGTGAATATGGATATTCCCTGGAACCCGGCAGTATTGGAGCAGCGCATAGCCCGAATATACCGCATGGGGCAAAAGAAAAATGTGTCCATCATCAATTTAGTAGCTCAGGGAACCATTGAAGAGCGAATGTTGGAAGTGCTGAAGTTCAAAAAATCGATTGCCACAGGTATTTTTGACAATGGCGAGGATTCTATTTTCATGGGCGAAAGCAAGTTCAACAAGCTAATGGAGTCGGTGGAAGCCATTACTACTCAAACAGACGATGCCGCACCGGTGAGTGTGGATAAAGACGAAAAAGAGGAAATTGCCACCCCACTCACCGAAAAGGAGAAAGCTGTTCAATTGCCTTTTGATTTTTCGGATGTGCCGGAAGACAAGGAGTTGGATGAAAAACCCTTGAAAGAAATGCCTCCACAATCAGTTCCTTCTACAGGTAACAATCAGGCAGCAGATGATTTGATACAACAGGGAATGAAGTTCTTCTCCAATTTTATGACCACTCTGCAAAACCCCGAAGCGGTTGAGCAACTGAGCAAATCCATTACCGAAAAGGACGAAAAAACAGGTAAAACCTATCTGAAACTTCCGGTGGAAAATGAACAGATGGTGGGAAATGCGCTGGGTTTGCTGGCGGGGTTATTGAAGGGGCTGGGTAAATAATACCTTGAAACTAAATTAATAGCCATTATTTTTGAAGCAAAAAAAAGTGGAGTTATGTACAAAGGCCGATGGGCTGCCCGATTGAAGCGGAAAGCCCGCAACCCCATGAAGGGGTGAGGACTTGCAGCGAAAAGCGGGAACCGGAGTTGCTGTTTATTGTAAAGATCACAGCCCCCGAAATTTTTAAAAATTAAATATATTAACAAGATGAACAAATACAAAATTGTGGACAATCCTGAAGACACAGATACCCCATGGGTGTTACCCGAAGAAATCAAAGAGCAGTACAAAGATTTGTACGACCGGGTAATCAAAGGAAAACCATCTGTTAAGAAACGATTGGACAAATTGTGGAAACGGTATCCCAATGTACCAATGATTTGGAACTTTGAGGCAATATGGCATGAAGTGAATGGAAACAGTGAAAAGTCAAATGAGATAGTGGAGCAGACACTTCAGAAATTCCCCGATTACTTATATGCAATAACCCATAAAGCTATATTGTTAATGAGGGAAGAACAGTTTGAGGAGGCGTATAACCTTCTGGGAGGAGGCGAATTGGATATTTCGGTTTTGTACCCCGAAAGAAAAGCCTTTCATTATTCGGAATGTAGGTCTTATGCGCAAGCTGCAATAGAATATCTGGCGGGTACCTACAGATTTGAAGAAGCAGAAAAATATAATGATAAACTGAGAGATGAAAAATTTGAAAAAGACTTCATCACCGGAAACAAGAATCGTATTGAATATTATCGACGTAAAAAATTTAATGAAGAAAGAAAAAAATTAGACGAAAAGAAAAAAATTGCCAACACCCGTGAAACGCCTACATTGCCTCAAATAATGGAACCGCTTTTACCCAGAAATGAAGCATTTGAATATTTGTATGAGGATTCCATTTGGGATTTGAACGAAAATCCGGTACTGAATGATATTGAAAACAACAAAGAAGCCCTAATAGATGAGCTGCATTATATAATGAACCACTCACTTCTGGTAAGTGAATATGCTTTTGATGAGAATGAAACATCAGATGCCGTACTAAATGCCGCTTTATTACTTGGATATCTGGACCCTGAAAAAGGGTTCGATGAGTTATTGACTCATTTGCGGCAACCGGAGGAATTTATTGACTTTTGGTTTGAGGATGTATTAGATGAGGTGGTTTCGGCTTACTTTCAAAAACCTTCGGATGAATTATTGCTCAAGGTAAAAAATTTTGTTTTGGAGCCTTTGGTTTCGTCTCACTCCAAAAATATGCTGATTGAGTTCTTGGGTATAATGATAGAAGCAGATGCCGGTTACCAACAAAAGGTAATTGATACACTGTCTGCATTAATGCAGGCCTTTTATGATGAAAGAGAAAATACTGATTTGCTGGATACTGATGTGGTAGCCTCTTTGGTAGGCGCGGCCTTAGATATTAAAGCTGCTGAACTAATGCCGCAGATAGAAAAAATGTATAAGGAGGAACTGGTTTCCTATTTCGTAACAGGCAGTATGGAGGATGCCAGAAACAGTATGCAAAATGAAGAAAGGAGGAAATTCTATTTTTATAAAAACCTGCAGGAACATATTCAATATTTAGGTGATTTTGGCGACGACTCAGACGTATTTGATGAGGAAGATAGCATATATGATGAGGACTACTTTGATGGTTATGATGATGAGGACTACGAAGAAGATATGGTTCCTGTTGTTCCCAAAGACCCTTACGCCAATACTCCCCGAAATGCACCCTGCCCTTGCGGAAGCGGCAAAAAATATAAACGTTGCCATGGGAAAAGCTAAGGCGCTGAAGCCACTTTTGGTATAATAAAACGATTGAAAAAACAAACAAAATGATTTTGTGTAACCTTTATCACTACAAATAGGTTTTTACTGCCTATTTTTACACCCTTTTGATGAAAGGTCAGGTTTATTTTAAAGGAGAATGAAATATTGTGGTTGATATGTATCGGATCCTGCAAAATATTTTCAGGCTATAGGTTTATATCGCTCTTCGTGTAAGGAAAAATTTTGAGGTAAATTATTGATTCTCAGTAATATGCCCATATTTTTCAGAGATTGAAAGAAAATAAAATAACTTTTGGCCAAAAAATGTTGTTTAGCAGTGAGATAGAAAATAATATTTCACCAAAAAATTTCAAATTATAAATTCTAAATATAAAAACAGTCTGAATTGAAATCTGAACAAACCGAAGATAAATCATTCAGCATCAGGTAAAAAACACATTTGTATGAAAAAATTATTACTTATTTTACTAACTACCTCATTTTTAATCAGTTGTAAAAATGACGGTAAAAAAACATTCTCGGTTTCGGGAGAAATAATCAACAATAAAGGCAAGATGGCCTATTTAGAGGAAGTACCCGTAGGTACCATGCGTGCTGTATTAGTTGACTCGGCAAAAATCGGTTCAAACGGCAGTTTTTCATTTAAAACCGAAACCGGGGAATCATCTATTTATAATATTCGGATTGACAACGGCATGTATCCGATTGCTGCTGTTGTAAATGATGCTGCATCTGTAAAGCTGAAAATTACAATGAGCAAAGAAAATCCTGAATATTCGGAGAAGTATGAAGTAACCGGCTCCCCTGCCAGCCAGCTTATGCAGGAGTTTACGACTAACTTTAACAACAAAATGAAGGTTATTTTTGACAAAGCGGGAGCTTTGGACAGCCTTCAAAAAGCAATTGCCCCGGACAGCATCATCAATGAAACCCATCAGGCAATGGCAAAGCAAAGCGCCGAACTAAAAGAATATGCGCAAGCAGAAATGAACAAGTCTAATAACGTGGCATTGACAATGTTTATATTAGGATATTATCAGTCAACTGCCAATAATCCGGGTTTTGGGCTGGAGCCTTTAGGAAATGACCAGGTAAACGCTATAATTGACAAAGCCATAAAAGATAATCCAGACCACACAGGAATGGCGCAGCTAAAGCAAGCAATTGCTGCCCAAACATCCGGAGCAGCAGCACAGGGCGGCGGCGGCATGTGGGTGGGCAAGCAGGCCCCCGACTTCACACTACCCGACGTGAATGGTAAACCATTGGCGCTCAGTTCCTTAAAGGGCAAATATGTATTGGTTGATTTTTGGGCAAGTTGGTGCAAACCCTGCCGTATGGAAAATCCTAATGTAGTGGCTGCTTTTATTAAGTTCAAAAATAAAAATTTCACTATTTTGGGCGTGTCGCTTGATGAAGACAGAGAATCGTGGTTGAGCGCCATTAAAAAAGACCAACTTTCGTGGCAGCACGTGAGCGACCTGAAACAATGGGAGTCAATGGTGCTTCCGATTTATCAGTTTGACGGTATTCCTTACAATGTTTTGGTAGATCCTCAGGGTAAAGTCATCGCCGAATCGTTGAGAGGTCCTGCGCTGGAAGCAAAGTTGGCCGAGGTATTAAATTAAGTTTTGGGTAATATATAAAAAAAAGTGAAATCTGCCTTATTGGGGCAGATTTCACTTTTTTATAAACTTGTTTCCTAAATTTTTCCAACCATTTTTTCGGGAACTACCCACTCATCAAACTCTTTTGAAGTGAGATAACCTAATTTCAGCGCCATTTCCTTTAAGGTAGTGCCTTCTTTATGCGCTTTTTGTGCAATTTCGGCTGCTTTGTAGTAACCAATTTTGGTATTCAATGCTGTTACTAACATCAGTGAATTGTCGAGGTGCTTCTTAATATTTGCCTTAATTGGTTCAATACCTACTGCACATTTATCATTAAATGAAACACAACCTTCTCCAATCAGTCGGGCGCTGTGCAGGAAGTTGTAAATCATTAACGGTTTAAATACATTCAACTCGAAATGACCGTTTGCACCACCTACGTTAATTGCTACATCATTACCCAAAACCTGAGCAGCAATCATTGTCAACGCTTCGCACTGGGTAGGATTTACCTTACCGGGCATAATTGAAGAGCCGGGTTCATTATCCGGGATAAAAATTTCGCCAATTCCACTGCGAGGGCCCGAGGAAAGCATACGGATATCGTTGGCTATCTTCATCAGGCTTACAGCTACTGTTTTTAATGCACCATGTGTTTCTACTATTGCATCATGAGCCGCCAGTGCCTCAAATTTGTTCTCGGCAGTTTTGAAAGGCAATTTGGTAAGGCGAGCAATTTCGGCTGCTACATTTTTAGCATAATCAGGCGGAGTATTGATACCCGTGCCTACCGCTGTGCCGCCCAAAGCCAGTTCTGATAGATGAGGCAGCGTATTTTTAATAGCTTTTAACCCGTGATTCAGTTGTGAAACATAACCACTGATTTCCTGACCTAATGTAAGCGGTGTAGCATCCATGAAGTGTGTACGACCTATTTTCACCACCTTCATATATTGTTTGCTCTTCTTTTGGAGTGTGTCTCTTAGCTTTTCAATACCGGGGATGGTTACTTCTACCAAAATTTTATAAGCAGCAATGTGCATGGCTGTGGGGAAGGTGTCATTACTGCTTTGCGATTTATTGACATCATCATTGGGATGAAGCGCTTTTTCTTTGTCGGTAAGTTTCCCGCCATTCAATACATGGCCGCGATAGGCTACCACCTCATTTACATTCATATTACTTTGGGTGCCGCTACCGGTTTGCCACACCACTAATGGGAATTCTTTATCCAATTTCCCATCCAGAATTTCATCACAAACTTTTCCAATCAATACGCTTTTGTTTTTAGGCAAAACTTTTGCTTTTTGGTTGGTAATGGCTGCGGCCTTTTTCAAATAGGCAAATGCCTTAATGATTTCTTTGGGCATTTTATTGGTATCCTGCGCTATTTTAAAATTCTCAATTGAGCGCTGGGTTTGAGCTCCATAAAATGCATCAGCGGGCACTTTTACTTCGCCCATTGTGTCTTTTTCAATTCTGTATTCCATTATTGCTAATTTTAATGTAAATGTAGAATTGCAAAGGTATTGCTTAATTTATACTTTTATTTTAAAACTGATATGATTTTTGTCAATTATGGAAAGCAATTGGCAATTAACCGATAACAATTTCGGGCTGCAGTAATTTTACAAAGTCAATCATAAAAGGCAATTCTTTAATTTCTTTATCAATCAGAAACCCGTTGAAGGTAGTTACATCGAGATCAATCTGCCGCGGCGCATTTTTATTGGCAGACCTTACTCTTCCTAATAGCGCTTCAATTTGTCTTAATTCCACTTGTAGTTCAGAAAGATTCTTTTTAGTGGCAATTAAAATAGCGCCATTCAAAAAATCATCCTGTTCAATAAATTTCAAAGGTTTTGTCGTTATAAATTCAGTTCGTTTGGTAATCAATCCCCATTGACTGATGAGCGATAATGCCTTTTTAAAGTTTTCTTCCGGGTCTATATTGGAACCCAAAGCTATTATCGCGGTGTTGTACCTGTCTCTGCCGTAGATGTTTACCATTACATTATCGGCAAATCGTAGCGCTCTTGGCTTTTCAACCTGTACATCTATTTCCTGAACCTCAGGGCCTGTATTCTGAATCAGCGAGTATATCTGTTCTGCGAGGTTTTCAATTAGTTGAAAAGGCTTGTTATCAACTAATTGAATAATTCTTTTATTAATCTTTTTGTAGTCAACAGCATGAGTAACGTCATCGGTTTCGGAAGCCAGCCGTGTATCGTATTTGAACGAGAAGGAAATAACCACATCCTGCAGCTTTTCCTTCTCCCAGTCCAAAAAACCGATATATGCCCTCAACCGAAGGTTTTCAACTTTTACAGCTGACAGTTTGGGTATTGATTCAAAACTCATGATGTTGATGTTCGCAATTTATAAAAATATCGGTTAATTATCTATATCAGATGATCGCCACCGTCAATATATAAAATCTGTCCGGTTACAAAGTTACTGTCTAATAGAAAGCGAAATGCTTTTAAAATTTCTTCTAAATTTCCAATTGTTTTCAGAGGAATATCTTTTGCCAGATTTAAAAGATAGTTTTCGTCCTTTCCTTTGGGAGGCAATACCAAGCCCGGCGCTATCGCATTTACTCTAAAGTTGGGTCCCAGATGCACTGCCGATAATTCGGTAAACGCTTTGAGCAATTTTTTACTTAATAAATAATCTAAATGCTTCGTGTAATTTTTTTCTACCTTGGTATCCAAAAAGTTGATGATATGCCCTTTTTCAAAAATCCGAACAAAGGCTTTGGTCAGCAGGTAGGCATTCTCAAAATTTATTTTCAGTTCCTTATTGAGCATTTCACTCCCTTTATCTTCATAAGCCGAAGGCCTGAAGTCTGAGGCGCAGTTTACCAGAAGGTCTATTACTATCCCTCTATCTTTAAAACCTTGAAAAATTTCATCAAAGTCATTATTCTCTAAATAATTGATCCGAACCGTTTCTGTCTTTACACCCAGCGAATCTACTTCTGTTTTTACTTTTTCTACTTTTTCGTAAGAACTGTTGTAATGAAGCAACACGTTGCTACCCCGGCGTGCAAGTTCTAAGGCAATACCTTTTCCTATCCTATCGGAACTGCCCGTAACTAACGAATATGTTTCCATTATTAAAATCCTTCTTTTACGATATGTTCTTCATCCACTCCCAGAGCAGCCAGATGCTGTTCTACCGCTTTCATCATTGGAGGTGGCGCGCACAGATAATAGTACTTCAGATTTTCTTCAGAAAGTTTTTTAATCAACGCAGCGTTTACATAACCGTGTTCATATCCGGGTATTTCTTCCTCAGATAAAATATTTACAAAATTATTTCCCAACAGATTTTTAAAATGTTCTTCGAGGATAATATCTCCTTTGGTTTTATTGGCAAAAAGGAGTTTATTGTTTCCTACTTTATGCTGTTTTTCCAAATCTTTAAGAATAGCGATAAATGGTGTAACGCCGGCTCCACCGGCAATAAAAATACCGTCTCCTTTGTATTTGATATCACCAAAAGGCTTATAAACAAAAATTTCATCTCCTGGTTTTGCTGAGAGCAATTCATTGGTAACCCTCTTTCTTGAAGGATAAGTTTTGATTGTAAACTCAATTGTATCTTCATCCGGAAGCGATGTAAACGTGAAGCAACTCAACGTGTCTTCCCATCCGGGTTTATTGAAAGAAATATCCACAGCCTGGCCGGGAGTATAGGTAAACCCTTCGGGTTTTTCGGCCCTTACTCTTAGCACATCATGAGTCAAATGCTCAATAGAAATTATCTTAACTAAATGTTTCATGATTCGTTTTTTTAACGATGAATATACGACAAAAATTCTGGTTTTACTGAATCTTTTTCAAATTGACCCGAATATACAGCCGTAACAGCCTGGCTGTTGGTATCTTTGATCCCTCTGGAAGCCACGCAAAGATGATCTGCCTCTATCACCACAGCTACGTCATCATGCTGCAATACTTCCTTTAGAGCTTCTGCTATTTGCATAGTCAGTCTTTCCTGCACCTGCGGACGTTTGGCATAATACTGCACCAACCTGTTTATTTTCGAAAGCCCTATCACTTGCGTGCCTGGAATATAGGCTACATGCACCTTGCCAATAATCGGTACAAAATGATGTTCGCAATTAGAATAAAGAGTAATATCCTTTTCGACAAGCATTTTTTTATAGCCATATTTATTTTCAAACAGGCTGATGTCCGGCTTATTTTTGGGATTCAAACCACTGAAAATTTCTTTCACAAACATTTTGGCCACCCTTTTTGGTGTTCCCTTCAAACTGTCATCTTCCAGGTCAAGACCCAGGGTTTCCATTATTTCTGAAAAATGATATTCGATTTTACTTATCTTCTCGCTATCGCTCAATTCAAAGGCATTCTCACGAAGAGGTGCCTCTGTTATTATTTCATTTAAGTTAATATTTAAAGATCCTTTCATTTCTTTACAATTTATTTATTTCTCTCATTACATTATCTACCATCGCATTGCAGTAAATCAAATTAAATTCGTAGAGCTCTTCTCCGGCATAAGATTTTTCAATCTCTGTTCTTAACATGCCTTTGGCGCGGTTAAGCCTCACTTTTACATTAGCCTCGCTGATATCTAATAATTCGGCTGTTTCGGCTACATTCAGTCCATTCATTTCTCTAAGTGAAAACACCATGCGATAATCGAAAGGAATATTCTGAAGCGCTTTTTCTATAACATTTCCTAATTCCCGATTGTGAACGATTTTGTGGGTATCTTTATCCAAACCGGAAAACAAAGGTTTTGATTGATCATTTATGTCTTTCATAATTTCATTTTTAAAACTTGATTTTTCTCGCTTCCGGTAACAGTTGTTCATCATAATCCGAATAAGCCATGTTTTGAAGTTAGACCGCCCTTCAAACTGTGCCAGACTTTTATAAGCATCTATATAAGTGTCCTGCATCAAATCCTGAGTGTCTTCGTGATTGTAATTATAAGATCTGCCTACTTTATACAAGTTAGGGTTGTAGCGTCTGACAATCAGTTCATAGAGCGATTTTTCGCCATTTAATATTCGTTCAATAATTTGGCTAATTCCTTTTTTGAGGTGCTATTATAAAAAAACCGTAAGCATCCTCTGCTCGTCCGGTTAGCTAACCTTATTTGAAAAGTGTAAATTTTTATTCAATAAGCATTTCATTCCTACTTTTCGTCTCCGCAGCGGTAATAATCGGCAAGCAGCGATCATGCGCAGCGTTGTCGTGCGAAGCCAAACGGCCTTGATGCCTGAGCGTTAAAAAAATGAATGTAGTGAAGCGTTAAAAAATGCCTGCTGTTTGAGCGCAGAAACGCTAACTTTATCAAACGTAGGCACGAAGCGAGTTCAGGCATTTTAGCGTAACGAAATTCATTTTTAGCGGGGGCATCACAGCCTTGATTTTTGTCAAACTTTTTATCAAGAAAAAGTTTGAAAACAAGCATACATTTTTTAATTCCTACTTTTTGACTCCCCAGCCGGCGGGTTGCGTGGCTGCACCGGTGCTGATTTTGCTTCTTCTCGCTTTCAGCGAGATACCGCTTACGCGGTACCGAACCAAAATAGGCACCTCATGCAGCCACTGTTAAAAAATCGGGAAACCATTATCGTACGAAGCAAAACCGGAATAAGCATTGTTTGAACAAAATTTGCTTAGCACCTCAAAAAAAGAATTAGCCAATAATTTCTGTTTCGGAAAATTGTTCGGGTAAATTCATATACTATAATTTTTATTATGCTGCAATTTTAGCCAATTTTGACATAGAAAACGCAGAAACTGCCATTACAAGGTCGCGAACTGCCACATCTACATAATTGAAACCAAGTAATAAACTAAACAACTATGGATTGCAAATCCATAGGTTGAGTACATTGACTGAAAGTCATTTGAACTTGCTGTAAACAGCATTGAAAACTGTAAACTGAAAGTTCATTAAAATCACTCAAGAATGAAATTCTCATCGCTATTTGGATTATCCCTGTGATGTTCCAAATAATTCTGAATCATCTCATCAGTAATATTTCCACTACTCCAAGCTCCGTAGCCTATGCCCCACAAGTGTTGACCCCAATAACGTTTCTTCAATTCTACAAACTCATCCATCAGCAATCTCGCACTTCTACCCTTCAAACGCTTCACAATCTCGCTTATCGACAACTTCGGCGGATAACTTATATGCAGATGAATATGGTCTTTACTCACTACACCTTTTAGTATCCGTATATCCATCGTATCGCACATCTGACGTATTAAATCCCTGCATCGAATCTGCACTTCGCCTCGCATTACACCATACCGATACTTTGTACTCCATACTATATGAACATGCAATTGATGAACACTATGGCTACTTTTACGATTGGCAACATTTTCCATTTGACAAAAATACAACGATATTTGTAGAAGCTAAAGCCTTGGACTAAAGTCCATAGCTTAAACTAACGTTTTGTGACCAGTTAAAGCAATTACCGCAAGCCAGGCTACTACAATCTTTCCGCCTATTGCCGGTTTTCTCAGTACGATGATACCAGCAATGATTTCAATAACACCGGCGATCATCATAAAAGTAGCCCCTGAAAAAGGCAATAAATCACCAATAGAAGGATTGATATACTGTTCCCAATTGGTTAAAACGTTTGTAAACTTATCGGCTCCGGCCACTATTGGAACTATAACGAATGTGTATTTAAGCAAGTTAAAAACCTGCGATAAAACCTGATTTTTGTCTTCTGTTTTCATTTTTTAAGTTTTTAATTGTGTATAACTATCTTATTGGGGTAATTGAATATCTAAAAGGTTACAAACTTTTCAAATTTTTTTTTGCAGCGCTCACAAAAAAGACAACACCTGATGCTTTTATTGTCATTCTTCTCAGGCGTTGCTCTTCTCAGTGTTTAAATTTGAATTTACCACATAGAACTTTTTTATCTTATTTTTTTATCTTTTTAGGAAACTGTTTTGCTATTCCGAAAGTAAGATCATCTGCCATCAGTTGCATGTGATCGTTTGCTTCATCGTATTTTTTCACTGCCTGATCATAATCTCCTTTCAGCAAATCAACCGAATAAGCCGTGGTTTGATCAATGTGCATTTTCATCATGTGACGAAGATCTTTTTGATTCCAGTTAGGGTTAGCGCCGGCCAAAAAATCTGCAATATCCTGAGCATTTTTGTACCAATCTGACAATGCCTTTTCCAAACCTGCCTGATCGCCATTTTTTGCTGCTGTCAAAACCGGAACTGCTTCCTGGATATGCTCGGTAAGAAGTGCTGTCAACTTATCACCGGCTGCCTGCCCGTAGAAAGGAACAATAGCCGTTCCTATATCTTTTTGATTTTGCAACAAACGGTTCAATTTTGCTTCCAGACTGTTTTGATTATGAAAGAACGCATGTACTGTTGCAAATGTCCATTGCATGTGATCGGACCATAACTTACGCATATTCTTATTCAATGTCTCATATTGAGATGCTTTTATTGGTTCCGGATGATGGACAGTAAAGCTTTGCAGCGCAAAGAAAGTTGCGATAGTAACTAAAAGAATCAACGCTTTGTTTCTAATTTTTGTCAATGATAATACTGATGTTGAAGTTTTCATTTTATTAAGTTTTTTGTTTTTTTATAAATAATTTTTGTTTTTTTAATAGAGTAGATGGTGTTTTCAAAGGTTACAACTGTTACTGATAATCTTTTATTTTTTAAAATTTGTTAGGAAATTGTTTTGCAATACCCTCACTCAGCATATCCGCCATCATTGCCATGTGATGATTTGCTTCATCAAATACTTTAATTGCATTGGTATAATCCTTTTGCAAAAGGTGTACGGCATAAGTAGTAGTCTGATCAATGTGCCCTTTCATCATATCACGCATTTCGGCTTGTTTCCAGTTGGTAGGATTAGCTCCTGCCAGAAAATCGGCTATATCTTGTGCATTTTGATACCAATCGGCCAAAGCAGTGTTCAAAGCAGACTGATTACCATTTTTTGCGGCTGTGAGCACTGGTACCGCACCCTGAATATGCTCGGTAAGAAGTTTTGCCAGTTGGTCGCCTGCTGCTTGTCCGTAATAAGGAACGATTGCTGCACCTATGTCCTTTTGGTTTTGTAACAATCTGTTCAGGTTACCATCCAGGCCATTTGGATTGTTGAAGAATGCATCAACAGTAGTGAATGTCCATTGCATGTGGTCGGCCCATAAACTCTGCATACCTTTGTGAAGTTGTTCATATTTTGAACTGGTTAAAACTGTTACACCATCTCCTTTTGAACAACTTTGAACAGCGAATAATAAAATGATAGCAGCTATGAAAATGCCGGCTGTTCTTGTGATTTTTGTCAATGACTAATTTAAGTTTTTTGTTTTCATTTTTTTAAGTTTTTAAGTTTTTAATAATTAATTTGAGTATATAAAATTTAAAAGGTTACAATTATTTTTTGCTTCTTTATTGCTTATACCTGATTAGAGAAAATGATTTTTAAAAAGGTTACAAACAATTTTTTTCTTTCTTAAACTGCTTTAAACTGATTAGAGCAATCAAGTATCGAAAAGGTTACAAAGAACTTTATTGCTGCTTTTAAGCTGTAATTATTAGTTTAGAGAAGATGAGTTTAAGAAAGGTTACAAATTTTTTTCACCGGCACCAGAAATAGTAAATTGGAATGGAGAAGGTTTCATGAAATATTTGATATTCCTTAAAACAAAAAATGCTACTTCGGAGAAAAGTAATATTTTTGCAACCAAATCAGCAATATTTATACAATGAAAGCACATACAAATGATCTTCCATTAGTTTATTCCTGCTCCGGCTGTTCAAACGCTGCGCAAATGGCTAACTATATGGCTGTAAGGCTTGACAGAAGCGGTCTTGCTGAAATGTCCTGTATTGTTGGCGTTGGTGGAAATGTAAAGAAATTAGTAAAAACAGCTAAGTCGGGGCGAAAAATGATAGTGATTGACGGATGCCCGCTGGCTTGTTCAAAAGCCTGCCTCGAAAATCATGATCTTAATCCAGATATTCATATCGAATTATCAAAGGTTGGCGTAAAGAAAGTGCAACATGAAGATTTTGATAAAGGTCAGGCCGATTTGTTGCTCGAAGAAATCAAGATCCAAATCCAATCATTATAAAAAAATCTCTCTGAATTAATTTACTTCGGAGAGATTCTTTTCCAAAATTAATTTTTATCTGTTCTACACTACCACATTCACCATTTTGTTTTTTACATAAATAATTTTCTTCGGCGTTTTGCCTTCTATCCATTTTTGAACAACTTCATTTCCAAGCGCCAGTTTTTCTACTTCCTCCTGTGTGGCCTCCAAAGAAATATTCATGGTTGTTCTCAACTTTCCATTTACCGATATCGGGTACTCTTTTGATGTTTCTATGAGATACTTTTCTTCATATACAGGAAATGAGGCATCAAGAACAGAATTAGTATTTCCTATTTGACGCCATAGTTCCTCCGCAATATGTGGTGCATACGGAGCCAGCATGATGAGCATTGGCTCAAGAATTGCTTTTTTATGGCACTTGAGATCTGAAAGTTCATTTACCAATATCATGAATGTACTCACTCCGGTATTAAAACTAAAACGTTCAGTGTCTTCTTCTATCTTCTTAATTGCTTTATGCAGTGATTTGAGCTCGTTGGCGTTGGGGTTGTCTTCAATCCACAATGCTCCATTTTGTTCATCAAAAAACAATCTCCAAAGTTTTTTGATGAACCGATGTACTCCTTCAATTCCTTTTGTATTCCAAGGTTTACTGATTTCAACAGGACCCAGAAACATTTCATACATTCTGAAGGTATCAGCGCCATATTTTTCTACCAGGTCATCCGGGTTTACAGTATTGAATTTGGATTTCGACATTTTTTCTACCTCACTACCACAGATGTATTTTCCATCGTCCAATATAAACTCAGCATCGGCATATTCACCATTTCTCCATTGTTTGAATTTTTCAATGTCCAGCTCCACACCATCCACAATATTCACGTCCACATGCAATGGCGCTACCTGGTAGTTATTTTTTTGTCCCAAGGACACAAAATTTTTAGTCCCGTGAATTCTGTACACAAATCTGCTGCTTCCCTGAATCATACCCTGATTTACCAACCTTTTATAAGGCTCATCAAAGCTCAGGTATCCCAAATCATGCAGAACCTTTGTCCACAGGCGGCTGTATAATAAATGCCCTACCGCATGCTCGGTACCACCAATATATAAATCTACCTGATTCCAGTAGTCGGTGGCTTTGCGGGAGGCAAACTCATTATCGTTATGAGGATCCATATAGCGCAAAAAGTACCAGCTGCTGCCTGCATAGCCGGGCATGGTGTTGGTTTCCAATTCTTTAGCAACCCATTCGGGAATATTCGCAAGCGGTCCTTCGCCTTCTGGCCCCGGCTTATAACTTTCTACCTGTGGCAATTCGAGAGGCAGTACGCTTTCATCTAACGAATAGGCTATTCCGTCTTTCCACACAATTGGGAAGGGCTCTCCCCAATATCGCTGGCGACTGAATGCCGCATCGCGCATTTTGTAATTGGTTTTCCTCACCCCGATACCTCTGGCTTCCAATTCATTTATCACCACTTCAATAGCATCTTTCATCATCATTCCGTTGATAAATCCGGAGTTTTCCAAAATGGCTTCTTTTGTAGGATTGGCTTCCTGACCATTATATGCCTCCCCAATAATATTGGTGATCGGAATATTAAAATATTGTGCAAATTTATGGTCGCGCTCGTCACCGCAGGGCACTGCCATAATCGCGCCGGTACCATACCCGGCCAGTACATATTCACTAATCCAGATAGGAATCTCTTTTCCATTAAAAGGATTCACAGCAAATGCTCCCGTAAATACACCCGATATTTTTTTCTCGGACATCCGCTCTCTTTCACTACGACTTTTTACCCAGGCCACGTATTTATCTACTTCATCAGTTTGACCGGTAGATTTTATCCTATTTACTAATTCAAGTTCGGGGGCAATCACCATAAAGTCCACGCCAAAAATGGTGTCGGGACGTGTGGTATAAACGCGAAGTTTTAACGCCTCATCCCCCGTCTCTTTTTCCGAGTGGGGTTGGGGGTGAGGCGTAATTTTCTCACTCTTAATTTCAAAATCAATTTCTGCGCCTGAGCTTTTACCAATCCAGTTGGTTTGCATTTCCTTCATAGCTTCGCTAAAATCTACTTCCTGTAAACCTTTCAAAAGTCTGTCGGCATATTCGGTAATACGCAGATACCATTGACGCAACTTCTTTTTTACAACAGGGTGACCGCCTCTTTCACTCACACCGTTTACAACTTCATCATTTGCCAAAACAGTACCCAGCGCCTCACACCAGTTTACTTCGCCATAACCACAGTAGGCCAATCGGTATTCCATAAGTATCGTTTGCCTTGTAGCTTCATCAAAATGTTTCCATTCTTCGGCAGAAAAACCAGAAATATGAAATTTCTCATTGGGAACCGGATGATCTGCATTTCCTTCAGATTCAAAAATCTTCAACAGGCTTTCAATGGGTTCTGCTTTTTGAGTTTGGCGATTGAACCAGCTTTTAAAAAGTTGCAGAAAAATCCATTGAGTCCATTTATAATATTTAGGGTCGCTGGTGCGTACTTCTCTGTTCCAGTCAAAACAAAAGCCAATGTTGTCTAATTGCTTTCGAAAGGTATTGATATTATTTTCGGTAGAAACAGCAGGATGAATACCATGTTCGATGGCATATTGTTCGGCAGGGAGGCCAAAAGCATCATAACCCATTGGATGCAAAACATTGAACCCCTTCAATCGCTTATATCGGGCATAAATATCGCTGGCAATATAGCCCAAAGGATGCCCCACATGCAAACCCGCCCCACTTGGATAAGGAAACATATCCAGTACATAATATTTTGGCTTTTCACTGTCGTTGGATACTTCATAGGTCTTGTTCTCAACCCATTTTTGCTGCCATTTTTTTTCTATTTCATTAAAATTATATTCCATAACTACAAAATCCCTTGCTGATATTTGAAAACTTTATATTTTTTATAATAATACTTAGGGCGGCAAATTTAAGCATTGTAGCCCGAAACCATTAAATTTGCGGCGATTGAAATATCAAGCGATATAGTTTTTATGGCAGAAGAAGTAAAAAATAAAATAAAAAGAGGCAAACCATCTCATTTTATGTCCATTCTGGGAGTTACTTTGGTGCTTCTGGTGTTGGGTATAATTGGCTGGTTAGTAATAAACACTACCGCAATTGGAGAGCATTTCAGGGAAAATGTGGAAGTGAATGTTTTTCTGAGAGAACCCATCACTCCGGCAGATAGCGCCGCACTGATGCAGTATATTGCCTCGAAGCCTTATGTGAAAAAAATGACTTTCACTACCAAGGAAATGGCAAAGAAAAAATACCTTTCTGATGGGAATGAGGATTGGGATGGAATTTTGACCGAAAACCCGTTACCGCAAAGTATTGATTTCAGTATGAAAAAAAACTATGTGGAAAGCGATACACTTAAGAATATCAAAACTGATCTTGAGAAGCAAACTTATGTTACGGAAGTCAAATACCCTGAAAGTTTAGTTGCCAATCTTAATTCTAATCTCAAAAAAATAAGTCTGATATTATTTGCAATTGCCATCTTATTATCATTGGTGGTAATCGTTCTTATTGATAATACCATCAGACTGGCTATGTTTAGCAACAGATTTACTATTAAAACCATGCAAATGGTGGGCGCTACCAGGTGGTTTATTACAAAACCGATGGATATTAGAGCAATAATTAACGGTGCCATAAGCGGCGTAATTGCTATTATCGTTGTTTATGCATTGATTAAAACAGCAGAGGGCGTAGTTCCCGAGTTGCGTGCTATTCACAGTGCGGGAAGATTGTTATTTTTGTTTAGCAGCATGCTTTTACTGGGCATTTTAATTACGCTGGTAAGTACCCACACAAGCGTATTAAAATATTTAACCAAAAAATTAGATGATTTGTATTAACCACAAAAGAATTTAGTTTCTTATATTTATATTGCATATTTAAATTATAAAAAATGAGTCAAAATAATACTTCAACAATGTTCAATAAATCAAATTATATGTGGATGCTGGCAGGTGTTGCCATCATTGCAATTGGCATGTTGCTTATGTCTGGTGGCAAAAGCAATATCAATCCTGCAGTTTTTGATGCCGGTGCGGTTTATAGCGCCACCCGCATCACTGTAGCGCCGGTTTTAATATTAATCGGGTTGGCAGTTGAAGTATTTGCTATTTTTAAAAAATAGTTGTTTTTCAATCAGTTATAAAATATATGAAGGCGGTACTGGTTGTGTCGCCTTAATTTTTTTAACAATAGAAATATGAATTTAATAGAAGCCATTATTATCGCTATTGTAGAAGGGATTACCGAATATCTGCCCATTTCTTCTACCGGACACATGATTATTACCAGCGCATTGCTGGGTATTAATAAGGAAGAATTTACCAAACTGTTTGAGGTAGCCATTCAGTTTGGCGCTATCCTGGCGGTGGTAGCCTTATACTGGAAACGATTTTTTGATTTCTCCAAATGGCAGTTTTATGTCAAATTAATAGTAGGTGTGATACCCGCATTAATCTTAGGATATTTATTCTCTGATAAAATAGACGAAATGCTGGAAAGCCCGCTTGTGGTTGCCGTTTCGTTGTTATTAGGCGGATTTGTATTATTGTTTATTGACAAAGCCTTCAATCACCCGACTGTAAGAACCAATGAAGAAATAACTTATAAAAACGCCTTTATGACCGGTCTTTGGCAAACAATAGCCATGATTCCCGGAGTAAGCCGCAGTGCAGCCTCGATAATAGGAGGGATGCAACAGAAATTTACTCGTAATGTGGCTGCCGAGTTCTCCTTTTTTTTGGCAGTACCCACTATGGCAGCAGCAACATTATACTCAATTTTTATAAAAAAATGGTCCCTTGATGGAGATATTAAAAAAGGTTACGAACTCATATTGCAATCACAGGAAAATACAATTGCTTTTATAGTAGGAAATGTTGTAGCTTTTATTGTTGCGGTAATTGCCATCAAGTTTTTTATTGAGTACCTGAAAAAACACGGATTCAAATTCTTTGGATGGTATCGGATAATTGCCGGAGTGCTATTACTTGTACTGTTATATTTCAAAGTAATTCAATAACGGCTTCTGAAATTGCCAAAAAAAGCCCCGCTGACTGCGAAGCTTTTTTTGAACAAACCAACATTTATAAACTTTTAACGAACTGAAACAACTACTTTATTTTTAATAAAAGGACTTGTGCGGAAATTATTATTATCGGACCAGAAAATAATCTGACGAATATTCCTGTTGCGGTTAGGCAGGTCTATAAAAAAGGAATTAATACCGCGTGCATCTTTTCTTACAGAATTGTTCAGAACTTTTAGCTCCTGTACTAATCCATTATCATACTGAACGGCTACTCTGTAAATATCTGTCAAACCATTTACTTCAAATTTCAATTGATCAAAAAATCCTATACGGGGATTAATATTGATTTTATTAATACTCTTACGTGATGCAATGTTTTTAGCGCCTATTTCTAACCAGTTTCTTGTATGCACTGTATTGTTATAACGATTGTTATCGTACCGGTTATTGTTGTTGCGATTAACTGCATAACGCTCATTCCCATAACGAATGTCATCTCTGTCGTTGTATGGTGTACGATCATGATTAGAGAATCCTATTTGAGCAAATGCAGGTGACAACACAAATAATGCTGAGGCCAGAAACAAAATTTTAGAATACTTTTTCATAATCTACGGTTTTAAATTGTTAATAAATAACCTTTCGGGTCTTTGCTAATTTTGACGATGAATGATATCCAAAACCTTTTGTGATTATTCTTAAATAAATGCAAAAACCGCTCCCCATGCGGAAAGCGGCTCAAAATATTTAAAAAATATTATTAACTGTTTTGCAACTCCGAAATTTTCTCTCTAATTTTTTCTTCAATTTCCGCAGAGAGTTCAGGGTTGTCTAATAGTAGTTTTTTTACTGCATCGCGGCCTTGCCCCAATTTATCATTATTATAGCTATACCAAGATCCGCTCTTCTGCACAATACCCATATCAACGCCCATATCAATTATCTCACCGGTTTTTGATATACCTTCACCGAAAATAATGTCAAATTCTGCTGCACGAAAAGGAGGCGCAACTTTATTTTTTACCACTTTTACCCTCACCCGATTACCTACAGCCTCATCACCATCTTTAATTTGAGAAATACGACGAATGTCCAACCTGACTGATGAATAAAATTTCAAAGCGTTTCCACCTGTTGTAGTTTCAGGGTTTCCAAACATCACGCCTATCTTTTCTCTCAGTTGGTTGATGAAGATGCAAATAGTATTTGTTTTTGAAATAGTGGCTGTAAGCTTTCGCAGTGCCTGGCTCATAAGCCTTGCCTGCAGGCCCATCTTGCTGTCGCCCATTTCGCCTTCTAATTCACTCTTGGGTACCAATGCCGCCACCGAGTCTATTACCACTACGTCCAGCGCTCCGGAAAGGATAAGCCTGTCTGCAATCTCCAATGCCTGCTCGCCATAATCGGGTTGCGAGATTAAAAGATTATCCACGTTCACACCCAGCTTTTGAGCATACACACTGTCAAAAGCGTGCTCTGCATCAATAATGGCACACATACCTCCTTTCTTCTGTGCCTCGGCAATTACGTGTGTGGCTACTGTTGTTTTACCAGATGATTCGGGACCGTAAATTTCGATTACCCTGCCCCGGGGCAGCCCTCCAATACCCAAAGCTGCATCCAGACCGATAGAACCGGTGGATACCACCTCGTGTGTGGTGGTAGCTTTTTCGTTCATCATCATTACAGTGCCCTTACCATAATCTTTGTCAAGTTTTTCCATGGTAAGTTTCAGCGCTTTCAGTTTTTCGCTATTCAGCGAATTTTCAGTTTCTGTGTTTTTTTCTGCTTTTGCCATAATCAAAAATACAATTTAACAATCTCCTTTCTAAATTATTTATACACATCACAAAACTAATATATTTAGTGTTACGAAACTAATTGTATTGGAAGTATTTTATTTAAAAGGAATAAATTATTCCAGACAGTAACATTGCCAAAACACCTGCTGCCAATCCCCAGTAAATTTCGGAGGGTTGATGGTCTGATAAAATAAGTCTTGCTGTGGATACCAATCCGGCAATAAATACGGCTATCGTAAAATAGAGCCCAAAACTTACCTGATACATAAACCCCAAACTTGCCAGGAAAGCGACTGCGGTACCCAGCGCTATGCCATGCATACTGATTTTGATATAGATATTAAACAGCAGCCCAATAGAAGAAGCCAGAAAGATGCTCATTGCAAAAACAACCATTTCTACAGGCACTTCAGGTAGGTTGCGCCATACATACCATATCCAAAAATACCAGATATTGCAAATTATAAAAGGAATGATACGATCTTTTTTATGTTCCAGCTTGATTGATGGAATAAAATTTAGTGTACGCAATAAAATGATGGAAACCAGCGGGAAGAAGGTGTACATCTGAACAGCCTGCAATAATATCCTGATTTTTTGCCCTTTGTTGAAGCCAACAAATAGAAACGGTTCCACAAAAAGTAAAAACAAAACCACATAAACCGGAACAAAGACCGGATGAAAAAGATAGGATAGTATTTTTGCAAAAACAGTTAGAACTCCTTTTTGTAAGCCATTGTTATTTACCTCCTTTAATTCATTTTCTTTGGTAATTACTAATTTCATTCTTTTTTCTTTTTTGGTTTCAGCGATAGAGAACTTACCAATTTGTTGCGATTTTTTTTACTCATTCTTCAGTTTTGGTGAAATACTACAATAATATCCCATTTTAAAATTTTTCTACCCACAATACTGAATTGCCGGTTCGATTGAAATTTTGTTCCCAAAGTGTATTATCTGGGTCCAGTATCCAGTTGCCATCTACAATAAATTTGTATAAGTGCTTGCCCAATGACAGGTTCACTCTTATTTCCCAGCCATCTTTTGCTTTATACATTGGTAAAGAATGAGTATCCCATTGATTAAAATCTCCCGCCAAATATACGCTCCTGGCATCATTATACCCTCTTAAATTGAAAGTATAATTTGGTTCAATTATTAAGGTAGTGTTTCTTTCATCATTGCTGCTAATTTGTTTTCCTGTGGAGTCAATTACGTTTACACCATCTACAATGAACTTATAAGAATAATTGCCTGGCCCCAAAACATAAGACAGATGCCAACCAGAATCGGTTTTTTGCATATACAGCTCATCAGTGCGCCAATGGTTAAAAGAGCCCGAAAGAATCACTTTTCCGGCGTTTGGAAAACCTTTTAAAAAGAAATTATAAGGTTTACCAATTGTCAGGTAGGAATTATATTCGCCATATTCGTTTGGAAGTTTTTGGCTATTATTCGGATCTTCTATCCATTTTTTGTTAACAATAAATCTATATGTATGAGTTCCTTCTGCCAGATACACATTTTTTATCCAGCCTGTATCTGTTTTATCAAGATGGATACTCTTAAACAACCAGCTTTCCCAATTATTGAAACTACCTGCCAAAAGAACTTTTTTTGCTTTAGAATAGCCAGGTAGAAAAAATGTATGATTTGTAACGTAAAAAGCTGAATTAATAAATCCTTCGCCGTCATTTTCGGTGAGTCGGTTATCGGGGTCGGTTATCCATTTTCCATCAATCACAAATTTGTACCAATATTTTCCCGGGGGGAGTTTCATTGTGGTAGTCCATCCGGTATTTGTTTTTTGCATTAAAATGGAATCAGGGCTCCAATTATTAAAACTACCGGACAATACTACTTTTTTGGCCTGTAAGTAATCATTTAAATTAAAAATAACTGTGGAATCAGCCACTATAAATGATCTTTTTGTTTTAAAGCTATTAATGCCATAAACCACTGTGTTATTCACAGAAGGGAACCTTGCTGATAAAGAAGCAGATGGAGAAGTTACCCTTACGCGGTAAGAAGTATTAGAAATATCATCTAAAGGTTGCAGTGGCTTTTTTATTATTAGCAATGTCTTTGAATTTGTAATGACAGACCAACCTGCCAATTTTACAGAATCATCAATATTTGATTCAAGAAGTTTTGGAAGAGATAGTTCCATTAAATCGTATTGTCTAATAAAATCATTTAATTCCTTTTGATTGATTTTTTTCTCAATAGAGATATACATTTCTCCTTCCTTGAGATAATATTTGCCCTTCTGAGCTACAACAGTAAATTGTATCCAAAGAAATAAAAATAACAGACAAATTTTATTTAACCTACTCATCATTTCCATATATACATTTTTCTGTTTATAAAGTTAAATGCAATCCTTTTTACAGAAAGGTAGTCCAGCCCTATTACACCATCAAAGCAAATTCCAAATTGACCGGATAAGCAACTTTTTTCAAGATTGGCAACCAATACCGGCATTTCACCAATAGCATGATTGCCTATTTGCAAAGACTTCAAATTGCCTCTTAGCACATCTATTCCTTTGGAGCCAATGCCACTTACCTGTGTGCGCCCCACGATAGTTATTTTATCCAGAATTTTATCGGGTAGTTTACTGCTGATAATTGCAGACTCTGACCCGCTGTCCAATAACAACCTGACTTTTTTATTTGCAATGGCTCCTTCTATTACAATTCTATTTTCGTATAGGTCAAATGGGATCGTAATAAATTCATTGGTATTGCGCAACATATTGTGTTGATAATTATTCATTTCTTTTTTACCAATTTTATGAAAATGAATTTGATTAAGATTATAATCTATAATCATTTCAAATCCTTTCAACAGGCTTATTCCAATCAGGCCTAAAACCTTTATTCCCCGGCTATTTTCAATATTTCCCAAATCTGTTAGCTCGGCATCAAGGTTTGAAAAGGAATAGTTGCCAAAGGTAAATTGATTTATACTTATTTGAAATGCTTCTACATCGACGTACCGATTCCCTGCCTTGCTGTTTCGGTGTTTGATTGATTATAATTGCGAAAATAGGTAAGATTTAATAATAATCTGGGGCAACCCGTATCCAGTATGAAATTGCCTTCTTGTGAATCTACTTTTCCTTTTAAAATAATTAAACTTCCAATTTTACTAAAGGGGACCAAAAAACTTACTGAATCTTCTTTTGAGTTATCTTGTATTGGTTCTATTTTTACGGATTGTATCAGCATATCTGGAAAATAATCTCCGGCGGTACAAAAGTTGCCATATTGGGAAAGAAGAATTACTAAAAACATTCTGAAATACATAAAACCACGATCATTAAAACATGTTCGACAGAAATAAAAAAGCCCTTTTGATATAGATTATTTTAAAAAAGGACTATTGGTGCGAAGTTAAATCAGAAAGTGGGATTTCTTATTAAAATATTGTTTTAATCGTTTAATTAAAGAAAAAAGCAAACTTTACACTTTTTAATGGTAAAAATTTTGGAACATGAATGTATAAAAACTGCATAACCGTTCAATTTAAAATTAATGATTTAGCGCCAAATTGTTTTTCCCAAATGTTCTGTTATTCAATTAAGAAAATTTTCCTGTACGTTTGTAAAAATATTTTATAGAATGGCAAATTTACAACTAACCGGCACCTTGGTACAGGTGCTGCCGGTACAAAAAGGAGTAGGAAAAAACGGTGAATGGAAAAAGCAGGATATCATCGTTCAAACAGACGGACAGTTTCCCAAAAAAGTGTGCGTTACGATATGGGGCGACAAGGTGAGCGAAAATGTATTGCAGGAAGGTAAGCAACTGAACATTTCGTTTGACATAGAAAGCCGCGAATACAATGGCCGGTGGTACACCGATGTAAAGGCCTGGAAGGTGGAGCCCGCCGGTAATGCGCCTGCTGCCGACAATAACTACAATGACATTCCTGTGCAGGAAAACTTTACTGATGCGGGAGAAGCTGCCGATGACCTGCCTTTTTAGCATATTTTTTTGCCTCGGAACGGAGATGTATTAATGATAAATATAAATTGAAAATGAAAAGACTGTTTCTCTTCCTGATTCTGTCAATTGTGTTTTATGCCTGCAAAGACGGGAAAAATGAACAAGAATCCACTACTGCAGACAGCGGCTTGGTTGACCTTACTGAGCTACCTGATTCTTTAAAGGCAAAAGAGATGGCCGATTCTATTGCAGCCATAGAGATAAATAAAGAAGCCGTTTTGAAGTCGCTTACCAAAAAGACCTTTTTACTCATAAAAACTCATAATTATCGGGCGCTCGACAGCCTGATTCATCCTGAAAAAGGTATTCGTTTTTCACCTTATGCCAATATTAATGAAGCAGACAAAAAATTCAGCAAAGAAGAATTTGCGTTGCTCTTCACTAAGAATAAAAACCAAAAATATACCTGGGGAGCTTATGACGGATCGGGCGACCCAATTATTTTAACTGCCCCGGAATATTTTAAAAAATTTGTTTATGATGCCGGCTTTGAAAATCCGGAGAAACTTGAACTGAACAAAACCATCGGAAAAGGCAACACTATAAACAACATTCATACCTTTTATAAAGATGAGGATTTTACTGAGAGTTACTTTTCGGGAAGTAAACAAAAAGACGGGTTAGATTGGAAATCGGTAAGGCTGATTTTTAAACAAATTGATGGACAATACTATTTGATAGGCATTGTACATGACCAGTGGACGATTTAAGATTAAGATTAAGACTAAGATTAAAATTAAGAATGAGGGAGGGGTTATGTTAATTCTTTTCTTAAACGTGCTACAGGTATATTCAGTTGCTCGCGATACTTGGCTACGGTGCGGCGGGCAATATTGTAGCCGCGCTCCTGCAATAACTCGGTAAGTTTTTCATCGCTCAATGGCTGTTTTTTGTTTTCCGAATCAACAGTATCACTTAGTATTTTTTTCACCTCCCGAGTGGATACTTCTTCTCCGCTATCGGTACTCAACGCTTCATTAAAAAAGAATTTCAGACGATAGGTGCCAAACTCCGTTTGCACAAATTTACTATTAGCTACCCTGCTAACGGTAGAAATATCCAGACCTGTCTTTTCGGCTATATCCTTCAATATCATCGGCTTGAGGTTGGTTTCGTCGCCGGTAAGAAAAAACGCTTCTTGATGATTCATTATAGCCGACATTGTGTCCAGTAAGGTGTGCTGCCTTTGCTTGATGGCATCAATAAACCATCTGGCGGCATCTAATTTTTGTTTGATGAACAAAACGGCCTCTTTCTGTCGTTTATCTTTTTTGGCACCTCTGTCATACTCCCTCATCATATCGCGGTAGTTTTCGCTAATGTGCAACTCTGGTGCATTTCGGCTGTTGAGCGAGAGCTCCAGTTTGCCATTTACATTCAGGATGTAAAAGTCGGGGATAATATAGTTTTCAGATTTATTTGCAGCGCCTATATTGCCCCCAGGTTTTGGATTGAGCTTTATTATTTGCTGAATCACTTCTTTCAATTCGTCATCATTCAGGTTTAATCCCTTTTTTATTTTGTCGTAATGCTTTTTAGTAAAAGCTTCAAAATATTTTTTAATAGCCTGAATGGCAGTGTCAACTTGTTTTCCTTCTTCCTTTTGGCGGCGAAGCTGCAGTAACAGGCACTCCGGCAGGTCGCGCGCACACACACCGGGCGGGTCAAACTGCTGCACCATGCTGATGATGGCTTCTACCTCCCTCGGCGATGCTTCAATATTTTGCCTGAAAGCCAGATCATCTACAATAGCAGGGGTATCGCGTCGAAGGTATCCGTCTTCGTCAATGCTGCCAATAATGTGTTCGGCCAATTTTTTTTCTTTTTCGGTAAGGGAGAGCATGCCCAGTTGGGCGGCAAGATGGTCATAAAAACTGGTCTCAGTTTTTAACGGTACACGATGGGGTTCTTCGTCATCACCATAATTGTCATCACGGGTTTTATAATCGGCAATTTCTTCGTCATCATCATACAGATAATCACTCATATCCAGAGATTCGCCATTTTCATTATCTTCACTCTGCACATCGCCTTCGTTGTAAATATCATCAGTATTTTCATCCTTGTGCCGGTCTTCCACCAGTTCCAACGCCGGATTTTCTTCAATTTCTTCCTTAATTCTTTCTTCAAGGCTGGCAGTGGGTACCTGCAGCAACTTCATCAACTGAATTTGCTGAGGAGATAGTTTTTGTAATAATTTTTGTTGTATGGATTGACCCAGTGCCACAATAATATTTTAAACTCCGGCTACTATCAAAAATCAAGCCGCTTTGTGTAAAAGTATTAAAAGAAGCGGCTTCAAAAAAGTTTTTATTGTGCAATGTTTATTGTATATTTATGATTTTACTACACCTTGGGTCTATAAATTAATGTTATGTGAGTTTAGGCACAAAAAACATCACTGTTCTTTTAATAAATTTGTAATGGGGGCTTTTGAGGGTTAAATTTTGTAATTTTGTAAAAATTTGTTAAAGCCTGTTTTTGCCGGAAGAAAATATTGAACTTGATATTCGATTGCTTCAGCTTCAAATAGCAGTTGGCAATCAGAAAGCCTTTTCAGAACTTTATACAAGATTCAGTAAACGGCTTCTTGCGTTTTCATACTCATTGGTACATGCTCACGAAATTGCAGAAGAAGTGGTAGAGGATGTATTTGTGGGTATATGGGGCCGTCGCGAAGAGATTGCCAAAATTGACAATTTAGCCGTTTATTTGTATGTGGCTGTCAAAAACAGGTCGCTAAACCGCCTTTCGGAAAAGGCCAAAAACCTGATAACGCAACCCTATGATTTATTGGAGCCACATATAGAAGCGCTTAACGATGACCCTCACTCAATAATGGTAACGGCAGAAATGGTGGCCAGAATGAACCGGACAATAGAAAATCTGCCTCCGCGTTGCAAAATGATTTTTAAACTTATAAGAGAAGACGGTCTTAGATATAAGGAGGTAGCAGAAATTTTAAACATATCGGTAAACACCATTGACGTTCAAATGGCTATAGCCGTAAAAAGGATAAGTGAGGCACTGGGAATAAAGAAGTTTGACTCAAAAACGCTGAAAAAACAAAATTCTAACCGGAGTAGTTAGCTGCCGGTTACCTATCGGTAAAGCAAGCTAACCATACAATACATAGAATCAACAGTTTAAACAACAGAGTAATTATTCACCAATTTTTTATGAAGCTCGTGAGCCGCAAGTAGTAAGCCAAATCGCTTATTTCAAAAATTTAACCAAAATCTTGCAAAATGAATATTTGAACATTTATACCGCCAATACAACAGATAAATTAGCAGGGTTAATAGTTTTGTTTAAGGATGGGAGAAGCGCTTCAACTGCGAATGTTTTAAAAATACACTCTTGGCAATGACAATACATGAAACAGCCAAAATGCACTGCCCATCAAGAGAAAAGAATTTTCTGTGGTCATTACCTACTATTTAAAAGAAGATCCTTCCAAAATTTTTAAAATCTATACACGAGATGAGCAGATTTTGGAGTAGCATCAAAAGATACTCTCCCTCTTATTTTTTTCAGCCTATTACCGCCAATTGCCCACATCGTTACTCCGCCTCCAATAGCTGTAAGCCCGCCGGCAACACCCAAAATTCCTATTGAAGTGATAGAACCATCAGAATAATCATTAATATAGTCATTTGTATCTGAATTAATAAGTGCTATACCACCGCCTATGCAGGCTACGCCTACACCCGTAAGAATGATACCGGCTCCCTTTAATTTTTTCCATCTTGATTCGTCAGCATAATTCATCCTATAACTTCTGGTATCAGGTTGAACCATGGAGTTACCATAATAGGTTATTGAATTTAATTGTGCATCTTGATTAGGCATCCAAGAAGATTGTGCGAGTATCTTGTTTTGGAAAAAAACAACTAAACTAAGGATGGAAAGTAATAATAATTTTTTCATTGTACGGTTATTTGTCCGCAAAAGTATAATAATTCACTATACAATGATTTTTTATTAATTTTTTAAAACAACTTTATAGTATTTCCTCAATTTTATATATTGGGCAAGCCCCTTTTTTTGAAGCCACATACGCGCCTAATTTACATGCAAACTCCAGCGTTTCTTCAGATGTATAGTTATCGGTCATCTTATGTAGAAAGCCGGCCAGAAAAGCATCGCCGCTACCCACCGTGTCAGCCACTTTTACTTTAAATCCAGGATGTTCATAAAATTTTTCTCCGTCAAAATAAGAAGCGCCCGCAGCGCCTTTGGTTACAATAATCTGAGGAATTGCGTAGCGGTCGCAAATCATTCGCACTTTATCATTGAATAGAGAAATGTCGGCATACCATTCCGAAATTTCATCCAATTCAATTTCATTCATTTTTAATATGTCTGCTTGCCTCAGCAGATTTTCCAAATCAGCCTGTTTATAATGTGGTGCCCTGAGGTTGATGTCTAATATTTTAGATTTTGCCACACTTAACAAATCAAACAAAGTTCTCAGAGAATGTTCTGTTCTTGCAGCGAGGCTGCCAAATATAAAATAATCTGCTTGAGATGCAGCCTGTCTTGCTTCAACGGTACTGTCAATGAAATCCCAGGCTACGGGTTTTACAATATCATATTTCACTTCCTGATTTTGTCCGGGTGTAGCCAATACTACACTGGTAGGATAGTTATCGTCCTGCTGAATTAAATCCGCAGGCACCTGATTGTTATTCATAAAATCAATCAACTCATACCCTTTTTCATCTGTTCCAACCTTAGAAATCATCAGCGCTTTTTTTCCAAGTTGGTTCAAATGGAAAGCAACATTCATAGGCGCGCCACCCGGTACCGCTCCATTCGGTAGCATATCCCAAAGAACCTCTCCAAAACAGACAGCCCAAGTCATTTTATATATTCATTTAGGTTTTTTTATACATATACCTGCTCCGGCAGCCATGTTCGCATTAAAATTAAGTCTTCTTCACTAATATTTATCTGCATCGCCCTTGCATTTTGTTCGGCTTGTTGTGCATTACGAGCGCCTGCCAGCGCCGTTACCACCGCCGGTTGATGAAAAACCCATGCCATCGCCAATTGAGAGATGCTTGCATTGTATTTGGGTGCAAGTTTAGAAAGATGCTGCAAAAGCGTATCTACTTTATCTTTGTTAAATCTGCCAAAATAGCTACTGCGGTGATCTCCTTCATTAAACTTTTCGCCACCTTTGTATTTCCCTGTAAGCAAGCCTCTTTCCATAGGACTGTAAGCAATGATGGAAAGATGATGTTCCAGTGCGTAAGGAACCACGTCTGCTTCAATATGCCTGCGCAACATACTGTAAGGCACCTGATTGGAATGTAGTTTTACTGTTTGTTCGGCTTCGGCCAACTGAGTTGCTTTATAATTGCATACTCCTATTGCCCGGGTTTTACCATCCTGCAGCAGTTTCTCCATTGCCCGCATGGTTTCTTCGATGGGTGTTGTGGTATCCGGCCAGTGCAATTGAATTAAGTCCACATAATCGGTTTGTAGTCTTTTAAGGCTTAGTTCAACGTCGCTGATGATTTTATCATAACCTGCATAACGATATATTTTTAACGGATTACCCTGGTTATCTTTTGCCTCCACCGAAAAATCACCTTTTTCAATATCCCAAACCATTCCAAACTTAGTAAGAATCTCTATTTTATCTCTACTAAAACCCTTCACGGCTTTGCCCACCAATTCTTCGCTATAGCCAAAACCATAAACAGGCGCAGTATCTATTGAAGTAACTCCATTATCAATATAGGCATGAATAGCAGCAATCGAATCTTTTTCCTCATTGCCTCCCCACATCCATCCGCCAATAGCCCATGCGCCCATGGTTACCGGTGTGATTTCTACATTACTACTTCCGATTTTTCTTTTCATAAAAAGTTTTTTAAGAAAGTGATTTACAAATTCAAAAGTATCAAAAAAACTTACAAATATTGTCCTCAACATGTTTTGATCTTTAAAGTTTGTATTATCTTCGCCCTGCTCAACAAAATAATCTTTATGCAGCCGAAATACAAGCGTATTCTTTTAAAATTGTCCGGAGAATCTTTAATGGGTAATAAAAATTTTGGCATGGACAGCGATGTGATTTCTCAATACGCCAATGAAATTAAAGCAGTGGTGGATTTGGGAGTAGAAGTGGCATTGGTGATTGGCGGAGGCAATATTTACCGAGGGATGAATGAAGCCCAAACCGGTATAGAACGTGCACATGGAGATTATATGGGAATGTTGGCAACAGTTATCAATGGTATGGCCCTACAGGCCGGGCTCGAAAAAGTAGGCGTATTCACCAGACTATTGAGCGCAATCAAGATGGAACAGATTGCAGAGCCTTATATTCGCCGCCGTGCCATGCGACATCTTGAAAAGGGTCGGGTGGTTATTTTTGGCGCGGGTACCGGAAACCCATACTTTACAACCGATACAGCCGGATCGCTAAGGGCAATAGAAATCAACGCAGATATTATTTTGAAAGGCACACGAGTGGATGGCGTATATACCGCCGACCCTGAAAAAGACCCCAGTGCTACAAAATATAGCACAGTTACCTATCAGGAGTGTTTGGCGCAAAACCTGAGAATTATGGATATGACGGCATTTACTCTTTGCATGGAAAACCATTTGCCTATTTTAGTGTTTGATATGAATAAAGAAGGAAATCTGAAAAGAGTAGTAATGGGAGAAAATGTGGGAACATTGATTAAATGAAATGAAGACTAAGACTGAAATAAAGTAGAACGTAAAAGGTTGTTGTTTAAAAGTATGAATAAAGAAATTGCAGATATAAGAATTGAATATGCAAAAAAGAGTTTGAATGAAAACGAAGTTGACAAAAACCCAATAAAACAATTCACTACATGGTGGCAGGAAGCGGTGGACTCAAAGTTCATAGAAGTAAATGCAATGACACTCTCCACTGTAGATGAAAACAATGCGCCCTATGCAAGAACGGTTTTACTGAAGGGCTTTGATGACCGTGGATTTATTTTCTATACTAATTATAACAGCCGCAAAGGGAATCATATTTCTCACAATGCCCAAGTTTGCCTTTTATTTTTTTGGAAAGAATTAGAAAGGCAGGTAGCCATAACAGGTGTTGCAGAGAAGACAACTGTTGAAGAAAGTCTGGCTTACTTCAACAGCCGCCCCGAAGGAAGCAGAATTGGCGCATGGGCTTCGGCGCAAAGTGTGGTGGTTGCAGGAACCGCTTTCCTTAAGGAAACATTTAATTTTTACCGCGAAAGATTTAAACACGGCGAAATACCCAAACCGCCTCATTGGGGAGGATACAGGGTGAAACCCTCTCAAATAGAATTCTGGCAAGGTCGTCCGAGCCGTATGCATGACCGTATCCTTTATACACTACAGGATGATGGCAGTTGGAAAATAGAAAGACTGTCTCCATAATTTATATTTCTAAAATAGTTATAAAATAGTTGATGCCGAATTCGTTTCAAGCTTCTGAAAGTGTAATGGATATTAAAAGATATCTGAAAACATGATAATTATCACCTGATAAATATCATTTGATTGCTATTTTTGTGTTACTTATTTTAAAATTAGTAACACGATGAAGATAAAACGTTTTGGAGTATCGCTTGAAGAAAGCACATTAAACGAACTGGATCAATTAGTCTCTGACAGAAAATTTCCAAATCGTTCTCAAGCCGTCAGACACCTGATAAAAGATGCTGCAGTTTCTGAAAAAATAAGTAAAAACAGTACTGTTGCCGGCGCACTGGTAATAGTATATGACCATCACAAACACGACCTGAGTAATAAACTCACATCTGTTCAGCACGATTATCATAACATTATTTTATCAACCCAGCATATTCACTTGTCTCATGATTTATGCCTTGAAACGATTGCCATGAAAGGTAAAGCACAAAAACTTCAGGAAATAGCAGATGCAATAATCAGCATTAAAGGTATCAAACACGGCAAGTTGGTCATTGCCGCAGTATAAACTTAAATATTAATGATATAAAAAAACCAGATAGATTTTAGGTAATGAAAAGAATTTTATTTTTATTGTTGGCAATATTGATTTTTAATATCGGCTTTTCACAGGATGAAAGAAAGGATACAACTACGCTTGAAGAAGTGGTGGTAACGGGTTCAAAAATTGAAACCTTAAAAAAGAAGGTTCCGTTTACAGTTTCTCAAATAAACAGGCAGGAAATTGAAAATACCGGTCAGATAAATATTTTACCAACCTTAAATACCTACGTTCCGGGTGTTTTTGTAACCGAAAGAAATATCCTGGGCTTTGGTGTGGCTACCGGAGGATCGGGTGGTATCAGTATCCGTGGTGTGGGTGGCGCGCCTAATACCGGCGTTTTGGTTTTGATTGACGGACATCCACAGTTTCAGGGACTTTTCAGCCATCCGCTTGCTGATGCTTATGTAGCATCTGACGTTGAAAAAGTTGAAGTTATCCGGGGTCCCGGATCTGTTCTGTATGGTACAAATGCAATGGGAGGTGTGATAAATATCATTACCAGAAAAAACAGCAAAGATGGTTTTAATGGCTCTCTTGGGGGGTCTTATGGTTCTTATAACACTCAAAAATATTATGCCACTCTTGGGTATAAAAATAAAAAATGGGATGTGTTTGCATCCGTAAATCACGATCAGACAGATGGAATCCGCGATAGCACCGATTTTAAAATCACCAATGGTTATGCCAAAATTGGTTATACTATTAATGAACATTTCAGCGCTATGGCCGATTTTAGTATTGCCAAATTTGATGCTAATGACAACGGCCCGGTTTTTAAACCTGCTTTTTTTAATGTTGATATTTTAAGGGGTAAAACTTCTTTTGCTTTGATGAACAAATTTGCAAAATCAGAGGGCGCTTTAAAAGTATATCATAATTTCGGCGACCACGATTTGTCTGATGGCTTTATTTCTTCCGATAGAAATTCGGGAATAATGCTTTACCAGACTTTCAGATTGTTTAAGGGTAATATATTTACAGTTGGTACCGACCTTATACAATATGGCGGAAAGGCTAATGCCGGAATGGCCAAAGATAAACTCAAGACGGTGAATGATGTTGCCGGATATGTTTACACACAACAGGCAATTGGCACACAACTTACGGCCAGTGCAGGTTTGCGACTTGAAAATCATACAATTTTTGGAACAGAATGGGTGCCTACCGGCGGTATCGCTTATAACCCCACCAATGCTACAACCTTCAAAGCTACCGTTTCAAAAGGCTTCAGAAGTCCAAGCATCATGGAACTTTATTTATACGCCCCCAATCCTGAACTGAAGCCCGAACGGATGATGAACTATGAAATCAGTTATCTGCAAAGCCTGCTCAATAAAAAACTAAGATTTGAATTAACCGGCTATGTTGCAGATGGTTGTAATATGATTGAAGTAGTGGGTGTGCCGCCAAATGCAAAAAGACAAAATGTAGGTAAATTTAATAATAAAGGAATTGAAGTGTCTGTAAATTATATGCCGCTACAAAATCTGCATTTACATTCCAATTATAGTTTCCTGTATCAGGAAAAAATAACCCTGGCAGCGCCTAAGCAACAGTTTAACATTAATGCAAACTACAGCTATAAAATCTGGTCTTTGTTTGCAGGACTTCAGTATATTGATAAATTATATACCAGTTTGAAACCAATAAAGACTCAGTCTTATGCTTTGGTAAATGCAAGGTTGAGTGTTATGCCGCTTAAGAATCTGAGTGTATTTGTAACCGGAAATAATTTGCTCAATCAGCAGTATGAAATCAATTATGGTTATCCCATGCCTAAAACAAACTTTTCTGCCGGGATTAATTTAAAATTCTGAAAATGAATAATAGTGGCATTTTAGATGATGTAAACGTCGGCATTGCTGCCATCCATCAAAGAAAGAGTAAGCTGGATGAAAAGCTGTATTTAAACAAAACAGCCGTCATGAATACCTTTAAAATTTTCCCGACTGATCCTTCATTATATAAAGAGGAGTATGCCGGTTTTATCGAAGAGATAATAGACAAATATGGTATTAAAGAGTGGAAGGCAGTTGTACTCACTAATGAAATTCACGGACATATCGGCATTTATTCAATCCTCGGCGCCAAGGCAGGAACTATGGCCTGTGAATATTTCAATGTAGGGTCAGGCAAACTAAAGGTTACTTCTTATGCCGGCAATCGTCCTCCTTTGAGTTGTTTTAATGATGGCGTACAAATCAGTACGGGTGCCACTATCGGTCAGGGTTTGATCTCTGTTTCGGATACAGTTCTTGAAAACCCAACCATTATTTGTGAGTGTAAAAATCGAAGAATTAAATTATCACTGAAAAATGAGGTTCTAAAGCAGGTGCAGGCCGATATACAAAACGGAGTGCGGCAATATGGCCACTCTCATGATTACTGGGATTATATAGAGAAGCTTGCCCACAACTATTGGAGATCTTATGACCGGCATCAGATATTTGTAATTGAAAAACTATAAGCCATGCATGAAGTATCGGTTGCTAATTCAATCATTGATATCATTCAATCTGCTATTCCTAAAGAAAGTAAAGGTTATGTTTCATGCGTACTCATTAAGGTTGGAGCATTGAGCAGTATTGAAGTAGATGCGCTCCAGTTTGCCTTTGATATTGTGAAGGCAAGAACACTGCTTTCCAAAGCAGTATTGAAGATGGAAATGGTAGAAGGAAAAGCGCAATGTAGCCAATGCAGTTGCGAGTTCACTATGAACAGCTATGCCACTCCCTGCCCGGATTGCGATAGTTATCTTGTAAAAATCACCCAGGGAAAAGAGATGAAAGTCATTAGTTTCGAGCTGGAAGATGAAGGATAATGGGTATTATTTTCTAATCAGAAATTTATTACATACTTCTCAAAGTAAGCAATTGCTTTTTTCAAACTTTCACTTGCCTGAAGACTTAAACCAATACCCATTTCCCAATCTTCACCACAAATACGCATGATAAAGGCTTCCGGCTTAGTTTTGTACAAGGTTTCTGCCAAATGCAATACTGCTTCCGGGCTTTGCAAATGAGAAGAAAAAAAATACTCACCTCCTGATTTACAGGGTGCAAAATCAAATCCGTTTTCAAACCATTCCACTGTAGCATCGGCAAAGATTACATAGTCATAGCGGGATACCAGTTCTGCATCCTCTACCTGCAACTGGTACCGATACTCAATGTCAAAATTTTCTGCAGAAAGTACTTCAGCTTTTTCTGCAAAGCGCCATCCAAGGCCATCATCTCCACGGCCTTCATTGCCTATTCCGATAATCAGTTTTTTAATTTTTTGTTCGCTCATCTAATAAAACACCGGCAAAATTATACAATTGTATTTTAAGCGGCATTTTACCGATGGCATGAGTGGCACAACTGAGGCAAGGGTCATAAGCCCGTATAGCTGTTTCCACCTGATTCAACATTCCATCGGTGATAGCGCCTTTATTGCTGATAACATTTTCAGCCACCCATTTCACCGCGCGGTTCATCGCATCATTATTGTGGGTAGTTGACACAATGAGATTGCAACGCGTTATCATTCCATTTTCATCCACTACGTAATGATGTGTAAGTGTGCCGCGTGGCGCTTCAATAATTCCGATACCCTGTAATCGGGGGATTCCGTTTCTTACAAGGTCTTCACTCAAAATATCCGGATCGTTTAGCAATAGTTTTATTTCCTCCGCACAGGCAAGCATTTCTATTAATCGGGCCCAGTGCGAAAACATAGTACTGTTTACCACCTTCTTGCCGGCAAATTCAAAAAAGGAGCGCCTTTCGTTTTCAGCCAGGGGCGTACGAATCTGGTGACATATATTAATACGTGCCAGAGGTCCTACGCGACTCCAACCCCTTTCTCTCCCGATTTGTTTCAGATACGGAAATTTCATATAAGACCATTTCTCCACTGCTTCTGCAAAATATTTCAGATAGTGATCCGTTTCCACATCATCGAGTGTTTTATTTCCTACACCGTCAATGGCTCTTAACTTTCCATGATAAAACTCCAGATTTCCATCATCATCCACCATTCCCAGATGTCCTGACGGAAACCCGGCAAATGTTTCCATAAAATGTTTGTTTTTTTCATGATAGGATTTTATGAAACCGAGCATATCTTTCATCCACTCAATCATGGTATCAATATTGGGAATGTCTTCTCCTTTCAAAAAATAATCTCTTTCTTTTACCGAAAATGTTTTATAAACACCTCCCGGCACGCAGGAAATACCATGAATTCTTTTCCCTGCAATGGCTTTAATGATTTCCTGGCCAAATTTCCGCATAATGATTCCTCTCGTAGCCAATTCTTTGTCTGCAACAGCCACTGCTACCACATTTCTTTTTTCTACCGGAGCATCTACCCCAAACAACAGATCAGGAGAAGCCAGATAAAAGAAATGCAGTGCATGCGACTGAAATATTTGCCCGTAATGCATCAGTCGGCGCAATTTATTGGCAGCCGGTGAAAGGTCTTTTGGATCAATTCCAACGATCTGATCAATAGCCTTGGCTGCGGCGAGGTGATGACTGACAGGGCAGATACCACAGAGCCGTTGTACCAATGCAGGCGCCTCCCAGTATGGATGCCCCTGAATAAATCTTTCAAAACCACGGAACTCCACAATGTGCAGATACGAGTCTTTCACCTTTCCGTATTCGTCCAAATGGATGGTAACGCGGCCATGACCTTCAACTCTGGTTACCGGATCAATAACAATTTTTGTTGACATATCAGTCGTATTTAAATTCTGAGTAAAGGATTGAATATTCTTCGTGCCACAATAAATTTTTGATAGCCTTCCAGATATGGCCGGCAGATGGCGGACAGCCGGGAATGAAATAGTCTATTTTCACAATTTCACTGCAGGCATACACCCGATTGAGCAATTTCGGAATATCTTCATGGTAAGGGATGGTGCTTTTTGCAGCATCGTTTGAGAAGCTGTTCAGGTATGCTTCTTCAAGGCACTCACCCAATGGTACCGTATTGCGCATAGCCGGCAACCCACCCCAGATACTACATTCGCCAAGCGATACCAGAATATCACATTTCTCTCTGAACTCACGCAGCACTTCTATGTTTTCATCATTACAGCATCCGCCCTCAATGATACCAATATGGCAGCGGTGTGCAAATTTTTTAATATCGGTTAAAGGCGATTTATTGAATTCGACCAATTCTATCAGGTCAAGCAGGTCGGTATCCACATCCAGTAAAGACATGTGGCAACCGAAGCAACCGGCAAGCGAAGCAGTTGCTACGATTTTCTTTTCCATAACGGCGCCGCGCGATAATTTAACCGGTTTTTTACCATAGTTCTTTTGTGAGGATGAAAGGTCAAAAGCACGTTGGCCAAAGGGTTTTGAAAAGCTTTTTCCCTTTACGATAATAGTGCCGGTTGGGCAAATATTCATGGCATTTATTGCCTGCTCTTCTGAGAGTTTGGCCTCCTGTTCATAGTCAATGCCAACAAAGGTTTCATTTCCCCTGTTCATATACATAAAGACCCGTTTCCCGTCATCGGTTAAAACTTCCTCCACACAGCGCCGGCATTTGATACACCGATTATGTTCCATAACCATTCTCTTTGAGTTATAATCGATCAGCCTGTCTTTGAAAAGATGCGGAAACCGGGTATGAGAAATTTCCAGTTCGTAAGCTATATGTTGCAAATCGCAGTTTCCGCTCTTTTCGCAGGATGGACAAAAATGGTTCCCTTCGGAAAACATCATTTCTATTATGGACTTACGCATATCCACCAGATCGGCTTTGTTTACTTCCACCTGCATTCCCTCCCTCACCTTTTCGGTGCAGGCAGGCCCCGGTTTGCCGTTTATGCGGCAGGTGCAGGTACGGCAGGTTCCCAATGGCGGATCCATATTTTCATAATAGCAAAGTGAAGGGATAAAAAATCCGTTTTCTTTGGCTACCTGTATCAGATTTCTACCTTCTTCTGCCTGAATGGGTAAGCCGTCTATTTCAATATTTACCATTTTTGCCATAATTCTAATTTTTATATTTTTCGTAATCGGCTATGGCTGCTTCCATATCGAAAGCCACTATTCCTTCATGTTGATTGTCTGTAGGATACAATCTCTTGTAGAAATAGTCTGCAAATTTTTCCATAGCCATGATCATACTGTTGGGTGCTGTTTTGCCAAGTCCGCAACGACTGCTGGCTTTCATAATATTGGCCCAGCTTTTAATATCTTCCAGGTCTTCACCGGATGCCAGCCCGTTTTTTAGTTTATCGAGTTTTCGTTCAATCAGGTAATTGCCGGCACGGCAGGGTGTGCAGATACCGCAGGACTCATGTTTGAAAAATTCGGCATATTTTGACAGAATCATTATTAAGTCTCTGTCTGAATTATAAACAGTGAGTGCGCCTCCACACCTGATATCTTTACGGGCAAGCAGGTCGAGCATCGAGATCCGGCGATATTTTTCTTTCATTGAAATACATTCACCAGATGGGCCGCTCACCTGAATAAAATATGGATTATTTGCCTCACAAAGCTCCAGTAACTCTGCCACCGTCATACCCCATTCAATCTCATAAATTCCAGGGAGGCTGCAGTCACCGCTGACGCTGATAATTTTTGTTCCCGGTGATCCGGGGATACCCTTTTCACAATAACTTTCCAACCCTTGTTCAAAAATTCTTGCAACCGCACAGAAAGTTTCTACATTGTTGATGATAGTGGGCATTTGCAGGTATCCTTTTTCTACAGGCAGATACCACTTGGTTCGGGGTTCACCTCTTTTTCCTTCCATTGATTCTAATAAAGCAGTTTCCTCTCCGCATACATAGGCGCCTGCTCCCATCTGAATCCTCAGATCAAAATCAAAGCCGGCTTTTCCGCCAATATTTTTACCCAATAATCCCTTTTGATAATACTCCTGAATCTTTGTATTCAGTTTTTCTTCTAACCATAAATATTCGCCTCTCAGATAAATAATTCCATAGGACGCACCTGCTGTATTACCGCCGATAATCATTCCTTCTATCAGCATGGCTGCCTGGCTGTTGATAAGCACACGATCTTTGAAAGTACCGGGTTCGCCTTCATCGGCATTGCAAATAATAAACTTGAGCCGGCTCTCCTGCTTTCGGGTGGCATCCCACTTCATCCAGGTAGGGAAAAAAGCGCCTCCACGCCCGGCCAATTGTGATTTCTTGAGTTCTTCAATAATTTCTTCAGGACTTAGCCTGAAAGCATTCTCAAGGCTCAAACCTTCTTTAAAATCACTAAAGAATACGGATCCGCTGATGGGTGTATAGCGGATGTTGTCGGCAGGGTAGTCGCAAATATCGGCAGGGCTGGCACCTTGTTTTATGCTGTTGATGATATCTTTTACTTTAATGGCATTCAGATTGATGAAAGGATAGAAATCAATTAATGCTGCCGGTTCCTGATCGCTGAGGCCGATACAGGGGGTAGAAAACAGGCCAAAAGTTCCTGTGCGATCCACCGACCCCATCAAGGCACCGGTTTCTCTTTCAAAGGATTCCTTTACCCTTTCATAGCCTTTGATTACAGAGGTGAGGCTATTATTGAGATAAACGACATGCCTGCCGGTGGGTTTGCGGTGCAGAAAATGATAGAAAGTGACGACACCCTCCACTTCTACCTTTGAAATGTCATATTTATGAGCAAGTGAGGATATCTTTTCGTCAGAAATATATCCTTCACTCATTTGAATATCTCTGAGTTCATTCAGCAGGTAGGAACTTAGGGGTTCCACCTCGAACAGCCTGTCAGTGCCCGGTTGATACATAATTAAGAATTAAAATAAATGAAAAGATATTGCTCCCCTCCCGGGGCAAGCCTGATTCAAATTTGCCCAAAAGGAAAAGCCCGATGGCCGAATCGTGTTTCATGGGCAAAAGTATAAGTTGTGAATGATAACTTTTGCGTTACAAATTTAACCCTAATTTTTTAGGAAAACTATTAAAATCAATGGATTAGCTAATGACTTTTGTCATGTTTTCGGGGAGATCCTAAGATTATCAGATCTTGATACAAAAAACTGAATTAAGCATCTGAATAATCATTTCTGATTAAGGGGACTAAAAAATTTAAAAATTGCTGTTACATTTAAAAAGACATCGTATTTTTACATAACTAATTATATAACTAATTATAATTATGGAATTTTTCAATCAAACAGGTAGCGTAGCATTAGGCAGTCGGCTCAGGCATTTGTCGGCAATGGTGACCGAAGATGCAGCTAAAATTTATAAATTGTATGCCATTGAAGACTTTTCGCCCAAATGGTTTCCTGTATTTTTCGTGCTTTCGCACGAAGGCCCCGCTTCTGTTACCGATATTGCGAATAAAATCGGTCATTCGCAACCATCGGTTACCAAAATTATCAGGGAAATGACAGTTGCCGGATTGCTGGAAGATGATCCGGATACGAATGACAAACGCAAAAAACGGGTCAAATTAGCCCAAAAAGGGATTTTATTGAACGATAGTATGAAGGTTGCCTTTCAGGATACCGAAGCAGCAATAGACTACATTAATGAAGCAGCAACCCTAAATCTTTGGGAGGCATTAGCCGAATGGGAGTTTCTGTTGGAGCAAAAATCTTTGTTCAGAAGAGTGCAGGAGCAGAAGAAAAAGCGGGAGCAGAGAAATGTGAAAATTGTTGATTATGAGCCAAAATATCGTGATTATTTTGAAAAACTCAATAAGGCGTGGATTGCTGAGTATTTTGTACTGGAAGATTTAGACAGGCAGATTCTGGAGCATCCTGAAGAATATATCATAAATAAAGGTGGCTGGATATTGGTGGCTTTATATAACAATGTGCCAATGGGTGTTTGTGCTTTAATAAAAATGGATGATCCGGAATATGGTTTTGAAATGTCGAAAATGGCGGTTTCGCCAGAAGGTCAGGGAAAAGGAATCGGTTGGCTGCTGGGCCAGGCTGTCGCCAGAAAAGCCAAGGAATTAGGCGCTGCCAAAATTTTTCTGGAAAGCAATACCATATTGAAGCCTGCCATTAATTTGTACTATAAAATGGGTTTCAAAAAAGTAGCAGCCCGGCCGTTGGAATATGCTCGTGGCAATATTCAGATGGAATTAGACCTTTCTGATTATTGATTTATGGTCTGAGACAGATGTTTTATTGATAAAAAGTCGGGAGAAATTTTTTTGAAAAAAGTTGGCTAATTCTCTTCTTGAGGTGCTAAGCAAATTTTGTTCAAACAATGCTTATTCCGGTTTTGGTTCGTACGATAATGGTTTCCCGATTTTTTAACAGTGGCTGCAGGAGGTGCCTATTTTGGTTCGGTACCGGGTAAGCGGTATCTCGCTGAAAGCGAGAAGAAGCAAAATCAGCACCGGTGCAGCCACGCAGCCCGCCGGCTGAGGAGGCAAAAAGTAGGAATGAAAGAATGTATGCCTCTTTTCAAACTTTTTCTTGATAAAAAGTTTGACAAAAATCAAGGCCGTCTGGCTTCGCACGATAACGCTGCGCATGATCGCGGCTTGCCGGTTATTACTGCTGCGAAGGCGAAAAGTAGGAATGAAATACTTATTGAATAAAAATTTACACTTTTCAAATAATGGCAACTAACCGTACGAGCAGAGGATGCTAATGGATTTTTTTTATAATAATCCCTCAAAAAAGGAATTAGCCAAATAAATTCATTTCAAAAAAATAATTCTAAATTTACTGAAGCATTTAACAATGAGAGTAGGCAGTGGCGTAAACCGGAATTCAATTATTTAAAGCCAAAATTTATGAAACAACTTTCAGTTTTGAAATCAGTTCCTTTTGCCTGTTTGATGATTCTTATTTTTTCAAAATATTTATTTTCAAACGAAGTATTATCCGGTGATAAATATATCTATTTCAATTTATTTTTATTGATAATCAGCGCATTATCTGTATTGTGGATGATAAAGGTAAAAATGATCGGGAAGCGTTCCGTTGCATTTTTGATTGCTGCCTTCCTTTTCACTTTTTTGATTTTTATAATCCAGTTTTTCTAAAATAGTCTCTTATTAGCATTAAGAATAATATCAGTAGTTAAATTCTAAATGCTCCGCCCATCATTACCTGTTCGTTTTTGGTAATGCCGATTTCTTTTGCCACTGCCTGCCATTTTGAAACAGATTTTCTTACTTCATTCACTATGTCATTCATCTCGTTGGCATTTAAACGAAAATATTGCCCCACCGATTTTGCCAGATCTATATCCAATGAATTAATATTGGTATCTATATTTAACGACAAACCCTCTTTCTCTGTTGAAGGATTTATATCATAAGCAGGCGATAAACGCCAACCCTTTGGAGTGAGTATAAAACCATGATTACGCAAATGGTCGTCGGTATTAGAAATAAGAATATTGAAAATCATACGCCGCCATAACTGTTTTAAGTCTTCATTTACCGAACAGCCCGAAAACTGTATAAATTCGACCAGATCCAAATAAGAGGCAGGATTATCCCTGATCAGTTCCTCATTATTGCCTGTCATGGTCATGGCAGAGGCAAAATGTATTCTTACTTTTTTCTCTCTGTCGAAACGCTTAGTAAAAAAAGTATGGTGCCTGCCTGCAATTTTTTGCAACTTACATTCAGCCATATCTATTCCCGCCTTTATTGCGAGTTTATAGGCTAAAAATTCCCATGCTGCTTTATTGACAGTATCATTTTGAGAAGGAAATTTTGCGATCCACAGGTTCCCTTTTTCGTCCAGTACATTTGCTTTAGGTCTTGCTCCTCCCAAAGATGACCCCGGAGCCATAAGCATTTTTAACCATTTTTGATTTTTGCTTAACGTGTTACCCGTTTCAATAATTTCCACGGCATGTTGCAATTCTCTGATGGTTGCCCACGGCGGGGTGGGCGAATCTGCATTATTATCCAAAAATTCACCTTCGGGGTCAGTTTTAAATCGCAAGGCTCCCATCCGGCTTATATCGTGTACGCCCAGCAAATAATCAATATCGTATAAAGCCGGTGCCGGTTTATTTTCCTCCCTTGCCAAAATAGCTGCCCAGCGTTTCATTAATGTTCTTCCCCATGTATCGGGCATTGAATCTAAGAATAACCCAAAATTCATTTTTCGGTCAGGATATTGGCTGCCACTATACCATGCAATATCGGGGTCAATTAATATTTGTTCTTCCGATTGAAGCCATTCCTGCGCATAAGTAAAACTAAATGCCTTTCTGCCCTTTGCCTGTTGCGCAGAAAGAATGCCGATACACTTGGGCTCATTTAAACCTTTCCAGTGTGCATATACCCAAATATCTGTTTTAGCTTTCACTATTTTCTATTATCCATTAATTTCAGGTCTTGTAATTTTCGTCCTAATTCATCATCTGCGCCCAACTTTAAAAAATCGTCTTGCAAGCCTAATACCCTGAACACATTAAGATAAGCCCCAATTGAAACCCTGGGATTCCCTTTTTCAATGTGATACAAGGTACTCCGGTCTATTCCGGCACGCTCTGCAACCTGCAGCGTAGTCAAATTTCTTCTTTTGCGGGCCAGTTTAATATTCTCGCCCAGGCGGTCTAAAAGTTCCTGCTGTTTGGGTAATACTATTTGACGTTTTATTTTCAAATTGATGTATATTAGCAACAAAAATAACAATAATGTGCATAATAAACAACATTAATTAGTTCTGGAAGATTTATTACAAAAGTTAAAAATACTACTCAATGCCTTTATGTCTCAGATAGTCATCTAATTTACTTATTTCATCGGCCACAATTTCATCCCAACTTCTGTTATCCTCCTCCCACTCTTTTAATTTCTTTTTATAGTTTTCAAATGGCTCGGTAACCAGTTCCGGGCTTTCGCTGATTGAATCAAAAAAAACAGTTGTTTATCCTCAACGGCTAAATATTGAAGACTGTCGCCAAATTCTTTCCATTACATTAACTCCACCTCAAATTCCCTTTTCAACACATAGTGTGACTGATAACCTTTTCTTTTCTAAATTTTTTTGCAGATGCCTAAAATAAAAAACCCTTCGTAAAATATTCACTTACAAAGGGTTAAGTTTATTTTTTGTGGTCCCACCTGTTCCGATAGCTATCGGAAGAACCAGTGCCCCTTTTTTCAAAAATCTTCACTTATTATCATTAAAAATAAAAAACCCTTCATAATTTGTTCAATTACAAAGGGTTACGTTTATTTTATGTGGTCCCACCTGGGCTCGAACCAGGGACCCCCTGATTATGAGTCAGGTGCTCTAACCGGCTGAGCTATAGGACCAATGCTGTTTTGCAGCAAAATATTTTAATAAAATCCCTACCGGTTTTTATTTTGGAGTGCAAATTTAAAGAAAATATCAATATCTATTATTATCTCTAATAAAATATTAATTACGGTATTAACCTATTTTTAACCCAAAGACAAATATATTTGTGGCTGTTTTAAACTTATTTATGAAGAAAATTTTAGTTTCTATTTTATTAGCAGTCTTTTTTGTAAGCTGTCTAAATGCTCAGGAAGAGATAGTGGATTCTGTGAAAGCCATAAATGTAACACACAAAGAACATGTTGCAAAGCCCAAAAAGCAATATAACCTCACTAACCGTACCAACGACCATCTGATGCTTCAGATAGGTTATACCAACTGGGCCGGCACACCAGACAGTATTAAGGTAAAGGGTTTTTCGAGAAGCCTGAACGCCTATTTTATGTTTGATTTCCCCTTCAAAACAACTCCAAAGCTGAGTGCGGCGGTAGGGTTGGGCTTTGGTACAGACCATATCATCTTCAAAAAAGACAACCATCCTGACGTAAAGGGCGCTACCAACACTATGCGTTTCAACGGTCCGGATACAGCCTTGTTCAAAAAAACAAAACTGATGACAGCCTACTTAGAAGCGCCAATAGAGCTGCGATATCTGAGCGATCCTGAGCATAGCGATAAAAGCTTTAAGGCTGCTATCGGTGTAAAAGTGGGCGCTTTGCTCAAATCGGGAACCAGAAGCAGGGCATTGGCTAATTACGTTGAAAAAGAATCCGGTAAAAAATATTTTAATTCTTATCGTATTGTCGGTACTGCCCGAATTGGATGGGGCGTTATTTCGCTTTTCGGCACCTATCAGTTTACTCCCATACTTAAAGATGCCGCCGGTCCTGCCCTGAGGCCGTTTACGGTAGGCCTTACTTTGAGTGGTTTGTAACCAAGCAGTTAAGCATAAATTTTTAAAGAAAGTGGGTACGCCCCACTTTTTTTGTATTAAATGAAATAGGATTAACTTCGTCATCTGACCCTTAATCACGAAAAAGTTATAAATTTTGAATCTGCAAAAAAAAGAATTTTGAAAAGAAGACAATTATTAAAACATATTGGGCTGGCGGCCACCGGTGTCGTTGCCAGCGCTCCGGCAAGTTTTGCTCAGCAGGAAAAGAAAAGGCTTAAACCGGTGATAACCGTTGCTCACATTACAGATGTTCATATCAGACCACAACTAAATGCGCCTGCCCGTTTCAAAGAATGTTTGAAGTTAGTGAAGAAGCATAAGGTGGATTTTATACTGAACGGAGGCGACTCCATACATGCTGCGGATTATGATGATATTACCCGTGCCAGAGTAAACGAACAATGGGATGCCTGGTTTGACTGTATGCAAGAACTGAAGGGTTACGATATGTACAGCTGCATCGGAAATCATGATCCCTGGTGGGCTGCGCCCGTAAAAACGGATACCATGTATGGAAAAGAATATGTGGTAAAGCAACTCAAAATGCCTCATCGATATTATAGTTTCGACAGAAAGGGTTGGCGTTTCATTATTCTGGACGGCAATAACCCAAAAGTTTCTTTAGATGATGAGCAATATCAATGGCTCGAAAAAGATCTTAATGCATTACCCGAAGGAACGCCCACGCTTCTGATGTCGCATTTTCCGGTATTTGGCGCCACACCTGTTCTGGTAGGCGGAAATCATTCGGATAATAAAAAATTGAAAGACTTGTTTTACCGTCACCGCGATAAGGTAAGGGTATTTCTGAGCGGACACAATCATCTTTACGATAAAGTGCTATATAATGGTGTGTGGTATTGTTGCAATGGAGCAATGAGCGGTTTCTGGTGGGAGCAGGGCGATAAGGAAAGCGTCGGCATCGGTTATTATCAGGAAACGCCTCCCGGATTTGCCATCCTGAAACTATTTGCCGATGGAACTGTTGAAAATGAATATTATCCGCATGGGCAATGATTCTTGTATTATTAGTTTACAGAAATAAATTTTCAGCAAATTTTCTCACAGCCTTGATTTTTTTTGTTACTTTTTTGTATCAAGTTATTCACTTTTTCCCGCAACTCCTTACGTCATGCGGGACTTCCGCTTCGCTTCAGCACTTTTAACTTAACACTATTATAATTTTATACCTCTGGGATTGATGATGATTACTTATTTGTGAATTTAGATGCGTTTGCCCTATGCAAATCTCCCACTTTCTTTGTTTATTGTTATAATACTGTTAATTTCGTTGTGTAACCCTCTTTTATGGAGAAGCAGCGTATTTTATATTTACAAAACAAAGTAGCGTATTTAAGAGATGAAGATGCTTATAAAGAAATCTTCATTCACTTTCATCCCCGGCTTTTTAAGATAGGGCAAAACATTATTAGAAATACAGATGATTGCGAAGATATTGTTTCGGGTGTCTTATTAAAAATATGGACAATGGAAAACAAACTGGTCTATATCAATGACTTGGATATATACCTCTTTAAAGCTTTAAAAAATACTGCGCTGAATTATTTGTCAAAAAACAATAAAACAGTTCGATTGGATGAACATCAGGAAGTTTTTTCAAACATTACTACAAACAATACTGAATCCAGTACCTATAACAAAGAAACTACCAGATTATTGGAAAATGCAGTTTCGGCCCTGCCGCCACAACGCCAGATGGTTTTTAGATTGGTTAGAGAGGAAGGAATGACCTATAAACAGGTAGGCGCTATTTTAGAAATTTCTCAAAACACCATTGAAACGCACATGCGCCTTGCATTAAAGGACATAAAACAGCTTTTAGATAAATACCTGACAGACAAATTATAGTTTTTTTAAGAAAATTTTTAATTTTCATTCACGGCTAAGGCTTTTTATTCTGTCTTACATATTAGAAGGCTTCATGAAAAAGGAAATTGAAAATAAAATTTTGAATCTGATTGCATTGAAAATTGCTAAGGAGGCATCGCCTCAGCAGTTAGAGCAATTGGAACAGCTTTTGACTCAATATCCGCAATTCCGGTTTTTACACGACGAGGTTTTAAAGCCCAATGATGTTAGTGTTTCTTCAGACAGGCTAAGAGCAATGCAGGCTTACTCTACCCACTACGTCAATAAAATATTACTTGGCAGAGAAAATGCCACAGTAAATAAAAAGAACAATTCCTCAAAACCAATTTATGCTGATTTTAAAAAGTTTACAGCCATAGCAGCCGGCATTATAGGAGTAGTTTTTATTATGTATTTCCTTTTTATGAAGAAATCGGTTAAGCCTTCTGATAATCCGGCATTTAATACATTAATTACTCCTAAGGCTTCCAAAACGAAAACCACCCTTCCCGATGGCACATCGGTTGTTTTAAATGCAGACAGTAAGATTATATTTAATAATGATTTTTCAGGCGCTACCAGAGAGATAACCCTGTCCGGTGAAGCTTATTTTGATGTGGCACATAACCCCCAAAAGCCTTTTATTATTCACACAGACAAAGCTGATATAAGGGTACTGGGAACAGTTTTTAATGTAAAATATTATGCTGAAGATGGCATTTTTGAGACTTCTTTGATCAAAGGAAAAGTAGAGGTTTCTTTGAACGATCAATCGCATAAAAAAATAATTTTGAGGCCATTGCAGAAGATTTCTTTGGCCGATAAAGAGGAATTTATTAACAAAGAAGAAGGATTGACAAAAACTAAATCCGAAGATCAGGCAGGCCGATTGATGATCAATATCACTGACATTGAGGTTAAAAACAAGAAAATTCCTGAAACCTCCTGGATGAATGACCGGCTTGTGTTTTCCAATACGCCTTTGTCCGAAATTGTAAAGGAATTAGAAAGGCAATATAATATTAAGGCAAGTATTGAAAACGATTCGGTAAGTGATTATCGCTACACCGGTGAGTATGATAAACTGAAGCTTCAGGAGATTTTGCAGATTTTACAGTTGTCTAAGAGCTTCAATTATACTTTTCAACAAAATAAATTGACTATTAAATAATTATTAAATTAAAACAATGCCAATGAATGTAAATAAGGACCCAACTTAAATTAAATTATCAAAAAAGGAGAATGTTATTCACACTCTCCCTCATGGTTCATCGCACAAAAAAACTCGGCTACCAACTTCGTTTTTAATGTGCTATTATTAATTAAAACCAATAACAAATGTATGAAAAAAAGCGCTTGTTCTGGTAGCCACAAATCGGCTGTCAGAAAAACAATTCTGATTATGAAATTATCTGTATTCTTCTTGCTGTTAGCTATGCAGATTTCAGCTGTAAATTATGGGCAAAAATACCTGAATCTTAAAGAATCAAATATTGCCCTTCAGGATGTATTAAAAAAGATTGAAAATCAATCATCATTTCGCTTTTATTATAGCAATGATGTATTACCCTCTCAAAAATTAGTTTCCATCAATGTTGTAAATGCTTCATTGGATAATGTAATGGAAAAAGTGTTGGAAGGCACCGGATTACATTGGAAGGAAATTAATCAAAATCGTGTTGTAATTACTGATGCGGAGACCAAAATAAGGATGGTTTCTCTTGTAAAGAGTATAAACGGGTCGGTAATGAATGAAAATGGAGAAGGATTGGCGGGAGTGTCGGTTACAATAAAAGGTGCCGGTACAGGCGCCGTTACCAATGAGTCTGGCGCATTTACAATAAATGCCAATGTAGGCGACATGCTTGTTTTCTCGGCAGTAGGATTTATTGAGCAGGAAGTAAAAGTACCGGCTGATGGTGAAATTCATATAGTAATGATTCGTCAGGTAGGTCAGATGGACGAAGTGGTAGTAGTAGGTTATGGAACTACTACCCGCCGCGCTACTACCAGTTCGGTATCAACTGTAGATATAGGCAAAGTAGCTTCCATCCCTGCCCAGTCCATAAGTGATGGTTTGCAGGGGCGCGCTTCAGGTATTATTATGACCTCATCTTCAGGAGCACCCGGAGCAAAATCACAAATATCTATTCGTGGTGGAGGAACTCCTTTGTATGTTATAGATGGGGTTATACGCTCTCAGAATGATTTTGAGAATATCAATCCAAATGATATTGCAGATTTTTCGGTATTGAAAGATGCGGCAGCAACGGCAGTTTATGGTTCCATTGGAGCCAATGGCGCCATATTGGTAACCACCAAAAAAGGGGTGGCCGGAAAACCTTTAATCAATTATTCGTATAATAAAATCTGGTCTCAACCTACCATTTTCCCCAAAAAAATGGGATCTTTCGAAAAACTGTCGGCAATTAATGATGTATATAAGGCAGAGGGAAGCAATCCGCCAACGCCAGATTCTATTCTTCAATATTATAATAATCAATCAAAGCCGTTTGTGTATCCTAATACCGACTGGCAAAAAGTAGGTCTTAATTCATGGGCGCCTGAAGACAGGCACGATTTATCGTTTGCAACAGGAACCAAGCTATTGACATTATACAGCTCCATTTCCTACTACGATCAGGGAACTATTTTAAAAACTGATAATAATTATAACCGAAGACTTACATACCGTATAAATACGGTGAGCAATTTTGATGATATTCATTTAAAGGTTACAACAGGGTTGGATGGATTTATAGAAACCAACAGTATTCCTAATTCATCTACGGCAGGCAATTTTTCTCAGATTTTCTCACATATTCAAAACAAGCCTCCAACAGCGCTTGCGTATAATAATTTTGGGCTGCCTTCTGCCAATACTACCGATAACCCTGCAATCGAATTATCTCCTTTATCGGGTTATAACAGAGGGTTAAGCAGGGTGAATAATGCGTTGTTGAATTTAGATTATGCAGCTCCATTTTTAAAAGGTTTGCATTTCAAGTTTAATGGAAACTATAATTATTATGCTTCGCGTAATAAATCATGGAATGTAACTGCTCCTTCATACGGAAATGACAGTAAAGTGGCGATTCCCGGAAACCCGCCGTCTTTGGGCGAAACTCGCGGTGAAGGGAGCGAAATGAATCTGCAAGGGTTCATCACCTATAATCGGAAGTTTGGCGACCATTCCATTGACGTTACGGGCGTATATGAACAAAACAAATTGAAATCAAGCAGTATTAGCGCAGCAAGACAACGTTACCAGATAATTTTTGACCAGTTTTTGGCTGGCCCCACAGTAGATCAACTGGCTAATGGCGGAGAAGCTGAAAGTGCAAGAGCAGGCTATATTGGTAGGATAAATTATAATTTCAAAAACCGGTATTTTATAGATTTTAGCGGCAGATATGATGCCAACGACTTTTATCCGCCCAATATTAGATGGGGCTTCTTCCCATCCGTTTCGGCTTCGTATATAATATCTGATGAACCTTTTATGGAAAGGCTAAAAGATTTGGGTATTTTCAATATGTTGAAACTCAGGGGTTCTATTGGTACAGTAGGTATGACTAATGCTGATTTCGGAAGATTTGCATGGATACCAGGGTATAATATTAATGCAAATGCATGGGTAGTTAATGGCCAACTTGTTCAAGGTACCAGCGAAACAGGAACTTTACCAAGCCAAAATTACAGTTGGTATAAAGTAAATTCAAGGGACTTTGGTATTGATTTCTCCAGCCTGAACAACCGCTTAAATGGAAGTTGGGACTATTATTACATGCGTACCATAGGTTATACAGGAAGTGATAACTCAAAGTATTCTACTACTTTGGGTATTGGTCTTCCTCCAATTAATATTGAAACCAAGGCATATCGCAGAGCCGGTACAGATTTCAGTTTGAGTTGGAATGACAGATTAGGCAAAGATTTTACTTACAAAATAGGTACCAATTTCACTTATTTCAATGCTTTGTGGGAAAATGCAAATGAAGATTCAGCATCCTTAAAAAATCCTTATACCCGCACTTCCGGTACTTCAGGTGCATTTTATGGCACAGGATATTATAATTTAGGGTTTTATGGTTCTAACCAGGATTTATTAAACGGACCAAGAAGAATTAGTTCAACCAATACTGTTGGGGGAGACCTAAAGTATGAAGACACCAATGGTGATGGTAAAATAGACGGTTCTGACTTTAGGCGCATAGGTAGTGCATCATTTCCTCGTATTAATTTCGGTATTAACTTAGATTTAGGTTACAAAGGAGTATTCTTTACCAGTACTTTAGCCGGTTCGGGAAAAAGAGACCGCTATCTTGGAGATGTAATCCAGGGAAGTTCAGCTCAAGGTATTCTGGTGTATGCTTTCCAAAAGGATTATTGGACACCTGCAAATACCAATGCCCTGTATCCCAGACAAGTGAGCTCTGCGGGTGTAAACGGAAGCAATAATTATGTAACCAGTGATTTCTGGCTTTTACAATCGGGGTATGTTCGTTTGAAATTTGCACAATTAGGATATGACCTTAAATATTCTTTACTTAAACAAGTGTCAACATTTAAGCATTTCAAAGTTTTTGTATCAGGCACCAATTTATGGACCTCTGCCAAAAGCATGAAATACTTTATAGATCCGGAATCAGATACTAATAACTATGGATACCCCATACAGCGTACTGTTTCTTTAGGCTTAAATGTAGGATTTTAATTGTTAATGTATTTAATGTATAATAGTATGAAAAAATATATATTCTTTTCAATTTATGCTGCCGGCATGATGTTAGTGTTGGCGGCTTGTCAAAAGGTCTTAGATACACAGCCTTACGATAAAATAAGCGGTGATGTGGTTTGGAGCAACAAGGCCAATGCCGAAACATTCATTTTTGGCACCTATGGTATAATGAATGCTTACAACTCAGGCCCCTCTTCAGATGGCAGAACTACTAACTTACTGGCTATGGACGGAACATATAATGGTTCTGCCTCCATTTTTACAGAAACGACAGATCGAAACAGTAATATTGGTGGATTTAATAATTTTGGCGCCATCAGACGATGCAACCTGATAATTACAAATGTAGCGGCTTCCGCAGGCATTGCCGATCAGGATAAAAAGGCATTAGTTGCTGAAGGGAAATTTTTAAGAGCAATGTCTTATTACAATATTGCCCGAAACGTTGGTCGTATTGTATGGATTGACAAAGTTCTTACTCCCGAAGACGAACTAAAACTGCCAAGCACTGCCAATCCTACCGAATCTTATAATTATATTATTAAGGATTTGGAGGAAGCAATCCCAGACCTGAGTGCCACAAAGGTGCCGGGAAGAGCCAATAAATATGTGGCCGCAGCATTCTTATCAGAAATATGCTTACAGGCCGCCGCCTATAAAAATTACCCTAATCCCCCATCACCAGGCAATGATCCATTGGTTGATAAGGCAATTACCTATGCAAATATGGTAATAAGCCAGGGAGGATATTCTTTGGTTGGCGATTATGGCGGTATGTTTAATGAGAGCAATCCCACTTCTTCCGAAACAATTTTTGGAGTGTATCGTAAAGCATTAAACACAAACTGCGATGGTACACCCATGCAAACCATGATGGCAAACTTTAGCAATGACCAAATCAATAACTATGGCGGTTCTCCAAATCTAAGCACCAATTTCAGAATTTTTGAAGCCTGGATTGAGCATGCGCCTACATATAACTTATCGAAAGATTATTTGGTTATTGACAAAGCAGATCCTAATAAAGCTTTGGAATGGGACAAAACTTCGCAATACCTCGCAGCGGTTGACGAAAGCGCCACTGTTCCCACAGGAGATTTACAAAAACAAAATAATGAAAGTTATGTAAAGACAGGAGTAATCAGATCGGGCAGAACTGAAACCATGTGGAATTTGATGAATGAAAACCGTGATGCGCGTTTCTCGCAAACAATTATTACAGATTCGTCTAAGTTTTATGGAGAAACATTAACTACCTGTATCAAAGGTAATTCAACAAGGTGGATGAAAATAAACGGCTTTGCCTATTATGTGAGCATGACAAATATGTATTGGAGAAAACTGATGTATAACAATGTGTCTCCAAGAATTTATGTAGGTGTTCCTACTGATTATCACTACGTGGATATGAGGTTAGGTAGGGTTTATTTAAACCTGGCAGAAGCTTATCTGTTAAAAGGTGATGTTGCTAATGCATTAATTAACTTAAATAAAACCAGAGTTACTCATGGCAAGTTGCCTCCTTCAACTGCAAGTACTCTTGCCGAAGCCTGGAAAGATTACAAAAGAGAGCGTCGGGTGGACTTAGTGCTGGAAAACGATTATTACTATAGCCTGCTTCGCTGGGGGCGTTATGGTGGCGCTGCAAATAATGGCATATCCCCCGGTGGCACAATTCCCGAACTGACAGAATTGCCAATGGTGATGGATATATCCAAAAACCGTAAGTCGTTTTCTATAGTAAGCGGACCATTTTACGCATCAAACAATACAAGGGTCTTTAATGAGCAAAGACGTTATCTGTTTCCAATCCCACAAGGCTTAATTGATAATAATTCCAACTTTGGACCTCAAAATCCGGGATGGTAATAATTAGTTTTACTATTAAAAATTTAAATAATTACACATGAAAAGAATTATTATATTTTCAACATTATTTCTTGGCCTGTCTGTGTTGTTTTCATCCTGCCTCAAACAAGGATTAGAAAAGTTTCCGGCCTGGGATCAAAACGATATCACTAATGCATATATAGAATTTCGCTACAATGGTTCTACCCAATATAATGGCCAGCCGGTTGTGCAGTATCAGCGCCTTACTGTAAGTCAGACGATAGATAAATCGGCCAAAACAATAGCAATAAAAGTAACAGTTCCAAATGCAGGCGGACAATTTACTTCTGCTATAAGAGATGCGGTTACTCAAAGTAAACTTATCCCTTATTTTGATATTTCAACTGCCGCCACTATGCAGGGCATTGAAGGCACCCCTAATCCGGGAAATGAAACTGATTTGACGAAACCGTTAAAATATAAGGTTACTGCGGCAAATGGAGCATCTGCTATCTGGACAATTACAGTTACTTCATTTGTAAAGTAATCCATTCTGTTAATGCTAAGAACGGAAAGGTGGTATAGTACTTGAATCTTATGTGCGCCTGCCATGTGCAGGCGCACTTTTCAAAAACGCAACTTTGTGTCAGGTCATTTTATTTAAGTAAAACAGATTGTAATGCTTGTCTTTCAAAAGCAATTTGCTTTTATACTAACATTATTGCTGATAACTTTTGCTTGTTCGGCAAAAAGTATATCTCAAGAGTACATTTACACAACCCCTTTATATCCATGGGATGAATCTTTTGGAAATCATAGGGCAGTAATCAGAGTGACAAATTCAACCAATATTGCTGAACTGTTTTTCTTTTGGCGCAGACATGATAAAGATGCAGGGAATCACAAATTTATTATTATTAATGCTTCTAACGGGGACACCATACAAAATATAAATCGAGTAACCGTTAATAATGAATTATGCCATATTCAGTTTGGTCCCATCAGGGATAAGGGTATTTATTACTTCTATTATCTTCCTTATGAAGTGCAAGCGGGTTGGGGATTTTTCAATAAAAACTATTTTCCTAAAGAAAAAGAACCTGATAGGGTTTGGTTGCGCAATGTTTCCGGAGAAAAAAACTTGCTACGGGCAGAGGTACAAAAAGTAGAGTCACGAACTGCTTTTGACAGTTTCTATCCTATGGAAATTATTGCCACAAAAGCTGAAGAAGACATATATTTAAAAGAAAAGGAGCCTTTTTACCTTTTCCCGGAGGATAGAAAATTTCCCGTAAGAATGAAAAAATTTGTACCCTATAAATGGATAAAGCAAAAAAAGGCTATGCCTTTTATAGGAACTGCACAGCCAAATGAATTTTATGTATTTCAAATTGGAGTTTGGGCACCTTTTAAAGAAATAAAGAATTTACAATACAAGGTATCAAACCTAAAAACGCAAAGTGGAGAAATCATTTCTGCAAAATTATTCACTTGCTTTAATAAAGAAGGAGTGGATCCGTATGGAAATAGTTTTACAAAAACGATAAATATTGACACCGGCAATATACAAGCTCTTTGGTTTGGAATTGATATTGATAAAAATCAAAAAAGAGGTTTGTATGAAGGGGCTATTACAATAAGTGATAATACTGGTTATTCAAAAAAAATACCTTTAAAAATCATGGTTGATGGGAACATTCTTAATGATAGAGGTGATAGTGAAATCTGGAGGCACAGCAGGCTAAGATGGCTTAATTCAACCTTAGGAATTTCTGAACAACCCATTGCGCCATACACTAACCTGATAATTCAAGATAATCAAATTAAGATATTAGGTAGAAATCTGGTTCTTGATAATCATTCCGGGCTCCCATCTAAAATTAATTCATGGGGGAATGAAATATTGGCTTCGCCAATACAGTTTATAATAGAGACAAAAGAGGGCATAAAGGATTTAAAGGCAAATACCCGACTATTATCGCAGACGAATGCTCAAGCAAAATATTTGATAACAGCAACATATAACGAAATACAAATCGAAACAATACTGACAATTGAATTCGACGGATGGATAAATTATGTTTACACCCTTACGCCTAAAAAGAATATTTCGGTTAAAGACATTCGGTTGGAAATTGCCTTAAAAAATAATATTGCTCAATTATTTATGGGTGCAGGCCTCTCGGGGCAGGCAATCCCCAGATATTACAAAGCAAAGTGGGAAGCGCCAGAGGAAATAATCAATAACTCAGGTGTAACTCTTCCTGCTCTCAAAAACTCAAATTGGCTTTGGCCTTTTGATAGCTTTTGGATGGGGAATGTACATGCGGGTATTCATTGCGAATTAAGAGGCAGTTCTTATTCGGGCCCTTTATTAAATTTATATCACCCTTCTTATCCTAAAAGCTGGGATAATAATGGGAAGGGAGGATTTTATTTATCTACCGGCGATACGGCAGGCAAAATGGTTGTTTATAGCGGATCGCGCGAGTTAATAGCAAACAATCCAATAAATTTTGAATTTGCATTTTTATTAACGCCTGTAAAGGAAATTAACTACATAAGTCAGTTTAAGGAAAGATACTATCATAATGGTGAAAATCCTGTACCGAATGATGAAGACATAAGGGCTGGAATTAAGGTAATAAACGTGCACCATGCCAATGAAATGAATCCGGTGATCAATTATCCATTTATTGCTACAGCCAAAATGAAATCATTCGTTCAAAACTGGCATAAGAGAGGAGTGAAAGTAAAGATGTATTACACCGTTAGAGAATTGACTAATGCAGTTACCGAAATTTGGGCATTAAGAAGCCTTGGAGATGAAATTTTAGGTAGTGGTAAAGGAGGAGGGTTCCCTTGGTTGAGAGAACATTTTGACTCAGATTATACTCCTCAATGGTACCAACACTATAATTCTCTTGAAGAAACAGGCTTTACCGCAGATGCTTCCATTCTAACCTCAACCGGTGATTCGCGTTGGTATAATTATTACATAGAAGGGCTGGCATAGTTGGTAAAAAACATAGATATTGACGAACTTTATCTGGATGATGTGGCTTTTGACAGACGCATATTACAAAGAATGAAACGCGCAATGAATACCGTCAAACCCGATTGTTTTATTGACCTTCATTCCAATACCGGCTTTTCTCGCGGGCCGGCAATACAATATGCTGAGTTTTTTCCGTATGTTGATAAATTATGGTTTGGAGAAAGCTTCTTATATAACAAAATGACTCCCGAAAACTGGCTGATTGAAGTATCAGGAATTCCTTATGGGCTTATGGGAGATATGCTTCATGCCGGAGGAAACAGATGGCTGGGAATGCAATACGGCATGACGGTACGCCAACCCTGGATGACAGAAGGAATAGTGGTTGACCCGCGTCCAATCTGGAAAATTTGGGATGAATTCGATATTCAAAAATCAAAAATGATTGGTTTTTGGGAAACAAATACGCCGGTGAAAACAAATAATAATAATGTTAAAATAACTACTTATTTGAAATCAGGTATATCTTTAATTTCAATAGGGAATTATGATGATGAGGCAAAAGAAATCACATTAAATTATGATTGGAGACAATTAGGAATAGACAGTCAAAAAGCAAAACTCATTGCTCCGGAAATTAAAGGTTTTCAATCTGCTGTTGAGTTGCCTTCAAAATCAGTTATAAAAATTGAACCTAGAAAAGGATGGTTGTTTTACTTGAAATAACAAAAAATATTTAAGTTTATGGCTAATTAGGAAATTGTATATCAAGGGTTTAGTTGAATTCAACCTTATTCTTAAATAAATCAATATAGAAAAATCTATTTTTAAATTAATTAATTACAATTTTATCATCATGCTTAAAAAAATTTTTATTCTTCTGACTGTCTTTTTGTTTCAGTTATCTGTTTATGCACAAAAGACGCTGGCACCCACGCCTCCTATGGGCTTTATGACCTGGAACTATTTTGCCGACAAACTCAGCGAACAGGATGTGAAAACCATCACCGATGCAATGGTGGAAACGGGTCTCAGAGATCTGGGTTTTGACCATATTTTTATTGATGACGGCTGGCAGGGCGGTCGTGATTTCAAAAACAATATGATCCCCGACCCTAAAAAATTTCCCTCGGGTATGAAGGCCCTTACCGATTATGTACACGCCAAAGGTATGAAAATCGGTATCTATTCCGATGCGGCACCGCTTACATGTGCCGGCTACACTGCCAGCCTCAACTTTGAGGAGCAGGATGCCAAAACCTTTGCCCAATGGGGATTTGATTACCTGAAGTATGATTACTGCCATGCACCAGCCGACTGGCAAACTGCTATTGCCCGATACGAAAAAATGGCGAAGGCATTGCAAAATTCGGGCAGAGAAATCGTGTTTGGAATATGCGAGTGGGGCGACAGGCAGCCTTGGCTCTGGGCCCGAAAAGCGGGTGGACAACTGTGGCGCACTACTGCCGATGTAAGGGATAAGTGGACAGCAGGCGTTCAACCACTCAACAACAAAACCCTTCATGCCAAAGGCGCAGGCATATTAGATATCCTCCACCTCAATGCCGATCTTAACCATTATGCCGGACCGGGCGGTTGGAACGACCCCGATATGTTAGTGGTAGGTCTTTACGGCAAAAAAGGGCCTTCCGGCGACCTGGGAGGAGTGGGTTGTACCGATGTGGAATATCAGTCGCAGATGAGCCTATGGTGCCTGATGGCAGCGCCACTGATGATTACCTGCGATGTGAGGAATATGAACGAAGCCACCAAAAGAATATTAACAAACAGAGATATCATTGCAATAGACCAGGATCCTCTTGGAATTCAGGCAGAAAGAAAAATCAATAACGATACCTGGCAGGTTTTTGTAAAACCACTTGCAAATGGCGATGTGGCACTGGGTGTGTTAAACGTATCCGATAAAACACAGACCATCAATATTGATCTGGCCTCGCTGGGTATTACCGGAAAATCAAAAGCTACCGACCTGTGGAGTAAGGCAAAAATGAAGGTAAAAAACTCGATTAAGGTACAGGCAGCTTCGCACGAAACAATAGTTTACCGGCTGGCAAAATAATTAAGAAACAACAATAACAATTTCATCGGAAAAATTGATTCAAATTATTAAACTCGTCATATTTTAGACGTGTCTGTCCTCCCGTTTGCCCTGCCTGTTTATAGCTTAAAATATGCTTATTATACATTAATTTTGTAAAAAAGAATTTAGAGATTAAATGAAGAAAATTATTTTTTTCTTGCTCCTACTTGTGCTGTTTTCCTGCCACAGGCGTAATCAATTTGATAATGATACTTGCAAGAAAAAAGTATTGATTGATGAAAAAATGTTTGGTCAGAATTCGCCCGATGTATTCAATATTACGAATGGTGAAATTCAGGGCGATTGCCTGATAGTATCTATAAGGGCAAGCGGATGCAGCGGTACAAACTGGCTGGCTGATGCGGTAAGCGATGGAAGTATAGCAAAATCTTTACCGCCACAGAGGCAGCTCAGGATACTATTTACCAATCCGGAATTGTGTGAGGCACTCCCTACCCGAAAATTTCGGTTTAACCTGAGGAGCATGCAGGTGAGTGGCACAAATTCTGTTCTGCTGAACCTGCAAGGATGGGAAGAGACGTTGGTGTATAAGTATTAATCTGTAATAAGGCTGCGGCAATCGGCTTTCGGCAACGGCGATATAAGCTGTAGGCTTTCGGCTATAAGCTTTAAGCGGTTGACAATCAGTAACTTGCAATCCGTAATCAATAATCTTCAAACTTTGAACCTTAAACTTTAAACTTTAAACCTTAAACCTTAAAAGGCAGCGACGATATAAGCTGTAGGCTTTAGGCTGTAGGCTTTAAGCGGTTTGAACAATTAGTAATTTAATATCCGTAATCAATAATCTGTAATCTGCAAATCTATAATCTGTAATCTGTAATCTGTAATCTGCAATCTGCAATCTGTAATCAATAATCTGTTTAATCAGCTAACTCATTAATTTTCGCAAACATTTTATCAAAACACAACCATTGGCTTAAACCGATTGGTGTTTTTCCTGATTTTACTGCATCACATTCTCTCATAAAACTGCCTGCATCAGACCAAACGGTATGCACCATCCCCTGAAACCGGTCTTTCATTACCGGTGTCGCATCTTTTCTAAAACTCACCATATCGTTTACCTGTTTTATGGCTATATCAGCATTTCGCCAGGGAGAAGTGGCTACGCGCAATCCTTTCATTGCAAAATAAATAGCCGATTTATCTGGGCGCTCATAATGCCAGTCGCAAATCATCACATCCTTTGGAATCATATCAATCGCACGATGTGTATTATTATAGCTTGCCTCCCACATACCATAACCGGTGGCACGTCCATCTAACAGCCTGTCGCCCCAAATCCACAGTTCTCTTTTATTTTGAAATAAGTGATTTCTGATTTTCCATATCTCTCCTGCATAAAGTTCGGCTTTATCGCGACCCTGACAACGAGGACATTTATCATCACCCAAATAAAAAACCTCATCCATTCCGGCATGAAATGCATTGGCCTCAAACACTTCGCAAATCTCATCTACCAGTTCAAAAACTATTTTATGCACATCAGGATGGAGCGGACAATAACTTTTGCAGTAGAGCCCGTCATCATTGGGCCACACATATTTTTCGGGCATTTTTACATGGGGCGTTTCGTCAAACTGAGGATAAACTTTCAGCAGGTTATATAAGGTTCCTGCCCATGACTGATGGCCTAAAAGATTAATTTGTGGAATAATCCTGATCTTATACTTTTTGCAGGCATTGACCAATTTTTTTATATCATGTTTTGATAAAGTAACAGTGTCTCTTAGTTCAGGATGGCTGGTGTACTGATAGTTCCAGTCCACCCTAAGAATTAAGGTATTTACATTTCGGGGAGCCAGCTCATCTCCGATAAATTTAGCAAAAGCCTCCACCTCTTTGGGGTGAGGTGCAGCAATGCACAAACCTCTGACGGGCATTATTGAGTCAATATTATTTTGTGCCATACCATAAAATGAAGACACAAGGTAAGCAACAATTAAAAAAGAGAAGTACAATTTCTTTTTCATAATGACAATTTATTGGTTTGAAAATATGACAAGCCTGTAATCAGTAATTTTTATGTTTCTGATAACCCAAAGCTACATCATAATTTATCAAAGGAACTACCGCTTATGTAAAAGAAAATATTAATGCAGATAAATAAAATTAGCAAAGATTTTATAATTCTCAGATTTGAAAAAATATTATGAATGTATCAATTTTAAGAATTCTTCCTCCGAAATGATTTTTACGGTTCCTAATTTCTTTGCCTTTTCGAGTTTGCTGCCGGCATCTTCACCAACCACAAGGTAATTCAGTTTGGCGCTTACGCCACTCAGTATTTTCGCTCCCTGTGCTTCTGCCATTGCTTCGGCATCACTGCGCTTGAGCGTGGGCAATGTACCTGTAAACAAAAAGGTTTGTCCCAGCAGGCTGCCGTCGGCTTTTTTACTGCTGTTGAGGTTTTGCATTTGCAATCCAAGTTCTTCCAATTCTTCAAGCATCTGAATATTCGATTCATTATGAAAAAAATGGTAAATGCTGCCTGCTACAATGGGGCCAATATCATCTAAAGTTTGCAGTTGTTCTATTGTAAATTCTTTCAATTCAAAAAGATGATTTATTTTTTGAGCCAGCGCTTTTGCAGTTGTTTCGCCTACATGCCGTATTCCCAGCCCAAAAATCAGGCGGTGCAGCGGCTGTTGTTTGCTTTGCTCTATTGCCTGCCTCAGATTATCAATTGATTTTTTGCCAAAACCCTCCAATAAGGCAATTTTATTAAAATCCAGTTTGTAAATACCCGGAATATCCGCTAACCAACCCTGTTCATAAAACTTACGCACATTTGCTTCTCCAAACCCTCTGATGTCCATTGCATCTTTGGATGCAAAATGAATCATCCGCTCCACTACCTGTGCCGGACATTCAATATTGACACAGCGCCAGACCGCTTCTCCGTCTTCTTTAAACAATTCATTGTGACACACAGGGCATTTTTGAGGAAAAACAATTTCCCTTTCGTCTCCCGTTCTCAACTCTGCCAATGATTTTACAATATAAGGAATCACATCACCGGCTCGCTCAACCAAAACAGTGTCGCCTATTTTCAAATCCTTTTCTTTAATGATATCTTCATTGAATAAAGAGATAGAACTTACCGTTACGCCACCTATGTAAACGGGTTCAATTTTTGCCACCGGCGTTATGGAGCCTGTGCGCCCCACCTGAAACTCAACGTTTAATAATTTGCTGGTCGCCTGCCGCGCTTTGAACTTGAAAGCGATTGCCCACCTTGGATGATGGCTGGTCATACCCAGCTCTTCCTGTAGCGCAATATCATTTACCTTTATCACCATGCCGTCTATTTCATAAGGGAGGTTATCGCGTTTTTCTTCAAACTCGTTGCAATAGGCTATAACATTTTCTATTTGGTTAAAAATCTTTTTTTCTTTTTGAGGGCTTCGAAAACCCAGTTCCCACAATAGTTTCAGTGCACCTTCATGTGTTTTTAGTGCAACAGGTGTTTCGCTGCCGGGCAATAAAGAGTAATAACTGATATGATACACAAAGGCCTCCAGATTCCTTCTCCTCAGTTCGGCAGCATCTTTGATGCGCAGAGTGCCACTGGCGGCATTTCGTGGATTGGCTAACGGAGCCTGCCCCTTTTCAACCAGTTCTTCATTATACTTTTTGAAATTGTTTTTGTTAATCAATACCTCTCCTCTGATTTCTATTTGCTGTATTCCATATTTGCTAAATGCAGCAGAGAGTGGCACGGTTCTGATTTGTTTTATATTACTTGTAATGTCATCACCCTCAATGCCGTTGCCTCTTGTGGCGCCGCGAACCAAAAAATCATTTTCATATATCAGCGAAATACTTCCGCCGTCAAACTTGGGTTCCACGCAATAAGTAATCTGTTGCAAACCCGTCGCCTGTTTTGCTTTTCTGTCAAAATCCTTAAGGTCATCGCTGTTATAAGAATTGTCTAAAGACAGCATAGGTACCAGATGCTGAACAGTAACAAAATTTCCGGTAATATTTTTACCAACCCTTTGGGTGGGCGAATCTTGTGGGATATGCTCCGGATATGCGTTTTCAGTTCGCTCAAGCAGTTTGTATAGACTGTCATACTGGGTGTCCGCAATCAAGGGGTCATCCAAAATATAATATCGGTATTCGTGAAAACGAAGTATTTTTCGAAGAGTTTCGGTTTCCTGTACAGACTGTAAGACTGTGTCTTCTCTTTTCAGAAACTCCTGAGTTGCTTTCTGCCACTGTATGGTTTGATCTTTTGAATACATCCGGCAATAAAAATATTTAAAATGTATGAAATTGAGCGAGAAAGATTATCGAGCGTTATTTTTTGGGTAATAATTATCTTTTCTATGGCAAATAATTCTTAATTGTTGTTTAAGTTTGTAAAATGCTGAATTTTATAAAAATTCCTAAAACTATTCGTTGGGCAATAAATTTATTTGTGATTTTATTGCTTTTTTTCAGCATTTTCAGGATGATAACGTTTTTTGCTTTCAGACCGCCCGATTTTTCAATCGGAGATGTCTGGCCTTCATTAGCAATGGGGCTGCAATACGATTTGAAATGGGTTTCGATTATCGTTTTGCCGGTAGTATTGCTGAGTATTTATGCAAAATTCTCTCCTTTTTATTCTGATACTAACAGGCGTTTATGGACAATGTATTTTGCCATCATTTTCTTTATTATTTTTTTCTTTTTCATTGCCGATTTAGTGAGTTTTTCTTATAACCGTACTCGCCTTGATGCCGGCGCAATGAACTTTGTGGAGGACCCGGGTATTTCTTTAAATATGATTTGGCAAACCTATCCGCTTGTTTGGATTGTTTTGGGCTTGATGGTGGCTATTTTACTTTTCAGATGGCTGTTAAACAAGAGCCACTGGCAGGTGATGAATATAAACGATGGCAAAGCAAATGCACACCGTAAAATACCATTTATTGTTTCAACCATTATTCTCCTCATTTTTATTTATGGCAAAATGGATGCGAAACCGCTAAGATGGAAAGATTCGTTTGCGCTTAAAGATAGCTTCAAATCTTATCTGGCTTTGAACCCCCTGCAAAATTTTTTCTCTACCATGCGGTTGCGTGAGCCTGTATTTAACGAAAGTGAAGCCAGAAAGGCGTTTCCGAAAATGGCTGCGTTTCTGCAACTGCCTCAAAAATCACAATTCAGCTTTTCAAGAACTATTGAGCCGCGTAGCGGAGCATTAGAGAGCAAACCAAATATCGTATTGGTGATGTGCGAATCTTTCAGTATGTACAAAAGCACCATGAGCGGCAACCCGTTAAATACCACTCCCTATTTTGATTCGCTATGTAAACAGGGCATATTTTTTGAGCGTTGCTTTTCGCCTCACTTTTCTACTGCACGCGGGTTGTTTGCCATCATTACCGGCATTCCAGATGTGCAATTGTTTAAATTTTCAACACGCAATCCTGCTGCCATCAATCAAAAAACAATTATCAATGAATTTGACGGCTATTCCAAACACTATTTTCTGGGTGGCGACCCTGAGTTTAATAATTTTGAAGGACTTCTTACCAATATTAATGACCTTCAGGTTCATACCGAAAAGGATTTTAAATCGCCTAAAGTAAATGTGTGGGGTATTAGTGATAGAGCACTTTTCGCCGAAGCCAACGAGTTATTAAAAAAAGAAAAAAATCCATTTTTTGCAATCATTCAAACATCAGACAATCACCGGCCTTATACTATTTTTGAAACAGATAAGAACTTTGAACAAAAATTTGTTTCAAATGAAGAACTGATAAAGTATGGCTTTGGCTCTTTAGAGGAATATAACACCTTCCGTTACTCAGACTATTGTTTCAGAAACTTCATTGAGGCCGCCAAAAAGGAATCGTATTTTCAAAACACAATTTTTGTTTTCATTGGCGATCATGGAGTGGCAGGTAATGCCACTGCGGTATATCCTCCCGCATGGACAAACCAGCGTTTATCTGATGAGCACGTACCGCTCCTTTTTTATGCTCCTGCCTTGCTCACCCCCAGGTGGAGAAAAGAGGTGGTGTCGCAGATAGATGTATTGCCTACCATTGCAGGCTTGTTGCAAATGAGCTATACCAACAATACGCTTGGGCGTGATTTACTGGATCCAAAGAAGAAAACAGATGCGGCTTTTATCACCAACACTGCCGGGAAAATAGGTGTAGTAACTAATGATTTTTATTATATAAAAAGCCTGGAATTTGTGGATGAAGAATTAGTGCCTGTAAAATATGATTTGGCTGAATACTCGTCGCGCCAAACAGATTCTATACAGAAAGAAATGTCAGTATTTGCGGATGCTTATTTTCAAACAGCAAGATATTTATTGATGAATAATAAACAATAACCTAATTTGGCGATAGCATTAAAACAAAATGAATCTTCCAATTATTGGTTATGAGGTTTTCAATTCCATAAAATACTAAAGCGCTGAAAGATCAGGCACATAAACATTATTTTGTACTCATTTAACCATCTCAATTATGAATAAATCTTTTTTAATTCTCTCAATATTTTGCATGATGATAGCAAACAAAAATACTGTGGCACAACAAAAAACAACCTGGCCCGCCACAGTTCCTCCCATTGCCGAAAAGAAAGAACATGTACGCGACATTCATGGAGATAAGGTAAGCGACCCTTATTACTGGATGATTGACTATTTCAAAAAAGGGCCCGACAGCAACACGGTGGTAAAGTATCTTGAGGATGAAAACGCATATCTGAAAACGATGATGAAAAGCACCGAAGCCTTGCAGAATAAGCTTTTCAAAGAAATGAAAGGCCGCATTAAGGAAAAGGACGAATCGGTGCCTGTATTTAAAAAAGGCTATTACTACTATACCAGAACCGAAGAAGGCAAGCAATATTATAAATTCTGTCGCAAAAAAGGTAGTCTGTCAGCGCCCGAAGAAGTACTGTTAGATGTAGATGAAATGGCAAAAGGTCATGCCTATTTCTCTGCGAGTGGATTCAATATCAGCCCCGATAATAACTTGCTTGTGTTTGGCGAAGATACGGTATCCCGACGCCAATATAACATGAAGGTTAAGGATTTGAAAACAGGTAAAATATTTGATCAGGGTATTAAAAACACCTCCTCCAATTACGTGTGGGCAAATGATAATCGAACTATTTTTTATACCGCCAACAATCCTAATACACTATTATCAGAAAAAATCAAAAGACATATATTGAATAGTACGCCAGATAAAGATGTGGTGGTGTATGAAGAAAAAGACAACACAAACTATATTGCAGTAACCAAAACAAGAGCTGATAATTTTCTTCTCATTGTATCAGAAGCCACCATGTCAAGCGAAGTAAGGTATCTGGATGCTAACCGCCCGGCAGATAAATTTAAAGTGTTTCAACCGCGCATGAAAGATGTGCTGTATGAGGTGGACGCTGATGATAATGCATTTTTTATCACCACCAATAAAGAGGCTTTGAACTTCAAACTGATGAAAACCTCTTTGACAAAAACAGGAGTTGAGAACTGGAAAGAACTTATTCCACATCGAAATAATGTTTTATTGCAAAATGTGATTTTGTATAAAGATTATATAGTTTTGTCGGAGAAAAAAGACGCTTTAGATCAAATTAGAATTATCAATAAAAGGACAGGAAAGGATGATTACCTGCCTTTTGATGAGCCGGTGTACACTGCATTGCCCACATCGGCTAATGAATATAAATCCCAGGTATTGCGGTTTAATTTTACTTCGCTTACCACACCTTCATCAGTTTATGATTATAATCTGATAACAGGAAAAAGGGTACTTAAAAAACAACAACCGGTTTTGGGTGGCTACAATCCAAAAAATTATCAGTCGGAGCGGGTGTGGGTAACTGCGTCAGATGGAGCCAAAGTGCCCATGGATTTGGTTTATAAAAAGGGGTTTGAAAAGAATGGTAAACAACCGGTGTTTTTGTATGCTTACGGCTCTTATGGAAACTCCATGAATCCTGGTTTTAGCAGTAATCGTATCAGCCTGCTCGACAGGGGCTTTGTGTATGCGCTGGCTCATATACGTGGCGGGCAGGAAATGGGGCGGGCATGGTACGAAGACGGTAAAATGATGAGGAAGAAAAACACTTTCACTGATTTTATTGATTGTGGCAAATATCTGGTGGCCAATAAATATACCACTCCGCAACACCTGTATGCCAATGGAGGCAGCGCCGGAGGCCTGCTGATGGGCGCTGTAGCTAATATGGCTCCGGATTTGTTTCATGGTATTATTGCCGATGTGCCGTTTGTGGATGTGGTGAACACCATGCTCGATCCAACTATTCCACTCACTACTAATGAATATGACGAGTGGGGAAATCCTGAAAATAAAGACGCCTATTTTTATATGAAAAGTTATTCGCCTTATGAAAATGTGGAGAAGAAAAACTATCCTAACCTGCTGGTAACTACCGGCTTGCACGACAGCCAGGTGCAATATTTTGAACCTGCAAAGTGGGTTGCCAAATTACGTGATTTGAAAACCGACAAAAATATAGTGTTGCTGCATACCAATATGGATTTTGGACATGGCGGCGCCTCGGGTCGTTTTGACTATCTGAAGGATGTGGCGCTGATGTATGCATTTGTACTCAAGCTGGAAGGGAGTCGAGAGAATTGATAAGGATGAATTAAAGGTGACTCTATTCTTATTCGGAATTTTTATTTGAAAATCTAAAATTGAACTAATCTTTTATTTCAACAAATTCTCTAATGCCTGATGAATTATTTCGAACTCAAAAGACTCCACTACTTTTTCCATCATGTTTTTTATTTCACTGTTGCACAAGTTATGGATACTGCCCTGATGCGGATTAGCCAACGTTTCTTCCTGCGTTGGCGGCGTATAACTGCCATCATCCACCGCTTTGCCTACTTTGATATAAGCATCCCTGAAAGGCATCCCCTGCATTACATATTGATTAACCAAGTCAACGGTAAACAGGTATTTATATTTTTCATCTTTTAATAAATTGGGTTTTATTTCAATATTGCTCAACATCAGTCCTGCCATTTCAATACAATTTTTTATTGTTTTAAAAGCCGGAAACAGATGCTCCTTCAGCAATTGCAAATCCCTATGATATCCCGAAGGCAGGTTGGTGGTCATCATCATGATTTCGTTGGGCAATGCTTTGATGCGGTTGCAATGGGAACGGATAAGTTCAAAAACATCCGGGTTTTTTTTGTGGGGCATGATGCTGCTGCCTGTTGTCAACTCCGGCGGAAATGAAACAAAACCGAAATTCTGATTCAGATACAAACATATATCCATACTAAGCCGGGCAAGCGTGTCTGCGATATTTGCCAAAGCCTGCGCCACCACTCTTTCGGCTTTGCCCCGCCCCATCTGTGCATAAACCACATTGTAATTAAGTGATGCAAAACCGAGCAAATCGGTTGTCATCTGTCTGTTGATGGGAAATGAAGAACCATAGCCTGCAGCAGAACCCAGAGGATTTTTATTCACCACCTCAAAGGCGCTTCTGAGCGTTATCAAATCGTCAACTAAGCTTTCGGCATAAGCACCAAACCACAGGCCAAATGAAGAAGGCATGGCCAATTGCAAGTGTGTATAACCCGGAAGCAAATAGGTTTTGTATTTTTCGCTCTGGGTTTGCAGGAGTTCGAAAAATGGAACAACAGTATTTACTATTGTTTCAATTTCACTTCTTAAAAAAAGCTTCAGATCCACTAATACCTGATCGTTACGACTTCGTGCACTATGAATTTTTTTGCCTATATCGCCTAAGTTTTGTGTGAGTAGTAATTCCACTTGAGAGTGAATGTCTTCCACATCCGGTTGCAAACTGAAAGCTGATTGCTGAATATCCTTATAAATTTCTTTAAGCGCTGATTGTAGTTTTACTAATTCATCATGTGAAAGTAAACCCACTGATTCTAACATTTGAATATGCGCCAGTGATCCCAGCACATCAAAGGGTGCCAGATACATATCCATTTCACGGTCGTTGCCTACAGTAAAGGTTTCTATTTCCTTTAGTGAATCGGTATTTTTTTGCCAGAGCTTCATAATGTGTACAAATGTTTTGGATTTGTCAAACTGTTTATTAAATGATTTATTTTACAAAACTACCTTTTTAAGGATTTCAATGTAGTCATTAATGCCTTCTTCAATTTCTTTCAAATAAATAAATTCATCAGGTGAATGGCTTCTTGCGCTATCGCCGGGACCCATTTTTAGCCCGGGGAAAGGCATTAACGCCTTGTCGGAAGTGGTGGGAGAACCATAGTAGGTTTTGCCTATTTCAATTCCCGCCTTTACAATAGGGTGGTCTATCGGAATGGAGGTAGATCGTAACCTTGTAGAACGCTCCTGAACTTCTGAATGTACATTAGCTTTGATAATATTAAGCACTTCCTGAAAAGTATAAAGTTCATTCACTCTGATGTCCACTACAAATTTGCAAAGAGCAGGTATTACATTATGTGCTTTATTTTCAGTTTCAATAACCGTAACGGTCATTTTATTTTCGCCCAATAGTTCCGAAACCCGATCAAACCGATAGTTATGAAACCATTCTATGTCCTTAATAGCTATTTCTATTGCGTTGATTCCTTCATTTCGGGCCGCATGGCCGGCTTGTCCCTGGCTTGTGCAATCCAGAACCAATAATCCTCTTTCGGCAACAGCCATTTGTTTTAAGGTAGGTTCGCCCACTATGGCGAATCCGATTTGTGGCAATTGGTCCACTACCGCTTCAATACCATTAATTCCCGAGATTTCTTCTTCGGCGCTGGCTACCAGCATGATATTATATTGTAGGTTCTCCTGATTATAAAAATATATAAATGCTGCTATTAAAGACACTAAGCAACCTCCTGCATCATTGCTCCCTAACCCGTACAGCTTCCCTTCTTTTTCTATAGGCTCAAAAGGATTCAATGTGTAATTTGGATTGGGTCTTACGGTATCATGATGTGAGTTTAAGAGAATTGTAGGTTTAGCTTTGTTAAAAAATTTATTTTGACTGATGATATTGTTGCCATGTCTTTCACAAGGAATATTATAATCATTAAGGTAATTAATAATAATTTCCGCAGTTTTATCTTCCTCTCTGCTAAAACTGGGAGTTTCAATCAATTTTTTTAAGAGGCTAATTGCTTCAGTATAAAGTTTTTCTGTCATTCTTTTTGATTGACGTTGGTTTAATAAATTAATGTTCCTTCGTTATCCTCAGTAGTATTTTTTATTAAATCATCTGCATGGCCAATGATTACCTGCTTTACGCCTGCTTCAATTGCAGCAAAGGCATTATCGATTTTCGGCAAAATGCCTTCAAATAATTTTTTCTCATTGATCAATTGTTTATATTTTTCGCGATTGATTTTTTTGATGACCGAATTTTCGTCTTCCACATTTTCAAGAACGCCCCTTTTTTCAAAACAATAAATCAGTCTTACATCGTAAAATGCTGATAAAGCCACTGCTAATGACGAGGCAATGGTATCTGCGTTGGTGTTTAAAATATGCCCAAGCCCATCATGGGTAAGCGGAGCAAACACAGGGGCGAAACCCGCATCGAGCAAGTGTTTTGCATTTTGAACATTCAGTTTGTCGGTTTTGATGTCGCCTACCCATCCAAAATCTACTTCCTTTATTTCATCAGCAACAGAGAGTGTAACCAACGGGCGTTTGGTAGCAGGAATAATGTTTGCATCAGCGCCGGTTAGGCCTATGGCATTGCACTGTAATGATTGCAATCCGGCTACTATCTTTTTGTTTACCAATCCGCCATATACCATCGTAACTAAGTCAATCGTTTCATCATCCGTAATTCTACGACCATTGACATATTTAGATTCGATGCCTAATTTGTCTCCTATTTTTGTTGCAATCTTTCCACCGCCATGTACCAGCATACATTTACCTTTCACCACAGCAAAGTCGGCGAGAAATGTGTTTAATGCTTCCGTATTGTCTATTATATTGCCTCCTATTTTTATTACAAATAATGATTCCATTAGAGGTTTTTAAGATTTTAATATTTCGCTCAATACTGCCTGTGCTGCCCACACTCTGTTGCCTGCTTCCTGAGTTACTAAGCTATGCCTGCTGTCCAGAATTTCATCACTCAATTCCACATTTCTTCTTACAGGCAGGCAGTGCATTACCTTTGCATTATTAGTTTGCTTCAGTTTGTCGAGTGTGAGCATCCATTCGGGGTCGTTGCAGTATATTTTTCCGTAATCGGTATAGGTGCTCCAGTTTTTTACATATACATAATCAGCGCCTTCCAATGCTTTATTTTGATCATGTTCTATCACAGCGCCGTTGGTGAATTTTGTATCTAATTCGTAATCCTCCGGGTGGGTAATTACAAAATCTGCTTCGCCCCATTGATTTGTCCATTGCGAAAAACTATTGGCCACGCATTGTGGAAGGGCTTTTACATGAGGCGCCCAGGTAAGCACTACTTTGGGTTTGCGCTTTTCTTTGAAAGTTTCTTGAATAGTAATAATATCTGTCAGACTTTGCAACGGATGCAGCGTTGCGCTCTCCAAACTCACGATAGGAATTCCTGCATATTTAATAAACTGATTAATATACAACTCGCTGTAATCATCTTCTTTATTTGCCAGCGATGGAAAAGTGCGTATTGCCAGCACGTCAAAGTATTTTCCAAAAATTGGCGCTGCATCTTTTACATGTTCCGATTTGGAACCACTCATAATCGCTTCTTCCTCAAACTCCAGTTGCCAGCCTTCGCTACCAACGTTGAAGATAATTGGCTCCATTCCCAGATTACGTGCAGCCACTTGAGTACTCAATCGGGTTCGCATGCTGGGATTCAAAAACAGGCAGCCGATTCTTTTGCCGTCGCCCAGTATCTTATCTTTCAAAGGATTTGCTTTGTATTCCAGCGCTATATTAACCAAGCCATTAATATCGGTAACATCTTCTGCGCTTACGAAGTTCTTGTTTTTTAATAAGGACATTTTTTTAATCTTAGAGAATGAATATTGGGTTTAATTTTTTAAATGTTCTATTTCTAATTTTATGGCTTTCAAAAATTTGTCAGCATCTGATTTTTGCAAAGCTAATGATGGCAATACACGGATGACATTTGGATTTGCCATGCCCGTAAAAATCTTTTGATTGTTGAGAAGATTTTTTCTCAGCGTACCTATCTCCTCCGGCACGTCAAAACCAATCATTAAACCTCTGCCACGAATGTTTTTCAGAGGTTCTGTTTTTTTCAATTCTTCCATCAGATAGTTTCCCATTTTTGTGGCGTTGTCCATCAGGTTTTCTTCTTCCATTACTTCCAGCACAGCCAGCGCTGCCGCACAAGCCAGATGATTGCCACCAAAAGTAGTACCTAATTGAAAATGTTTGGGTTTGATATGTGGAGCAATTATGATACCGGCCACCGGAAATCCGTTGCCCATGCCTTTGGCCATCGAATAGATGTCTGCATTAACATCTGCGTAATCATGACTGAAAAATCTTCCTGTTCTGCCATAGCCACATTGCACGCTATCGGCGATGAACACTGCGCCGTGCTTATCGCAAAGCCGCCTTATCAGTTGCATAAATTCGGTGGTAGCCACATTGATACCGCCCACTCCCTGAATACCTTCGATGATCACTGATGAAACTTCATGGCCGTGCTGGTCAAAATATTGTTGCAAAGCCGCTTCATCATTAAACGGAAGGAATACCACATTATCGGTTTCGTTTACGGGTGCAATATAATTTCTATTGTCGGTGGCCGAAACTGCCAATGAGGTTCTTCCGTGAAATGCTTTGCCGAAAGCAATGATTTTTTTTCTGCCGTTATAAAAAGATGCCAGTTTCAAAGCATTTTCATTTGCTTCAGCGCCTGAGTTGCACAAAAACAACTGATAATCTTCTTTACCTGAAATTTTTCCAAGTTTTTCAGCCAACTCTTTCTGTAGTGGAATAATAATTGAGTTAGAATAAAAAGCAATTTTTTTCAATTGTTCTTCAATACGCTGCACCCAATGTGGGTGTGTATGTCCAATACTGATTACGGCGTGGCCGCCGTACATATCCAGATAAGGTTGATCATTTTCGTCCCAAACTGTGGAGCCGACGGCTCTTACGATGGTAACATTATTAAGAGGGTAAACGTCGAATAAATTCATCTTTTTAATAATTATTTTCTAAACAAAAAACACTGAGCCTGTCTTTAAAGACAAGCCCAGAGGCTTTAAAAATACTTAAAAAATTGCGAATCCGAATAAAAAATATTCCTTTTTCGGGTATTCAATGGTGTTTATTTCTGTATTAAATCAAATGCAACAAGCAGCATAAAAGAAAAGGGAATGTTCCAACAGACTTGAACTCGACTATTTTTATGAATATTTTCATTGTATTATGAAAAAGTAGTTTGAAGGATTTTTCACAAAAAGAATTCTTTATTGGTTAAACAACTAAAGGATTTGATGATTCACTTTTAATAAATTAAGCAAAACGTTACAATTTTGATAAGTAGAAAAATTAGGCAGCCCAATCCGTTTCATCGTTCCTTTACCAAATTGTTTGAGAAAAATTGATTTCAAATTATCTAAGAATATTGAGGTTGCAGTATTCAAAGCTTTGATTTTTTTTAATTTCGATCTGCAAACCTTTTATCAATAAATTCCCATTCCTTCAAATGGGTTCGGACATGCTCTTTTTTCATTATTTCTTCAAATTTTACTGCCAGATCAGGATACCGGGCAGCCACATCATTTTTTTCGGCCACATCATTTTTGAGATGATATATTTCCCATGGGGCATTTCTGTCTTTTTTCATATTGCTTTTTACCCCTTTCCAGTCTCCCATGCGAATAGCAACCTGCCCACCCTTTTCGGGAAACTCAAAGTATAAGTAATCGTGTTTTTTCTGTTGATTTGTGTGGGATAATAAAGTGGGCAAAAAAGATATGCCGTCAGTAGGAGGCGTTTTTGAGTGAATCAAATCGGCAAGTGTAGCCATCAAATCGTATTGAACTGAGATAAGGTCCGAAACCTGACCCGCTTTTATTTTCTCTGGCCATTTAGCAATAAAGGGGATACGGATGCCGCCTTCATAAAGATCCTGTTTAAACCCTCGTAAACCGGCAGTAAGATTAAAAAAGCCTGGCTCCACACCACCTGTTCTAAAGGTAGCGCCATTATCACTGCTAAACATAATGATTGTATTCTTATCCAGCTTCAATTCCTTCAGTAGCGCCACTATGCGTCCTACCTGTTTATCCATATAGGTGATCATAGCAGCATAAGTAGAAAGTGGATATTTATTAGGCGCATAGCCTCTTTCGCCAAAGTATGGTTCTTCGTCAAACTGCCCAATGTATTCTTTTATGGCTTCGTCGGGAGCTTGCAGCGATACATGAGGCCCTGTATAAGGAAGGTATAAAAAGAATGGCCGGTTTTGATTCTTTTTTATAAAAGCCAATGTCTTCTCCGCCATTTTTGTAATGGAGTAATCTTTTCCTTTAAAATTTTCGAAAGCGCTATCAGAAGAATTTGCAGGTATTGCTCGATGTACCATGAAAGGTTTATTTTGAAGTGTATCCCATTTTCCATTTTCCCACAAATGGGTCGGATAAAAATTATGTGCCTGCTTTTGGCAATAATAACCATAAAAATAATCGAACCCCTGCTTATTGGGATCTCCGGTATTGTCGTTCATACCCAACCCCCATTTACCAATGGCCCCTGTAACATATCCGGCTTGTTTCATCATTTTTGCAATGGTAAAAGTGCCTTCAGGTAATGGCATTTGTCCACCTTCATTCCAGTCTTCAAATCCGCCTAATTCATAGTTGCCGCGAATATACGAGTGGCCGCTATGCTTGCCCGTCATCAACATACACCTTGCCGGGGCACACACAGGAGTACCGGTATAATGTTGGGTAAACCGGATTCCTTCTGCCGCCATCTTATCCAAATTTGGCGTTTTGATTTTTTGCTGTCCATAACACCCCAGTTCGCCATAGCCCATATCATCAGCGTAAATGTAAATGATATTGGGGCGGTTGTCTTTTTTGCCAGAATTGTTTTTTTGGGCAAAAAGACTCATGGAAATTATCAATGGGAGTAACAGAATCAGTGGTTTCATAAAACATCTTTTTATTTTGGCACAAAAATTCAATTTGCACTGTCAAAATTAATGATAAAAGGAGGTTTATTTGCATTTTAACACGCAGATTCAAGTGTATTGCTACAATATTACTTAGCCTTAAGATCCCTTGAGAATATCAGGTATGGTTTCTATGCTAATGAATCATCATTTAAAAGATATGTTTAAATAATAATTGTACTAATTGAATGAGGTAAAGAATTAACCGATACTGCTTGCCCCTGTATCCATAAAACATACTGAAAGTGCTGTAATCCTTTATTCATAACCACCACCACCACTTTCCCGTCACTATTCATAAAACCTGTGGCTAAAAGGTCGGTTCGATTGGTAGAAACGGCGATGCGTTTAGCTTCAGGCTTAATGAACTTTGAAAAATGACCGATATAATAATAGGCATTTGTATAAATGAGCTCGCCGGTTTTGGTATTGCCATGAACCGGGGCAAAACATAAATTACCCACATGATTAGGCCCTCCGGTTTCATCGAGCAGCACATTCCAGTCCGTCCAGGCCACGGTGCCAGCATTAAAATCGTTGATCAAACTCATGCCATAGCGCTCGCCCAGAGTCCAGTTGTTTACGCTATCCATTGAAAATTTTTCTTTGCAACCTTCTGTAAAAATTAGATTTTTTTCGGGAAAAGCTTCCGCAGTTCTCTTCAGGTTTTCAAACATCATGCTACTGCCCGTCCAGGTTTCGTACCAGTGAAAACCAATTCCCCAAACATATTTTGCCACTTCCGGGTCTTTGAGCGTAGTACTGGCTCTTTGAAAAATAAGATCGCGGTTATGATCCCAGATGATTAGTTTTTTTTCTGACATTCCATCTTTTTTCAAAGTGGGTCCCAATGCCGATTTTATGAAATCAGCTTCTTCCTCTGCAGTATAAATGCAGCTTTCCCAGCGTTGGGTGGCCATAGGTTCGTTTTGCACACTCAATCCCCATACAGGAATACCTTCCTGCTCTAATGCCTGAATGTATTTCACATAATAATCTGCCCAGGGCTGGTAGAATTCTTTTTTCAGTTTACCGCCTTGCAACATATTGTTATTATCCTTCATCCATGCCGGAGGGCTCCAGGGGCTGATGTACATTGTTAATTTTCCACCGGCTGTTTTTATGGCTTCCTTAATAAAAGGTATTTTAAACTGCTTATCATGAGCGATATTGAAGGTTTTTAAAGCCACATCATTATCCTCAACATAAGTATAACTGCCACTCGAGAAATCGCAACTGTTCATATTGGTTCTTCCAAGGGTATATCCAATTCCACTGCCGGCATCATACAATGATTTTAAAAATGTATCCTGTTTGTCTTTGGGTAATTTGTAAAATGTTTCAGCGGCGGCATCTGTTAATGCGCCACCAATGCCTATAAAAGTCTGGTATGTTTTTGAAGGATCTACAAATACACACACCTGAGTCTCTATTGGCTGACCAAAATCAGTAAATTGCAATGAGCTGTCGGTTTTGCTAATTCGGTAATTGGCAGTATCGGCAGTAGTATAAACCGTTGCAGATTTTCCATCCAAAGAATAAATACCTGCATCAGAATTTTTTGAGTTTTCTTTTTCTGCAGCAGATTGGCCATTATTGCCCATTTGCGAGCAACTCCATAATGTGGCTAAGGATAAAAAGTATAATATTTTTTTCATACCTGATTAATTAATTTATTTGTTCCATGTTATTTTCTGAATTTTTACATCTCTTGAGTTGGCGCCAATCATAATATCAAATTCGCCAGACTCCCAGTCATATTTCAAATCGCTATTATAAAATTTCAGGTCATTTGTAGTGATGTTGAACGTAGCCGTTTTGGTTTCTCCGGATTTTATCCAAATCTTTTGAAAGCCTTTCAATTCTTTTACCGGACGTGTTACGCTGCCTACTTTATCTCTGATGTAAAGTTGCACCACTTCTGCGCCATCATATTTTCCCTTATTCGTTATGGAGATAGTTGCTTTTAAAGTTTGATTACCTTTTAAAGTGGTTTGGCTCAAATTCAAATTTCCATATTCAAAGGCTGAATAACCTAAACCATACCCAAAAGGATAAAGCGGGTCGTTGGAAACATCCAGATAATTGCTTCTGAATTTGGAAAACCATTTACCTTCTTCCAATGGTCGCCCTGTATTTTTGTGAGCATAATAAATAGGTATCTGACCTATGTTTTGAGGAAAAGTCATGGTGATTTTCCCTGATGGATTCACGTCTCCAAAAACGACATCTGCAATAGCATTGCCGGCTTCGCTACCGGCAAACCATACGTTCAGAATGGCCGGAACGTTTTTATCTTCCCATGTAAGGGTAAGCGGCCTTCCGGTAAAAAGAAGCAGAACAACAGGTTTTCCTGTTTTGAGCAATTCTTTTAATAATTGTTGCTGCACCATCGGAATTCCGATATGGGAACGGCTGCTGGCTTCGCCGCTCATTTCGGCGCTTTCGCCAAGCGCAGCAATAATAACGTCAGATTGTTCGGCGATTTTAACAGCCTCTTGTCTGATTTCTGCTGCAGGACGCGGGTCGCGGTTTAATGACTTGCCAAACATGGTGGCGTTTTCTTCAAGCGTTGCATTTTCGGTAAGATTGGAACCTTTAGCATATAAAACTTCTGCCTTGTTGCCCACAGCTTCTTTTAGCCCTGCTAATACTGATACTGACCGGTTTTGCACAGTGGCCACACTCCATGTGCCCGCCATATTGTTGGCAGCATCAGCCAATGGCCCGATCAAGGCAATCTTTCCTGCTTTTTTTATGGGTAGCACATTCCCTTTATTTTTTAACAACACAAAGCTCTGAGCGGCTATTTGCCGTGCTATTTGCCGATGTTCGCTTGTATATATTTCTGTTTTTGCTCTTTGGGCATCCAAAAATTTATACGGGTCTTCAAAAAGGCCTAACTTGTATTTTGCTTCCAGCACCCGGCGACAAGCCAGATCGATTTCTGCCTGGGTTACTTTTTTTTCAGAAAGCGATTTTTTCAATGTCTTTAAGAATCCTTCGCCAACCATGTCCATGTCTATCCCGGCTTTTAAAGCCAATGCCGATACGGTTTGCAGGTCGCCCATACCGTGATCAATCATTTCATTAATACCGGTATAGTCTGTTACTACAAACCCTTTGAAGCCCCATTGCTTACGAAGCACATCGGTCATCAGCCATTTATTAGCTGTGGCAGGTATGCCATCCACCTCATTGAACGAAGCCATTACACTTCCTACTCCTGCATCTACAGCTGCCTTGTATGGAGGAAAATATTCATTATACATTCTGATGTGGCTCATGTCCACCGTATTGTAATCACGTCCACCTTCGGGAGCGCCATACAGGGCATAATGTTTTACACAAGCAAGTATTTCATTATTTTTTGTCAGGCTTCCCTGATAGCCTTTTATCATTGCCTTTGCAATCTGAGATCCGAGATAAGGGTCTTCGCCATTACCTTCCGAAACCCTGCCCCAACGCGGGTCGCGGCTGATGTCCACCATCGGGCTGAAGGTCCAGTTGATGCCGTCTGCGCTGGCTTCAATGGCTGCAATGCGGGCCGATTTTTCAATGGCTGCCATATCCCATGTAGCTGATATACCGAGAGGAATCGGAAATGTAGTTTCATAACCATGAATTACATCCATGCCGAAAAGCAAAGGAATTTTGAGACGGCTTTCTTCCACCGAAATCTTCTGAATAGCCTTAATTTTTTCAATACCTTTAATATTGAACAATCCGCCAACATTACCTTTTTTCACATTATTGCCGATGTCGGAATTAGTAGCTGTGCCTGTGGTAAACTCACCTGCACTGGGCAGGTTCATCTGACCAATCTTTTCTTCCAGCGTCATTTTGTTCATTAATGAACTGATAAACACATTCATTCGGGTAGTATTGTCCTTAGTCTGGGCATCCAACTGAGCCGAAAAGATAAAAGCTATAGCTATTATCAATAAACTTTGCAATTTCTTTTTCATTGTAAAATTATTTATGAGGATATTATTTTAGATAGAATATTTTGATTAAAAAAATTATTTCTTTAAATAGGGAAGTATCGTCTTTTGCCAGATAGTGTAGCCTTTTGCATTCATGTGCAATTTATCATTTAGGAAAATATCATCCATCGGACTGCCATCCTCTTTCAACATTTTACTAAAAACATCAATAAAAGCAGTTTTTTTCTGTGTCTTTAAAAAACCGGCTATTTTTTCATTTGCCTCCCTAAACTTATTTATCAAATGAATTCTGGAAGGGCTGGGTTTCATACTTACATACGCAAAAGGAACATTTGGAAACTTTGCACGGGTAAGTTTAAATAGCGTTACAAACCTATCAAACGCAATATCTGCGGTAACAGTATCGCTGGCCGCAAAATCATTTTCGCCACAATACATCACTATTTGTTTGGGCTGATAAGGATAGATGACGTCATACCGATAGCGAATCAGGTCCACCAACTGCGAACCACCAAAAGCACGATTGATGATTCTGTGCTTTGGAAAATAATTTCCTACATCTTTCCAAAAGGTGAACGAAGAGCTGCCAATAAACAAAATTTGATTGGAAGCGGGAAAGGCAGTACTGTCAATTACTTTGAGCCTTTGTACTTCGTTCCAAAAAGGGAAAGGCTCTTTTTGCGCATGTAAAACGCTACCATAAAACAGGAAAAAGAGAATCAGTAATTTTTTCATTTCCTTAAAATTGATTTTATTTTGAATTGAATGTCTCAGATTCGCAGATTTTACTTTGTCAATACAATTCTTTTGTATTCCAATGAGTTTTCGTGAAAATTTATTAGCAAGCCTACCTCGAGTTTCGAAATGGCAAGATAATTTAAAACCTGATTATAATGGTCTTCAATAACTGATTTTTTTGATTTGATTTCTAAAATAATTTTATCAAACACAACAAAATCTGCATAAAACTTATGGGGTAAAACAACTCCCTTGTAATTTATGATATATTCCTTTTCTCGTTCAAATGAAATATTATTAGATTTCAGTTCGTATTCAAATGCATCTTTATATACAATTTCAGATAAGCCCTTACCCAAAACCTTATGAATTTCCATCGCGATTCCGATTATTTTATAGGTTTCCTTTTGGTGAGGATAATTCGAGTTATCAAATCGTTCCATATAATCAATTTAATTTATTCTTTTGTGACATCAAATTATAGTTATAATCCTTTAGCTCAATCCTTTCTGCGCATCTGCGGCTAATCCATTCCAATTTGTTTTACAGTCCTTTCTGCGCATCTGCGGCCAACCCTTTTAAATTTGGTTTTCACTCACTTCTACGCATCTGCGGCAATCCTTTCCAATTTATTTTACAGTCCCTTCTGCGCATCTGCGGCAATCCATTCTAATTTGTTTTCCAATCTCTTCTGCGCATCTGCGGCTAATCCATTCTAATTTGTTTTCCAATCTCTTCTGCGAATCTGCGGCTAATCCATTCTAATTTGTTTTCCAATCTTTTCTGCGCATCTGCGGCCAACCCTTTTAAATTTGGTTTTCACTCACTTCTACGCATCTGCGGCAATCCTTTCCAATTTATTTTACAGTCCTTTCTGCGCATCTGCGGCTAATCCTTTCCAATTTATTTTACAGTCCTTTCTGCGCATCTGCGGCCAACCCTTTCCAATTTATTTTACAGTCCTTTCTGCGCATCTGCGGCAATCCCTTTTAAATTTGTTTTTCACTCACTTCTACGAATCTGCGGCTAATCCTTTCCAATTTATTTTACAGTCCTTTCTGCGCATCTGCGGCAATCCATTCTAATTTATTTTACAATCTCTTCTGCGAATCTGCGGCTAATCCCTCTAATTTGTTTTCCAATCTCTTCTGCACATCTGCGGCTAATCCACCCCTAACACCCTTCTGCGGCAATCCCTAATCTGCTTTAATCACTCTCCCTCTTGCCCCCACTCCGTTTTCATTTACGGCCTCAATACAATAATAATACGTCTTTTCAGCATCCATTGCTTTCATCCAGTACTCATTATTGCCATGGATCATGATGCTGGTATAAAGTTTTTCGGGATGTGTGCCATAAAAAATATTATAAGCATAAGCATTATCAACCGGCCGCCACTTAATAAAAGCGCTGCGTTTGTCTTTTTCGGTACGAAGGACAACAAAATCTTCAACGGAGTTAGGTTTAGCGCCATTCCCGTTGCCAAATACTCGTAACCCACTAATGGCAAATTTGCCGGTAGGCATGTGAATATTTTCGAGTTTAATGAATCTTGCTCTTATTGGCGATGGAAGTTGTACATATTCATGAGGAATATCAGTTTTGTTTTTACTTTTATCAATCAGGATATTCCATTTTTTGCCATCAAGGGAATAATACAGTTTGTACTGATGAAACTGATCGTTCCATTTACCCAAGCGATCTTGATCCACATCCTGATCGGCATAGTTTATCTGAATGGCATGCACGGTAGAAATATCCCCAAGGTCGGTTTGAATCCATTCTCCTTTGTTGGCTGTTTTTGCACTCCAATAGGTTTTAATAAGCTCGTCCACTGCATTGTTGGGAGCATATCCGTCAAGTGTCGAAGATACCTGAACAGGTTTGTTATAATTCAATAACATCCATCCTGTGAAGTAGGGTGAAGAACCGTTTTGCCCATATTCAGCTTTTATTCCCGGCGCAGGAACGAAATGTGGATAATCGCCAAAGGTAGTATTACACCACATTATGCCGTCCCTGTCAAAACCGGCAGGCCAGATGCTGATGCGCCTTTCAAAAGTATTTTTTACCGAAATGACTGAGGTGGAAATGTGCCAATAGTTCCCGAAATTATCCTTAAACGTGGAGCCATGCCCTGCACCTCTTACAAAACCACCTGATTTAATGCTTAAAGGATCGGACTGTGCTGCAAAGTAACCTAATGGAGTATCTCCAACAGCCACTCCATCTGCATATCCGCTAAACTCGGTGCCGGGAGCGCCAAACTGTAAATAATATTTTCCATTGTGTTTGGTCATCCATGCGCCTTCGATAAAAGGATCCAGAAAAGTATTGTCGTTATGCTCACCAAATCGCTGCCAGCCATAACGCCAGTCTTCCAGAAAGTACATTTCTTTTCGTGTACCAATTGGGTTTAGCGTTTTTCTGTCTAATTCTATTCCGTAGAGTGGAAATCGGTTGCTGCTTCCGTTGTACATATAAAAACGGCCATCATCATCAGTAAAAAAAGCGGGATCCCAACCACCGATTGAAAAACTGTCCACAAGCGGTTTCCATTCGTTGGCTTTAGGATTGGTACTCATCCAGATTGTGAAATTGCTGGTGTAGGTAGAACCAAAAACCAGCATGGTATCGCCAATGATGCCCACTGCAGGGGCGCAAAGCTCATCGTAGCTATGATTCCAGGGGCGTAAAAATTTGCGGTTTATAAACTTCCAGTTCAGCATATCATTGCTCCACCAGTAGCCCCATTGGTTGGTACTAAAAAGGTAATAATCTCCTTTGTAATTAACGATTACCGGATCGGCTGTGGCGCGATGCCGTCCCCACTTGGCAAAATCGGGGATAGGCGTGTAACCATAGTCCAGATTGAGTGGGTTGCAATATGTGACATTTGGCTTTTCTGATGGGTAAGTATGTTTTATGTTGCCTGGGTGGGATGCAATTATTTTTTGAGGCTTATTATTTAATATAGCATTAGAAGAATTGGGCAAAAATGTAAAAAAGCCCAATAGTAGCACTACCGCTGAACGGAGCGTCGCAAGGATGCTTAATAGATATTCTGAAGCTGGTATCATAATTATTTTCAATGGCGTATAATAATGGCAAATTAATTTTTCTATTTGCACAGGAAATCACCTACACTATTTATAAGGACAGGATTTTTAGACCTATCCACTAAAGCGGTAGGTGGTTTTATTGTTATTTATTGTTTAAAACACAATCAACTCATAAAAGTCTTCAGGATTTAGGTATTTGCACGCTGTTTCGAGCAGTTCTTCGGCTGTAATGTGTTTAATGTTTTGAATTGACCTGTCGAAATAATCGTCTTCAAGATTATTGAGAATAATGTTTTTCCAACGTCCTAAAATCTGAAAGGGGCCATCTAAATCGCCAAGGATGGAACCCATCATATAATTTTTTACTAAGGATAACTCCTCTTCAGGTATTAGTTCTACCTGCAATTCCTTCATTTCCTTATGCACTTCCTGAATGGTGGCTTCGCTCACATTTCGGCCGGCTTCGGTAGTAATCATCCAGCCGTTTTCGTGCCGGTTAGCCATTAAATAGCTGTGGATACCGTAGGTGTAGCCTTTGTCTTCGCGGATATTGGTCATCAACCGGCTACCAAAAAATCCTCCGAAAACGATATTTAGTACCTGCCCCTTAAGAAAGTCGGGGTGATGCCTGTTGAAAAACGGACGGGCAATCTTTATCGAGCCTTGAGCGCTTTTTTCATCATTGCTTACACGGTGTATTTTTTTTGCATCAGGATGAATTTGATATTCAATTTGACCGTTCTTGTTATTTGGCAAATCACCAAAATATTGGTTCAATATTTGTTCAATATTTGCAGGCAGTTTTCCGGCTACAAATATCTTGAATGTGCCAAGCTGATAATTTTTTGTGTAAAAACTTAGTAAATCACTCTGGGTTAATGCATCAAAATCTTCATGCTTACTAAATCGTCCATAAGGATGATCGCCTCCAAACAAATAGCTGTCAATCAACCGGCCTGCCACGAAACTGCTTTTTTTCAGATTCACATCCAGCTTCTGCTTCATGTTTTGAATGGCGATATTCATTTCGCTTTGTGGAATGACAGCGTCGGTGATGATTTCTCTTACAACCGGCAACAATTCGTTCAGATGTTTGGTAAGGCAGTGCAACGAAATATTGGATGTTTCGGCAAAGCAGTTTCTGTTGAGGTAGGAGCCGTAATATTCAAAATGCTCGGTAATATCGTAAGCCGATTTTTGAGAAGTGCCGTTTTTAAGCAAATGATTGGTAACTGCCGCCTGTAGATTCTTTTCTTCGTACCAGTTTCCGGCATCGAACACCCATTCCACCAGCATTACATCTTCGGTGCCTGCGTTCACAGCATACACTTCTACGCCATTGTTGAGGATATATTTCTGATAGGGTTGTAATTTCAAATTAAAATTGACCGCATCTACTATTGGCGGCGCTATGTTTCTGTTGAGCATGAAAATAATATAAGTGATTTAATTATTAATAGGGGTAGATTATTTATGCTTGATTTTTAATATTCTAATAGTTTTTATAATTCTTCAGGAATCAATTAGATGTCAATCAGTTCTACATCAATTATTCCTGCCATTTTTTGTTTTTGCAAATTTAATTCATAAAGACAGTAGATTAGAAATTAAAATTTTGCAATTTCGACACTAATAACCACTATTTCATCACATTTTATTAAAAATCGTAAAATGCTGATTTATTATTGCATCAAAATTTAGACAATGAAGAATAATTCCTTTTTAAATAGCCAAAAGAATATCTGGTCAATTATTGCTATAGGATGGCTGGCTATTTTAGTGATGATGTATGCCAATCATTTTGATGTGTTTGGGCTGATGCTGTGGGTGGTAGTGCTGCCCTATACGGTATTATTGGTATTATTCCACTTTTATTATCTGATTCCTTTTTTACCCAAAAAAAGGTTTTGGTCGAGGAGGTATTTTTCAAATTTGATACCGACGATACTGGTTTTGGGGTTCATAGCATCATTGATAACAGATTTAATTTGGCAAAACCAATTTGAATTCATTCCCATGTTTTTTATGCTGTTGCTGTATTCTGTTTTTATTGCAGCGCCTTTTTCCTGGTATGTTTATAAAAACCATTATGATAAAGTGTTTTTATTGTCGCAGCTTGGTGTTTCTCAGGCAAACTTAGGTTTATTACGTTCACAAATCAATCCTCATTTTTTGTTTAATACGCTCAATAGTCTTTATGGAACTGCCTTGCAGGAAAATGCAGAGCGAACCAGTGAGGGGATTCAAAAACTTGGAGACATGATGCGGTTTATGCTTTATGAAAATACGCAGGACTCAATTTCTTTGTCGAGAGAAATAAATTACCTTAAAAACTACATTGAACTGCAAAAATTGCGAATTGCAAAATCGCCAGATATATTAATAGAGGCTGAAATAGATGAAACCTTTTCCGATTTGCAAATAGCGCCTATGCTGTTGATTCCTTTTGTTGAAAACGCATTTAAACATGGAATCAGTTTTCAGGAGCCATCTTTTATAAAAATTAATTTGCAGATTTTGGAAAACCGACTATTATTCATGGTTACCAATAGCGCTCATTCTCTAAAACCGATACTTGCTGATGAACAAAAAGGGGGTATCGGACTCGAAAATGTAAAACAAAGACTTTCTTTGCTGTATTCCGGTAAGCATGAATTAATAATCCGTGAAAATTCTAAGGAGTATTTTGCTCATTTGACACTTACTTTGTAATAAATTTTATTGCAAAATGACGGCAATTGCTATTGATGATGAACCGATTGCGCTGGAAGTAATAAAAAGCCTTTCGGCAAAAGTTCCATTTCTTGATTTGAAAGCATGTTTTACCAATGCCTTTGAAGGGATTACCTATCTGCAAAAAAACAAAACCGATGTTTTATTTTTGGACATTAAAATGCCGGATATCAGTGGTTTAGAAGTCTCAAAATCATTACAAAACCGGCCAATGATTATTTTTACCACAGCCTATACCGAACACGCTGTTGAAGGATTTGAATTAGATGCAATCGACTATTTGTTAAAGCCATTCTCGATGCAAAGATTTATAAAAGCATGTACAAAAGCTTATGAATTGCATTTGCTTAAAAAGGATCAGAGTAATCAGCAGGAATTTCTATTTTTAAAAGACGGTTATGAACAAGTAAGAGTTTTGCTTAATGAAATTATTTATATTGAAGCAGCAGGGAATTATCTGAATGTAGTTCTTTCTGCAAAGAAAATTGTGACCAGAATGACCCTGAATGAAATGCTTGAATTATTACCGGCTCAAAAATTCACACGAATCCACCGCAGTTACATTGTGGCCAATGATAAGGTAACGAGATATAATAAACAATTTATTTTTATAAATGAAATGGATATACCAATAGGCGCTAATTATCAATTTCTGGCATAATAATACAGTGTACTGCTATTTTCTTCTTTAAAAATATTTTGGGCTTGGCTTTTAATATCGGCTACCGTAACTGCTTCGTATTTATCCAGTTCTGTATTCATCATTGCTGCATCGCCCAACAGTTCATAAAAAGCCAGACTATTAGCACGGTTAAGCAGGCTCATGTCTTCGAAGGCCATGATGCTCTCAGTTTTATTTTTCACCTTTTCGAGTTCAATATTCAGTATCGGCTCTTCTTTCAGGAAAGTGAGTATTTTTTCAATCTCTCTTTCTGCGTCTTCCATTTTTACACCTTTGGATAGTTTTCCTTCGATGCACACAATGCCGGGATCAATACTGCCGAGATGATAGCATTGAATGGCTACAAACATTTGCAATTCTTTTACCATTTTCTGATGAAGGCGTGATGATTCACCGCCTCCCAGAATATCGGTAATCAGGTCAATGGTATGATACTCTTTACTGAGTCTGCCGCCAAAATGCCAGCACTTATAAAAAGCATCCAGCGGCACATCTGCCGAAACAGTTAGCCTTCTTGCTTCTGATTGTAGTGTTTCCTGTGGCAATTGACGGAGGTAAGGTTCGCCTGCCGGTATATCGCCAAACCATTTTTCGGCCAATTCTTTTACTTTTTCCACCTGTACATTCCCGGCTACCACCATAATGGCATTGTTAGGACGATAGTGTTTAAAAAAGAAGTTTTTGACATCCTGAAGCTGTGCGTTTTCAATATGAGAAAGTTCCTTTCCGATGGTCATCCAGCGATAAGGATGCTTTTGGTAAACCAATTCGCGCAACTTAAACCATACATCTCCATAGGGTTTATCAATATAATGTTCTTTAAACTCTTCGCACACTACTTTGCGCTGCACTTCAAGGCTTTTTTCGTCAAAAGCCAGTGACAACATCCGATCACTTTCGAGCCAGAAAGCAGTTTCTAAGTTATCGGCCGGAATCTGAATATAATAGTTGGTAAGGTCATTGGTAGTATAAGCATTATTTTCGCCTCCGGCCATTTGCAGAGGCTCATCATAATCGGGAATATTGACAGAGCCACCAAACATCAAATGCTCAAAAAGGTGTGCAAATCCTGTCTGGCTGGGATTTTCGTCTCTGGCACCCACGTCATAAAGGATATTCAACACTGCCATTGGGGTGGATAAATCCTGATGGACTATTACCCTGAGACCATTATCTAATACAAACTTTTCAAATTGAATCATTGGGCGAAAGTATAAAGAAAAAGGCAAACCTGATATCGTTTGCCTATTGTAAAAATGAGTTTTATAATTAATTATTGAGCCTGTTCTTTCAGTTTTTGTTCCCATTTCCAGGCAGTAAGCATCATGTCGTCAATGCCATACTTAATTTCCCATCCTAAGCTGTTTACAGCATGGTCATTATTGGCATAGATGGCTACAATATCACCTTCGCGGCGTGGCCCTATTTCATAATTGAGTTTTACGCCGCTCACCTTTTCAAACGAACGGATGGCTTCCAAAACAGTTACCCCATTACCGGTTCCCAGATTGAATATTTCGTAATTGGAACTATTTTTTTCCTTTTCCAGATATTGGATGGCCAGTGTGTGTGCATGAGCAATGTCGCTCACATGAATATAATCTCTCAGGCACGAACCATCGCGGGTGTCATAATCATCGCCATGCACAAACATCTTGGGTAGTTTACCAATAGCAGTCTGAGTAATTGCAGGAACGAGGTTTTGCGGCCTGCCGATGGGAAGCTCTCCTATTTCGATGGAAGGATGAGCCCCTACAGGATTAAAATACCTTAATGCGATAACCTGTGTGTTTGCAATCTTGGCAAAACTTGTCAAAATCTGTTCGCCCATTTGCTTGGTAGCGCCATAAGGCGATTCAGCAGGTTTCGTAGGCGTGTTTTCAGTAACGGGGATTACATCAGGATTGCCATAAACGGTACATGAAGAAGAGAATACAAAATAAGGAACATCAAACTCCTGCACACATTTCAGAATATTGAGCAGGGAATTTAAATTATTTTCATAGTACATTAAAGGTTTATCAACTGATTCGCCAACCGCTTTGTAGGCTGCAAAATGAATGACACCTTCAATATCTTCATTTTCTTCAAATACGGCATGGGTGTCATCAAAATTACAAAGATCCACCTTGTAATTTTTTACGGCTTTGCCGGTTATTTTTTCCACTCCATTCAATGAGCCTGCATCTGAGCGGCTGTTGTCATCAATGGAAATAACATCATAACCATTTTCGAATAAATCCACTATTGTATGCGATCCAATATAACCACATCCGCCTGTAACTAATATTTTAGACATAATATAAAAATTATTGACAAAATTGCATCTTTTTAAGCAAAAAAAGAAAGAAAACCATTCAAATGTCAAAAAGCCCTTTCTTTCCAACAGTGGCTACTATTGCAAGAGAAAAAATACAATTTAAATAAAAAGGCTAACGATATAATAAATAAAAGCAGCTATCAAAGCGCTTACAGGAATTGTGAGAATCCATGCCCATATTAAATTGACCGTAACGCCCCAACGCACTGCCGACAGTCGTTTGGTAGCCCCTACGCCCATAATCGAGCCTGTTATCGTATGTGTAGTACTCACCGGAATGTGCATTGCTTCAGTAGCAAATAATGTAAGAGCACCTGCTGTTTCTGCTGCTACTCCTTCAAAAGGAGTTACTTTGGTGATTTTAGTACCCATGGTTTTTACAATCTTCCAGCCGCCACTCATAGTTCCCAAAGCAATGGCTGTATAACAAGCTAAAGGCACCCAAAAAACCATGTGATCCAAATGGTAGTTATTGGGGTCATAAGCAATTAGGGCTGCCATAATGATACCCATCACTTTTTGGGCATCATTTCCACCATGACCAATACTGAAAATTGCAGAAGATACCAATTGTAATTTTTTAAACCATTTGTTTGCCCTGAAAGCATTGAGCCCACTCAGGAAAAGCGATACTGTAGCCATCACAATCAATATAATGCCAAGCAGAATGTATTTGAAATTTTTAGAATAAAAAACTACTTTTAAAAAGTAGGAGCCATAATGAGATTTAATATTTGCAGGGTTTGTTTCCAGCATTAAATACCAAAAAACAAAAACACCCAGTATTATTAAAATGGATAGTAACTTAAACTTCAATTCTTTTCTGAATGAATTTTGAAACCATACAGAAAAAATAAAAGCAACAACCATTCCAATCAATGGTGCAAGAAAAATAAAAGCTGCAATTTTTAAAATAATGGCAGTATTTATAGATGCTAATGTATGCGAATGGGCTAATGCTGCACCGGCAAATCCTCCAATGAGTGTATGAGATGATGAGGAGGGAATGCCCCGCCACCAGGTAAACAAATTCCATAAAATGGCAGCTACCACTCCTGAAAAAATTACATTCAAATCAATAAAATCTTCTTTTACAGTTTTGGCAATGGTATTAGCCACTCCATGATCTTTGAATATAAAATAAGCCACAAAATTGAACAAGGCTGCCCAAAGCACAGCCTGAAAAGGCGTTAATACTTTGGTTGACACGATAGTGGCTATAGAGTTTGCAGCATCATGAAAACCATTGATATAATCGAATATTAAAGCCAGCGCTATGATGATAACAAGATAAGTAAACATAAATTTTTACGATTTACGATCTACGATTTACGATTTGATTTAGCATTGATAATTTTGAAATCATAAATTGTAAACAGAATTATGCATATTTAATGATAATGGATTCAATTACATTGCCGGCATCTTCAAATTTATCGGTAATTACTTCCATTACCTGATAGATATCTCTTTTCTTAATAACTGATTTTGCATCCGGTTCGGTATCAAAAAGCCGCTCAATGCTCATATCAAAAACGTCATCCGCCTGATTTTCAATGCTGTTGATCTTAACTAACGACTCGGTAATGTTTCTGATCTTCTTCATATCCCGAAGTTCTGAAATAGCTGTCTTGATGTGCAGCGCCCCCTGCTCTATCAGTTCGGCCATTTTTTGCATTCCGGTTTCATTGGGTTCAATGCGGTATAGAACAATCTTTTTTGCAGCCGAGTAGGTATAGTCCACTATATCGTCCAGCGAAGTGGCTAAGGAGTGAATATCCTCTCTGTCAAAGGGAGTAATGAAATTTCGCCCTAATTCTGTAAATACCCTGTGCGACAATTCATCATTATCATGTTCAATATCCGTAATAGCCTGAGCCAATACGCTTCTTTTGGTAAAATCTGCCTCACCAACCAACTGCTTAAACAAAGTGCCGGTGGTGGCTACATTTTCAGCTATTTTTTCAAATAACTCATAAAATACAGTGTTGGAAGGGGTAAAAATTTTCAAAAATGAATTAAATCCCATATAGTTTTTTTTATTGAGAACAAAAGTATCCTCTAATTTGGATAAAATGATTAGGATTAAAAAAAATAATAATTTCTTAATAATAGGAAGTCTGCTAAATAATTAATTTTCAATTGATAATATCAATTTTTTGCGTGAGGCATTATTAATAAAGACTTGTCAGACGTATAAAAAAAATGTCAATTTTCAAAAATATTTTTTTGTTATTTAATTAAATCCTCTATTTTCGCATCAGAAATGACCAATGAACTAGTGATCATCTCTGCCGAATATTGATTCTCAACTCGATATTTTATAATCCAAAAACTTAAATTTTTATTACAAATTAAAATTAATCTTTAAGATTTAATCTCTTGATTAATCCCTACATGTATGTATGATATTTTACAACTGAACGATATGCTCGTTCCCGAACTGCTGGATATTGCAGAGCAGTTAAATATTTCTGATGCCAAAAAGCTGTCTAAACAGGATTTGGTTTACAAAATTCTGGACAGCCAGGCAATAGCAGACTCTAAAACTGCAAATAAAGATGAAAAGCCCAAACGCAAACGTATTGTAAAGGCAACAACGGCAATCAGTACCGAAGAAGCTTTTGTGGAAGACGAAGGCGAAGAAGAAGAAGCTGAAGTAGAGAAAAAACCAAAGGCTCCCGCAAAAAAAGCCAAAGCTCCCGCAAAAAAGAAGAGTACAGATAAAGAAAAAGTGATCGGAGAAGCTGAGGCGGAGAAACCCAAGCCTAAAGCAAAACAGAAAGTAGCTGAAGCAACCCCGGTAGAAGAAACGCCAGAAGGAGAGGAGAAAGAAGAGCCGGTATTCAATCTGGATGCAGCTACCGAAGCATTTATTGCACAGGCATTTAAAGCTACCGAAAAATACGAAACAACTCCTGTGGTTGTTGAGGAAGAACCCGAAACAAAATATTACTCAAATAGAAAAGAACCTCAACCCAATTTCAATATTGAGTTTGATGGAATGATCTTGAGCGAAGGCGTTTTGGAAATGATGCCGGATGGATATGGTTTCCTCAGGTCATCCGACTACAATTATCTCTCCAGTCCCGATGATGTGTATGTATCGCCTTCTCAAATTAAACTGTTTGGGCTAAAAACAGGTGATACCGTGCATGGCGCTGTTCGCCCTCCAAAAGAAGGTGAAAAGTATTTTGCTTTGCTAAAGGTAGATACCATCAATGGTAAAAGCCCCGATGAAGTTAGAGACAGAGTTCCTTTTGATTACCTGACGCCGCTTTTCCCTTTTGAAAAACTAAGACTTTTTACCCGTCCTTCCGATTTATCGACAAGAATTATTGACTTGTTTACCCCCATTGGCAAAGGCCAGCGTGGGTTGATTGTGGCGCAGCCCAAAACGGGTAAGACTATGCTGCTGAAATCGGTGGCAAATGCCATAGCCGAAAACCATCCGGAATGTTATCTGATGGTTGTATTGGTAGATGAACGCCCCGAGGAAGTAACAGATATGGAAAGAAGTGTTAAGGCCGAAGTGATTGCTTCAACCTTTGATGAACCTGCTGAAAAGCATGTAAAGGTTTCAACAGTAGCACTTCAAAAAGCAAAAAGGCTGGTTGAATGTGGCCATGATGTAGTGATTTTGCTCGACTCAATTACCCGTCTGGCACGTGCGCACAATACGGTTTCACCGGCTTCAGGTAAAGTGCTGAGTGGTGGTGTGGAAGCAAATGCTATGCAAAAACCAAAACAGTTTTTTGGTGCAGCCCGCAAAATTGAAAATGGTGGCTCCTTAACCATTTTGGCCACTGCCTTGATTGATACAGGTAGCAAAATGGATGAGGTGATTTTTGAAGAATTTAAGGGAACCGGCAATATGGAATTGCAGTTGGATAGAAGATTGGCCAACAAGCGCATCTATCCTGCTATTGACCTCACGGCTTCTTCTACCCGCCGCGATGATTTATTGCTGGAAAAAGAAGTGTTACAACGAATGAATCTGCTTCGTGTGTATCTTACGGATATGAAAACCGAAGAAGCAATGAGTGAACTGCTAAAAAGAATGAAGGGCACAAAAACCAATGAAGAGTTTTTGGCCAGTATGAATTCATAAAAATTAAAATCAAAAATATTAAAGCCGGTGAAAAGATATTCCACCGGCTTTTTCTATTAAAATCTTTATTAATGATATCAAATTCTTGATTTGAGTCAAAAAAAGTGTATATTTACAACAGAAAGTTGAAGTTGTTTTGAAAAAATAAATTCATTCGGAGAAACACCATTGTCCGCTTATGGTCTCTGAACCTAAGCGGATTTTTGCGAAGTCTTATTTGTTTCAGTACTAACATAAATCATGTTTTTGTCTGATACAATCGTTGAAAACAAAGTGGAATTATCTCTTGGGGGAAAGTTGTTCTTTTGGATGAAACTATATAGATTTTTCAAAACTACTTTCAAAAAGCAACTTGTACTTTGCTTTTTGGGTAAATAAATCAGTTTTTATACCATCTAATTTTGAAATAACAGTTTTTATGGCTTCTTCAGATTGATCAATCCCAATCCATTGCCTTTCATTGATGTGGGCAGCTTTTAGGGTAGTACCGGAACCTGCAAAACAATCCAGCACAATACTGTTTTTATTGGAAGAAGTTTTAATTATCAAATCTAACAAATCCGCATTTTTTTCAGTGGGGTACAGCGGATATTGAGGGTCCTTAAACTCCCAGATATCCTGTACGCGTTTACCTTCTTGCTGGTCAAAATAAATCTTTTTTCTCGGGTTGCCATTTTCACTCCATTCGATAAGACCATCCTCATCCAATTGTTCCAAAACAGACACTTCGCTTCTCCAATGCCTTCCGGGTGGGGGAAGAATTCCTTTGAAAGGTTGTGCTGTTTTGCCTTTTTTTGTCTCGCCTGGCGCATGAAGGGGAATGGTGGTATAGCGTCTCCCGCCTTTTTCTACTTTCGAGAAAAGTTTAATTTTATCATCTTCGGTATAAGAAATTTTTGGCTCATTCCAAATTAGGTTATCAGATTTTGAATAAAAAAGAATCATGTCCTTAATATTGCCGTAACCTTTTCGATTGAAATTTTTAGGATTACATTTTATTCTTGTAATATCATTTCTAAAATTTTCAATTCCAAAAATCTCATCCATCAACACTTTAACATAATGTCCAATTTTATAATCTATATGCAAATAGATTGATCCCTTATCTGAAAGAAGCATTTTTAAAAGCATTAATCTTTCACGAAGAAATTCGATAAAATCTGCCCCCCTTAACGTGTCAGTATATGCTACTGTGCCATCGGCGCTATTACTGATTGTATTAGCCCTTCCCTCTGATATAGTAAAAGTATTATTAGTAGCAAAGGGTGGATCAATATAAACTAAATCAATCTTACCCACCAGATTAAAACTGGTAATCAGTTGTTTCAGCGCAATTAGATTATTTGCATGAATAAGCAAATTTGGGCTATCGATAGTATTAACCTGCACCAATGCAATATCAGGGATATTATCAAATATTTTCTTCTCTGTTTTTTTATTTGTGTATTGAAGGCGCATGAATGTTAAAGTTGATATAAAAATTCGCGAAGCACAAGACTGCTCATAATATAATAATCCTTATACGGGTCAATAATGAAACGATGCATTTTCTTTTTACTTGGAATGTACAAAACCCCATCAAGAATAGCAATTTTAATAGCTTTAACATTTTTTGTTTCCAGTGTGGCTATTGCATCCTCAAAATCAGAGTTTTGCGAACCTCCGTCACTCGATAAAAACTTTGCTTCTCCAATCACATATTTCCCATTAAATCTTGCTACAAAATCTAACCCTTTTTCCCTGTGATAATTAAGATTTGCTTTTGCAAAAGCCATTTTTTCTTCATCGCTTCCTCCCAAAATGGCATTGTCACTAGTACTACCAAATATTTCTGCATTTACCTGTGCAATACCTAACGATTTTTTCTTAATCCAGTTATTAAACATTGGACCAATTTGCCTGTTAGTTTCTTTGGGCTCACTACAACGTTTATATATTTCCATTAATCCCATTTCATAAAGTCTGCCACAAATTCGGTTGATGGTTTTTGGATTTCTTCCAATGGAGGAAATATCCTGTTTAAGGTAGGCTATATAACTGTCCTTTAAAGGGAAAAGATCAAGCTTTAGAAGTTCTTTTATTAATGTATCATTGTTTTGTTGATGAAATGCCTGCTCAATATTTGCCCATCTGTTCTCATCTATTTCTCTGATACCTTCCGGAATTGTAGGATACACCTGAAATAAATCATCAAGGTATGACCGTTGATTAGCATATTCTATACTTAATTTCGTCCAGTAGTTCATAGGTCAAATTTACTGCTTTATAAGAGAATTTGCAATCGTTTAGAAAAGAACAATTCTTTTACTCTATTTGGCTGCTTTCTCCATTTCATCTTTTACAACTTCGGTTACAGAAACCTTTTCTTTCTTATAAAATTTCTTTTGAAATACCAGCAATGTAATCACTCCGGTAGAAATGGCTGCATCTGCTATATTGAATACCGGTGCGAAAAACTCAAAAGGATCACCTCCTACAAATGGAAACCAGGAAGGATAATGTGTGCTGACCATTGGGAAGTAGAGCATATCCACTACGCTGCCATGCAAAAAGGACGAATAACCCTTGCCAAACTTTGCAATCCCGGCGTAGCTTACATAATCTCCGGTAGCAGGATCAAAATGAAGACCTTTGTCAAAAATGACTCCATAAAACATACTGTCAATAAGATTGCCTAAGGCGCCTGCATAAATAAGCGCTACACAAACCATAAAACCGGTTGAATATTTTTCTTTGGCAAATTTTACCAGCAGCCAGGACCCAAAAATGACAGCACCCAACCTGAACAATGTGAGCGCCACTTTGCCGCCTTCATTACCTAATTTCAAACCCCATGCCATGCCACTGTTTTCAATAAAATGAATCCGGGCCCAATCAGCACCCAAAATGCGGGTAACCTCTCCAATAGGATAATTGAGCTTGATATAGAACTTCACCACCTGATCAAGAATCAGAATAATCAGTATAATCAGTATCGACAGATTGAGCTTACTTAATTTCATAAGGCTGCAAAGATAAAAGTCTTCATGTAAAGACAAAGGTTAAGATTTTGAAATATATTTACCACCTTCAAACCTCATCCTCAACCTCAACCTCAGCCTCAGCCTCAATCTCAGCCTTAGTCTCCCCTAACTCTCTCCCCAATACACCCTTTTTACTCTCTGAGAAATACCCGTCATTATCTCATAAGGAATGGTGCCAATGCTTTCTGCCAAAACCTGAACAGGGAGTCCTTCTCCAAAAATAATGACTTCATCACCTTCTTTTACGTCAGCAATATGAGTAACATCCAGCATGGTCATGTCCATACAAACTGTACCCATTACCGGGGCTAACTGATTATGTATCAGCATTTTACCCACTCCGTTACCAAATCTGCGGGAATATCCGTCGGCATATCCGATACGAACGGTAGCAATCACCGAGTCTTCTTTGGCTACGCCGCGCCTGTTGTAGCTAACGGTTTCTCCCTTTTTTATATTTTTAATTTGGGCTATTGTTGATTTCAAAGTGAGTACATTCTGCAAAGAAGTATCATTTTTATCACCGGAAATACCATATAGACCAATTCCCAACCTAACCATATCCATCTGCAATTGCGGGAAACGCGAAATTCCCGAAGAATTGGCTATGTGTTTAATAAAATTGTAGCCTAAAATATTCTTAAGTTTCTCGCAGGCATTTTGCAGCAGATTGTATTGATGCAATGTAAATTCATCCTCGTTTTTGTCTTCACTGGCTACTAAGTGAGAAAAAACCGATACCACTTTTAGATAATCACTGCCTTTGAGCATTTGTCCCAAGGTGTCAACATCATCCATTCCAAAACCCAGCCGGTTCATGCCGGTTTCGATTTCGATATGAATCGGATAGTTTCTGATACCTTCCTGCCTGAGATGTTGTTCAAATGCCTTCAATAATTCAAAAGAAAAAATATCAGGTTCGAGATGATTTTCGGTTATCGTGTTAAAGGCATTTTCCTCCGAGTTTAATACCATAATCGGGATAGTAATCCCTGCTTTTCTGAGTTCCACACCTTCATCTGTATATGCAACACCCAGATAATCGGTTTTTAGAAATTGCAACAAACCGGCTACCTCGGCGCCTCCACTGCCATAAGCAAATGCTTTAACCATTACCATAATTTTTGTTGCAGGTTTCAATTTTTGTTGAAAAACCTTCAGGTTATGGGCAATCGCATCTAAGTTAATTTCGAGAATGGTTTGATGCGCTTTATGCTCAAGCAGTGAAACTATTTGCTCAAATCCAAAAATTCTGGCACCTTTTATTAAAATGGCTTCCTCTTTAAAAATAACCGAGTGAAAATGTTTTAGAAAATCTTCGGTGTCAGAATAGGATAGGTATTGAAAAGCATTGTTTTTCAGCAGCGCCGGCATAATATTCTGCATTTTCTCGCCAATGCCAATCAGTCGGTCTGTTTTATGTTTTTTAAGCAGGGTTACAATCGCCTGATAAAGGATTGAATCTTCTTCTTTACTGCCTACAAAGTCAGATAAAATGACTGTTTTGTTTTTCCCTGCGCTTTGCTGCTGCAAAAAATCGAGCGCAATGGATAGCGAGTTGATATCGGCGCTGTAACTGTCGTTGATGATGATGCAGTTGTTTATCCCCTTCTTAAACTCCAGCCTCATGCTTACCGGATGCAGCGTTTTCATTCGTTCTTTTATTACATCGAAGTCATATTTCAGGTATAAAAGCGCCACACAGCAATTGATAGCATTTTCTACTGATGCATCGTCGGTGAAGGGAATACGGAACTCAAGGTTTGAATTGCCATGCTGCAAAATAATACCGGTTTCCTCATCAAATTTTTGAATTGAAACAATTTTGACTGCATTACTATCCTCATATCCCCATGAAAAAAAAGGGACGCTTAGTTGATGAATATTCTTTTTTAGCAATGGCATATCACCGTTAGCTATAAAAACTTTGACTTCTTTAAACAGTTTTAGTTTCTCAATCAGTTTTTGCTCGACGTTTTCAAAACCTTCGCTATGCGCAGTGCCAATATTGGTGAGGATACCAATGGAGGGTTGAATAATTTTTTGAAGACGCTCCATTTCGCCGGGGCGGCTGATACCCGCTTCGAAAATGGCCAGATTGTTTTTTTCATCCATCTGCCACACACTCAGCGGTACGCCAATCTGAGAGTTATAGCTTTTGGGGCTGCGTATAATATTTTTATCAGGCTCCATCAGCTGATACAGCCATTCCTTTACCACCGTTTTACCATTGCTGCCGGTGATGCCTATTACTTCAATATTGAACCTGCTTCGATGATGCGCCGCAATTTTTTGTAAAGCATCCAAACTGTTTTTAACCTGCAAAAAAAAGGCTTCGGGATATTTTTGATTATCAATGCTTTGTGTAACAATAAAACATCTTACACCTTTCTTGTATAATTCTTTGATGAATAAATGACCATTGCGTCTGGGACCGTCTAATGCAAAAAACAGTGATGTTTTGGGTGATGATAATTTACGACTGTCTATCAGCAGGGTATCAATTACTGCATTATCGTTTTTGTAATCAATGCTTAATATTTCCGCTATTTGTGAAAGGTTGTAATTCACTCTTCAAATTTGACATCTAAATTACAAAGAAATTATTTGAGAAAGTGTTTAGCTTTTAAACCCCGTCACCTTCCGGAGGTAAGCCTTTTCGGTTTTTTGCCAGAGAATAAATAATACTGCCTGAAATGCACAATACAATGACTCCCAGCGACATGCCTACCTGAGCAGATTTTGATATCCATTGGTTCAGCCAATGCTCAGCCAACATTTTTACACCGATAAAAACCAAAACGATGGCTATGCCCTGCTGCAGATAATCAAACTTATTAACAGCGCCTCTCAATAAAAAGAATAAAGACCTGAGCCCCAACACCGCAAAAATGTTGGAGGTATAAATAATCATTCTGTCGCGCGAAATGCCCATCACTGCCGGAATAGAATCTAAGGCAAAAACTAAATCAATGGCTGCCAGCATGATGATGACAACAAAAAGAATCGTAAATTTTTTCTTGTGGTTTTCGGTAATGATATACTTTCCGCCGCCATCATGTGGCACTAATGGTAAAAATCGCTGCATCCATTTATAAACCACCGATTTTTGCGGATCAAACTCAGCCTCTTCATTGGCCGAAAACATTTTATAACCGGTATAAACCAAAAATAAACCAAAAATATACAGAATCCAGTGAAAACGATCTACCAATGCCACGCCCACTGTGATGAAAATAATCCTGAACACAATAGCCATCAGGATACCGATAATCAATGTACGGCCATAGTGAATTTCTTTTACATTAAATGCAGAAAAAATAAGTATAAATACAAAAATATTATCAATACTCAGGCTCCATTCCATCAGATAGGCACTCAGGTATTCGAAGAAGAATATCCTACCGTCTTCATAAAGAATAAAAAGACCGAATGATAATGCCAGAATTACCCAAAAAAAGGTTTGAAACAGGGCTTGTTTGATGGTTACTGCTTTCCCTTTCCTGCTCATTAATCCTAAGTCGAAGATGAGTGACACCACTATCACAATACCGAATACCAAATAAATAAGTTCCTGTTTTGTCATGAAATGTTTGGGGAGTTTTGTTTTTCTCTAAAAATATTTTTGGTTATACCGCAAAACTTTCACCACAGGCGCAAGTACGTGCTGCATTGGGATTGTTAAAATAAAAACCTTTGCCACTCAGACCATCCGAAAACTCCAGTGTGGTTCCCAACAGATACAAAAGGCTTTTCATATCGGTTACAATTTTTATTCCATTATCTTCAAATACCTGATCTTTTGGCTTTTGGTCATTATCAAAATCCAACAGATAACTAAGTCCCGAGCATCCGCCACTGGTTACGCTTACTCTTAAAAAATAAGATGTTTCGCCTTTCAGATTTTTTTCTTCCAAAATCTGAAGCACTTTTTGTTTTGCTTTGTCGCTGATGTAAATTCCGTCTTGCTGAAAATTCATGTTTTTCTTTACTGAACAATTAACAAATATCTGACTTTAAAGTTATCTTGGGTAAATTTTTATTTTTTATTTGCTAATTGATATTCAAAACTTTGACTTCTCAACTGAGAAACAATCCGTTGAACCTCAGAAATTGCAAAATCAACTTCTTCTGCGGTAGTAAACCTCCCCAAGCTGAAACGTAAGGCAGCCTTAGCCATATCATTCTCAATACCCATTGCTTTTAAAACAAATGATGGCTCGTTGGAACCTGAGGTACATGCCGATCCGGCTGATAAGGCGATGGTTTTGCCTAAAGAAGCCAATAACTGACTACTATTAATATATTTAAACGAAATATTTGCCAGATGCGGCAAACGAGAATCACTATCGCCATTTAATTGAGTATCAGGCATTTGCAATAGTTGCTTCTCTATTTGATCTCTTAGCCTTTTAATTCTTTCTGATTCTGCCGGCATTTCACTCTTACAAAGATTACAAGCTGCTCCAAAACCCACAATTCCACTTACATTAAGTGTTCCGCTTCTGAAATCTTTTTCCTGTCCTCCTCCCGTAATTTGTGGTACAAGCCGTACCCTCGGATTTTTGCGCCGAAAATACAATGCGCCCACTCCTTTTGGCCCATATATTTTGTGCGAACTAAAAGCCATAATGTCCACTGCATCTTCTATTACATTTACCTGTATTTTCCCAACGGCTTGTGTCCCATCCGTAAAAAACAATATTTTGTGCTTTTTGGCAATTTCTCCTATTTCTTTTATCGGCATTAATACGCCGGTTTCATTGTTGGCATACATAATAGCAATAAGAATTGTGTGCGGAGTGATGGCTTTTTCCAGCTCTTCCAGATTAATAATGCCATGTTCTGAAACATTTAAATAGGAGACACAGGCTCCTTTTTTCTCAAGCGCTTTACAAGTGTCTAATACTGCCTTGTGTTCTACCCGGGAGGTAATGATATGATTGCCTTTGGTAGCAAACATTTCAAAGATACCTCTTAACGCCAGATTACAGGCTTCTGTGGCGCCTGAGGTGAAAATAATTTCCGATGATTCTGCATTTATTAACTGACTAACCTGATTCCTTGCCTTTTCTATTGCTGCTTCTGCCTGCCATCCATAGTGGTGATTACGACTGGCTGCATTACCAAAAAACCGATTAAAATAAGGTAACATGACATCTATAACTCGTTTATCACAAGGAGTTGTAGCGCTATAATCAAGATATACCGGTAATTCAAGCATATTAAAAAAACATAGCTTTCAGGTTAAAGTTCAAAAACAAATAAGATTATTATTATTTATTGATTATAAAGTATTTACAATTGTATCTATCGCCTCGTCGGCTTGTCAAATTGGTAGGCTTTTATCAATAAACTTCCAGCGAAATGGACACTTCAAATTTAGGAAAAAGTTTCTAACGAAGTACTTCTCTTACTCTCTTGGGGTGTATTTCAAATTTTCGGTAATCTAAGCCGCCTCTCTAAAGAAATCCTCCTTTACCAACTCAACGATTTTAGACCACCTGTTATTTTTTTTAGTCACTCTGAGATTCAACATATTTTGAGCGCCTCTTCGGCTCCATCTCTGTCCGGACTGTTTCATTCTTTTTTGTACAACTGTCCTGTGAGCTGATTCAATAGCCCCGGAACCAATTATACCTGCTCCGATTTTCTTATACTGCGGATAATTCATTCTTGTTTTGTTAGATTCGTAGTAGTCTATTAACTGCCTGGCTTCCTGACTTATTTGAGGTAAGCCATTTAATTCATCTATTATCTTTTGTACTTCTCCGTTCAGCAGTAATCCTAATCGCTTGTCTAACCACTGCTTCCTCTGAGCATCATCTTTAATCGTGGCTTTGGCATAATCATGTAGGTGTTCGCTGGCATGATAATAATCCAATACTGATATCGCATCCGGATAGGCATCTGCTATCCAGTTTTTTATCCATGTCGCACCGTCTGATATGAAAACAATACGTTGCTTATTTTGACTGTAATAATCTAATGGCTTTTCCATCTCCGCTGTAAACTTCTTATGGTCACTTAGATAGGCCAAATACTGGGAATTGCTTATCCAGCCTGGTTTATCTCCTGCATGGATACAGGATAAACTTTTGAAAATCCTTCCAACTTTTACTTCCTTCCATCCCTCCTCCCTGGTGAATATCATGGAGCCGTCGGCCATGCCGTAAATCACCTCTTCCTTTTTACATGGGGTTAATACTATCTCCTCCGATATCGTTTTACCAACTTCTTCTCCATATACATTGGCTACCCGCCAAACCTGCGATGCGCTTACTTTTATATCAATATATTTTTCCAGTACTTCATTGCAATTCTCATAACTATCCAATTGAGCTGAATAAACCATCAATTCCTGAAGTCTGGGTGAAATCTGAAATCCATTCTTACCCTTACTAAAGGGATGATTGTTATTTATGGTTACCGGACCGAGAGTCGTGAGGTTTTTTTTTACGCTTATCATGGCTGAGGTTTCCAATATTCTTTTCCAGAACTTCTCGGCCCAGACTATTCCAGATTTTGACAAACTCAGTTTCATAATCATAAAAATCGGTAATTAAATTAAGGCTCTTTAATTCATCGTATCGCTTTTCAGCGGCTTCTAAATATTCTTGCTTGGTCATAATAAATGGATTTTAATTATTAAAATTAAACCTTATAACCATTTTGTACCACGAAAATTTGAAATGCACCCCTCTCTTGAATAATGTGGCAAAGTTGCGAAAAAAATTTTACGAGACAGAAATTAAGTCATATACTTGTGTCGTGATGCTGCTTCCTCCTTTCCCAAACTTACGTTGGTGATAAAAGCAGCTTTAGTTTTTTATAGAAGTTTCTTCTTCCAAAAAACAGACACAATCAAACCAATACCCACAATTATATCTACCAGGTTCCAAATTTCTCTGCCTAACGCAATTTTGAAAAATGGCTGAAACAACAAAGCAAGACTAATAAAAATAATTGTGTCCGCTTGTTTTTTTTCTTCATTTGTCTGGTAAGCAAAAAATGTAAAACCTATCATTCCTGCAAACCTTACAAGCTGATAAAAACCGTAAGGCATATCAAATAAGCAAAGAAAAAACAATGCAGCAAGAATTATTTTGATAACCTTATTCATTCTTTGTTTGTATCAATGGTGATTAAATCAAACTCTGGTAACTCTGTTGTTTCAAAGTACTTGCTTGTGATTTTGTCAATAAAACTATCCGTGATAATATCTTCTTCCAAGTATTGTTCAAGGTCAGGAAAGTTAGCTAAAATGGTTTCATCGTTAACTTTCAAACGGTGTCTGATGTTTTTGAAAAATTTGATTTCAGAGTACTCAATTATTTCGTCTGCATTGATGGTTTGTATAGCAAAATCAATCAAAGTCAGTTCTTCTTGCTCTGAAAGTTCTGCTGATTTCAACAAGTTAAAATAATGTTGAATAAACGCTTTTCCGTTTGTGTTGAGTTTCGTTATAAGTTGATTGATTCCTTCTTGAAAATTGAAGTTCTTAAACAATTCGGATTTTTCGCACATTGATTTGATTAGAGCAACTTCTCGTTTGTCAATGTTACCGTCTGCTGCCATACAGCAAAATGCTGTTTTCAGCAAGAGTTTATCAAATGTTATGGTTTCCATTTCTTATCTGTTTTTTTAAGATTTAAATCCAATTCTTGGTCTGTCGTTTTTCTGTTCTTTCTGTTCAATACTTTCTCCATCCATTTTTGCTTTCATCACTTCGTATTTTTTCAACTCCTGCAAAGACACGGACGGTTTGGTTGTTTTGATTATTTTTTCTAATAAACTCATTGTTATTCTTGAATCATCTGCCATTGCTATTGATGTTGCTTCATTAACTATTGATTCAATATCTGAACTAACATAGTTTTCTGTTAGATTGGATAGTTTTTCATAATCAATTCCAAAATCTAACACTTTCTTCCTTATATTTAAACTCATTTCAAAAAGAGCCTTTCTAAGTTTAAAATCGGGTAGTGGCAGATAAAATTTCTTTTCCAAACGCCCCGAACGAAGCATTGCAGGGTCAATCATATCAGGATAATTGGTTGCTCCGATTATGAAAATTCCTTTTTCGCCTGTTCTATCCATTTGAGCCAACATTTCGTTCACAGCACTTTTTGCCATTTCGTGGCTGTCGCTATCACGCTTTGGCAACAATTCGTTTATCTCGTCAATGAAAATAATTGTTGGTGCTTTCTTTTCTGCTTCTTCAAACATTTTGGCAATGTTTTCCTGTGTGGCATTAATATAACGGCTTTTCAATGTACTTGGAGTAGCCAACAAAAAATTAAACCCAACTTCTTCTGCAAAATGCTTGGCAAAAAATGTTTTTCCGCAACCGGGAGGTCCATATAAAATCATTCCATTTGGTAATTTTACTCCATATCTTTCCGCTTTTTCAGGGTTTTGTAAAACATCAATGACAGACCTTTTCATTTCTTTCTTCAAATCATCTAATCCTGCAATCGCATCAAAACCTTTGCCTTTCGCTTTTGAACCTTGAACCTGTCGAAAGGTTTTTTTGGGTTTATCATCCGACTTTATTTTCTGAAATGTATCTATGTCCTCAACTTCTATTTCGCCATTTATGGCTTGTATAAATTCATCCGCATTTTGAAAACGTTCTTCTGTATCATTACATAGTGCCTTTTTCAGAATCAATTTTATAATTTCATCAAGGCCAACAAAATCATTTGAGATTTTTAGAAACGACAATGGTTTGTTCCTTTCCTGCAAAACGGGTCCTTCCACATTTGCTCTGTCTGCAACAAATTTCGAAACATCTTTGAACCAAGCGGGTAAGCCGAAAAGTAATTGATACATTACAGCACCAACAGAAAAGATGTCGCTTTGTGGTGAATATAAACCATTGAAACATTCAGAAGCAACATAGTTCAAATTCAAACCAACTTTATTATATGCTTTTGTAGATGAATGAAAGGAACGAGCATAACCAAAGTCAATAATTTTTGCTTTTGGCACATTGCCCGACAAATCCAACATTATGTTTTGCGGTGTAATTTCGTTATGAATAATCGGTTCGGGTAAACTATGCAGGTGGCTCAAGCCCTTCAAAACATCAATAATAACTTGCTGTACATCATAGTAATTTCTATACCTCTCCCTGCTTATGCGTTCTGCCAATGTTTCGCCTGCAATGAAATCCAAAACCAAGTAAGCATATTTTTTGTTCTCAAAAATCAGTTCGCCACTGCCTTTGTAAGAAACAATGTTTTCGTGCTTTACTTTTTTCAAAAACTCAATTTCCAATAAATTGCTTTCGCTGTCAAATGCCGTTCTACTCAATTTTGAATAATTGAACAATTTCAGAAAATACAATTTCCCGTCTTTGCCTTTTACACGATAGGTTTCAGCATTACTTCCTTGTTTGATGAATAGCAAAACACTATACCTTTCATCAATCAAAAGTCCTTTTGGTAATATGCCTTTGTAAGAATTCATTATTTCAATTTCCTTATACTATTGCTTTCTAACAGTGATTTCATTTGTGTAATTGCCACTTTGTTGAGTTCTAACAACCTATCCGTTTGCGAAATACCTTTTCTAATCAAAAGTGCATTAATACTTTCCATATTGCTCAGTACGACTAATTGTTCTATTGTGGCTTCGTCACGGATATTTCCTTTAGCATTTTGGTTTTGCTCTTTCCATTCTTTTGCCGTCATTCCAAACAAAGCGACATTCAACAAATCAGCTTCGTTGGCGTAAACAAAATTGGCTTGCTGTTTGGTAATTGTTTTTGGCATCAGGTTTTCTTTAATAGCATCGGTATGGATACGATAATTTACTTTCGCTAAAGTTCGTTGCAAGTTCCATTCTAATTTTGACTGATTGTTTTCTTCTTCTTTGAGCCGTTGAAATTCACGGATAAGAAAATACTTAAATTCAGCAGACAGCCAGGTTCCAAACTCAAAAGCAATATCTTTATGTGCAAAAATACCCCCTCCGTAGCGGCCTGATTTAGAGAATATACCTATGGCGTTTGTTATTTCTACCCAGCGTTTTGGGGTTAAAATTAATCTGCCTTCTCCATTTCTAACCGTATGGAAACCCATACGGTTAAAATTTGGATTGTTTACCTGTTCCCAAACTGCCAAAAAATCTACAGTGTAATGCTTACTCATCCAATTAGAAACAACAATTCGAGCTTCTAAATTATCTCTATAACCAGCCATATCGGTTAGAGAAATATAGTCTTCTTCCTGTTGGGAAATTACAGTAATTTCTCTGCCTTCTACTTGTATGGTTTTATTCTTTGCCATAAATTCTGATATTTAAAATACCGCAATTTACAAAAATAATTTTCCGACTTTGAATTTTGCACGATGGGTTTCGACATTGCTCCCTTCTTTGATGAAAAGCAAAACGCTGTATTTTTCATCAATCAAAAATCTTTTTGGTAATATGCCTATGCGAGTTTTCATCTTATTTTTCTTTAAAACGGATTGAATTAATTAGAGATTCCAAATAATCAGCACGCTTTCCGATAGCAGAATCAAAACAAGATACGACACAACATTTTGATGTTTCTTTATTAAAAATTAACACAAATGTCCACTTTATTGCAGGTTCGGTCTGATATATTAATTCCCTTATATAAAAACTATTTCCAGATAATATATAGTGCTTGTCATTTCCAATAACATACTCAAAATTCGACATAGTTGAGTCTGCGAAATCCTGCATAACTTCATTAAAATATTCCTTATTATCGTTATTGTCGTAAACACTATATACCATAAGTGAAACCTCTTCACCAGCTTCCAAATTGAAAAGATCATCATCGCCATTAACTTTTTTCTTTTCAATAGAAAATCCATAAGGTCTTTCAAAAATAATTCTCCCATCTGTGTATTCATTAGACCCTAATTGACTCTCAGTAATTATTTCTGCAATCTGATAATTTCCAGCAGGTACAAATTCCTGGTTTAAAGAAATAATAAACGAAAGCCCTATCCATAACAAACCCGGAACTATGGTTGAGGCAAGATATATTTTATCATTTTTGAGAAGTTTTCGTTCTTCTTTTGGAAATATAAAATTTACCTTTTTAGAATAACTTAGATATAAAAACCAAAGAGCTGAAAGGACTAAAATTATTATCATTCGATTGGAAGAGAAATGGCCACTCTTCTCGGTTTGGTCACTTATCAATAACAGTAACCTGGTAACAAAACCAACAACAAGCAAAATCTTTGCCAACGGAACGGCGTTATTCTTACGTGCAATAAATCTTGTAGCAACATAAATTGAGAGTCCTGACATTCCCAAAATAAAGACTATATCACAAATAAGGCCAACCACAGAGAGCCCCTTAACTCCTAAATCATAATCCGATAAAGACATGTTGGAAAACCCTGAAACAACAGTTATATAACCAGAAGAAAATAATACTAAAATAAATAATACTAAAAATAGTGGTAGTAGTTCCCTTTTCTCTTTTACCTTTTCTATCTTAGGTTCCGTCTGAATAGGGACATTATCCTTTAATAGGATTTTTTCAGCATAAGCATTTTTAAATACAAACTGGAAATCAGTGTTTTCTCGGAAATGATTTTCAATATCCCAAGTTGACATGTCTGGTAAAAAATCATAATTAAGCAAGGCGTTTACAACGCCCCTTTTCTCCCGCAATTCTTTCTTAACTAATTTAATAAAGGCTGGCTGATAAAGTTCCGAAAATTTTAAAATATTCAGAAGCTCTTCATTTGATTTTTCTTTAATATACTCCAAATAATTATTCATAAAAGCATGTCGTTAGACAAGTCAGGAAAATCAGTTTTTGTCAAATTCTTCTTTTGAAATTTGCCTACCGCCTAACACTTGTGGAATAGTTGATTCTTTGATTGAAAAAGTTAATGTCATTACAGAATATCCGGTATCGTCATTGGTTACTTTAAACGGCTGCCCTTTCTGATACACAGGGTCTTTACCTCTTAAAACAGCTTTTGTTTTTGTGAAGTAATAACCGCTTTGAGAAAAATAAATTGTCTTACTTTCATATGACGAAATTGAAACAAGTTCATGTAATGACCCATTTCCAAAGCCTTTCATTATTTTCACGGTCATTTGGCGCTGTGAGTTATTTTCTATGGTAAGCCGAGCCTGTGCAGATACACCAAGCGAACTCATGCAGAGAAGGATTATTACTAAAATATTTTTCATTGCTTTTGATTTATTGTTTATCCTAATGTTTTCCTTGATTTTATAAATCAGAAATCCTTTCGGTAATATGCCTTTGTAACTATTCATTAGTTATTGTTTGTGATCTATGAATAAATTGCTTTCATTGCTCAAAAGATTAATCGTTCCTAAACGATTTCAACAATGATTATTCATTGTTTCTCATCTGTTTAATATATTCAATTTCTTGTTTCGCAAATTCATTTTCAGGGTCATTTTTTAGAATACCTTTTAAAATATCTTCTGCTACTTCATATTGTTTAAGTTCAATCATACAATAAGCCCTTCTTCTTAGCAAAAACATATAAAAGTCATAATCATATTCACTCCGGTCTTCTTCTTTCTTATTAGTTAAGGATTCAAAGTTGTGGTCTATTATCGTTAAGGAACGAATGTCTTTTAAGGCTATTAGACAATTAATAAATTCTGATTGATATTTATATCCACCATTACTGTTTTTTGAGGAAAACTCTAAGTATTTATACGATTTATCAAATAACCCCAATTCATAATAGCAATAGCCGATTAAAAATGAACATTCAATTAAAGTCTGAAATTCTTCATGAGTTAAGTTGTCTTCCCACCATTTGTATTGCAAGACTTTGAATGCATTATTGAAATACTCTATTGCATCCCAAAATCTATTCTCGGTCATTACTTTTTTTCCAAAATAGAACTCCTTTGCGATTTGCGGATGAAAAAGAACTTCTAATAGTTCTCTTTCAAGATAATCCAGTTCTTCGGTCTTATTATTTTTAAGCTTTCCCTTTGCGGAATTAAAAACCGTAAAAAACTCGTTCTCTACCTCTTCCTTTTGTCTATAGTCGAAGGCTATCAATATAGATAAAGACTTGGGTTGAGGATTCATTCCCTTTTTACTTCGTTCAAGCATTACGGTTGGTAAACAAAAGGTAGTTTGAACGTAAAGAGTCTTATCTTTAAGCCCTTCTGGATATTGTAAGTGAACAATTAGAATTGCATCCTTCTTACTTATTGATTTGTCATTGTCAGAATCAGTTTTTGAGTGAGTTCTATATGACAAAGTCAGAACCTTTTGATTCATTAAACCACTACAACCTGCACACAGGTAATTATACTTGCCATTCTCATCTCGGTTGTAATGTTTTAAAAACTCGTAATTCCAAATATTTTCTTCACCCTCTATTGTGGTTAGCGTTCCGTCATTAATTGAGAGGACAGATAATTCTTCTTTCCTAATGTCAAATAATGAATTTATTAATTCACCAAATTTGAGTGAGTGGTTCTCATTTGTCCTAAATTGAAGTTTGTCAGGTTGGTGTTGAAATTCCAATTCACGTCGTAACCAGTATATATCAAAGTCCATTTGAGTACCGTCTTTAAACTCAATTACGGTGTCTTTCCTTGGTGCTTCTTTTTTTCCGAATAATTTATTTAGCATTATCATTTTATTTTTTATTAATTAAAAATTCTTTCGATAATATGCCTTTGTAACTGCTCACTTTTAATAATTTACCTCGGTTGTGGAATAGGTGGTTGCGGCTTAGTTCTATCAATTAAGCTATCGATTTGTGAGCATAAACTTTGCAACTCTCTCAAACTTCCATCATTATTTATATTTGTGATTGCCTGATTAATAAATTGTCTTGCTCTTGTTGCGTTTGTCCAAGTAATCTGGGAAAAGTTGTTATCAATATGTTCTATAAAAATTCTTTCTCTTAATCCATCAGGTAAAGAATTTGTAATAATAGCCCTGCTTAAATCATTTATCTCTTCTATTAGTTCTTTTGCTAAATTCGTTTCTTTACTTTGAAATATTTGCTCAATCTTAATTCTGAAATCTTCTAAATGAGATTTGACTTTTCTCATATCTAAATTGTCGGATTCTATTTCTCCAGATTCGCATTTCTCAACTAATTCTTCTGCCTGATAAAAAGCTTCCTTTAGTTCTTCGCTAACTTTTGCCCATTCATCCGTTGATATGTGTTCTTCAATTTCTCTTCTGTTTTCACGTACCTTGTTTAAAACAGTAATTCTACCACTTGGATTATTTTCGTTGTTTTTTAAATCTTGTTTTAACTCTGATAATCTCGTCAAGCATTTATCTAATGGCAGAGAGGTATTTTCTTTTAAATATTCTTCCAGTCTAACAATATCCTTTTCAATTTCCTTACTAACCCATTTTGAGTCAACTTCTTTGGTTTTAATATCACCTAATCTTACTTGATGTGTCCAGTTAATATCCGGAAAAAATACTGAACAAGTCGGCAACCCTCCATTTTCGTCAAAACGAAGTGTAACTTCTATATCAGATTGTGCAGGAATAACTTTTTTAAAATCATCATTACCTGTTATAATCACACTAGTAACATGGTCACTCAAAAAGCTATCTTTACCTTCTGCATTATCTTCTCCCTGAAAAATTCTTATTTCTAAAGTATCATCTGATTTTCCCGGTACTAATTGTTTGGGCGTTTTGATATCAGAAATAATACCTACAGCATTTTTAAGAATCTTATTTTTTTCCAATCCTTTTAATCCTTTAAACACACCCATTTCTTTTTGCCTATCCCAAATTTCAATGCCTATAAAATAGTTGTTTGTTGGTGGTGGTACATCAACGGGTATAAAGGAAATACTACTTGGCACACAAAGCAAATTGTTTCCTTTGTCATCAATTAAACTAAGGTTGAATACATTGGTTTCCCCTACGTTCAATTGTAATTCAATAAGCGACATCCTATTTGCATTTATTTCATTTTGAGTATTAAAGCCCTTATCTCCTCGTTCAATAAATAGGCTTACCTTTTCTGGTATTGTAGCTTTAGTCTTTTCCTTGTTTATTTTCACATTGATCAAAGTATCGGACTCTAATGTTGCCGAATCATATTTGACATCTAAGACTACTTCTTCATCACCAACAGGACCAATAATCCCATCTTTGGTAGAGGCAAATAATGCAGCACCTTTAGCCACAATTGTCATCGGGTTTACACTTGTATCTATCTTATCCGATATTTGTGCTTTAATCATTTTTTGAAAAACAGGGGAAAGCGTAGGCCCACCCACTAATATCACAGCATCTAAATCATTCTTAGTTAGATTCTTGTTTTTAACTACTCTTAAAGCTAAATCAATGGCTCGCTGATGGATTGGTTCTAAAAGCGTGTGTAATATTTCTTGATTAAAATCAATATTCAGGCATAAATCTTTTCCGTCATCATCTTTCAAATCTATATCACCAGGATAGGTTTTAAGTAAGTCTGTATTTTGTTGGAAAGACAGCTCAAGTTTAGCTTCTTCGGCAAATCTTTTTATAACTGCCCTTAAAAATTCCGATTTCTTATTATCTGTTTTATAAGAGGAAAGATTGTAGTTTTTATAGAGATAAGGTAATATTAAATTATCAACAATCGCTAAATCTAAATCTTTTCCACCCAATTCATTGTCTCCTCCTTTATCAACAACCCTCATCATGCCATCATCATCTTTCTTTACCAAAGCAGCATCAAAAGTACCTCCACCAAAATCAAAAACTAACCAAGTGCCTTTTTTGTTTGGGGCTTCCATATTGTATGCAAGGCAGGCGGCAACCGGTTCCTCTAAAAGCACAACTAATTCAAATCCTGCTAATTTACCGTATCCCTTTGACGAACCCCATCATTGTTATGAGGCTACGGCAGTGTAATTTTGCGGCAGCAGTAGGTGTAGGTCATTCTTAGCTGTAACATTTATCTTCTCAAACAGGTGAGTCAGCCATTTCTCAGGATTGACACCATGCAGTCGGCAGGTGGCAAACAGACTGTATAACATAGCGGCATCCTGGGCCCGCTCATGGCTTCCGGCAAACAGATAGTTCTTTCTGCCTAAAGCCACCGGGCGGATACTGTTTTCAACTAAGTTGTTATCTATCTGCAATTTGCCATCAGTAGTATAGAGGCACAACTTCTCCCATCGCTTCAGCGTATAGCTTATCGCCTTGCCCAACGGAGAGGATGGCAATGATTTTACAAGAAAATCCTGTAATAGTTTTTTAAGCGCTGTAAGAATGGGTACCGCATGGGTGAATCGGTATTCTTTTATCTGTTCCCGGGTAAGGCATTCATCTCTGCAGTGCGCTTCTATTTCGTAGAGTCGCTGTATTTCTGTCAGTATCTTTTCTGCACCGGCATTATCATAATCTTTAGCGTCATAAAACTTGCGCCTGGCATGTGCCCAGCAGCATAGTGTGGTAACGCCTTCTACTTTATCGAAGGTTTCGTAAGCATCATAGCCGTCTGTTTGAAGGTAGCCTTTAAACCTGTGCAGCATGCTCTGCGGATAAATAGCGCCTCTGCCCGGCTGGTAATCGAACAATGCTAACTTCCTGCCTGTATCGTAATACACCCAGTAGTATCCCCGGTGAGTAGTGCCCTTTTTATCTTTATCTAATACCTTAATGGTGGTCTCATCTACACCAAGGTAATCAGTGTTCAGAACCTCTTTACAGTGCAGGTTATATACCGGCTCTATAAGTTCCATAGCATCCTTTATCCACCCTGATACTGTGCTGTGGTTGATGGTTACATCCTGTCTTTTAAATATCTCAAGCTGACGATAGACTGGCTGGTGATCTACCCATTTGCTTACCAAAAGATGCGTGAGCAGTGATGGGCCTGCAATGGACTTTTCCAAAGGCATGGCCGGCAGAGCAGCTATCACACGCCTGGCATTTAATCTGTCCTCAGTTATTTCAATATATTCAGGACGTACATATTGTTTTACAAACAACTCACCGGGCTGATATTCCAATACCTCTTTTACTTCACGGCCTACTTCTTTTAAATTACTTACATCTCCATCGGGCTGTAGTGTGATTACTTCCCTGCGAAGCCCTTCTGGTAACGGATTACGGCCAGGATGATTTACGTTGAGTCTGGTTTGCTTTTTTTCAAATGATTTTATCAGCGTGGTTTTTATCACAGTATGCTCACCCAATTTATCATCAGGGAACAAGTCTGGTTGCACCACATTGGTATTGGATGATACGATAAATTTTTCTCCCTTGCTGCCGAAGATCATTTTTTTGAGCTCCGCTAACTGTAATTGCAGCGACTGTATCTGTAGTTGTGCTTGCTCGTAAAGGGCTTTATAATCGGTATGTGTAAGGATTGTCTCGATGAGAAACAATGAGCAATAAGAATGCCAACAGTTGGCTGCAATGCAGTATTGGCAGTAGTTTCAGCCAATATGGCTGTATCTCTTCTTATAACGGATACTTTTTAATACCACACCGTTTAAAATGTATTGTAACTGATGAGCTGTCATGTTATATCCGATAGCTATCGGATGGCCGGTGTGCTCTGATACCGGTCGCTCAAAAGTGCCACGCTCTAATCCTTTTTCATACAAGGCAAATCCGTCACCATCCCATTGCAACAATTTTATTTTATTACCCCGCCGACTGATGAAAATGAATACATCGCCACTGAGTACATCCTGGTTCATTTCATTACGCACCAAACCGCTGAGGCTGTAAGCCCCCTTGCGCATATCCGTCGGACCAGTGTAATAAAAATAGCGGCAGCTGGTACTCAAATGCAGCATACCAGTGCTTTGATGGTGACTGTATTTATTTCACCGACGAAACTAAGCTGTACGCCATTGGGGTAGGTTACCTCAATGGATAAATCTCTGCCTACATGAATCGGAGTGAAGCCTGCAACTTTCCTTTCCGAGAGTTTTCTATGCCAATAATAATAGTTGGATTTTACTATTCCGTTTTGTGCACAATATTCTGTAACTGTTAACCCGCTGATGCTTTGAGCCTCTATATGTCGCCGCATAACTTTTGCCTTAGAATCATTACTAGTCTTCATCCCGCAAATATCAACTTATCAAACTGCACCGAAAATATGGGGTTGGCCGACAGGATACAATTTACCTGCATTAATTGTTGCTTGTTTTTGTGCCATATTGAATTTTGCAGGAACGGTTATAACAATTGAATTCAACTTCTCTGTTGTTACAAACGATTTTAATGTTTTCAGCACTTCGGCAGATAGTTCTTCCGGTGATATATCTCTACCCAAATTTGGGCTATGATAGGTAAACGGGTTGGACATTTCCCTTTTAAATTCGATATATGAATTGGGTTTTGTACCATCTCTCAATTCTCTTTCTCTTTCCTGTGCAAAGATTGTTTTAGCTCTATCGCCAACTAAAATTCTCCCACCATTCTGAATGGCAACGCAAGAAGGAATAATATCTGCCCTGCCTGTTGTTACTATCATAGGTTTGCCATTTTCCATTTTAGCAATGGCTGAATTAGTAGTCCCTAAGTCTATTCCGAAATCTATTTTTGTACGCATATTATTTATTGTATTTTGTATCTATTTTAGCTTTTTGAATTATTTCATTTTTGTATTTTATTTGAGGCTCCCAAGTTTTAATGATTATCTCCTTACCGAAATCAATGCTATCATCAAAAATGGTTTCTCTAATTCTCATTGGTATCCTTTCATCATATTCATTACCTGTAAAATCTGTAATTTCATAATCACTTGCATTGAAATAATTCCTTAATCTCCCTAACGAACCCTGTAATGCTATTGCTTCCTGACTGTCGGCTGGGAGCGTATTCGTATAATTGGCAATACGCTGTAACTCATTTGCACTGTTTTTATGAAAAGTATGGTCTATTGTAGATTCCGTTGCATTTAATTTATCCGCAACTTTGAGTTGTTTTTCAATTATATCCAACAGTTGCATTTCTAATTTTGCACCTTCTTGTGCGAGTTCTGTTTTGGTTTGTTGCAACTGATTAACCACTTCGTTTTTGTCTGTTTTTTGGCGTTTGCTCAACAACCAATATAACAAGCCTGAAAGTAAGATTGTAGAAAGGACAACGATAATTCCGTAAAGTGAGTTTTTGCTTAATGATTGGCCAACTTCATCTATCCGTTTATTTGCAGTTTGTTCTGTCGTGGTAATCTTAACGCCCAACTGACTTGCAGTTTGCAAAATAGCGTTGCTATTATTTTGCGTTTGAATTTGCAAACTGTCAATGCTTTGGTTGGCATCAGAAAGTTTGATGTTCAAATTGCCGATTTTAGTTTTTAAACTGCTATTTTCTTTCTGCAAGGTTTGAATACTGGTTTTTAACGGTTGTAATTCTTTAGCCAAATCTTCTTTGGTCAAAGTTTCTGTTTGGGCAAAAGTGTTTACGCTTGCTAACAGGAAAAGAGATATGATTATTTTCTTCATTTTTTGATTACTTTAATAAATTGGTTCAACGCTTTACGAATTAAGGTGTTTACGCTCTTTTGGTTTTTCAATAACTCTACAAGTTTTGGGGAAATGAAATAATATGTTTGAATAAACATTCTACCTGCAATTGTTTTAGCTAAAAAATCATCTCTAAATTTTCGCAACTCAAAAACTTGTGGGTGTTCATAGCTACCGTAAGCCATTGTTGCGATATAACAACCACCGCTACTTGATGAAGAACTGCTTCGTCCGCTTCCTGTTGTTACTTGTGAAAGTTGGCTTCTAAGTCCTGATAAAGAGTTTTTGTTTTGATTTACACGACTTCTAAAATCAGAACGCAAATCCATTGCAGAAATAGTATTCGTAACTTCCCAAGCCTCGTCAACTTTTTGTTTGAGTGTGAAAATTACAGCAACTTTTGTTGAAGGATCATAAGTGTTTGCAAACCTTTCTTGAAGTTTGTTAATTTCAGAAACACACATTCCTTGTGCATCAGAGCCTATTCTTGAACTAAGTCCTAAATAAAGTTCGTCTGTACTACCCAAAGCATTTTTTACATTATTCAAATATGGTTTTGCACTTGATAAAAGTTGTTTTGCATTTGCAACTGTTTCAGGTAAACTTTCATATCTGTCAATGAGATTTTTTAGTTGTTCAAAGTCAACTGCAATTCTTTTCTGTTTATCTCTTTCAGGTTTATCGTTAATCCATTCCTGCAAGTTCTCTGTATTTTCTTGTATTCGTTGCTTCGCAACGCTACCAATAGCAAGGGTTTTCGCTTTGCGAAATAAATCCATTGAATAACTGCTTGGGTCTGTGTTGCTATCTCTGTAATGTTTAAAATAGTCAATACCACATTGCAATAGTTCTTCGGCAACCTTATCTGAAATAGATGAAAATTTTATATCGCTTGTTCCTAAAATGCTTTTGAGTTGGTTTATTTCTTTTGCAACGTTATTGTAGAGTTCTTTCCCTGCATTTATTGCATTTGCTTTGTTAGCCTTTCGTTTGCTTTTTGCTGTTTCAATTTGTTGTTCAATTTGCGAAATGGGTTTTTGAACTAACCCTTTCATAAAATCTTGTTTAGCGGAAAACTCTATGTTTGAAACAGCTTCAAAGAATTTGGAAATATTAAACCCCACATCTTGCGATAAGTTTTCAAGAAACAATAATTGAAGTTCTTTCTTCGTAATCTTAAAATGTTCATCAGTAATTTGATCTGTAAACTCTTTGATAAAATCACTTTCAAGAAACTCTATTTTTAAGCTTAAAGCAATTTCAAACATTTCGTCCTCTTCAAACATATCTTTTAGCGCTCCTGAAAAATATAAAGTCGATAGATTATGGTGCGCAGACGCATTCCCTTTTGTTATAGATCTAGCTTGAACTCGTCTACTCCATATTTCTATAGCATATTCAAAATTGCCCTCTTTCATTGCCTCAAATGCAGCTTCGTCTGTAATTGGGTGTCCATTCCAAAACCAAAACAGGGCAGCATTTATTTTGTCGCTGTCCAAATCGAGTTTTGATGCAGCTTCTTCTATGTTTTCTGTTGTTCTGTGGATAGTACCAAATACCTCAAAACTATATGCCGTAAATTCAATAGGAATTTCAGCTTCCGCAATTATATATTGGGGAATCCAAGTGCGATGCTTATTTAATTGTGCTGCTGAGGCTCCCACCAGCAAGCCAAGTATTCGATATGGATTGTTTTTAATTAAATTCATTTAAATACGTTTATAGCGAATAACCCATTAATTTTTCAAATGTGTGAAAGAAATACGCTTGGTTAGAAAGGTTTGTCAAGGGGATACTATTTTTATCCCCCTTTTCAATAAAGCCGAATAATTTTTTCTCATAATTTTTATGTTCCATAAACAATGAACCATTTTGAAAATACATTTTTTTGATTTGATCATGATTATATCTTACGGTTTTGGTTGAAAATATAAATTCAATAAATCCAATCCCCATTCTTATATGCTTTACATTAATCCATTTGCTATTTTTATTTGCTATTAAATCAAACTCAAGAAAGCCTTCTTCTTGAAGTTTCTTTGGCATTTGGCTGACAAGTTTTTTTGTCCATTGGTCAACTGCAAGTGCCATAAAGTAGTATTCAAATGGATACTTATCAGGTTCATTATTCTTGTTCTGATGGGTGCTTTCTAACTTGAATACTTCTTTTCCATTATTTAGCCATAGAAAGATGAAATCAGTCCCTTCATAGCTAAAATTCCTTTTTCTTACTTTGCTACCTTTTAAAAGGTCTGTAACATTATTGAAGGATATTTCATTATTAGTTATGATATTCTCAGGTGAGTTTAAAAAGGAATATTCCGCAAAGCCATTTGTTCCTATGTAGCTACATACACCTTTGAATTTTGTAGAACTGTTTGATACAATTAATGCAATGACAATTGGAATCCCTATCCAAATCGAGATCCATATTGGATTTGCTACTCTACCAATTAGAATGATTAATAAAGATACCGCAAGTGCAATTCCAATATTTTTTAAGTATTTAGGACTTCTCTCTTTAGATGTTAAAGGCTTTTGTCCTTTAAAGTATGATGTTGAAGCGGAAACTATTTCTCCAATGTTTTCAGGTATTTTGAAAAAAATACTTCCTTCAGGAATTCTATTCCCATAATGGTTAATCTCTGGTAATTTATTTGTCAATTTCATTTGCTACGGTATTAAAAAAACTGCGTAGGCTAATTCCCCAAGCTCGTCACAGAGGTTCGACCAAGAACCCGAAGCACAAAGCAAAAAGGAACGCCCACGCATTACCGTAGGCGTTTCCACTTTTACTTCCCTGTGCTTCTAAATTTGGTCGATTTCTGTGACAGGAATTTTTAAAGCGAAACGCTATATTTTTATATGACTTTAATTTCGTTTTATTTCATGAAAAATTTTATTTAAGTACAAAGTTACTCATTATTCTTAATTAGATATGCTCTGTTTTCGTAAAGCGCGTTTTATCCGTACGGCTGGCTGCATTGCCAAAAAACCGGTTGAAATACGGTAACATGACATCTATTACTCGCCTATCACAAGGAGTGGTAGCGCTATAGTCAAGATATACAGGTAGTTCAAGCATAATAAAGAAACATAGCTTTCTTTTAAAAGTTTATAAAATCGGTGATTGAGCCTATTGTTTTTACTGATTATAACGCTTTTATAGTAGTGTCAATTGCCTTTTTCTCAATAGTATCAACAGTTTTCTTTTTTAATGTATCGGCCGGTTTTTTGGTTGTAGTATCTACCACATCGAGTGGCACATTATTTTTTCGGGCAAATTCGTACCTGATTTTCAAAAATTTATTTTCCAGCGAATCTTCTTCTTTCTTTAGCGACTCTATATACCTATTAATCAACTTATTACCACTTGTGTCCTTTTTATGGTTGCTGTATATTTTAATAATATCCTTATAATACACATTTATTACCTTTTTATAAAAATTGCTCATTTTAATGGCGGCATTACGGTAATCGGTTTTTCTTTTAAAGGCAGGCATACCGCTAATGTCCTTTTTGAGAGAGTCGATAATGAAAAGCGATTTCTTAAAGGCCGAATCTGCCTGAAGACTGTCTCTTAGTTTTTTTTGAATGTCTGTTACCGATTTTTGCATCATGGCAATATTTGTCATAATATGCACATCATAATCATACCCCTGGCTAAATTTATTTTCTTTCTTTTTTTCAGAACAAGCCATCCATAAAGAAGTAATTATCACTAATATTAAGAATCTTTTCATTTTTTATGCTTTATTGATCAGTGGCGGGAGCGCCCGAGTCATTCTTGATACCCAAAATCTCAATTGCCAGGTTAGCAGCTATTTGTGAAGCATCTTTTTTATTAAATCCTTTTCCTTTGGATATACATTCTCCATCTACATACACTCCAATAGTAAACAAACGCCTCCCGTTTTCGAGGTGTTCGTCAACAGTGAGAAACTCCAGCACCTTTCCACCTTTTCCTGCCCAGCCGTACAGCTTGTTTTTATGGTTAATTTCTTTCAATTCTATTTCGTCCATAAACATGTGTGGAAGAATAATGTAGTCTGCCACCCAATTGTAAGTTCTTTTATATCCATAGTCAAGGTAGATGGCTCCTATTAAGGCTTCGAGTGTATTTCCAAATATATGGCTGGTTTTCAACGAAATATCCTGCTTATTGTATTTGGCAATTTTTTTCAAACCCATTTTTACTGCCACTTCGTTAAGCTGCTGGCGGTTCACCATTTTGCTTCGCATTTCGGTAAGGAAGCCTTCTTCATTGTACGGGTAGCGACGATAAAGATAATCGGCAACTAAGGCGCTAAGTACCGCATCACCCAGATACTCCAGCCTTTCGTTGTTTTCGTCCACGTTTTCGCATAATGAACGGTGGGTGAGCGCTGTTTTATATAATAGAAGGTTTTTAGGACAAAAGCCCAATATATTTTTAAGCTCTTTTTTTAGCGATGTATCTGATTTATTACCGAAAAAACCTTTTATTAACTTCACAAATATTAAGCGGTATATTTTTTTACTATCATACAGGCATTATGACCTCCAAAACCAAAAGTGTTGCTCAATGCAACATTAACAGTTCTTTCTTGTGCTTTGTTGAAGGTAAAATTCAGTTTGGGGTCCAAATCCGGGTCATCCGTAAAATGATTGATTGTAGGTGGCACTATATTGTGTATAACGCTTTTGATGCAGGCAATAGCTTCCAGCACGCCGGCAGCTCCTAAGCAGTGGCCCGTCATGCTTTTGGTAGCGCTGATGTTCATATTATATGAGTGTTCTCCAAAAACATCCACAATAGCCTTTACCTCGGCAATATCACCCAAAGGGGTTGCGGTGCCATGTGTATTAATGTAATCAATATCGGTAGGTTTCATTCCGGCATCATCGAGTGCGGCAAACATCACGTTTTTGGCTCCCAATCCTTCGGGATGAGGCGCTGTAAGGTGATAGGCATCGGCAGTGGCGCCGCCGCCTGCTACTTCGCAATAGATTTTTGCGCCGCGCGCTTTGGCATGTTCGAGTTCTTCAAAGATTAAAATTCCCGACCCTTCGCCCATTACAAAACCATCACGGTCTTTATCATAAGGGCGGCTGGCAGTGGCAGGGTCGTCATTTCTTTCGCTCATGGCTTTCATGGCATTAAATCCGCCCACTCCCGCTTCGCTGATTACGGCTTCGCTTCCACCGGTAACAATGATGTCGGCTTTTCCTAATCTTAATAAATTATAAGCTTCAATCATGGCATTGGTACTGCTTGCACAAGCGCTCACCGCCGCAAAATTGGGACCTCTGAGGTTGTGCCGCATACTGATTTGTCCGGCTGCAATGTCCAGAATCATTTTCGGAATGAAGAACGGGTTAAATCTTGGTGTGCCATCGCCTTTGGCAAAATCTGATACTTCGTTTTGAAAGGTGATAAGGCCGCCAATACCGCTGCCCAAAACCACCCCGCATCTGTCAGGATTAGTATTTTCTTTGTTTAGTCCGGCATCTGCCATCGCCTGATCGCTGGCTACTATTGCAAACTGGGCAAATCGATCCACTTTTCTGGCTTCTTTTCTGTCCAGAAAGGCAGTGGGATCAAAGTTTTTTACTTCGCAGGCAAATTTTGTTTTAAACTTACTGGCATCAAACAAAGTAATAGGGGCTGCGCCCGATACACCATTAATCAGGCCGTTCCAATATTCATCAATTGAATTGCCCAATGGCGTTAAGGCTCCCATACCTGTAATTACGACTCTTTTCAGTTCCATAAATAATCCTGCGAGTTTGGTTAATTATAAAAACCGCCTTTGCTATGGTACTCCACTGTCAAAGGCGGTATATTCAATTTTGATTTTCACCAACGCCAAAATTGGCGAAAAATCAATCACTTCTTTTAAAACATTACTTGGCGTGTTCTTCCAAATAAGATACAGCCTGACCAACAGTTGTGATAGTTTCGGCTTGTTCATCAGGAATGGAAATGTTGAATTCTTTTTCAAACTCCATGATTAGTTCTACGGTGTCCAAAGAATCGGCACCTAAATCATTGGTAAAAGAAGCTTCATTAGTAACTTCTGCTTCGTCAACACCTAATTTGTCAACGATTATCTTTTTTACTCTTGATGCAATGTCTGACATATCTTATATTTTTTGTTATTGAAATGCAAAAATAAAGGATTTAACTAAATCAACAAGCGTTCAAAAAAAATAATAAATCACTTGTTTACTACCTAAAATTATGCAATTTTACAATAAGAATACATTCAGAAAAAAAAATCTTTTATTTTTTTATTTTATTTGTAAATAATGGCACTCCAAATAATTGATTATGCATCGCAGGAATACCGGCAAATGCTGGATTTGCGCAATCATATTTTGCGTGCTCCATTGGGTTTGAGCCTTACAGAAGAAGATATAGAACAAGACAAGAATAATATTCTGATTGGCGCTTTTGAAGATGAAAAAATGCTGGGTTGCTGTATGCTGGTAAGGGAGGGAGATTTGCTCCTGCTGCGCCAGATGGCGGTTTTGAATGATTTGCAGGGAAAAGGAATTGGCCGTGCCCTGCTTCATTTTGCAGAAGCAATTACCAGAGATATCGGTTACAGAGAGCTGAATATGTATGCCAGAAAAAGTGTTTCAGGATTTTATATAAGAATGGGTTATACTCAGATTGGTGAAGAATTTATCAAAGTTACCATTCCGCATGTGATGATGAAAAAAAGACTATTTTAGCTTTTCAACCTGCTACCAAGCAAATGTCTTAGTTTGACTACCTCTTCATGGTCTCGAAAACCTTCTTTGGGTACCAGTAAAAAGGAACGACTGTCGAAATACAAAAAAAAGAACAGCGGTGTTTCCTTAAAGGTTTTTAAGGCTGAGTATGGCCAACTGCGTTTTCCTTTTTCATGTTCAAGTGTAAAATCGTTCTCATCGAAATACATTGTGAAGCTGTGTTTAAAGGTTTCTGCTTTGCTATATACGAAAAAAGGAAGGATAAACCAAAAGCTAATCATCAATCCAAACCATAAAAACGCATTCAAAATGAAGGCAACGGGGGTTATTTTCCCCATTATGTATAATATCAGTGAAAACAATGCAAACACATTTACCAAAATTATCATTATTCTGATTTCCATTTTGGCAATGAAATGATAACGCAATGCCTGAATGACCTGTGACTTGTGGTATGAAAAGGTGGCGGTCATAAAAAAATTAAGGTTCTTAATTGGAGGTTTTACGTTTTCTTTAGGCAAAACTGCCAAAAGAAAATTTATCCGTTACCTCAAACGTGAAACCCCAAAATTAATTAAGATATTATTTATTTATCATTGATTTTGCTTCAATGCTTAATGTAGCGTGAGGCACTGCACGTAATCTTGCTTTATCAATAAGTTTTCCGGTAACGCGGCAGATACCGTAGGTTTTGTTTTCTACACGCATCAATGCTTTTTCCAGATGGTCAATAAACTGAATTTGGCGGCTGGCTAACTGGCTCAGTTGCTCCCGCTCCATGCTAATACTGCCATCTTCCATCGTCATGTAGCGTCCTTCATCCAAATCGCCGCCTTCGCTGTCTCTTCTGGTGATTAAACCTTGCAAATAAGCCAATTCTTTTTTGGCGGCATCTAATTTTTTAAGAATAATTTCTTTAAACTCCTGAAGGTCGGCATCGGTATAGCGCACAACCGATTTGGCCTTTTCCAACTTATTGGCAGGATTATTTAAAATACTTTTCGAAAACTCAGGTGTATATTTAACCGCTTTCTGTGTGGTCAACTTGGGTATCACTACTTTCGCTTTTGCCTTTGGCGCTTCAACTTTGGCTACCGGCTTGGAGGTCTTTTTTGCAGGCGCTTTTTCGGCAACAGGTTTTGTAGCCTTTAATACTTCTTTTTCTTTTGCTACTGCTTTTTTAGGAGCTGCCTTTTTTTCAACCGGCTTGCTCACCTTTTTAACAGGGGCTTTTGCAACAGGTTTTGTAGCTGTTTTCTTGGCCGGAGTAGCTTTTTTAGCGGGCGCTTTTGCCACTGGTTTTGCAACTGCTTTTTTAGCAGGGGCTTTTGCCACTGGTTTTGCTACCGGTTTGCTCGCTTTTTTTGCAGGTGTAGCTTTTTTTGCAACAACTTTGTTTTTTGTAGCCATTTTTTATGATTTTTTTGTTACAATCGTTTTTAATTCGTTTTCATTTACATCAATAAGGGTGCCACCTTCCGAAATGGGTAGAAATTCGAGTTTATCGGCAAGAATTTCTGTGCAAATATACTGATTATAAGCGACTAATGAGCTTTTTAGCGTATCATTTGTATCTATTTGTACATTTATTTTATCGGTTAGCTCAAATCCGCTGTCTTTTCTGATTTTTTGAATTCTATTTACAAACTCGCGGGCATCCCCTTCCTTTTGCAGCTCGGGTGTAATCGTAATGTCCAACGCCACTGTCAGTTGCCCTTTGGAAGCTACTGTCCAGCCGGGAATATCTTCGCTGGTTAGCTCTACCTCATTGATTGTCAATGTAATAACTTCTCCGTCTATATTCAGATCCATTTGACCGTCTTTTTCCAGTTTAGAAATATCCTCTTGCGAGAACTTAGCTAAAGCGGCTGAAACCGGTTTCATTTTAGCGCCTAATTTTTTACCCAATAAAACAAAATTTGGCTTTATCTTCTTGCTAATGAATGTGTTATCCGGATTGAGGTATTCAATTTCCTTCACGTTTACTTCAGACTTGATTAAATCCTCCACTTTTTCCATCTGGTCTTTCATATTCTGATTAAGTACAGGAATCAATACCTTTTGCAGCGGCTGACGCACCTTGATATTTACTTTTTTGCGTAGCGACAAAATCAGTGAAGAAGTGTCTTGCGCCAGTTGCATTCTTTCTTCTAAACTATTGTCAATCAATGCTTCATTAGCTTTTGGAAATAGTACATGATGCACAGATTCTTCCTGATGGCGATTGGTTATCATATTCAAATTGCGATAGACAGCATCGCTGAAGAAAGGAGCAATAGGCGCCATCAGCAAACAAACCGTTTCCAAACACTCATAAAGCGTCTGATAAGCGGCTATTTTATCATTTTCATATTCGGTCTCTCCTGCCTCGGTACCGTTGGTCTTTTGACGTGCCGGCTTCCAAAAACGACGGCGGCAAAGACGTACATACCAATTGCTAAGATGTTCATCCACAAAGTCTTCTATCAGTCTTCCGGCCTGAGTGGGCTCGTATTCGTCCATGGCTTCGGTTACTTTTTTGATCAAAGTATTCAATGACGAAAGAATCCATCGGTCAATTTCGGGCCTTTTTTCCACCGGTAAATAGGGCTCTTTGAATGTAAAGCCATCCACATTGGCATAAAGTGCAAAAAACTGGTAGGTATTATACAAGGTGCCAAAGAATTTACGCTGTACTTCCTTGATGCCTTCGGTATCAAATTTCAGGTTATCCCAGGGCGAGGCATTGGTTACCAAATACCATCTGGTAGCATCGGCGCCATATTTTTCTACGGTTTGGAAAGGATCCACCGTATTATTGAGTCTTTTGCTCATTTTATTGCCGTTTTTATCCAGCACCAGGCCATTACTCATCACCGTCTTAAATGCCACAGAGTCAAATACTAATGAAGCAATGGCGTGCAGGGTGTAGAACCAGCCGCGGGTTTGGTCAACGCCTTCGCAGATGAAATCGGCCGGAAAGTCGCTTTCAAAAGGCTGGTTGAAAGGCATGGGATCGCCGGCTTTCAGTTTTTCATAGTTGAGGCCCCACTGGGCATAAGGCATGGCGCCGCTATCGAACCAAACGTCTATCAAATCAGGCTCCCGGCGCATCGGGCGGCCGTCATCACTTACCAATATCACATCGTCCACATAAGGCTTGTGCAGGTCCAGAATACCATCATGCAGGTAATGATGGTTAATATCGCCACCCAATACTTCATTTGCCTTTCTGATTTCGGTATTCAGTTCCTCGATGGAGCCGATACATTTATATTGAGAACAATCCTCGGTACTCCAAACCGGCAGGGGTGTACCCCAGAAGCGGCTACGGCTCAGGTTCCAGTCCACCATATTCTCGAGCCAGTTGCCAAAGCGACCTTCTCCGGTACTCTTTGGTTTCCAGTTGATGGTATTGTTCAGTTCCACCATTCTCTCGCGGATGGCAGTGGTTTTTATAAACCAGGCATCCAACGGATAGTAAAGAATCGGCTTGTCGGTACGCCAGCAATGCGGATAATTGTGTTCGTATTTTTCTACTTTGAAGGCTTTTCCTTCTTTTTTCAGGTCCACACTGATGTCCACGTTTACATCTACATAATCCTTTTCGTCTTTGTAGTTTTTTACAAAACGGTTGCTGTACGGCCCCATCCCTTCCACAAACTTACCTTCTTTATCCACCATCGTCAGGATGCCGATATTGTATTTTTGGCCAACCTTATAGTCATCAGCGCCAAAAGCGGGCGCTGTATGCACAATGCCGGTACCGTCTTCGGTGGTAACGAAATCGCCCACCAACACTCTGAACGGTTGGGCGCCCGGAGTTATTTCTTCAATCTTTGCAGGCGAATTGGCCTGATAAGGCATTAGTTGTTCATATTCAATTCCTTCTAATTCAGCGCCTTTGAATGAAGCGATAATTTTGTAGGGAAGAATTTCGCCTTTTTCCCCCTTAAATTCGGGCAAACTACCTCCTTTTACTTCGCCTTCTTCCTTAAAATACTTTGGCAGCAAAACTCTTGCTAATATAACATTCTGAGGTTCATGGGTATAAGGATTGTAGGTTTGAACCAGCACATATTCAATATTGCCGCCTACGGTCAATCCCAGATTGGAGGGAAGCGTCCAGGGGGTGGTTGTCCATGCCATAAAATGGGCATCTTCACTACCTGTTCCTGCGTTTGAAAGCGCCTCAAAAATCGGAAGGCTCTTTTGGTTTTCAACAACTTGGAACAGTACGGTAGCCGAAGTGTCTTTTACATCCTTGTAGGTTCCGGGCTGGTTCAGCTCGTGAGAGCTCAGTCCCGTACCCGCAGCAGGGGAGTAAGGCTGAATACTAACGCTTTTGTATAATAAACCCTTGTCAAACAATTGTTTAAGCAACCACCAAAGGGTTTCGATGTATTCGTTTTTGAAGGTGATATAAGGGTCATTCAAATCAACCCAATAACCCATTTTCACGGTCAGATCGTCCCACTGGCCTTTGAAACGTAAAACTGCTTCGCGACACTTTTGATTATATTCTTCTACCGAAATTTTTGTTCCGATATCTTCTTTGGTAATGCCTAATTCTTTCTCTACTCCCAATTCTACAGGCAGGCCATGTGTGTCCCAGCCTCCCTTACGCTTTACCTGAAAACCGGCCATGGTTTTGTAGCGACAAACCAAGTCTTTCAAGGTTCTGGAAATCACGTGATGGATTCCCGGCATGCCATTGGCGCTGGGCGGACCTTCGTAAAATACAAAAGGCTGATGCCCCTGGCGCAAAGACACGCTTTTTTCAAATGCTTGTGTATCCGACCATTTTTCTAATATTTCTTTTTCAATTGCCGGCAGGTTTAATCCTGAAAACTCTCTGTATTTCACACTCATAATATTATAAAAAGATTGCAAAGTTAATGCATCTATTGCAGAAAAGGGAGGATTTCAGGCAGAAAAGAGATGGGTTTGACGGTAGGAGACGATGATGTTGAAGCAGGATTTTAGGCAAATTCTTTTGAAGGGTCTTAAATGTTTGAGTGGGGGGAGAGGTTATATAGATGTTTTGAAAGTAATATATTTTTAGAATGAGGGTTGGGTTGTATATTTGGGAGTTAACGGTCATTGTAACAAATAAAATCCAAAAGAACCGAAAAACACACGTTAACCTTTTTATAGATTTGTCGTTTGAAAACAGAATATCGCAAAGAATAAAAAGATAAAGGTTCAGAGCGTTAAAATTGTTTAATACGAATACAACAGTAACGATTTTATCTCCCTCACCGACATTGCACGACACAAAGACCCTGGCCATACCGATATTATCATTCAAAACTGGATGAGAAACCGAAATACCATTGAACTTTTGGAGTTTTAGGAAGCAATTTATAACCCAGATCTTAAACCCTTCGAATTCGAGGGGTTTAGAAAACAAACTGAAATGACACAGCCGAAACTACAACAAACCGCTAACATTTGGCAACATAAACATTAACTTTACCAACTATATTGTTCAACGAAAAGACTGACATTCATAATGAACATTGCCCAAATAGAAAACAACTTGCAGCAACTTGTAAAGACTTTCAACAAGGAAAGTTTTATTTACGATTTGCTGCTGGCTTATGGACAACCAAAAGCTACCATTAAACGCATAAAAGACGGTGGACTGAATCTCTCCAAAGTTGATGGTGAAATTTCCTGGAAAAAGAAACTTTTTTTTAAAGCTGTAAAAGGAGAAGATTTACACGAACTCATTGCTAACCTTACTGAAAACGGAAAACCCATTAAACACGACCCCCGTTTTGTAGTAGTTACGGATTACAAAGTCTTATTGGCTGTTGACACCAAAACCCAAGATACTTTAGATATTGAAATCCTTGATATTACCAAACACTTTGATTTCTTTTTGCCCTGGGCGGGTATGGAGAAAGCACAGCACCAAAACGAAAGCCCTGCCGATGTTAGAGCTGCCGAAAAAATGGCAAAACTCTATGACGACATCAAAAAAGACAGCCCTATTTCGACAGGCTCAATACAAGAAACACAAGCCGAAGTTCATAATCTGAATGTTTTTCTTTCCCGGTTGTTGTTTTGCTTTTTTGCCGAGGATACGGGCATTTTTGAAAAAGGGCAGTTTACATATTCAATAAGCAGCCACACCCAACAAGATGGCAGCGACTTAAACGCTTATCTCGATCATCTTTTTGAGGTGATGAACACTCCCAATAAGCAAAGGAGTAATCTCCCAGCCTATTTGCTTGCTTTTCCGTATGTAAACGGCGGACTGTTCAGAAATAAACACACCGCACCACTATTTACACGCAAAAGCCGGCAATCGGTAATTGACTGTGGAGAATTGGATTGGAGCGCCATTAATCCCGATATTTTTGGGTCAATGATTCAGGCGGTGATTACGCCGGAGCACCGTGGCGGATTGGGAATGCACTACACCAGTGTGCCCAACATTATGAAAGTGATTGAGCCGCTTTTTTTGAATGAACTCTACGAAGAATTTGAAGCAGCAAAAGGCAACAATAAAAAGCTTAACGCTTTATTGCACCGAATTTGGAACATAAAAATATTTGATCCCGCCTGCGGCAGCGGCAATTTTTTAATTATTGCTTACAAAGAACTGCGAAAGTTGGAAATGAAGATTTTTAAGGCAATGGGCAGTTTGGCATTCAGCAATATCAGCTTAGGCAATTTTTACGGTATTGAGTTAGACGACTTTGCCCATGAAGTAGCCATTCTATCCTTGTGGCTGGCAGAACACCAGATGAACCAAATATTCTTTAAAGAATTTGGACGCACCAAACCTGCTTTACCTTTGACCGAAACCGGGAATATAGTACATGGCAACGCTACACGTTTAGATTGGGAAATTGTTTGCCCAAAAGAAAAGGATGATGAAATTTATGTTTTGGGGAATCCACCCTATTTAGGGGCAAGAATATTGGATGAAATTCAAAAAGCCGATATGAAGTTTGTTTTCAACACAAAGGTGGAAGGATACAATGATTTAGACTATATCGCACCTTGGTTTTTCAAAGGAGGCGCCTTTATTGAAAATACAAATGCAAAATGTGCTTTTGTATCTACAAATTCAATCAGTCAAGGCTCTCAAGTTGCTTCTCTTTGGCCAAATATATTGACTGATAAGCTTGAAATAGATTTTGTTCATCAATCTTTTAAATGGAGCAATAATGCTAAAGCAAAAGCTGCTGTAATTGTAATTATTCTTGGAATTAGAAACATTTCAAATAAACCTAAATTTATTTTCAATAAAACAATAAAAACAATAGTAAGAAATATCTCGCCATATTTGGTTGAAGGTGATAATGTTTATGTTTTTGGAAGAAGAAATCAACTCTCAAAAGTGCCTTTAATGAATTTTGGAAGTATGCCAAACGATGGAGGATACTTAACCCTTTCACTCGAAGAATATAAACAACTGACTCAACAAGATTCAAGAGCTAAGGCATATATAAAGAAATTTGCAGGCTCAAAAGAATTTATAAATGATATTCCTAGATGGTGTATATGGATCGAAGACGGAGATGTTAAAGATGCTTCAAAAATAAAATTTATTAAAGACAGAATTGAAAAAGTAAAAGTCCATCGAGAACAAAGCGATAGAGGAGCAACAAATACTTTAGCAGCTATCCCCCATAGATTTGCAGAAGTTCGGTATAAAAAAACCAACTCGATTATAGTCCCAAGAGTTTCATCAGAAAGAAGAGAGTATATGCCAATCGGTTTTCTAAATTCTGATTATGTTATTTCTGATTCAGCACAGGCTATTTATGATGCGAAAGAATGGGTTTTTGCAATGATAACGTCAAGAATGCACATGACTTGGTTAAGAGCGGTTGCTGGAAGACTGAAGTCCGATTATCGTTATTCAACAGCACTTTGCTACAACACTTTCCCATTTCCAGAAATCAACGAATCCCAAAAGCAAGAATTAGAAAAGCGTGTTTACAAGGTATTAGCTGAACGAGAAGCACATTCTGAAAAAACATTGGCACAGCTTTACGACCCTGATAAAATGCCTGATGGTTTGCGTGAAGCACATCATCAGCTTGACCTTGCCGTAGAACGCTGCTACCGGTCAAAACCTTTTGAAAGTGATGAAGAACGCTTAGAATATTTGTTTAAACTGTATGAGCAAATGATAGAAGAGGAAAAGAGCAGAGGCACTTTGTTTGAAACCGAAGCCAGACCCAAAAAGAAAAAGAAATGAAAGAGACGCTGATAGAACTATTGAAGCTCTCAACTGAAAATGAAGTTGTGGAGTTTAAGGAAGCCAAAAATCAGTATAACAAGGATAATCTAGGACAGTATTTTTCTGCCTTAAGCAATGAGGCCAATCTCAAAGGACAGCCATTTGCTTGGATCGTTTTTGGAGTGCATAACAATAAGTCTGTTGTTGGTACGATGATCAATGATTCTCAATTAAATGACTATAAAAATGAAATAGCCCAACACACAAGCCCCCGTCTTTCCTTTGAAGAGACCGAGCGAATAGAGCTAGATGGCAAAAATGTAATACTATGTAAAATACCTGCGGCGCCACAAGGTCAACCCGTTTCCTGGAAAGGTCATTACTATGGTAGAGACGGAGAAAGCCTCGGAGCATTACATGATAATGAACGAGATAGAATTAAAATACAAAATACCGCTTTGGACTGGTCGGCTCAAATAATTGCAGAAGCTACTATAACTGATCTTTCAAAAGAAGCCATTGACTTTGCCCGCCAGCAATTTATAGAAAAGAATAAAAAGATTGAAGCTGAAATACAAAGTTGGGATGATGCTTCTTTTTTAAACAAAGCAAAAGTTACCATAAAAAGTAAAATTACAAGGGCAGCCATTCTTTTGTTAGGCAAGCCGGAATCTGACCATTTTATAAACCCTGCTCAAGCAAAAATTACATGGATTTTAAAAGACAAAGACAATATCGAAAAAGACTATGAACACTTTGGATGTCCATTTATTCTAACCATAAATCAGGTTCAGCAAAAAATCAGGAACTTAAAATATCGCTATATTAAAGATGGCACCTTGTTTCCAGATGAAGTTGAACAGTTCGATCCGTATATATTCGAGAGTGTTTGAACAATTGTATTGCGCATCAAGATTATACTTTGAACGGGAAAATTAGCGTGGTTGAACGAGAAGACGGCATTTTAACTTTCAGCAATTCAGGAACATTTATTCCAGAGTCTGTTGAACATGTAATTAATGCAGATGCTCCGGAATCGAGGTATAGAAATCCTTTTTTAGCCAACGCAATGGTTAATTTGAATTTGATTGACACAATCGGAAGCGGAATAAAGCGAATGTTTAATATCCAAAGAAAAAAATACTTTCCATTACCTGATTATGATGTAAGCAATAAAAAAGTTCAAGTTTCAATCATTGGAAAAGTTTTGGATGTAAATTCTGCTAAGAAGTTAGCGCAATTACCAAGCCTTACCTTACAAGAAATTATTTTACTTGATAAGGTATCTAAGGCAAGAAAATTAACAAATGAAGAAGCAAAAACTCTAAAACAAAAATTTCTTATTGAAGGCCGAAAACCCAATTACCATATATCGTCAATTGTGGCCATAAATACTGATGAAAAAGAACAGTATATTAAAAACAGAGGATTTAAAGACGATCATTACAAGAAAATGATATTGGACTACATCAATAAATATGGATCAGCAACAAAAGAAAATATTTATCAACTAATTTTAGATATTCTTCCGGCAGTTTTAGATGAAAAACAAAAATCAAATAAAGTTCGAAATTTAGTTTACGCCCTGTCTAAAAAGGATAAACTTATTGAAAATCAAGGAACAGGAAGATATCCTAAATGGGTTTTGAGTTTATCTAAATTAGATAAACCAGATAAACTTTAGATAAACTTTAGATAAACTTTAGATAAATACAAGCTTATAAATATGCCTGACATCGTAAAAATAGAATATCACCAAACAGGTTCAAGCTCAAATACCAATGAACTGGGTATGCGTGAGATGCAACAAAAAGCTTATGAAGCCAGGGCATCGCAATACATTCTTTTAAAAGCGCCGCCTGCTTCGGGGAAATCAAGGGCATTGATGTTTATTGCTTTGGATAAGATTAAAAACCAAGGCCTTAAAAAAGTAATTGTGGCTGTACCTGAAAGGAGTATCGGCGGTTCTTTTGCTAAAGCAGCATTAAATTGTAACTTTTTTCTTACGGAATAGTGATTCCAATACTTTCTACCAGTTTCTTCTGTTTATCAATCATGGGTTCAAGCAGCCACTGATTGTTTACTCTAACTTTTCGAATGTCGGAAAGAAAGTTAATAAAATCCCTGATAGAGTATTTTGATAATAGCCCTTTCTGCTTCAACAGGGCAAATATTTTATGATGAACCTGCAAAGCGAGATGATTAATAAACATCCAGCCCTCAAGAGCCTCGTCATTTTGCATATAGGTATAATCATTCCCCAATATATTCTTTACCCCATCAAAGAGAACTTCTACCCCACAACGACTCTTATAATTCAAAAACACTTTTTCCGGCGCTTCAATTTGATTTGTAATTACAGCAAAACTACCGAAGTAAGGCAGCTGATCAGTAAAATCCTGTTTACTATAATTCTGTGGATGTTTTTTCATCCGATGGATATAATCCCTTTTCTCCTTAATCATCATTGCTTCATCAATAAAAAGATAAACATTCCTGTTTTTATTCACCCTATAGCTGTCGTGATAGATAACCCGTTCATCGAACAGAAAATTATGGGTAGTGGAAGTCATTTTCTTATAGCGGCTTTTCTTTATCAATGTACTGTCCCTCTTCAGCGGAATAATATATTTTAAGGATAGGCTTTCCAGAAGTTCCAGATTTGCCATAGAGTAAAATCCTTTATCTGCTATTATCATAGCTTCTTTATAACCACTCTCCTGAAGAGCCATGGTTATCATTTTGACATCTTTTATATTCCCGTTGAATAAACGGTAATATGCCGGCATATAATTGTCGGGACAATAGAAGTATAGCAGATTAAATAATGGCTCAAAAGATTTATACTTCGTAAGCCCTTGTTCTACTCTGGTTAAATTCTCCGAATAAGAAACAATGGAAGTGGCATCCATCAGAATAAGGTTCTTATCTCCTGAAAGCTGCCGCATATATTGGATAATGGGTTCTCTGTTACTGCCGAGGTCTTTTATTAAAGTCGTCATCGTTTTACTATTGACACTAATATCAAATACTTCGCTCAGATAACTTCGCTTATAGTAAAAACTCATGTTCTTTAAAGGAGAGGTGTGTACTAATCTGCAATACAAGGCTACAGCTATCCATTCCCATTGCTGAGGAAAATATTGTTTGACCCCGTCTATGATATCCTTGCACCCTTCGGAAATAAAAGCCCATAATCCGTAATCTCTGGTGGACAGATTTTGAATATTTACAGCAGTATATGTCTTTGGTACTTTTCTGGATATGGCTTCGATGAAGCCGTCTTGCTGGGTAATCCTTCCTAAATAGGGACCTGTCTTTTTCCTGCCTTTCCCCCGCGCTGCATCATAATATGCTGATACGCTATAAATGTAAAACTTGTCTCCAATTTTTCTAATTTCAGTACCGGGTTTGCGGTGCTCGTTCACCCATTTTGGGTAAGGGGATTTTTTAGATTTCATATATTCCGTATTACGGAATACAAAATAAGTGTAAAAAAACCACAAAACCTAATGAAATTCTGGTTTTCAGGAAAAATTATATTCCGTATAAGGAAAAGTTACAGATTAAAAGATTATGGTTTTTTCGCCAATTGGGAACCCAGTGATGAATATAATCTATGCACCCCGGGTCTGGACGGGAGCAAAAGCAAGGTAACTGCTTTCAAAAACTTCATGGATAACAAAGAAGAAATTTTGATTTGTACCCATGCCACCCTTCGCTTTGCCTTTGAAGAATTAGAAGAAAGCAAGTTTGATGGCGTACTTTTAGCCATTGATGAATTTCACCACGTTTCGGCAGATAGCGACAGCCGTTTGGGTGAATTGTTGCGAAGCATCATGACCAAATCAAATGCTCACATTGTAGCCATGACAGGTTCATACTTCAGAGGCGACAGTGTTCCTGTTTTGCTGCCCGAAGACGAAGCCAGATTTACCAAAGTAACTTACAACTACTACGAGCAATTGAACGGTTGCAAATACTTGAAATCGTTAGGAATCGGCTACGATTTCTATCAGGGCAAATACACTTCTGCTATTTTAGAAATTTTAGACACTAACAGGAAAACCATTCTTCATATACCGAATGTAAATTCTGGCGAATCCACCAAATACAAGCATAATGAAGTGGACACGATTTTAGATGCCGTTGGCGATATTAAAAAAGTGGATAGCGACACCGGAATCATCTTTTTAAAACGCCACACCGATAATAAGATCATCAAAGTAGCCGATTTAGTAAACGATATCCCCAGAGAAAGGGAAAAGGTAATCACCTATTTACGGAATATCAAATCAGTTGAGGACATGGATTTGACTATTGCTTTAGGTATGGCAAAAGAGGGCTTTGACTGGCCCTATTGCGAACATGCCTTAACAGTGGGTTACAGAGGTTCTCTTACAGAAGTCATTCAAATTATTGGTAGGTGCACCCGTGACAGCGAAAACAAAACCCATGCACAGTTTACTAATCTTATTGCCCAACCTGATGCAGGAGATGATTTGGTGAAACTTTCGGTAAACAATATGCTGAAAGCAATCACCGCTTCGCTATTGATGGAACAAGTGCTTGCACCCAATTTCAAGTTCAAAACCAAACTTTCTGACAATGACAAAGCGGATGCAGGTGAAATAAAAATCAGAGGCTTCAAGTTGCCAAGTTCAAAACGGGTGAAAGACATCATTGAATCGGACTTGAACGATTTGAAAGCAACTATTCTACAGGACGACACGGTAATGAAAGCCATTCCGGGCAATGTTGACCCCGAAGTAATTAATAAGGTGCTGATTCCTAAAATCATTCAAATAAAATATCCTGAACTTACAGATGAAGAAGTGGAAGAAGTTCGGCAGCATGTAGTGGTTGATTCCGTTGTAAAAAGTGGTGAAATAAAGGAAGTAGGCGACAAACGATTTATCCGTATGGCAGATAAGTTTGTGAATATTGATGATTTGCACATTGACCTGATTGACCGCATTAATCCATTCCAAAAAGCATTTGAAATTCTTTCAAAAGATGTAACAACTAAGGTTTTGAAGGTGATACAGGATGTCATTGAAGCCACGCGAATTCAAATGACCTTGGAAGAAGCTTTGCTTTTATATCCTGACAAAGTAAAGGCTTTCATGGATAAAAACGACAGGGAGCCTAATGTAACATCATCAGACCCATTGGAAAAAAGAATGGCAGAAGCCATCATCTACCTGAAAGATTTAAAACGTAAAAAGCAAAGTGGACAAGGATAAAAAGCTTCAAGAACTATTGGACAACGACCCGTTGGGTTTGTTGAATATAAAGCCATCTAACTCACCCTCAAGGAATGAGGATGAAAGGTTGGTGGCTTCATTTCAAGAGATTAATGAATTCTTTGAACAATATAAAAGAGAGCCAAAACCCGGCAATGGAATTCAAGAACATCAACTTCATTCACATTTAAAATCAATTCGAGCCAACCCAGCAAAATCAGAAATACTAAAGGCACATGACATTCACGGAATATTGAGCAGTGAGCCACAAGAACCCGTATCTATTGATGATATTATTGAAAACGACCCTTTGGGCTTGTTGGATGATGACACGGCAGGTTTATTTGAATTAAAGAATATAAAAGCGACTGAGAAGAGCAGAGCAGAAACAGATTTTGTTGCAAGGAGAAAGCCATGTAAGGATTTTTATAAATACGAGCAACAGTTTAAAGATGTTCAAAAGGACCTGAAAGATGGAAAGCGAAAACTAATAGTATTTAAACTCGGCAATCTTCGGCAGGAGGCTTATTATGTTCATAATGGTATTTTGTTTTTCGTAGAGAAAATTGAAATCACAAAAAAAGATCATTACAAGCCAGACGGTACAAGAGTAAGAGAAGACGGAAGAACAAGATGTATTTTTGAGAACGGCACAGAATCAAACATGCTAAAACGTTCCATTGAAAAACTACTATATGCAAACGGACAAGTTGTTACTGAAAATGCAGACCAAACAAATGAGGACTTTACAGAGAGGTTTAGCAACATAACAGCGGAAGACGAAGAAGCAGGATTCATTTACATTCTCAAATCCAAGTCGGACAAAAAAGAATTAAAAGAAATTCACAACTTATATAAAATTGGTTTCTCAAAGACAACCGTTGAAGACAGAGTGAAAAATGCGAGTCAGGAACCGACATATTTAATGGCAGATGTTAGAATTGTAATGGCTTACAAATGCTACAATATGAATCCTCAGAAATTAGAACAATTGCTTCATAATTTTTTTGGTACCTCCTGTTTAAATTTTGATGTGTTTGACAAAGATGGTAATAGACATACGCCAAGAGAATGGTTTATTGCTCCATTAACAATTATTGAACAAGCAATTCATTATATTATTTCAGGCGACATTATTTATTATCGTTACGATTCAACAAACGAAGAAATAGTAGAAAGATGAAGTGTCCATTTTTTTTCAATACGAGTCACACAGACAAAAAGAAAAAGCCGAACCGCACAACTTTAAGCGAACTGAATATTGTCCCCAATAATCGAGTTCTCAAATAAACAGATAAAGCCCGATTCTAAACGACCGGGGCTTTTTGCAATCCGGTTCCTTCGGCAGGCTCAGGAACCTGTTCAGCGACACAGGAGCGCGGTTATCTCTTGGAGTTTCTCGTAGGTGGTTTTCTACGCTTTTGGATACCGAATCCACCCTTAGTGCCTTTCCCGAAACTTCCTTTCATTTTTATACTTGCTGAAAAGAAAAAAATATTAAACATTCGTTGTGATGAGGTTCAACTAAGGTGTTGCTTGAACAAGTAGTTTATCTTCGGTGCTACTTCGTTTGGCAAAAGAACGGGAGAAGTACCAGGTATGAAACTTTTTCATAAATTTGAACATTCGTTTTTCCCTGCCCGACCGAAGTCATTCAGGCGGGGATTGAATTATTGTACTAAAAATCCCGCCTTCAGCAATACCCAAACCGTTAGCTGTCAGTGTAAAAAAGATTACTCAAGTTATGAAATTAGAAAATTTTGGATATAATGACAAACTCCAGGAATTAAGAGTTGAGAATAACCTTTCAGACTTTGAGATTGGAAGAGTCATTGCCGAACATAAAGAAAGATATATTGTAAAAACTGAACAAGGAGAATTTGATGCGGAGATAACAGGGAATTTAAGATTTTCATCAAAAAGCCGTGAAGATTTTCCAGCAGTTGGCGATTGGGTAGTATTAACAATTCATGATTCGGATTTTGCCATAATTCACAGCATATTACCGAGACATTCTGTTATTTCAAGACAGGCTGTTGGTAAATTCGGAGAGATTCAAATAATTGCAACAAATATTGATTACGCCTTTTTGGTACAAGCCGTTGACAGGGATTTCAATATTAATAGACTTGAAAGATATTTGACAATTTGTAATTCGTCTAAAGTAAAACCAATAATTGTATTGACGAAAACTGATTTAATAAATGAACAAAAGATTACTGAAATTGCTGGCAGTATTAAACAACGAATAAATGACATTTTAGTTTTTGCAATTAGTAACGAAACTCAGGATGGGCTCGAAGCACTTAAAATGTCTATTGAAAAAGGTAAGACATATTGTATGCTTGGTTCTTCGGGAGTTGGAAAGTCAACATTATTGAACAACCTTTCAGGGGCAACTTTAATGAAAACAGATACAATTAGTAAAAGTACAAACAAAGGAAGACACATTACAAGTCACAGAGAATTAATTGTTCTTGAAAATGGTGGCATTCTTATTGACAATCCAGGAATGAGAGAAGTGGGAATTGCAGATACAGCGATCGGATTAGAAACAACTTTCGACAGAATTATCAGTCTTTCTCAAAAATGCAAATTCAAAGATTGCACTCACACCAACGAAATTGGTTGTGCTGTTCTTGACGCTGTTGAAAAAGGAGAAATTGACAAAAAATCGTATGAAAACTACCTAAAAATGGAACGAGAGAAAGCACATTTTGAATCAACAATTGAAGAGAGACGAAAAAAAGATAAAGAGTTTGGTAAAATGATTAAGAATTACAAAAAGGATACGAGGAATAACAAGTTCTGAACTACAAATTATGACACAACTAAATTGAAGAAACACAGAAAATCTAAACATACGCCGAACCGCTAACTTTAAGCGAATTGAAAAAAGCCCCAATATTCGAACAATACAATAAATTTTTATGCGCTTCGGCATGAGCCCTCTCATTTCACAAAAAAACCACCCCGAATGAGATGGTTTTAAAAAATTTTATTTGTATTTGTTTAGCTAACTCCTTCAGTTTCAACCTCTTTATTGATCTTGAGAATAAGACCTTGTAATACTTTGCCGGGGCCGCACTCGGTAAATTTGGAAGCGCCGTCTGCAATCATTGCCTGTACGCTCTGGGTCCATCTTACAGCACCGGTGAGCTGGTCAATAAGGTTTTGTTTTATTTCATCCTGGTCAAAAACTGCCTTAGCTGCCACATTTTGATAAACCGGGCATGCCGGAGTATTAAACTTTGTGGCTTCAATAGCCGCTTTAAGTTCCTGCCGCGCCGGCTCCATCAACGGAGAGTGAAAAGCACCACCTACCGGAAGCACCAAAGCTCTTTTAGCGCCGGCAGCTTTCATCCTTTCGCATGCAATTTCAATTCCTTTTATGCTGCCGCTGATTACTAATTGTCCGGGGCAGTTATAATTAGCCGGTACCACTATTTCTCTGGTTTCGTTTTGGATGGAGGCACATATTTCTTCCACTTTTTCGTCGGCCAGGTTAAGAACTGCTGCCATTGTGGAAGGAGCTGCTTCGCAGGCCTTTTGCATTGCTCCGGCACGAATGGCCACTAATTTCAGAGCATCTTCAAAACTCAGTGTATTGTTAGCCGCCAAAGCGGTAAATTCTCCCAGCGAATGGCCGGCAACCATATCGGGTTTTGCATTTTCAATGGTTTTGTATGCAACCAACGAATGTAGAAAAATGGCGGGCTGGGTAACTTTGGTTTGTTTCAACTCTTCATCAGTTCCGTTGAACATGATATCCGAAAGCCTGAACCCTATAATTTCATTTGCCTGTTCAAAAAGTTTTTTGGCAAATGCACTATTCTCATAATGTTCTTTTCCCATACCTGCAAACTGTGCACCTTGTCCGGGAAATATAAATGCGTGTTTCATTAATTTTGATATTATTTGATTTATTTGATAAAGATAGGTGCAAAATTGTTATTTGCAATATTGAAAACAAATAAAAAAGGCGCAAAACGCCTTTTCTAAAAAATCATTCCAAAAGAAGTTTAACTGCCAAACAGCAAAATAAGCATTTGGGCACCCACTATTCTTAATATCATTGTTAGTGGATAAACCGTGGCATAAGTATTGGAAGGAATATCGTTTCCAGCTGTTTTAATAGCAAAGGCCAGCGCCGGTGGGTCGGTAGAAGCGCCTGCCAATAAACCACAGGTTTCGAAATAAGTTTTTTTATACACTTTATGAGCGATGAAACCCACTATCAGCAAAGGAATCATGGTGATGGCAGCTCCCATAGCCATCCAATACCAGCCTTCGCCGCTTGAAAATGCCTGACCCAGATTTTTACCACTTGCCAAGCCCACGCTGGCAAGGAATAAACAAATACCCAGCTCACGAAGCATCAGATTAGCGCTGTAGGTGATATAGTTATTCAGGTAAAATTTACCGCCAAAACGGCTTAACAAAAGCGCCACAATCAACGGGCCACCCGCCAGGCCTATCTTCACCGGAATCGGAATATTGGGGAAGTTGAAAGGAATACTGCCCAAAATAACCCCCAAAACGATTCCTAAAAAGATAGGAGCAATTTCGGGAATGTCTAATTTTTTTACAGAATTTCCAAGTATCGCTGTTGCTTTGTCAACTCCTTCTTTGGTACCCACTATTTTTACGCGGTCGCCAAGTTGCAAGTACAAATCTCCGTGTGGCAGAATTTCAATACCGGCACGACTAAGTCTTGTAAGCGTGAATCCATCCTGCAACATTCCGGCAATATCACCCAGTCGCTTGTGTGTAACTTCTGTTTGGGTAACCACAACGGTTCTATCCATCAACACACTGTTGGGTTGTGTCCTCAAATCAATTTCACTTTCAGACCCTATTACAACCTTCAGTTTTTTGCGTAAATGACGGGGCGTTACAATCAATAATACATCTCCCAAACCCAAAATTGTTTCAGGATTAGGCGTTACAAATTCACCATCCGCTTTCTTTATACGGGAAACAATGATTCTGTCATTCAAAAGTTCAAAAATAGTTCTAAGCGGTTGTTTGTCAAGGCCTTCATTTTCGAGTACCAAATGAAAAGAAACTACCTTTTTGGCGCTTAGGGCATTGAGCCTTCTGTGCAATTCCTGCTCGCGAGGAATGCTTACCCGAAATATTTTCTTTAGAATTATAAAGGTCAAAATGATACCAAATACACCAAAAGGATAAGCCAGTGCATAAGCCAGTGTCATTTTTGAACCATCAATACCAGGAATCTTCAGGTCATTGATTGCAGCCTGTGCAGCACCAAGCCCGGGCGTATTGGTAACAGCGCCACTCATTACACCTACCATTTCATTAAATGGTGTGCCTGTGGTATAAATAAAACCAACCGTAATCAAAATACCCAGAATTACTATTGATGCAGCTAAAAGATTGGTAATGAGCGCTGTACTCTTTAATGATGAGAAAAATCCGGGCCCCACCTGCAAACCGATTGAATATACAAAAAGAATAAGTCCGAAATCTCTTAAAAAATGAACAGATTCAATATTCACATCTATTTTAAAATAAGATGCAATTAACCCGATGAATAATATCCAGGTAACACCCAGCGATGTGCCGAATATTTTTACCTTACCCAATATGATACCAATGGAAATTAGTAACCCATATACCAAAACAGTCTGGGCTACACTGTGTTCCGTAAATAGTTGTACAAACCAATTCATAATCAATAAGTTATATATTTAAGACCTTTTTTGTTTATCATTGCCGATTCGCTGTAGATTCTCATCGGTTCTGTTGTTTGCAAGATGCTTTGCAAAGGTAGCTTTCTTTTAAGGCTGTAGAAAAAATTTTGATATGATAATTGTCATAGATAAATAAGATTTTGGTTGCAAATGGAGTAAAGTCTTTATTGACCCCACATTTTCACACATGAAAAAGCCGGACATCCTCTGTTTTAAAAGTAGGGGCCGGCTTATATTTTAAAAAATTGCTGCCTTATAATTTATCCAATGATTCTTTCAGCAATTTAATCTTTTCTTCTGCATCTGCCTTCTTTTTGTTTTCTATCGCCACCACTTCCGGCTTGGCATTGGCTACAAACTTTTCATTACTCAGTTTTTTCATCACAGAGGCAAGGAAATTTTCAAAATGTTTCAGGTCTTTTTCCAACTGCTCTTTTTGACCGGTTGTATCAAGCTCGGTTTGAGGCTTTACAAATAATTTATCCTTACCAAGCAATATACTTACACATTTGTCAACACTTTCCTGTGTGAATAAAGTGGAATCAATATTCACCTGTTTTTGCAAAATAGGTATAATCGGCTGATAATCAACTTCATTAACGGTTTGAACAAATAAGTTCACCGGCTCTTTAGGCTTGATATTATTTTTTACCCGCGCATCGCGGATGGCAGTAACGGCCTGCTTCAGTGTTTCGCCCTGCGCCAGAATGTTTTCATTAAACCCTTCAATATTTGAAAACTGTTTTGTACATAAATCAGTTTTCTGTTCTTGCAATAACTGATTGATCTCTTCAGTGATGAACGGCATGTAGGGGTGCAGGAGCTGCAACAGTTCTCCATAGAAGTAAACCGTTTTTTCATATACCGATTTTTCAATAGGTTGTTCAAATCCGGGTTTCACCCATTCGAGATACCAACTACAGAAGTCATCCCAGATCAGCGAATAAATCGTTTTCAACCCTTCGCTCAACCGGAATTGGTTGTGCATTAGCTCCACCTCTTTTTTTGCCTGATTCAGGCGGTTTTCAAACCATTGGGTTGCAAAGTGTTCATTTTTACCTGTTATATCATCGCCTTGTCTTCCTTCCCACATCTTAATCAATTTCAGCGCATTCCACATTTTGTTGTTGAAATTGCGTCCTTGTTCTAATGAGTTTTCATCAAAAAGCAAATCATTTCCCGCAGGTGAAGAAATCATGATGCCAAACCTTACGGCATCGGCGCCGTAATTATCAATCAATTCGAGCAAATCAGGTGAGTTGCCCAAAGATTTGGACATTTTTCTTCCCAGATGGTCGCGTACCATTCCGGTAAAATATACATGTTCAAAAGGAATTTCCTTTTCATATTCAAGACTGGCCATTACCATTCTGGCAACCCAAAAGAAAATGATATCCTGACCGGTTACCAATACTGAAGTGGGATGGTAATACCGTACATCCTTGTTGTCCGGATCAGTAATGCCTTTGAATACCTGAGTGGGCCACAACCATGAGGAAAACCAGGTGTCCAACACGTCTTCATCCTGCCTTATCTCGTTAATATTCAATGACTTATACTTGGCAGAAAGAATTTCGAAAGCTTCTTGTCTGGTAGCCGCCACAGCCAGATTGCCATCGGGTGCATACCAGGCCGGAATTTGCTGTCCCCACCACAGTTGTCGGCTGATGCACCAGTCTTTCACATTTTCTAACCAGTGCCTGTAAGTAGCCATAAAACGGTCGCCGGGGTGAATTTTGATATCGCCATTTAACACGGCATCCAAAGCCGGTTTGGCAAGTTTTTCCATCTTTAAGAACCATTGGGTTGAGATTCGGGGTTCTACCACCGCATGACTTCTCTGCGAAAAACCGTTTTTGTTTACAATGTCTTCAATCTTCACCAGATTGCCCGATTTTTCTAAATCCACCACAATTTTTTTGCGAACATCAAATCTGTCTTCTCCAATATAAAGTTGTGCTGCTTCGCTGAGAGTGCCGTCCTCGTTCAGGGTGTCAACAACTTCCAGATTATATTTTAAGCCTAAATTATAATCATTGATATCATGGGCAGGAGTGATTTTTAGAGCGCCCGTTCCAAATTCTTTGTCCACGTATTCGTCAAAAATAATGGGCACACGCCTGTTGATTAATGGCACAAAGGCATAAGCGCCTTTTAAGTGCCGGTAACGCGGATCGGTTGGGTTTACACATATAGCAGTATCTCCCAGTATAGTTTCAGGACGGGTAGTGGCGATAGTAATGTATTCTGAATTGATTTTTTCTGCACCCGTTTCTGCCAGAATGGCAAAATCAATAATTTTTGGTAACTTTGTACCAGCAGGAGTCGTTTCGGACGTGTGAGAGAAGGATTCTGTTTCGGCAGAAGGCATAGCTCGCCTGCTTGTAGGGGAAGATTCTAATCCAGTCTTCCCTTTCATTTTTCTCATTGTTTGCAGCATGAGCTCCTTTCTGCCTGTTCTTATTTCTTCTAAATAAATGATGATGCCATCCTCTAACTTTTTGCTATAAGTTATTGTTTCTTTTTGCTGTTTGTTAAGTCCTGATGCAATAATTTCGTCGGGCTGATTCAAAACATCAATAATCAATTCAAAATCATTTTCAGTAATGGCTATCTGCCCTCTTTTTTCTTCAAATTTTACATCGCCATGATTATTTATAATATGATTAAACGAACTCCGGTCTATTGTATGTAAATATTGGTCGGTTATTTCAACTCCTGTTAATTTCGATAAAAATGCAGCCCCTTCATCGGTAACGCTACCAATAATAGTTTTCTCAATAGTATTCGATTGATCGGTTTTAATCTTCTTCAAAAGGTTTCTGATAATTTCTTTTGCCTTTGCCAACAACTCTCCGCTTGTCCAATATGTTATGGCCGATTCGGAAACCTGATCTGAAGAAATTGAATCGCTATCCAGCTTGTACTGCACATAGTACAACTTGCTTTGCACTTCGCGATATTCCACTTCTTCGTCGCTCAAAGCTGTTTTGGCTACCGGGTCCCAGTTAATCATTCGGGCGCCACGATAAATGAGTCCTTTGTTGTATAAATCAATAAATACTTTGATAACAGCCTTGTAGTAATGATCGTCCATTGTGAAGGTTACCCTGTCCCAATCCACACTGCAACCCAAGCGATCAATCTGATTATAAATGATGCCACCGTATTTTTCTTTCCACTCAAAAGCATATTTTAAAAATTCTTCACGGGTAAGTGTGTTTTTGTCTATGCCTTTTTCTTCTTTCAGCATTTGAACTACTTTGGCTTCGGTAGCAATGGATGCATGATCGCTCCCCGGAACCCAGCAGGCATTGAAGCCGCTCATTCTGGCACGACGAATGAGAATGTCCTGTACCGTCTCATTCAAGGTATGGCCCATGTGCAATACGCCTGTAACATTAGGCGGAGGAATAACGATAGTATAAGGCGGCCTGTCGTCGGGCACACTTTTAAAGAATTTTTTTTGTTTCCAGTGTTCTGTCCATTTGGCCTCAATTGCGGCCGGTTCAAAGTTTTTACTCAATTCCATAAGGCTGCAAATTTAGCTTAACGGGATTATTTTGCCTTATAATATTATTTTTGATTTGTAAGAGTGGGGTGTGGAGAACCTAAAAAACCAATAAAATCATTAAAAAAAGGATATTAACGCTTTTTATGTGAATTGAATATATTCGCTGAATGAGAATCAATAAACTGTGAAGTGAATTATTTGTATGAGAGATTTGAAGTATTTATTACCTGTACTATTGTTTTTTGTAATGAGCTGTGCGTCCACTAAGCAGTTCAATAAACAAATTACCGAACCAATTAGCTCTAATAAATTGATTCGTGATGTCAATTATGTGCAACGACAGATTCAAAAACGTCAGGTCGATTACGATTATTATACATCCAAGGCGGTAATTGATAATAAATTTGACAGTATCAGAAGAGCTATTCATTCTCCGATGACCGGCAGGGAATTTTATCCCCTAATTGCAGAAATATTAGCTTCCATTCATCAGGGGCATTTATCGGTTGCTCCTGCAATTCCTAAACCTGATAAAGAAAGACGAAAATATTTGAAAAAAATGGGAGCGCCACCATTAGCGCTTTTCGAGTATTTGTGGCAAAATGATAAGTTATTGATTATCAATAATTTTTCGAAAGACACTCATATCAAAAAAGGGGATGAAATAATTGCAGTAAACGGATTGAAAACCAGGGATGTTTACAGTAAATATAAATCTACACTAACTTCTGATGGTTATAATGAAACTGGGATACCTCCTTTCTTCACCAGAAAACTGCTGCTGTTTTATACACTTGAATTAGGTGTTCAGGATAGCCTGCGAATGGAGATAACCAACGGCATCGATACTTTGGAGCGTTTAGTAATGAGACAGCCGAAAAAGGCGCCACAGACGAAGCAAAAGATTAAGAAAGAACCGTCACCTAAGCAAAAGACGGACAGTATTTCACATACAAAAGCGATTGAAAAGGAGTCTAAAGAATCGACTGCTCAAAAAAAACGACGGTTTAAAGAAGTGGAAAAGAATAAAAGAATATTCGGATGGAACAAGACCAAGAAAGAGTTTACCCGTAGCCTGAAATTTTTTGGAAAGGATAGTAGCATTGCCTTCTTGCATATCGTTCGGTTTATGGATGGTAATTACAAAAAAGCATACAAGCAAATTTTCAACTCAATACAAAAGGCAGGAAGCAAGGTTTTGGTTTTAGATTTAAGAAACAATCCCGGCGGGAAGGCATTGGAGATAGTAGCGCTTTTTCGATACCTTTCTGACAGTAGTTTTAAGATGTACGCCCCTACCAAAGTGGCTTCCGGAACTTCATTGCTGCGCCCGGGTTTATTTGCCCAGCAACTAAAATTTTTATGGCCGGTAGTGGCTTTCGTCTATCCGTTTTATGCTGCTTCCACGCTGCTTACCACCTATCGTGGAAGGGATGGCTTTTTTTATAACGACCTGATGATGAGCAATAAAACAAAAACTCCTCATAAAAACGCTTTCAAAGGAAAAATATATCTGTTGGTAAACGGAGCCAGCTTTTCGGCAGCCTGTCTTCTGGCGAGCAGGATGAGCACATTGAGTAAGGTAACTATTTTGGGTGAAGAAACTGGGGGAGATTATAATGGTACAGTAGCCGGAATTATGCCGTTGGTTACATTGCCTAATTCTAAAATTAAGGTACGGTTAGGTTTGAAACACATCAAGCCGGTAAATCAAAGGGAAGAAAAAGGGCGAGGAGTTTATCCCAATCATATTTTCATAAGAACAGCAAGTGATATTGTTTCAGGAAAAGATGAAGCCCTGAACTGGATTATTAATAACGAAAAGGAATAATCTTTAATCAATATAATTTGAAGATAATTGACCAAAATATTCAGCGGCCAATAGCATCCTGCTGCCATACCAGCTAAACATTTCCCCATCTACCAACATCATTTTCTGATGAGGCAACATTGGACTCAACTCTTCTATATGCTTTTGCTTAAAAGGGTATGGTTCACTGGAGAGCAAAATATATTCCGGCTGCAGATTTTTAAGCTCATCAATTGTGATGGTAGGATACCTGTTCCATTGTGAAAAAACATTTTTAAATCCGGCGCGCTCCATCATTGAGTGAATAAAGGTGTCATGCCCGATAGTCATATATGGCGCTTTCCAAATGAGGTAGGCAGCCGTCTTTTGTTCTTTGATTTGCAGAGAAGAAAATTTTTGTTGAATACTCTTTATTAAATGCAGAGCTTCAACCTCTTTCCTGACAAGCCTTCCAACGGACTGAATCATTTCAAGCGCTTCCTCATAATTGTTTACATCGGTAACGATTACATTCCGGCTCTGCAACTGTTCGATCTGCTCTTTTACGTTTTCTTCTTTGTTGGCGATGATTAAATCGGGTTGTAGTAAATTTATTTTTTCAATGTCAATACTTTTTGGTCCGCCAATTCTGGTTTTATTCCGAAACCAGGTCTGAGGGTGTACACAAAATTTAGTAATACCCACCACTTCATCCTCTAATCCCAGATCAAATAGTAGTTCGGTGATGGAAGGTATTAAAGAGATGATTTTCATTTCAACAAAGGATAAATCAAATGAATTATTATTTTTCTGCCCTATAAATACAGCAGATACCAAAACTCAGCGCTTTGTAATTCGCGTTTTTGAAGCCAACCTTTTTTAAAATATTCACTAAATTATCTCTTTCGGGAAATGCTTTTGCCGATTCGTTTAAATATTGATAGGCTTCTGAATCTTGTGTAAACATTTTGGCAAACTGCGGCGCCACTATCTTCATATAAAATTTGTATAAGGGAGAAAACACTCCCGATTTGGGTTGCGAGAACTCCAAAATCATCAGTTGCCCTTTAGGTTTTAGCACCCGATGAATTTCAGCAAGTCCTTTCTCAAGGTTTTCAAAATTTCTCACTCCAAAAGCCGCCATAGCCGCGTCGAAACTGCTTTGGGTAAATTGCAAATCTTCGCAATCGCCTTTTTGCAATTCAATTTTTCCCTCTAACCCGGCTTTTTGTAATTTTTTCTTGCCAATTTCGAGCATTTCGCCCGAAATATCAATGCCGGTTATTTTTTCAGGACCCAGCATTTTTTGAGCCATAATCGCCAGATCGCCGGTGCCGGTGGCAATATCAAGTACTTGTTTGGGGCTGTGTTTTTTAAGTGTTCTGATTGCCTTTTTGCGCCAGCCGATATCAATTCCGCCGGTGAGCAAACGGTTCATAAAATCATAACGCCCCGCAATGCGGTCAAACATTTCGGCTACCTGCTCCTTTTTTGGTTTCTCCGATTCCTTATAAGGCGTGATGTGGTCGTGTGGTAATTGAGACATAGTCTGCAAAGGTAACAGGATTTATGGCAAATTCTTTTTTTAAGGTGCTAAGCAAATTTTGTTCAAACAATGCTTATTCCGGTTTTGCTTCGTACGATAATGGTTTCCCGATTTTTTAACAGTGGCTGCATGAGGTGCCTATTTTGGTTCGGTACCGCGTAAGCGGTATCTCGCTGAAAGCGAGAAGAAGCAAAATCAGCACCAGTGCAGCCATGCAGCCCGCCGGCTGCGAAGGCAAAAGTAGGAATGAAAGAATGTATGCTTGTTTTCAAACTTTTTCTTGATAAAAAGTTTGACAAAAATCAAGGCTGTGATGCCCTCGCTAAAAATGAATTTCGTTACGCTAAAATGCCTGAACTCGCTTCGTGCCTGCGTTTGATAAAGTTAGCGTTTCTGCGCTCAAACAGCAGGCATTTTTTAACGCTTCACTACATTCATTTTTTTTACGCTCAGGCATCAAGGCCGTTTGGCTTCGCACGATAACGCTTCGCATAATCGCTGCTTGCCGATTATTACTGCTGCGGAGGCGAAAAGTAGAAATGAAATTCTTATTGAATAAAAATTTACACTTTTCAAATAATGGTAACTAACCGGACGAGCAGAGGATGCTAACGGATTTTCTTTTAAAATAGCACTTCAAAAAAAGAATTTACGCATGATTTATCGTTTAGGATTTATGAATTACGATATATACTTTTGCCTTTATGGAAATCATTTCGGCAGAATATTTGAAAAGCAGCGCTAATTATACGCAATGTCCGGCGCCAGAGAAGCCGGAGTATGCCTTCATTGGAAGAAGCAATGTAGGCAAATCCTCGCTCCTCAATATGCTTTGCAACAAAAGGGCATTGGCTAAAACTTCATCGGCACCCGGAAAAACGCAGTTGATTAATCATTTTATAATAAATGCGCCTGCCAGTATTAAAAAAAACTCCTTTTTTTGGTATTTAGTCGATTTGCCCGGGTATGGCTATGCCAAGGTTTCGCAAAGGCAGCGCAAAAGCTGGTCGAAGATGATAGAAGATTATATCCTCAAAAGGCCCAATCTGGGTAATCTTTTTGTATTGATTGACAGTCGCCACGAGCCGCAAAATATTGATATTGAGTTTATTAATCAATTAGGCGAATGGCAAATACCGTTTTCTATAGTATTTACAAAAGCCGATAAAAACAAGCCCGGAGCCACCGCAAGAAATGTGGAATTGTTTATCAACGAATTGAAAAAAGAATGGGAGGAAATACCGGAATATTTTATAACCTCAGCTGTAGATAAAAATGGCAGGAGTGAAATGCTTTCCTTTATTCACACTTTGAATGAGGAGTTTAAACGGCTTAAATGAACTTTATAATTTCTCAAGTAGTTCAACCACTTTTTCCCTTTTCAAAATAAAATACCCTAATCGGTCTTTGCTAATGCCTTCTTTTAGCTGGTACGAAAACGAAAGCATATCGTCAATTACCATTGTTTCAAAATGGCGGAAAGTAATATTTGATTCATCTTTCAACTCCTCTCCTATTTCGTACAAATGCGTGGAGAGAATAAAAAGCGCCGTTTTTACTTTTATCAATCCTTTGATGACCGAAAGAGAGCATTTCATAGCATCCTGAATATTGGTTCCTTTGAATAATTCATCTATCAATACTAACCATTTTTTACCATCTGATATTTTTTCAATAGTATTTTTTATGCGCTGCACTTCATTGTAGAAAAAACTTTCTCCTTTTGCTATATTGTCCACTACATTGATGTTACTAATCAGACCGTCAAATTTGGTGAGCTTCATATCGCTGGCGGGCACGCCCATACCTATATGCGCCAGAAAAACAGCGCCGCCTACAGATTTTATCAGGGTACTTTTCCCGGCCATATTTGCCCCGGTTAAAAAAAGGAAATTATGATTCTGATTCATTTCAAGGTCGTACGGAACAGGTTCGCTCAAAAGCAGATGGTACAAGCCCTTTGCTTCTACTCTGGGTGAAGGATTTTCAATAAATTCGGGGAAGCTGAGGTTGAATTTTTTTACGGCTACTGCCATTGAATACCACGCATCCAATTTGTAATAAATATCCATCAACTCATGAATATTGCGTTTATAATTCCCTCTTACATTTGCGGCAAAGTATAAATTTTTATGAATAGGCAAAGGTTCGTCCTTTTTTACCTGAGCAAGTTTAGCCAGAGCCGGTATCTGAAGATGATACGCTATGCGTTCCAGATAAAATTTGAAGTTTGCAGGAAGTTCCAGGCCACTCAAAATTTCAGATATTTTTCTCAGACCTCTAAAAAAGTCTGCAAAGTGCTTCATTGAAAACTTCACCATTGCATAATCTACATGATGAAATATTCGATAAAAAAAAGCATCCACTGAGGATGGATTATCGCCGATGGTATCAAGCGCATAATCCAGAAACTTGTTCATTACCATCATCGTGCCATTGGAGATTTCTTCGGGCCATTCTTCTGCCTCGGGCAATAATTTTTTGATAATATCCTGAGTAGCCTTTATTTTTTGTACATCATCAAAAGGGGTAGTAAAAAATTGCTTTAACCAAAACTTTCCGCCTTCGGTACGGGTAAAATTCAGTTTATGAAAAATTGAAAACTTTTCCTCTGCATGAAAGATGGAAATATCATTGAAAGAAACATCATCAATATGCATAACTTTCTCTTAGTCTCTGTTAAATAATAGCCGTTGGCCTTTAATAGACTCATTCCACCCTGTATTTCCATAAACCAAATGACCGTTTACAAAGGTATGTGTAATGCCCATCGGGATATGAAACCCTTCCAAAGGACTCCAGCCGCATTTGTACAAAATATTTTCTTTGGCAATGGAAAATGTTTTCTGCGGATCCACGATTACCAAATCCGCATAGTAACCTTCGCGTATATAACCTCTGTCCGCAATCTGAAAACAGTCGGCTACCGCATGGCTCATTTTTTCTGTAATTTTTTCAAGGGAAATTTTACCGATAGAGTGGTAATATAACATAAGTGGTAATGAATGTTGTACCAACGGCAATCCTGCATGTGCTTTCAGGTAAGGCTCATTTTTTTCGGCAAAAGTATGCGGTGCATGATCGGTAGCTATTACATCGAGCCTGTCGTCAAGCAGGGCACCCCAAAGCGCCTTTTTGTTGTGTGCCGCTTTGATTGCAGGATTACATTTGATAAAATTTCCTTTTAATGCATAATCATCGGCAGTAAAATGAAGGTGATGCACACAAACTTCGGCAGTAATCCTTTTTTCTTTTAGCGGCATCTCATTAGAAAACAGTTGCAACTCTTTTTCGGTGCTGATGTGCAGAACATGCAGTCTGGAGTTGTATTTTTTTGCCAGTTCCACAGCATATTGCGATGATTGATAGCAGGCTTCCTCATTGCGGATGATAGGGTGGTCAGCCGCTGTGAGCTCTCTGCCTTCTGATAAAGCTTTTTCTAAGTTTTCTCTGATGATTTTCTCGTCTTCGCAGTGGGTGGCGATGAGCATTTCACTCTCAGAAAAAATTCTTTGCAGTACCTCAGGATTGTCCACCAAAAGATTTCCGGTGCTGCTCCCCATAAACATCTTTATTCCGCAAACTTTGTCTTTAACTGCATTAGCCTGCAAGGCATCATCTGCATTGATATTGTTTACGCCGATATAAAAAGAGTAATTGGCAAGAGATGTAGCTGCTGCAATTTTGTACTTTTCTTCCAATAATTCCATTGTAAATGTAGGCGGCACGGTATTGGGCATTTCCATAAAACTGGTAACGCCGCCTGCTACTGCTGCTTTACTTTCGGTATAAATAGTAGCCTTGTGGGTAAGCCCGGGTTCGCGAAAATGTACCTGATCGTCTATTACTCCCGGTAACAGATATTTTCCACTGCCATCAATTTCTATTACATCAGACTCCAAGGTAATTGCGGGCGCCATTTTTTCGATTCTTCCGTTTTTAAGTAAAACATCGGAGACAACTATTTTTCCTTCATTTACAACCTGTATGTTTTTTAAAAGATATATTTGCATGAGTTTTATTCAATTTTTATAAAAGTGCATGTATGTTTGCAGCATTTTATTTCGATAACATAACTATACCTGAAAACTTATGCAATTTAAGAAATACATTTTAAGGCTGGCTTTAGTTTTATTGCCGGTCTGGGGTTTGGCACAAACAACTTACCTGCAATCGGGAGATAAGCAGGAGATTATTTTGGATCGAATGGAAATAGAAGCACAAAAAGACCCTGTTCTTAATTTTTCAAAAACCAAGCCTCTCAGTCGGGAGTATTATGTAAATGCCGTAAGGAAATACCTGAATGAAGACAGTACGGGTGTAGCACTTAGCAAAGCAGACCGTTATTACATTGAAAGCCTTTTGAAAAACAATATCGAATGGGTGCCGGAAGAACTGAGAGAAGACCTGCTAAGTAAAAGGCCTGTTTTAAATACTTTTTATGAATACCCTGCCGGTTTTTATGAAACGCATGGCAGAGATTTTGATCTTTCCATCAATCCAATCATCAATTTTGGAGTAATGAAGGAGTCCAATAATGACCAACGCTTGTTTTATAATACCAGAGGCGCACTTGTAAGAGGGCGCATAGCTAATAGAATTGGCTTTGTAGCATCGGTAACCGATAATCAGGAGCGAGACCCATCCTACGTGCAGCAATGGATATCGGACAGGCAGGCGGTGCCCGGAGAAGGTTACTATAAAGAATTTAAGGCGGCAGGCGGAGTAGATTATTTTGATGCTAAGGGATATATCACCTTTGGCGCTACAAAATATGTGGATATTGCATTTGGCTACGACAAAAATTTTATCGGCAATGGACAACGTAGCTTATTTTTAAGTGATTTTTCAAACAATGCATTGTTTTTAAAATTGAATACCAAAATCTGGAAATTCAATTATCAGAATTTGTTTATGGAATTGCATAATGCCTACCAAAGAGAAGGTGATGTGTTATTGGGAAAAAAATATGCTGCAATGCACCATTTGGACCTTAGCCTTACAAAATGGCTGAACGTTGGATTTTTTGAAGGAGTGATATTTGGTCGTTCCAAGCAATTTGAGCTTGGCTATCTGGTGCCTGTTATATTTCTGCGCTCGGCAGAAAGAAATGCAGGAAGCAAAGACAACAGTGTGGTAGGGCTTGACTTTAAGGCTAATATGTTTAAAACGGCTCAATTATACGGACAGTTATTGCTGGATGAGTTTAAATTATCTGAAATGAAATCCAATAAAGGCTGGTGGGCCAATAAATATGGGTTTCAGTTGGGATTAAAATATATTGATGCGCTGAATATCAAAAATCTGGATTTGCAGTTGGAATGGAACCGGGTGCGGCCATTCACTTACTCGCATTATGATTCTGTTGCTAATTATTCACATTATAATCAACCTTTGGCTCATCCTTTAATGGCCAATTTTAATGAGTATCTGGGCGTATTGCGTTATCGTCCTTTGCCTAAACTGATGATTGAGGGCAAGGCAATGTTTTATGTTCAGGGAAAGGACAGCACCGCCAATGTAAATTTTGGAAGCAACCTGTTTTTGCCCAATAGCTTTGGCCGCCAAAACGATTATGGCTACTACATAGGCTCCGGCTGGAAAACGCAAACTGCAATGGCAAGCCTGTTATTTTCTTATGAACTGAAAGAGAACTTATTTATTGAGTTGAATGGATTGGTAAGAAAACAAAAAGCATTAACCGCTCCTATTATTCCTACCAAAACCAGCACAGTATTGAGCGCAGGGCTGAGGTGGAACATCGGACGAAGAGATTTTTGGTTTTAAACTTTGCCGGCCCTGCTGCTAAAGTACTCCAATAAGATTTTTATTTCATTGAACTCAAAAGAGGAAGGCAAGGCTTGTTTATATGCTGTAAGGCCGGTGCAGGTTTCCTTTTCAAAAATTTGCTGAAACTGAAAAATTTGCTCCTCCTTAAAAAGTCGTTTTAGGTCAAAATCAGGCGTAGATGCCATTTTGGCAAGGTGGCCATAAATAGTGCTGATTGCAAATCCTCGCTCCTCAGCAATTTCTTCCGGCGTTTTGCCTTTTTGAAACATTTCGCAAGTAATCAAATGTGAGGCGGTTTTTTCAACTTTCACATTCATTCTTTCCTTTTTGTTTTGCAATAGTTTCTTATCTAATAATGTCAGGCTGGTAAGAGAAGACAAATAATCTTCCAAATTGTCCAATAAAGCTTTTAAGGATTTATTGAATTCTTTTAACCCTTTTACACCTTTGGTTCTGCTGTATAAGTCAATAAGAATAGAAAAAACTTCCTGGTTCACTTTGTCATAAAAGTACTGCACTGCCCCCACGCTTTTATTTTCGATCAGAAGCCAATGCTCCTCCTTTCTCTCTCTTTGGTTGATTGCATTTACATAATTTAAAAACTTTTCATACACCAGTGCCAATTCATCAATCGTTTGCAGAATATCCGTTGAGCTAATTCCTTTCCCGTCTTTTTTAAATACTACCGATTTGCTGCCTGCGTTTTTATTCAGCCATTGCTGCATTTCATTTTTTAGCCATCTTATGTCTATGGTTTGAAGCATTTTTTGCAGCGCATAGTTATATTTTTCAGTATGGATTAATTCATCTATTTCATAATCAATTCGGGTTTGAAATTGGAAATCAGCAATTCGGGAGTCATTTAGAATGGCGGAAGAATGTATTTTGGATTTTAAAACGATTCCCTCCAATGTACGGCATCTGCTAAGCGCCACATATACCTGGCCACTGGCAAAGGATTGTCCGGCATCTATAATCACTTTGTCGAAAGTTAAGCCCTGACTTTTATGAATGGTAACTGCCCATGCTAACCTGAAGGGAAATTGTTCATACTTACCTACTACTTCTTCTCTTATTTTATTGTCGTCATCAGCATAATATTTATTGTTTTCCCATACCTCACGCTCCACGCATATTTCCCTTTCCTGTCCATCGGGAGTTACAGTTACCCCATCTTCTTCTAACTTAACCACCTTGGCCAAAAGTCCATTGTAATACCTTTTCTCTTCTGAACTGTCATTTCGGATGAACATCACCTGAGCACCCACTTTGAGGATCAGTTCGGATTCATTGGGGTATAAATGTTCTTTAAATTCGCCTTCAATTTTTGCATCGTACTTTCTGGTTTTTTCGGGCAAGGCTTTCAGCCTTTCTCCATTAATCTGGTCGGCCATATAATTGTGCGAAACCAGATAGATGTACGATTCCTGAGCATTGAACTGAGGCTTGTATCTTGAATGTAATAAATCAAAATCTAAACTATCAAAATCATTATTCCGGATGGCATCCAGCAGTTGCAAAAAATGTTGGTCGCTTTGGCGATATACTTTTTTCAACTCTACAGTAATCAATGAAATATTCTCCAAAACTTTTGCATCAAAGAAGAAGGGCGATTTGTAGTGTTGATACAATATTTGTTCCGATGCTGATTTTACTACAGGAGGCAGTTGATACAAATCTCCTATCATTAAAAGCTGTACACCGCCAAAAGGCAGTGGGGAACGCCTTGCCGACCGTAGCGCCATATCTATCATGTCCAATACATCGGCCCTTAGCATGGAAACCTCATCAATTATCAATACTTCCAATTTTCGAAACAGCTTCAGTTTATCTTTTCTGTATTTGAAATGAGGAATGAGTTGCGGAATGTTGATGGCAATGTTTCTGTCAATATATTCTACTGTTGGTACAAAATTGGTAAGCGGCAGGTAAAACAGTGAATGAAGCGTAACACCACCGGCATTAATGGCGGCAATTCCGGTGGGCGCTGCAATGATATAGTTTTTGTTTGTTTTCTTTACAAATTGGCTTAAAAAGGTTGTCTTGCCGGTTCCAGCCTTTCCGGTAAGAAAAACACTGCGTGAAGTGTACTCAATTAAATTAAAAAGTTGTTCGTTCAATGAAAAATCACCTTTTATCCAAGAGACTGAATGACATCGTATTTTGTAACAATATGATACATACCTGCTTCGTCTTTACCCAAAACCGCACCATTATCTTTTGTTATATAAAATTTCAATTTTTCTATCGGGGTATCAAAACTCACTATTGGCAATAGCGGTTCTATAACAGACTCTATTGTTTCATTTTTCAAATCGGGGTTCGAAAATATTTTTTGAAACAAACCATTATCGCTGATAGCGCCAATCAATTCGTTGTTTTGCATCACAGGCAAATGTTCAATATCGTATTTTTTCATCAGTTCAACAGCTTCGCCTACTGTTTGCTTAGGCGTTACGGTTACTAATTGATGCGTAGAAGACCTGCCATTGATAATGTCCTTAAAAGTTTTTACTTCCAAAAATCCTCTCTCCAGCATCCACTGGTCGTTGTATATTTTTCCTACATAACGGCTGCCATGGTCGTGTAGGATGCATACTACCACATCGTCTTCTTTTAATGAATCCTTCAGCTGCATTAATCCCTGAATGCAACTCCCTGCACTGTATCCACAAAAAATGCCTTCTTCCTTAGCTAATTTTCGGGTCATCACTGCGCCATCCTTATCGGTAACCTGAACGAAATCGTCAATAACACTCATGTCGTAATTATTGGGCACAAAATCTTCGCCTAACCCCTCACTGAAATAGGGATGCACTTCATTCATGTCCACCTCGCCGGTTTTGAAATACTTGGTAAGGAGTGAGCCATACACATCTACCGCCCAGATTTTTACGTCAGGATTTTTTTCTTTTAAGTACATGGCTGTGCCGGTGATAGTGCCGCCTGTACCGGCCGCACACACAAGATGTGTGATTTTTCCATCAGTCTGTTCCCAAATTTCGGGACCGGTGGTTTCATAATGGGCTTCGCGATTAGCTAGATTATCATATTGGTTCATGTGATAAGAGTTGGGAATCTCGGTAGCCAACCTTGCTGCAACACTATAATAACTTTGAGGATCTTCGGGTTCCACGTTGGTTGGACAAACAATCACATCTGCGCCCAGCGCTTTCATTACATCTGCTTTTTCTTTAGATTGTTTATCGGTAGTAACAAAAACACATTTGTACCCCTTTATGATGGCCGCCAGCGCCAGGCCCATACCGGTATTTCCGCTGGTGCCTTCAATAATAGTACCGCCCGGCTTCAACTTGCCTTCTTTTTCGGCCACTTCCACCATTTTCACCGCCATCCGGTCTTTTATACTATTTCCCGGATTAAAATACTCAACTTTTGCCAATACGGTGCAGGGTAAATCTTTGGTTATTTTATTTAGCTTGATAAGCGGCGTATTGCCAATGGTTTCAAGTATGTTATTTTTAATATTCATAATTTAAGCTGTTAAAAACTCCTTCAATTTACAAAATAAGCCCAAAGGACAAAAGAATTTTTTCATCTATTGAACAGGTATTTATGGCTTTAAAACGAAAAATTGAAAAAAATCTTTCTTTTATTTTTGCTTTGAATTATTATTTGGGTTGTTTTTGGGTTTGTTACGATGCCTCTTTGACTGCTGATGCTTCCTTTTCCTATCGGACCTTTCGAGCGAACTCAGCGAAATTTGTCCCACCACATCCACAAACTCCGGCTCTATTTCTTTTGGTTTGGTAGCTACAATTTCTACTGCTTCCAACTCATCTGGTATTATATTTTTCAGGTTTAGCGCCTTTATTTCTTTTGCCCTTTCTATCGTCAATGGGTATTGGCGGTTGCTGTCGGGTAGCGAGTACCACATCAGGCTTTTGAAAATATCTTTTTTTATAAGCGTGGCTGTTCCTTTAGAAATTCGTAACTGGTCGCAATCAGCAGGGAAATTTTGCAATGCATCCAAATAGGTATCCAGTTCGTAGTTGAGGCAGCATTTCAACCTACCGCACTGGCCGCTTAGTTTGGTTTGATTTATGGAAAGATTTTGATAACGCGCCATTGTGGTATTTACCGACTTGAAATCGGTAAGCCAGGTAGAGCAGCACAACTCTCGGCCACAGCTACCGATGCCACCCACCTTTCCTGCCTCTTGTCTGGCGCCAATCTGTCGCATTTCCACCTTTACCTTAAACTCTGATGCATATACTTTAATCAGTTCTCTAAAATCTACCCTGCCATCGGCAATGTAATAAAAAGTAGCCTTGCGGCCATCTGCCTGCATTTCTACTAAGCTGATTTTCATGTCAAGATTCAGCTGTTTGGCTATAGCCCTGCTTCGTACTATTGCTTCGGGCTCGCGCTGTTTATTGGTACGCCATTGCTCCAGATCCCGCTCATTGGCATGACGCAAAACTTTTTTCATATCGGGGTTGGTTTCCTTTATGCCGCGTTTTTTCATTTGCAGCCTCACTATTTCGCCGGTAAGCGAAACATCACCCACATCAAAACCGCCTACACCCTCTACCGCTACCAGTTCGCCTTTTTCAAAATGTTGAAGTGTGGTATTTCTAAAAAAATCCTTTCGGGAACCCTGATTAAAACTCACTTCAATCACATTGCAATAATCATCCAAATCTGCTACCGGAAGGTTATGTAGCCAATCGTAGGTATTCATACGGTTGCAGCCGCCGGTACCACAAGTACCATGACTTTTGCATCCCTTTGGCATTACACTATTCCCAGTAGAACTTATAGTTGCACAACCCATTTTTAAACTCCTTAAATTATTTTTTTGAAAAAAGAAAGAGAAAAGAATTTTAATCCTTCTGTGTGTAAGTAAATGTATTAAACACAGCCAACCAATCAGTTAAATACTAAAATATTGATAATCAATAAATTGTAACGTATTTTGTTTTGTTTATTTAGCTTTACCTCTAATTCTTTTTTCAAATTACCATAATAATTTCATACAAATGCATCTGAAAACCCAAGCGCATAATTTATGATAGAAATAAAATCACACTATATTATGCGTATTTGGTAAATGATTGCAATTGTACAAAAAACCTGTCAAACACAAAATCTTTCAACCTCAATCATTCAAAAGTACGATATTGTTTTGTATAATATAATAAATTTTGATTGTAAGCGCCATAAAAAGCATTTTGGCATTGGCATTGCGTTCAATATAATAAACTGCGTTGTCCAGCTCGTCTGCAATCGCCTGTATTTGAGAAAAACCGGCAATTTTATTCAATCGTTGTGCAAAATCCAGGTCTTTTGAGGGGTAATTGGCTGCCATTTCGGGTATAGCCTTTATTTTTAATGCCAGTTGCAGAAGGTGCAGGTAGTAACGTAAGAACTGCTTTTGTTTTTCTCTGCCCAGTTTGGCAATCTCATCTACCCATTTGGCCTGAGCCATAGGTCCTGTTTTCAAAATAGCATTGAGCCACTCTCGCAACAGCGATTGCCAGTCTTCGTCTGCATGTTGCGACATCTGAAGCGCTTCGCGGTAATTGCCCTGACTTACTGAAGCGATTCGGCGGGCAATATCTGAATCCTTTTTGTTTCTTTCAACCAATGCCTTTTCGATGTCGGCATCATCGAGTTTAGGAACTTTTATTATTTGGCATCTGCTCAAAATAGTGGGCAAAATATTTTCGTCACTTTCGGCTACCAAAATGAACAAAGTTTTTTCGGGAGGCTCTTCTATTAATTTCAGGAGCTTGTTGCCTGCTTCTTTAAGGTACTCGGGCAACCACATAATCAATATTTTATATCCGCCTTCAAAACTTTTGAGATTGAGTTTGCGAATAATGTCATTACATTCATGCACACTGATATTCCCCTGCTTGTTTTCGGCATTTATAAACTGAAGCCAGTCATACACATTGCCATAAGGATAGCTCTTAATGAACTCCCGCCATTCGGTAATATAATCGGTACAGATAATAGCCTGTCCTGATTTTTTGGGTACTATTGGGTAGCTGAAATGAACATCGGGATGTACCATATCGGCCATTTTGAGGCAGGAGGGGCAAGTGTTGCAAGCCTCTTCCAAAGGCAGTGTAGCGGATTCTTCTTTGGCTGAAGAAGGGGTTTCACTGCCAAAAAGAGATGATTCGAAAAGGCTTGAAGTTGTTTCTGTTGAGGTTTTGGGCAGGTTAACCTTTTGACACATAACATATTGTGCAAAAGCAATGGCTAAGGGGAGCGCTCCACTTCCTTCTTTACCCAAAAAAAGCAGGGCATGAGCCAAACGATTTTCACTCATAAGCTCAGGCAGCCCTTTTTTCAAAGCAGATTGTCCGATGACATCATTGAATAGCATGCAGCAAATGTAACAAGAAACATCCGGCTAATTGAATTTGATAGAATAAAACATACAATAGTGTTATAATAATTTGATATTCAATTATTTATATTGATATGACTTTTATTGTGGCGTTTTTTTAATGCTCACTTAAAAATAAAATACACAGCCATTACCAGAAAACCAAAACCGATAAGATGGTTGATTGTAAAAGATTGCCCTTTGAAAAAGAAAGTGACGAACAGTGTAAACACGACCAAAGTTATCACCTCCTGAATGACCTTCAACTGCCAGAGATTATAAGAACCGCCATTTTCAATGAACCCCGTTTTATTTGCCGGAATCATAAACATATATTCAAAAAAAGCGATCCCCCAACTAAAAAGTATAACCAATATCAGCGGAAGGCTCTTAAACCAGGACAGGTCTTTTAATTTCAAATGTCCGTACCACGCAAGTGTCATAAACATATTTGACACCACCAATAAACCAATAGTGTATAATCCTTTCATAAAAAAAATCCCGCAAAGAAACGAAAAAATCCGGGTACGAAAATCATGGGAATTGAAAATTTGTGACTCTTATTACAGAACATTTTTTAAAAAAAACTGTAATTTGTAAAATTTTAAAATAATAATCGTGATCATTGAACAAATTTACACCGGATGTCTTGCCCAGGGAGCCTATTATATCACTTCCAATGGCGAAGCAGCAATTATTGACCCGCTTAGAGAAGTGCAACCCTATATTGACAGGGCAGTAAAGGACAATGTAAAGATTAAATACATTTTTGAAACGCACTTTCATGCCGACTTTGTGAGCGGCCATGTGGATTTGGCAGCCAAAACCGGCGCTACAATAGTATTTGGCCCCACTACCGCTACTATGGGTTATGATGCACTGATTGCCACTGACGGGCAGATTTTTGAATTGGGCGATGTAAAAATAAAAGTACTGCACACACCGGGCCATACCATGGAAAGCGCTTGTTATCTTTTGATTGATGAAAATGGCAAAGAAACCGCTCTTTTCTCAGGCGATACATTGTTCATTGGCGATGTAGGCCGACCCGATCTGGCACAAAAGGTAGCCTCCGACCTTACTAAAGAAAAACTCGCAGGTCATTTATTTGAATCTTTACGCACGAAAATAATTCCATTGGCAAATGATATTATTGTGTATCCTGCACATGGAGCCGGAAGCGCCTGCGGCAAAAATATGAGTAAGGAAACAAGCGACACACTGGGAAATCAGAAAAAAACCAATTATGCTTTAAATCTGGCACTTTCAAAAGACCAGTTTGTAAAGGAAGTAACAGACGGCCTTACCGAGCCACCTCAATATTTTCCTCAAAATGTGATGATGAACATTCAGGGATATGAAAGTATTACCAACGTGATAGACAGGGGCAACCGTGCGCTATCGCCAGAAGCATTTGAAGAAGCCGCCAACAGCACCGGCGCATTGATATTGGATACAAGAAACGCACAGGTATTTGCCAAAGCGTTTGTACCCAACTCGGTAAATATTGGTATTGATGGCAGTTTTGCAGTGTGGGTGGGTACGCTTATCTCGGATGTAAAACAGGAGATTTTGATTGTAGCCGACAAAGGCCGCGAAGAAGAGGTGGTTACCCGTCTGGCTCGTGTGGGTTACGATTATTGCATAGGTTATTTAGAAGGAGGCATTGAAGCCTGGAAAGCTTCCGGAAAAGAAACAGACACAATTTTCAGCATTACTGCCGAAGAATTAGCCGAAATTGAAAACGCCAAAATTTTGGACGTGCGTAAAGAAAGCGAGCATAAAAGCGAACATATTATTGGCGCTCAAAACCTGCCGCTTGATTTTGTAAATCATCATATTGCCGAGGTACCTAAAGAAGAAATTACTTACGTGCATTGCGCCGGAGGTTATCGCAGCATGACCTTCATTTCTATCCTTCGAGCCAGAGGTTACAATAATCTGGTAGATGTGATGAGCGGATTTAAAGAGATTAAAAACTCAGGCTTGTTTAACCTCTCCAATTATGTGTGCCCTACAACAATGCTTTAGAAAAAGACTTAAAGCAACAACAGGATTGTGAAGATATTCTTATATAACATTGAATTTCAATTATTTAAACTTTATTAAAAAAACATGTTAGGATTTTTTAAAAAATTATTTAGCGACAACAGCGCCGAACTGGAAGCCATCATCAATGATGGCGCTTATCTGGTAGATGTAAGAACAACCGGTGAATTTAGAAGCGGAAGTGTGAAGGGAGCCGTAAATATTCCATTAAATACTTTGCAAAGCAATCTTTCAAAATTCAAAAATAAAAAGAATGTAGTGGTATTTTGCGCCAGTGGCATGCGTAGCTCTCAGGCCAAAGCCATTTTATCACGCAACGGTATCCCGAATGTGCATAACGGTGGCGCCTGGCACAAAGTAAATCGCTTAAAAAAATAAAACCATGATTACCTGGTTAAAAAATAACCGCCTATCTGTTATCGGTGTTTTTATTGGCGCAGTGGGCGGTTATTTATATTGGAAATACGTGGGATGCCAAACCGGTACCTGTATGATTACCTCAAAACCAATCAACAGCACATTGTATGGTTCACTGATGGGTTATTTGATTGCCGGCGTTTTTAAAAAAGAAGTGAAAAAAGCAGATTAAATCTTATAGTCTGCTTTCAAACATTCATATTAATTTATCCTTGTAAGCTTTGGCCACCATCTGCGCGCGTGAGTGTACCTGAAGTTTTTCATAAATATTCTTTATATGATTTCGCACAGTTTGTGCAGAGATAAATAATTTTTCACCGATAACTTCAGTAGTTACACCCATTGCTACAAGCGTCAGAATTTCTTTCTCGCGCGGCGTCAACGACGAATACTGTTCCTCCTGCTTAAAGTCAGGTCTTAAAAACGCCATAATCTGCCTGGCAATCATGGGCGTAAGCGCTGCACCGCCCGCTTGTACATTTTCTATTCCATCCAATATTTTCTGAGGGTTTGCTTTTTTCAAAATATAACCATCGGCACCTTTCTTAATAGCTTCCAACACATGCTTATCGTCTTCAAGTATTGTGAGCATAATGATTTTGGGAACAGGATATTTTTGTTTAAATAAGGTGATTGCCTCAATACCTGAAACTCCCGGCAGATTAATATCTAATAATATTACATTTACGTCTTCATACTTATTCAACGCTTCCTCTACAGATGAACAAGACCAGATAATTTTGAATTTTTGATGTGGGCTGATGAGGTATTCCAGACTTTTTCTAAACTCAGAATGATCTTCAACCAAACCAATTGTTATAGCCATTGTGTTTTTATTCAAAGTTAAATCTTAATGAATCAGGAAAAAATAGCCTGTTTGGGTCATATTTTAAACCTCAATCCGATTGTTGTGCCTTTTTGCTCATGGGTATTGATGGTTAAATCAATGTCCGATTCTAAGGCTCTTGCCCTCATATTTATCAACCCGTTTCCCGATGAAATATTTGCTGTATCATCTATTCCCTTTCCATTGTCGTTTAATGAAATAAAACAAAAATCATTAAGAAACTTCACTTCAAAAACCACTCTTTTTGCTTGTGCGTGTTTCAGGATATTGTGTGCGGCTTCCTTCAAAATCAAAAATACATTATTACGTAGTTTTTCTTCCACAACTATTTCTTTATCAGGAATCTGAATAGCAGAAGCAAATTGAATTTTATTATCTTCAAACAGTTCGTACAACATACTGTTAAGCTTGGATATCAGGCTTTGAAGGGTATCATTTCTGGGAGCAGTCATCCAGATGATATCAGAAATAGACTGCAAAGCCATCTGGCTGAGTCCTGCAATTTTTTTTGGCAAATTAATATCCTGAGCGTTATTTGTAAATTCCAAAGTATTGGAATAGATAGAGATACTGCCCAGAGTGGATGCCAGATCATCATGAAGATCTCTTGAAATCTTATTGCGAATTTCCTGCTTTTCAAGAGTAGCCTGCTTTTGAGAAATATAACGGGTAATAACAAGGTGAAAAATAATTAATAACACCATTGATATCAAGAAGGGCATAAAATAATCAAATGAAGGCCATTCAAAAAGATAAAGGCCGTTTAATATTACGAAAAGTAAAAAAATCATTCCCATTACAAACCATTGAATCCTGGCAATGTTCAAAACAGTGCGGCGGTTAAAATAATTATAAAGAAACAACATGACTGCCAAAAAAATTAGTTTTATAAACTCCGGATGGTTTTCACGATTTTTAAAAAACAATAAAATACCGGTTCCTGTATTTATAAAAAATGCTTTTGGACCTTCCATTTCTTTAACCACCAGCGTTTCGCCTGCATGCAGGATTTCTGTTTTTATGGTGTCTTTTGTTGTTGGAAATTTGATAAGTGCATAATAATCAGCCTGTTCTGCACAGCCAAAAATAATTTCCTTTGCCGAGGAGGATGAATAACTATTTCCGCAGGTCATTTCCCTGTAACCTGCCAAAACAGGCGGCATGCCATTCGTCTGTTTTTTGTAAAGCCACACTTTGGCGCCAATAGCGTCTTTATTGGAAATTACTCCTTTCAGTTTCAGTTTGATAAAACTATTTTTTTCGGTATCGTTTATTAACAATTTACTGTCGCCATTAACATAAGTAGCGGTGTAAATATCAGGGTCGCCGTCATTATCAATATCTGCCACTGCAGATCCGGTTCCATAGCCACTCAGCTCTGCCCCGTAAGCAGCGGTAACATCCTCAAAATATTGACCGTTGATGTTTTTGTACAAAACATTTTCACCTACATTAGTAAGATATAAATCTAAATAACCATCCAGATTAAAATCTGCAAAAACAGCGCCATTGGTCAGGTAATCTTCCGGCTTAAAATAAGTATCTGTTTTATCTATAAAAATACCTTTACCATTATTAATATATAATCTATTGGGGCTCTTTCTGTTAGCTATAAAAAGATCAATAAAGCCGTCATTATTTACATCGGCAAATGTAACAGCATTACTTTTTGCCGGAGACGCTTTTGCAATATCTGTTTCCGAAGTAATATCTCTAAACCGAACTTTTCCGTTTTTTGATTCATTAATATATAATTTATTTTGAGGATGCCAGAAAGAAACGGCAAGATCGGGAAGGCCGTCATTATTTACATCGGCAAACGAGGCACACATGCCGCCACCCGTAGAAGCCAAACCCGAAGTTTGGGTTATATCGGCAAAATGTCCGGTGCCATCATTTAGAAACAAACGGTTGCTGCCTTCTTCGCTGGTTACAAAAAGGTCAAGATCGCCATCATTGTCCACATCTGCAAAGACTGCCGCATTAGAGCGATTCATATCCATGCAGGCTCTCTTTTTCTTTTCAGACACATTTCTGAAAAATCCATTTCCTTTGTTTATTAACAAACGGTTGGTTGCCACCAGGTAGCATAAGTAAATATCCTGATCATTGTCATTGTCTATATCTGCTACTGCCACACCCAGTTTTAGTTCTTTGGCTGTTTTTTCGGAACTGCTGGTTGCTCCGGTAGCATTTCTTTTTGTTACTTCATCATTAAATGATTGTTCGGGAGCTGCCTTATTCTGAAAATAATTGATAAACAATCTGTTCTGCTCATAAATTCTCACTGCATAAATATCTGTTTTACCGTCTCCGTTAAAATCAGCCAACGCAACCCCGTATTCATTATTGAGCGGTACTGCATAAGAAACCAGGTTGGTGGCTGTAAAACTGGTTCTTATTTTTGGGTCCGATTTATACTTTTTTGACCCACTGTAAAGAATTATACCTTTTTCCCCGCCAATCCAGATATTGTCGGGCGGAGTAAAAACAATATGATTCAGAATTTCCTTATAGTCGTTTTGAATTTGTAGGAGCTTGTTATTGGCAAATAAGAGTATAAATCCGTCTTTCCCCACCATAATCAGCCTCTTGTCAGGCAACCAAAGTATTTTTTGAACATCATTTAATAAGCTGTTTTTGTATAATAATTTAACGCCCTGCCCCGTCATGCTATACAGCTCATCTTTGGCGAGTATGATCCCTGAATTAATGTTATGAAAACTAAAATCAGTAATCGTTTTATCGGGCAAATACTCGTGATAGCGGCCATGCCTGTATTGAAACAGCTTGTGATAATGGTCTATTAACCAAATGACGGAAGTGTCTGTAAGAAAAAATTTTGCAAAAGAATTTCTTGATGGAGCGGGCATTAAAGGATAAAATCGCCCTTTTTCATAAACAGCTGTTTCGAGCAAAGCCGACATAATAAACTTGTCGGAACCATAAGAATGAATTAAATTAATGGTATTAGAAAATGGGTTGGGAATGTGAAATAGTAGCCCCCCTACATAATGATACAGCACAGAACCATAGTTTGGCAAAACCGGTGAAAGCCAAAAGTTGCTTTTAGAAACCGGATAAAAGCATTTAAATGCATTTTCATCAAGTATATTTATTTTTACTGCGCCACTATCGGTTAGGCGATAAAGTTTATTAGCCAGATAATATACATCTTTGCCCTCAGCATCTGCTTCCATCTGCATTATATCTGCCTTTGTGTTGCTATTAATTTTTGAAAAATCAAAGGGTTGGCCAATGGTTTGCAGGGCTATCAACAGAATAGCAGAAAAAAACCCTGTCAATAAAACATTAGATTTCAAGGCAATATTATTTAACTCAATCGCTATGTGTTACAAAGTTACCGCATATACGCCTTGATATAAAAATAAAATTACAGGCATGAATTTAAATAAATGCACAGCCTTGATTTTTTTTGTTACTTTTTTGTATCAAGGTTGAGGTTGAGGTTGAGGTTGAGAGGAATGAAAAGGTATGAAGATTAGAATGAGGCGAAGTGAGAAATCTTTTGCTTCCTGAACGGTGAGATTTCTCCGCTTCGCTGCGAAATGACGATCAAAAAAGGCTGCGAGAATGACCGTGGTTTTATAGTTCTATGATGGACTGTTTAGGTTAGGCATTGTTGCGCATTGCGGCAATGGCCTTGAAAAAAATGCGTTAAAAAAATGATTGAAGGTAGTCGTTAAAAAGCCGTCGTTGTTTGAGCGCCGCATGGTCTTCGTAATAAGAGCGACTACTGCGCGAGGGTTTAGACTACCGAAATCATTTTTAGCAATTTTTTTCACAGCCTTGATTTTTTTTGTTACTTTTTTGTATCAAGACAAAAAAGTAAGACAACTAAATGGCTAGGATTTCTTCGCTACGCTGCGAAATGACGATCAAGAAGGGGCGAAACGACACCTCAATAGCATCGTCATTTTGAACGGAGCGAAGCAAAGTGAGAAATCTTTTTCTTCCAGAATAATAAGATTTCTCCGCTACGCTACGAAATGACGATCAAAAAGGTTGGCAAGAATGACGATCAAAAAAGGCTGCGAATAATTCGTGGTTTTATAATTCTATGATGCACAGTATGGATTAGGCATTGCTGCGCATTGCGGCAATGGCCTTGATTTTTTTTGTAAGTTTTTTGTATCAAAAAACTAAGGCAACTAAAAGCGCCATAATCCATACAAAACGCCTTAGAACCGGCTTTTTGGGGTTATAAACACTGAAAAACAACTCTGAAATTGTAAAAAATGACCCAAATGGGCTATAGGAAAGGCTGATTTGCCGAAATAACTTTGCTATAAGAAAACGTACTAAACATGCCTCATCAGAAGTCAAATATGCTACAGAGGCTTACAGACAGAGAAAAGGAAATTCTGTTATGTCTGGCACAGGGAAACAGCTATAAGGATATAGCCAAAAAGCTGGGAATCAAGTTTAATACCGTAAAAAATCATTTAAAACATATATATAGAAAAACAGGAGTAAGCAGTATGATTCAGGCTACAGCCTGGTATTATACATTATTAAACAATCATCCGAAAAACTTATTAAAATGAAAACGCTTTTTCTCTCATTTATCAGTACCTTAATAATATTTACCGTCAATGCGCAGACATTGGTGGCTTATTACCCGTTCAATGGTAATGCAAATGACGCAAGCGGAAATGGGAATCATGGTACTTTGATGAACGGTGCCGGTTTTGGTAATGACCGGTTCAATATAGCCAACAGTTCATTGAGGCTTACCGATGCAACTGCACAGTATGTAAATGTACCATACAGCCCCACATTGGAAATAAACGACCAATTAAGCATTCTGGTTTGGGTGAAAAGAAATTCTCTTAATACAATTGACGAAGTCATTAATCTGGGAGGTGATGTTAATAGCGGTTGTCATTATGGGCTTGTTTTTACTCCAGGAGAGTTTATTTTCAAATATAATGGTGGCTATCATCTTATTCAAGCTCCACAGGACCTTAACTGGCATCACTATGCTATTACTACCTATAACGGTTCGGCGGATGTTAAATTTTATGTTGATGGCATCTATACACCCACATGGATTCCCCAAGGCCCTATCACTTTCTCACCCAGAACTGCAGACCTGCGTATTGGGGCATCTGTATATCTTAGCAATAATAACATTGATGAATTACGCATTTATAAAAGTGTAGTACCAGCCGGTGAAATATTAAGAATTTACCAAAATGAGGGACTTAAGGCTTATTACCCGTTCAACGGTAATGCAAATGACGCAACGGGAAATGGATACAACGGAACAATAAATGGGAATGCATCATTTGTCGCTGACAGATTTGGCTCAAATAACGGAGCGGTTACCTTTCCTGATAAAACGAGCAATATATCTTTGGCAAATACTCAGACAATGAATTTGGAAAATGGTTTTACACTTTCCGCCTGGGTAAAATTTAAGACTACGAGTAATACTATATCCGCTATCATAGCCAAGCATAATTGTGGCTCCGCTAATGGTTTTATATTCGGCATAGATAATGGGGGACAAGTTGGCCTGTGGTTGAGCCATTCAGGAGGCTGGGGAATAGTTAAAACCAATATGACGTTTATTGAAAATAATTGGTACTATGTAACAGCGACTTATAACTCAGAAAACGGAGCTGCTAAAATTTATATTGACGGCGATTTAAAAAATACAGCTACATTAAACGATTCATCATTTAGCAGTTATCCTATTACGATTGGAGAAGTTTATAATAATGTATGTACAGCAGCCAATATGTCCGGCGCAATTGACGAAGTTCGTATTTATAACATTCCACTCAATGATGCTGAAGTTCTGAATTTGTATGAAGGATTTGATAGACTTATTTCTTACTATCCGTTTAATGGTAATGCAAACGATGTCAAAGGCAATTTTCATTGTACGGTGCATAATGCAGAACTCATTTCCGATAGAAAGGGTAACCCCAATAGCGCTTTTAGTTTTAATGGTAATGATTCCAGGCTGACAGCTCCAATAAATAATGCATTTAATTATGGCACAGGCGATTTTAGTATTACCGCCTGGGTTGCATTAAATGAAATTAAAACCCAAAGAGTAGTATCGGTAGGCACTGCTTCTAATAATAGCCTCAAAGGACTGGGTATTGGCCAGCATCACCTCTGGGGTAGTGGGCTTCGAATCAATTATTTTGTATATAGCAATGGGTATCATGATTATAGCTCCAATGAAATTACCGGCTATACTTTAGGTAGCTGGGCTTTTATAGGTGTTGTTAAAAGCGGCACTAATATGACTTTTTATTTCAATGGTTCAGCAGTAGGTTCAGTAGAAATGCCATATTCCGGTGATTCTGGAGACAATTTCTACATCGGGTGTCGCAGGCATCATGATGATATTAGCCTTATCGAGTTTTTCAATGGTAAAATTGATGAGATAAAAATCTATAACCGTGCATTAACTGCCGGAGAAATGGCTGAATATGCACTACCAGTGATTTTTGGCAATATCAATGTATTTATGATAGATAATCAATTGAAAATCAACTGGTCAGTGTTTAATGAAACCAATTGCAGCCATTATGATATTGAGGTTTCCGGTGATGGAAAGGTGTTTAAAAAAGTAGGCGCCGTAAGCAGCAAATCGCAGGCCGGCGCTTCTTCCGGTTCGCTGGATTATGATTTTGCTATACCTACAGGTAGTCTGGCATTGGGTATTGCATTGTTTGCCTTAGCCTTATTGATGCTGAATAATGGAGGTAAAGGCGCAAGACCTCCAAAGACTGCAAAAATGATATGGTTTGCCGGGTTTATATTCCTGATGCTGGCAATGCTGGTTCCATCCTGCCGAAAAAATGATGTAAGAATTGGAGAAAAAAATAAACAGGTTTTTGTAAGAATTGCACAGATCGACAAAGATGGTTCTGTTAATTATTCGAATGTGGTGAAAGTGAATTAGGGTTTGGGGATTGCAGATTACAGATTGCAGATTCTTTGAAAACTATTTAATCTCAACCTCAACCTTAGTCTCAGTCTTAAACATATCAAATAATAAAATTCAAATTCTTAAAACTATACGTTATGAAACAAAAAATTTTTCTTTTACTCAGTTTCTTTCTTTTTGCAATGATAATACCCTATACAAGTCAGGCACAAAAGAAAACAAAATCCAAAGAACCTGTGCCGATAGTTAGCGCCGGGCCCGGTACCGATTTGAGAGAAGAACTCCAAAAGGTGGTGGATGATGCAGAAGATGCGCTGAATGAAAATAAGCTCAAATACAAGGAGTATCAAAAGTTGATGAGCGAATTAGACAGAATCAGTTATTTGATTGATAAAGCAATGATTGACAACATAATGACCCCCAGAGAACGGGAATCAATCTATACCCGAATTATCAAAGGCAAAGACAGATTGTTGAAGTTCAAACGGGCAAATGGCTTCTGATGCAACAGTTTGGCCGGTGATGATATCCGGAAACAGCAGGCAATTTCTGAAAATGAAAGTCCATTCACGCGATATAAAAAATTGACCTTTTATATATTTAAAAACAAATTGGCATGAAAAAAGTAATTCTATTTCTTTTGAGTCTGGTTCTTGCTGAAGCGACTCTTTGTCAGCAAAAAGCGCCCACAAACCTGTTAGGTTACAGGAATAAAGTAGGAGAGACATTTTATTTCACTGTCACCGGTGCCGGTACCGGCAGAATCTGGGGAGGGCAGGATGCCGTTTATACCGATGATTCGCCTCTGGCCACAGCAGTTGTTCATTGCGGCCTTTTGAAAGCAGGAGAAACAGGTAATGTGTATGTAAAAATAATGCCCGGCCAAAGCAGTTACCCTTCCATAAATCGTAATGGAGTTAATTCTATTGCTTACGGTTCATGGCAGGGAAGTTATAAAATCATTTCTCAAATGAAAGACCCGAATGTTCTTGCGCAACCCGATTCCAAACAGCCGGTAACAACAATTGCAAGACAGGCTCCCCAAAACCTGACAGAATATCGCTTCAAAACAGGAGAAACATTTCTTTTCACTGTTACCGGTGCCGGTACCGGCAGAATCTGGGGAGGGCAAGATGCCGTTTATACCGATGATTCGCCTCTGGCCACTGCAGTTGTTCATTGCGGACTTTTAAAAGCAGGAGAAACCGGTAATGTGTATGTTAAAATAATGCCCGGCCAAAGAAGTTACCCTTCCATAAATCGTAATGGAGTTAATTCTATCGCCTATGGTTCCTGGGAGGGAAGTTATCAGGTTCTTTCTCCTACACCAGCTAAAACAACAATCCAACCGGTAACTAAGCCTCCGGCTACCACTGTAGTTACAAGTACTCCATCTACTCTTACCGGTTATCGGAATAAAGTTGGACAAACATTCACCTTCACCGTTACGGGCGTAGGTAGTGGCAGAATATGGGGAGGACAAAATTTAATATATACCGATGATTCTCCTTTGGCAGTGGCTGCAGTCCATAGCGGAGCCTTGAGGGCAGGAGAAACCGGTGAAGTGAGTGTAGAAATTTTGTCTGGGCAAAGTAGTTATCCGTCCATCAACCGAAATGGGATTACTTCTATCGCCTTCGGTTCATGGCAGGGAAGTTATAAGATTTTAATGGGGCGAGTGGATGCCAAAAATACCATTCCCTCTTCACAAGTAATTAGTAAGTCATTGGGAACTTTTCAAACCGATTTTGGCGAAATGAAACTAACTAAGGATGGGAATACTGTAAAAGGAACTTACAATTATAAAGATGGAAGAATTGAAGGAATATTAAACGACCGAACACTTACCGGGATGTGGTATCAATCCAATGGCAGGGGCAGGATTGTATTTGTATTCAATAATGATTTCTCGTCATTTGCAGGAAAGTGGAGCTATAATGATGCAGCGCCTTCAGCCACCTGGAACGGTAGAAAGTAAGCATTTATAAATTGGATAATTATAAATGGGCCATTGGTTTTAGTCATTAATAAACCCATGTAAAAGGCTTCGCCCAATTTTTTCGGCTGTGCTTTTCAAATTAATTTTTGTATCCTTTAAGGCTTCCTTTTGAGAAGCCTTTGAGTCATTAATGCAAATCAGTCTGTCAAAATATTTACTCAATTGCTTTCTGGCCGATTCTTCTATTTTTCCGGCAACGGCATAAACCGGAATATTATTTTTTATGGCTGCCAAAGCTACACCTAATGGCGCTTTGCCATCCAAGGTTTGTGCATCAAGAGCGCCTTCGCCGGTAATGATTAAGTCGGCTTGGCGAATTACTTTTTCAAACCGAATCTGCTGCAAAAAATAATCAATCCCATCCACAGGTTTTGCGCCACACACTGCCCATAACCCGGCAGCCACACCTCCCGATGCACCTCCATGAGTGATGTCGTTCATATCTTTTCCTGTAGCCTTTGCTACTGCTTCTTTCATCTTAATCAGGCAATTTTCTAAATACAGCACCTCTTCTTCAGAAGCGCCCTTTTGTGGAGCAAAGTTTCTGGCAGCGCCTTTATCTCCCAAAAGTTTATTTTTTACATCGCAAAGAATAATGATTCCGGTATGAAATATTCTTTGGTCTAACCCCGATAAATCAATGGTCTTCAATCGAATCAAATCCTTTGGCAAATCTGTAATTTCCAAATCATTATCATCCCTAAATACCACGCCCAACTCCCTCAAAATTCCTGAGCCGCCATCTACAGTAGCGCTACCGCCAATACACAATACGATAGTGGAAACTTTTTTGTCCAAAGCCGCCTTCATCAACATTCCTGTTCCCGTAGTATTGGCCAGCAAAGGATTGTATTCTTCCGGCTTTAATAATCTTAGCCCCGAAGCATCGGCCAGTTCAATGATTGCCGTTTGCTTGTCGGTGGTAATACCTGCCACCGCATTTACTAATCTTCCCAAAGGGTCAAAAACTTGCCGGGTTATATTTTCAGTATTAAAATATTTTCTTAACAATGCTCCCGTGCCATCTCCGCCATCGCCAACAGGGCAGGTTTTCAAAGTGCAGTAAAGTCCGCTTGCCAACAATCCTTCCTTTAGCGCTTTTGCTACTTCATCGGCAGGCAGGCTGTTTTTAAAACTATTTGGAGCCAATACAATGTGCATGTTTAAAATTACAACATTGTTTTTTGAAGTTTTAAATTCTTTTTACCTTTGCAGCCGAATGATTCAGGAGGTGTTGAAGAATTTTTATGGTGATGATACCCGCTGTTTACAAATAGCGAACACCCTCGCCTTGCCCAATTTTTCAAAAATCTTTTTAAAAGGTCTTCATGGCAGCGCTGCTGCATTTGTTTTTACAGCTTCCTCTGCTCACACCGATGAGTTGAATCATGTAATTATACTCAATGAAGCAGAAGATGCTGCTTATTTTCATAATACCATTGAAAATATCAGCGGCGCTTTGGATATTTTTTATTTTCCGTCATCTTTTAAAACTAAGAAAAATTACCGGCTGCTCAATGCTTCTCATGTAATGCTTAGAACTGAGGCGCTTACAAAATTAGCTTCCGGCGGCGGCAATAGTGTTCGGCGCAAAATACTGATTACTTATCCCGAGGCGCTTTTTGAAAAAGTAGTGGTGTCCAAAACTTTGTCCGAAAATATCATTCACATAAAAACCGCAGATACTTTAGACATTCCGCAATTATTGCTAACGCTGGACAAATATGGTTTTGAAAGGAGCGATTTTGTATATGAACCCGGCCAGTATGCCATGCGTGGCGGTATTTTTGACATTTATTCTTTTGGCAACGAAAAACCCTATCGTATAGAGTTGTTTGGCAATGAAGTGGATTCCATTCGCATCATTGATCCCGAAACACAACTAAGCGAAAGAAAGTTGCTTCAGGTTTCCATCATCCCCAATGTGGATTCTCAGTTTATAAATGAAGAACGGGTTTCTTTGTTCGATTTTCTGCCTTCAAACACTGCTATCTGGATGGAAGACCATGAATTGTGCATTGAAAGACTGAAAGATAATGAAGAAGAATTAAAATATTATTTACAGTATTTTAACGCCAACCCATCACCTCAAAACACCGAAGATGGCGACAAATTACTAAAGAAAAATATTTCGGAAGAAGAGTTTATAACTCATTTGGACTTTGAAGAAGCGCTAAAAAACAGGACGGTGCTGTATTTTGGAAACAAAGGGAAAAATATCACGCACGAGTTTGAGTTTAATACCCAAACACAACCTGCCTTCAATCGTCAGTTTGACCTGTTGATTAACGACCTGAAAATTAAGGAAAGGAACGGCTATGCCTTAAATGTCTTTTCGGACAATCCCAACCAGTTGCAAAGGTTGCAAAGCATTTTTGATGACCTGAAAGCAAATATTGTTTTCAATCCGGTTCCGGTTTCCATTCATCAGGGCTTTATTGACAGTGATTTAAAAATTGTATGCTATACCGATCATGAGATTTTTCAGCGATATCATAAATACCGTGTCAAACAGGCATACAATAAAAACAAGGCGATAACACTGCGTACCCTTAGGGAACTGCAACCGGGAGATTTTGTAACGCATATTGACCATGGTGTGGGCGTTTATAGCGGTTTGCAAAAAATAGATGTGAGCGGGAAACTACAGGAGGCAGTAAGGATTATTTACAAAGACAAAGACGTGCTGTATGTAAACATCAACTCGCTGCATAAAATTGCAAAATATACCGGCAAGGATGGCAGTGTTCCCAAAATCAATAAATTGGGCAGTGATGTTTGGAACCGACTGAAGGAAAAAACCAAAACGAAGGTAAAAGAGATAGCCTTCGACTTAATAAAGCTTTATGCACAGCGTAAAGCGCAGCAGGGGTTTGCACATACCCCTGACACTTATTTGCAAACAGAATTAGAGGCTTCTTTTATTTATGAAGATACACCCGACCAAAGCAAGGCTACGGCAGATGTAAAGAAAGATATGGAATCTTCCTCGCCAATGGACAGGTTGGTTTGCGGCGATGTGGGTTTTGGCAAAACCGAAGTAGCCATCAGAGCCGCCTTCAAAACCTGCGTTGACGGCAAACAGGCTGCTGTATTGGTGCCCACCACCATCCTGGCTTTTCAGCACTACCAGACTTTTAAAAGCAGGCTCAAAGAGTTTCCGGTAACGGTGGATTTTATCAATCGTTTTAAATCCTCCAAAGAGAAAAAAGAAACACTCCAAAAATTAAAAGACGGAAAGATTGACATCCTCATTGGCACACATGGTATTTTGGGCAAAGATGTAAAGTTTAAGGATTTAGGAATATTAATTGTAGATGAAGAACAAAAATTTGGCGTAGCGCATAAAGAAAAAATAAAAACGCTCCGCACTACTGTAGATTGTCTTACCCTTACCGCCACGCCTATCCCACGCACTTTGCAGTTTTCATTGATGGGCGCGAGAGACCTGAGCATCATCAACACTGCACCGCCTAACCGGCAACCGATTCAAACCGAAGTACAGGTGTTTAATGAAGATTTAATAAGAGAGGCCGTTTATTTTGAAACCGAAAGAGACGGGCAGGTGTTTTTTATTCATAACCGTGTGGCCGGCCTGGCAGAAATGGCTGCGCTTATTCAGGCATTGTGCCCCGATCTTTCCATCGGATTTGCTCATGGTCAGATGGAAGGCAGTAAACTGGAGGAGAATATTCTGGACTTTATTGACAGAAAATATGACGTACTGGTATGTACTAATATTGTAGAAAGCGGTGTGGACATCCCAAATGTAAACACTATTATCATAAATAATGCACACCAATTTGGCCTAAGCGACCTCCACCAACTTCGTGGTCGGGTGGGGCGTAGCAATAAAAAAGCTTTTTGTTACCTACTCTCACCGCCCATGAGTACGCTTCCTTCCGATTCAAGAAAAAGGCTGCAAACTTTAGAACAGCATAGTGAATTAGGCAGTGGTTTTCAGATAGCTATGCGCGATTTGGACATCAGAGGGGCCGGTAATCTGTTAGGAGGCGAACAAAGCGGTTTCATGGCCGAAATTGGGTTTGAAATGTACCAGAAAGTACTTGATGAAGCCATCAGGGAGCTAAAACGCACCGAATTTAAAGAACTGTTTAAGGAAGAAATAAGCAGGCAGGACGATTTTGTACAGGATTGTACTATTGATACCGATCTGGAAATTTTGATTCCTGATGAATATGTAGAAAACATCACGGAAAGACTGTCGCTTTATCAACGATTGAACAATACCGAAAATGATGAAGAATTGAAAGATATTTACAATGAACTGCAAGACCGGTTTGGTCATATCCCGTCTCAGGTGGACGATCTCTTTGAAACAGTAAGATGCCGGAAACTGGCAATAGAATTGGGATTTGAGAAAATGTCTTTAAAAAACAATATGCTCCGCTGCCACTTTATCAACCGGCCCGATTCTCCGTATTTCGAATCAGACATATTTCAAAAAATAATAGAATACCTGCAAACCCAAACCAATAAGGCACGACTAAAACAAACCGGAAAATTATTTTTATTGATAGCAGAACCCATCTCTTCCATGAAGTCTTTATACGAGTTTTTGGAAGATTTACATAAATATTGCTTTGCAACCTCTCTCGCTTAGTCAATACATTGGTTATTAATTATTTTTTTTATCTTCGTAGGTACAGTATTTTGCCAGATGAAGTTTAAAGCTATTACCATAAAAGACATAGCGAAAGCCTTAGGCATTTCGGTTTCATCGGTTTCACGTGCTTTGAGGGATAGCTACGAAATCAGTGAACCAACCAAAAAGAAAGTTCGCGAATATGCCGACCGGCATAATTACCGGCCTAATCCCATTGCATTGAGCCTCAAAGAAAGAAAAACCCGATCAATTGGTGTGGTTTTTCCCGAAATAGCAAATACCTTTTTTAGTCAGGTTATTGACGGGATTGAATCGGTTGCCTACAAAAGGAATTATAACGTTATCATTACTCAAAGTAAAGAATCGGCTGACAGAGAGGATATGATTCTACATTACCTTACCTCCAGATCAATTGACGGACTCATCATTTCTGTTTCGGCAAATAATACCGACAGCAGCGTAATTAAAAATTTGCAGACAGAAGGGGTTCCCATTGTTTTTGTGGACAGAATTTTTGATGATATTGACACCCATAAAGTTATTGTAGATAATCAGGAAGCTGCTTACCAAGCCACCTGCCACCTGATACAGAACGGATACAAAAGCATTGCGGCTATTGGCAATAATAAAAACCTGTCTATCACACTGGAGCGGCTTGAGGGTTACAAAAAAGCCCTCAATAAAAACGATTTGCAGATTCCCGACCACTTTATACAATATTGTGAGCACGGCGGTCTGGTGATTGAAGAAGTAAAGACGGCAATTGACAATTTGTTGAAGCATGCCAGAAAACCGAATGCATTAGTTTTGCTATCCGACAGGATTACCACAGAAAGTTTTAAATACCTGCAATCAAAAGGAATAAAAATTCCCGAAAAGATGGGTTTGATCGGGTTCAATAATTCAGCTTTTACCGAAATGCTCACCCCTTCGCTTTCTACCATTCAGCAACCCGCATTTCAAATGGGCGAAACAGCTGCACTGCGAATTTTGGAAATTATTGAAAGCAAAAGACCTGTAACCCGGTTTGAAAAAATAGTACTGCCGCCCACCATCATAGAAAGGCAAAGCAGCAAAAAGGGCTAATGCAAAATGTATTCGTATTAAGCACAAATCCATAGTTGGGTTTGCTAAATGAAAGGTCAAATAGCTTTATCAGTAGAAGCCCGCATCACAAGGGTTGATTCTGATTTTATTGAAACATATAAGCGACAACATATAAAGTTTCGAAGTATTTAATATTTTAGCGGCTCGAAATATTATTCTTAATGAAGAAAAACAAGTCCTTTTATTATTCCTTATTTGCTGTAATCATTACAGTAATCGTTGCTTACAGCAATCATTTTCAAAATGAATTTCATTTTGATGATTTCCATACAATTGTCAATAATGGCGCTATCCGCAAAATCAGCAATATCCCACAGTTTTTTACGGATGCCCGTATGTTTAGCGCCAGTCCCACACACCAAACATTGAGGCCGTTGGTAACTTCCACACTTGCCATTGACTATTGGATGGGAAATGGTTTCACGCTATTTTGGTTTCATCTTACAAATTTTTTATGGCACATTGGGTTATGTATCATTTTATTTTTCCTGTACAAAAAACTGCTTTCGACCTATATTAACCACAAATGGATCAATTTTTTTGCGCTTTTTGGCGCAGCCTGGTTTGGCCTGCATACCGCAATGGCCGAAACTGTTAATTACATCATTTCGCGCTCCGATATTCTGTCCACCTTCTTCATCATACTTTCTCTTTATATATTCGCCGCTTTCCCCGAAAAGAGGAAATGGTATTTATATCTTATCCCCGCAGCGCTTGCCACCATGGCCAAGGAAACTGCACCCATGTTGATTGTTTTGTTATTTTTTTATATTTTGTTTTTTGAAAAGAACCTGTCAATCGGCGACTTGTTTAAAAAAGGTAATTTCAAAACAATTGGCCAAACGATTATTCATCTGTTGCCGGTTACACTAATCGTTCTGTTGCTTCAGTTTTATACATTATCCAGCGCCTCTTCCGATGTAGCTTCATTTGGTTTGTCAAACCCGCTGATTTATTATTGGTTAACACAATGTTATGTATGGTTTTTTTATTTCAAATCATTCTTTTTACCCACACACCTGAGCGCCGATACAGACTTTAAGGTTATTCAAACCATTTGGGATTCAAGAGTACTCATTGGTATTGTATTTATGGCTTTGTTAGTAATTGCCACTATAAAACTTTCCTCCAAAAACTCAACACGACCCATTGCCTATGGCCTTATTTGGTTTGGAGCATCGCTGATACCCACTTCCATTGCACCACTATCTGAGGTGATGAATGACCATCGAATGTATTTTGCTTTTACAGGGCTTTCTCTGAGTGTGGTAGCTACAATTGCAGTATTTATAATGAACAAAGCGCAGTATTTTGCCTTAAACCAAGTACGAAAAGCTGCATTATTCTCCGGAGCCTTTCTGATTCTTTTTATGAATGCTTATGGTGTTTACCAGCGAAACAAGGTATGGCATACCGAAGGTTCTTTGTGGTACGATGTTACCCAAAAAAGCCCCGATAATGGGCGCGGATGGATGAATTATGGCCTCACAAAAATGGAAAAGGGAAATTACAGTGAAGCTTATGAAATTTTTAAAAAAGCACAAGCCCTCTTGCCCGCATATAATTTGATTTATGTAAATCTTGGCATCGTTTCGGGCGAACTGAAAAAGTTTGAAGAGGCCGATAATTATTTCAGGGCAGGCATAGCGCTTGCTCCCAACAGCGCCGCTCCTTATGCTTATTTTGCGCAATACCTTGCCAAAAACGGAAGAATTAATGAAGCCAAAGAAATGACCGAAAAAGCATTATTGCTTAATCCGGTGGATAATATTGCACTTAACACTCAGATGGCGGTGTATCAGTCATTACAAATGTGGCCCGAGCTTGAAAAAGCAGCCAATAACAAGCTTTCACTTTATCCCGGCGACAAAGAAGCCTTGAACTATCTTGCTTCTGCAAAAACAAAATCCTCCGGAGGGCAGATTGGCGATATTAAATTGGCTACCAGGCCTACAACAGCCGACGACTATATTAGTATCAGTCTGGCAATGTACAATTTAGGCAAGTATGAAGAATGTATAAAGGCCGGTGAAGATGCACTGAAGCTCAACCCCAATTCGGCAGAAGCTTATAACAATATCTGTGCGGCTAATTGCAAACTGGGTCAATGGGAAAAAGCCAGACAAGCCTGCGAAAAGGCATTGCAAATTAATCCTGATCTTCAGTTGGCTAAGGGAAATTTGGAATGGGCAAAAAGAGAAGGAAACTAATTAGCATTTGAGGCTTTATTGGGAGGAAAAATTGATTTATATTAAGTTCCCTTGCCCGAAAAGGATTATTTTCATACTCGACATTCAACGCATTTTTAATAGTTTAAAAATCTATATAAGGATATTCTCATCAAAAATATTTTTATTGCGACATCAGGTCAAATGGCTAACAAATTGATTTATATATATTTTGAATATTATATATAAATTTATTAAAATATATTTTTTAGAATGAGGGAAGCTTCGTATATTTGGGAGATGTAAGCAAGCCTAAAAGACGACCCGACAGAGCAGATACGGATGACTAAAAAGAGAAAAAAGTAAACCATTTTGACAGGTGAACACAAACATAGAAACGATACAATAAACGGACTGCAAGTATGCCGACCCCGGTGGCTATCGGCCCCGACCCTTCTGTATTTTTTATTTTACTCACAGGTTATTTATCTTTTTATTGGTGTTCGTGAATGTAAAGGCATTTCCCCGCCGCACATTTTTTTTAATTCAAATAAGCGAGTAATTTATGGCAGCCGCATCCCGCTTAGGCGGGACAAAAGAGCCGTTTTTTGCCCACGTACCGACAGAAATGCCGATATTCACAACTTAAAATTTTGACAAGAGATAAATGGCTAATAAAATTTCACTTTCCCGATTAGAAACCTTCCTTTTTGAAGCATGTGATATTCTCCGTGGAAACATGGATGCTTCGGAATACAAGGAATACATCATTTCCATGCTGTTTCTAAAGCGGGTAAACGACCAGTTCGATGTGCACCGCGACAGACGAAGAAAAACGCTGACAGAAGTTCGTGGAGTAAACGACCCCGAAATGATTTATGGAGAACTGGAAAGACAGAACGCACCGGAATACGACTTCTTTGTTCCACTGGCTGCACGATGGAAACGATTGGACGGCGACCCCGAATTTTATACCGACGATGAAGGCAAACAACAACCTTACAATTACATCAAAGACCTGCAAGAGGAAATTGGCGACCACCTGAATAAAGCTTTAGCCGCATTGCAGGAAGCCAACCTCGACAAGTTGGACGGTGTATTCAATCAGGACAACATCAACTTCAACAAAACATTCGGTAAGAACAACAAACAAATCAGCGATGAAGATTTACGGGAACTGATTAAGAAATTCAACCGCATCAGTTTGCGTGACGACAATCTGGAATTTCCCGACCTAATGGGTGCAGCGTATGAATACCTGATTAAACACTTTGCCGACAGTGCCGGCAAGAAAGCCGGAGAATTCTACACGCCAAACGAAATTGTAAAACTGCTGGTGAACATACTTGAACCCGATAAGGATGCCGAAATATACGACCCCACCGTAGGAAGTGGCGGTATGCTGATAGAATGTAAAAACTATGTGGAAAGCCGATACGGAACGGCAAAAAATATTTCGTTATACGGACAGGAGAAAAGCGGAACGGTATGGGGCTTGTGCAAAATGAACATGCTGTTCCACAATATTTACGACAGCAAGATTTTGAACGGTGATACCTTGCTGAATCCGTTACACCTGAACGGTAATGAGCTGCGAACCTTTGACATCATTCTTGCCAATCCGCCCTTCTCGCAGGATTATTCCACCACTTCCATGAAGTTTAAAGAACGCTTTAGTTTTTGGATGCCCACCAAAGACAAAGCCGATTTCATGTTTGTGCAGCACATGGTGGCTTCGCTCAACAATGCCGGACGCATGGCAGTGGTAATGCCGCACGGTGTGTTGTATCGGGGTGGTGAGGAAAAGAAATTTCGTGAGTGGCTGGTAAACCGTGGTTATCTGGAAGCAGTAATTGGTTTGCCTTCTGCCTTGTTTTACGGAACAGGCATTGGTGCTTGTGTATTGGTAATTAACAAAGCCGATGCACACAACAGAGACCATGTGTTGTTCATCAATGCTGATAGAGAATTTAAAGAAGGTAAAAACCAAAACAAACTTCGCCCCGAAGATTTGGAGAAAATTGCCTATACCTACCGACACAAAAAGGAAACGCCCAAATACAGTAAGTTGGTGGCTAAGAGTAAAGCCATTGACGAGCACAACAATCTGGAAAACGAAGATTTCAATTTCAATATCCGCAGGTTTGTGGACAATGCACCACCACCCGAACCGCAAGATGTGCATGCCCATTTGCAAGGCGGCATTCCCGAAAATGAAGTAAAAGCATTGAATGATTATTTTAACTGCTATGCAGGATTAGAAGCCAAATTGTTTGAGCCATTAAAACCAAACTACCTGAAATTTTCTGAAACCATTGCTCACAAAGAAGACATCAAGAAACTGTTTGACGAAAGTGAAGAAGTAAAAACTGCATTTGCACGATACAACCAAGCCATTGGCGAATGGTGGCAACAGCAATTGCCGCTTTTAGAACAATTGCCCGAACAGAAAACCAGTGTGTTCGACCTGTATCACACATTCTCTGCCACGCTAACCGAAAAACTGATTGCCCTGCCTATTCTGGACGAGTTTAAAAGCCGTGGCTCTTTTGCGGCTTACTGGAACAGCATTACCAACGACATTAAAAGTGTGGATGCCAGCGGATGGAATGCCGAACTGATACCCGATGATGAAATTTTGCAAAGCCAGTTTCCTGAAGTGCTGAAGGAATTGAAAGACAACGAAGCAAGACGAGACGAACTGCAAGCCAAGTTTGATGAAGTAAACGAATTAGAAGACGATGTGTGGAACGAAGAAGATTACGAAGTATGGCGAAGTAAGGAACTGAAAGAACACAAAGAGAGCATTAAAGCCCTGAAAGGCGAACGCAAAGAAGCCGATAAGGAATACAAGAATTTGCAGAAGCGTATTAAGGCGAATGAAAAAGCTTTGAAAACACAACCTGATTTGATGGATGAAGTTGCAGCACTGAAAACAGAAGCCGCAAAATACCTTGTCGAAATAGAACGCTACGATGCCATGATTGAAACAGATGAAAACCGCATGGCAAAGCATACCGAGCTGGAAGAAGAACTGAAAACCTGCAAGAAAAAAATAAAGGAGATAAAAGACCGCAAGCTGGCATTGGTTGACCAGGCCCGTTTGCTTATTATCCCCGAAGAAGCCAAAGACCTGATTTTAAAACGCTGGCTCAGAAACTTGCAGCAAACCGTGAACGATTATTTGCAAGCACACCAACGACTACTGCTGCAAACAGTTGAAAATGTTTGGGAAAAATATACCGTCCCACTTCATAGTGTTTTGTTGGAAAGGGAAAAGGAAACTGAATTGTTAAACCAATTTTTAGTTGAACTTGGCTATGAGTGAAGCAATAGTAAAAGATATATTGGGAAATGTTTCATTCATTAATATGGGTCAATCACCTGACTCCATTTACTATAATGAAGAAGGAAATGGCTTGCCCCTTATTCAAGGTAATGCAGATATAAAAGATAGAAAATCAATCAAACGGTTTTATACTTCTCAAATCACAAAAGTGTGTAACGAAGGTGATATTTTGTTGACCGTTAGAGCACCAGTTGGATATATTGGAGTTGCTACTTATGAATCATGTGTTGGTCGTGGAGTTTGTTCAATAAAAGCAAACGGTATTGATTCTAAATACCTTTTCTACCTTCTCATTCAAAATGAAGATAATTGGAAGACTTTTGAAGCAGGAACAACTTTTAGTGCTGTTACATCAAAAGAAGTTTACAATTTTCCTTTACTTCTAATAAAATCAAAAACCGAACAACAACGCATCGCCAAAATCCTATCCACAGCCGATGCGGTGATAGAAAAAACCCAAGCTGCCATTGCCAAATACAAAGCCATTAAGCAAGGCATGTTGCAGGATTTATTTACCCGCGGCATTGACTTACAAACCGGAAAACTCCGCCCCTGTTATGAAGATGCACCTGAGCTGTATAAAGAAAGTAAGTTGGGGTGGATACCGAGGGAGTGGGATTGTGACACACTAGAGAATTTAACTGATAAGGTCGGCAGCGGTGTTACTCCAACAGGTGGTAGTGAGGTATATAAAACGCAAGGAATTCTATTTTTAAGAAGTCAAAATATTCTCTACGGAAAACTCTCATTAAATGACGTAGCATTTATTCCAAATGAAATTGATGAAACAATGGAAAATTCGAGAGTTCGTCCATTTGATGTTCTCCTGAATATAACTGGTGCATCAATCGGAAGAAGTGCATATTTCCCTGAAGAATTAGTCAATGCAAACGTCAATCAACACGTTTGCATTATTCGGTTTAAGAAACCATCGAAATCGATTGCTGTCTTTGCATCGGAGTACTTAAATACAGATTTCGGGCAAAGACAAATGTATAAAGCAATGGCTGTTGGAAACAGAGAAGGGCTAAATTATCAACAGATTAAAGCTTTCAATTTTCCCGATATTAAAAATCAGGAGGAGTTGGAGAAAATTGCTTCAATAATTGAGAGTATCAACAACAAACTCCAAATCGAGCAAACCTACTTACAGAAAATCCAAAGTTTGAAAAAGGGTTTGATGGAGGATTTGTTGAGTGGGAGGAAGCGGGTGAAAGTTGCTGAAGAATTGATAACACAAAACGATAACTAATATGGCTGAATATACCGCAGAAGAATTATTTGAGATACTAAACGACACAGACGAGTGTCCGTGGATTGAAGCCAAAGGAATTGGAGATACTGCGACTTCCATTATGGAAACAGTATGTTCCTATTCAAACGAACCCGGCTTGGGTGGTGGTTATATCTTAATGAGCATCAGTGCGGATGATTCATCCACAGCAGCTACCCCTTATAAGGTTGACCCAATGCCCGACCCGGATAAACTGCAAAGCGATATTGCCACCCAATGTGCCGGTAGGTTTAACCTGCCCGTGCGGCCGGCAATGACCATTGAGAAAATCAATGGATTGCCAGTGCTAAAAATATGGGTAGATGAACTGCCGGCCAAACAAAAACCACTCTACTTCACCAAAAAAGGATTGCCTTCCGGAGCATTGCGCAGGATAGGTGCCACAGACCAGCACTGTACCGATGATGATATGCATGTGTTTTATCAGAACACCGGCAGCTATGACCAAACACCCGTTAAAGGAACATCTGTTGCTGATGTAGATGAAAATGCGTTAAAACGGTACCGTTCACTTCGCGAAAAAGTGAATCCTGCTGCCGAAGAGCTTACCTACTCCGATACTGAATTGCTGGAAGCGTTGGGATGTGTAAATAAGGAAAACTCAAATGAGTTAAACCTGGCCGGATTGCTGTTGTTTGGCAATTCCAAAATACAACGCAGCACTTTCCCCATGCTCCGTGCCGATTATATTCGGGTACCGGGCAATAATTGGGTTGAAAACCCTGATGAACGTTTTACCACTATTGATATGAGAGGACCTCTCATTTTAGTGCTGTATCGTTTGATAGAAGCTATTAATGCCGATTTGCCCAAAGGTTTTTTGTTGCCCGAAGATGATGTGCAGGCAGTTTCAACCGGTTTGCCCATGAAAGCCCTTCGTGAGGCAATTGTAAATGCATTAATGCACCGTTCGTATCGGGAACACCGCCCCACTCAAATTATTCGTTACGATAATCGTATTGAAATCATAAATCCGGGTTTTTCCCTGAAATCTGAGGAAAAATTAGGGCTACCCGGAAGCGAAACCCGTAACCCCTTCATAGCTGCAGTATTTCACGATACCAATTTGGCAGAAACCAAGGGTTCCGGCATTAGGGCCATGCGTAGGTTGATGCAGGCAGCCCATCTGGCACCCCCAACCTTTGAATCGAGCCGTGAAAACAATGAATTTGCTTCCCGACTACTACTACATCATTTTTTGGATGCAAACGACTTGGAATGGCTGAAGCAGTTTGAAAGATATGACTTGGCAGACAGCCAAAAACAGGCACTTATTTTTGTAAGGGAGGTCGGAGCCATAGACAACACCACCTACCGCCAAATGGCTGACTGCGATACCCTAAAAGCAAGTAATGACTTAAGGCTGCTGAAAACATATAACCTGTTGAATTCCAAGGGAAAAGGTAAGGCGACATATTATGTTGCCGGCGATGGATTAAACACACCACCTCCGGATTTAAGCACACCAGCTTCGGATTTAAGCACACCACCTCCGGGTTTAAGCACACTACCTCCTGAGATTTTAGAACGGATTAAGGCTTTAAATAAAAGGGAGCACGACAAAGGAAAAGTGGAGTCAATTATTACAGATTTATGCAAACTCAAGCCATGGAAGGCATCCGAGATTGCCGCTTACTTCAATAAGGAAGAAGCGTATTTCAAGAGAAAATATCTTAGTACCATGATTGCGGAAAAAAAATTAAGATACCTGCACCCCGAAATGATTAATCATCCTGAGCAGGCTTATCTAACCAATAATCGAACTTAACTATGGCAGAATATATCAATGTAGAAAAACCGTTTTTAGATAAACTCCACCAGTTAGGCTGGCAGGTGTTTGATCAGGGAATTGGGGTTCCGCAAGACCCCGAAAAAAGTTTGAGAGAAAATTTCAAACAGGTGGTTTTGCCACAGGTATTTAAAGACAGTATAAAAGCCATCAACAAAACAGCAGACGGCACCCAATGGCTCACAGAGAAACAACTGAATGAACTGCTTTTTGAAATTCAGAATTTCCCCGGCAAAAGCTTACACGAAGCCAACAAGGAAATTCACAGCTTATTGCTCAAAGGAACAACGGTTAATAAAAATGAATTGACTGGCGAAGTAAACCCAACAGTCCGTTTGGTTGATTTCAGGAATTGGGACAGAAACAGTTTTATTGCTATCAATCAGTTTCGTTTGCTTACTCCCGGTGCAAGTCGCCAAGGCATCATTCCTGACATTGTTTTATTCCTTAACGGTATGCCTGTGGTGGTGGTGGAAGCCAAAGATTTTGAAGTGGCAGAACCTTTGAGCGAAGCCTATTTACAAGTAACCCGATACGCCAACACAAGGCAGGACGATTACGGAGTAAAAGAAGGAGAAGAAAAGCTATTTCACTACAATATATTCAGCATCATTACCCACGGCACCGAAGCACGGGTAGGAACCATTAGTGCAGCGTTTGATTTTTACAACAATTGGGTTGACATTTTCCCCGAAAAATATAAAACCGTTGCATTCCCACCCAATGAAGAGCGGCAGGAAGTATTGATTCACGGAATGTTGAACAAAGAAATTTTGGTGGACATACTGAAACACTTCACGCTGTTTATTGAAATCAAAAAAGGAACCGAGGTAAAAATTGTAGCCCGTTACAACCAATACCGGGCAGTTGAAAAAATCATTCGCAATTTGCGGGAAGGAACTACCCCGAAAGAAAAAGGCGGTGTGGTTTGGCATACACAGGGAAGCGGCAAGAGTTTAACCATGGTTTTTTTGGTTCGTAAACTCCGCAGCAGCGATGACTTAAAAGACCTGAAAATTATTTCCATTGTTGACCGTGTGGATTTGGAAGAACAGTTGGCAGACACACTCAAATATGCCAACGAATCCCTTTCCATCATTGACAGCAAAGCCGACCTTACAGAACTGAACGATGATACGGCCAACTTGAATATTGTGATGATTCACAAGTTTTTGGTGGACAACAATGTTTCGGCTCAATCGCTTATTGATGCCGGAATAGTTCCCACATTCGACAAGTTTGAAACCATCAATGCAAGCGACCGCATATTGCTAATGGTGGACGAAGCCCACCGAACACAAGGCGGCGACATGGGCGATAATTTATTCAATGCTTTTCCGCAAGCTGTTCGCATTGGCTTTACCGGAACACCATTACTCACCGAACGCCATGAAATTAAAACCCATGAACGCTTTGGCGGCAGATTGGATGAAAACGGAGAACCGTGGATTGATTCCTACAAATTTGATAAAGCCGTAGCCGACAGAGCTACCGTTGAAATAAAATACATCGGAAAAGTTTCCAAAGATAAAATAGACGATAAAGAACTTTTTGATGCCGAGTTTGAAGATATGTTCAAGCAGCGGACACAAGAAGAAAGAGAAGAAATTCAAAGGCGTTACGGCTCATTCATTGCCTATTTAGAAAGCAAAGACCGCATTGCAGAAATAGCCAAAGACATTATTGAACATTATTACACAGACATTCTTGTAAATGGATTCAAGGCACAGGTTGTTGCATCAAGCATTGTGGCTGCCGTGCGATATAAGTATGAACTGGAATTGGCTATTCAAAATAAAATAGCAGAACTGAAAGCATTGCCTGATGGCAAAAGAGACGATGACCGAATAAAACAGTTGGAGTTTTTGAAAGTGCAAGCCATCGTTTCCAGCATGGGGAATAATGAGCCGGGCTACATCAGCAAAGCAAGACGTGAAGCATTAGACACCGATGCAAAAAACAGTTTCAAAAAAGATTTTGATTACGAGAAGCCCGAATCGGGCATTGGTATTATTTGCGTTTGCGACCGTTTGATTACAGGTTTTGATGCTCCTATTGAACAAGTAATGTATCTGGACAAAGGCATGAGAGAGCATGATTTGTTTCAGGCAATTACCCGTGTAAACAGAACCAAAAAGGGCAAATCTTTTGGCTTGATTGTGGACTATTACGGAGTTACCAAGCACCTTGCCGAAGCATTGGCTATTTATACCGACAAGGACAAAGACAAACTAAAAAACTTTCTGAATGTATTCCGTGACATCAACAAGGAAATTCCGGTATTAGAAGCCCGATACAAACGCATTCTGAATCTATTCACTGATAACAAACTGAATGAAATTGAAAACTTCCTGAATCAGAAATTCAACGACCAATCGGCTGAATTTGAGTTTGCGGAAAGTTGCATTGAACAGGCAAAGAACATCAAGTTCAGAGCAGAATTGCTAACCTATTCAAAAAGCTTCTTTGACAGTTTGGATTTGCTTTTTAATACTCAGGCAGGTGGCGAATACTGGATTCGGGCAAAGCGATTGGGTTACTTGCTTTGGAGAATCAAAGACCGCTACAAAGACGAAACAATGGATTTGAAGTGGGCATCACAGAAAGTCCGTCAGTTAATTGACAAGCATTTGTTCTCATTGGGCATTGATACCAAAGTGCAGCAGGTTTCAATTCTATCAGACGAATTTAAAACCAAAGTTGATTATCTGAACAAAACACCAAAATCAAAAGCATCAGAAATGGAACATGCTATTCGTTGGCACATTAAAGTAAATCTCGAAAAAGACCCGACACTCTACAATCGGTTCAAAGACCGTTTAGAAATGATATTGAACTCATACAAGGAAAACTGGGAAGAGATTGTAAAACAGTTGACCGAACTAAGAGATGAAATGGCAGAAGGACGAAAGGTGGAAACAGAAGGAATTTCAATAGTTGAAGCACCATTTTATGATTTGCTGAAAGCGGGAACTACCAACCAAAGTGAAGAAGAAATTCACAAGGTTAAGGAACTTACACATGCTCTCTTTCTGATATTGAAAGAGACAGCAGAGATAAACAATTTCTGGTCAGACAAGGCAGCAGAAAGAAAAAGAATAGAAGGAATGATTGAAGATGAAATTCGTTATTCAAAAGTGGCAGAACTTTCACCAAAAGCAAGCGAACTGGCAACCGAATTAATGAAACTTGCTAAAAACAGAGAAGCAGATTTAAGATGAAACGAGCTTGCGAGTTCCATGAGACCATTAAAAAAATAGAAATAGGCGAATGAAGTTAGAGGGCATTGATATTACCATTGAAAAAACCGAAAGACGAAAAACGGTGAGCATCTTCATTGAACGTAATGGTTCAGTGAAAGTGCTTGCACCTATATCTGCAAGTGACGAGAAAGTAGAAGCAGCCGTAAAATCAAAGGAGTATCAGATATTTTCGAAAATTGCTAAGTGGAAAGAATTAAATCATGGCAAGGTAAAACGGGAGTTTGTAAACGGACAATCATTTCTCTACTTAGGTAGAAATTACCGACTAAAGCTGACAGAAAATCAAGATGTGCCATTGAAAATAAGCGGAGGCTTTTTTCACTTAGACAAAAAATATCTTCCAAAGGCAGACAAGGTTTTTAAGGAATTTTACCGAGACAAAGCCCTCATCAAAATTCAGGAACGACTGAAACTGATTGAAGAAAAGTTTACACACAAGCCGACAACAATTAAAGTTTTAGAGTTACAAAACCGTTGGGCATCATGGACACCCAAGAACGGACTGAATTTTCATTGGAAATGTATAATGGCTCCGGTTTCGGTTCTGGACTATATCATCATTCATGAGATGGTTCATTTAAAACATCCTAACCACTCGACAGCGTTTTGGAACGAGTTAGACAAAAAAATGCCCGACTTTAGAGAGCATGAAAACTGGTTAAAAAGGAACGGAGTAAAAATGTCGTTATGAGAAAAAGCCAACGCACAGGTGTAAGCATCCCGATTCCTATCGGAAAAAAAAGAGCTTCCACCTTTCCCACGCAGACAAAATTGAAACCGTTTACGGTTCACGAACACAAACAAAATGTAATAATGAAGTGAGTAATTAAAAAAAACCTCCTCCCCTTCTGAACTGCGAAGCAATCACGAACACCTATAAAAATAAGCAGCCTGTGAGTAAAATAAAAAATACGCCACCCACAACCAACACAAAAACAGTTGGACAAAAACAGCGAAAACCAATACTATACTGACAAGGGCTTTAACCCACATTGTAGTAAAGCGGCGATTTTTGACTTTTTTTAGATGTTTTTACACCTTTTTTCTCTAATACCTATTTTTTTAGAGGTTAGGGTTTAAAACTATTAAAAATGCATAGTCCTTCGATTATGAAAATAAGTTACTTCAAACAAGCCGTCAATTCAAAAAACCAATATTTTTCTTTACTAATATAATTTATTCAAAAGTCCTTTTACCATCCTGTAATTGACGGTGGCAGAAAGTGCAATTAATGAAACGGCAATCAGCAGCACCAACCAGTGTACAAAGGAAGAAAGCTCGGGGCGGCCGAACATTACAAACCGGTGAAATGCCCATTGTATGATTTGGGTGCAGCCAAGCGCTGCTAACACTATAAACACATATACAGGGATGAATTTTCCTGATACATTTTTGCTCAACCATCGCGGCGAGTATCCCAGCGTGAGCAATAACTGAAGGCTTTCTTTGCTGCGCGCAATCACCAACTGCAGATAAAACGAAAAAAGCATCAACGCCAGAATGACTACCAGAATTCCAAAAACACCTAACCCCGAAAAAATAGCCTGCAAAATGATCTTATTGCGCCCCAGCAGTGTTTTGTCGCGGTTGATTTTATATCCTTTGGCATCCAAATATTGAATGAGTTGCGGATCATTGGCATCTTTGAGCTTCAAAAACAGACGACTGGCCTGAAGGGTGGTTTTGTTGCCAAACTGCTCATTGGCCCATAATAAAAAACTTTTGGGAACCAATACCGAATTGACCCTGTCGCTGAAGGCAACGATTCGACCGGAAAATTGATTTTCTTCAAAGGCCCTGCCATAGCAGGTAATCTGCACAGGAATGCCCATTGCCGTTTCTTTGGAAACCTGCGGCAGGCCCTGCCCGGGGGCAAATACATTATAAATTTCAAGAAAATCGGAAGAAAGAATCAGCGGTATTTCCTGTTGCCCCGGCTGCCATTGAAAGTTGGGCGGAATGGTATCAATAAAAGCATTGTCAAGGCTTTCCAAAAACATGTCTGTGCTGAAGGGCAGCATATTACCGGCGCTGAGTTTTACCCTGAAATCGTTTGAAATTAAAGGCGACACACCTTCAATAAACGGCTGCTTTTTTACGTCTTCAATATCCGGTTCGTGAAACAGGTTTTTCTCCGGCTGACCCATTGTTTCGTTAGTAATAATTTTGGTGATGGACACATAATCATGGCCGTCTTTTCGGATGCTGCCTTCTTTCAATAATTTTTGTATGTTTACAAACATCTGCACCGAGCATAACAGCAGCAATACGCCTACACCCAAACCAATATACGAGAACCATCGGGAAGAGGCATTGCCCGAAGTTTGCAGAAGCGGCTGTATGGGTTTGTAGGATAATGACACGTATTTATTTATAAATGAATGAATTGTGTGGCAGGGAAAAAATCAACCCGTTCCAGTTCGGCAAAAATAACACCGGCCCGGCGAAGCTGCACTTCTTCCATAATCAGTTCCATTGCTTTGCGGGCATTGGCTTCGTCTAAATGGCTGAAAGGCTCATCCATCAGCAAAAAATCAAATGGCTGCAGCAAGGCCCTGATGATGACAGCCCTTTGTTGCTCGCCATAGGAGCAGTTTTTTGCAGGGGCATTCAACCGTGTGGCTATGCCAAGCCGCTCTGCCATTTCCGCAATTTTTTCGGGAGGATGAAAAGGATTGAGTTGTCTTTTTATTTCCAGGTTTTGAAAAAGCGTCTGTTCGCCAAAAAGCCGCATATCCTGCAAAACCACGCTTAGTTGATTCCTACGGAGATTTGCAATTTCTTCGTTTGAAAAATGTTTCAGCGGCTTATTGTCATAAAAAATGGAACCTTCGAAATCAATCCGCATCCGATACAAAAAATGAATCAATGAGGTTTTTCCTGTTCCTGAGGGCGCTACAATTTTAATGAGGTCGCCATTTGAAAAATGCAAGTCCTTTCCCCAGATGCCCGAGTTTTGCTTTCGGCCCTGCTCAAAATAAGTGGGTAAAATATTTTTAAGCGTTAATTGCATTTCCGTTTACTAATCTTTCTTCAACATTTTTCCTATAGTCTATATTAAAAATATTACTCATTATAGATATGGCCTCGTACTCAATTATTTTGAAAACGTAACCTTATTTATGAATTTCGGTAGGCAAATTTGAAGTGGTATCCATTGCCTCAAATTCCTGAAAATCGTTCTTAGGCATTGCCGAGTACATCTGGTCCATATATTTATTGAGTTGTTTTAATGAATTGCTGCTGCCATCCATTAAGTTTATTTCAAATCTGGAATTTGCTTCGCCATTTTTCAAATCGCCGGAAACCACAATATTTTTCCAGAAGGAACCCGAAATTTGCGACATCTTTTTGGAGGCGCTGTCCTTGCTGTTGGCTGAAGCAAGTTGAATGATTTTTTGAAGATCCACAAATCCGCCAAAATTATGACCTTTAAAAATTCCGGCATAAGCGGGCTTTTTACCTCCTTTCAAAAACGCATCTATTTCTTCCTGTGAAGAACCCAATGCAAACCACTGGTCCTGTTGCTTAGTCTTAAACCCATTTGAAGAATCAGCTACTGCTTTGTCTTTATCTTTGAAGAAACTATCTGCTGCGTTAACTATTTTTTGAAAAGCGGTTTTATCATTAACCGAAGCGCCAAAAACGAATTTGAAATCGGGCTTTTCTTTTTGATAGGCAATCTCCTGACCGTCATCTAAGGTTACAGTGGCCGGCGATTCTTTCATTGCAAAATTGGTAAGTGCAAAAGCCATATCGCCTTTGGAGGATTTTATAAAATCGTCAATATTTAATCCGGCCTGGCCAAGAGCGCCATTTACAATTCCATCTACGCCAATCAGTTTTAATATTTCTTTTGATAATTCAGGATTAAAATTCATACCAAAAGCTGCCAACACATCTCCTTCGGGCAGGCGCGAAAGCAGCTCATCGCCCACTTCCTTACCGGAGTATTTTTTAAGCAGGGCGCTGATTTCCTTATTATAAAGCTGCTTAGTTTCTGCAACAATTTTACCATTTTCGAAGTTCATTTTCCCGGTAGAAATATTGTCTTCAAGCAGTGCGCTCAGTTTCATCATATTAAATAGGCCTCCCATCATTCCGCCGTAGAGATTGCCGGTATTCATCCAGTAGTGCATATCGGCCTTATCGGCAATCAGGTCAGCAAACCGTTTGTCGCTGTCCAGCAAATCGCTGCCTTTTAAACTTAAAGTGGTTTTTGCAAAATATTTCAGACTGTCCATGCCAAATTTGTTAACTGCCTGCCCCCGGCTCATGCTTTTATACATTTCAGAAGCATCTGCCGTGAATACAAATATTTTGTCGGTAAAATATAAAACGGCATCTTCGGATTTAGCGTTTTTTGCAAAACTAAAATTACCATCCTTTTCAATCGTGATGCTTTCTTTGTCTATATTTTTTACCATAAGAGAAAATTTTTCAGCATCCTTTAGTTTACCCTGAATGGCTGCATAACCGCTGTTTCCGCTTTTCTTTAAGAAAAAAACAAGACTTCCCTCAGTGTCAATTCCCGAGTTGGAAGGGTCGTTTAACAGTTTTAGTGCAAAAGAATCTTTAATTTGCTTTTGAGCTTCGCCAAACCAGGCAGTTTCTTTTATTTCCTGCCAACTGAGTTTGGATGATAATGAAGAAATGTCCACCTGTATTACCAATCCTGCGTCTTTAGGAACCAGCAATCCGGTTTTGCCTCCTCTATTGCATGATGAAAATAAAAACGCCAGAAATAAACTGCTAAATAATAAAACTTTGTTTTTCATATACCAAGTTTTAAAAATGAATGTATTATTATATTTATGTGTTGAAATCAAAGCGGACAAAATCATCAAAACCCAATTGCACTTGTTCGCCGGTAGATAAATTCTTTACATTGATCATTTTTTCCTGAAGCTCTTTACTCCCTAATATTGCCACAAAAGGAATGGCTTTTTTTTCTGCATATTTGAACTGTTTGTCGAATTTAGTATTTTCATGAAACAGCTCACAACTCACTCCTGCCCGTCTTAGCTGCTGCATCAGCTCAAATGCTTTTTCCGACTCTTCAACCCCTAAGTTAAAAAACAATACACGCGTACCCGATGAAACATCGGCAGGAAAGCGGTTTAGCTCGGTAAGCACGTCATAAATCCGGTCAACGCCGAAGGAAATACCTACGCCCGGCACATTGGGCACTCCAAAAAGGCCGGTGAGGTCGTCATAACGTCCGCCACCGCCTATGCTACCAATCTGAACATTTTGGGCTTTTACTTCTATGATGGTGCCGGTGTAATAGTTAAGGCCGCGCGCCAGTGTGCAGTCAATTAAAAGCGGAGAACCGAGATTGGTGAGATGAGAGATGATGTAGTTCAGTTCCTCAATGCCTTCCAGACCGGTTGTGTTGCCGTCAAAAAGTTTTCTTAACTCGACTATTTTTTCTTCATTGCTTCCCGTGATGTTTAAGAAAGATTCGATTGTTTTTATCTGGTCGCCATTTAATCCGCGCCCGAGTAATTCTTCTTTTACTTTTTCGATGCCTATTTTATCCAATTTGTCGATGGCAATGGTAATGTCCATCATTCGACCGGAATCTTCTGCGCTGCCGCAAAGCATTGCCAGGGCTGCCAATATTTTTCGGTTGTTGATTCTGATTTCTACCGGCACGTTCAGGTTTTCAAAAACGGTGGAATAAATTTGAACCAACTCCAGTTCATTGATGAGCGATCTGCTGCCTACCACATCGGCATCGCACTGATAAAACTCGCGGTACCTGCCTTTCTGCGGTCGGTCGGCACGCCACACCGGCTGCATCTGGTAACGCTTAAAGGGCATGGAAAGCTGATTGTAGTTCATGGCTACATAGCGGGCAAAGGGAATGGTGAGGTCGTAGCGCAAAGCCCTTTCGGTAATGTCTTTGCTGCTTTTTCCTTCGGTTATCTTTTTAAAACCTTCCTGAATTTTTTCGGCTTTTGAAGGATTGTCGAGGCCGTTGTTCAAAATTTTAAAAATCAGCTTGTCGCCTTCTTCGCCATATTTCCCCATCAGCGTATCTAAGTTTTCCATTGCCGGTGTTTCCAAGGGCTGAAAGCCGTACAGTTCAAACACGTTTCTGATGGTATTGAAAATATAATTGCGTTTGCGGACTGTGGCCGCATCAAAATCTCTGGTTCCTTGTGGTATTGTTGGTTTCATCGTGTCATTCCGGCCCCTTTCCATCCGAAGAGGGGCGTATCGGGAAATTTTATTTTTTATTAATGTTGTTTATGATTGCATCGCAGGCGGCATTTATCATGTCATATACTTCATGGTATCCGTCTTCGCCGCCATACCAGGGGTCAAATACATCCAAGCCCTCGCCCGGATACAGTTCATTCATTATTAAATCCACCTTTGAGGAGTCAAACTTATCTTTGGCAATGTGTTTGATTTCATCAATCACATCATCAGCCATTGCATAAATCTTATCAAATTTCTGAAAATCAGTGGGTGAAAAATTCCGAGCACGTTGATTGCTGATATCAATTCCGTGCAGCCGGGCTACTTTTTGAGAAAGCCTGTGCGGTGCTTCGCCTACATGATAGCCGTTGGTACCGGCGCTATCCACCTGCCAGTCCAAACCTGCTTCTTTTATTTTGTTCTGTAAAATCCCTTCTGCCAACGGGCTTCTGCAAATATTGCCCAGGCATACCATTAAAATCTTCATCGGGCAAAGATAAAGCCTATTGGGATTTAAGATTTAAGATTTAAGATTTGAGATTTGGAATTTGAGATTTGAGATTTGAGATTTGAGATTTGAGATTTGAGATTTGGAATTTGAGATTTGAGATTTGAGATTTAAGATTTAAGATTTGGAATTTGGAATTTGGGATTTGGAATTTGGGCAGTAAATGTAAAATGATAAAGATAATTCAATTATACGCAACTCCGGCTTTAATCATTTGGGGTAAGTACTTTTATTAGTTTTTTGGGTGCCATTTCAAAGTCGGCCCAATCATTTATGTCTAATTCAACAATAGCAATGCCACTGGTGGGCAGGCTTGATATGTGCGAATGAGTACTGTCGTTAGTAAAATTGGTAACACCCGGATTATGTGCTACTATGGCAAGGGTATCAACATTTTGTTTAATCCAGGAAATGGTTTCGTTAAATTCAAGCGTATCGCCCAAATAAAGTTTATCAAAATATCTGATATTTGTTTCTTCAACACCATGCACCTGTGCAAAAATCGCTGTCGTTTGTTTAGTTCTTAATGCAGGACTTGAAAAAAATTTATTGATTTTATAACCTTCATTCAGCAAGCGTTTAGCCATTAGAAGTGCATTTTTTTCGCCTTTGTCGGTAATGCTTCTGTCAATATCATTACCAAAGAGATGTTGCACCGCTTTTGCATGACGTATAATGATGAGATGTTTCATATTAAGACTATGGTTGGTTTTTATAAAATTAAAGAAAATTTTTCTTTAATCATTGGGTTGCGCCTTAATATTTTTTAGTCAATAAGCCCTGTTCTTTTTTCCCTCCATGTAGTTCATAAATGCCTGGTTCACCACCCTGTTGCCTCCGGGTGTGGGATAATTGCCGGTAAAATACCAATCTCCCAAATTATTGGGGCATGATTTATGCAGGTCTTCAATGCTTTGAAAAATGACCTGTACCGGTATTTTCACATCGGGAGGCGTTACCAATTCGGCTATTTTATTGCTCAATTCAATAATAGTAGAGCCTTTATAAAGATGCTTCACCACGTTTTCGGTATGAAGCAGGTTCTGTTCTTTCAGTTCCTTACATTTATGATAAAGTTCATTGAGCAGGTTTTCTTTGCCTTTGTCTTTCAATGCTTCTACTGCTGCATTAAATGCTACAAACTCGCCCAACCTGCTCATGTCTATTCCATAACAGTCGGGATAGCGAATTTGTGGCGCCGAAGAAAGGATAATAATTTTCTTGGGTTGGAGCCTGGCCAGCATTTTGATGATGCTCTGCTGCAATGTGGTACCCCTCACAATCGAATCGTCAATGACTACCAGCGTATCTACCCCCGGCCTCACAGTACCGTAAGTAACATCATACACGTGTTGCACCATTTCGTTGCGGCTGGAGTCTTCGGTGATGAAAGTGCGCATCTTTACGTCTTTGATGGTAATCTTTCCCATCCGAATACGCCTGTTTATCATTTCGGTTAGCTTTTCTTCGTCATAATCTTTTCCCCAGCTAAGAATCCGTTCCACTTTTATTTTGTTCAGATACATCTGCATCCCCTTCTGAAGACCGAGAAATGCCACTTCGGAGGTGTTGGGGATATAGGAGAAAATGGTATTTCTGAGGTCAAAATCAATGGCTTTTAATACCTGCTCACTCAGGTTGAAACCCAATGCTTTGCGTTCGCGGTAAATTTCCTCATCATTTCCTCTCGAAAAATAAATGCGCTCGAAGCTACAGGCTTTTCTTTCTTTGGGCTCCAAAATCTGCTCTATTGCATAACTTCCATCCTGATAAACCACAAGCGCTTCGCCGGGCATCAGCTCTTTCACCTCGTTAACGCCCACGTTGAAGGCAGTACGAATAGCGGCTCTTTCGGAGGCCGAAACGATAACTTCATCATTTACGTAATAATAACAAGGTCTTATGCCGTGCGCATCTCTGAAAACGAAACCGATACCATCGCCGGTGAGGCCGCCCACCGTGAAGCCGCCATCAAATACGGGTACTGTTTCTTTTAAAACCTTAACGATAACAGGTTTTTCGGGTGATTTTTTTTCTTCTTCAATCAGTTTCTGATAAATGAATTCAACCATTCCTGCCAGATCGCTTTCTTTTTGATAGGTTGTAGGTTCCATATTCATCCTTTCAAAAAGTTCTTCTGTATTTACCAGATTGAAGTTTCCCGCAATTGCCAGGCTACATGCCGGTATGGTATTATATCTGACAAAAGGATGGCAGAATTTCTCTCCGTTTCGGCCCTGAGTGCCATATCTAAGATGACCAAGAAGCAGTTCTCCCATGAATCTCACATGTCCTTTCATCATACCGGGATGATTGGGAATATCTTTATTATATTTTATGAGTTCGTTTATTTCGGTAGCTATGGTTTTAAAGATTTTGGGAATTGCTTGTTCTTCGGCGCTGCGGATGCGGTGCATGTAAGGATAGCCGGGTTCCACGTTCAGCTTTACTGCCGCAATACCTGCTCCATCCTGTCCGCGGTTGTGCTGCTTTTCCATCAGGAGGTAAAGCTTGTTTAGCCCCCACATCACGGTTCCGTATTCTCTTTGGTAATGAGAAAAAGGTTTACGAAGCCTTATAAAAGCCAGGCCACATTCATGTTTGATAGGATCACTCATAACTAAAATAGGAAAGCGCAAAATTACGGGATTAAAATTTTTTGATTCATAAAAAAATCTGAAACCGGAAAGAAAACTATTGATTTCATGTTGCAAACTTTTGTATCTTTGCCGTTGGCAGGTCTCATACGACCAGCTCCTACTGAACCTCCCCAGGGTCGGAAGGCAGCAAGGATAAGTGGTTGTAGCGGTGCGATGTGAGTAGCCTGCCTTTTTTTTAAATCCTTCTCTATCAGTTGATTATCATTGTTTTCGCCGTAGATTATTAGTTGCTAACAAAACAAAATTTCAAAATTTTGCTTACTTCCTGATGATAATTCATTATATTCGATAAATTATATTTCACGCTTGCTTTAATTTATGCCTTTAAATAATAGCCTTAAACAGTCTCTGAAATCTTCTGTCATTTATACCGGATTGTTATCGGTGGTGTTTGTAATCTTTTCGTGGCAAAAAAATCCGACGTCGGAAATATTTATTGCACTGCCCTTTTTTATCATTTTGTATTTTATTTTTTTCACTATTGATCGTCCGAATATCAGTGAACTATTGAGGAAAAGCACTCAGAATAATATAAAACTGACATCTGTTTTCCCTTTTCTATTATCTATGTTGTTTTTGCTTTACCTTATCGTAAATGGAAATAATCCATTGAAGAGCAATGCCTTATTGGTTCCATACCTGCTGTTTTTTCCGGTGCTGGCAATGGCTGCCCGAAGAAATAATGGGAAAATAGACTGGTTCGACTTCACAATTTTTGTACTGTTCTTTTTTCCGGTAACCTTAGTTGACGTGAGGCCTTCGGGAGATTTGCCCTTCAATGGCGGTGGCTTTGACTCGGTTTACAGAATCGCTGTAATGCTTTCGGCGCTGTTTGCATTTTCCATCCTTAAGAATCTGAATGATATTGGCGCTTACCCGGTTTTCAGATGGAAGTTTTTGATTACCACCATCTGGGTATGGCTGGCATTTTATCTGTTTGTATTTCTGATAAGTTATCCTGTTCATTTTATCCGCTTTGCTGATGACAATAGCTGGAATTTTGCCCGGATAGAGAAAATTTTCAGAAGTATTGTTTCCGTTTTTTTACATACTGCCCTATTTGAAGAATTAGTATTCAGAGGGCTTTTGCAAAACCTCTTAGGTAAAAGAATAGCGCAGGCCGGTTCCTGGAAAAATTCATGGATGCGGGGGATTATTATTTTGATAATCATTTCGTTTATAATCGGCTTCAGCATGAAGGGCAGCCTGCACTGGTTTCCTGCACTGGTTACTGTTTTTCTGTTTGGAGCGGCCTATCTTTTCGAAAAGCTGAAGTTTCAGTCAATGGGTAGTTATACCGCTCTGGCTATTACCAGCGTCATTTTTGGGCTGGTACATTTTCATTCGGGTTCCATCATTTTTACCGGCCTGGCGGCTATTGGCGGATGGGCTTACGGGTATGTGTATATGAAAACCAAAAACACTTTTTATGCCGCCCTGCTTCATGCATTAGTGAACAGTTCGCCTATTATTTTTGGAATTGTGTTGGCAAAATAGGTTTATCGGTATGGGGCTCATCCGAATATTCCAGAATATCGCCCGGCTGGCAATTGAGCGCCTTGCAAATAGCATTTAATGTTTCAAACCGGATTGCTTTGGCTTTTCCTGTTTTTAAAATAGAGAGATTAGACAGGGTAATACCTACTTTTTCGCTCAATTCGTTGAGCGACATTTTGCGTTTAGCCATCATCACGTCCAGATTGACTACTATGGGCATATTACACAGTTAAATCATTTTCTTGTTTCAAAACTTTGCCTGATTTGTATATTCCGGAAAAAGCAAATGCCAGAAAAGCATAAAAGAAATAACTGAAATCCCTTTTTACTGCCCTAAAAGAACCAAAACCATTGTTTTTCAGATACTGATTGATGATTAAGTGGTTTAGGAGAGTCAGACAACCTATAATGATCAATATAATACCTATTTTGAAAAGGATGGTATCCAAAGTATTTTCAAAGGTTCTACTTTTTATTAGATTGTTGTACATTTTGATTATCATCCAGAAAATTACAAAAAATAAAATCATTTCTATAATTTCTGAAATCAATAAATAGCGACCCATATTTGATTGAGATTTAACTCGTAAGGTTTCTTTTGCAGTAGTTTCTAAATAGGCTGTACGAGCAGTATTGTACTCCACCGAAATCACGCTGTCTTTTTTTGACTTATCTCTAAATGAGAGAGGGCTAATCTCTATGCCATATTCTTTACCAAAATACTCCCTCATCTCTTTCGTAATGAAAAAGTAAAAGGACAGTATTACAATAACAATAAAAAGAGTATTTAAAGGGTTGAGAAGTTGTTGTAGCCGGTTCATATTTTCGGTTTTATTCTTTTAGTTCTATTTGAGACATAGTAACATTTACGCATATAATTTATACTGCTAATAACTGTCATTGTATCACAAAACTATTGAATAAATATTGTTTTACAAAAATATTTTATTGTTTTACGATAAATATTTTGAAATATAAAAATGAATACCCAAGTGGATATTCATTTTTTATATTAACATGAAAAAACGCTACACTGTAGTATCTTCTATTGCTGCATCTTTCGCATTGTTTTTTACCGAAGCCACTCCGTTTTTGCATCCGGCCTCGCCTTCATACATTTCGCTGGTGCCAATAATCTGGCCATTGGCTGCTTTCAGATTAAAATAATGCTTACCGTTGGAGGATGTCTTGCAATCGTATTTACTATCATCCTGCGAATTGGTTTTTACGGATTCTATACCATTTAAACATCCGGCTTTGGCAGCATAACCTTCGCTTGCCAAAATGTTTTGTCCGTTTCCGGCTACCAGATTAAACTGATACTCTCCGTCTTTTCTTTTTTTAATTACAAATTTGCCCATGATAAAAATTTTTGATTGCCATAAAGATGTAAACTTTTTTGCAAAACCCCAACATTTTTTATCCTCATTTTTATAAACCCAGCACTTCACGCAGTTTGCCGTATCCGTTTCGGCTGATGTTTATTTTGGCGCCGCTCTTCAAAACAGCTACATGACCGTCTTTTTCGTAAGGGTCAATGCGGGTAATTTCCTGAATGTTTACAATATAAGAGCGATGACAGCGCACAAACATTTCAGCAGGTAAAAATGATTCAAAAAAGGACATTGTCTTATTTTTAAGATAATAACCTTCTTTTGTAAATACCTTCACAAAATCGTCTGCTGCTTCGAGATAATGCACTTCCTGAACCGGAATGATTTTTATCTTACTGCCGTTTTTTACCACAATTCTGTTGTTGGTGGTGGGCAACTGAGTGTCATTGAGCAATTCTTTGGTAGCATCAATATTTGCGTGCTGCTGCGCCAAAAATTTTTTTACGGCTTTGTCAAATCTTTCCTGATCAAAAGGTTTGAGCAGGTAATCCACGGCATGTGCATCAAAGGCTTTAATGGCATATTCGTCAAAAGCTGTGGCAAAGATTACCGCCGGTGGCTCGTCAATCAGCTCCAGCATTTCGAAACCGCTAATTTTGGGCATTTGAATGTCCAGAAAAATCAGGTCGGGATTGTGCTCCTGAATGGCTTTCATGCCTTCAAAACCATCTCCGCACTCGGCTACCACCTCTAATTGAGGGAAACTTTTCATATACTCCTTCACTAAACTTCTTGCCAAAAATTCATCGTCAATTATTACTACTTTGGTCATGTTATTGAATTTTCTTTTTAAATACTTTGGTTCTATAATTCATTTTTTATCATTACAGCCTACGGCTTAGAGCTTACAGCCTCCTGTGGTATCCTCACAATGGTTTTAAAAACTTCTTCCCCGCTCTCGGTTGTCAATAAATCATTTCGGGCAAACAGCAAATACAATCTGCGATTGATTGACGACAATCCAAATCCTGTGCCTCTTACCGGAATAGACGTGGTGGGGTCGTGCGGATTGCTTACTTCTACACACAAATTATTTCCTTCCATCACACATTCGATTTTTATGAGCGTATCGCCGGTAGTATCATACAGCCCGAACTTTATGGCATTTTCAACCACCGGTTGCAGCAATAGTGCCGGAATGAGTTTTTGTTTACATTCTTCGGCTATGTTAATTTCTGTTACTAATCTGTTGCCAAACCTCACTTTTTCAATTTCGAGGTAAAGATTCAGATGGCTGACTTCTTCATCTAAAGTTACCATTTGCGATTCCTCCTTTTTAAGCGTTCCCCGCAAAAAATCGGACAATTGCTGTACCATTTTACGAGCCTGTTTGGGATTAATGGCAATGAGCGCATTGATGGAGTTGAGGCTGTTGAACAAAAAATGTGGTTGTAGTTGTTGCCGGAGTTTGTACAGCTCGGCATCGCGCGAAAGTTTTTCGGTATCGGTTTTACGCTGCTCTGTCTTTCGGCGGTCAATCCAGTTGTACCACAAGATAGCAGCGATGGTAACGATGGTAATCACCAAAAAAGCAAAGCTGAAGCGTATGATTAATGAATTTTCTAAAAAAGAGCTATACGCCTGAGAATTGTTAATCAGGATTTTTAAAAAACTATTGGTTATAAAAAGCCACAAACCTGCCAGTACCAAACATGCGGCAATCACACTTACATATTGATAAGTAGTGGTGGGAATGTAATATTTTATCATGTTCAATACCAGAAGCCCTGCCAACAGAAGAAGGGTGTTGCTGATAAGGCTGTCAAGAATCGAAATCTGCGATGAAAAATTAAGATTTGACAATAAATAAATCTGTGTATTGAACAACACAAGCCATCCAATCCCAAGAGAAAGCAAAAATCGTCTGGCCGAAGGTTGATTGGATTGCATTTACAACTTTTGGGGTTTAAATGTGAAGTCTGACCGAAAAAGTTTGCCGGTCAGGCAACATTGAAAAAATATAAGTTTAAAAACTTTTGATATCTACGCCTCCAAACATGACAGTACCCTTTATCAATAAGGTTTTACCGTTTTCTTCCGGAAGGTTTTGAACTATACGCTTATCCTTTACTTCACCCAATATGGCTACCGCATTGCTGATCACATTCCAGTGTGAAGGAACCACCAAGGTAGCGCCTCCAAATAAGGCAGTTACCTCAATGATGGCAGTTCCATTAATATCGGCCTGTGAAAGGTCAATTTCGCTTCCTCCGAAAATATTTACCATATTTCCACCCCTAAAGTTTTTAGAATAGACCTTTTTTTTTGTTCCGCCAAAAATAGATGTCGTATCTATATAATCCTCAGAGAGCATATTTGGTGGTAAGGCTTTTCCATCACCTCCCTCTACATTATTAGGGTCAGGAGGAAAGAATTGATACTCCCTTCTGGGCCTGAAAATAAAGAATAAGCCGGACCCAATTAAGATGATAGGTAAAATAAAACGACGCAATTCACCAAAAACAAAAAACTCATTTATCATAAATAAAGAGCCAATGAGTATTAAAATGAGCCAGCCGGCTCCTTGAAAATCTTTTCGGATACCTACAAAAATGCCTAATGCTATCAGAAACATTTGCCAGGAAAATAGAAAGTCGGGAAAATCAAAACCTAATCTTCTTAATAAAAAAACACTACCGATTAATAAAAGGAACACGCCTAACCAGATATGCCCTTGAGAAGGGCGATGCCTGAAAGGAGTAGCAGGAGGCTGAACCCCTTCGGTTGGTTTTACTGCACTATCGTGATTGTATGTTTTGTTATAAGTATTGTTGTTGTCGCTCATATCTTCAAATTTTATGTAAAAGTATAGCGGTATTTGATAGTTTACAACAGTTTTAATGCCTGCCGCCTTAATAAGTCGGTGAATAGTAAGTAAATGGCGGTGAATAACGAACACATTAGTTGATAAATTTGAAATTTTTACCATCAAACAATCCTTTGTCACTCAATTTCAGCTCAGGAATCACCAAAAGCGCCATGAAGGATAAAGACATAAACGGAGAACCCAATGTGCTACCCATTTCTTCTTTTACCATTTTATCTATTGTAATATAGGCTGCTGCCACTTTGTAGCCATCTTCATTGGTCATCAGGCCGGCCACAGGCAAGGGGATAATCATTTTGTGAGTACCATCAACAGCAGAAATTCCTCCCTGTTCTTCAATTATCATATTTACAGCTTCGCAAAGGCTTTCATCATCTACACCCACTGCTACTATGTTATGGCTATCATGTGCCACAGACGATGCTATTGCTCCTTTCTTTAATCCAAAATTTTTAATAAAAGCTTTTGCAACCGGAGCATCGGCATATCGGTTTACAACCACTATTTTTACAACATCATTTTCGGTATCACTTACATAAAATCCGTTTTCGATTTTGGGAGTAAGCATCAATTTGTTTGTGATGAGTTGCCCGTCCAGAACCTCAATAACAGGGATAGTAGCTATCTCCTCCTGAGCGGCAAATAAAAAATCTTCTGCCTTTTTGGGAGTACAGTTAAAATTATTGATTGTGGCTGCCGATTGAGAAGCTATTTTCGTAACTCCGTTTTCTGCTACCCGAATACCGTTGACAAAAGTCTTTTCGACTAAAAATTCTTTTAAGTCTTTGACGATTATAAAATCGGCAACATCTCCTGCCCGAAGCAAACCAACATCCAGCCGATAGTGCATAACAGGATTTACACAGGCCGCCTGCAACACTTTAAACAAATCTATACCTTTTGCCACCGCTCTGGCACAAAGCCGGTTAATATGACCGAGTTCCAGACTGTCGGGATGCTTGTCATCGCTGCAAAACATCATGTTTTCGTAATGCTCGTGCATTAAGTCAATCAGGGCTTCAAAGTTTTTTGCAGCGCTTCCTTCACGAATCAGAATTTTCATACCAAATCCGAGTTTGTCTGCGGCTTCTTCTTTTGTGAAACATTCGTGATCGGTAGAAATACCGGCATCAATATATTTCATGGCATCGGCGCCTCTCAATCCGGGTGCGTGGCCATCCACCGGTTTGCCAAGTTCGTGTGCGGCTGCAATTTTTTGCATTACTTCATTGTCATTAAACAGCACCCCGGGGAAATTCATCATTTCGGCCAGATATTTAATTTCATCTTTTTGCAATAATTCTTTTACCTCCTGTACGCCAAGGGTTGCTCCGGCCGTTTCGAAAATGGTAGCCGGAACACAGCTTGGTGCACCGAAGTTGAATTTGAAAGGAACCGTTTTGCCGTTGGTAATCATGTATTTTACGCCTTCCATACCGCACACATTGGCAATCTCGTGCGGATCGCTAACGGTAGCTACAGTTCCGTGTACAACTGCCATACGTGCAAACTCCGATGGGATGAGCATACTGCTTTCGATATGCACATGAGCATCTATAAATCCCGGAAGGATATAGCCCGCATCATTTTCAACCGCTGAATCAGTCATTTTATTGATGGCTGCAATTTTACCGTTTTCGACTATAACTTCTGCCGGAAATATTTCTTTATTGAAAATATCAACCAGGTTACCCCGGATTGTAAAACTGTTCATGATTTTGAAAATTATGTTTTATAAATTATAATATTCACGATTTTCTTGTCGAAGCAGTAAAGCGCCCATCTATTCATTACTGTCATTCAGCAGATCGGGTCTTCTTTCTCTTGTGCGTTGCAATGACTGTTCGTAGCGCCACTCATCAATTTTTTTATGGTCGCCGCTCATCAGTATGGCAGGCACCTTCATTCCTTCCCAATCCTCAGGCCGGGTATAAACGGGTGGGGCCAGCAGATTATCCTGAAAAGAATCAGTAAGCGCAGACGTCTCATCGCCCAGCACACCGGGAAGCAGCCTTCCGATGGCATCTACCAGCACGGCGGCTGCCAGTTCGCCGCCACTCAAAACATAGTCGCCAATTGAAATCTCACGGGTAACATATTTCTGCCGAATGCGCTCGTCAATGCCTTTGTAATGACCGCATAAAAGCAGCAAATTATTTTTAAGCGAAAGTGTATTGGCAATTTTTTGGTTCAGCGTATTTCCATCGGGCGTTAGATAAATGATTTCATCATATTTTCTCAATGCAGTGAGTTCTTCGATGGCTTTGGAAAGCGGTTCGCACATCATCACCATTCCGGCGCCCCCGCCGTATTGATAATCGTCCACCTGGCCATATTCATTAACCGCCCATTTGCGAAGATGATGCACTGCAACCGAAAGCAAATTTTTTTCCTGAGCACGTTTCATAATACTGTGCTCAAAAGGACTTTTTAATAACTCAGGTTGAATGGTAATGATATCTATGTTCATGCTACGAAGTTACGCAGCTTTCATTTTCTTTGGTTATCGTCTTTGATTCAAAGGCTACTCCTCATCAAAAAAATCGTCCAATTCTCTTCGCTCCTTTTTGGTGGGGCGGCCTATTTTACTTAATCGCTTACCAGTATGGAATACTGAAGCCTGATATTCAAGGCGCTCCAGTTCTTCGGGAGGTGTAAGATCGGCATAATAATTTATGGCTTCAGAGTATTTCAGCCGGTTTTGCAAGAGGCCTGTTACCTTTATCTTCCATCTTCTGCCTTCGGTGCGCACATCGTAAATATCGCCCAGGTGTACATTTTTGCCGGGCTTGGCGGCTTCATCCTGATATTTCACTTTTCCGCTGTTGCAGGCAGCAGCAGCGAGGCTACGGGTTTTAAAAAGTCTGATAGCCCAAAGATATTTGTCGAGACGGAGTTTATCGGTTTTCATTAATCATCATTTTCAAGAAAAAATAATTCTTCCACTTTTTTATTTAGTGCTTTTGCCAATTTTAGCGCCAAAATGATCGTAGGTGTGTATTTTTTAGTTTCAATAGCTATAATTGATTGACGAGAAACTCCGACTAAATCTGCCAGTTGAATTTGCGTCAATCCATTTTTTGTTCTTTCCTCTCTTAAAATATTTCTCATCCTTTTAATTTATTGGCCCTTTGGATTACGTATTGAAATCGAGCAATGTAAAATAAGTAATAAAAAAATATACAACCCATAAAGTAAAACATTTGGTTCTCAATGCTCATTGGATTTTTAGCGAACCCTATAAGAAAAAATCCAGTTATTATTAAAAAACACTGAATAATTGATGCTAACTGAAAAGTTTCCAATCTTTTCAAAGAAATGTATTCATCTTCTATTTTTTCTCTGGCAAAAACTGTAAAGAAAAACCCAAAAACAAACATACATGCTGAAATGGTTAATATTAACGCTCTTAGATTCAAAAAATGATGTGGGAAATGACTTTTTTGAATGATACTCCATAATATAATTCCCATAGGAGCAATTATATATCCTATCCATTTAAATTGATGTGGAAGCAAGAATTTGGAACGCATAACTATAATTTTTCTCAAAGATATAAGGAAAATTACAATGTAAAGTATGCTTTACATATATTAATCTTCTCTTTACAAAAAAATCGCCGTTTTGATGTGGCGATTTTTGATTTAATAATTTTGAAATTCGAAATTACTCCGCAAAAAACTTATGGAAATAAGGAATGGTTTCTATCCCTTTGAAATAATTCTCGATGTTATATTTCTCATTTGGACTGTGCAGGCCATCGCTGTCTAAGCCAAAGCCCATGAATATGATTTTGATCCCCAATTCTTTTTCCAAAGTATTGCATATTGGAATACTGCCGCCGCTGCGTACCGGAATCACTTCTTTTCCAAATGTGGTTTCCAATGCTTTACTGGCAGCGATATAGCCCTTACTGGTGATGGGCGTAACATAAGGCTCTCCGCCATGATGCTCAAATGCCCTTACGGTTACACAGGAAGGACCTGCATTATTGAAATAATCCAACAACAGCTTTGTCATCTTTTCGCTGTTCTGGCTGGGTACAAGACGTGCCGAAATCTTGGCGCTTGCTTTTGCAGGCAGTACGGTTTTGGAGCCTTCGCCCTGATAGCCGCCCCAGATACCGTTGAGTTCTAATGTAGGACGAATACCTGTTCTTTCATAAGTGGTAAATCCTTTTTCGCCCCATAGTTCCTTTACGTCTATTTCATTTTTGTATTCTTCTTCATTGAAAGGCGCTTTATTGATTAATGCCCTTTCCTCTTCGGAAGTAATGTCCACATCATCATAAAATCCGGGAATGGTTACATGATTATTTTCGTCATGACAGGCTGCAATCATTTTCGACAGCACCACAATCGGATTGGCAACGGCGCCACCGTATATACCACTATGCAAATCGCGGTTGGCAGCTGTTACTTCTACTTCGATATAGCTAAGTCCACGCACACCGGTATCGAGAGAAGGTGTGTCCATACTCAGCAGAGAGCTGTCGCTGATGAGGATAACATCTGCTTTCAGCAATTCTTTATTGGCAGCAACAAATTGGCCCAGATTGGCAGAACCTACTTCTTCTTCACCTTCAATAATAAATTTGATATTGGTAGTCATGGTGTTGGTGTTTGCCATTATTTCCATTGCTTTTACGTGCATGTAAAACTGGCCTTTGTCGTCTGCACTGCCACGTGCAAAAACTTTCCCGTCGATTATAGTCGGTTCAAACGGAGGGGTTTTCCATTCTTCCAATGGTTCCACGGGCTGCACATCGTAGTGACCATAAACCAATACTGTAGGTTTGGCCGGATCAATAATTTTTTCTCCGTAAACAACAGGGTGTCCGCCTGTTTCCATTACTTCGGCCTTGCCGCAGCCGGCGGCTAAAAGTGATGCTTTTACAGCTTCGGCACACTTATACATATCTTCTTTATGTTCGCTTCTGGCGCTGATTGATGGAATACGGAGTAGATCCATCATTTCGTTTAGGAATCTTTCTTTGTGTTGCTCCTGGTAATCTTTCCAAATTTGTGACATATAGCATGAATTTTTTGTTCCCACGAAGGTATGAAAAACAGTTTAAGGTTGAGAAAGAAAAAGGAGAGGCCGGTTAAGGTTTCCTCTCCTGTTCTCTTGTTGTTGTTTAAAGATTTGGTCGGATGATTATTATTAGTTTAGCACCCGGACTTGGTTATTGTTTGATAGCTTTCATTTTATTGCTTAATAAATTCTACTCTTCTATTGTTGGCCTTTCCTTCGGGTGAAGTATTAGGACTAACAGGCTGCGATTCTCCCATACCATCGGTTGTCATCCTTTTTTCGTTGATGCCAAACTGAGAAGACAATGCTTTTTTAACGGATTCAGCCCTTTTTTTGGATAAGGCAAGATTGGAGGCATCATCTCCATCACTATCGGTATGGCCTACGATTTTTACCTTTATATCTTCATTTTCTGTCAAAACATTGGCAATATCTTTTAGTACGCCGTAGCTTGAAGGCTTAATTTTATCGCTGTTTACATCAAAGAGGATACCGGTGGTTACAAATTTTCCTTCTGTTATCAGTTTATTGCGTGTGTCCGGCGCTCCTACTGCTACTCTGAGGTTACTGATAAAAAATGCCTGATCTTCTTTTTCAGAGCCATTATTTCTAAAATATAAGGAATTGACCTTTGATCCATCGGGGAATGCGCGAGGGATATCCCATATTTTTTGTTCATCAATATACACTCTGATACGGCTTTTTTGCCTCCAGATACTCACATGTACATTTGTTTTGTTGCCTTTGGTGGCAAATGCACTTTGTTCGTCTTCGCTATCTAAAATTTGATTGCCATCTCCAAAGCTTTCAAGTAGTGTCATTCCTCTGTTTCCGCCGGCACCGGTTGGGTGAAAACCGACTTCAAGGGTGTTTTTGGTATCTGATTTCCGGCCATATTTATTAAATAATGACCATTTTGCTCCAACATTAGGTTCGTTTGTAAAACCAACAATCATAAACCCATTGTAAAAACTGTACTCCAGTGTGCTTGAAAGGTCGAATTCAACTGTGAAATTTTCGGGTAAGGATTTAATGAATTCCGGATAAAAAACGGTTTGCTTTTCAGTTTTTAAAAACTTAGAACTGTAATTATTCAGTTTTACTAATTCTCCTGAACCATTTGTATTCCATTTAGCCGGAAAATCGCCCAAAGCATCCTGACTAAAGTCCTCAAATGCAATTACTTTTTCGCCCGGCACAAAATCAAACTTACCATAACTTGAGAAGGAGGGAGAACCGGAAGTGCTGTTACCTCCCTGATTATTATCTACTTCGTTATTCCCATCATTTCCACTCCCACCTTTCTTTTTTGATTTATTGGTACTTTCTTTTTCCTGAGAGGCGTTTTTATCTTTTTTAATTGCATTTTCAATGCCTTCTTCAGCCTTATCCATTCCTTTGTTGATGCCTTTGTCAATTTGCCTGTTGATTCTGTTTTCGGCAGCACGTTTTGCTACTCTTCTGGGATCAATTATCTGCGCTTTTAATCCCCAGACAAACAATAAAAACAATGTTAAAACAAATACTCTTTTCATGCTTAAAGTTTTGTCTTTTATGAAAAAATAGTGCGACCAAAGAAATCGCTTGTTGATTTATTTTAATCAAATGTAAGATAAGTTAAAGCGCTGGGCATCAATATACCGCAAATTAGGGATGCCGGTAAAACCACTAATTATGACAGAGCAAGGAAAAGAATATTCGCATAATCTACTGAATAGCAGCATATTAATAAACGAAAGAATATAAAAAAAGCTGTCCGGTGAGACAGCTTTTTTTATGAATATCCAATATTATTTACCAACCCAATATCCATGCAAAAATAAGTGGCGCCACAATGGTCGCATCGCTTTCCACAATGAATTTGGGTGTATTGATGTCAAGTTTACCCCAAGTAATTTTTTCGTTTGGCACAGCCCCTGAGTAAGAACCGTAAGAAGTAGTGCTATCGCTTATCTGACAGAAGTAGCTCCAGAAGGGTACATCATGCCACTCCAGATCCTGATACATCATGGGCACCACACATATAGGAAAATCGCCGGCTATACCGCCGCCAATCTGAAAAAATCCTACACCTTTACCGCCACTGTTGGCTCGGTACCATTCTGTAAGAAACATCATGTATTCGATACCGCTTTTCACGGTGCTGGTTTTCAGCTCTCCTTTGATGCAATAACTTGTGAATATGTTTCCGGTAGTGCTGTCTTCCCAGCCCGGAACAATGATTGGAATATTTTTTTCGGCAGCCGCAATAATCCAGCTGTCTTTGGGGTCTATTTCGTAATACTGTTCCAAATCTCCACTCAGAACCGTTTTAAACAAAAACTCATGCGGAAAATATCTTTCTCCTTTGGCCTCTGCATCTTTCCATTGTTTTACCAAATGTTTTTGCAGGCGGCGAAAAGCCTCCTCTTCGGGAATACAGGTATCTGTTACTCTATTGTAATGATTTTCAAGCAGTTCCCACTCCTCTTGCGGCGTAAGGTCGCGATAGTTGGGAACTCTTTTGTAATGCTTATGCGCCACCAAGTTCATCACATCTTCCTCAAGGTTGGCGCCTGTGCAGGAAATGATTTGTACTTTATCCTGACGAATCATTTCGGCAAGCGAAATGCCTAATTCGGCGGTACTCATGGCGCCGGCAAGCGTTACCATCATTTTTCCTCCCTCGAGCAAATGAGTTTCATAACCCTTTGCGGCATCCATCAGCGCCGCAGCATTAAAGTGGCGGTAATGATGTTCAATAAATTTTGAAACAGGTCCTTTTTGCATAATGTTTAAAACTTTAAAATAATACCTTTTATTATTCACCTTGCCAGTAGCAAGGCGAAGCGCAAAAGTACTTAACTGTGGTTAAGAAAAACTTTTAAAAATATAAAACTTTAAAAATCAGGCATTAATATCAGATGAAAGAATGGATAATGAACGAATTTGCAATATTTTTGTTTCTCTTGTTTAATCCGATTGATTATGAAGTATGGGCTTCTGTTTGTTCTCCTTTTATCGTTTTTCTGCTCCCCGGCTCAGGATGTAAGCGGTATATGGATGGGTGCGATAAATGTTGGAGAAGGCAAATCGCGGGTGGTAGTTGTTATTCAAAAAGATTCCGCAGCTTACAGGAGTTTTACAGAAATGCCCGAGTTTATCACTATTGGCCGAAAAGTTGCCTTTGATGCAGTTGAGATTGACAGTAACCGGGTTCATTTAAACCTCATACACAGAATATTTATTGATGGTTCAATTATTGACGACTCAACAATTGAAGCAAGATTCAGAAGTCATCAGCCTGAATTTGACGAACAGTTTCTGTTGAAGAAAACCAATCAATACCCCAATCTCAATCGACCTCAGACGCCGCAGCCTCCCTACAATTATGAAAGTATTGATATAAATTACTATGATTCAATAACCCGGTTGAATTACGGCGGCACTTTGACTGTTCCCAAAAACTTATCAAGCGAGATTAAATACCCTGCCATTGTTCTTCTTTCGGGCAGCGAACCTGACGACAGAGATAATACTTTTGGCGCACATAAACTATTTAAAGTATTGGCAGATTATCTTACCAATCAGGGGTTTGCAGTGTTAAGAACCGATGACAGAGGTGTTGGAGACACAGAAGGTGATTTTAAAAACGCTGCATTTAATGATCTTGTGGAGGATGCAGCGGCTGCAGTAAGGTTTCTGAAAACCAGGCCGGAAGTAGATACTACAAAAATCGGCTTACTGGGACATAGTGAAGGAGGATTAGTGGCTCCGGCGCTGGCTGCAGGAGATAAAACAATAAGGTTTTTGGTTTTGATGGCAGCGCCTGCCATCCGTTATAAAGAAATAATCGTTCAACAGTTAAAAAATAATAAAATCTGTGGCGTTAATGCTGCAACAACCGATTCGACTTTTTTGAATAATTTAGCAGAAGGGATTATGACGAGTACAGCGGGTTACCAATCATTATCAGATTATGAACCTGGCGCCACGCTTGCGAAACTCAAAATACCGGTTCTGGCGCTTAATGGCGACAAGGATTTGCAGGTAGCGGCACAGCAGAACATTCCCGTGATAGAAAGCAGTCTTAAAAAAGCCAGAAATAAAAATTTTAAAACGTTGATACTGAAAGGGTTAAATCATACTTTTCAAACCTGCATCCGGTGTACCTACAATGAAGCGCCGTTTCTGGAGCAGACAATTTCGCCCGAGGCGCTTAATATTATTGGGGAGTGGTTAAATAAAAGTGTTAATAAAAAGAAATGAATTATCTCGCTCATGCATATTTGTCTTTTGGCCACGAAGAAATTCTGACGGGCAATATGATCAGCGATTTTGTGAAGGGCAGGCAACAGTATGATTACCCGCCACTGATTCATAAAGGGATCATTCTGCACCGGCATATTGATACTTTTACCGACAATCATGGAGCAATAGCTGAGGCAAAAGAAGTTTTTAGAAAAGAATATCGTCTATATAGTGGGGCTTTTGTGGATGTGGCATTTGATTATTTTTTGGCAAACGATGAAAATGAGTTTACCGATAAAAGTCTTTTTGATTTTTCGCTTCAAACTTATGGGAGTTTGGCTAAATTTGAAGAAATAATGCCCGAGCGGTTCAGAAAGATGCTCTTTTATATGCGTTCGCAAAACTGGTTGTATAACTATTTGACGCATTATGGCATACACCAGAGTTTTGGCGGGTTGGTAAGGCGTTCAAAATATTTAGAAAGCAGTGAGCCTGCCATCAGGATATTTGAGGAGCATTTTGAGTTTTTAAACCGGTGTTATAATAGGTTTTGGAAAGAACTAAAACCGTTTGCCAAAAATAAATTCAATGAATTATTGAACGAAAAATGAAAATTATGAAAAAGATAATACTACTTGCCGCAACAATATTTTTAGGGTCACAAATTTTATTGGCACAGTTTTCTGTCCCGGTGGATAAGTCGCCGTTAGATGTATCTTATTATCCGGTAAACTATCCTTCGATGAAATTAAGAGGAACCAAAGAAGTACCGGTTATGCGTGTTTTATACAGCAGGCCTTACAAAAACGGAAGAGAACTTTTTGGAACAAACATTGTGCCCTATGATAAAGTATGGAGGTTAGGCGCCAATGAAGCTACGGAAATAGATTTCTTTACGGATGTAACTGTGAATGGTAAAAAGATTGACAAAGGCAGATACACGCTCTATTGCATCCCTCAGGAAAACGAATGGACTTTCATCATAAATCGGGAAACCGATATCTGGGGTTCTTTCAAATATGATGAGTCGAAAGATGTAGTAAGGGTTTCTGTACCGGTGAAGGAGGTAAAAGAACCGATTGAATCATTAACCATTACTTTTGAAAAAACGGCTTCCGGCGCCAATCTACTGGCCGGATGGGATAAGAAAACGGCTTCTTTTCCTATTAATTTTTAATAAGATAAATAAATGAAATTACATAAACGCTGGTTTTTATTTCTGTTGATTTGTATAACAGCATGTAATAGCAATACGGTTGAAACGCCTGCTATTGATACAACTAAATTGCTCAAAACGCATGAAATCATCAATAATCTGCAGGAGACCAACCCATTGGCAACGCTGGATATTTCGCCAATGGATATGAGTTACTTTCCGCCCAATTATCAGCAAATGAGAATGTCGGATACCATTAAGGAAGGACCGGTTTTACGGGTTATTTACAGCCGCCCACACCTGCAAGGGCGAAAACTGTTTCAGGACTTTTTAAAATATGGGCAACCCTGGAGGTTGGGCGCCAATGAATCAACCGAATTAGACGTATTTGAACCCATAATCGTGCAGGGAAGAAAACTACCGAAAGGTCGTTATACCCTATATTGCATTCCAAAGGAGGATGAATGGATTATTGCCATCAATTCCAATGTGGATGTGTGGGGCTTAAAAATTGACAGCACAAAAGATGTAATGAGGGTTAAGGCTCCGGTTTCAAGAAACAATCCGGCAATTGAATATTTTACTATAGTGTTCGAAAAGGCTGATGGGCGCAATGGTTCATTAGTGATGGGATGGCAGGATATAATAGCAAGGCTGGCTTTTAAGTATTAACGAGCCGCCTGTACAGGTTGCTTTGACCAATTGAAAGGAATAACGTCTTTAAACCCGTGGCCGTTTATACTTCCGTTGGCTTTACCATTTGTGCTATTGAGGTCAATGTTTTGTTCGATATTGTTGTAATATAAAGTTTGTATAAGCAGTAATTCAAGGCTTTGAGGTAATTTTATTTCCTGAGAATAATTGCCCAACAAATGGTCAAACATGGATGAGCCTTCATTAGTTTGAAGTTTAAAAATTCGGTTCAAAACATGCAAAACAACCGATGCCAATAAATTGACAAGCCTGTTAATGGTACCGGGTTTTAATACACAAAATTTTGATATTTCATTAATTAGGTCTGAAGCCTGCTGCCCAAAAATCTCTGACACGTAAGCGCTGCCTTTTGCCAGACTTATTTCGTTAAGGTAATAGTTATTTAAATTTCCGGTAAAGACTACAGCGTCAGACTCTCTTACCATATTATGCATTTCTTCTTTTCTTCCCTTCTGAATTGTTTGTATGTACAGGCCCTTTAATATAAGGTTTGTAAGTACGTTTATTCCATTTTCAAGGTGTTCTCTTTCTTCTTCAAAGTATTTGGAAGACAAATAATAGAAATTCGAATTTTTATTTAAAAACGATAATATTTGTTGTTTAATATCCATTCCAATACAAAATAAACAATTTCAAATGCTGTTTTGCAAAAATTTCGATGAACTGGTTAATTCCTTCGATGAAAGCCCTGATTCCTTCGATGAAAGAATTTTGGCTATTATAAGAAAAAAAATAAGAGTGACAAACGTTCGACCTGGAAAGGCCCCGAAGCTCACTCTTAAGCCCTCTAAACCATTGTAAAAATAGCCATACTTAAGATTAGTATTCAAAAATTTCGATGAAAACCCTTTTTTCTTCGATGAAAGCCCTTTTTCTTTCGACGAAAGAAATTTGGCATAAGGAATAATAAGATAAAAGTGACGAACGTTCGACATAAAAAAGTCTCGAAGACCACTATTAAGGCTTCTAAGCCATTAAAAAATAGTATTCAAAAATTAGACAAATGCCTTGTTTCTTTCGATGAAAAAATCTTGTCAAAGTGTGTAAAAAAATAAGAGGGGCGAACGTTCGACCTGAAAAGATCCCGAAGCCCACTCTTAAGCCCTCTAAACCGTTGTAAAAATAGTATTGCTAGAGATTGGTATTCAAAAAATTCGATGAAAGCCCTTTTTCTTTCGATGAAACCCTCTATTTCTTCGATAAAGCAGTTTATAAAAAAGCGCTGTCAGGCAAAATACACCAGTAAAAAAGTACAATTCTCCTTCTTTCGTCATCTTCTTTATAGTCCTTTTTGGATGTAAATGGCAGTTTTTCTCCAAGACCATACCCGCTATAGCCTATTTTTAAATGGTTATAATTAGAGAATTTGTTAGTGTTTTCGGTCATGATAGTTTTAGTTTTTGCCAGCAGCTCTTTTGCTCTCAAATCGGACAAAACAAGGTTTAGCTTTTCTTTTGTGGGAACCTCTTTCTTCAAAAACCAAATTAATTGGTTATACAGTTCTCCTCCTTCTTTTATTCCTGTTGCATCTGCATAACCCACAAAAACTATTCTTGCGATGTGAGGCACTTCTTTGAATTTATTGGAAAAGGCCGCCATAGAATCTATTATTGGTTCTACAAATTCTCGTACTTTATCAAAATGATTTACAGGAATTCTGTATTTGCCTGGACCAAAAAAAGCAGCCAAATCGACTAATGAAAAAGCTTTTATTTTTACTGCCTCACGAAGAAAGGTATAAATTTCCTGACGCTTATTTGCCGACAGGTTGAATGAGTTCACGAAGGCTAACTCGCGTGCAAGTTGTTTATTAAAAGCTGCTTTTCTATAGTTTGATTTGTTCTGCATTGATAGTTCTACCAGCGATACTTTTTTTTCAATATTTTTTAGGTTTTCATCTAATTTTTTTAGTACCATTTGGTATTCATTATAAATAGTACTATCGGTTTCAGAATGTTCAGCCTTTTCAACGACACTTGTAGTAATGGTATTAAGAGATTGGTTTTCAGATACTTGATGTTGCCTGGCCTGTTCAACCACCTGCTTTGCATGTGTAAGCCTTTTTTGGGTACCACAGGATGCCAAAACTGCTGCCAATAAAAAAACGATAAATTGTTTCATAAGTTTATTCATTAGGGATCGGTTTGATAGAAAAATCTTTTGAATTATCAATGGTCGCTTTTTTAATTTTTTCTTCCAGAATTTTTTTAAATACCTCCTTTCGTTTTTCGGTTTCAATAGCTTTTGAGTAACTGCCGTCTTTCTGATTAATCATGCTGTTGATATTTACCAATGGGGAGCTTGTTTCCAGTTTTAACTCACCCGGAATAAGAAGTAATTCATCAATCAATAAATCTTTGGCGCCATTAATCTCTCTCCTTCCGGTAAGTTGTTGATCTGTAGAATACCATTTGAAAAACATAAAAAATATAATTATTGCAGACCCTGACCATAACAGCAATAATGCTCTTTTTTTCGAAAGATTTGGATTTCCTTTCTCTGGAAACGAGTTTTTCGTTTTTGGGGTATTATTCATTTTTGCCAGATTCATTTTTTAAAAAATGTCGGATGTGGTTTCCCTTATGCCTTGTATAAAACGCTTACAGGAGTCTAAAGATATAATATTTTCTTTATTTAACAATGATGTCTCTTTTATAATGAATTGATAAACAGTACTATCTGATCCCAATGGCGAAAAGGTAGATTTTATTCTATGTAGTACTCTTTTGGCCCCCTCTTGATTGCCGGCCTCTACTGCTGCCCACAAATCCTGCACATCCAGCTTCCATTGCGTTTTCATTTCTGTGAGGATTTCTTTAATTACGACATCATCATCACCTACAAGAGTTTTTAAATAGGTTAATGAGTCATTATTATTTGAATTGTTATAAACGGAAGGCAGGAATGATAAAATTTTTTCAATTAAAGCAGATTCGTCAATCGGCTTGGCAATATAGTCGTCAAAACCGGCTTCTCTGCACTTTTTGATGTCTTGTTCAGATACATAGGCGGTCATGGCTATTACAGGCGGTACAGCCTTAAAGTCTTTTTTAATTTTGCTCAGGGTATCAAAACCATCTAATTTCGGCATTTGAATGTCCATTAAAATAAGGTCGTATTTATTGTTTTTCAGAAGTTCAATAGCCTGTAGCCCGTCATCTGCAAAAAATACGGCCGGCTTATATTTTTCGAGAAGGTATTTCAGAAATAATTGATTGGCTTTGTTGTCCTCTACAATCAGGATGGAATAAGAATGAAGCTCAGGCGCTTCGGCTACAACATAATCGTCTTTCTCCACTTCCTTTTCGCTGCACTTTTCAAAAATACAGGTAAAACTAAATTCGGATCCTTTTCCTTCTTCGCTGTAAACCGACATTGAACCGCCCATTTTTTCAACAAGATTTTTAACAATTGTCAAACCCAGTCCGGTTCCGCCGTGTTGACGGGTAGTAACGTTTTCTAATTGTTCGAATCGCTCAAAAACCGACTGAATTTTTTCTGAAGGAATTCCGACACCGGTATCTTTTACCGTTATCCCAATTTTGACTTCATTTGTTGAATTTTCGGACCAAACAAGGGCTGTATTAATTTTGAGACCACCCGTATTTGTAAACTTTATTCCATTACTTATAAGGTTTATCAGCACCTGCTGCAATCTGTCTGCATCACCTTTTAACACCTTTGGAATATTATGGTCTATATACCATTGGTAATAAAGGCTTTTTTGGGAAATGGCATCAGAAAACAATAATTCAAGGTTTTTAAATAATGCTTCCAAATTGAAAGGTTCCTTTTTAAATTCCAACTTTCCTGCCTCAATTTTGGACAGGTCAAGCACGTCATTTACAATATTTAAGAGATTATTGCTTCCGGATTGAATAATTTTTAGATATTCTTTTTGTTTTTCATCAAGATTGGTTTCACTTAACAGATTTCCAAATCCAATTAGTGCATTTAGTGGTGTTCTTAGCTCGTGGCTCATATTTGCCAGAAACTCTTCTTTAGCATTTTTGCTTTTCAATGCCGCAGACTCGGCATTTTTCAAATTTTCAATCAGAACCAGTTGTTGAGATTGTTTTCTGATGACCAGAGTAGCCAGAATTACTACTGCCAAAATTGCAAATACAGCCAATATCCGGTTATATCCAGATAGTTTACCGGCCAGATTAGAATTAGTGGTTAGTACCTGTTGCAAACTATTTTCAAGTGATTTTTGAATTTCAAGGCAATTGGAATAGATTTTTTCACCCGGATTTGAGCTTCTAAGCGAGTCTGCATATACTGCCTGCTTTGCTAGCTTGCCGTATTGATGATTAGCGAGTATCTGAAACGAAAGGCCGAGCTGATCTGTTACATACCAGTCAATATTCTTTGTGAAGTTATTTTCACCCAGTTCGTTTATTAAAATGCTGGCATTATACCCCAGCATTGTTAAAGAATCGGTAAGCCTGATTCTTCTGAATTCATCAGCCACCAGATTAGGATTACCGAGCTTGGACTGGAGGTCAAAAGAAAAATTAGCGATTTTTTGAAGACGGTTGTTGATTTTAAAAGTTTCAACAGCCTGCAGGTTGCTTTTCTTTAGAGCAAAAATGGATTTATTTGTAAATAACTGAGTAATTAATATCAAAGACATTAATCCCAAAGTCAAAAAAACCAGTGAAAAAAAACTTATGTTTTTAAACTTCATGGTTAGTTTTTTTAATATTATAACACGCCCATGTTTTTTAACAGCGCTTCTTTGTTACTTTCTGAAACCGGAATCGGGTTTTTATGAATATATAATACTCTATCTTCTATATAATCGATTTTATTCAGTGCAATCAAAAAACTACGGTGTACTCTGAAAAATTTTTCGGCAGGTAGTTTTTCTTCCAATATTTTCAGGCTTGTATGAATCACATAACTATTGTTGTCTGTTTGTATTTTGACATAGTCTCCTTTTGCCTCTAACCACAAAATATCATCTATGTCCACCTTACGAATAATTTTATTATCCCGTATAAATAAAATATTGTTGGGAGTTTCATTATTTAGCTGTATCTCTTTAGCTTCGAGCAATTCTTTGGCACGGTCAATTGATGCCATCAATCTGGTTAAGGTAAAAGGTTTTACCAGGTAATCTACTACATTTAGTTCAAAAGCCTCAACAGCATATCCTTTTTTCGCAGTGGTGAGTATGGTGAGTGGTCTTTTCTCTTGTGGGATTAATTTAAGCAGTTCAATACCACTTATTCCAGGCATTTCTACATCCAGAAATAAAATATCTATTGCATTATTTTCGATAAATTCCTTTGCTTCAATGGCATCATTACATTCACCGGCAACAGTAATGGCGCCAATTTTCTCCAAAAGTTGGCGCAATAATACGATTGCCACCTTATTATCATCAACGATGAGGCAAATAGGAGGGCGATTTTCTTTCATAATCAAATTATTATAAAAGTAATACAAACTTTTTATAAAATAAAATTTGAGCCTTGAAAACTCAAGGCTCAAATTTAAATAAAAAGTTTAATATTTATTTTCCTTTATATTGCGGAATTAATGAATTTGCAAGTTCTACCAACTGCTTTATACCTTCTTCCGGAAGATTTCCTTTTTTGAACTCGGCCATTACCTCCGGCAACTTGTTTTCCATTTCCATCAGGAAGTGGTCTTCAAATTCCTTCACCTTATTTACAGGTACATCTTTAATTAACCCATTGGTTCCCAGATAGATAATAGCAATCTGTTTTTCTACCGGATAGGGGGTATATTGAGGTTGTTTCAATATCTCCACGTTGCGGGCACCTTTGTCTATTACGTTCTTGGTGGCAGCATCCAGGTCGCCTCCAAACTTGGCAAAGGCTTCCATTTCTCTGTACATGGCCTGGTCGAGCTTAAGAGTGCCGGCTACTTTTTTCATTGATTTAATCTGTGCATTTCCTCCCACACGGCTTACCGAAATACCCACGTTGATAGCCGGCCTGATACCTGAAAGGAATAGGCTGGACTCTAAAAATATTTGACCATCGGTAATAGAAATAACGTTTGTAGGGATATAGGCAGACACGTCGCCGGCTTGTGTTTCAATAATCGGAAGCGCGGTCAGGGATCCGCCGCCTTTTACTAAATGTCTGATACTTTCGGGCAAATCATTCATTTTTTTGGCTACCTCATCACTATCAATAATTTTGGCAGCTCTTTCCAATAAACGGCTGTGCAGGTAAAACACATCGCCCGGATAGGCTTCGCGGCCCGGCGGGCGGCGAAGTAATAATGAAACCTCACGGTAAGCTACTGCCTGTTTGGACAGGTCATCATATATAATTAATGCAGGTCGGCCGGTATCGCGATAAAATTCGCCGATAGCTGCCCCCGAAAAAGGAGCGTAGAACTGCAATGGAGCCGGGTCTGATGCAGAAGCTGCAACAATAGTAGTATAAGCCATAGCGCCATTATCTTCCAAAATCTTCATCACATTGGCAATGGTGGAAGATTTTTGACCGGTGGCTACATATATACAATACACAGGGTTACCGGCTTTGTAAAACTCTTTCTGATTGATGATGGTATCAATTGCGATAGCGGTTTTACCAGTTTGGCGGTCTCCGATTATCAATTCTCTTTGTCCGCGTCCGATAGGAATCATGGCATCTACCGCCTTCAGGCCGGTTTGCAGTGGTTCTTTTACAGGTTCTCTGTATATCACGCCCGGTGCTTTACGTTCTAATGGCATTTCGTACAATTCGCCGGTAATGGGACCTTTGCCATCAATGGGTTCTCCCAGGGTGTTTACCACGCGTCCCGCCATTCCTTCTCCCACTTTAATCGAGGCAATCTGGCCGGTACGACGAACTTTGGAGCCTTCCTTGATTTCTTTTCCTTCTCCCATCAATACTACACCCACATTATCTTCTTCAAGGTTAAGGGCTATGGCCTTTACACCGTCTTCAAACTCAACCAACTCACCATATCTTACATTTCCTAAGCCATACACACGGGCAATACCATCACCTACCTGTAATACAGTACCCACTTCTTCTAAATCAGCATCAACATTGAAACTGCTTAATTGCTGCCGTAATATGGCGCTAATCTCATCGGGTTTAATTTCTGGCATATAAAACGCTTTTGGATTTACTGAATATTTTTAATTTGCTTTTTACTATTTTCAGGGTGCAAAAGTAGTGCTTACTTATATGAAAACAAAAAATAATCTGCAAAATCAGACTCAAGCTGGCTTGTATCGGTATTTGACTTAAAAAACATCATAAAACCGGCTATAAGTCGTCATAAACATACAAGGGGTCAATATTGGAAATATCGGGACTGATTTCAGTAACCGTATTTATCACCCCGTCTTTTAACCCATAAACCCACCCGTGCAGGTGTGGAGTTTGCCTTTCTTTCCAGGCCTTTTGAATGGTTGAGGTTTTGGCTAATTTTTTTACATTGTCTATTACATTCAATTCGGTAAGGCGGTCTGCCCTTTTGTTTATGTCTTCAATGGCATCCAATTCTTTCTGATGATTGTGATAAACATCCTTGATGGTTCGCAGCCACATATTAAGGGTTTGCCGGTAATCATGATTGCTCATGGCAGCTTTAATGCCGCCGCAGCCATAATGTCCGCAAACAATTATGTGTCTGACTTTTAACTCGGTAACTGCATAATCAAGTACACTAAACAGGTTTACGTCAGTATGCAATACTACATTGGCAATATTTCTGTGTACAAAAATTTCTCCGGAGGTAGTGCCGGTTATTACATTGGCAGGTACCCGGCTGTCGCTGCAGCCGATCCAAAAAAACTCGGGGTCTTGTACTTCTTCCAATCTTGAAAAATATTCCGGATCCGTTTTTAATTTTTCAGCAGCCCATTTTTTATTTGCTTCTAATAGTTTTTCGTATGATTTCATTTAAAAATTTTAAAAATTAAAAATAAAAAATAAAAAACAATTATTTTGATACCTTGCTTTGTCTTTTTAAAACAGCCAAAAAAGTGCTTAAAGAGCCATTTTTTCAAAAAAATTGTAAAAATCTTTCAAAAAGTGAAGGAATTGCCATAAAGTTTCCTTTATTTTTGCCGATTGCCTTTTTCGTACCAAAAAAGGGGAAACCGGTTAATAAAAATAGTTGAATTTTGGCATTACCACACCTTTTAAAACATATTTATACTTATGGCAACGATGAAGTCATTCGTCGTGGCAGGAAGATTCATGCGCTAAACCTGGTGGAACTGATTGAATATGACCCCATTTCGCGTTCAGTTTCCTTTAGGGTAAAAGATGATGCATATAGCGCCTATTATAAGGTATATATTCAAAAATTTAATGATGCCAGGTCAATGTCGGTTCGCTGCACCTGCACTTACAATCTTGGCGAGATTTGTAACCATGAAGTAGCAGCACTGCTTCAACTTCAGGAACTGATTGATACTGGAAGGCTGGGAGATGAAGATGTTTATTACGATCAGCAACATACAGTAATCAAACTGAAAAAACTGGATTACCGGTCGGTACGGCATTTTTGTGCTCAGGAAATTTTTGACGATGCAGAGAAATTTCTTCAAAAATCGAAGCCAAAAATTATTTCTGCTCAGGATGAAACCGTAAAAGCAACAGTAGCGCTGGATGATAAAGAGTATAAAGTACTTATTAGGAAAAACGAGGAGAGGGGCTTGGATACCAGCAGTGATTACGAAGATCCGCATCATCCGCTTTGTTTGCCAAAAGTGATTGTGCTGTTGCATATTATTAAGCAATACGGTTCTGATTATTTTGATTCCATTCGTAATCGAGATATTGAAAAAAACAAACTTCTTGCTATTTATGGGTATTCGTTGCAGGATGATCTGAAAGGAAAGTTTGAATTTGTGTTTAAAGACGGGAAACCCTTCCTGCGTGTGCTGGATAGCAGCATTAAGCGGGTACAAAACCCTATTGTAGCCGAAAAGCCGGTGATTCCTACAATTTTGCCTAAGGTAGAAACCCAAAAGCCGGAATTAATAAATAATGGTTCTGAATCAAAAAAGCGGTTGGGGGTAGTTTTCAATTTTAATGAGAAATCGTTTCCATTTTTTACCATAGAAGCCATTTCAGGAGAGCAAAATGATGAAGCAACCGGTTTTGCAGGGAAGGTAGAATCGCTTGATATTTCAAAATTCGTTGATACAACTATATATAATGAGGCAGATAATAAGTTGCTTAATTATATCCGAAAACTGCAACCTTCTGAAATACACAAATATATTTCGCGCAATATTCCTTTTTCTTCATCATGGGAGGATTTCTCGGACACTAATAATACAATGGTAGGCGAACAAACCGAACCATTGATTATCGAATATGTGGTGCCGCGAATCAAAAGAATGATTTTGAATGCCGGCGAGCAACCATTGGTCTATATTTTGAAGAGAGGAAAAAGATTCATTACCGAAAACCTGGAACACGTTGATGTAAACACTGACCCTGTTGCTACAGAATTTTTTGTGGAAAAACAGGGTGAGGCCTTTAGTTGCGAATGTTTGGTAAGAATGGGGGGCATTGTACACGGAATAGAAGAAAATGAAAGCGCTTCTCCTCTGCTTTTTCTTTACAACCACCAACTATATTTTTTCGACAGATCGGAAACGGTAGCGTTGATAAACATGTTTTTGCCGGAGGGTAAAATAGCGATCAGCCAGGCTGAATGGCCGGGTTCATTGCAAAACTTTATTTTGCCTTTGGCCAAAGAGTATCCCGTTGACTTTGAAACCTCATTGACACAGGTAATAAAAGGCGCCCAGCCTGATGTGCGTCTTTACCTAATGGAAAAAGGAGATTACCTGGTTTTTAAATCGGTTTTCAAATACCTTGGCTACGAATCTGAAGGCACAGGCAAACCGGTGATGCTGGTACCGCAGGAGGATAAAATCCTTTACATACACAGGAACATTGAAATGGAGCAGGCATTTTTGCAACGACTGCGCAACCTGCACTCCAACTTTACAGAAGGAGAAGATGAAAACACCCTGGTGCTGAAAGGTTCGGAAATATTGAAGGAAAACTGGTTCTTTCTGTTTGTAGATGCCATGAAGGAAATGCAGGTGCCGGTGTACGGATATGAAGCATTGCACAACTTCCGGTTCAATACAGCCCGTCCTCAAACAAGAATTTACATAAGCAGCAATACAGACTGGTTTGATGCAAAAGTGGATGTGATTTTTGGCGACCAAAAAGTGTCAATAGCCGAAGTGAAGAGCGCATTGGCCAACAAGCAGCAATACGTACAACTGAACGATGGCAGTTTGGGGATACTGCCAGATGACTGGCTGAAAAAATACGCACTTTTGTTCAGAGTGGGCGAAGGCAATGCCAACAATCTTAAAGTTTCCCGGTATCACAAAGGAGTTATTGATGAATTGTATGAGTTCAAAAATAATGACGAACTGTTTTTTGAATTAGAAGAAAAATACAACAAACTACGCGACTTTGATCATATCCAGGAGATTGAACCGCCACAGCATTTGCAGGGAGTTTTAAGACCCTATCAGGTGGCCGGTTTTCAGTGGCTACATTACCTGCAACATGTAAACTGGGGTGGTATTTTGGCCGACGACATGGGCTTGGGTAAAACAGTACAAGCACTTTCTTATCTGGAACACTACAAAGCAACAAATGAAACCATTAAAGCATTAGTTGTTTGTCCTACCACTTTGATATATAACTGGGAAAATGAGATAAAGAAGTTTACGCCTTCCATGTCATATCAAATACATCATGGCAGCGCCAGAACCAAAAATACAGAGGACCTCATCAGTAAAGATATAACCATTACTACTTATGGCACATTGAGGAGCGATATCAAATTTTTTCTTTCTACAAAGTTTGACTATGTGCTGCTGGACGAAAGCCAGGCAATAAAAAACCCTGCAAGTAAGGTAACAAAAGCAACCTGCCTTCTGGATGCTGCCCACCGGATATGCATGAGTGGTACGCCACTGCAAAACAACACTTTCGACATATATGCCCAGATGAATTTTTTGAATCCGGGAATGTTGGGAAGTATTGAATTTTTCAGGCAGGAATTTGCAATTCCCATTGATAAACTTGGCGAGCAGGACAGAAAAGCGCATTTAAGAAAACTGTTATATCCTTTTATCCTGAGAAGGACTAAAGAGCAGGTGGCAAAAGATTTGCCCGAAAAGCAGGAAATGATTTTGTGGTGCGAAATGGAGGACGAGCAAAGAAAAATTTATGATGCCTATCGCAATGATTATCGTGACAAAATTATGGGCACCATTAGCGCACAGGGTATAGGCAGGTCGCAGTTCACTATATTACAAGGGTTGATGAAGCTTAGGCAGATATGCGATTCGCCGGCCATATTGAATGAAGACGAGGTATTTGAAAATCATTCTATAAAAATAGAAGAATTATCACGAGAGCTTACCGAGGACATTAGTAATCACAAGGCATTAGTGTTTTCTCAGTTTCTCGGCATGTTGGGGCTTATCAGGAGAAAACTGGATGAATTGGGAATAAAATACGAGTACTTTGACGGCAGCACTTCTGCTCCCGACAGAGAAAAGGCGATTCAAAATTTTCAGAACAATGATGAAGTTCGTGTGTTTTTAATTTCATTAAAAGCCGGAGGCGTAGGATTGAATCTTACTGCAGCAGATTATGTATATATTGTAGATCCTTGGTGGAACCCGGCTGTGGAACAACAGGCAATTGACAGAACACACCGAATAGGCCAGACGAAGAATATTTTTGCCTATCGAATGATTTGTAAAGACACGATTGAAGATAAGATCATCAAACTTCAGGAAAAGAAAAAAGCGCTTGCCAAAGATCTGATTTCTGATGAAGCCGGTTTTGTGAAATCGCTTACTAAGGAAGATGTTGAATATTTGTTTAGTTAAAAATTGAATGTATGAAATTCAGGAAAATGGTGTTGGTAATCATTTTTTTAGCGTTGGCTGCAAGTTATTTTACCAAGCCTACCCAAGAAGATTTTAAAAATTTTTTGGCATCTGAAATTTCACGTACAGAAATTCACCCGGTGATCGAATTTCATGATTATTTTTTATACTGCAGAGCCACAGCCACTTTTGTGGATATTGAACATCCTGTAATTACCGACAACAAAAAAATAGCAATGGCATCAAAGCAGGAATATGTAGGATGGTTTAAACATTTTTGGGAGTTGAAAAATTAATTAATTACCTAGGCTCGTTTAAATATTATTCTTCATTTCTCTCAGATTTCACATCCATAAATTATCTTTAGCTTTTTAAATAATTTTTTATGACAACCGAACCAAGAATATTAAGCGCAAATAAAAGAGTTGCTCTGGTAGCGCATGATAATAAAAAGGATGAGTTATTAGAGTGGGCATTAACTAATAAGCAAAAACTGGCCAAACATAAACTATACGCCACCGGTACTACAGGAAAAATTCTGGAAGAAGCATTAGGGCAGTATATTACCCGGTTTTTAAGCGGTCCATTAGGTGGTGACCAACAAATTGGCGCAATGATAGCAGAGGGGAAACTGGATATTATGATTTTTTTCTGGGACCCTATGGAAGCCCAACCACACGACCCTGATGTAAAAGCACTCTTGAGATTGGCTGCAGTTTACAATTTGCCAATGGCCTGCAATTCAGCAACTGCAGATTTTTTATTTTCTTCTCAATTTATTAATGAAGAATATGCCGCTGTGCAAACAGATTATAGCATTTACCTGAAGCGGACTTTTCCTGCTTTAGATAAATCAACACGACATGAGGAGGAAGGGAAAGCATGAGGGTAACAAAACTATTTAGCGCGTTTTTCCATAGTGAAAAATCAGGAGGAATCGTTTTGGTACTTTGTACGGCTTTATCCTTAATCATCACAAACAGTAACTGGGGCGAAGGTTATCTGGGTTTTTGGAACATGAATGTTGCAGGCCACAGTCTGTCTCACTGGATTAATGATGGCTTGATGGCTATCTTCTTTTTGCTGATTGGTCTTGAACTTGAAAGAGAAATTTATATTGGTGAGTTGTCAAACCCTAAGGAGGCGTTGTTGCCGGTTTTTGGCGCTATTGGCGGTATGTTAATCCCAGCAGGAATTTATCTGGCTTTCAACTACGGTACCCCCCACCAATCTGGCGCCGGCATACCAATGGCTACTGATATTGCCTTTGCAATTGGCATATTATCGCTATTAGGAAATAAAGTGCCTGCCTCACTCAAGATTTTTTTAACCGCCCTTGCAGTTATTGATGATTTGGGAGCCATATTGGTTATTGCTGTTTTTTATGCAAAGGAGCTCTCATTATTTAACTTGGCAATAGCGCTCGGCATTTGGGGTTTGCTTTTTATATTCAATCGACTTAAAGTAAGAAACCTGATTCCTTACCTGCTGGGAGGCGTAGCGATGTGGTATTTCATGCTTCAGTCTGGTGTACATGCCACTATCACCGGTGTTATTCTGGCTTTTGTAATTCCGTTTGGCAGTGGAGGAAAAGAATCAACTTCTTACATTTTGCAAAAGTTTTTGCATATCCCCGTAGCCTTTATTATTTTACCTGTTTTTGCACTGGCCAACACGGCAATAGTAATTAACGGAGGCTTTTCTGAAATATTTTCTCACAACTTTAACGTTGGAATATTCGGAGGATTGGTCATTGGTAAACCTATCGGAATATTCCTACTGAGTCTGATTGCCGTTTCGGCAGGTCTTTGTAAGCTCCCCGAAGATGTACGATGGAAGGACATTTTGGGCGTTGGATTTTTGGGTGGCATTGGCTTTACCATGAGCATTTTTATTACTTTGTTAGCTTTCGATGATCATTCGATTATAGACAGCGCAAAACTCACCATTCTTGTTTCTTCGTTGGTAGCAGGTCTTTTAGGCTTTTTGTTTTTAAAGATGGTATTGAAAAAACGCATATCCGAGGAAGAGCCTTATGATCCCGAAGATTTGCCAAAAGAGAAGCAATGGTAATATTGAAACTGCTTTTACAGGTATTTCGGGGCTTTAAAACTAATTTTGGGGTTTAAATGTTAATAGGATAAATCTGTAATTTATTCACAATGCCTTTCAATCTTCATAGTGCATTTGCCCCTGCCGGTGATCAGCCGGAGGCTATAAAGCAATTGACAGAAGGATTATTGAATGGAGAAAAATATCAAACACTATTAGGCGTAACCGGTAGCGGCAAAACATTTACAATGGCTAATGTCATTAAAAATGTGCAGAAGCCCACATTGATTATTACACACAACAAAACCTTGGTAGCCCAATTGTATGGCGAGTTCAGGCAATTTTTTCCCGAAAATGCAGTTGAGTATTTTGTTTCGTATTACGACTATTACCAACCTGAAGCCTATATGCCGGTAAGCGATATCTATATCGAAAAAGACCTTTCCATCAATGAAGAATTGGACAAACTCCGTTTAAGAGCCACCACCAGTTTGCTTAGTGGACGAAGAGATATCGTCATTGTAGCATCTGTAAGTTGCATTTACGGTATGGGCAATCCTACCGATTATGAAAACGGTATTATTCGTATTGACAAGGGTCAAACCATTTCGCGTCAGGGGTTTTTACATGCATTGGTCAATTCGCTTTATAATCGAACTACGTTGGAGTTCAATCGTGGATCCTTCAGGGTTAAGGGCGATACTGTGGACATCAATCTGCCATACATGGATTTTGGCTATCGGATTACCTTTTTTGGAGATGAAATTGAAGAAATTGAAAGCATTGACGTAGTAACCGGCAGGCGCATAGGCAGCATGGATAATGCAGCAATATTTCCGGCCAATCTGTATGTGGCGCCCAGAGACCAGTTGCAGCAAGTTATTTATGAAATTCAGGATGAAATGCACGCCCAAACCGAGTACTTCAAGTCGCAAAACAAGCTGATTGAAGCGCAACGTATCAAAGAAAGAGTGGAATATGATATTGAGATGATAAAGGAACTGGGATATTGCGGCGGTATCGAAAATTACTCAAGATTTTTTGACCGGCGAAAACCCGGAACCCGGCCTTTTTGCCTGCTGGATTATTTTCCTAAGGATTACCTTACCATCATTGATGAAAGCCATCAAACCATGCCACAGATAAGCGGTATGTACGGTGGCGACAGAAGCAGGAAGTTGGTTTTGGTAGATTATGGATTTCGCCTACCATCTGCTTTGGACAACAGGCCGCTCAATTTTCATGAATTTGAAAACCTTCAAAATCAGATGATCTTTGTGTCGGCTACGCCGGATAAATATGAACTGCAAAAATGCGAAGGGATAGTGGTAGAGCAGGTAGTACGCCCAACGGGTTTGCTGGACCCGCCCATTGAGGTGCGCCCCAGCCTGAATCAAATAGATGACCTCCTCGATGAAATTGACAAAGTAGTAAAAAAAGGCGATCGGGTTTTGGTAACCACGCTTACCAAACGAATGGCCGAAGAGATGGATAAATACCTTCATCGAATTCAAATCAAATCAAAATATATTCATAGTGAAGTAGATACCTTGGAAAGGGTAGAAATTCTTCGCCAACTAAGATTGGGAGAAATAGATGTTCTAGTGGGTGTAAATTTATTGCGCGAAGGTCTCGATTTACCAGAAGTGAGCCTCGTAGCCATTTTAGATGCTGATAAAGAAGGTTTCCTGCGAAATGAAAAATCACTAACTCAGACAGCAGGGCGTGCGGCAAGAAATGTGGACGGACTCGTTATTTTTTATGCCGATACCGTTACAGGCAGTATGCAGCGCACCATTGATGAAACTAACCGAAGACGAGAAAAACAGATCGCCTATAACATAAAACATAATATAACGCCGCGTACAGTTAAGAAATCGAAAGAACAGGTTTTTCAGCAAACATCGGTTTTGGATGTAAAAGGATTTGATGAGAATGATAAATACGCAATCAGGTATGATGATGATATTGTGCAGGTTGCTGCTGAGGAGCCGGTGGTTTATAAAACCATTCCACAAATGGAAAAAGCGATTGCCAAACTAAAAAAGGAAATGGAAAAGGCTGCAAAAGCGCTCGATTTTATGGAAGCTGCGCGCCTTCGTGATGAGATGTTTAGCTTACAAGCAGAACTGAAGGAAATGAAAAAATAATTATTTATCCGGTTTAATTAATTGACAGTAATTCACTTTTGCCCGACTTACTTTCTGTTTTTACCACTCCAAAATCAGGAACAAACCATTCTGTAGATTCAATCTTCATAGGAATTCCTAATCCCATTTTTATCAGCACTTTGGAGGAGTAACTTATTTTATAGGCTTCCCAGGTGCCTGCCGGAGTTGTTACAGATTCTTTGGCTTTTACTTTTCTGTTTGTAATTTCCAGCTTTATATTTGCCGAAATTCCTGATTCCATTTTCATGTCCATATCTAAAAACCCATCTGGTAATGACTGGCCAACATTCATATTGGTAGGATATTCTAATGAAACTACCTCGCCTTTTGCTTCGGCATTTTGAAATTGTGAAGTTTGTTGTGGTGAAAGTAACATCTTCATATCAATTAATAATTGCCCGTTCTTACATTTCATTTCACCTGTTGACTGCCCAATAACTTTATCTTTTTTATCCAAAAATTCAGATTTTACATTTGCACTTGTTGTGCCGCCTCTTTTACTGACACCAGAAACGCTGTATATATTTTTTCCTATTAACTTGTTCTTTTGGTCAAAATGACCCATTGTAATTGTTTTATTATTCTGAAGATAGTAATAGTTACAATTTTGAGCCTTACCTTCAATTGTTAACAGAAGCGCCAGAATAGGGAGTAATAATTTCATATCGTATGTTTTTTTGACTTGCAAGCTATTAATTATTTTTATGATTAAGGATACCTATTTTTAGGGATGCTGAAAACGATTACAGAAAAAAAACATCAATTGAATGAGAATCTTTTATTTAATGTTTTTTAAATATTAAATTTACTATTCAAAAACGTGTTCAAAAATGAAAATAGCTTTTTCACTGGTTGCCATTTCACTCATTGTGAAATTTTCGCAGGCACAGCAATTAAAATCAGTTGCCTATTATGATGGTAATCAAAAACTCAACGGATTGGTTACATCAAACGCAGGTAAGAAATTGCCCGGTGTACTGATTTTACCTGCCTGGAAAGGAATTGATCAGGAAGCAAAAGACGCTGCACTTGCTTTACAAAAACAAAATTATATTGCATTTATCGCCGACATTTATGGAGAAGGTAATATCCCTGCCGATAATGCATCGGCAGGTAAAATGGCCGGAAAATACAAACAGGACTACATGGCTTACCAACATCGCATTTTTTTGGCGTTGGAGCAATTGAAAAAGGCCGGAGCTATTCCTGATAAAATTGCAATTATCGGTTATTGTTTTGGTGGAACCGGCGCATTGGAAGCGGCAAGAGCTAATCTGCCGGTGCAGGGTGTTGTGTCTATTCATGGCGGATTAGACAAAGACCCTTCCAGAAAGAACGGAATGCTGAATACTAAAATTCTTATAGAAAACCCGGCTGAGGACAAAGGTGTTACACCGGAGATCATGAACCGGATGGTTGATGAATTGAATGAAGGAAAGGCAGACTGGCAGATTATTACTTATGCGTATTCAAAACATACTTTTACTGACTCCCGCTCGCCTGATTATAATGAAAAAATGGCGAAAAGGGCCTGGGCGCATACTTTATTATTCCTGAATGAAGTTCTAAAATAATAAACTTTTACTAATCAAAAGGCTTTTAATTTCGTATTAAATAAAAATTATTACTGTAAGTTTGTACAGTACTTACTATTCAATAATTCAATAAAATCAAAGAAGAATGAAAACTTACGTATCCATTTTGAAAATTTTTTTAATCTCGTTTATGCTGGTTTCTGTTGCGCCGGTTTACGCACAAAAAACAAAAGTAACCAGTTGCGGTTATATCATTCCGCCCAAAAGCAAAAAATTAATAACAAATTTTCAATCAGTATATGAAGCCAGTAATATTGTAAAGCAAATGCTGGATACTATCAATTGGAAGGAGAACTTCAGGTTACAGGAAAAAAACGGTATTCAAAATGCTTATGCCACAATTATGAATAACCAACGTTGGATTGTGTATGATAATAATTTTCTGGAAGATATAGATGCCTACACTAAAACCAAATGGTCGAGTATTAGCATCATGGCGCACGAAATGGGACACCATTATTATAACCATGTGGTTAGCTCAACGGGTAGTACCATCCCAAAAGAAATTGAAGCAGATTTCTTTAGTGGGTATTTGATGGCAAAAATGGGCGCTACCAAAGAACAATCTATAGCAGCAATAAGCACTATTGCCTCAGACAGAGCCAGCAGTACCCATCCGGGAAAAGCAGACAGAATTAATGCTATATCGCAAGGCTGGGATAAGGCCGGTGTAAGTAACACTACTACCAAAAACCCTCCTACTACTACAACACAACCTGCTCCGGTACCGGTGCCTGCTCCCACTAAGCCTTCCACAGGCTCACAACCTGCGCCTACCATACCCGGTGGTACTCAGCAAACCGATCCTGCAAACGACCCCAGCTGGATAGCCTTATACGTACAAAGTAATAAAGACGAGGTTGTTTCATTAAGTGATGATGGAAAGAACTTTCAACAGGCAGTGATTAAAGCGGGGCAACCCTTTGTGTTTAAGTTTGAAATATATAACTATGGTTGGTTAAGATTAAAATATTACAATGGCTATAGAACTTATAAACTGAACCACGGGGCTGATTATATCATTTTGTGGAATAGGCGTACCGGCAATTGGACGGTAAGCCAGATTCCTGATTAGAATGAAATAATTCTTTGAAAAATGATAAAAAATGCCCCGGCCCGATATCTTTCATCGAAGAAATCAGGCATTTCATCGATGAAAAAGGGTATTTCATCGAATTTTTTGTAAACCGAACAGTAAGGATTCTATTTTTACACTGGTTTAGAGGGCTAAGGGTGGATAACGGGACCTTTCCAGGATGTACGTTTTCCACTCTTATTTTTTTGCATTTATCTCTGTTTTTGTGTATTACCTGAGCGCTCTAAAAACAAGGGGAATTATCAAATAGTTATATTAACAAAAACAATCTTTCGCTCGTGAAAGCGATCGATGAAATATAGAAAAGCTGTCAATTTTTTTTGAAAATCTAATAAAACAAAGTTTTATAAGGATAGCGGATTTTATAAAAATCTTTCACCTTATTTAAAATTGTTGTGCGCAGCGCTTCTACATTTCGCTTTTCGGTAGCCGATACAAAAACCGCATGGTCGTTGGTTTCGTAATTCCATCGGTCGTACAAGTCCTGCAAAATTTCCTTTTTGGTATCCTCTGCCAGCCACTCATCGAAGGTGTTTTTTTCGTACAGGTCCATTTTGTTGAAAATGGTAATGGTGGGTTTGTCGTCTGCTTTCAGCTCGTGCAGGGTTTTGTTTACTACTGCCAACTGGTCTTCATAACCCGGGTGCGAAATATCCACTACGTGCAGCAGGATGTCGGCCTCGCGTACCTCATCCAGCGTACTCTTGAAACTTTCCACCAGATGATGCGGTAGTTTGCGAATGAATCCCACTGTATCGCTTAAAAGAAATGGCGTATTTTCAAAAACGACTTTACTGGTGGTGGTGTCTAAGGTGGCAAAGAGTTTATTTTCTGCAAAAACCTCCCGTTTGCTTAACAGGCGCATCAGCGTGCTTTTACCCACATTGGTATAGCCCACCAATGCAACACGGATAAACTCTCCCCGGTCTTTGCGCTGGGTGAAAGCCTGTTTGTCTATTTCCTGTAGTTTTTTTCTCAGCAGCGAAATTTTATCGCGTACAATCCGGCGGTCGGTTTCTATTTCGGTTTCGCCCGGACCTCTGGTACCGATGCCGCCTCCAAGCCTTTCTAAGTGCTGCCACATACCGCGCAGGCGGGGTAGCAGGTATTGATATTGAGCCAACTCTACCTGAGCCTTTGCCTGAGCAGTTTTGGCCCTACGGGCAAAAATATCGAGAATCAAATCGGAGCGATCAATGGTTTTAACGCCTAAAACTTTTTCAATATTATTAATTTGCGCGCCCGATAGCTCATCATCAAAAATGGCGATGTCTATTTCTTTTGCCTGAATATATTCTTTTATTTCTTCTAATTTTCCTTTGCCGATAAACGTTCTCGAATCGGGCTGCGGCAATTTTTGTACAAATCTTTTCTTTGTTTCGGCACCTGCTGTTTCTGCAAGAAAAGCGAGTTCGTCCAGATACTCAGTTACCTGTTGCTCTGTCTGGTCTTTTCCAATCAAGCCGATAATAACAGCCTTTTCAACGCCCTGAATTAACTTTTTTCTTTCTAACATTCAATAAAATAAGTTGCAAAGGTAAGATAAGTTTTTAGCAAGATGATCGGGTTTTAAAATTTGCCCGAAACCGCTTTCAAGTCTTCTGCAATGCGACTGATAAATAAAAACTGGTCAAGAATGGGCTTGTATTCTATCAGAATTGTACGGGTTTCGGTATCCATTAGGTTATGCCGAAGTTCTTTGCTCCTTTTCTCAACGATTTGATTTACCTGAAATTTTAGGTTCTTGGAAACATCGGTCGATGCTTCCCCTGTTAGGTTAGACTTATTTGTAAGAATCCGGTTGGTAGTACCTAACTCCGCAAGAATGTCTTCGCCAATATCTTTAAAATCAAGAGAATGATATTTATAAAGTGTTTTTTGTGCAAAATGAGCTAAAGATGCAATGTGCGAATTAAGGGTATATATCAGAACTGTAAACTGGTGAATGTTTTTAATATTTTCCTGCTTGCTTTTGGGTTCGTTCATCATGCGGTTAAAAGCGCCTGACAGGTTGGATTGCGCAATAAACGCATTTTTGCGTGATAACCTGTACTTCAAATCGTCAAATTGGCCGGTGATAAATGTTTTGCTCACGGTATCAAAATAACCAGAAGCATTTTCAATAGCCTTTTGCATATAATTTCTTATTTGTTCCTTTTCCCAGGAAGGCACAAAAATATAGGTAGAAAGAAAAGCGATTACCGAACCGATGAGGGTATCCACCACCCTGTTTTCAATTACCGAAAGAAAATGATTAGCGTTGAGGATGTAAAATAATATCATCACATAGCCGGTCATAAACAAGACGCTGATAAAATAATTTGTACGGATAAAGCTGTAGGTAAGCAGTATGAACACAACCATTACAGCAAACTTTGCCTGCTCCGAGGGGATCAGATATAATACCAGAAAACTGATAGCTGCTCCGATAACCGTTCCTAACAGGCGGTGAAGATTTCTTTGCTTTGAAAGGCTGTAGGTGGGTTTTAAAATAACGAGTATCGTAAGCAAAACCCAGTAACTGTAATCAAGTTTTAAAATAAAGGAAAGAATATAGCCGATGGTAGTGGCAATACTTACCCTGAGTGCATGACGAAAATGATTGGAATTGAATGAAAAGTTTTCTTTTAATAATTCAATATCAAGATCGGGAGTTGAAACAAAGGAGTCATAATCTTTAGATAGCTTATAGCCTTTAATTCTTTTTTTATCGTATCGGGTGTAGTGATGCAGTGTGTAAATTCTGACAACCATATCTTCCAACATCTGCATGATTTTGCGCAGGCTCACAAGCGCTTCGATATTTTTGGGGCTGCGGTTCAGGCTTACAAATTCATCAAACTTTGTTTTTAGATTGTTTAGTTCACTGTTTAAATCTTTTGAAACTTTCGAAGGTAAACCTGCCTGAACGGACATCCCGATTTCTGTCAGTTCATTTGTCATCTTCCCGATTATTTCTTTGAATTGGTCCAGAATATGGGTGTCGTCAAAATGATTGTGCAATTCTTTATAGTTATACAATGTGGCAGTGGCTTTTTCAAAAAAATCAATGGATTCGATGAAAATAATTAATAGTGTTCGGCTTGTAACGGTGGATTGGCTAATTATTTGCCGGCTTTTGAAAATCATTTCGCGTAATTGCTCCTGCTTGGCATGAACAGCCTCCTGCTGAATCATCAGATCGGTGTAGGTCTTTTCATAATCAACATCGGCATCATAAAAATAGGACCGGATTTTTAAATAGTCGGCAATAGAGATGATGCAGTCGCCTAATGCCTGCTGAACAATTTTATAAGGTCTCATACGAAAGAGGGCCAGACTAAGCAGGATATACCACAATCCTCCGCTGAAAAGAAACAGACTGTCTTCCAGTACCTGCCACCCTGCTTCATAGCGGTCAAGGCTTAGTACCATTATCAGCAAGCCCGCAAAGCCGATATTGTTAACCCTGTTGCCATAGATGCCAATGAGCGTTAATATAAAACACAAACCTGCAATGATGAAGCCTAACAGAATATGCTGCGAATTGGAATAACCGATGATGGATGCAATTATAAAAATCAGTAAAATCGTTGCCACCATTCCTGTCATTCTTCTCTGAATGGGTCCCGGCACGTCGGCAGTGCTGGTGACCATAGCTCCTAATGAGACGAGTATTCCTGTTGATAACTGACCGTAATAACCAAATATAACAGCAGGTAAAATGATACCAATAGAAACCCTGACAGCATCGCTGAAGTTATAACTGTTTATAAATTTCTTATATTCATTAATGTAGTTCATCTCAGGAAATAAAACCGGCAATTATTTGGGCTCCTATGCCTTTTTCTTCGGGTACTTCAATCATTCCGTTTTCTTCATACACGATACCGCCTATAACAGGGTCTTTGCTAAACATAAGCGCCGTATCAAAATCATAATGAATAATATTATCGCTGCATAATGCTAAATGAGCGAATGTTGTCATGGCCAATCTGGACTCTAAAAAAGCGCCTATCTGAATTTTAATATTTGCTTCTTCTGCCATGCGAATCATTTTAAGCGCCTTAAAAATTCCACCACTCTTACCTAATTTAATATTGATTAAATCACAGGCTTCTAAATTAATCAGCCTTTTTACATCATGTGGGTCGCAGCAGCTTTCATCACTCATGATGGGAATGGGGCTGTGCTGTTTTATTTCGGGCAGCTGCATGAAATCATGCCGGGATATTGGTTCTTCGCAATGTTGTATATTATAAGGCTGTAATGCTTTTAGTGTTGCAATAGCTTCATCCTTATCCCATCCCTGATTGGCATCAATACGTATTGGGATTTCCAGGCCAACCTTATTGCGAATAGCTTTCACTCTTTCTACATCGCTGCTGCCTCCTTTGCCTAATTTTACTTTGATAACAGGAAACCCTTTTTCTTTTATTATTAAAGCATCATCCGCCATTTTGGCTGCATCGCCAACACTGACAGTATAATCCGTAAAAATGGTTTTGTTCTTTTTACCTCCTAAATATTGATAAAGCGGCACACCGGCGTGTTGAGAAGCAATATCGTACAATGCCATGTCAAAAGCGCTCTTGATGCTGTTATTGGCATAGATGACAGCATCCATTTCTTTTACCCGTTGTTCTATTTCCAAAGGATTTTCCCCCAATAAAATCTTTTTCAAATATTGACCCACAACCAGAGCGGTATCGGCGCTTTCACCATTGATGCTCATAAAAGGGCTGCACTCACCCCAGCCGGTAATTCCTTCATTAGTGAGGATAATTACAATAACATTTTCAGCATCATACATAGTACCGAGGGAAATTGTAAATGGCTCAATCAGAGGGATTTTTAATTTGTGTAACTGAATATCGGTAATTTTGATGCTGTCAATGTTCATTCTGTAAGGGTTCAATAATTATTGTAGAATTAAAATTTAAAAAGACCGGATTATTCTTCGAATCCGTATTCTTCCTTCCATTCATGCTTCCATCTGCGATGCGTCCACAGATACATTTCAGGATTATTTGAAATAACTTTTTCAAGATAAGTTATGAATTTTTTTGTGAGCTCAATTTCATTGGTATTTATCGGATTTTCTTCGGTAAGCTCAAAAGTCATATTATAATACCCTCTTTTTTGCCTTTCAATAAGCGAAAACAAAACGATTGAATTATTTCGTATAGCATTTTTTGCAGGGCCAATGGTAAAGGGGGTTTTTTTCTTGAAAAAATAAAACCATTTTGCATGATGAAGAGCATATCCCGGGTTTTGATCTGCAACAAAACCAAGGCAATTATTAGTTCTGCGATACGGCATTAAATCCTTTGCCATATTTAATGCACTTAACATGTGTGCTCCTTTTTGAGAACGAATCTTGTAAAATAATCTGTTGAGCGCCTTGTTGGCAATGGGCATATAAACTATTAGAAGCGGAAATTTCACATTTTTTGATAGACTCATTATCCCCCATTCCCAGTTAAAGGTATGGCCTAAATGTAGCTGGACGGTTCTGCCACTTTCGTAATATTTATTAATCATATCCCAATCACCGGTAAACCTTTTTTCAAAAAAGGCATCAGAAGCTGATAGTAATTTTATAGTTTCTATCATGGAGTCGATGAATTTATGGTAGAAATTTTTTGCAATTCTGATTTTTTCCTTTTCACTTTTTTCAGGAAATGTAATATTGAGGTTATGCATTACCACTTTTTTTCTGTAGCCGATAATATAATAAATTAATGCATACATTCCGTCAGACAAAAAATACAATACTCTCAGGGGCAGGAGAGAAATTGTAAAAAGAAGTGCATAAAGAATATAATACATAATTTTTAATACGTGTTGACGGAAAATACTATTAAAATATAACAACCTCCTTAAAGTACAATATTTTGAACCAGATTGCTCTTTTCAGGATAGTCCGTGTTAAAGTTTAACCCACGGCTTTCCTTACGGAAAATAGCGCCTTTAATAATAAGGTATCCGATGGTAATCATATTACGAAGTTCGAGCAGTTGTGGTGATACTTTGCTGCTGCGGTACAGCTCCTCTGTCTCATCCCATAGCATATCAATTCTACGTGAGGCGCGCTGCAACCTGTAATTGTTTCTAACAATACCCACGTAGTCGCTCATTATCTGCCTAAGTTCTTTAAGACTTTGAGTGATGACAATCATTTCTTTCGGGTGTGATGTGCCTCTTGCATTCCACTCGGGAACAGGCGCTGTTTTTCTGTACTGGCTTGGGGGAACTCCATTTACCACCTTTTGAGAAACATATTCAAAACATCTGTGTGCAAACACCATTGCTTCCAACAGAGAGTTGCTGGCAAGCCTATTGGCGCCATGCAAACCGGTACTGCTACACTCTCCCACTGCATAAAGGTTTCTGATGGAGGTTCTACCTTTTTCATCTACTTTGATGCCACCGCAACTGTAATGGGCAGCGGGCGCCACCGGAATCATATCTTTGGAAATATCAATACCTATGCTTAAACATTTTTCATAGATATTAGGGAAATGTTCGATAAACTTTTCTTTTTCAAAATGACGGCAATCTAACCAGACATGTTCCGTACCGGTTACTTTCATCTCATTATCTATGGCTCTGGCTACTATATCACGCGGTGCAAGATCTTTTCTTTCATCATACCTTTCCATAAAGGCTTCGCCACTTTTATTGCGCAAAATACCGCCGTCTCCCCGCACAGCCTCTGTTATTAAAAATGCCTGACCCAGCAACCCCGGCTCATACAAAGCAGTTGGGTGAAACTGAATGAATTCCATATTTTCTATCCTGCCCTTTGCCCGATAGACCATCGCAACGCCATCACCTGTAGCTATTGCCGGGTTGGTGGTGCTGCGATATACCTGGCCGTTTCCTCCAGTGGCAAGATATACATAGTTGGAGAGGATGGTCTCAATCTGGTTAGTTTCCAGATTGAGGACATACACACCATAACATTCAATATCGGGAGTTGATTTGGTAACTAAATAACCAAGGTGGTGTTGGGTAATCAGGTCAATTACAAAGCAGTGTTTAATAATTTCAATATTTGAAAATTTAGAAACGGCTTCAAGCAATGCGCGTTCCATTTCCCAGCCGGTAATGTCTTTGTGATGTATAATCCTGTACTCACTGTGTCCGCCTTCTTTTCCTAATTTGTAATCACCGCTTTCTTCTTTATCAAAATTTGTTCCCAGTTTTATCAGTTCCTCTATTCTGGCAGGGCCATCTTTTACTACAATTTCTACAGTCTGTCGGTTGCACAATCCGTCACCCGCTATCAGCGTGTCCTCGATATGCTTTTCAAAACTGTCATTTTCCGGGTCAAAAACTACTGCCACACCACCCTGCGCGTACTTTGTATTGGTTTCTTCGGCGGCAGCCTTGGTAACAATCAACACTTTTTTGTCCGGAAACTTATTAGCCATTTTATAGGCATAAGTAAGGCCGGCAATGCCTGTACCGATTACTAAAAAATCAACCTCTTGCATTTTTGGAATTTAAGTTTTATTTAGCCAGATGCAAATTTATTCTTTTTAAACTACAAAAAATTACCAGACGATTGCCTGAGAAAAGAATTTGTATTTATCTTAGTAAAATTAGCAGAAATACTATTTTTTATGTTTGTTGATAAAGAATCAGGCTTCAAAGTAAAACGATATCTTCAAAACCTGCGATGGAGTGCCAATATAAAAGTTCTACCAATAATAGTCATTGCTATATTTTTAACCGGCTGTAGTCATTCAAAAAGTATGATTATGAAATTCAGGGAAATACAACTGACCAATGATGCTTACGGGCACACCATTCATAATACTCAGGCCTTTTCCAAAGATGACCAATGGATTGTTTATGATACCCGTAATGATGATACCAAAATTGCAGAAACCAATAAAATTGAAATGGTGAATGTGCAGACAGGAGAAATAAAGGAACTTTATGCTACTCAAAACCAAAGCCAATTCGGCCCCGGAGTGGGTGCCGCCACATTTTCACCACAGCAGGATATTGTTTTATTTATTCACGGAATCAGAAATGCAAATAGTCAGAATCCTTACAGCATCACGAGAAGAACAGGCGTAGCTGTTGATATACCTCATCCGGGAAAACCGACTTTTATGGATTCAAGAGATATTCAGGCACCTTACACACCGGGTGCTTTAAGAGGCGGCACCCATGCACATACCTGGAGTGGTGATGGTCAATGGATTAGTTTTACCTATAATGACTACGTTCTGGAGCAATTGCCTAAAACAGACGCTTCTATTCTCGATTTAAGAACGGTAGGTGTGATGGTGCCACAAGCAGTAGAGGTAAAAACGGATACAGATAGTCTTGAAAATTTTTCAGGAAAGATGTTTTCAGTGGTGGCAGCGGAAGTGGTGAATAATCCTCGATGTGGAAGCGATGAAATTGATAAGGCGTTTGATGAAACATGGATTGGAAAAAATGGTTATATCAATCGCCTCGGTAACCGGCAGAAAAAAGCGATTGCTTTTCAGGGAAATGTAAGGGATAATGAAGGAAAGGCCAAGACGGAAGTTTTTGTTCTGGATTTGCCTGACTTTCCTTTTAAACCAAAACCAAACAAACCGCTGCAAGGTACTCCTGACACGCGTCCGAATGTGCCGGAAGGGTTTCATCAACGAAGAATTACTTTTACACAGAACGGCATTGAAGGCCCGCGCCACTGGCTGAGGGCAACCTACGATGGAGCGCTGATTGCTTTTCTGGCAAAAGACACTGATGGCATCATTCAGATATTTGGAGTATCGCCGAACGGAGGACATACAATTCAGATTACAAAAAATAAATTTTCAGTTGAAGGGCCATATAATTTCAGTCCGGACGATAAGTACATTGCATATACTGCCGATAATAGTATTTTCATTACTGAGATACAGAATGGCAATACGCAAAGAATTACCAAACGATTTGAAGATTGGGAAAAACCTCTGAATGCACCGGTATGGTCTTACAAGGGGGATAAAATTGCTTTCAATCGGAAAGTGAAATTTTCAGATGGAGAATATATTCAAATATTTATTTTGGTGAAGATGGGTAAATGATGAAAGCTTTCCGACACTGATTATTTTTAATTCATAGCTTTGTCTGGCTTTGCAATTAAGTAAAATGTAAAATCTCTCTTAATAATAATTTGCTTTGATATGAATATCGTTATTCTTGATGGCTATACAATTAATCCCGGCGACCTTGATTGGGCTGCATTAGAAAAACTCGGCAACATGACTGTTTATGACAGAACAAAATCCGAAGATGTTTTAGGCCGGTCTGGTAGTGCAGACATTTTACTGACTAACAAAACTAAAATTACAGCAGAAGTGATAGGCGCCTTACCCGGATTAAAATATATTGGCGAAATGGCCACCGGCTTTGATAATGTGGACGTGAAGACCGCCGCCGAAAGAAATATTCCTGTTTGCAATGTACCGGGTTATAGTACGCTATCCGTAGCCCAACTGACTTTTGCATTTATTCTTGAACTTATTTATAAAACAGGAAATCGGTCAGATACTGTACATGAGGGAGCTTGGGTAAACAGTAAAGATTTTAGTTATGGATTTAAAGGCCTGTTTGAACTGAGTGGTAAGACTATTGCCATTATTGGTTTGGGCCAGATTGGTATGACGGTAGCCCGTATTGCCGAGGCTTTTGGCATGAAGGTAATTGCGTCAGTGCGTAATCCTTCAAAATATGAACTGCCCAATATTCAGTTTTTAAGCAGCGAAGATTGTTTTCAACAAGCAGATTTTGTGAGCCTGCATTGTCCGCTTACTGATGACACCAGACAAATGGTTAATGAGGCCATGCTTGCACTAATGAAACCTACTGCTTATTTAATCAATACCGCCAGAGGGGCTTTGATTAATGAGAAGGATTTAAGCGATGCGCTCAATAATGGACAGATAGCCGGCGCTGCACTGGATGTATTATCGGTGGAGCCGCCATTAGCTGATAATCCATTACTTACAGCCAAAAACTGTATCATTACTCCGCATGTGGGTTGGGCTACCAAAGAAGCAAGAGAAAGAGTTTTGAATGAATCAGTTAAAAATATTGAAGCCTTTCTTTCAGGCAAATTGAGGAATGTGGTGAGTCAGGTCAGGTAATCGGTTGTAACCGGAATATTTCAAAATAATTTGTTAGATGATAATGAAATCAAAGTGTCTTTTATGATTCAATATAAACCGATTGCTATTGTTTTTATATGTGTATTTACAGCCATATCCTATTTTTCATTTGGTCAAAGTAAATGCAGTATCATCCCCACTGAGCTTACTTGCGAATATTTGGAAAACCCAACAGGGATTGATGTCAGACAGCCACGATTCAGCTGGAAATTGAAGGCTACTAATCCTCATGATTTTGCGCAAAAACAGACTGCCTATCGGATAATGATAAGTGCTGATAAAAAACAATTAAAAAAAGACAAGGCAGATGTTTGGAATTCCGGTTGGGTCTCTTCTAATGAAATGATTTTAGTTCCTTTTCAGGGAAAATCACTTCAATCGGATAAAGATTATTGGTGGAAGGTACAGGTCAGGGATGAAAAAGGTATAGTATCTTCATTCAGTCAGATAAATCATTTCAGCACAGGATTATTTGACCAGGGTGAATGGTCTGCAAAATGGATTGGTACCGATGAAATATATGACCCTTACAAAGGTGATAATAAAATTCGCGACCCCTGGTTCAGAAAAGTTTTTAATTTAAACTCAAAACCTCAGAAAGCAGCGCTTTATGTGGCTTCGGTAGGGTATCATGAGGTGTATGTAAATGGAGAAAAAATAGATAAACACGTTTTAGCGCCTGCTGTTTCAGATCATACCAAAAGAGCACGGTATATTGCTTATGATATTTCAAAAGTCTTAAAGAAGGGAGAAAATATAATCGGACTTTGGTTAGGTGTCTCATGGTCCATCTTTGCACCTTACGTTACCAATGATAAACCAAGAACACCCATGGTGATTGCTCAATCAGATATTTATGACCCGAAAAATAATTTAATTGAAAGAATCATCACAGATGAAACCTGGAAGACGCATCCCAGTCCGAATCTACTTATCGGTAACTGGGGCTTCGGTGCAGGTGGTTATGGTGGCGAACTTTGGAATGACAGCCTCCAAGATTCAGGCTGGAATCAAATTGTGTTTAATGATAATAGCTGGAAACAGGCAACTGTTTATAAGCCTGATCTCCGTCTATCCGCTCAGATGGTGGAAACCAACATTTTAAAAGATGAAATTCTTCCCAAAAAGATAGAGAAACAGAAAGACGGATCATATCGAATTGACATGGGTGTAAATTTTGCAGGTTGGATTGAAATGAAACTGCACGGAAATCCTGGCGATACTATTTCCTTGCTCTTTTCCGAAAGAGAGCATAACGAAATGACTTTCGGCTTGCACAACCGGTTTGTAATAGGCCCCTCCGGCGAAGGTATTTTTAAAAACAGATTTAATTATAACTCAGGGAGATGGATTACTGTAAAAGGTGTAACTCGGGAACCTCAGAAAGAGGATATCAGAGGCTGGATGGTGCGTACAGATTATATGCCCGCTACTACATTTGAATGTTCCGATTCGCTTCAAAACTGGATTTACAATACCGTGAAATGGACATTTGAAAATCTCTCACTTGGCGGTTATGTGGTGGATTGTCCGCAAAGAGAAAGATTCGGTTATGGTGGTGATGCCCATGCTACTTCTGAAACAGGATTGCTGAATTACAGATTAGGCGCTTTTTATACCAAGTGGATGCAGGACTGGAGAGATGTGCAAGGGACAGAGCCAATAGTGGGTAATATGAACGACTCAACCAGAGCGCGTAGAAAGCCCGAAAGTGGAAGGATGGTGGGCGGAGGAATTTTACCACAAACAGCGCCAACATATTTTGGAGGTGGCGGGGCTGCATGGGGAGGTATTGTTGTTTCGCTGCCCTGGTTTCTTTATCAGTATCATGGTGATAAACGAATTCTTTCTGAGAACTTTGAATTAATTAAAGGGTGGCTGTCATTTTTAAACAGCCATGTGAAAAATAACATGCTGCAGCGTTATGGCGGAGGCTGGGATTTCTTGGGCGATTGGCTTTGGCCTGGAGCCACTGCTCAGGGGATGAATAACAATAAAGATGAAAATCTGTTTTTCAATAATTGTTATTGGATTTACAATCTGAATACTGCCGCCAAGATTGCAACAATAATTGGTAAAGATGAGGAATCGCATGTCTGGAAAAAGCAAGCAGAACAAGCTGCCAGTGTGGTACACAAAAAATATTACCATCCTGAAGAACACAATTATTCTGATAACAGCATGAGAAGCCTTGCGGCAGCATTGTATGGAAACATTATGCCTTCCGAATTAAGAGCCTTAGTATTGAAGCGCTTAGAAGAAGAAATACTTATACACCAAAAAGGCCATATTGATGTGGGCATTACGGGTGGCGCCATGCTGTTCAAAGTACTTCGTGAAGAAAGGAGAGACGATCTGATTCTTGCGATGACCTCTCAGACAACTTATCCGGGCTGGGGTTTTATGCTCGATAATGGAGCTACCACTATTTGGGAAATGTGGGAAAAAGATCTTCCCGGTCATTCGCTTTTGCATAGCTCTTACCTCTACCCGGGAGCCTGGTATATAGATGGTCTGGCAGGTATATGGCACAGAGATGATTCACCCGGGTTTCAGAAAATTAATATCCGTGTTCCTGATATCAAACCGGAGCAGGTATCCTGGGCTAAAACAGCGTTTAATTCTTTGGCGGGCAACATCAAATCGGGCTGGGAACGAAATAATGGCAAAACGATTCTTGATATTACTATCCCACCAAATACTTCTGCTATTGTTTATTTTCCATACGAAGCCGGTAAAGTTGTCAAAGTCAGCTCTGCTTTGGCAAAAAATATTGGAGAAGAAAAAGGCTATATAATGTATCAGGTACCGGCAGGCAAATACAGATTTAAAAATTAGCCTAATAATTTTTGAATCTGAATAATAAAAAAGACAAACCGGTTTAAAAAAGGGAAAGAACAGTCAATTTGGTTGAAGTGATGAAAAGGCTTCATAATTAATTTCAGTTCATCATTTCGAATATAAAAATTGTGATGAGATGGCTCGTAATCATATTACTGTTTCAATGCCTGTCAACTGACGGGAGCAGGAGCCATCTGTTTTCTTTTAAGGCTAAAAAATATATTGTTGTTATTGCACACCGGGGAAATCATACTGATGTGCCTGAAAACACACTTGAAGCTTACCAACGGGCAATTGACTGCGGCGCTGATTATGTGGAAGTAGATGTGAGAATGACAAAAGACAAACAAATCATAGTAATGCACAATGCAACTGTAGATAAAATGACCAATGGCAGCGGTGCGATCAAAGATTTGGGATTTGACGAGATTAAAAAATTGCGGATTAAAAATCAGAAGAATGATGGAAAAATTTATTTAATCCCTTCTTTTAAAGAGGTACTTGAACTTTGCAGAGGAAAAATAAAAATTTATCTTGACTTTAAAGATGGTGATGTGGAAAAGGCTTTCAATCTGATAAAAAAACATGAAATGCAGAATGATGTAGCCGTTTATATCAATAGTGAAAAATTGTATGACGAATGGAATAAAATAGCTCCGGAGCTTCCACTGATTTCAAGTATTCCATCAAAAGTGAGTTTTGAAGAGATTGGCAATTTTTTGCAAATAAAAAAAATCAATATCGTTGATAACGTATATGAAAGTTCTACAGTAAAATTTTTGCACAAAAGAAATATAAAGGTCTGGTTAGACGTGGAAAGTGATGATGAAAGCCCCGAGGTTTGGCAAAAAGCATTGAATCTAAATATTGACGGATTGCAGACGGATCATCCCGAACAGTTAATTCAATATCTGATAAGCAAAAAATTAAGATAAAAAATGGCAATGAATTTAATAAAAAAAATTTACGTATTAGCTTTTTTACTCACTGTTTCTCTGAATACTTTCGGACAGTGTAAAGATTTCAGCAGGGCTGTTTTGGTAGCGTCTGAAAATATTCCCGATCCGGTCAGGAGTACCGCTATCCGTACGTTACAAGAGGAGATATCACAACGCACCAATATTCAATTGAAGATTTCAAAGAAATACGAAAAATTACCGCTAATTATTCTGGCTGCAAAAAATGATGATGAATTGTGTGGTTTAAAAGTTCCTCATCGTACCGGAGAAAATTTACCTGAAAGCAAATCGGAAGGTTTCAGAATTGTTTGCGACAATAGGCAGGGAAACAATATCCTTTGGCTTATAGGTGCCGATGCAAGAGGTGTAATATTTGCCATCGGCGAATTTTTGAGAACTGCAAGCCTTTCCAAAAACAAAATTTTATTTGATATAAAAAATGAGATTGCAACCGCTCCCCGTTATCCATTGCGGGGACATCAGTTGGGATATCGCAATACTGCCAACTCATGGGATGCCTGGACGGTGGATCAGTTTGAAAAATACATTCGCGAACTGGCTTTGTTTGGAACAAATAGTATTGAAAATATTCCCTTTCAGGATGGCAAGCCCAGCCCGTTGATGAAGATTCCCCGTAGCGAAATGAATGAAGCCATGAGCAGGATCTGTCATAATTATGGATTGGATTATTGGGTGTGGATGCCTGCCACTATTGATTTGTCGGATAAAGTGAAATTTGAACCAGAAGTAAAAACACATGCCGAATTTTATAAGGATTGTCCTTACTTGGATGATGTGTTCTTTCCGGGCGGTGATCCGGGAGATAATCATCCAAAAGACGTAATGCCTTTTTTGAAAAGGATTGCAGCCGAATTAAGAAAATTTCATCCCAATGCCGGATTATGGATATCATTGCAAGGGTTCAATGATGAACAGGTAGATTACTTTTACAAATATCTGGAACAAAACAAACCGGATTGGCTTACCGGCGTGGTTACCGGACCGGGAAGCCCCGGCCTTGCAGAAACCCGTTACCGACTGCCTGCCAAATACAAACACCGCTGGTATCCCGATATTACGCATACAGTTCGTTGCGACTATCCGGTACTCAACTGGGATCAGGCATTTGCCCTTACAGAAGGAAGAGAAGTTTCAAACCCTCAACCTTATTATTACGCAAAAATCTTTCGGAGGTATGCCGGATTTACAGATGGTTTTCTTTCCTACTCAGATGGCGTACATGATGATGTCAACAAAAAAATATGGAGTCAGTTAGGGTGGAACCCTGATAAAGATGTCAATCAGATTTTAAGAGAATATGCAAATTTCTTTTTGGGCAATACGATTGCAGAACAGGTCGTATCAGGAGTGCTTTCACTCGAAAAAAATTGGGATGGCCCGATTGAAGAAAATGGAGGTATTGAAACAAACTTTGTGTATTGGCAAAATCTGGAGAGACAGCATCCCGAACTAAAAAACAACTGGCGCTGGCAATTGCTGCTGTTGCGAAATTACTATGATACCTACACAGCACGTAGAAAAAAATATGAAACTACCTTAGAGAATGAGGCAAATCAAATTCTGAAAACGGCATCCGGTATCGGAGCCGAAAGGGCAATGGGCGCTGCTTTGCAAAAGCTAAATGAAGCAGATGACAAACAAATTTATCCTGAGTTGAAAAGGAAAATCTTTAGCTATAGCGAAGCCTTGTTTCAGTCGATAGGACTGCAGACAAGTGTAGAAAAATATCATGCAAGCGGAAGGGAAAGAGGCGCTATTCTCGACTTTGTGGATTATCCGTTGAACAACCGATGGTGGCTGCAGGATGAGTTTGAGAAAATACGAAATATGAAAACCGAAAAAGAAAAACTCGACCGACTGCATGTTATATCAACCTGGGATAACCCGGGCGATGGAAGTTATTACGACGATGTGTCGAATGTATCTTTGCAACCGCATGTTACCACCCGATCCTACGATGCTACAGACATTGCCTGGTGGGATCAGGGGATGAGCAGAAGGCGGTTGTCTTCTCAAACATTTCAGAATTTTCCACGATTGGAGTATGAAGACCTGGATCCTTCGGGAGATTATTTTGTCAGAATTTCCGGTGAGGGAGATGCTTTGCTGCGCATCAACGGAGAGCGCGTAGCGCCACTTGAGTACAATAAAGGTTTGGAAGAATTCAAACTGTTTCCCGTAGCAAGGAGGTTACTCACATCAGGAAAAATTGCACTGACTTTCGATGAGCCGGAAGAGTCGCATCTCAATTGGCGCAGGAGGTCTAAGGTGAGTGATGTGTGGTTGTTGAAAAACCCAATCCCGGAGCTGCAACATATTTCAAACTAATAATCAGACGCTGTAATGTTGATACAACGAACAACCTGTTTTTTATTTCTTTTTATTCTCCTGCCATCCTTCTTGATGGCACAAAAGGCAGATATTTCTGATGCCCAAATCGAGTCGGCTGATAAAAATGACCCTGGGCTAAAAAAGGCTACATCCTTGTTGCAGTCGGTCGTGAAAGAAAAAACAGGAATACAATTCCCTCTGTCAAAAAATAAATTTCAGAGAAAGAACCCACTTATCTATTTGGGAACCCAAAACAAGCCTTCAATATTACCTCAGAATGTCAAAGCATTTTTGGATACGCTGAGGCCAACAGGTAAGGAGGGTTTTAAAGTATTGTTTTCACCCGATGAAAAAATAATTGTCATCGAAGGGAATGATGACCGAGGTGTGTTGTACGGAGCCGGGTATCTGTTGCGCAAGTTGGAAATGCGCAAAGGAAGTGTACAGGTTCAGGAAGGACTCGCAATTTCCTCTACTCCTGCTTATCCCATTCGTGGTCATCAGATGGGGTACAGGCCTAAGACCAATGCTTACGATGCCTGGACCATAGATCAGTTTGACCATTATATTCGCGATCTGGCCATCTTTGGCGCCAACAGTATTGAAATCGTTCCTCCAAGGACGGATGATGATGCTTCCAGCCCTAACATGAAATTGCCGGCGATTCAGATGATCTCTGAACAATCCCGGATTTGCGAAAAGTATGGGCTGGATTGCTGGATGTGGTATCCCAATATGGGCAGTGATAGTGATTATATTATGCCGGAGCGTATGGAGAGAGAATTGGAAGAAAGAGGAAAGGTTTTTAAGGTGTTGCCCAGATTAGATGCGTTATTCGTACCCGGAGGGGACCCGGGTAATCTACCGCCGAATATTTTATTCAGTTGGCTTGGGAAAGTTGCAGAGGTTTTACAACGATATCATCCATCTGCCAAAATATGGGTGTCGCCGCAGGGTTTTCGACCGGCAGAAGGCGAATTTGCTTCATTTTATACAGAGGTTAATAAAAAATACCCCTGGTTCGGAGGGGTTGTTTATGGCCCCTGGATCAAGGAGTCCATCAGGGTAGTACGGAGTAAGGTCAGAAAAGACATCCCTATCAGGCGGTACCCCGATATTACCCATAGCCTTCTGAGCCAGTATCCCGTACCAGAATGGGATGTGTCCTATGCGATCACGCTGGACAGGGAGGCTTACAATCCGCGCCCTAAGCAGGAAAAATATATTCATAATCTGTTTGCGTCTTATGGCAATGGCAGCATCAGCTATTCCGAAGGAATCAATGATGATGTCAACAAATTTGTTTGGAGCGGACAGGATTGGAATCCTCAGACGCCTGTTAGGGAAACCTTGCAGGATTATGTCAGGTTGTTTATCAGCCCCGATTACACGGAAGACATTGCAAGAGGGTTGCTTTCTCTTGAAGAAAATTTTAATGGGCCTCTACTGGGTAACCGACAGATTCAAAGAACTTTGCAACAGTGGCTGGATGTGGAACAACGGGCACCCGAAGACGTACTGAACGATTATCGTTTTCAGATGGGGTTGTTACGTGCTTATTTTGATGCCTACATTCAGCGAAGGCTACTGCATGAGAAAGAGACAGAAGAAAAGGCGCTGGATGTTTTGAAATCGGCTACTCTTAATGACGCTGATGAATCCGTCAGAAAGGCAAAAAATATTTTTCTGAAAGACACTGCCTTCAAACAGGAATCGCTGTGGCGCAAGAATTGTTTTGCACTTTCAAAAGCTCTGTTTCAGAATATCGGTTCTCAGACAACTGCTGCACCACCGCAATATGCCAAAGAAGGTAGGGGAAATTTTATGGATAATATTGATTTACCGTTAAATGATTTGAGGTGGTATATATCGCAGTTGGAACAAATAGAAAAGTTGAATAGCCATAACGACAAGCTCAAAGCAATACATCAATTATTGAACCGGACCAATCCCGGTGCAGACGGCTATTATGACAACCTGGGTTCTTCAGGTTCGTGGAAACATGTGGTGCGACAAAAAACATGGGCGGAAGATCCGGGCGGACTTGAATCACCCTTTATGGATTTCGGAGCAACTCTTTTCGGGGATGATTGGGTGGAAATACGTGCCGAAGGATTTGACGGCAGAGCCATTCCTCTGGCATGGGTAACCCAGATAACTACCTTATATGACACTCCTTTAAAAATGAGGTATGAAAATCTGGACGCTAAGAGCCGTTACAAAATCAGAGTAGCATATACGGGAAGGTTCAATGCACATCTGCGGTTGGTTGCCGATGATAAATTCGTGATTCACGACTATCTGAAAACAGGCGTACAACCGGTTTATGAATTCGAAATACCAGAAGAAGCCACGGCTGACGGCACTTTACAATTGACCTGGAATTGTTTACCGGGTGAACGGGGAACTCAGGTCTCGGAAGTTTGGATTATAAAAGAACGTTGAATCGTTGAACAGTTTTTCTCATTTTGATATTGATTAGCCGACAAGTTGCAAATAAAATATAAGACAATGAAATTGAAAATCAGTGAAGTCAAAAAACGCCTGAAATCGGGTGAGGTTTGTTTTGGTACCATGTTGCGTATTCTCAAATCGCCGCAGGCAATAGCCTTATGCGCATCGGAAGGTTGGGATTATGTTATATTGGATACAGAACACAATGATTACAATCCCGAAAGCATAGGCAATTGCTCGATGGTTGCAAAATATGAACAAATAGGCTTGTATGTGAGAGTGCCCGATAAAATTTACCATTTGATGGCGCAAACATTAGATATTGGAGCTGAAGGCCTGGTTATCCCCAATGTAAAAACAGCAGCACAGGCAAGAGAAATAATCAGAAGCGTAAAGTATGCGCCCATTGGGCAAAGAGGAGTTAGCATATCGGCTACTTCCACTCAATATCGCAACTATGATGTGGTGGAATATACCGGGTGGGCTAACAAGGAATTGATGACCATTGTTCAAATAGAGAGTGAAGAGGGAACTGAAAACATTGACGAAATATTGTCTGTCGGTGAAATTGATGCCGTGATGATTGGCCCGGCAGATATGTCGCACGATATGGGTATTTCGGGACAATTTGCTCACCCTCGACTTGAGTCGGCTTTTAGAAAAATCATTCAATCATGTAATGCAAATGGCGTAGCTCCGGGTGCACATTTTGCAGATATGAAGCTGACAAAAAAATGGATACGGGAAGGGATGCGTTTTATGACCTATAGTTATGATACCAAATTTTTTAAAGATGCTTCGCAACAGGTTTTGAATGAATTAAAAACTTCATAAGCTGATCTGGGTATATTTTTTACCGGGTAATATTGAGAAGAGTTACTTTTGCCAAATGGCAGTGAAAAAAGTTAAGAAGGAAGAAAAACCGGTTATCCTGATTACTAACGATGATGGTATTGCAGCGCCGGGAATAAAAAGCTTGGTTGAAGCAGTGAAAGGGCTGGGTAAAATAGTGGTAGTGGCGCCTGATAAACCACAATCAGGCATGGGGCATGCCATTACAATCGGCCATCCTTTAAGATTGGTAAAAACGGATATTTATAATGGGGTGCTGGCTTATTCCTGCTCCGGAACACCGGTTGATTGCGTGAAATTGGCTGTGGACAAGGTTTTGCGGCGCAAACCGGATATTTGCCTGAGCGGAATTAATCATGGTCCAAACCATAGTATTAATGTAATATACTCAGGAACAATGTCGGCAGCAATGGAAGCAGCTATCGAAAGGATTCCTGCCATCGGGTTTTCTTTGATGGATTTCAGCATCGATGCCGATTTTTCTGCTTCTCAGTATTTTGCACGTATTCTGGTAGAAAAAATGTTGAATGATAAAAATGGAGAAAGTATTTTGCTCAATGTAAATATTCCCAAACTCCCTGTATCGGCCATAAAAGGCTTTAAAATTTGCAAACAGGCAAATGCCAAGTATAAAGAAACATTTTTGGAAAGAACAGACCCTCACGGTCGAAAATATTACTGGCTTACTGGCGAATTTATTAATTACGATAAAAGTGAAGATACCGATGTATGGGCTTTGGCTAATGATTACGTGAGTGTGGTGCCGGTAGAGTTTGATTTTACTGCCTATGACGTGAAAAAGAAGCTGGAGAAGAAATGGAAATTTTAAAATCAGACTTTGCAATTTGAATTTTAATAACTTATAAATTAAAACCATCAATCATAAATATTACATAATTGCAGGCGAGGCTTCGGGCGATTTGCATGGAAGTAATCTTATAAAAGCTATCAGACAAAGAGATGCTTCTTCTGAAATTCGCTGTTGGGGCGGCGATAAGATGGAAGCAGCCGGAGCTACATTGGTCAAGCATATTAGCGAGCTGGCATTTATGGGTTTTGTAGAGGTATTGATGAACCTACGCACCATTTTTCGTAATCTCGATTTTTGCAAAAAAGATATTCTGGCTTTCAAGCCTGATGTATTAGTACTGATTGATTATCCCGGGTTTAACCTACGGATAGCTAAATGGACAAAAGCTCAAAATATTAAAGTGGTATATTATATTGCGCCACAGGTTTGGGCATGGAAGGAGAATCGTGTAAAAAAAATGAAGCAGTTTATTGATCAAATGCTGGTCATTCTGCCGTTTGAAAAGGATTATTTTAAAAACAAATGGAACTGGGATGTAACCTACGTTGGCCATCCTTTAATTGAAGAAATTGAAAGAAAAAAGGCTGATGAATCGAAGGAATTTTCAATAATTGATAAAAGCGGCAGTCAGGTGAATAAGCCGGTCATTGCCCTACTGCCCGGTAGTCGCAAGCAGGAAATCGCAAAGAAGCTGCCGGTAATGCTGGAAGTAAGTAAATATTTCGCCGATTATCATTTTGTAGTAGCTCAGGCGCCGGCTATCGATGACTTTTTTTATCAGCAATATACCATACAGTATCCTAATGTTAGTATGGTAAAAAACCAAACATATAATTTGCTGCTACAATCCCGTGCCGCATTAGTTACCTCCGGTACTGCTACTTTGGAAACAGCTTTATTCGGCGTACCCGAGGTGGTGTGCTACAAAGGCTCACCCATCAGCTATCAAATAGCAAAAAGAGTTATTAGGGTAAAATATATTTCTTTAGTTAATTTGATTATGGATAAAGAAATAGTGAAGGAGCTGATTCAGGAAGAAATGAACGTTAATAACCTTACACAAGAACTTCGGCATTTATTGAATAATCCTGAAAAAGCTGAAAATTTAAAGAAGGAATATCACCGGCTCTACGAATTATTAAGCGCAGGTGGCCGTGCATCAGAGAAGGCTGCAGAAATCATCACCACCTTAGCATCCTCTTAAAAGTTTAACAACAATAATAATGATGCTAACAATGAACAGTATCAGGCTGATTCTGTTAATGCCATGCATATATTTTACCAAACTGCTTTTTGGCCTGTCAGCATCTTTTTTTCGCAGATATAAATACGCTGCTAATTGTTTAAACACACCCATTTCAAATCAAATAATAGACAGTAAAAATATGAAAATGTAAAGAATTTCGCTAATTGAGGAGCTCATCCAAAATAACTTCTTAATTCTCAGTTGATTTTTTTAGTGAGAATATTGTTGATTCTTGTGTTTATTCCTGCAATAATACATAATATTGCAAATGCTTATCTTCTTATTGTTTGCAATTATTTTGCAATAGGATGTGGGCAGAATTATTTTCGATAAAGCCATAAAAGGATACAAAAACTTCTACAATGAACAAGTCAAAATCTTCACTTTTTGTAAAAGACGGCATCAATTATTTAGGCCCTTTCGTTGCTATCAGTGCATTGTTTTTTCTATGGGGCGTGGCACATGGCATGTTGGATACGCTGGACAAAAATTTTCAAGACATGTTGCACCTTAAAAAATGGCAGTCCAGTTTTATTCAGTTTTCTCTTTATGGCGCCTATTTTGGCATGGCTATCCCCGCAGGGTTATTTATGAAAAAATACGGCTACAAGAAGGGCATCATTTTTGGGTTAATCATTTTTGCTTCCGGTTCATTATTGGCAGCCGGCACTGCCACCTTTGAATCGTTTATTTTGTTTTTGATATGCCTTTTGATAATTGGCGCCGGCCTGGCCACATTGGAAACCGCTGCTAATCCATACACTACTAAGTTAGGTCCTCCCGAAACTGCCGAAAGAAGAATCAATTTTTCGCAGTCATTCAATGGCCTGGCATGGGTGGTGGGTCCATTGGTTGCCTTGTATGTTTATGGAAACCAAAGCCATGTGGAAGGAGAAAAAATGCTTTCTATTATTCTGCCATTTGCCATTATTGGTTTGGTAGTGCTGGCTGTGGCATTTGTTTTCATGCGCTTAAAATTACCCGAAATTACCGAAGAAGATGAACATGCTGCTCATGGCGGAGTTGTCATTTCATCGGATAGCGAATCAATTACAGATATAAACGATCCGCGATATATTTCTAAAAAACCACTTTGGCAAAACCGTCATTTTAAATTGGGTTTTTTTGCACAGGCCAGTTATGTAGCTGCTCAAACCGGCGTTTTCAGTTATCTCATCAATTTTGTTACCGATCATGATATGCACCCTCGGTTTGATGTAAAATATGCGCCTTATTTTCTGTCGCTGGGCTTTTTGTTATTTATGATAGGCAGGATTACGGGAAGTGGATTAATGAAATATTTTGTTCCCAGCAGGATGTTGGCGCTCTATGCGCTGGCCATTTGCCTGTTGCTTCCTGTGGTAGCCGGTGAGTTTGGCTGGACATCATTGATTGCTCTTTATGGTGTTTTCTTTTTTATGTCCATTATGTTTCCTACCATTTTTGCATTAGCCATTAAATCCTTGGGCACACATACCAAAGAAGGCGCTTCCTATTTAGTGATGTCGGTGGCCGGAGGCGCTATTTTTCCGCCGCTTATGGGAGCAGTATCCGATGCGTATGGTATGTCTATAGGTTTTCTGGTGCCTATACCCTTATTTGCCTATATTCTTTATTATGCACTGAAAGGATGTAAAATAACAGCATAAAATATTTTACCTTTTTTTAACGTTGCGGAATTAACTCTTTAACAGCATTTTTCGTCCTAAGGATAAAGAAAAACTATTTTAAGGATGAAAAAGTCAATCAAATTCAGTTTGCTGCTTGCAATTGCAGTTCTGTTTATTGTTGTTGATGGCAATGCCCAACGGGTTATCCGGTCGGGAGCAAGGCCTTATGGCAGAAATTATGGCATGGTCTATCGCAGCAGACCTTCTGTTTCTTTTGGATTTGGAGGTATTTACAGAGGTTATTATCCACGGGTGTATGCAAGACCCAGAGTAGGCTTTTCAATAGGTCTTGGTTTTCCTGGTGTAGGTATTACAATGGGTAATATGCCTTACGGCTATAGCAGGTTTTATTTTGGAGGGTATCCTTATTATTATTACAACGATATGTATTATCGCAGGATGGATGATGGCAGATACCAGTCGGTGTCTCCGCCATTAGGCGCTACGGTAAGGAAACTACCTGCAGAAGCCAGAGAACGCATCATAGATGGCGAAACTTATTACGAAGTAGGAGGAACCTTCCTGATAGAGGATATAGACAAAACCGGTAAGCGGATATATCGTGTTGTAGGTACTGATGGTGAATTGAATACCAATGATATTAGTAACCGCAATTTTGACAGAAATGATTCCGGTTATGATGATGATCAGGAATATAATCAACCACCTGTTAGAGACTATCCGGCAGTAAAAAGCAAAAGTGAACAAACTACAACAGCCGGTAATTATGCAGTAGGACCTCAATTAGGCGATCGTTTTGATGTGCTTCCTAAAAATTGTAGAGAAACTGTGATTGATGGTGTGAAACAATATGTATCACCTGCAGGCACACACTATAAAGAAGTATCGGAAGATGGAAAGACTACCTATGAAGTAATAAAGGTGGCTAAAGATTAATCCCGGTTTTTAATTTCCCTTTGAAAATATAAACAGGCAGCCTGCAATCCACATTCACGACATTTTGGATTGCGGGCTGTACATATATAGCGACCATGCAAAATGAGCCAGTGATGTGCTTTATGAATGAGTTCTTCCGGTATATTTTTAACCAATTCTTTTTCCACCGCTAATGGTGTGGTCGCTTTTGGCGACACCAGCCCAATGCGCCTGCTCACCCTAAAGACATGGGTATCCACCGCCATATTGGGTTGTTTTTCAACTACTGATGTGATTACATTGGCCGTTTTTCGTCCTACCCCTGGCAGTTTCATCAGTTCCTCAACAGTCATAGGTATTTTCCCGCCAAAATCACTTAACACTTTTCGTGCCATCCCAATCAGGTGTTTGGTTTTATTGTTTGGGTACGAAATACTTTTAATCAAACCAAAAACATCTTCTGTATTTGCACGGCTCATGCTTTCCAAATCAGGGTATTTTTCAAATATCAGCGGAGTCGTCATATTTACTCTTTTATCCGTACACTGGGCAGAGAGAATAACTGCTACCAGCAGTTGATAGACACTGTCATACAGTAACTCAGTTTCCGGTTCGGGTCCCTGCTCTAAGAAGTAATCAATAACAAACTGGTATCGTTGTTTTTTGGTCATATATTATAATAAATGGTATTCTAATTAAGTTTGCTTATCAATTTCGTACATCAATTCTTTCAAATCCTGTTTCATCAACTTAATTACCGATTCAAGTTGGTCGTACATTTTTGCCCTGTTCTTTAGCTGATCGGCTGTGTATTTGCCACCTTCGCCAAAGTATATATCAATTGGCTTTTTGTTCTTTTCTTTTTTATTGGATTGAATTTGACCAAATTCCATCCAGCTATTAATCATTTGCTCTCTAAGAGGCGGTTTATTCGGCTCATTGGGATTATAGTAATTCAGGTAGTACCAGATTGAAGGAGGAAAAAGCTCGGAAGTCGGGTTGCCTTCCCAAATATCTTTTAAAACATTTCTGACATGAAAAAAATCAATTCCCGGACTTTGTTTAAGAATCAAAAAGCCGAGGACGGCTTCAACTACGCCTGATGTGATGCCAACAATATCGGCAAGATTACCTTTAGTATTTTTGGCAGCCAAAACTCCGGTTACAACAGAACCCGTTGCACCTGCAATAATAGTTCCAACGGTTAATTTGGATTCGGTATCTGCTTCTTTGTTTTTCATATAGAAAGCTATTTGGTCGGCTCTTTCTTCCTCACAATCTATTTCAGATGAAACGGCTGATATTTCAAGAGATGCCAAGTCTATTTTCTGATTTATTTTTTGATGTATCTCTATTAGTTCTATTCGGTTTTCGAGAAGCTTGTTTGCCCGATATTCTTTCTTTTTACTCATAAACACTTTCAGTAAATCCAGCGTACCAATTGCATTGGCAATATTCAGGCTGTTGCTACTGAAATTTGCGGTCAACATTGTATCAAGAGCTATTTCATGAATCGGTTTTGGTAAATCCTCCACTTCATAATTGTAAATATTTTGTTGATTGCAATTACTTTGATTGGAAAATATGTTTAGTTGGCCTTTTTGAGAGGAGACGCAGGAAGAAAAGACTACAATAACCAATACAATTCTTATTGAATGATGGTGTAAGCACTTCAAAATTTGCCTCCTCTTGTTCACTTTTGTTCTTTTGGTAAAAAAATAAACTGTATAAAGTGGCTATAGCCAAAACCGACATTAGCCACACATTATCTCTGGAAATAAAAATAAGGAATTTCTTACTCGGAACTCTTTTTTGTACGGTCTTCCGTTAAAAAAAGGTCTTCATTCTCACGTTTCATCAGGTATTTTTCTCTGGCTACTTTTTCTATCACGGCGGGGTTGGTTTCCAAATTGGTTTTTATTTGTTTCAAATCTGAAAGTTCTTTTAAAAAGTGTGCCTTGCTTTGCTCCAGTTCGTTCAGTTCTTTCTTTCTTTCTATTGTAGTAAGCAAATCATTTTTATCCAAAAAAACCATAATCACCGCAAATGCTACCGCTGTAAGCAGAAATTTATTGGTTAGAAAACGTGAAATCTTACTCAACGTTCCTCCTCGTTTAACTTTTTTGTTTTCTAATACCGGTTCTTTTTCGGAAATAAAATCAACAAATTCTTCCATAGCCGCAAGATAAAAAAAACTCTCTGTATTTTGTACAGAGAGTTTTTACAGTAATGTGAATAAGCTTATTTACTTAAAAATTTAATTTTTCCTTTAGGATAAATTGCGCTTTCGTCCAATTGTTCTTCAATTCTGATCAACTGGTTGTATTTGGCAATCCTGTCGGTACGGCTTGCAGAACCGGTTTTAATCTGTCCGCAGTTTAACGCTACTGCCAGGTCGGCAATGGTAGTATCTTCTGTTTCGCCGCTTCTGTGGCTCATAATGGTGTTGTAACCATTGTGCTGTGCCAATGTAACCGCATTGATAGTTTCGGTAACAGTACCAATTTGGTTTACTTTTACCAGTAGTGCATTACCCACACCTTTGTCAATACCTTGTTGTAGGCGTTCTACGTTGGTTACAAACAAATCATCGCCTACCAATTGTACTTTACTACCGATAGCTTCGGTAAGCGCTTTCCAGCCTTTCCAGTCGTCTTCGGCCATACCGTCTTCGATAGAAACGATCGGATATTGTTTAACCCAGTTTTCCCAGTATTTCACCAGTTCGTCGCTGCTCATTGCTTTGCCACTGCTTTTGTGGAAAACATATTTTTTCTTTTTGGCATCCCAGAGTTCACTGTTAGCCGCATCCATAGCAATTACCATTTGAGAACCTGCTTTATATCCGGCAGCAGTAATGGCTTCCAAAACGGTTTCAATTGCTTCTTCATTGCTTTGAATATTGGGGGCAAAACCACCTTCGTCGCCTACGTTGGTACTATAGCCTTTTTTCTTCAACACGGTTTTCAGCGCATGAAAGGTTTCTACGCCCCAGCGCAATCCTTCACTAAAAGAAGAAGCGCCAACCGGCATAATCATAAACTCCTGAAAATCAATTTTATTATCAGCATGAGCGCCTCCATTCAGAATGTTCATCATTGGGATAGGAAGTGTTTTTGCATTGGTACCGCCTACATAACGATACAAAGGCAACCCTGCTTCTTCGGCGGCAGCTTTGGCTGTAGCCATACTTACAGCGAGTAAAGCATTAGCGCCTAATTTTCCTTTATTATTGGTACCGTCCAGATTCAACATCAATTGGTCAATTCCGGTTTGGTCCGATACATCCAGTCCCAACAAAGCGGGTGCAATGATGGTATTTACGTTTTTTACAGCTTTTAAAGTGCCTTTGCCCAAATAAGCTTTTTTGTCGCCGTCTCTCAGCTCTACAGCTTCGTGGATACCGGTGCTGGCGCCACTGGGTACTGCTGCACGACCAAGCGCTCCTTCATCGGTTATTACGTCAACTTCAACGGTGGGATTTCCACGGCTGTCTAAAATTTGTCTTGCGAAGACATCTGAAATGTAACTCATGAGAAAAATTTTTATTAATTTAAAAAAAATTGGTTCTTTTTCGGAGTTGCAAAGTTACTGAAAGATTTGTGTATAGGCTAAAATAATCATATCTAAAACATTAAAATCCTATAAAATATGACAAAAAACATATTTTTGAAAATCTTAGCAGATTTGAGAGTAGCTAATTGAAAAAAAGGGATTAATCAGTCTTTGCCGGAGCATTTAATTTCTTATCAAGATGACTGATTCCCAAACCTCCCAAAACCATTGCCACACCCAATATGGTGTATAGACTGATTTTGTCTCCTACAAGAATTGCTGCAATAATTATTCCAAAAATCGGACACAAAAACAACCAAAGTCCTGCCTTTACTGCATCTTCTTTAATTAACCGCAACCACAACATTACGGCACCTATTGAAACCAGTACTGCCAGCCAGAGGGTGCCTATCCAGAAATCACCGCCAAAATGATTGGCATTGCTTTTATAGGTAAAAAACACAAAAGGCATCATAAAAATACCGCCTAACAGGGTTTGCCAGCCATTTAGAGTGAGCAAGTGCATATCGTTCCATTCTTTGGAGGCAAAATAAATAGTACCCACCGAATAAGAAAACATACTGAGGATAAGTAGCGCCAAACCCCTGACTGTAACTGTAGCGCCATCGAACAAGGGCCATGCCACCACCACAAAGCCGGCAATACAAATGAATATTGCCGTCAATATTATAGCGCTTAATGGTTTATTCAGAACAAAAAAAGAAAGAAAACTGATAAAAACAGGGCTTGCCGCAACCGTGAGTGCGCCTATACCGGCCGTAACCTCTTTCATGGCTACTACATATAACCCCAGATAGATAGTGATGTTGAGCAGCCCATACACTGCCAACTGCTTCCATTCTTCATTTCTGGGTAATCTGTTTTTCAATATAAAATGAGAGGTAAATAGCATAATGACGGAAGCCACGCCAAAACGACTGACTGCCACTACTAATGGCTGTGCTTCCTTAAGCGCAATTTTGGTAGCAGTAGAAGCAGAAGCCCATAAGATGGCAAATAATAAACCGGCCAAAAACCAGGACTCTTTTTTATGCATATTTCAAAAAATGAAGGTACATTTTTCCGAAGGATTTCAAGGATGAAATTAGCTGTTTTATCACAAATACAGGGTATTAAAATGCAATTGCCGGGACGGCAGCGGGTAAAACTGATGAGGAAGCCAAATCAAACTGCCGGTTTCTTGCCACAAGAGCTTACAATCGTTATCTTTGTATGCACTATTTTGAAACAGATGGTCTTAAATGATTGTATAAAAACAATTTGATTAAAAAAACGTTATATTAAAAATTTAATAAATAAATATTATGGCAAACATTACATTTAAAGGAAATCCGGTTACAACTATTGGTCAGTTGCCCGAAGTGGGTTCGCAAGCAAAAGATTTTTTACTGGTAGGAGGCGATTTATCAGAAAAGACATTAAATGATTTTAAAGGGAAAAAGGCGGTTTTGAATATTTATCCAAGTATTGATACAGGTGTTTGTGCTGCTTCAACAAGAAGATTTAACCAGGAAGCTTCTTCGCTTTCTGATGCAGTAGTATTATGCATTTCAAAAGATTTGCCTTTTGCATTGGGCCGTTTTTGCGGAGCAGAAGGTTTGAATGATGTGGTGGTGTTATCGGATTTCAGAGGAACATTTGGAGGTGATTATGGAGTAACTATGGTTGACTCTCCACTGAAAGGCCTGTTGAGTCGCGCAGTGGTAGTGCTTGATGAAAACAGTAAAGTGATTTATACAGAACAGGTACCCGAAATTGGCCAGGAGCCAAATTATGAAGCTGCATTAGCGGCATTGAAGGGATAAATGTATGAATGAATTGATTTCTTAAAAAAGGGTTGTAATCCATTTGAGTTACAACCTTTTTTAAATTCAACAGAAAGCAGTTGTTTATTTATCTTTACCAAAACTAAGGATCAGAATGGTAGCATTTATATTTTGGCTTATAATATATTGTATTGTTAGCGCCATATCAATCACTCTGGTAGGCGACAGGGAGCTTATTTCAGGAAACCTGTTGAGTTTTGGCAGTATGTTTTCGCTTGTTACCAACTGGAAGTTTATAGTGGCAATGCTGTTTGCTGTTTTTTCCAGAATAAGCTTTATTATGATAAACAACTCTTTGTTAAAAATTCCCCATCTTGCAAATGCTTCCACCTCTATTACCATGCTTGCTACCACACTTTCAATCATTACGGTTTTAGTGGCTAATTATTATTTTCTGAATGAAAAACTCAGTGGTATGCAGCTATTAGGGGCTGGGGTTGTCCTCATTGGAATTATGTTAATGGTAAAGTAAAATTAGTTTTCTTCTTTCACAGCATGTCCCGTTAAGCGGGATACGGTTCTGTGGGAATGCCGGGGTGAAATACCCCTGTATGACCCGATTGGTGGACACCCAAATAAAAATGAGCAGTTCCAAAATAACGATATCTAAAAAAAGAAAGACCAATCCACAAATAGTTTATAAATTGCAAGAGTAGAATGAATATGAAACTGAATCAATTAGCAATTTTTAATTAAAGTTTTAAACTTTTTTAATGAATATAATTATGCAAGATAACATTTTAGAGATAGAGAAAAAGTTTAAAATGATAGATGAAAAAATGCATCAAATGAAGAAAGATATAGATTTTCTTGAACGCTTTCTTTTCAAATATGCCAATGCTATAACAAATTTAAAAGAGATTGAGGAATTTTATTACAGCGACTCATATATGAATGATTTGGCAATAATGGAAAAGGGAGTCGTTGATAAATATTGGTCAGCAAGTCAAGACGGCATTTGGAATATGGGTATCGAATTTCGTTCGGTTAGAATAAAACTATTGAAAATGATAACCGATCACATTTATGAAGAAACATTAAAAATTCAAAAATAGTTTAATTCTTAAAATAGAAATGATATTGAGATTATAACTATTATAGCATTTCCATAAACAAGGTGTACAGTACCGACGAAACGGTTTGACGAACTATAAACGTATATATCAAATATGACTCATAAAAGATTTCACCAGAAAAAAGAGGCATCAACCCAACATCAGAAAAGGCAAGAGATAAAAGGCGATCCGCCAACATTAAGCGGATTGAAAAAAAGCCCCCAATAATCGAGCTTTAAAATAAACTAAGAAAGCCCCGATTTTAAACGATCGGGGCTTGCCCTAAATATATCGGGAGAGGTTCCTTCGGCAGGCTCAAGAACCTGTTCAGCGACACCTGCAAATGGGTTGTATATTCGACTCTCTCTTATGTAGTTTTCTACGCTTTTGGATACCGAATCTGCCCTGAGTTCTTTTCCCGAAATTTCATTACCTTTCATTTTTATTATATATCTGATGAAAAGTAAAGAGGATAAACTCTGAAATTAAAAAAGTAAAATATGCCAAGACCGAAATTGATGTGCCGACAAATTATTCTGCAAAAGATGAATATTCTATTGAAAACAATACTTTTTCGGCTCAATGGCTTTTCTTGACACAAGAAATGGTTGACAATGGGGTTGAAAAACAAATATTTGGGCAGTTTGAAGGTCAGTTAAAATATTCAAAAGCAACAAAAATTAACTTCAATTCAAATGGTGGACAATTTAGTGGTAAAAAATATTTGCTTAAAGGTGACAGCAACTTAAAATATAGGGTCTTAGCGTTTGGTTCTGTTGACGGACAACCTTTGATATTAAATATGGGTTTTAAAGACAACCTAAAATCTGATGAAAATTTTAATCAATTGATGCAAAAATTTATAACATTTAAAAAATAAAACAGCCACCAATACACTACTTGGAAATTTAGCTAAAAAATCGGCTAATTCCTTTTTTGAGGTGCTATTATAAAAAACCATAAGCATCCTCTGCTCGTCCGGTTTGCTAACCTTATTTGAAAAGTGTAAATTTTTATTCAATAAGCATTTCATTCCTACTTTTCGCCACCTCAGCGGTAATAATTGGCAAGCCGCGATCATGCGCAGCGTTATCGTGCGAAGCCAAACGGCCTTGATGCCTGAGCGTTAAAAAAATGAATGTAGTGAAGCGTTAAAAAATGCCTGCTGTTTGAGCGCAGAAACGATAACTTTATCAAACGCAGGCGCGAAGCGAGTTCAGGCATTTTAGCGTAACGAAATTCATTTTTAGCGAGGGCATCACAGCCTTGATTTTTGTCAAACTTTTTATCAAGAAAAAGTTTGAAAACAAGCATACATTCTTTCATTCCTACTTTTTGCCTCCACAGCCGGCGGGCTGCGTGGCTGCACCGGTGCTGATTTTGCTTCTTCTCGCTTTCAGCGAGATACCGCTTACGCGGTACCGAACCAAAATAGGCACCTCATGCAGCCACTGTTAAAAAATCGGAAAACCATTATCGTACGAAGCAAAACCGAAAAAAGCATTGTTTGAACAAAATTTGCTTAGCACCTCAAAAAAAGAATTAGCCAAAAAATCAGAAAAATTTACATACTTACCAAATTTTGGTAACTTTGAAAAAAGTTTATAAAAATGAAAAATACATCAATATCACTTGGTAATTATTTTGACCAATTCGTAAGTAGTCAAGTTTCGGCTGGACGTTACAAAAATGTGAGCGAAGTTATTCGTGCTGGTCTTCGTCTTTTGGAAGACGAAGAAAGTAAAGTCATTGCTTTAAGAAATGCTATTCAAGAAGGGATAGATAGTGGAATTGTCCACGATTTTGACCCGAAAAAAAATCTCGAAAATTTAAAAGCTAAACGAACCGCAAATGGCAGCGTATAGACTAACCAACAAAGCGGTTGATGACTTGAACCAAATTTGGGAATACACAATATACAAATGGTCTGAAAAACAAGCGGATAATTACTACAACTTGTTGTTTGAAAGTTGCCAAAACATTGCTGACAATCCGAGTTTGGAGAAAAATTATGACGGAATAAGACCTGAATTATTGGGGCTTAAAACAAATCGCCATATAATCTTCTATCGAAAAATATCAGACGAAGATGTTGAAATAACGAGGATTTTGCACGAACGAATAGATTTAAAAAACAGATTAAACGAATAAAAACTGCCACCAACATTAAGCGGATTGAAAAAGCCCCAAATAATCGAGCTTTAAAATAAACTAAGAAAGCCCCGATTTTAAACGATTGGGGCTTTCCCTCTATTTATCGGGATCGGTTCCTTCGGCAGGCTCAGGAACCTGTTCAGCGACACCTGCAAATGGTTGTATATTCGATTCTCTCTTATGTAGTTTTCTACGCTTTTGGATACCGAATCTGCCCTGAGTTCTTTTCCCGAAATTTCATTACCTTTCATTTTTATATTTATTTTTGTGAAAAGCAAAGGTGCGAAGCTCTGGCGATGAACAGACTCACCGTAGGTGTTGCTTGAACAAGCAGGTTTTACGATAGCCAGGTTGAACGTCCCCGTTCAACACCTTTTCGTAAATTTAAGCTTTGTCGCTCGCCCGGTATTTTCGATTGAAAATTTCGCCTGAACGCATGCCGGTCAGGCGCTTGCAGCCGGGATTGAAGAGACACTCAAAAACGAATAGACAACCATTTAATTAACCTGAAGTAAATATTGACAGAAGAGAGACAACATATCTACGACCCTATTGCATTTGTTGATACCGAAATTGAACCCAAGGGCAGAAAAATTCTTGACATTGGAAGTATCAAGGATAATGGAGCAACTTTTCACAAAACTTCGATAGCAGCGTTTACACAATTTCTTAATGGCACACCATTCATTTGCGGGCATAATATTCTCAATCACGATATCAAATACATCGGAAAAGCGCTCAATGATGCAGGGATAAATTCAGAACATATTATTGATACCCTGTTTCTTTCACCTTTGCTTTTTCCGACCAGGCCCTATCATTCATTACTTAAAGACGACAAACTGCAATCGGAAGACACCAACAATCCCTTAAATGATTCTATCAAAGCGAAGGATTTGTTTTATGATGAGATTTCTGCTTTCAAAGCGACAGATGATACGCTCAAACAAATCTTTTATTTACTGTTAAAAGACAAAAAAGAGTTCGCTGCATTTTTCCTATACATCAGGCACTATAGCCCAAGAACAGATATTGAAAAACTAATTCGTGAAAAATTCAAAAATGAGATTTGTGAACAGGTTGATTTAGCAAACATTATTACAGAAAAACCGATTGAACTCGCTTATAGTTTATCCTTAATCAATTCTTTCATCCTACACAAAAAAATACATTCCATTACGCCCCCCTGGGTTTTAAAAAAATACCCCGAAGTGGAAAGAATAATGTTTCGTTTAAGAAACAGACCTTGCGTAAGCGGTTGTGAATACTGTAATAAGGTATTAGAAGCCAATAAAGGGCTAAAAAGATTTTTTGGTTTTGATACTTACCGAAGCTATGGAGGAGAACCCCTACAGGAAAAAGCAGTTAAGGCAGCCATTAACAATAAATCTATTCTTGCTGTCTTTCCGACAGGAGGCGGAAAGTCCATCACGTTTCAGGTTCCGGCATTGATGAGTGGAGAAACTTCAAGAAGTTTAACCATTGTGATTTCTCCATTGCAATCATTAATGAAAGATCAGGTGGACAATCTGGAAAAAATAGGCATTACAGATGCAGTTACCATAAACGGCTTACTGGATCCCATTGAAAGAGCAGATTCTTTTGAAAGAGTTGAAAATGGTTCGGCTTCCATTCTTTACATTTCGCCTGAATCGCTACGATCCAAAACTATTGAACATTTAATTCTGGGCAGAAAAATTGCCCGTTTTGTAATTGACGAAGCCCACTGCTTCTCATCCTGGGGGCAGGATTTCAGAGTAGATTATTTATATATCGGAGACTTCATTAAATCCATTCAGGAAAAGAAAAATTTGGAAGAAAGCATTCCTGTTTCCTGCTTCACGGCAACGGCCAAACAAAAAGTAATTGAAGATATACGAGATTATTTCAGAGAAAAACTTTCGCTTCATCTCGAGTTATTTACTTCAACAACATCACGAACCAATCTGCATTATAAAGTCTTTGAAAAAGATGATGAAGAAGAGAAATATCAAGCCCTTCGTGATTTGATTGAAGAAAAAAAATGTCCGACCATCATCTATGTTTCACGCACACGAAAAGCCTACACCCTTGCCGAGCGCCTGAGGAAAGACGGTTTTAGCGCGAAACCTTATCACGGCAAAATGGATAAGCAGGAAAAGTCAGAAAATCAAGATTCGTTTATCAATGGTGAAACTCAGATAATGGTGGCCACATCTGCCTTTGGGATGGGTGTGGATAAAAAAGATGTAGGAATGGTGATTCACTATGAAATTTCCGACTCATTAGAAAACTATATTCAGGAAGCAGGGCGAGCCGGACGAGATGAAAATATTACTGCGGATTGTTTTGTATTGTTTAATGAAGAAGATTTAAGCAAACATTTTATCCTTTTAAACCAAACCAAACTCTCCATTAAGGAAATTCAGCAAGTTTGGAAGGCCATAAAAGACATTACAAGATTCCGTTCATCAGTTTCAAACTCGGCATTGGAAATAGCGAGAAAAGCGGGCTGGGACGACAATGTAGTTGAAATTGAAACAAGAGTTACCACCGCCATTGCAGCATTGGAAGAAGCAGGGTATTTGAAAAGAGGACAAAATATGCCAAGAATTTTTGCCAATAGTATTCTTGCAAAAAATACACAGGAAGCCATTGACAAAATCAATGCTTCCGAAAAATTTGTAGGCAACCAAAAAGAAAAAGGTGTACGAATTATCAAGAAACTTTTTTCCAGTAAAAGCAGAAAGCAATCAAGCGACGAGGTCGCAGAATCGAGAATTGATTATATCAGCGACCACTTAGGAATTGTAAATGAAGAGGTGATAACCATTGTGAATCATTTGCGCGAAGAAAAGATTTTAGCTGACACTAAAGACTTGACCGCTTACATAAAAAAAGGAGAAAACAAAAATCGTTCGCTCCATATCCTCGACACTTTCATCAAGATTGAAAACTTTTTACTACCGCTTTTTGAACAACAGGAAAAAGTATTTCACATCAAAGAACTGAACGAGCAAGCAGAAGAAAGAGGGCTTGGCGACATCAGTACCAACAAAATTAAAACTATTATCAATTTTTGGGCAATTAAAAATTGGATCAAACGACAGCGTTTAGAATCAAAAAATCACATTGCTGCACTTTTATTACACTCCAAAGAATTGTTGAAGGATAAATTAGAGAAGCGACATGCTTTGGCAAAATTTATCGTTGAATTTCTCTATGCCAAAAGTAACGTAAATGCATCTGACGGAGATTCTCTAAAAGAAGAAGTATTAGTAGAATTTTCCGTTCACGAATTAAAAGCCGAATACGAAAAAAGTTTAAGTTTGTTTAAAGCGAACATCACCCTTGTTGATATTGAAGACACCCTGTTTTACTTATCGAGAATCGAAGCGATAAAAATTGAAGGCGGTTTTTTAGTGGTATATAATCGTTTGACTATTGAACGAACAGAGCTGAACAACAAGAAACAATACACAAAAGACGACTACCAGAAACTGCATCAATTTTACCAAAACAAAGTTCAGCAAATTCACATCGTCGGAGAATATGCCAAGAAAATGATTGAGGACTACAAAAGCGCTTTGCAGTTTGTAGAGGATTATTTTCACTTAAATTATTCATCCTTTTTACAAAGGTATTTCCCGGGCAGTCGTCAAAATGAAATCAAACGAAACATTACGCCGGCAAAATTTCAGCAGCTTTTTGGAGAACTTTCACCAACACAATTAAAAATCATCAACAATAACGAAACGAAATACATTGTGGTTGCGGCAGGTCCAGGAAGCGGTAAAACAAGATTGCTGGTTCACAAATTGGCTTCCTTGCTTTTAATGGAAGATGTGAAACACGAACAGCTATTGATGGTTACATTTTCAAGAGCAGCGGCAACTGAATTTAAAAAGCGTTTACTAAAACTGATTGGAAATGCAGCCAATTTTATTGAAATAAAAACTTTCCATTCCTATTGTTTTGACCTATTGGGCAAAGTGGGCAGCATAGAAAAATCGGATGAAATCATTAAAAAGACCATTCAGAAGATAAAGAACAAGGAAGTTGAAGTAAGTCGAATAACCAAAACAGTTTTGGTCATTGACGAAGCTCAGGATATGGACAAGGATGAGTTTGATTTAATAACTGCTTTAATGGAACAGAATGAAGAAATGAGAGTAATTGCAGTAGGTGATGACGACCAAAACATTTTTGAATTCAGAGGATCAAGCTCAAAATATCTTGAACAATTTATTCGGGAAAACAATGCCGTAAAATACGAATTAGTTGAAAATTACAGAAGCAAAAATAACCTTGTTGATTTTTCAAACCGGTTTGTCAAACGAATTTCACACCGACTTAAACAGACACCCATTATTGCCAAACAGAATAGTAATGGGCAAATAAAAATTATTCATTATCAAAACGGCAATCTTATTCAGCCGCTCGTTGAAGACATCCTCTCAACAGGGCTTTCAGGAACAACTTGTGTACTGACAAAAACCAACGAAGAGGCATTACAAATTACAGGCTTGCTATTAAAAAACAAGATTCCTGCAAAACTAATTCAGAGTAATGACGGTTTTAGTTTGTACAATATTGATGAAGTTCGATATTTTCTAAATCAGTTGAATTTGGCTGATGATGTTTATACAATCAGCGATGAGATTTGGTTAAATGCTCGGCGTGCAGCTGTAAATAAATATCAGCATAGCACGAAATTGGAAATTTTGGAAAATATCATCAAAGATTTTGAAGCATCCAATCCGAAAAGTAAATACAAATCCGATCTGGAGGTTTTTATCCTTGAATCCAAACCGGAAGATTTTCTCAATGAAAACGGAGAAACCATCTTCGTTTCAACCATTCATAAATCAAAAGGAAAAGAATTTGACAATGTTTTTCTGATGCTTGAAAATTTCAATCCCGCTACAGACGAAGCAAAAAGACTTTTGTATGTAGCAATGACAAGGGCAAAGGTTAGGTTGACCATTCACCTTAACTCAAACATTTTTGATAACATCAGTGTAGCTAATTTACACCGAATTGAAGACAAAAGGACATATTCACTACCTAACGAATTAGCCATGCACTTGTCACTAAAAGACGTTTGGCTTGACTATTTTATAAATCGTGAGTTTTTGGTTTCTCAACTCCAAAGCGGAGACTGTTTAATTGTAAAGGATAGTGAATGTTTGGATGAGAAAGGTAATTCTGTTTTGAAGTTCTCAAAGCGGTTTGTTGAACAAATAGTTTATATCAAAGGAAAAAACTACCTGTTGAAAAGTGCAAAAGTGAACTTTATCGTTTATTGGAGAAAAGAGGAAGCAAAACAAGAAATTAAAGTGATACTGCCTGAACTATATTTTGAAAAAATCACTGAAAAATAGAAATACCCTAACTTACAACGTCATTCCGGCATAAACGGCAGGGATGGGCAGGGAGTCGAAGTTTTTATTTTGCTTTAAAGTTTTATCTTCGATCGAAAATAAGCGCTTATAAGTGCCGCCTTCGTCAAGAGAGGCGCTATAAGCCAATTTAACAGATGTGGTAAGAACACCAAATGACAGTAAAAAAATGAAAATGAAAAATATACTATTTTTATTAGTTTCGGTATTGATTATTGTAGTTTCTTATAGTAACAATCCTGTTGAGGAACATTCAAAATTAGTCCGGATTGACAACAATAATTTTGAATTTGAACTCCCAAAAGACAGTAAAGAGATTGATGGAGATTTGAAAAACGCAATGCTTCAACTTAATAGTAACATTTTATATCTGGCAATATGTGATACTAACGGTTCCGGAAATATGTTTATGGTTAGTAAATATGTTTCAGAAAATAAAGTGTCTATTGAAGAAGCATTTATGCAATCAGTAAATACTGCCTCAAATTTTAATATTGATACATTGTCAAATAATTTTCATCTGATAGATTATAAAGTATATAAGGTTAAGGGAAAAACATTACGTTATAAAATATCAGCGCATTTTGACAATGTAAACACAATAATGTATTATTTTATGAAAGACGATTATTCAAATGAACTTTATGAAATAAAGGCAACAGCACGTAAAAACGAATTACCTAAAGTATTAAATTTTATGGAAGAAGTTGCTTTATCGGTTAAGATAAAATAAATGTTTAGAAAAATACTAACCCAAACGGTCGGACAACAAACTCAAACACATTGAATTCAGAGAAAAGGACATTTACGCCAGCTACTCAAAAGGCTGGTTTCTTGCTCCGCAGACAGTTTTGAGGCAGCCGAAAGTTCAGTTCTCAGAATGAAGCCTATTGGTAATAATCCTGTCCTTAGGGTAGCTGCAGACCGTTATATCCAATGCTAAGACAAAAGAACCTCAAGGCTATATGAAAAAGAGTCCGGCTAATATTTTATTGCTCGATATAAATTAAGGCGCCTCTTAGCTCATTGTAAATGAATAACTCACATCATATTCACAGCGTTTCATCAGGTTTTCAATGAAGCTACTGTCAGCAGTATAAAACTCTCAGCTTGGGCTTCCACACTGTGTGTGATAGAAGACTGTAGCGCAATCATTTGTCCTTTGGAAAGCAAAACGGCTTCACTATCTGTAATAAATCTAATATCTCCTTCCAGAACCTGCACACTGATATTGGCATGAGCGCTATGTGGTTTCAAAGTTGCGTTTTCATGCAGGCCGATCAGTACAATCCGTAATTCTTCAGATTTAAAAATCGTGATGGAGTTATGGCTGCTACTTTTCCACGTTGTTTCATTTTTTATTTGCTGAATAAATTTGTTTAAGTCCATTTCTACTAAGGGTGCATTGAGTATCCTCTCTCCTTGCGGACGTAGAGCCGTGGCTTCGTTTGATTTGTTTTCCATTTTTTATAAAAAATTCATTTTTAATCTAATGCAATACTATATGGAAAACGTTTTTACAGAGAAATTGTTCTGTCTGTTTAAAAAATAAAAGAGGCCTGAAACAGATTCAGACCCCTTAAAATTATAGCTTATTTTTTGCTTACCTGATATGCAAAAAACCGAATGTCTTAATTTCAATCAAATATAAATAAAAACTATTAATTAAAACAAAAAACAATCTGCATCATAAATTTTTCATCTTGCCACTTAAACGAAATTCTTTTTTCCTGCCATCTCACGAAGCATCGCGGAGTGAGAAATTTCGTCGTTTTTAGAACGATAAGATTTCTTCGCTTCGCTCCGAAATGACGGTGGAGGAGTTAGGCAGGTTTAGATGAGAAAAAATATTTTTACCAATTTTTTTCACAGCTTTGATTTTTTTTGCTGCTTTTTTGTATCATTGAAGACAAAAAAGTAACGCAACAAAAAGGGCCATAGCTTAAAGAAAACCTCATAGAAACGGTTTTTTGGGCGGTATAACGTTTACAACTCGGTTATTTTATGTCCTAATGGTACACATATAATATTTTTTCACCTGCATATTCATCTGCGGAGCAATTAAGGCATTGTCCACTTGTGAAATATCTTTCAGGCTGCCGTCTTTGTACAGAATGGTAATGTTTTCGTCTTTCAGATTGTAGAGGGTATTACTGGCTTCGCCCCAGAAAACGTAATAAGCGGCTTCTTCCTCCGAAACCTGCATTCGCTCGGCAATTTCTTTTCTTTTTTGATGCAGATAGTCCTCTTCAAAGGGTTCTGATTGTAGCCTGATGTGCATCAGCCTTCTCGCTACGATCGAGCAGCAGAGTGTGGAAAGAATTTTGTCCGAATGACTGCTCCAGTTTTTAATGGTGGCCATCAGGTCATGGTCGTCCATGCTGCAAAACTCATCCAACATCGTTTCAATCTCTATTTTCTGTAAATGCAGAAACGTGTTAAGCGCAGGCATAACAGCAGTAACTTCTATATTTTTGGAAATCAATTCTTTGGCCCTGCGAATAATCATGACCAGCATTTTTTCGGCAGCCACTACTGTTTTGTGCAGATACACCTGCCAGTACATCAGCCTGCGGCTAAGAAGAAATTTTTCGATGGAGTAAATTGCTTTTTCCTCCACTGCAAGGTCGCCGTCTTTTACTACCAGCATTTTGATGATACGGTCGTAACCAATAACACCTTCAGCCACGCCGGTAAAAAAACTGTCGCGAGTGAGGTAATCCATCCTATCCACATCCAGCTGGCCGGATACCAACTGATGCAGGAAATGCTTGGGGTATTGGTTGGTGAAGATTTCGATGGCAGTGTGCAGTTGCCCGTTCAATTCTTGGTTGAGCCGCTGCATGATAAGCAGCGACATCTCTTCATGATGCACCCCTTTTATTAACTCGCTTTCTAGTGCGTGCGAAAACGGACCGTGTCCCACATCGTGCAATAGAATAGCTACTTTAGCCGCCAAAGACTCCTCAGCCGAAATTTCAACACCCTTGTTTTTCAGTTCGTTCAGAGCATTGCACATCAGGTGATAAGCGCCAAGCGAATGATGCAGCCTACTATGAACAGCACCCGGATACACCAAATGTGCAAACGCCATTTGATGAATATTGCGCAATCGTTGGTAATAAGGATGCGAAATAATTTGCAAAAGTAAAGGATGGTCAATAGTAATGAAACCATAAACCGGGTCGTTGATAATCTTTCGGGTAGTTTGCATTATAACTTATTAAGACAAATTTAGCATCTTACCCAATTAATCTACAATATCTTTCAATCTATCCACAACTCTTCCAAAAGCATGTTGAATTAATTATCTTTGTTCCATGATCAAATACAATCAAGGCACATTAGACAAGTTGGAAGCAATATCTGAGCAGGGAGGATATATTTTAAGATATGAGCGAGGTACTTTTCAGAGCGGATATTGTATTTTGGAGGATAAAAAAGTAGTGGTTTTAAATAAATTCTTACAAACAGAAGGCCGCATCAATACGCTGCTTGAACTGATTCCGCAACTCGAAATTAACCCCGAACAATTAGAAGAAGGGCTGCAAAAACTGTATGTCGAGGCGATAAGGAACAGTGTGCCGGAAGATGAAGGCTGATAATTTCATTCGTTTCTTATCCATTATTTCAAAACAACATTTTCGTTTTTACTTTTTATTTTTTTGTCCTATCCATCACTACATATTACTTTTCTTGGCACCGGCACCAGTAGTGGCGTTCCCATGATCGGCTGTAGCTGCAAAGTATGTGCGTCCAAGAATGCTAAAGATAACCGGTTGCGATCCAGCATTTGGGTGCAGAGTGAAACCACTTCCATAGTGATAGATTCGGGCCCCGATTTCAGGCATCAGATGCTGAGGCATGAGGTAAACAGACTGAATGCGATTGTTTTTACCCATTCTCACAAGGACCATATTGCGGGGTTGGATGATGTGCGGGCCTACAATTATTTTCAGCAAGAGCCAATGAATGTGTATGGAACACAACCCACGCTCGACAGAGTTATTACCGAGTACGATTACGCCTTTCATGATTTCAGGTATCCCGGCGTGCCAAGTATTCAATTGCATACTCTTAACGAAGAAGATGATTTTACAATCGGCGACATTAAAATTTCTCCAATTCCGGTCTGGCATCTCAATATGCTGGTACTCGGCTTCCGTTTTGGCGATTTTACCTACATTACCGATGCCAATAAAATAGACGAGCCGTCAAAAGAAAAAATAAAAGGAAGCAGTGTGCTGGTTTTAAATGCACTTCGAAAAGAAAAACATATTTCCCACTTTACGCTACAAGAAGCCATTGATCTGGCAGATGAGTTGGAGATTCCGCAGGTGTATTTTACCCATGTTTCGCATCAGATGGGTTTGCACGAAGATACAAACCGACAACTGCCCCGGAGCCGACAACTTGCTTTTGATGGATTGCGGATTGAAATTTAGAATTTCACTAAGTTCAGAAACAGCCAGATAAAAATAATACTACCCAAAAGTGAGTCGAACCGGTCTAAAAAACCACCGTGCCCGGGCATGATTTTTCCACTGTCTTTCACATTTGCCATCCTTTTTAGTTTAGATTCAAGCAGATCACCCATAGTACCAAAGATTGCCACTATCACCGAGATGCCTAATAGCACAGGCCAGCGAAACCAGGGCTTTAAAATAAGGGTCAATGCCAGTATGCAAAGTAATGCCCCTCCCACAGTTCCTTCGATAGTCTTTTTGGGTGAAATTTTTGAAAAAGGCGTTTTGCCGATGGCAGAACCTACTAAGTAAGCCATTGTATCATTTACCCATAGCGCAAGAATAATGAGGATGGGGATATAAAAACCATTTGACCTGCCTAACCATTCTTCCCCATCATTCAGTACTCTGATGTCTTCTGACAGACGCAGATGCAGAAAAAGGCCCAATGTGAGCGAAATATATACCAATCCTAAAGCCAGTGCTCCCATTGATTGCATCGTTACTTTATACTTTTGAAACCAACCCATTACCAACAACACACAACCGGCTAATAAAAATGATAAAGAGAAGTTTTCTTTGACAGGGTAGTAATACAGGAATAGCCCATCGCTCAATAATAAAATGATATGAAACCCTATTAACAGAAATCCATATAAAATGTAGGGATGAAAATAAGTGCGGTGAATTTTCTCCATCAGTTTTCGATATTCCATCCAGCAGCCAATATGTATCAAGGCAACCAACGTGAAAAAGCTCCATTCGTTGTACAACAGACCTGCAGCTATCACAGCTACAAAAGCAAGCGCTGTCCAGGTGCGGGTCCAAAAAGTAGTCCAATTAAACGCCATGGGTGATAAAATTAGTTTCTGATTCTTTTTTCAGTTTGATAAATAATAAAAAAATAAGCGGCAAAACAATGAACCCCCAGTAGGTGCCGTCTTTGTCGCTCATCAGTTCGGCAAGTGGTTTCCCCTTAGAGTGTTGAACATACAATACGATTACAGCCATGGCATTATTGATAAAATGCACCAGAATACTCAGCCACAATCTTCGGGTGTAATGAAATACCAATCCTAAAACCATACCCAAAATAAATCGGGATAAAAACCCATAAGCCGAAAAATGGATAATGCTGAAAATAAGGCTTACCAAAATGACGGACATCCATTTTTTGCCATTACTCCGGTACAGATAGTTTTGCAAACCGCCCCTGAAGAAGGTTTCCTCACAGATAGCCGGAACTAATGCCAGCACAATTATCGAAATAAACAACTCCAGACCATTGTCTAATTTTATCAGACTGGCGGCTTGTTTCATGTAATCGTTTTCCCATTTATCAAAATAAATTTTCCAGTCCTTCGGGAAGGGAATTTGATAACTCATGTATCCCAATGCGCTACTGAGCGCCAGTCCACAAGCTGTTATTAATATTACTAACCCAAGTTGCCTCAGCGTGATACTGCCCTTGAAACCGGTGAGTTCAATGGGTCTTTTGTTCAAGCGGCCGGCGGTAAAAAGCGTTGGAAGAAACATAATGACAATGGCCGAAACCGATTGCACCACCTGCATCAACCGGTAGTGCTGCGGATTTGTCAACAGATCGGCAGCCGAAAACGATTGGCCGGTCATCAGCATGATGATGGCCATACTGATTAATGATGCCAAAAACATGCCACCCACAGCAAAAACCACCAGCATAAAAAAGCCTGCTTTATAGGAAATTCCCCGGCTATTTTGGTCAATTATATCCATTAAAAAATAAGTGTGTAAATTTGCAGGCTCAAAAATAGGCAAATAAATATTGACAGAGGGAAAAGAATAACATCGCGTTATTTGAATCGCAGAACAAAAAGGTTTTTAGAGGGATATTGGTCTGATGAGAAAACCAATCTTCTATCCAATAAAACGACTTCGCTCCTTAGTGGCAAGAAAAAAGAATCTGAACAAGCGTTTTAGAAGTTTTGTTATTCATGACTAATAAAAACAAATGATAAAAATAGGCAACATACAGCTACCGGAATTTCCGTTATTACTGGCGCCCATGGAAGACGTGAGCGATCCGCCATTTCGGGCGGTGTGTAAAGATGCGGGAGCCGATCTGATGTACACCGAATTTATCAGCAGCGAAGGCCTGATAAGGGATGCCATTAAAAGCCGGAGAAAGTTAGATATTTTTGACTACGAAAGACCTATCGGCATACAAATTTTTGGCGGCGATGAAGACAGTCTGGCGCTGGCGGCCAAAATTGTGGAGGTTACACAGCCCGATTTGTTAGACATCAACTTTGGCTGCCCGGTAAAGAAGGTGGCCCTCAAAGGAGCAGGCGCAGGGGTGCTGAAGGATGTGGACCTGATGGTGCGGCTGACTGAGGCAGTTGTAAAAGCGACATCGCTGCCCGTAACCGTAAAAACCAGATTGGGCTGGGACCACAACAGCCTCAATATTGAAGAAGTGGCAGAACGCCTGCAGGATGTGGGTATAGCTGCCTTAGCCATTCACGGGCGCACCCGTATGCAGATGTACAAAGGCGAAGCCGACTGGACATTGATTGGAAAGATAAAAGACAATCCGCGCATCAATATTCCTATTTTTGGCAATGGAGATATTGACAGTCCGCAAAAAGCGCTGGCATATAAAAATCGTTACGGCGTTGACGGTATTATGATTGGACGTGCAGCCATCGGTTATCCCTGGATTTTCAGAGAAATCAAGCATTATGTGCAATCCGGCGAACTACCGGCGCCACCTACTGTGGAAGAAAGAGTGGCTGTAGTGCGTAAGCATCTGCAAAAGAGCGTACAATGGAAAGGCCCGGTGGTGGGCATCAACGAAATGCGCAGACACTATGCCAATTATCTGAAAGGACTACCGCATATTAAAGATTTTCGTGCCCGGTTGGTAACGATAAATACCGAAGAAGAAATCAATTTGGTATTGGACGAAGTAATAGAAAAATATTCCGGTTATCAAATTGCAGCCACTCCTATCGAACTGATTGATTACCATCAGAAATGTTCGTTACAGTGATTTTGACATTTTAACACCAATATTTCAAAACAGAAATATAATAGCCACTACCTTTGCGGGCTCATGCTTATTTATAAAGAATATTATCAGAGATATACTTCAAAAGCCGGGCGGTTGAAGAAAACGATCAACTGGCTTAGTTTCTCCAGACTGGCTTTGTTTGTATTGTTTTTGTTTCTGGCGTATCGCTCCACACAAACGGGCAGTGGAATCACTATCTCGTTCACCGTTGTCTTTCTGGCTTTGTTTTTTGTAGTGGTCAAATGGTATGACCGATTGGAACAGGAATTGATTTTTTACAAAACACTTTCCAAGGTGAATGAAGACGAAGCCCGGTTTGTGGAAACGAATCGTTCTCAATATGATGAAGGTAGGGAATATGAAAATGTACAACATCCTTATTCTTACGACTTAGATATTTTTAGTACGGGCGGATTGTTTTCTTACCTCAACCGCTGCAGCACCGAATTTGGCAAAGAAGCATTAAAGAGCAGTCTTTTGCAACCTGATATTTCTGCAATTAAGCCCAGGCAAGAGGCGGTAAAAGAATTATCCGATAAAGTTGAATTCAGGCAGAAGCTATTTGCGCACGGCAGTATTCATGAAGGGAAAAAAGCTGATTTGGAAAAATTGAAAGAATGGATTGACTCAAAGGAAACGCTCATACATAAAACATTATACCTGCTGCTGATGGTGTTTCCTGTGGTTACAATCGGAAGCTTAGTTTATTATTTGATAAAAGACAGTGATGCCGCTTTCCGTATTTTTTACAGTCTGTTTGTAATTAATTTGATTATTGCTTTTTCTTTTGCAAAAAGAATTACAAAGCAGCTCTCAGTTTCTTCTTCTGTTACAAAAATTTTGCAGAGCTATAAAGCGCAGTTGTTACTTATTGAGGAAGAAAATTTTCAGTCGGATCTGCTAAAGCAATACCAGCAAAAACTGAAAGACGGAAACCAATCTGCCTCTCAGTTATTAAAACAGTTGGCATCGCTTTTTGATTACCTCGAAACCATTATCAACCTTTTAGTGAGTATTTTGCTCAACGGTCTTTTTCTTTTTCATATTCATATTTTGTATCGCTTGGGCAACTGGAAGAAGAAACATGCAAACAAAATTAATGACTGGCTTCTTTTGATAGGTGAAGTAGAAGCGCTGAACAGTTTCGCTAATTTTTCTTACAATAATTCTTCTTTTTGTTTTCCTGAAGTAAACGACAGGCCTGCATTTGAGGCAAAAGAACTGGGACATATTTTAATTAAGCCCGGCAAAAGAATAACGAATGATGTTTCATTTAACCAACAAAAATTTGTGATTCTTACCGGTTCCAATATGAGCGGAAAAAGCACATTTTTAAGAACGGTGGGCACCAATTTAGTATTGGCCAAAGCCGGTTCTGTAGTATGTGCGGCACAAATGCAGTTTTATCCTTTCGACATATTTGTCAGTATGAGAATAACCGATTCATTGCAGGAGAGCGAATCATTGTTTTATGCCGAACTTAAACGACTTCAGTCCATCATTCAGCATTTGCAGGCAGGAAATATCACTTTTGTTATTTTGGATGAAATATTGAGAGGAACCAACAGTAACGATAAGCGAAACGGCACCATCGGCCTGATAAGAAAAATGGCTAAAGAAAACACCTTCGGTATCATTGCCACTCATGATGTGGTAGTGGCAGATCTGATAAAGGAGTATTCTGATTATATTGCTAATAAAGCATTTGAATCGCAAATCATTAATGACGAATTACTGTTTGATTACAAGCTGAAAGAAGGCGTGTGCAACACATTGAGCGCTTCTTACCTGATGAAGAAAATGGGTGTGATTGATTCTGACGGCAAATCGTAAATCAAACTTAACCTTGCGAAACGGCTTTCAGCCCTACAATACTGGCAATTAAAGTAAAAATAAAAAACAGTCGCCAGAAACCTGCGGGTTCCTTAAACAAAATAATTCCTACAATAGCTGTGGTAACTGCTCCGATGCCCGTCCACACTGCGTAAGCGGTGCCGATAGGAATTTTTTGAGTGGCAATATATAATAATATCATACTGATAGCAAGCGTAATCAGAAAAGCAATCAACCAATAAACAGAAGTCTTGCCTTTTGTTTCATGTGCCATTCCAAGACAAAGGGCAAAAGCTGCTTCAAAAAAGCCTGCTACAAAAAGTATAATCCAGTGCATGATATCGAATATCTGTTATTATTTATAAAATATACGGATCAAAATTAGAGCTTTCAGAATAAGTTTTTGGTTTTCCAAAGAATTGGGCTAATTCTTTTTTAGTGTTGCTATTATAAAAAATCCGTTAGCATCCTCTGCTCGTCCGGTCAGTTACCATTATTTGAAAAGTGTAAATTTTTATTCAATAAGCATTTAATTCCTCCTTTTCGCCTCCACAGCGGCAATAATCGGCAAGCCGCGATATTGCGAAGCGTCATCGTGCGAAGCCAAACGGCCTTGATGCCTGAGCGTTAAAAAAATGAATGTAGTGAAGCGTTAAAAAATGCCTGCTGTTTGAGCGCAGAAACGCTAACTTTATCAAACGCAGGCACGAAGCGAGTTCAGGCATTTTAGCGTAACGAAATTCATTTTTAGCGAGGGCATCACAGCCTTGATTTTTGTCAAACTTTTTATCAAGAAAATGTTTGAAAACAAGCATACATTCTTTCATTCCTAGTTTTTGCCTCCGCAGCCGGCGGGCTGCGTGGCTGCACCGGTGCTGATTTTGCTTCTTTTCGCTTTCAGCGAGATACCGCTTACGCGGTACCGAACCAAAATAGGCACCTCATGCAGCCACTGTTAAAAAATCGGGAAACCTTTATCGTACGAAGCAAAACCGGAATAAGTATTATTTGAACAAAATCTGCTTAGCACATCAAAAAGAGAATTAGCCAAGAATTGATTTGTGTGTTTTACATTTGCCATTAATAAAAGACACAGCATGGATGACGAATATTTTATGAGGTTAGCGTTGAGGGAAGCGCAGCGTGCATTCGATGAGGATGAAATACCCATTGGCGCAGTAGTGGTGGCCAACAATAAAATAATCGCAAGGGGTTATAATATGACGGAGCGGCTGAATGACCCAACTGCCCATGCCGAAATGATAGCGCTTACAAGCGCTTTCGGAAATATGGGCGCCAAATACCTGCCCGAGGCAACCTTGTATGTTACTGTGGAGCCTTGCGTAATGTGTGCCGGCGCTTTATATTGGAGCAAACTCAGTAAAGTGGTGTGGGGCGCTGCCGATGAAAAAAACGGTTTTAGCCGTATAAAACCCGTGATATCTCCATTTCACCCGAAAACAGAAATCGTTACAGGTATTTTAAAGGAAGAATGTGCTGCATTGATGAAAGCTTTTTTTAAAAGAAAAAGATAGTCAATATTCTAAAAGCTCTTCGTTTTGACACCTACTCCCAATCCAATGGATTTGTTTTTCTAAAACCCTGATTTTTCAATTTAAGAAATCAGCGCCGATGCGCCCAATATTGCAATATTATTAACCGTTCCGGGTACAATCTTTAGCTTTTTCAATGATTCGGGAAAATAGAAATCTTCCAGCTTGCTCCTCATAGCCGGTTCAAAAAAAGAATACGCCTTTGTGAGCGAGCCACCCAGCACAATCATCTGAGGATCATAAGCATATAAAACTGTTTTTATGAGAGTGCCAAAATGACCGCCAAATTCTTCCCATAACTTCAGGGCTTCTGCATCTCCTTTTTGCGCCAGCTCATATTGTGCCAATGAAGTGGTATTATGTTTTTTTGAGAAAAACAAAGAACTGGTATAATGTTCGTAATCGCTGTCAAGGTAGGGCATACAACCTATTTCGCCTGCGCCGCAGTTTACACCGGCATACAATTCGTTATTTACAATAATTCCGGAGCCTGTACCTGTTCCCATAGCAATAGCTACCAATGAGGAATATCCTTTGCCGGCTCCATATTTTTGTTCGCCTAATGCAAAACAGTTTACATCATTATTTACCTGCACGGGAATTTTAAATGCAGCCTCCAGAATTGACTTTAATTCTACTTTTTCCCATGAAGGTATATGCACTACATTATAAACAATTCCTTTTTCTATATCTACCACCGATGGCACACCAATTCCAATACCTTTTACCCCCGGCTGCACTAATGGAGCAATCATTGTTTTCAACTGATCCAACGTTTTTTCCAAAGAATCCTTATCGCTTAATGCAACCTGATTAATCATTTGAATAGCGCCATTGTGTACAAGCCCGGCCCTAATATTGGTGGCGCCCAAGTCAACTCCTATCGTCATAAAATCTGTTTTTAATGTTTCCCTTTGATAAAACAATCAAAGATTCGGCAGTTTTTTATCAATTATCTGGCAAAAACCGTAAAAAAAGCCTCAAAATAAGCATTTTTTAACCGTAAAATATCAAATCGCCGGGTTTTTATATTTATGTACGGCTTTTATGTATCTATTTCCCTTTTGTGTACGAAAACGGGTAGGTTGTTGTAAAAAATTTTTGTCTTTGTCAAAACTCCAGACAATAAAATGCAAATGAGGAAAAAATGTAAAACCTGTATTGCCGCTTAGGGCAATCGGCTCACCCTTCAGTACGCTGTCGCCTGCATTTACAAAAATACTGTTTCGCCTCAGATGCCAGTAGCCGGCACGAGAGCCGTCAACATGTTCTATAATTACATAATTGGCGAAGGGTCTGTCAGACCTTTGAAAACCTCCCTTTGTGCCATCCTGCCTGGTTTTATATACCACTCCTTCTCTGGCAGCACAAACAGTAGAACCTATTGGCATCCTGAAATCCAGCGCTGCCCGTCTTTTATGAGTTAAATGCGTAAAATAGTCTTGCACTAACCAGTAGCTCTTCCCCTTCGGATAGGGAAAGTCATATACGTAAGAAGTAGTATCCACTATTTTTCCTTTCACCAGCAGTTTTGTTTCCTTTCTTTGAGGAATCTTCATATAGGTACAACTGCTTATTCCAATGATGGATATAACGGAGGTAAATAGCAAAGAGAGTAGTAGATATTTCATAAAAAAACAAAAGCGTCACCCGAAAAGTTGACGCTTTGAGAATAACTCTTTTATATTTACAAAATAATTTATTCGGCCACAGCCATCACTTCTCTTACCTCAGGAATCATTCTTTTCATCATTCCTTCAATACCTGCTTTCAGTGTAATCATGGATGATGGGCAACCACTGCAGCTTCCCTGCATCGCCAGAGCAACCACACCATCTTCATAACTTTTAAACTGAATAGCGCCTCCATCCATTTCCACGGCAGGTTTTACATAATTTTCCAGCAATTCCTTAATTCTTTTTACCACATCATCGTCATCATCCAGCACAATGTTGCTTCCCTCATTTTTTAAGGGGATTACTTCATCCTCGTTAATCACCACCTTACCTTCTTCTAAATAATCTTTCAAAAACTGTCTGATAGAAGGGGTTATATCCATCCATTCTGCTTCGGGCGTTTTGGTAAGCGTAACAAAATTGCTCGCAATAAACACCGCTTTTATAAATGGAAATCCAAATAATTCGGTAGCTAATGGAGAGGGTTTGGCGCTTTCTATATCCGAAAAGTCAATACTCTTGCCGGGATACAATAATTTATTGGCTACAAATTTTATTGTTTCCGGATTGGGAGTCATTTCTGTATAAATACTAACAATAGGATTTCCTGTTTTGATCATGATTAGAAAATTATAGTACAAAAGTAACAAAATTTATCCTTAAATGTTGGGAAAACAAAATAGCCGTTCTACACAATTCTTCCCTGAGCAGACAAAAACCGATAGGCTACAATGGCGCTGGCAAGCATTAAAACAGCTCCCAAAAGAAATGGCGAACCCGGAAAATGAATAAAAGCCTCTTTGTGGGTAGAAAGAGAAAATAATTTCGTCATCACCAATGGTCCGATGATTGCGGACAAACTCATCAGGCTGGTAAGGCCTCCCTGCAGTTGGCCCTGCTCATTGGGCGGCACGTGTTCGGTAATGATGGACTGTAAGGCAGGGCCGGCAATTCCGCCCAGGCAATAAGGTATCAGAAACACATACATCATCCAACCCTGAGTAGCAAAGGCAAACAAACTCAAACCCAGTGTGTAAAGCAACAGCCCGGCATAAACGCTTTTTTCATTGCCTATTTTATTATTGACCACCCTTGTTAAGCCTCCCTGAACAATACCTACCAACAACCCAACCACTGCCAAAGAAAAACCCACCTGTTTTTCGGTCCAGCTAAATTCGTACATTGTAAAGTAGTTCCAAACCGAGTTTACCGACTGAGAAGCAAGATAGATAAAGAAAAAAGAAATGATAAGACCGGCAATGGCTTTGTTTTTCTTAAAATGCAGCAATGCCCCCACCGGATTGGCTTTTTTCCAATCAAAAGGACGGCGGTTTTCGGGTTTTAAAGACTCCGGCAGTATATAATATCCATAAACGAAATTAACTAAGCACAAACCGGCTGCAGCCCAAAAAGGCGCCCGAAGTCCCCAAACCGATAGTAAACCACCCAATGCAGGACCAATAACGAAACCCAAACCGAAGGCAGCGCCTATCAATCCAAAATTTTTGGCACGGGTTTCCTTTGTACTAATATCTGCAATATAAGCAGTGGCAGCAGTAAAACTGGCTCCTGTAATTCCCGATAAAATACGACCAACCAGCAGCAGCGTGTAGTTGTGAGCCAGCGCAAGAATAACATAATCAACAGCAAAACCTGCCAGAGAAATCAATATAACCCTTCTTCTGCCGTACTTATCGCTGAGATTGCCCACCATTGGTGCAAACAAAAATTGCATGGCAGCATAAGCAAACATCAGAAATCCGCCCCACTCACTGGCCGCTTCTATGGACACATGCTTTAGTTGAGCTATCAGGGTAGGAATGACGGGTATGATAAGCCCCAGACCAATGACATCGATGGTCATGGTAACGAAAATAAATCCTATTGCTGCGTTTTTTGATGTTTTCATCCAAAAAGAAGCAGCAAAGATGAGGAAAAATAGCCTTTCTGTATTGAGAATTATGATAAATGCTTGTTATAAAAATTTTATCACTACTTTGAAAATATTTCTGAATCCCTGAAAGACATTTTATATTTACGACATCTTCTATTATCTCTTATCGTTTTGGGTATTGCCGAAGGCGGGAGTTCTTAGCACAAATGTTCAATCCCCGCCTGAATGACTTCAGTCGGGCAGGGAAGAACGAATGTTGAACTTTGCACAAATGCCCAATGAAGCCTTAGTTGTTATAGCCGGTGGTCATTTCCATAGTTCTTCACCTAACCAGTTTTTTGGGAAGCCCATTTCTTTTGTCTGCGCTAACGGGCAGGTTGTCATTAATTCCTTAAGTCGTCCACTAAATGTTGAGCCTATACTTATTTGTTTTAAAATATACTCAATGCAAGATAATGTCGCATAAAGTTTGTTTGTATAAATTGATTTATTTTTCAAAAAAGTGTGGTTCGGATGAGTAGGGAGTTTTATCTGAGTAAGTCGTCTATTCCAAACTCGTCCGTGATGAGCACAAATGTTTCTTAATGTGCTAAAGCAAAGTATCCAATTTTCAATAACTGAAACATCTTTAAGTCCAAAATGAGATGTTACCGCTAATTTTTCTGGGCTCTTTTTTAAGTTTTGAAAAATCTTTGATAGCAAACCCATACTACTTACTTCTAAACTCATCCAACTTGGTGGTTCTGTCGGATTGGTGTATTTATTTTTGTAATGGTCAATAAATGTTTCGTTGCTTCTATCTATTTCCTTTTGTAAGCTGTCTAAATGGTTAGCAAATCTCATTGGGTCTCTATAGAGTTCAGGCTTAAGTTGCCAATGACTTCCGTTATTTAAAGCAAAATGGTAAATGATTTGCGTTCTCAATGCGATTTCAATTTTTTCAATTTCATCGAAAATCAATAGACGTAGTTTTCTGTCAAAAACGTAAAGTTCTATAATTTGCTCAAAAGTAACATCAATATTAAAAGGGTGGTTGTCATGAGAATTGTCTTGAAAAGGGTGTGTGTAAGCACTTAATCGGTAATAACTAATATTGGAGAGGTAGTTTTGAGCTTTTGCCTCATTGTCAAATTTCAGCCCTCGTTCTTTTAATTTTTCTACCTGTTCAGGTATGGTAATAGGTAACTTATTATACTTCATAGCGTTGTTGAAATTAAGTTACCCCTATAAAAATCGAAAACCAGCCCGGGTGCGCTGTTCAAGTGGGAAGCGTGGCTGGTATTATTAAGTGCAAAAGTATGGAATATTTTTGCAACTGCAATAATAATCAGGGCAGACGCATTAAAAGTTATCCGGCTTTAGCCAAAAGCGATAACAAATAATCCTTATCTCTGTCTGCCTTTTTTCTTTTTCGTTTGATGCTAAGCTTTTTGCCACCCTTTCTCTCTTCTGATTGATTGAGCAGGTTAAGGGCTACCTTGCTAACAAAAGAAAAATTCTCGGCAGCAGTTCCTGCCCTTTTAGTACTCATATCTTCTCCAAAACAAACATCTAAAACCCAATGCAGTTTGTTCTCTATGCCCCAATGTTCCCTTATAGCAGTATTGAAGGCTTCAGCCGGCGCCTTTATACTGCTTATATAATGGCGAACCTGCTTTTCTTTTTCTCCGGTCGCTTTATGGGTTCGCTCACTTATTATTTCTATAATGGTTTGAAGCCCTTCCCATTGATCTTTACTGCAAATCCAGTCCATATCTGTTATAATACGGCAGATACGTTTTTCTATGCGACCATGATCTACATTTAATTGCGTATGACTTGCCGTTTGCGGCGTCTGTGCAAAAGCTTCCTTAATGTCATCATTCAGGTGCTTTTGATTATCTTTTACTGCGAGGATATATTCAGCCCCCACTTCCCTGATCTTTTTGGCTATTTCGATTTGACAACCCATGGCATCAATAGTAATCCAGCATCCTTTTAGCATCAATACTTCCAATAAAGCAGGAATAGCCGTAATCTCATTACTCTTATCGTTTACTTTTAGTCGCCCCAACACCATATTATTGGCATTGCTCCAGGCGCTTACCATGTGAATAATGCTTTTACCTCCCTGCTCGCCGCTGTGGCGTAGCTGTTTGCCATCAATACTCACTACTTGCCCTTCACTTATATGGGCAATGCTTTGTACCCAACCCACAAAACACTGCTGCAAAGCCTGCGGATCAAATAGCGAAAACACACGGTTGTATGTATCGTGTGACGGCAGACCACCGGGTAGTTCCAGAAAACGGCTAAGCCATTGTTGGTTAGCTTCCCCATAGTCCTCAATATCATACCAGTCTTCTGCCCCACATATAACCGCCGCTATAGTAATAAATACAATGTCATAGAGCTTATGAATGATTTTATGCTCTTTAGTTCGCGGATCTGGTAACTGACCAAAATGTTCCAAAATGGCTGTCATAGCTTTTTGGAACTGCAAGTCCGGGTATTCAATTTGATTTACAAGCAACTTTATTTCCACACCTGTGGATTACTACATATTTTTAATGCGTCTGCCCTGCAATAATAATATCGAGATTTATTTTTTTTATTGAGATCATTAATCTTGTAATCAGTCTTTTGTCAGTTTTACTCAAAGGTAAGAAAATTTAATTTTTTGTTAATTTCTTTGTCGAGTTTCGGTCGTCCTACCATTGGCTTTAACAGGAATTTTATAGCTCTAAACTCCTGTTTCGGTTGTAACTTTGATTATGAATCATTTATCAGACTGGCAGGATACCATTGTGGCTTTGGCTACTCCTCCCGGAGTGGGCGCTATTGGCGTAATCAGGTTGAGTGGCGAAAAAGCGCTGAAAATTGCCGATACCATTTTCAAAGGCAAAAAACTTTCTGACCAACCCGGGCACACCTGCCATTTTGGAGTTATAATCTCGCGTAACTCAAAAGGAGGCGAACAAGAAGCTGTTGACGAAGTGGTAGCCGCCATTTTCAGGGGGCCAAGAAGTTTTACAGGCGAGGACGTAGTAGAAATAAGCGGACATGGGTCGCCCTATATTTTGGGCAGAATCATTGAGGTGTGCATCGAGGCAGGCGCAAGATTGGCAAAACCGGGCGAATTTACCCAACGCGCTTTTCTGAATGGGAAACTTGACCTGACACAGGCAGAAGCAGTGGCCGACTTAATAGCCGCTAACACCAAAGCAGCACAACAAACCGCACTAAACCAGTTGCGGGGTGGTTTTTCAGCTGACCTGAAAGTGCTGAGGGAAGAGTTGGTGAATTTTGCGGCACTGATAGAATTAGAACTGGACTTCAGCGATGAGGATGTGGAGTTTGCCGACCGAACCCAACTAAGGGAACTTGTAAGCCGGATTTACAAAAAGACAGAGGAACTGATTGCATCCTTCAAGTTGGGAAATGTGATAAAAAACGGTGTGAGTGTAGCCATCATCGGGAAACCCAATGCCGGAAAGTCAACCCTGCTGAATGCGCTGCTAAACGAAGAGAGAGCGATTGTGAGCGATATTGCCGGCACCACACGCGACACCATTGAGGAGACACTGAATATCAATGGAGTTCTGTTCAGGCTGATTGATACTGCCGGCATCAGGGAGCACAGTACAGATGTGATTGAAAATAAAGGAATTGAGCGTAGCAAAGCCAATGCAGCTAAGGCAGACATTATTCTGCATGTGGTGGACCTGCTTAATGACGAAGGAGAAGAAAAATTCAAATGGCTAAATGAGTTTGACGAGAAAACCATCACCGTTTATAACAAATATCATCCTTGGTACAAAAAAAGAGAGGAGCTGGAAATTCTTGCCACTCCGCCAGTGCCGGCAATTGATGCCAAAACCGGTTACGGAATAGAAGAACTTAAACAGTTTTTATATGACAAAGCAATTGGCGGTACTGTACAAACCGAAGCCACCATCGTTACCAATGCTCGCCATCATGCTGCTCTGCAAAAAATAAAAGAAAGCCTGTTAGCTGTAAAGACCGGTCTTGGTCGCAATTTGAGCGGTGACCTGCTCACCATTGACATTCGCCGTGCGCTGCACTACCTCGGTGAGATAACGGGGCAGGTGGAAGTGGACAGAGATATACTGGGAACGATATTTGGGAAGTTTTGTATCGGAAAGTAATTATCTTTCCTTTGTTTTCTAAGTGCTTGTTTTTCATAGGTTTTAAAGGTTTTTTCCTTCTTTTATTTGTTGCCAATCTCTACTTTTTTACTTATATTCGTTGCCTAATTGTTGCCCTGATTTGTTGCCCGTGTTTCCCGGCAACAAAAATTCAGTAAGTGGTGAAATGGTGCTACACACAGCTACACCCTGCAACAGTTAGCGACAAAGAGCAACAAAATGAGTAGTACGATTAAAGTAGAAAAAACCTGCCAGCACTGCGGCAAAAAATTCATTGCACAGAAGACAACAACTAAATGTTGTTCCCATCGCTGTGCAAGTGCAGCCTACAAACAGAGGGCAAGAAATGCAAAGGTTGAAGCTGTCATTCAAAAAGAGAATGAGCTAAAGCCATTCAACCCCATTGTAACCCAAAAGGAGTTCCTGAGTGTACAGGAAACTTGCCAGTTAATCGGAGCCAGCAGATGGACCATTTACAGGCTGATTGATGCAGGGAGTTTGAAGGCTTCCAAGTTGGGCAGTCGTACTATCATTCCAAGAACAGAAATCAATAATCTTTTTAAATAACTGAAAGAATGAAAGTAACACTTCGCCAACGGCTCAAAGGTGATAAAATCACTTTATACCTTGACTACTACCATCAAGGCAAACGCAACTATGAACACTTGCAGCTTACGCTTTATCCCGACCCGGAGAAAGGTAAACTGACAAAGGAACAGAAGGAAGAAAACCGTAAGAACTTAGCACTTGCAGAAGCCATCAGAAGCAAAAGACATTTGGAGTTGCAGAATGGCATTTATGGTTTCCAAAACCAGGGCAAAATGAAAGGCAGTTTCCTTCGCTACTTTGAATACCTCATGGAAGAAAGGAAAGACAGTCAGGGTAATTATGGCAATTGGGATAGTGTGCTTAAACACATGAAGAAGTATTGCAAGCATGATATAACATTTACCCAAGTAGATAAGGCATGGTTAGAAGGTTTCAAAGAATACCTGATGAAGCAAGCTCGTACACCAGCCAATCAGCCACTTTCTCAAAATTCGCAAAGCTCATATTTTAATAAAGTAAGGGCAGCATTAAAACAGGCTTTGAAAGATGAAATCATACAGCGTAACCCATGCGATACAATTGAAGGAATAAAAGCAGGTGAACCGGAAAGAGAATTTTTGACACAAGAAGAATTACAGGCAATGGCTAAAGCTGAATGCGATATACCGCAAATGAAAACAGCTTTCTTGTTCAGTGCCTTAACTGGATTACGTTGGAGTGATATTCAAAAACTCACATGGATGGAGTTGCAATACTCTGATGAAATCGGGCATTACATCCGCTACACCCAAAAGAAAACTAAAGGTTCTGAAACATTGCCAATTTCTGAACAGGCTTTCGGTTTGTTAGGTGAAAGAGGCGAACCAAAAGAAAGAGTTTTTATTGGATTGAAATATTCAGCCTGGCACAACCTGCGGTTGCAGCAATGGGCTATGAGGGCAGGTATTAGTAAAACAATCACCTTTCACTGTGCAAGGCACACCTACGCAACATTACAACTAACTTTAGGTAGTGATATTTACACAGTATCAAAAATGTTAGGGCATAAGCATTTGAAGACAACAGAGATTTATGCAAAGGTGATTGACCATAAAAAGAAAGAAGCTGCAAACCGCATCAAAATTGAATTATAGAAATGGAAGTAAAAATATTAGATAGTATAATGCACGGTGCTTTAAAGCCGTGGAAACTTGACACTACCAACACAAGGCGGTTTGTTGAATTGGTAAAAGCTGCAAAGGCAGCTTCACCAGTAACAAATGCCGATTTGCATAAGCAAATCACAGCATTACTTACTGACTTTCCCACTCTTCAAAAACTTCTGCCTGTTGCTTCCAATACTAAAGACCCGTTGCAGCCCTTACAATACAAAACAGATTTACCGAGCTACAAAGACCCGGTAACGAATTTTTATTACTTCGTAATAACAGCAGAAACACTTCGTGTTTACAATACTGTGTTGCTGCAAGCAACAACCCTTACCGATTTAGTTGACATACAATATCAGGTTGGCAAAGTGCTGAACGATATAAAGGTATTAGCGAAACAAACAGCAGCAGAATTACAGGAACAAGGCTTTACTACAACACCCGATGAAAGCAGCAATCATATTCACTTTACTTTGCATTACCTCAAACATTCATTGATACTTCTTTATTTCAGCATTCAGAAAGCATTTGAAGCCCAACTTCAGCAAACCATTTCACTGGATGATTTTTACCTGTTGGATTTGGAATTACCAATTTCCGCAGTTCAACAAATAGAGTATATCGGTAAGCCTGATGCAGATGCAGAAGGCAATACAGCGTACAACGGTAATCAAGATACTGTTTGCTTTGGTTTCAAAGATGATGTTGCAAAGCTGACCACAGTAGTAAATCAATTGTGCTATCAGATAGACCTACTCAATGAAGATGTTACCAGTGCAGATGAACTTATAAAAGCCTTCACAGCAAAAAGTATTTTGCCGGGTGCAGTTAAAATTCAATTAGGCTGCGAAACAAAACACTTCCGTTACTGCATTGATAAGTTTATACCTTACTTCAATAGCCTCACATTGGCAAACATTGAGAAATCAAAAATCTTCTATTCAAAGAAGGACACATTGATAAAAGCAAACAACCTTTCGGCAAGTAGTTCAAAGAATAAAATTGAGCCAAAGGAGAGTGCAAACATTGACAAGATTTTTAAACAACTGCAATAAAAAACATTAAGATTATTCAGTAATCTGAGTAAGGGGTTAACCCCTTAACCTTTGCCCCTCAAGCAATTAGGAGGTTTGTGTCATCATTCTAAAAATTTAAAAAAGATGGCACACGAAGAATTAATCTTAGACAAGCTCACCGAGATTGCTAACAAGCTGAATGAGCAAAACCTGTTACAAAAAACAGTCCTGAACTTTAATGAGGCTTGCAAATATTTAGATGTAAGCCCTTCGCATTTGTACAAGCTCACAAGTACAAAGCACATTCCCCATTTCTGTCCGCAGGGTAAAAAACTCTACTTCAAACGGGAGGAGTTGGATAACTGGTTACAACGTAACCGCCAATCAGCAGCCAATGAAATTGACCAGTTGGCAACTGACTATGTAATCCGCAACAAACGCAGCAAGTAGAATTTTTTAATTAACTGAAAGAACAGAACAATGGCATCATGTACGATATTTAAAAACTTCACCGTGCCGGTGGAAAAGAAATCATTGCTGCTTATCGGTAATGATATTGCTTCCGGCAAATACAAAGCAGAGGTTGAAGAAATCAGGACTTTACTGGAGCAAGGTAAAACGGAAGAAGCTGCTAATAAGAAAAAGCAACTGTTGGCATTCACTCCATCGGCAGTATTTACAGAGAAAAGGCAAATGCCGTTTCTTGAAATGTACAGCGGCTTTGTGCATTTAGATTTTGATAAGCTAACACCTGAACAACTCAGTACAGCTTTCAAAGTCATTTCCGAAATCCCTTATACCTTCTTATGCTTTATTAGTCCAAGTGGCAACGGTTTGAAAGTGTTTATTGAAGTCAATACATGCTTAGAACACCACGATACAGCTTATTTGCAGGTGCAGAAGCATTACGAAGATGCCACAGAATTAAAGGCAGATCCGAGCTGCAAAGATGTTACAAGGCTTTGCTTTATGAGTTACCACCCCGAAGCTTACCGGACAATTCAAAATGAAAAATTCATTGTGACTTTGCCGCAAATCATTCAGGAGCAACAAACTTTGGCTATGCCTGCTTTAAAGCAAGTTGAACAGGCAGAACCCGAAAACCTTGATGTTACTTTTTTATTCAATCAACAAATTCAATTCACTAATCAAAAAGCATCATACACCGATGGAAACAGGAACAATTATATTTATCTGCTTGCTTCTAATTGCAACAGAGTTGGTATATCGCAACCCGATACTGAACTTTTATGTTCACAATATTTTGACCTACCTGAAAGAGAAATTCTTGAAGCGGTAAAAAGTGCCTACACCCACCATGCAGGAGAATTTGCAAAGTTTGCAAAGTCTGCAAAGTTGCAACCTGCAAAGCCCAATACACAGCCAGAAGATGAAGACCCATTAGAAGACTTTTTAAAGACCACTCCAACCATTCCTGATGAAGTCTATGAGGCTTTGCCACATATTCTCAAAGAAGGCTCAATAGCGTTTTCCGACAAGCGGAAAAGAGATGTATTCTTTACTGGTGCAATTGCAATCATTAGCGGTTGCCTTCCCAAAGTAACAGGCATCTATTTTCAGGAAAGAGTGCATCCGCACCTATACACTTTCATCATTGCCCCTGCCGCAAGCGGCAAAGGCGTTTTAAAGAACGCAAAACGATTGGCTGACAAATACCATCAACAGGTATTAGGTGCAAGCAGAGAAGCACAAAAAAGGCATGATGCTGAAATGGTAGATTATAAGGAACTCCAACGCAATAGAAAGAAAGGAGAACCTGCACCCGAAAAACCAAATGAGCCACCTTTTAAAATCGTTTTCATTCCTGCCGACAGCTCACATTCAAGGATGATAGAACACCTGCAAAACAACGATGGGCAAGGCATCATTTGCGAAACCGAAGCAGACACCATGAGCGGAGCAAAAAAGCAGGATTGGGGCGACTATTCGCCAGCCCTGCGGGCTGCCTTCCATCATGAGAAAATTACCCTTACCCGTAAAACCAATAACGAGTACATTGAAATCAATGAACCACGTTTAGCCGTTGCCTTGTCAGGCACTCCGGCACAAGCCCCCAAGCTGATTGCATCAGCAGAAGACGGCTTATTCAGCCGCTTCTTATTCTATGCTTTCAAAAATGAAATTGTTTGGCAAGACCCTTCACCACAAAGCCACACCATTGTTTACAATGACCATTTTGATGCACTTTCTCAATCAATGTTAGACATGATTGGTTTTTTGGAACAATCGCCAACAGCAGTGCAATTGCAGCCCGAGCAATGGCAGGTATTGAACACAACCTTTTCGGGCATCCTTTCAGAAGTAACCATTTTCACCAGTGAGGAGGCTTCAGGCATTGTGTACCGTTTAGGCTTAATCATGTTCAGGCTTTGCATGATATTTTCAGCACTTCGCAAGTTTGAGAATGGAGAAGTTACCGACACCATATTTTGCACCGATGAAGATTTTAATACAGCCCTTGCCATTGCACAAACTTACCTGCAACACAGCCTGCTCATGTTTAACAATCTGCCAAAGCAGAATGAAGTAATGAGTTTCCAATCTGGCGACAGCAAACGTAAATTCTTTGAAGCCCTGCCGGAAGAGTTCACCCGGAAACAGGCAACCGAGTTAGGCTCACAATTCAAACTTTCAGCCCGTTCAGTTGATGAAATCCTGAAAACGGCTACCGGAGTTTCCCTCACTAAATTAAAGGCGGGTCTGTACCGCAAATCCTAACCCCCTCACCTTTCAGGTGTAGGGGTGCAGGTGTGCCTTGCACACTTTGCAGACTTTGCAAGGTTTGCAGCCCTGCCCGTTCCGTCAGGCGGGTTTGCTAAGTTTCTTATCATTCTATTGCTTTCTTTTCCTATATTTGCCAATATTTGTCAAGACAATTATTTTATAATGGCAACGCAATTTGGTGAACGAATAAGGGAGCTACGAACAAAGCATGGGTTACTGCTTAGGCAGCTTGCTTCAAAGTTAGATGTGGACACTTCTATCATTAGTAAAGTTGAACGTGGCGACCGTCAGCTAAAAAAGGAGCAAATCCCTTTATTGGCTGAGATACTGCAAGCTGATAAAGTGGAGTTGGAAACCCTTTGGCTTGCCGACCAATTAATGCAGTTGGTAAAGGATGAACCAACGGCAGATGAAGCATTAAAATCAGTATCAAAGAAAATTAAGAAAACGAAGTAGAGGCTTCTAATTGATAAATGATTGTTGAATTAAAACAAACGAATTACTAAAAGATAAACAATGACAAGCATAGCACAAAGGCAGGAATTGCAAGCAAAAATATGGAGAATAGCCAACGATGTACGTGGCTCTGTTGATGGATGGGACTTTAAACAGTTTGTCTTAGGTACGTTGTTCTATCGCTTCATTAGTGAAAACTTCACCAATTACATTGAAGGTGGTGATGATAGCGTTAACTATGCAAACTATCCTGATGATAAAATCACTCCTGAAATAAAAGATGATGCCATTAAAACAAAAGGGTATTTTATTTATCCCAGCCAGCTTTTTGTAAATGTTGCCAAGACAGCCAATACAAACCCAAATCTTAATACAGAACTAAAAGCCATTTTTGACGCTATTGAAAGTTCTGCAAATGGCTATCCTTCCGAACCGGATATAAAAGGATTGTTTGCCGATTTTGACACAACAAGCACAAGACTTGGTAATACCGTTGAAGCAAAAAACAGCCGTTTAGCATCTGTTCTGAAAGGTGTTGAGGAATTGAATTTTGGAAATTTTGAGGATAACCATATTGACCTTTTTGGCGATGCCTATGAGTTTTTGATTTCCAATTATGCAGCCAATGCAGGAAAATCAGGAGGTGAGTTTTTTACACCGCAGCACGTTTCAAAACTCATCGCACAATTGGCAATGCACAAGCAAGACAAAGTAAACAAGATATATGACCCTGCCGCAGGTTCTGGCTCTTTGCTTTTGCAAGCCAAAAAGCATTTCGACAATCATATTATTGAAGAAGGTTTTTATGGACAGGAAGTAAACCACACCACGTACAACCTTGCTCGTATGAACATGTTTTTGCACAACATCAACTACGACAAGTTTAACATTGCCCTTGGCAATACACTCATTGACCCTCACTATGGTGATGAAAAACCATTTGATGCAATCGTTTCTAATCCTCCTTATTCGATAAAATGGATTGGTGATGATGACCCAACACTCATTAATGATGACCGCTTTGCACCTGCCGGTGTATTGGCTCCTAAATCAAAAGCAGATTTTGCCTTTGTGCTTCATGCCCTAAGTTATCTTTCAAGCAAAGGAAGGGCAGCTATTGTTTGTTTCCCTGGCATCTTTTACCGTGGCGGTGCAGAGCAGAAAATCAGAAAATATTTAGTGGATAATAACTTTGTAGAAACCGTAATTTCTTTAGCCCCTAACTTATTTTATGGCACTACCATAGCCGTAAATATCCTCGTGCTTTCAAAACATAAGACTGATAACAAGACTCAGTTTATAGATGCAAGTGGAGAAGATTTTTTCAGGAAAGCAACTAACAACAATGTGCTTGAAGATAAACACATTGATAAGGTAATGGAAATCTTCGATACCAAAGATGATGTGGCACACATAGCGGTTTCCATAGACAACAATAAAATTGCCGAAAACGATTATAACCTTTCGGTGAGTTCATATATAGAAGCAAAAGACAACCGGGAGCAGGTTGACATTACAAAGCTGAATACAGAGATTTCAGCAACGGTAGAAAAGATAAATGCACTCCGTGCCGATATTAATAAAATTATAAAAGAAATAGAAGCATGAGTTTTAAAGATAAATTATTACAAGGCAAGGAAGTGGAGTGGAAAACTTTGGGGGAAGTATCCAAAGTACTTCGTGGAAAAAGATTGACAAGAAGTGAACTCTCAAATGATGAGAAGTTTCCTGTATTTCATGGTGGTTTAGAACCATTGGGATTTTATTCAAAATCTAATCGTCCAAAAGATACAGTAATGATAATTAACGTGGGGGCTTCTGCTGGCACTGTTGGTTTTAGTGCTGTTGAATTTTGGTCGTCAGATGGTTGTTTTTGTCTTGAACATTCAGAAGCTTTAAATAATAAATTTCTCTATTATTTTCTGATTGGTGAGCAGCCCTTCTTAAAATCAAGAGTTAGAGTTGCAGGCATACCAACGTTAGATAATTTCGTTGTTGAGAAACTTCAAATCCCCATCCCGCCATTAGAAGTTCAAAAAGAAATTATTCGTATTCTCGATAAGTTCACAGAGCTTACAGCAGAGCTTACAGCAGAGCTTACAGCAGAGCTTACAGCTCGTAAAAAACAGTATAGTTATTATCGAGAGCAATTGTTAAGTTTTGAAGGTGAGGAAGTTGAGTGGAAGACGTTGGGAGAAGTAACTATAAAGTCTTATTCAGGAAGTACACCACAAGCTGGTAATCCAAAATTTTACGAAAATGGTACTATCCCTTGGTTAAGAACTCAAGAGGTTAAATTTTCTGATATTAATAGTACAGAAATGTTTATTAGTGATTTTGCATTAAAAAATACTGCTACAAAATGGATTCCTGTTAATTGTGTAATTATAGCCATTTCAGGAGCAACAGCAGGGCGGTCAGCCATAAATAAGATTCCACTAACTACTAATCAACACTGTTTATGTTTAGAAATTAATCCACAAAAAGCACTGTATAGATATGTGTTTCATTGGGTCAGTTTTAACCATGAAAATCTTAAAAATCTTGGCCAAGGTGCAAGAGGAGATTTAAATTCAAGTATGATAAAGAATTTTAAAATCCCAATTCCATCAATCAGAGAACAAAACCGTATTGTTACTATCCTTGATAAATTCGATACGCTTACAACATCCATTAGCGAAGGTTTGCCAAAAGAGATTGAGTTAAGGAAAAAGCAGTATGCGTATTATAGGGATTTATTACTAACCTTTCCATTGTCTGAATTATGATTTTTAAGATTTTAGGATGACAGGATTTAGAAATGAAAATTAATAACAGGGTTCAAATGAAACATGAAGATTTAACGCATAAGATAATTGGCTGTGCCATGAAAGTGCATAGCACACTGGGTAACGGATTTCAGGAAGTTATCTATCAGCGGGCATTGGCTATTGAAATGGAGAAGCAGGGGTTGGGTTTTAAGCGGGAAATGGAAATGAGTATTTTTTATGACGGCATTGATATTGGAACAAGGCGTGTAGATTTTTTTGTTGAAGATTTGGTAATGGTAGAATTGAAAGCCTTAATAAAGTTGGAAGAGGTGCATTTAGCGCAGGCAATGAATTATTGCCAGGCGTATAATTTACCCATTGGCTTACTAATAAATTTCGGTTCAAAAAGTTTGGAATTTAAACGAGTATATAACGTCAATCACCCTGAAAATAAAGACTACAGGAAATAATCCTACAATCAATCAATCCTAAAAATCCTAATTCAGACAATTAATTCAGACAAATGAGCACTTACAAAACAATAGCGGAATCAAACAATTTCATTGTACTGGATAACTACATCAAGGATTCAGTTGTGAATGAGCCGCCAGCCGTGTATCAAACGGAGTATGCCCTTGAACGTGAATTTATCGAAGACCTCGAAAATCAAGGTTATGAAAACCCGATAAGCCTAAACACTCAGGAAGCTATGTTGGCGAATGTACGAGTGCAATTGCAATCGCTAAACAATGTAACATTTACAAATGCTGAATGGATTCGTTTTGTAGAAGAATATTTAGATAAGCCAAGCGACAACCTCGTTGAAAAAACCAGAAAAATTCACGACAACCATATTCACGATTTCGTTTTCGATGATGGGCATATCCAAAACATCTACTTAGTAGATAAAAAAAATATTGCACGTAATAAAGTGCAGGTCATCAAACAATTTGAACAAAAAGGCACACATGCCAATCGTTATGATGTTACCATATTAGTGAATGGCTTACCTCTGGTGCAAGTAGAACTTAAAAAACGAGGAGTTGCAATACGAGAGGCTTTTAATCAGGTGCATCGTTACTCCAAAGAAAGTTTTAATAGCAGTAATTCACTTTTTAAATACATACAGCTATTTGTCATATCAAATGGTACGGACAGCCGGTACTTTGCCAACACGGTAAAACGAGATAAAAACAGCTTTGACTTTACCATGAACTGGGCAAAGGCTGATAATACATTAATCAAAGACCTAAAAGACTTTACGGCAACATTTTTCCAAAAACATACTTTATTAAATGTATTGCTTACCTATTCTGTTTTTGACACGAGTGATACACTGCTTGTCATGCGACCTTATCAGATTGCTGCAACAGAACGCATGTTATGGAAAATAAAAAGTTCCTATGAAGCAAAGAAATGGTCAACAACAGACGGTGGTGGTTATGTTTGGCACACCACAGGTTCAGGCAAAACACTTACCAGTTTCAAAGCAGCACGATTAGCAACTCAATTGGACTTTATTGATAAAGTATTCTTTGTAGTTGACCGTAAAGATTTGGACTTTCAAACGATGAAAGAATATCAGCGTTTCTCTCCAGATAGCGTAAACGGCTCTGATAGCACAGCAGGCTTAAAGAGAAATATTGAAAAAGAGGATAATAAGATTATTGTAACAACCATACAGAAACTAAATAACCTCATGAAAAGTGAGGGCGATTTAGCCATTTATCAAAAGCAGGTAGTTTTCATTTTTGATGAAGCACACCGTTCACAATTTGGAGAGGCACAAAAGAATCTGCAAAAGAAATTCAAGAAGTTCTATCAATTCGGGTTTACCGGAACACCCATTTTTCCGCAAAATGCCTTAGGGGCGGATACTACAGCCAGTGTTTTTGGACGTGAACTGCACTCATATGTAATTACTGATGCCATTAGAGATGAAAAAGTTCTGAAATTCAAAGTTGATTACAATGATGTTCGACCGCAATTTAAGAACATAGAAACCGAACAAGACGAAAAAAAGTTAAGTGCAGCAGAAAATAAAAAGGCTTTGCTTCATCCTTCTCGTATTAAAGAAATATCACAATATGTTTTACAGAATTTCAGGATAAAAACGCACCGGAACCAAGGAAGTAACAAGGGTTTTAATGCAATGTTTGCCGTAAGTAGTGTTGATGCAGCCAAATGTTATTATGAGGAACTAAACAACTTGCAAAAGGGTAGCGATAAACCTTTAAGGATTGCGACAATTTTTTCCTTTGCAGCCAATGAGGAACAAAGTGCAATCGGTGAAATAGTGGATGAAAGTTTTGAACCTTCGGCATTAGATAGCAGTGCCAAGGAATTTTTAACCAAAGCCATCCATGATTATAACGTCCTATACAGCACCAGTTACAGCGTTGACAGTAAAGAATTTCAAAATTATTACCGCGACCTTGCCAAACGTGTAAAGAACAGAGAAATTGACTTAATTATTGTAGTCGGGATGTTCCTTACTGGTTTTGATGCTCCGACCTTAAACACATTGTTCGTTGACAAGAATTTGCGTTATCATGGCTTGATTCAAGCCTTTTCACGAACAAATAGAATTTACGATGCAACAAAGACATTTGGCAACATTATAACATTCCGTGATTTAGAAAAAGCAACTATTGACGCAATTACCCTTTTCGGAGATAGCAATACTAAAAATGTGGTTCTTGAAAAGAGCTATAAAGAATATTTGGAAGGCTTTACAGACATTGTTACTGGTGAAGCACGTAGGGGTTATGTTGAAGTAGTAAAAGAGTTAAATGATAAGTTCCCCAACCCTGATGAAATCGTAAAAGAGAAAGACAAAAAGGAATTTGCAAAACTATTCGGAGAGTATTTGAGAGTTGAAAACATACTCCAGAACTACGATGAATTTAACCACCTTAAAGCACTTCAAGCAATTGACATCAACAATCCAGAAGCAGTTGAGGAATTTAAAAAAGCTCATTTTGTAACAGACGAGGATATTGCTGCAATGCAAAAAATTGAATTGCTCAAAGAAAGGACAGTTCAGGATTACCGTTCTACCTACAATGATATACGAGACTGGTTAAGACGAGAGAAGAGTGGGAAAGAATCTGAAGAATCAACGATTGATTGGGATGATGTAGTTTTTGAAGTTGACTTACTCAAATCGCAAGAGATTAACCTTGACTATATTCTCGAATTAATTTTTGAGCACAACAAAAAGACAAAAGACAAAGCTACTTTAATTGAAGAAATACGCAGGGTTATTCGTGCAAGTGTTGGTAATAGGGCAAAGGAGAGCCTGGTAGTTGATTTTATTAATGAAACTGACCTTGATACCCTTCAAGACAAAGCCAATGTTATAGATTCATTCTTTGCGTTTGCTCAAAGCAAACAAAAAACGGAAGCTTCAGAATTAATCGCAGAAGAAAATTTAAATGAAGAAGAAGCAAAACGATATATAACAGCTTCTTTAAAACGTGAATTTGCAAGTGAGAATGGAACAGAATTGAATGCTCTTTTACCGAAAATGAGCCCTTTAAATCCTCAGTATTTGACTAAGAAGCAGAGTGTTTTCCAAAAGCTGGTTTCGTTTGTAGAGAAGTTTAAGGGTGTTGGAGGTCAACTTTAAATAGAAAGGAAGATTGATTTTGAGTAATTAAATGATATTGATATTACTACCATTGACAACAGTATTTGGAATTTGAAAAACCTATTGGATAAAGCGAAAATTACATTTTAAACATGGCAGACAACCCCCAACATAGCGACATCATTTTTTACAACACCCCTACCGGTGATGTGAGAATAGAAGTGATTTTTAATGACGAAACCTTTTGGCTTACCCAAAAAAGGATGGCTGAGTTATTCGGTGTGGAAAGTCATACCATCACCTACCACCTGAAAGAGATATACAAAACAGGAGAATTGGAGGAAACGGCAACTGCTCGAAAAATTCGAGTAGTTCAAAAAGAAGGAAACCGGGATGTAAGCCGGGATTTGGACTTTTATAATCTCGATGCCATTATAGCCGTAGGCTACAGGGTAAATTCCATTAATGCTACCCAGTTTCGTATTTGGGCTACCAAAACACTTCGGGAGTATATTATCAAAGGCTTTGTATTAGACGATGAACGCCTGAAACAAGGCAAACGCTTTGGCAAAGACTACTTTGATGAACTCTTGGAACGTATCAGGGAGATACGGGCAAGCGAAAGACGCTTCTACCTAAAAATTACCGACATATACGAGCAGTGCAGCATTGATTACAGCAAGGATGCTGAAATAACGCAGAAGTTCTTTAAAACAGTTCAGAACAAATTGCATTGGGCTATTACAGGAAAAACAGCAGCCGAATTGATAGCAGACCGTGCCGATGCCTCACAGCCCAATATGGGCTTAACCACCTGGAAGAATGCACCCAAAGGCAAAGTCTTGAAAACGGACATTGGTACAGCTAAGAACTACTTGCAGGAAAAGGAAATCAAAGAACTGGAACGCATTGTTACCATGTACCTTGATTTTGCCGAATTGCAAGCCGAAAGGCAAATCCCTATGAAAATGGCTGATTGGGTTACACGGTTAGATGCTTTCCTTCAATTCAACGAATACAACATACTCAAAGATGCCGGAAAAGTAAGCCACGATGTAGCAATGAAACTGGCAGAGAAAGAGTACAGCAAATTCAGGGTAATTCAAGACCGCAATTTTGAAAGTGATTTTGACAAGGAAGTGAAGAAGATTACCAACAAGCCCAAAAATAAAAAATGAGAGTTAATGATTAATTGTTAATGATAAATTGTAAACGTTGAGCAAAGAAAATGTCATAAAGCAAAAGAGTTTTGATTTTGCAATTCGTATTGTAAAACTCTACCAGTATTTAAACGCTGACAAGCAGGAGTATGTTATGTCAAAGCAGCTTTTAAGAAGCGGCACATCGGTAGGTGCAATGGTAAGAGAAGCGGAACACAGCGAAAGCAAAGTAGATTTTATTCATAAGCTTTCAGTAGCTCAAAAGGAAATAAACGAAACATTGTATTGGCTGGAATTACTGAAGGCAACAGATTATTTGACAGAACCGGAATTTGATAGCATCAATACCGATGCTATTGAAATAATTAAACTCATTACCACTATCATTAAAACCGCCAAACAAAACATCAAACATTAACAACTAACAATTAATAACTTACCATTGCAAGAGCTTCTCTTAAATATCATTCCATTTGAACCACCGACAGGGAAACAGACATTCGCTTTTTACAAGCAGAAGCAGACTGATTTTTACCCGGTATTCAAAGATGATTTGCAAGGGCTTCTTGATGATAAACTTTCTGCATTAGAACTGCTGGAGTTAAACAAACTGTACACCGATTTTCAGCCAGCCAAAGACGGAGCAATTGAACTGGAAATTGATTTATCAGTTTCTCACAGGTTCGCAAATCATTATTACCGCTATCTCATTCGGGATTACTTCATGGGTATTGCTGACATCATCCATCAGAATTTTACAAGCGAAACAGAAGTATGGTTTCACGACAAGGATAAAAGCAATGCAAAATACAATGTGTACAACCAGTTTACTGTAAAGGTGCAATATGCAAGGGTTACAGATAAGCCCGAATTAGTTTTGTCTTATGATGGCACAACAAAGATTTTTGCCAAACCTGTTTCAGAGATTTATAACTTCAATACCAACCTTTACAATTGGATAGTTTGCAATGGCATCTTATACAAATGGAAATTCAGACCACAGGAAGTAATCAATATGCCTGACAAGTGCTTTCCTGTATTGAGTAATGACATCAAACCACATTTAGAGATTGCCCATGATATACCGAACTTATCTAACCGCTATCCACGATACTTGAATGTATTGCAAGACTTCTACACCAAGTATTTTGACAATGATACTTTTCGTAGTTTAATTCCAATCGGAACAAACGGCTTTTACAAGCCGGTTGCAGAACAGTATCGGGTCATTAGTTCTACATCAAACGACTTGCTTTATTCAGGTGGCAAAACAGGTAAAGAACCCAAGAAAGATTTTAAGTCAAAAGGTCCTTACCAGTTGCCACAAAAGCCAAGCAACTTCAAATTCTTTTTCATTTATCAGCAGTCGGATAAAGCAAGTGCAGTTACAGAACTATACAAGTATTTCAATAGTGGATGGACTGACGGTAAATTTTCATTTCCAAAGTTGCAGGACTACATCAAAGTTCCCTTTGAGTTAGAAATTTCAAAGAATGTTGAATTTGATACTGTACAAAATGCAGTTGCAGCAGTTAAAAATGCTGTGAAGAACGCAGAATGGCTTCCCGATACTCAATACATGGCTTTGTTTGTTAATCCGGTTCCCAAATTAGAGAAGGATGAAGCAAGGAAAAACATTTACTATAAAATCAAAGAAATTCTATTGTATGAAGGTGTGCTTTCACAGGTAATCAAAAGTGAACACCTATACAAAAACGGTAAGCCAAATTCTTACTTCAATACATTCCTGCCTCATATTGAAATTGCAATGCTGGCAAAGTTGGGCGGTGTGCCGTGGAGATTAAACAGACCTACCAATAATGAATTAATTGTTGGTGTTGGTGCATTTTATTCAGTAACAAGAAAAACAAGATTTGTAGGTTCTGCATTTTGCTTTAATAACGAAGGAATGTTCAAAGGCTTTGACTGCTTCAAAGGCAACGATACAGTAAGTCTTGCAGGTTCAATCCGTGAAGCAGTTGCAAAGTTCATTGCAGTTAATTACACAGCTTCAAGGCTCATTATTCATTTCTACAAGGACATTGGTAAAAAGGAATTAGAACCAATCCTGAGAACGCTGCATACATTGGGCTTAAACATACCCGTGATAGTTGTTACAATCAATAAAACGGAAAGCAAAGAACTATTGGGCTTTGATTTGAAAGATGGAAATAACCTGATGCCTTACAGTGGTACAATTGTAAAAGTTGGTAAATCAGAATACTTGTTGTTCAATAATACCCGGTACGATGCAACGGCAAAACCTGCACAGAAGGAATATCATTTTCCGGTGAAGATTGCTTTATCGTCAACAGTTGAGGGGATGTTAGAGGATATGAATTTAGTTGAACAACTCATTGACCAGGTATATCAGTTCAGCCGTATGTATTGGAAAAGCACCAATCAGCAGAGTTTGCCGGTTACAATCAAATACCCTGAAATGGTTGCAGAAATTTACCCCCATTTTCAACACGATAAGCTGCCGGACTTTGGCAGGGAAAGTCTTTGGTTTCTGTAAGAGGTTAATTCAAATGTCTGTACTCATTAGGTGTAACTCCAACCTTTTGTTTAAACAACCTTGTAAAATGTTGTTGGTATTTAAAGCCTAATTCATTAGCAACATCATTTATTGTTTTGCTTCTGTCAAATATCCGATTTTTTGCCTCATCAATTAATCGTGTTTGTATATAGTCCAAAGCAGTGCTGCCTGTTTCCTTTTTTATTAGGTCTCCAAAATAATTTGGTGATAGATGTAGTGCATCTGCACAATGGGCAACAGTTGGTAATCCCAAAGTACTTGACCTGTCTGATTTGAAATAATCGTTCAATAGGTTTTCAAATCGGGTCAGTATATCCTTATTGGCAGTGCTTCGTGTTATAAATTGTCGGTCATAAAAACGCTGACAGTAGTTTAAAAGAAGTTCAATTGTTGATACTATAAGTGTCTTGCTATGCTTATCAATATTTTGGTCTATTTCATCATTAATCTTATTAAAGCAATCAATGATAGTCCTCCTTTCTTTCTTGGAGAGGTGCAGGGCTTCTTCAACCTCATAGGAAAAAAAGGTATAGTCTTTAATATTTTTCCCTAATGAGGTTCCGGCAATCAAATCCGGATGAAAAACCAAAGCATATCCTGATGGTCTTACTGTAGTCCCTTTGCTATCCACACCATATAACTGACCTGGAGCAATAAAAATCAATGTGCCATCTGCATAGTCATAATGACTGTTGCCGTAACGTAAATCACCGCATTTGATATTTTTGAGTAATACAGCGTAAATACTCATATTAAGTCTATGAGTCTGTACCTCAGGTAAATCGTCAAAATTCACAATACTTACAAGCGGGTGCAGGGTGTCTATGCCAAGGCAATTATTATAGTCCTTTACATTTCCAATTTTCCTTATCTCTTCCATATCTTAAATTTTCTCTCTGCAAATTTAGTAATTCTAAATGCTGTTTGGGCTCAGTTTAGTAATAATCAGTAAAAGTGGTAAAAAGAACAGTATTTTGTATAAACCGGGTACATTAGATAGTTGCGATATTTGCAGTATGAAATTCAAGTTAATTCAATTGCTGATTATAGCTGTTACATTAACAGCCTGCAACAGTACTAAAAACACTTCCAAAATGACAACAGATAACAATACCTCAATTTTCCCTAAAGGGCAACAGTTGCCGAAACAGTGGTTTACAGGCACTGCATTTTTGTATCCAATGATTTCAAAGGATAAGAATAATAATTTCTCTGCTGGTGCAGTAACATTTGAACCCGGCGCAAGAACCAATTGGCATACACACCCCAAAGGACAGGTACTGATTGTAACCGAAGGTGAAGGCATATATCAGGAGAGAGGAAAGCCGGCACAGTTCATTAAGAAAGGTGATGTAGTGAATATTCCGGAGAACATTGAACATTGGCATGGAGCAACAGCTCAAAGCAAAATGATTCACATTGCTATTACTAATTACGAAGGAGAGGAAAACGCTGTATGGCTAAATCCTGTTACAGACGAGGAATATAAAGCAGCAAACAAAAAATAAAATTTGTTAGTGATGAGGAAAAACAAAACCCTTCGTTGGCTAATTCTTTTTGTTCTCACAGTAAGCATTACAAAAATGTACGCACAGCAAAATATAATTACAAACCCAACCTTGAGTCCAATGCAGCAAAGCCTTGTAAATATTTCTGCATTAACGGCAACAGGGAATATGCAGCAATTAAAAATGCAGCTAAATATAGGATTGGATTCTGGTCTAACTATTAACGAGATTAAGGAAACATTGGTACAGCTCTATGCCTATTGTGGTTTTCCAAGAAGTCTCAATGCTCTTAATACTTTTAAAGTCGTATTGGATGAAAGAAAGGCAAAAGGAATAACAGACAGCATAGGAAAACAAATTATTATTGAAGACACATCATCAGACAAATATGAACAAGGCAGAAAGGTTTTAGAAGTTCTTACCAAAGTTTCGCAGTCCAAACCGGCTCAGGGTTTTGGCGAGTTTGCACCTCGTATTGATGCTTTTCTGAAGGAACATTTGTTTGCCGATATTTTTAATAGCGATGTATTGAGTTATCAGCAAAGGGAGTTGGTTACAATTTCGGCTTTGGCTTCAATGCCCGGTGTTGAGCCGCAGTTGCAAGCCCACATTTCAATGGGAATAAATACAGGTATTACAAAAATGCAATTGATGGAAGTATTTAGCCTGATTGAAGAAAGTATTAATAAAACTCAGGCAGATACTGCAAGAAGCGTCTTGTCAAAATTTTAAAAAAACAAATAATAAAAATGGATTCAGTAAATACAAAATTCTCATTGGAAGAATTACAAAATATAAACAAAGCAGATGACTTAAAAATATCGCCTTTCCGTTCCGATGGTGTTACTTATGGCACACCTACATGGATATGGGCAGTAGTAGTGAATGATGATTTATATGTACGGGCTTATAATGGCATTAAATCCCGCTGGTATCAATCAGCTATTGCACAAAAGGCAGGTCGTGTTCATGCAGCGGGTATGGTTAAGGATGTGAATTTTGAAAAAGTTAACGGCAGTATCAATGAACAAATTGATGAAGCTTACAAAAAAAAGTATGCTAAAAACCCATACCTGTCCTCAATGATTAGTACCCGTGCCAAAGAAGCTACTGTAAAAGTTATACCGATTAAATAAATGAATGTATAAATACAACTAATTGATAAGGCTATGGCAAATCAAAACAATCAATTATCAAGAAGAAAATTTATAGAGCAAACAGCATTGGCTGGTGCAGCTTTAATAGTTACAAACCCTTTACAACTTCTTTCACAAACAAATAATTTTAAAAATATGAGCAACAACATTAAATCAAGAGCCTATGCCGCAAAAGACAGTTCCGGTAAATTAAGCCTTTGGGAGTTTGAACGCAGACCATTGGGTGATAATGACATTCTCATTGACATTAAATATGCAAGTATATGCCATTCAGATATACATCAGATGAAAGGACATTGGGGTCCGCAGCAATACCCACAGGTTCCGGGGCATGAAATTGCAGGGATCGTATCAGCAGTAGGAAAGAATGTAACCAAATTCAAAGTGGGAGATAAAGCAGGTGTAGGCTGTATGGTTGATAGCTGCATGGAATGTGAAAGCTGTAAAAAAGGAGAAGAGCATCATTGTGAAACAACTGGTTTTACTGGCACTTATGGTTCACCGGAAAAATCATCACCTACTGGAATTTCACAAGGTGGTTATTCCAATAATCTTGTGGCAAGGGATCATTTCGCAATTAAAATCCCGGACAATATAGATCTGCAACATGCAGCACCGCTGCTTTGTGCGGGTATTACAACTTATTCCCCTTTAATGCACGCAAAAATCAAAAAGGGTGATAAGGTTGGCGTAGCGGGTATTGGAGGTTTAGGTCACATGGCTATTCAATTGGCTGTATCAAAAGGTGCAGAAGTTTATGCCTTCACTACTACGGCATCAAAAGTGGAGGACATTAAAAAGTTTGGAGCGAAAGAAGTAATTGTAGTGAGCGGTGCAGATAGCTTTAAACCATGGAAGGGGAAATTGGATTACATGATTTCCACTATCCCATATGCTTATGAAATGTCTTCATACATTGATTGTGTAAAGCCTTACGGTTACTTTACACAAGTAGGGCAACCTGTCAATGGTGAGCTTACTATTAACAACTTCAACATGATTTTCAACCGTGTCAATTTCAATGGTTCGTTAATTGGGGGTATTCCCGAAACACAGGAAGTAGTGGATTACTGTGCTCAAAAGAAAATCTATCCGCAAATCCAGTTAATAAAGGCAGAAGATATTAATGATGCCTGGGAAAAAATTGTAAACAAAGAAGCACGGTATCGCTATGTAATCGATGCTTCAACGATTTAAAACAATAAAAGAAATAAAAAAATTATGAAAACAGTAAAATTTAATAACGGTGTGGAAATGCCGATTTTAGGATTTGGAGTCTATCAAATTCCGAATTATGACGAATGTAAAAAAAGCGTGTTAACCGCTCTGGAAACCGGTTACAGAAGTATCGACACCGCACAGGCTTATGGAAACGAAAAAGCCGTTGGCGACGCCATAAAAGAAAGTGGAATTCCAAGAAACGAAATTTTTGTTACCACCAAACTTTGGATTTCTGACTACGGTTATGAAAAAGCCAAAACAGCCTTTGAGAGATCCATGGAAAAACTGCAGTTGGAGACTTTGGATTTGTACTTGCTTCATCAACCTTTCAATGATATTTATGGTTCATGGCGAGCTTTGGAAGAACTGAACAAATCCGGAAAAATCCGCGCGATTGGCGTGAGTAATTTTTATCCTGACCGGTTGGCTGATTTAATTGAATTCAATGAAATCATTCCGGCCATCAACCAGATTGAAACGCACCCGTTTTTCCAAAGAAATGTAGACCGAAAAACAATGGATGAATATGGTGTTGTTCACCAGTCCTGGGCGCCGTTTGCAGAAGGCAGAAATAATCTTTTTGGTAATGAAACACTTCTGAAAATTGGAAACAAATACGGTAAAACTCCAGCACAGGTAACATTAAGATGGCTTATTCAGCGTGATGTGGTTGTGATTCCAAAGTCAGTGACCCCTTCCAGAATTAAAGAGAATTTTGAAGTTTTTGATTTTGAACTTTCCGCTGATGATATGCAGGAAATTGCCAAACTCGATAATCCTGAAAGTGCTTTTTTCAGTCACGCTACTCCAGAGATGGCAAAACAGTTTAAACTTTGGTCTGGACTTTAAACATTACAGGACAAAAGCAAAATGCAATGAAATTCCTCTTTCTGATACTTCTGCAAATTCTGAGCATTTCAGGCTGCATACAAAATAAAGTACAACAAGAAGTTATGCAAACAAGAAAGTTGGGAAGTAGTGGATTAGAAGTATACCGGCAGTCACTGCGTATGCAAATCTTTCATATAAACAATTACTTCAATCGCTGCTGGCTATTACTAAAAAGTATGCAGTATTGAGACGAGGGGCAATTACAGGAGCAATAATATTTGGTTCATTTAGTGTCTTTTGGACTTCGTTGACATTTTTACTTGAAAGCCCGTCATATAACATGAACTCCAATCAAATCGGGTTATTTGGTCTTGTGGGTGCAGTAGGTGCATTAGGTGCTCGGGTAATTGGAGGGCTGAACGATAAAAAAAGATAGTTGCAGCATCATCGTAGTATGTATCATTTCATGCCTCATTGCTTATGCAGTGTTAGGGTTTGCAGGCACATACATTATCGGAATTATCCTTGGAATTATTGTTTTGGATTTTGGTATTCAGAGGACAATGGATTCTACACAATCACTTATTTATAGTTTGAGTGACAGCGAGCGAAGCAGGTTGAATACTGTATTTGTTGTGTCAAACTTCGTAGGCGGTGCGGTAGGCTCTACATTGGGTTCAATTGCCTGGAATTTGTACAACTGGATAGGTGTGTGTATGGTGGGGATAATAATGCTTTTATTAGCATTTGCTGTAAATTTTAATTTCGAAAGTAAAAGAGCTTAATTAAAAAGTACATGATTTAACCAGTAAAAAAGAAGTATCAAATAATCTTATTAAACACTAAATAATGCCACATATAATTGTAAAACTTTGGAAAGGCAAATCAGAAACACAGAAAAAAAAACTTGCCGAAGCATTAACTAATGCAGCAATATCTGTTATTGGTTATGATAAAAGCTCCTTCTCTGTAGCTATAGAAGATGTTGAACCAAACGATTGGAAAGAAAAAGTATATCAGCCGGATATTATAGAACAGAAAAATAAGTTATACAAGTCACCGGGATATAAAATGGAGTAAAAACAGTTTGAAAAATAATCAGTATACAGGATATTTTGCAATAATTACTGCTAACATAATTTTTGGTATAAACATTCCAGTTACTAAAGCATTGATTTCTGGGTGGCTTACACCACAGGCATATACAATTATCCGTATGATATTTGGTTGTGTTTTCTTTTGGCTTATTGATTTAAGAAATAACAATGAAATTCCCGCTAAGAAAGACTTACTGATTTTAGCATTTGGTGGTTTGCTTGGGTTTGTAGCTACTCAGTTAACTTTCGCATTGTCATTAAAATACACAACACCTGTAAACTATGCATTGATGATGGCACTTACTCCAGTTGTTGTTCTACTCCTTTCATTCATTTTTTTAAAAGAAAAAGTAAATTCAACAAAAAGCTTCGGAATAGCATTAAGTGTTTCCGGGGCTTTTATCATAATCCTCAAGAGCCATAATAGTTCATCAGGAAGTAATAATTTATTGGGGATACTAATAGCTATATTGTGTTCCGTATGTTATGGGATATATTTACTCCTTACTCGAAATGTTTCAATAAAATATAAACCCCTAACAGTTGTAAAATGGATGTTCTTGTTTGCTGTAGCTTTTAGTTTTCCATTTGGAGTAAAAGGAATTACGGAGCAGAAAATATTCACTCAACTTGTTACTATGTCGGGTGTCTTGCTATTGGGTTTTTCATTGGTTTTTTCTACTGTTATAGCATTCTTTCTTATGCCGGTTGCTCTGGGAAAACTAAAAGCAAGTGTAGTTAGTATTTTTATGAATTTACAACCTATTGTAGCATCTGTTACTGCGGTTATAGTAGGGCAGGATAAGTTTACTTTAGATAAAATATTCGCTGCTTCTTTGGTGTTAATAGGAGTTTATATTGTAACAAAGAAGGCAGCATTTAAGGTAGATGGTATAAATATTGAGAATTAAAAATAATTAGGGCATTCCCCTACGGGTCGGGCTTTCCGCTACAATCTTTTGCTGATGGCAAAAGGATTTCCGCTTCAATCCCTAATGCAAAGAAAAGCGGTGTTCGTTCCTCACAATTAATAGTCCCACCCAGCCTACACACAAGCATGGCTTATGCAGTACTGCACACAGCAAACGCTTCCACTGCATCTATGGTGTTGCCGCCATTTTTAACAGTCATACTTTTTGTGTGGTGTGTGTCAACGCATACAGCACATTGCTATCCTCATTCCGCTAAAGCTCCATTGCGGTAGCAAAGAACTGTGCCACCCTACACACCAAACAAAAAGACGCTACACTCCAACCACCACCACCGTTTCGCTTATGCCAGTATAAAAATTGGCGGAAGCTACTTAAACATAATGTTGCCTTATGTGTTCGCTTCGCACAGCCTTTTGCTATTGCTTATGCAAGCATCCAACCGCACAGGCTGTCACATAAGAACATTATGTTAAGTATCCAACACCATAGCACTTTTTATCAAAAGTGAAGCCGTGCTTTTAGCCATCGCACCCCACCCGGAAAGCCACCACACCCCGCCACCCTTTCAGCGGTGCAGTAAAAAATAAAGCATGTTTAGTTTTATTGCCATGTGCTTGCGGTCAGTTCATTCACTACATCTCCATTCCGTTCAGGCGTTTCGTTCATTCCGCTTCGCTTCATTCTCTACACTATCCTTCACTACATTTCGCCTACGTTCATTTCACTCACCTCAGCACCGCACAGCAAAAGCAATTCCCTCTCTATATTTCGCAAATCAATCACACAGGCTTTGCGTGTCATGGCATTTGCTTTAGCTCTGCTTCAATGGCTTTTGTGTTTAGATAATTTACAAAAGCCGCCAACGCTTCAAAGCAAATTGCTCATGCCACTACAAGCCACCTTTGCAGTTTGCTCCATTCCGTTCAGTCATTGCATTTGCTCTTAACCCACCGCACAATTGAGAGCGGTATGCTTTATTTTTTCTGCGAAGTGTTTACCCCAGCCAACCCGAAAAACTACCTTTGTGATATGAGAATAGCAATTTTAGTATGGGGTTCCTTGTATTGGGATAAGCGGAATTTAGAAACAACAGATGAATGGTTTTATGATGGTCCTGTTCTACCAATTGAATTTGCCAGAATATCCAACGGCAATCGGTTAACACTTGTAATAAAACCAGCTTTTGATAATGTAATCACCCTCTATGCAATATCAGCACATGATACTCTTGCAGCAGCCAGGGAAAACTTGCGTAGCAGAGAAGGAACGGAAAATGTCAATAACATTGGCTTCATTGATTTTACAACCAATACCCAACAAGTCAGACAGGCGAATGCTTTTATGATTGATATACTAAGTCAATGGAATACAGAAAGGAATTTTGATGCAATTATATGGTCTGACTTTTCGCCAAGATTTTCTGATGCAATCAACCAACAGTTCACACTTCAAAACGTAATCACTTTTATTGATAATCTACCTGAAGCAGAAAAGCGTTCAGCACTGCAATACATTAGAAATACACCTCACCAAATTAATACACGATTTAGGAATGCAATAGAACAACGATTTGAAGAAGCATACCTTTAAAAAATAAAAAACAAAGCAAAGTTAGGGCGGCACACACAAGCCCACGCTGATAAAAAACCAAAAGACTACGGCATAAACACAAGCCCACCGCACAAGGCTATCATTTATTCCGTTTCCTTTTGGTTTTTTGCATTTGCCGCCCTTTCAAGAGGCTTTCTTTTTTCTTTTTTTTTCCGGTTTTTTTTCTGTTTTCTTTTAAAAATGTATGCGAAGCGTAGCGGAGCAAAATTTAAATGCTCATACTATGCACTGTCCAAAAGTTCACAGCTTCAATCCAAAAAATCAAACAAAGGATTTTGATTTATTCATTCTCTGCAAAGGTTTAAATAGTGGCAAACCACTTGAAAAGTCTTGCCCGAATTGTTTTGTAATCTCTTGCAAAAATTCTGATGAATTAGATTTTTATAAAACGCTTTGTTTCGGATTATGGAAGGCAAGGCACTTTCAACAGTTCCTTGTCGGGTCAGTCATTCCTTTTTTACGGATAGATGATTTCAGGGCTACCATAAAGGCACAGGCAGAAGAAGTTTCAAAAGATAAATACGCATTTGTAAAAGATGTTCACAAGGTGAAGCTGATTGAAAGAA